>JAQXDE010000066.1 GCA_029251525.1 Saprospiraceae bacterium | reverse complement strand
AAACTCGGTCCCTTTCCTCCACGACCTCTCAGTTTTCCACCAACTGACCCCACTCCTAAACCCTCCAATGCTGTCCCGTTTGGATCACCGTCAGTTTGCCCTTGATTACCGGTACTTCCCCCGTTTCCTGTTCCAGAACCACTACCACCAGTATTAAACAATCCTTCAGCCTTCTTCTTTGCATCTGCTCGACGTTTAGCTTCCGCAGCTGCTCTCTCCGCTTTTTCACGGGCAGCTTTTTTACGAGCTTCCTCTGCCAATTTTGCTTTTCGTGCGGCTTCTTTTTTCGCTCGCGCTTCTGCATCCGCTTTCTTTTTAGCTTCTTTCGCAGCTTCCTCTCGTTTCTTTTTCTCTTTTTCACGTTTTAGCGCAAGCTCTTTTGATGCTTTGTCTTCTCTTATTTTTTTATCATCTGCAGCTTTAGTATCCTCCTTTTTGGGTTCTACTTTAGGTTCCTCCACTACTGGCTCCGGCTCCTCTTCTACTACCTCCTCCACCGGTTCAGTGATGGTCTCTTCGATTGGTTCATCAGCCACTTCCTCGGCTGTTTCAGGTTCTGCAGCTGCGTCTGCTGGTGTATCATTCATCCCCACTTCTGGCTGTCCTAGACTAACCAACACACCTTCTTGACCTGGAGGTGGATCAGGATATGTAAAAAATGGAAGAAACAATAAGGCAATAATAATAATGTGAAAAATAGTACTAGTGATTTTTCCTGCTTTTTGATTTCTCTCTTCTGCTGGACTAAGTAATTGATCCATATTGAACTTTTTAATGGTTTACAGAATTTTTTTTTTAAACGTCAAACGAAAATTGAAATTAACACTTACGTTGATTATTGTTAATTACATTTTTTTTGACAAACAATTTTCCTAAAAACAGTTTTTATTTATAAAATCAGATTTATCGGGTTATTACATTTTCTGATTTTAAAAATTCTTTTTGTAGTAAGATTAACTTAAAAAGACTTTTGGTGGCTATTAATTTTAAAAAAAGTATTAAATTTTTCTTAAAAGAGATTAAATTTCGCACCAATCAAATAATAAAAAACATTAATACACACAAAATGATTTTACATCCGATCGATAAAAAACTAATCTTCTTCCATTGCTAAAATTCCGTTGATCCCTAATCTTCGCATAGCATCCATTACAAGCACCACTGACTCTGTAGGCGCACCTTTTTTTGGAGAAATAGTCATACTAACTTTTCTCCCTTTTTTTCTTCGAATATCATTTAACTTTCTATCTAACTGACCCTTGGAAACAGTCTTGCCGTTGACCCTTAATGTTCCTTTCCGAGTAATTGTAACATCATCTGGTTTCTCACTTACTGTGACCGAACTACTGCTATTTCCGGGCATCTTAAGGTTCAAAGCGTTGGGGGTAACCACCGAAGAAGTCAACATAAAGAATATCAATAATAGAAATATGATATCCGTCAGTGACGACATACTAAACTCTGCGCTTACTTTATTTTTCTTCTTTAAACCCATCTTTTTTAGAGATTAATGATTAGCAATTATTAGATAACAACGACTCCAAATTTCGTTATCAAGAATTATTCAAATTATCTATATTTATTAATTTTTCTTTGGCTGAGTAGCAAGTATAGCTCGCATTCTTAAGTTAGCGGCAATCCCCATTACATCTTCAACTTTATCCCATGGTGTTCCTGTTTCTGCAACGATAGTAATAGTTGCATTCTTTTTATCTTCTTGTTCATTGTACAAAGAACGCACTGCACTTTTCACCCTTGAAAGTGATGACATTGGTTTATTGTTGACCATCATTTTTCCTTTTTTGGGGATAGTAACGGCAATAGATGTTGGAGCCACAGTTTGAGAGTCAGATTCAGGCAACTCCACATTGTCTAATTTTACCAATGTCGAAGTTAGCATAAAGAAGATCAGCAACAAAAAGATAATGTCAGTTAATGACGACATACTAAATTCCGCACTTACTTTATTTCTTTTCTTCATAATTATTGGTTGATTGATCAATCAGTAAAAAGCGTGACTAATTAATCGATTAACTATTTACGATGGTTCCTGCAATAAATCCATGAACTCAACTGTCGATCTTTCCATTTTAAAAACTACTTTTTCAACATTAGCTACCAAAATATTATAACCTAGGTAAGCTAAAATTCCAATAAACAATCCTACTGCAGTTGTCAATAGTGCTTGATAAATACCACCAGCCAATACAGTTGGCGTCACATTTTCAGCAGTTGACATTTCGTAAAAAGCAGAGATCATTCCTGTAACCGTTCCGAAGAAACCTAGCATTGGAGCAGCACCTGCAATTGTCGCTAGTGTCGATAAGTTTTTCTCTAGTTTAAAAAGTTCCAAGTTACCGACATTTTCAATTGCTGTATCAATATCACGAAGTGGTTTTCCAATTCTTTGCAAACCTTTCTCCACCATTCTAGCAACAGGAGAATCTGTATTTTGGCAAAGTGCTTTTGCAGCAGCTATACTACCTGAGGAAACATTTGCCCGAATATTATTCATAAACCCTTCATCAACTTGAGCTGCTTTTTTAATGGATAAATATCGTTCAATAAAAATATATAAACCAATAAAGGATAACACCAACATAATTGCAAAAATGGCAATACCTAAAGCTCCACTTTGAACGATTATATCAAAAAAGCTTTGAGAAGCAACTCCGTCGTCTTCAGTTTCTTGACGGAAAAAGAATAATAAAATTGGATTTTGAATCATAAGACAGTTTTTTTTGTCAATTATTTTGTACAAATAAAAAATAAGTATTTAAATATTGGCTAAGTTCTGTTTTTAGTAAAAAGTTAGGTTAAAACTAGCTTACTCGAAACATAAAAATATTTAACGTATTTAAAAGCACCAAATTATTAATTGAGGCTCGTATTTTATAGTTTTTTAGTTAAAATTATTTTAAATGTTGTGGCCGAAGTAGTTTAGGCAATTTATTTTTTTGGAAATATTGAAAAGTTATTTTTATTTTTTGTCCTTTCCGAATATCGTATTATTTCTTCAGTTGTTCATCACGAGATCCTTTTTTGCTTTTAGGGTTGACCAAACCGATATACATTTGTGATGGTAATTTAATTGATGAATTGGTTTTATTGAAATCTATTAATTCAAACTATCCAACAATTTACTTCCTCAAGATTGATTGAATATTTATGTATTATCTTTTTAGTAGCCGTAATCTACCGTAATATTTGTGAATTAGGCACATTACTGGGAACTTTACAAAAGGGAGTTTCCCTTCGCTATTTCGAAAATCAATAAAGTTTATTTCTTTGCATCCATCTTTTGTAGTTGTAAATTTGTGAGTAAATTACAATTTCATTCATCAATTTATTTATGATAATCGATGAATAATTATACAACTCGTTTAATTCCATTCCTTTCTAAAAAATATATTTTTGCAATCAGAAGATTCTTTTAATACTCAATGAAAGCATCTTAATAAGAACACTTCATTTTATCAAACACAATTTCGAAATTCACGTTTAAACATATATAGACTTAGAAACAATTAAAATAAATCATAAAATGAATCACACCAAAATTACAGCAACCACTACCGCTGGTGCTTTAAAAACCAAATCACGTCACATTTCCAAAGTAGCCGTCCTCGGTTCTGGATTGATGGGTTCTGGTATTGCTGCACATTTGGCAGGAATTGGTTTGGAAGTTCTTTTGTTGGATATCGTTCCTTTTGACATTAAGGACGAAGCAAAAGACAACCCAGCCGTTCGAAATAGTATTGTCAACGGAGCACTTAAAGCTGCCTTAAAATCTAAGCCTGCTGCTTTTCATGATAAAAAATTCGCGAGCCGAATAACGACTGGTAACTTTACTGATGATTTTGCAAAAATCTCAGATTGCGATTGGATTATCGAAGTAGTGGTCGAAAGATTGGATATTAAAAAGCAAATTTTTGAAAAAGTAGAGCAGTTCAGAAAGGAGGGTTCTTTGGTTACTTCAAACACTTCTGGTATCCCAATCCATATGATGGCAGAAGGTAGAAGTGATGATTTCAAGGCTCATTTCTGTGGAACTCACTTTTTCAATCCAGCAAGATATATGCGTTTGTTGGAAATTATTCCTACGGCTGATACAGACCAAGCTGTCATAGATTTCTTTATGAATTATGGAGATCGCTTCGTGGGAAAACAAACAGTGCTTTGTAAAGATACTCCTGCATTTATTGCCAATCGAATTGGAGTTTATGCCATGGGGAAGGTGCAACAATTGACTTTAGACTTAGGATTATCAATTGAAGAAGCAGATGCTTTAACTGGACCTGCGATGGGACGACCTAAAACTGGAACATTCCGACTAGGTGATTTAGTGGGACATGATACAAGCGCAAAAGTAGTGCAAGGAATCAAAGATAACTGTCCTGATGATGAACAAGTTCATACAATGGATGTACCTGCTTACATGAATTTCCTTTTGGAAAATAAATTCTACGGAGATAAGTCTGGTCAAGGTTTTTATCAAAAAACAAAAGAGAAAGATGCAAAAGGTCGAAGAGTAATCAACGCTTTGAATTTGCAAACAATGAAGTATGCTCCTTCTCAAAGACCAAGTTTGGCAAGTGTAAAAAAAGCAAAAGAAATCGAATCTTTACCTAATAAAATCACTCACTTCTTTGAAGCTGAGGACAAAGGTGGAGAATTAGTGAGAAGATCTTTGCTTGGACTATTTGCATATGTCTCAAATCGAGTTCCTGAAATTTCAGATACGACATTTGCAATTGATGATGCTGTTCGAGCAGGATTTGGTTGGGACGTTGGTCCATTCCAATATTGGGATATGGTTGGTGTGAAAAAAGGAATTGAATTAGCTGAAAAACAAGGAGAGAAGATTGCAGATTGGGTAAAAGAAATGGCTGCTGCAGGACATGATACTTTTTATAAAACTCAAGATGGCATTCCTTATTTTTACAATCAAATCTCTAAATCATACGAGCCTGTCAAAGGAATTGAAGAATTTATCATTTTAGATAATTTGAGAGAGAAAGCTCCTGTATTCAAAAATACAGAAGTAGTGCTCCATGATATCGGAGATGGTGTTTTATGTTTAGAATTCACCAGTAAAGCTAACTCAATTGGCGAAGGTGTTTTAAATGGAATCAATGAAGCAATTCGAATCGCTGAAGAAGATGGATGGAGGGGTTTAGTAATTGGAAACAATGATAAAAATTTCTCGGTTGGTGCTAATGTGATGATGATTGGAATGTTTGCATTCCAACAAGAATGGGATCAATTAAATCAAGCAGTTAATATTTTCCAACAAACTACCATGCGATGCAGGTACTCTTCCATTCCGGTTGTAGCAGCTACTCAAGGTTATGTTTTTGGGGGAGGTTGTGAAATCCTGATGCACTGTGATGCCGGAGTTGTCGCTGCTGAATCTTATGTTGGACTAGTAGAAGCAGGAATTGGTTTATTGCCTGGCGGTGGTGGTACTAAAGAATTTGCGCTTCGACTATCTGATGAATTTACACACGGTGATGTGATGATTCCATCTTTAATTGAAAAATTCAAAACAGTTGCAATGGCTGGAGTTTCGACATCTGCTCATGAAGCATACAATCACGGATACTTATTAAAAGGTCGTGATGAAGTAGTGATGAATGTTCAAAGAAACATCGGTGAAGCAAAGAGAAAAATTTTAGATTTATCTCCAAACTATATACAACCAGCTGAACGAAACAATATCAAAGTTTTAGGACAAACTGGTTTGGCTGCATTGTACACTGCTGCTAACGAATTGCTACTTGGAAAATATGCATCTGAGCATGATATCTTGATCGCTAAGAAAATTGCATTTGTTCTTTGTGGTGGTGACTTAAGTGGTAATCCTTTAGTTTCTGAACAATACTTATTGGACGTGGAAAGAGAAGCTTTCTTGAGTTTGGCTGGTGAGCAAAAAACAATGGCAAGAATTCAGCACATGTTGCAGACGAATAAGCCATTAAGAAACTAATTTTTAATTAAAAAATCGCTACTCAACAAAGTAGCTTCAAATAAGAAAATACATGGAAGCATATATTGTAAAAGCATATCGTTCCGCAGTCGGCAAGGCTGGCAAAGGCGGATTTAAATTTTATAGATCAGATGATTTGGCTGTTGATGTAGTAAAACACATGATGGAACAAATGCCTAGCTTTGATGGAAAGTTAGTAGACGACGTAATCGTTGGTTGCGCTAATCCTGAAGGTGAGCAAGGTTTTCAAATTGGTCGTCAAATCTCTTTGCGAGCAATAGGAAAAGAAGTACCTGGGGTAACTGTTAATCGATACTGCGCATCTGGCTTGGAAACTATTTCTATTGCCGTTGCTAAAATAAAAGCAGGCATGGGACAATGTTACATCGCGGGTGGAACTGAAAATATGAGTATGATTCCGATGACTGGTTACAAAATGGCACCTAGCTATCAAGTGGCCAGCACTACTCCATCCTACTTAACTGGAATGGGTACAACAGCAGAGGCTGTTGCTGAAAAATGGGGAATCACTCGAGAACAAGCAGATGAATTTTCATACAATTCCCACATGAAAGCAATCGCTGCAATTGATGAAGGGAAATTTAAAGATGAAATTGTTCCAGTCACAGTTGAGGAAGTTATTGTAAAAGGTAACAAACGAGTAATCAACGAACAAGTCATCGATACTGATGAGGGAATACGTAGATCGACTACAGTTGCAGGTCTTGGAAAATTACGACCTGTATTCAAAAATGGAGGAATCATTACTGCCGGAAACTCCTCTCAAACCTCAGACGGAGCTGCCTTTGTTATGGTCATGAGTGAGGCGATGGTAAAGCAATTTAACCTTGAGCCAATTGCTAGAATGGTGTCATGTTCAGTTGCTGGTGTTGAACCAATTCACATGGGAATTGGTCCTTGTGCAGCTATTCCAAAAGCGTTAGCACAAGCAGGTTTGAAATTACAAGACATCGAACAAATAGAATTGAACGAAGCCTTTGCTGCTCAATCGTTGGCAGTAATTAAAGAGGCTGGTTTGAATCCTGACATCGTAAACCCAAATGGTGGAGCGATTGCTTTAGGGCATCCACTTGGTTGTACTGGGGCAAAATTATCGACTCAATTATTTAATGAAATGAGAAGAAGAAACCAGAAATATGGAATGGTTACCGCTTGTGTAGGTGGTGGTCAAGGGATTGCTGGAATCTATGAGTTATTGAATTAAGATTTCTTCTTTCAAAATATATTAAGCTCACAACCATGATTTGGTTGTGAGCTTTTTTTAATTAAGATTAGAAAGGAACGACCTTTTCATCAATCTTCCTTTGTATCATTCAACCACTTAACAATCTTCCTTTCCAACCAATTAATCGTGTAATCAAAAACTTCTTTTTGCTCAGGTTCATTATGAATTTCATGATACAACCCATTCCATGATTTATGAGTAATATCACCAGTAAGGTTTTTTGACAATAATGCACTTCCTTTTGGTGAAGTCAATTTATCCTCCGAACCATGCATCATTAAAAATGGAACTTTTGCTGGCCCTTGGAATGTTTCTAACCATTTCGCAGCAGGTAACATCTCTGCGCCAAAGTTGATAGATATTTTCCCATGAACAAGAGGATCATCCATATATTTTTTCACCTCGGCCTTATCTCTCGAAATAGCAGTTGGATCTAAATCACTAGGTTGTTGCAATGATGGAACAATATATTTCAAAATATTACCAATTGCCACTAATAACGCTGGAGGAGCTTTATCCAAAGTAATCCATGCTCCAGATGATACCAATCCAGCAATAGAAGGATTATTTCTTAATGCATAATTAAGGACAATATTTCCTCCCATACTATGGCCATAGATAAATTTTGGCAACAATGGAAATGCCTTTTCAGCACTACTTAACAACTCACTTACATTATCCATGTATACTTGAAAACTTGGTAAATGCCCTCTTTTTCCCTCCGATCTTCCATGCCCAATATTGTCAAATGACATTACCGAAAAGCCACGTTCATTATAATAGGCCACCATGTTATCGTACCTGTGTAAATGTTCACCTAGCCCATGCACCAAACAAATAACCGCCTTTGCATTTTCCACATCCCACCTATATGCATATATATTTATATTTCCTTTCGTTTTCCAACTGAATTCTTTTTGATTTACCATTTTGTATTATTGATTTAAAGTTCGATTCTTATTTAGTTAACCTCTTTTATTCCGTTCATAAATTGTATAATATTAGCTTTTGAATATTTTGATAAAACTGTATTTTCATATTTTAAAAGCTTCTAATTAATGCCAGACAAAACACTTATTGCTTCCTCAAACGACATTAGTTTTTGATTTAGGCACCTTACTTTCAATGAATGGCAACTTTTTTCTATTCTCTTCCTTTGGTATATTTTTCCTTAAATCAATTTCAAAAGAACCTTCAGATCTCGCTTTTTGTAATCTAGTGGTTTTAGACTGCTTTTGCTTTGCCTCTTTAATTTCACTAGGAAGTTCTTCTCCTTCTTTTATTTCAATAATTTTCTGATTCTGAACTTCTTCCAACATCTTTTGAAATAATTCCTCCTTAATAATTTCCTTTAAACTCAATTTCTCATATGGATCTGTATTTAAATAACCAATAATCTTTAACTCTGTTCGTCTATTCAACTGATGTCGTCTTTCACTGCACCTCACCCCATTTGAACAGCTATTGACCAGTTGAGTTTCGCCGTAACCTTTTGCTGAAATACGAGAAGAATTAATTCCATTTTCTACTAAATATTCCACCGCGGCCTCAGCCCTTTTCTGAGACAAGTCTAGATTATATTTATCTTTTCCACGCGAGTCGGTGTGTGAACCTAATTCTACAATAATACCTGGATTATCACTTAACGTCACCAATAATTTGTCTAATTCTTCAGCAGCATCCTGCCGAATATTCCATTTTGCCAAGTCATAATAAATATTTTCTATTTTAATACTTTTATCTAGTTCTACTCGATCTAACTCAACATTCGCCAATAATGTTCCAATCGTATTATTTCTAGTCATTACATCCGAAATCCCAGGCCGAACATTACCTACCCCATCAAAACATAAAATACAACCTTTTACATTTACATATGCTTCCATTCTCTTGGTAAAAAAACCTTTTTTCCTCACCATAATTGTATAGTGATTTCCCTGTTCAAAAGTCACATTAAAATTAGGATACTGATAATCTTCCAAGACCAGTGTTTCTTCTTTTTTTGTATTATTATATACCTCTATTCTCGAACCTTGAATTGCATCTACCACTTCCTTTTTTAATCTACGCTCAGCCAAAGTGACATCAAAAAGGTAACCTGGTTTCCGATCCATTTCTACTTGTACAAAAATTTTATTGTTAGAAAGGATACCATTTGTGGAAAACTCTATCTCAACCGATTTGAAAACTTTTTTACTTGCTTCAATTATGTAGTCATATCCAACTAATAATTCAACTGTAAAAAACCCTTCGGTATTTGTAAATAATTCCCCTTTAACTACGCGGGACTTTTTTTCCAAGATCACAATTTTTACCTCATTTAAAAACCCTCGATTTCCTGTTTCAAATGCGTAGCCCTCTAAAGTGGCATTTTGAGAAAAAACAAATGAACTAAAAAAAAGTAAACTGGCTATAATTAATATTACTTTCCTCATTATGTTAATATTTAAAAATATTATCTCTGAATTATTTATAAAGTATAGTTAGAGTCAAAAAACTTCTCACAAAGTAATCTTTTTGAAACAAAAAATAAAGACTTTATATCAAGAAGAAAAGGTAATAAAAATAAGATTTATTAGTTCCAGAATTAAAAAAAAGAATATACATTAGTACTTTTAGGTTTATCGTTTTTTAATATTCAAAAGAACTAAAGTTCACCCTTTTAAAAAAAATAATTCAATGAAAATAGTTTTTATGGGCACCCCAGATTTTGCTGTACCATGTTTAGATATTTTAGTGCGAAATGGCTATAACATTGTAGGAGTCATTACAGCCACTGATAAAAAAGGTGGAAGAGGTGGAAAAAGAGTCATCGAATCCGCAGTGAAAAAATATGCGATTGAAAAAGGATTAAAGGTTATGCAACCGAAAAATTTAAAAGCTCCTGAATTTATAGCAGCATTAAAAGACCTTCAAGCTGACCTGCAAGTCGTGGTTGCTTTTCGAATGTTACCGGTGGTTGTATGGGATATGCCTCCAATTGGTACGATCAATTTACATGGATCACTATTGCCAGCTTATCGAGGAGCTGCACCAATTCATTGGGCGGTCATCAATGGTGAAAAAGAAACTGGTGTCACTACTTTTTTCTTGCAACATGAAATTGATACGGGCGATATGTTGATGCAGGAAAAAATGCAAATCGGTGCAGATGACACAACTGGTGATGTCCATGATAGAATGATGGAATTAGGTTCAAAAGTTATTTTAGCATCTGTAAAGAAAATAGAAAGTAATGATTACAAATTGAAACCTCAGGATAATTCAAAAGTGAGCAAAGCCCCAAAAATCCATTCTGAAACTTGTGAAATCAATTTCGATCAACCAAATGATAAAGTTTATAATTTTATAAGAGGGATGAATCCTTTTCCTAGCCCATGGACGATTTTGGATGGAAAAAAATTGAAAATTTACAAAGTAAAAAAAGGAATCAATGTACCTTTAATTGAACCTGGGAATTTTACCACTGATGGAAAAAATTATTTACGATTTTTTACTATCGACGGATTTATTGAGATAGAAGAATTGCAATTGCAAGGAAAAAAACGAATGCCAATAAAAGACTTTTTAAATGGGTATCAATTTGAATCTTAAGTTTTAACTATGGCTTATCTAATTTTATATATCTCATCAATTTACAAATCCATTATTTCAAGAAATAAAATAATTTAGCCCTTCCAAATTGATGAAATTTGGAAGGGCTTTTATTTAGTTAAACAGACTAATACGTAGAATTAATTGGCGGAGCACCTTCAGGAATAATTGCTTTATAAATATAATCTCCTTTACGCTCATCAAATTCTTTTTTCATATCAGCTCTTAATTGAGCATCTTCAAAAAAATCAATCATCGTCATAGACATGGCCTTTGCAGCATATTCCATTCCCTTATGACCAATCGACATACCACCACAAGCTACCACTGCCCATGAATGCCAAGGTGTTCCTTTTGGTGCGGTCGTTGCCCGAAGTCGTACCACAGGAACAACAAAACTCACATCACCCACATCGGTCGAACCACCTCGCGAATGCTCCAAAGTTTCCTCCATCGGCTCAATCTTTGACTCAATTCCAATCTCAGGCTTGTTAGTGGCCATTTGAATTCTCTTAGCAAATTCTTGCTCTTTTTCGGTATACATAATTGGCCCTAGGAACTCTAAATTAGTTTGCAATCGTGCCGAACCTGTTCTGTTGACCAATATTTCATGAACACCTGAGATCAATGTAATTTTATATTCCACATTAGCCATCATGGCTGCCCCCTCTGCTATTTTTTCAACTTGTTTCCATACTTCGACCATTCCATCTCTTCTAGTATCCCGTACTCGAGTCCAAATCCTAGCGTAATCAGGAACTACATTTACAACTTCTCCAGCATTCTGAATATCATAATGAATTCGAACAGTCGGCTTTACATGCTCCCGATAATAATTAATACCAGTAGTAAATAATTCTAATCCATCTGAAGCATCTCTTCCATTCCAAGGATCGCCAGATGCATGAGCAGCTTGACCATAATATTCTACCATAAAATCCACTAACGCCAATCCTTTTTGGACCGCAGTTTTTGTTTCACCACTTGGATGCCAATCCATCACCACATCAACATCAGCAAATGCACCTGAACGTACCATCCATAATTTTCCAAAAAATTTCTCCTCGGCAGGAGTTCCATAAAACCGAATGGTACCCTTTATTTTTCCAGCTTCAATTAATTCTTTGATCGCAGTTGCTGCGCCTAGAGAAGCAACTCCAAATAAATTGTGTCCACAGCCATGACCAGCACCTCCTTCATTTAAAGGTGCTTTATGAGGAACTGTTTTTTGTGAAAGTCCTGGCAAAGCATCAAACTCCCCTAGAATTCCAATCACTGGGGAGCCAGATCCATACTCTGCAGTAAAGGCAGTTGGAATTCCTCCGACTCCTTCCACTACTGTAAATCCTTTGGAAGTAGCATACGCTACTAGATCTTTGGAAGATTTAACCTCGTTAAAAGCCGTTTCCTCATACGACCAAATTTTATCACTCAATACTGTTAAATCTTTAAATTGCTTTTGAACTGATTGGATCGCAGCTTCTTTGTTTACGTTCCCATGTGGTTTTTGAGCAAAAACAGAACAACATAAAAGTGTAATTAGAATAGATAAAAATGTAACTCTCATGACTTTGGTTTTAAGTTTTGTTGATTAATGTAATTAATAAAAATATTTAATTTACCTAGCTGCTCTAAGATAGCAAATTTTATTTTTCTTAAAAATAGCCATATTTCATCGGAAATAAACTGAGATAAGTAGAGAAGAATGATTTTAATGATATTTATGAAGATATATTCTGCTGCATTGGACTTAGCTCTAAGGCTTACAAAAATTTATCTGTCAATATTTATACTTATGTAGAGGATAAATATGAAGATATCCATCTTGGAATGAGTTTAGAGATTGGGTTTTAGTCTACATCGATCTAGAATCTCCTTGATTAACTTTGCCAAATAAATCCCGTCAAAAATAACAAAACCTATAAGGTTATATAACTATCAGAATTGCTTTGGTTCATCGTCCAGTAACCAAAAATTTTATACTTTCCATAATCATAAACTGAAGTTAAATAAGATATTTTTAAATCATTACATTTAGTACGAGTCAAAACATTACTTTCAGTTGAAATATAATAATAGTTATTTCTAGCGGAGCAAGAGGGGAAAATGGTTAAGAAAAAATTGTCGGTTTATTGCCTAGAGCCAAAGAAATGATGTGAATGAAAATGTAAATTATTTTTATAAAAAATGGATCATAATCCTATTTGCCAATAATATCATTTTCTGCGGTTAACATCATGACATTGGAAATAAAGTCTTCCCAGTTTTCATCAACCTCCATAAATGTTTTTTTAAATTCATCATTCCCAATAAATGTATTTTGGACAAACTCATGAATATCGTAAAGCATCACTTTCTTCAAGAAAAGCCCACTACTCAATTGATTAGGATCTTTAGACTTTTCACAGATTGTTATGAATGAGTCAATAAACCTTCCATTTTCAATCAATCGATTTCTAAACAAATTATACATTTCAGTTTGCTCCATTGTCGCTCTAAAATTGTGAGTATTTTCGATATTTTCTAAAAATTGTTCAACACTTTGAAAAAGCATAAGCAAACCTTCCTCATCCAGTTTCTCATTTTCCAAAAAAGTTATTAAGTCATATTTTTCAATTGAGGAAATTCCTTTTTCAATAGCCCTTTGATAACCTTTTGGAAGTTGTTGGATCAAACGAATAATGTCAGGTTTATTAGCAAGCATTTGACTCTTTATTGCCTCGTATTGAACTTGATATTTAGCAATTAGGGGATTCTTTGTTGGGGTTTGACAGGAAAGACATATAATCGAAATGAGGAAAACAAAATAGAGATTTTTCATTTATGAAAATGTATTGTTACATATAAGTTGATTGAGTAATTTTCATCTTTTATAACTTGATAAACTAACTACCCAATCAACTATTTATTTATATTTTAAACATCCTGTGCGTGAATAGCTGCTATTCCAACCATATCTACAATTTGTCGAACACTTGCCCCCATTTGCAGGATATGAATAGGTTTTTTTAAACCTAATAAAATAGGTCCCATTAATCCAATATCCGATGCAGAGCTCAAAATGTTGTAGGCAATGTTTGCAGAGGAGAGATTAGGAAAAATTAAAGTATTCGCTCGATGTCCAGCTAATTTAGAAAATGGATAAAACTCTTTGAGTTTAACTGGATCAAGTGCAAGGTGTGCTTGCATTTCTCCATCCACAATCCAATCTGGATGTTTTTGATGAACTATCTTAGTAGCTTTCCTCATCAAAACTGCTGACTCTCCATCAGGTACAGAGCCGAAGTTTGAATAAGTCACCAACGCAATCTTGGGTTCAATATTATATCGTCGAACTTCAGTTGCAATCAACTCCGTAATGGCTGCAATATCTTCTGCTTCTAAGTGATGATTGATAGTTGTATCTCCTAAAAACAATGGTCCATTTTTGGTCATCAAAATATGAACACTAGCCACCTTTGGAACACCTTCCTTTGCACCAATAATTTGTAAAGCAGGCCGAACAGTATTTGGGTATCTTTTGGTCAATCCACCTATCATTGCATCCGCATCACCTGTTTCAACCATCATCGTTCCATAATAATTATTACTTCGCATAATATCTCTAGACTCTGCAGAAGTAAACCCTTTTCTTTTTCTCTTTTCAAAAAACAAATGAGAATATACCTCAAAAATTTTTACTTCTTGGTTGTCCTTTGGATTTTTAGGATCAATAATTTTCACATTTGGCAACTCAATTTCATATTCAGATAGTAACTGCTGGATAATATCTTTTTTTCCTAATAGAATTGGTAATGCAATTTTTTCTTCCACCACTACCCTTGCAGCTTTAAGTACCGAAATATTTTCAGCATCAGCAAAAACAACTTTTTTAAGTTCTTGTTTCGCTTTATTTTCGATGATTTTGGAAAGTGCATTATCATTTCCTAATCTATTTTCCAATTCTAATTCATATGACTCCCAGTCTGTAATTGGATTTTGCGCTACACCGGAATCTATTGCTGCTCTAGCTACTGCAGGAGCTACTGCTGTGATCAGTCTTGGATCAACTGGTTTTGGAATAATATAGTCTTTTCCAAATTTCAAATTAGTATTCCCGTAAGCTAAATTTACGATATCAGGAACTGGTTTTTTGGCCAATCCAGCTAATGCGTGAACCGCTGCCAGTTTCATTTCCTCATTAATTTCGGATGCTCTTACATCTAGGGCACCTCTAAAAATAAATGGAAAACCTAACACATTATTAACCTGATTAGGATAATCAGATCGACCAGTTGCCATGATACAGTCTTCCCGTACCTCTTTAGCATCGTCATACGGAATCTCAGGAGTAGGATTTGCCATTGCAAAAATGATACAATCCTTGGCCATACCTTTTACCATATCTTTGTTCAATATATTCCCTTTTGACAAACCGACAAACACATCTGCACCATTCAAAATATCTGTCAGAGAAGTTTCCATTGGCATGGAATTATTTATAAATTCTGGTTTTTTTCCATTTAAATTATCTCGGTCTCCATGTATCAATCCTTTGCTATCATACATGAAAATATTTTCCTTTTTCGCACCCAATGAAACATAAATTCGTGTGCATGAAATAGCAGAAGCTCCCGCACCATTCACTACAATCTTTATTTTGGAAATATCCTTTCCAACAATTTCCAAAGCATTTAATAAAGCAGCACCACTAATAATCGCTGTTCCATGTTGATCATCATGCATGACAGGAATATTCAATTCCTTTTTTAGTCTTTCTTCAATTTCAAAACAAGCTGGTGCAGAGATATCTTCTAGATTAACTCCTCCAAAAGTAGGTTCCAATATCTTTACTGTACGAACAAATTCATCCACATCCTTTGTATCTAATTCTAAATCGAAACAATCAATATCTGCATAAATTTTAAATAGCAATCCCTTTCCCTCCATCACAGGTTTACCTGCAGCAGCCCCAATGTCACCTAAACCAAGTACAGCAGTTCCATTACTAATTACCGCCACAAGATTTCCCTTGGCAGTATATTTATAAACATCACTTGGATTTTTTTCAATCTCCAAGCAAGGTTCTGCCACTCCGGGTGAGTAGGCTAATGATAAGTCTCTTTGGTTAGAAGTGGCTTTGGTTGGAATAACTTCAATTTTACCAGGCCTGCCATCGCGATGATATTTTAAAGCATCCTCTTTTAATGATTTTTTATCCATTTTATGTTTGATTTTTAAGGGGGCAAATATACACTTACCTTTAGAAATAAAAAGGTTTTAAAGTAAAACAGTTGTCTAAAGTAATCCTAATTTGTAGTTAGGTAAAAAGAATGGGTATTAACAAATAAGTTATTCCAACTAACAACAAAACAGAAATTATATTTAACACAATCCCAACTTTTGCCATTTCAAAAACTTTAATATGCCCACTTGCAAAAACAATAGCATTTGGTGGTGTTGCCATTGGTAGCATAAAAGCACAACTGGCGGCTAAGGTTACAGGAATAACAATTTGAAGTACAGGAACTTGCAACCCAATTGCGATTCCTGCAACTACAGGCACAAAGATATTTACCAAGGCTACATTACTCATTAGCTCCGTCATAAATAACATAACAAAAATCAATAAAGTAGAAATAATAAAAATACTTAGACCTTCTTGTTGAGCAATCGTATTTCCAATCAAATCAATTAATCCAGCCGTTTTCAACCCTCCAGCTAAGGCCAAGCCTCCTCCAAAAAGTATTAATATTCCCCAAGGTAAATTAGATGTATCTTTCCAATCCAAAGTAAATTTGCCTTTTTTCAAATCTAGGGGAAAGACAAACAATGCCAATGCTCCCAACATACTAATACCTGTATCTGTAATTTGTGGGAAGTAGACCTCCAACTTACTTCGAATCATCCATAAAAAAGCAGTGGTAAGAAAAATAACCAACACTAATTTTTCATCTCGACTAACTTTTCCTAACTTTTTAAGCTCTGCATCAATAATATTCCCTGATGCTTTTAATTGGCCTAAATTATTTGGGTAAAAAACCTTCACAATCAGAAGATATGCAATAGATAGTAATAAAATAGCAAATGGAACTCCCATCTTCATCCAGTTAAAAAATCCAATATCAATATTATATTGGTCTTTCATTACTCCAACCATAACCATATTTGGAGGAGTACCAACTATAGTTGCCATACCACCTATATTTGCTGAAAATGCAATCCCTAACATGATACTTAAGGCAAAATTTTTATCATTTTTAGTAAAACCATCTTCATCATTTATTAATAATTTTATTACCGAAAGAGCAATTGGTAACATAACAACTGTACTCGCTGTATTACTAATCCACATACTCATTAAAGCTGTTGCAAGCATAAAGCCTAAAACTACTCCGTCTGCATTTGTACCTGTCAATTTTAAAATTGACAAAGCAATTCTTCGATGCAAATTGACCTTCTCTAATGCAAGAGCAATTATAAATCCACCAAAAAACAAAAACACAATAGGATGCGCATAACTTTTGGCAACATCTGAGATTGACATAACATCTACCAATGGAAAAATGGTCAAAGGAATCAATGCGGTAACTGAAATAGAAACAGCTTCGGTTACCCACCAACAAACCATCCAAGCTGCTACAGCAATCACATGATGTGCAATTGGGTTAATAATTTCCTCTGGATAAAAAAGGATAAATAGAAAAAGTAATGGGCCAAGAAGGAAACCTACTTTTTTATAGTTTGAATAGTTATTCATTATTTTTTTTTTACGAGCAGAAACAGGGTATAATTTGTTTCTACTGAAATAAATTTATAATCTCAAAAGTTGTCCAAGTAAATCTTATTATATAAATCTAAGCACCACATTTACATTTACTAATTTTAAATCCGATTTCACTTAATACATTAAAAAAAGCCAATCTTTTTGCAATACTTTGGGTTCCAAAAGATTCATGGTTTCTCAAAAGTCTATTCTCAATTCCAATAGCCTTTTTCGCCTTGCCACATTATTACTCATTTGCCTCTTCAATAATCATTTTTATAGTTGGGAGTCATTACTTTTTTTGTTAGTTAATGATTGATAGCATTCTCAACAAAAAATTAAGGGAAATACGATAGAATTTCCAAAATTAAAAATTTCAAAAAATAATCAATTTCAACAACGACATCAATCTTATTTTCATATAGCATTTGACCTAAATCAGCATATAATACTTATCGATAACAACTCTTACTCTAAGGTAATATGTTTGTTTTAAGGGACTTTAAACCAAACATACATACACACAATGTAAAATCTACTAGGTAATTGATTCAAAATATTGTCTCAAGATTTTTTAATTTCAAAAATAAAATCCCACCCAATGCATTAAACTTTTAATATAGATTGAATTATAATCGAAAGGTTTGCAATTCCATTACGAAGAATCCTCTTTAATTTCTATTCTTTTCTCTTATTCCTCTTTTTTATAGAACAAACTATTCTCAATAAAGTAATAAAAAAAGAGAAACTCGAACCCAAAGAAAATAGTTTCTAAGGTTAGAACCAAAGTTTTGTTAACATCTAGTTCGCCATAATGACCTCGTTATCTTTATAAACCATCACAACAATTAAAAATTTTGATAAATACTAGAACTAGGTTATTCTTTTCTTCAAACTTCAAAAAATTACCTCTTTTTTATGAATAGTAAATTAAAAGCTCCATTTGATTCATTCCTCGGGTATGAAAAATTGAATATTTCTAGTTTTTCATTAAATTTACCAACACACAAAGCCCTTTCTTTTAAATCAAGTTTTCCAAAAACCTAATACCAGCATAAAAAAATATTTTATTTTCATAATTCAATGAGTCTTTATCATGAAGCGCTTTTTATGAAACTCAAAAAAAATTCTCTTTAGTTAATTAAGGGATTTTAAACAACTTCATTTTTATTTAATCAAAAACACAATCGAATGAGATTATTTCTTGCCATGTTCACAATGTTATTTTTTCTAGCATGTGATAAACCTACACCAACATCTGATACCCATACCGAAACAACGGATTCAGAGATTCCTGAAAGTAAAACAGTTTCTGATGAAAGTGGATTTGCTTGGCAAACAGAAACATTTGCTGATTTAGGAATATTAAGATATCAAGTTCCTGATTTTGAAAAACTTACCTTAAAACAAAAGGAATACGTTTATTACTTAACTCAAGCTGGATTAGCTGGTCGTGATATTATTTACGATCAAAACTATCGTCATAATTTGACCATTCGAAGAGCCTTGGAGAAAATGATAGAAAATTACAAAGGAGACAAATCTTCTAGAGACTATTATGACTTGGAGACTTATGCAAAACGAATTTGGTTTGCCAACGGAATTCACCATCATTATTCAATGGATAAAATGTTGCCTGATTGCACCAAAGAATATTTTATGGAAGTAGCCAATGCAACTGAAGTCAAATTATCTGAGGAGGTGATAAATGCGATTTTTGATCCAAATTATGATAATAAAAAAGTGAATTTGGATGAGAGTAAAGGACTGGTTAAAGGATCTGCTACCAATTTTTATGACTCAAATCTTGCTGAAAAAGAAATACGAGATTATTATAAAAGCATCAAGATAAAAACTGACAAACCAGTTTGGTATGGACTAAACTCTAAAGTGGTTAAAGGAAATGATGGGAAAATAATAGAAAAAGTGTGGCACGCAGAAGGCATGTACGGATCAGCAATAAAAGAAATCATGGGATGGTTAGAAAAAGCTGCTGGTGTTGCTGAAAATGAAAAACAAGCTAAAGCGCTCCTATTGCTAATCGAATACTATAGAACAGGAGATCTAAAAACATGGGATGCCTATAACATTGCATGGGTAGAAGCTACAGATGGAGATATTGATTATATCAATGGATTTATTGAAGTATATAACGACCCAATTGGCTACAAAGGATCATATGAAAGCATTGTAGAAATCAAAGATTTTGAAGCATCTAAGCAAATGAAAGTGATGGCTGATAATGCTCAATGGTTTGAGGATAATAGTACTATTGCAGAAGAACACAAGAAGAAAAAGGTAGTTGGGATTAGTTATAAAGTAGTTTCTGTAGCTGGAGAATCTGGCGATGCCTCTCCTGCTACACCTATCGGAGTTAACCTACCAAACTCAGATTGGATTCGAGAAATTGGTTCAAAGTCTGTTAGTTTAGGAAATATAATTTCAGCCTATGATGAAGCCTCTGGTCCAGGTATGTTAACTGAGTTTGCTCATGATGAAGAGGAAGTGGAACGAATTAGAAAATACGGAGGCCTTGGTGACAAATTGAGTACAGCTCTTCATGAAGTAATTGGACATGCTTCTGGAAAAATTAATAAAGGTATTGGTACCCCAAAGGAAACCTTGCAAAGTTATGCTTCTACCCTTGAGGAAGCTCGGGCTGATATCGTTGCTTTGTACTTCATTATGGATCAAAAAATGGTAGACATGGGATTAATGGAATCATTAGATGTTGCAAAGGCAGAATATGATGGCTATATTACAAATGGAATGATGAAGCAATTAGTTAGAATCGAGGTAGGAAAAGTGATCGAAGAATCTCACATGAGAAATCGACAATTAATTTCGAAATGGGTCTTTGAAAAGGGAGCAAAAAATAATGTTATTGAAAAAGTGGTACGAGATGGAAAAACTTATTTCAATATTACAGATTATGATAAACTTCGAACTCTTTTTGGCGAATTACTCAACGAACTTCAAAGGATAAAATCAGAAGGTGATTATGAAGCAGGTAAAGCATTAGTTGAAAATTATGGTGTTCAGGTGGACGCTGCGATTCATCAAGAAGTATTGGATCGATCTGGAAAATTGAAATTGCCACCATATAAAGGTTTTATCAATCCTATCTTAGTTCCTGAAACTGGTGAAGATGGAAAAATCACAAATATCAAGGTGACTTACCCTGATAACTTTAAAGAGCAAATGATGTTTTACGCAAGAAACTTTTCGTTTTTACCAAACGTAAATTAATGATTAACCATTCTTTAAAATAGGAAGGCTGACTAAACTAATAGTCAGCCTTTTTACTTTAGGTTTTAATTAAAATAATCTTTTTTTTCCTCAACACTCAATAACTCTATAAAAAGCTTTTAAAGTAGATTCCTAAAGTTCCTTAAAACAACACCCTTTTTCTTGTACGTATATGTACTTATATTTCAAATTTCTTAAAGATAAAGCTATTTCTTAGTTCGTAAAATCCAATAATTCTATATCAAAAATTAATACGGAATTTCCTGGGATGGCGCTTCCTGATCCAAATACCCCGTAACCATAACCAGATGGAATATATAATGTTCCTCTTCCTCCTTTCTTGAATTTTGGTACTCCAATTCTCCATCCTGCTATCAATCTATTTAATTCAGTTTTTAGAGGATTTGTCGAATCTGCCTCATCGAAAATAGACCCATCTCCATTCATAACTTTTCCAGAGTAGGCCATTGAAACTAACGAATTACCTAAAGGGTACGTACTTCCTATACCCTCGTCATCGATTACATAATATACATTTTGATCGCTCAATGCTGTAATATTATTGTCGGCCAAATAAGTCTCTATTATATCTACATCAATATCTAATTGCTGTTGAAAAGTCAAATTTTCTTCTTTGCAAGAAGCTAAGAAAAAAATTGCCACAAGGGTAAGTGTTAAATTTCTCATTTGTTTATTTATTATTTGTGCAAAAATACTAAATGTTATGCGATTGAATATTAAACTGGTTTTGTTTTTCAACTAAACTTGATTCAAACCTAATTCGCTGCCTTTTTCCAACATATAGTCGTGTGCAGCTTCATAATTATTGTCTATGTCTCCATCAAGAATCGCTTCTCGTATTGCGGTTTTAATAACACCAACTTCTCGTGAAGGTGAAATCCCAAAAGTTGCCATGATTAATTCACCACTGATTGGTGGTTGCCAATTTCGTAAATGGTCTTTAGTTTCAATCTCTTTTAATTTTTCTCGAACCATTACATAGTTTTCTAAATATCGAGTTACCTTTTTTGGATTTTTACTGGTAATATCGGCTTCACAGAGCAACATCAAATCATCAATGTCATCACCTGCTTCAAAAAGTAATCTTCGAATTGCTGAATCGGTAATATTTTCTTTGGTCAAACTAATAGGCCGTAAATGAAGTCTCACTAATTTTTGTACATACTTCATTTTATGATCCATCGGTAGCTTTAATTTTCTAAAAATCCTTGGAACCATAATTGCTCCCAAAGCTTCATGACCATGAAATGTCCAACCTGATTCTGGATGGAAACGTTTAGTTGGAGGCTTTGCAATATCATGAAAAACGGCGGCCCATCTCAACCATATATTTTGCGTTTTCTTACACAAATTATCTAATACCTCAAGTGTATGATAAAAATTATCCTTATGACCTTTTCCATTTATAATCTCAACACCGTACAGTGCCGTCATTTCTGGAAAAATCAATTCTAACAACCCAGTATCGAAAAGCAATTTAAAACCAACCGATGGTTTTGGCGTTTTCATTATTTTCTCCAACTCAACCGTGATTCTCTCTTGACTGACAATACCAATTCGATTTTTATATTTGGATATTCCTTTGAGAGTCTCAGGTTCGATAGTAAAACCTAATTGGGTTGAAAACCTTATCGCTCTCATCATCCTTAATGGATCATCAGAAAAAGTTTTTCCAGGCTCTAAGGGAGTTTTAAGGATCTTTTGTTCCAAGTGCAATAATCCATTAAAAGGGTCAACGATTGACCCAAAATTATGCTCATTTAAACTTACAGCCAAAGCATTAATTGTAAAATCTCTTCGATGCTGATCATCTTCTAGTGAACCATCTTCCACAATTGGTTTCCTAGAATCTTGTCGATATGATTCTTTTCGAGCCCCAACAAATTCCACTTCCATATCCTTATGTTTCAACATGGCAGTTCCAAACCTCGGATAAACCGAAACTCTTGGAATTGGACGCAATCTCCCTGCTATATTTTGAGCCAACGTTATTCCACTACCCACGCAAACAATATCCATATCTTTGGAGGGACGTGCTAATAGTCTATCTCTCACGTACCCACCAACAACATAAGTCTCGTACCCAAGTTCCATTGCACAAGTATGAATTAAATCAAATATCTCTCTTTCGTGTTTTTGAATATTAAATACCAAATTTTATAAATATTTAAGCTTATCAATATTGAAGGGTACAAAAATAATAATAATTCTTTTATTTTGATTTTAGTTTCATCATTGTTTCTCAGCAAATATCTTAAACTGATCCAACCACTTTTGCACCTGCTTAAATCAAGCAAAGCCGTTAGGTCATTTTTCAAAAAAAATAATAGCAGTTTAACTTAACTGACTATTTCCAGAAGACATATTCTTTATCTATCTCCAACTTTTAATGTAAATAGATCTGGTGTATTATTTTGTGTAAACTGAAGCACTTCTTTTCACCATCTTTTTAGTTCGAAAAATTTAAGGAACACGATTTTAAAAACATCGATTTAATCAGCTATCAATTAGATGGCAATGAAGGTCTTTAAGTTAAAAAAAATATAGTCAAAGTCGATCAACGTAAAATATCCACAGTATTAAAAACTCATCAATAAATTCTAAATTTTAAAAAAATTATTTAAAATCCTTAATTGGTTTTACCAAAAGAGAAGGGTTTTCTTTTTAGATAGGATCTACTCTATTTTTTTGTACTTTTGCATTTTTTTTAAATACCTACTTCATAAAAGAAATAGAATAAATGCATAACGTACTTATCTCAAAACTTGACATATGAGAAAAATATTCTTCCTTTTATTAACGATTTTAACCATTGGAGCTTGCGGAATAAAAAAAATAACAGAAGCTAAACCCGTATCTGCTGCCAAACAAACAAAAATTATCATGAATGAATTAGATTCAATTTCCTATTCTTACGGACATCAAATTGGACAAACTTTTAAAAAAATCCAAGAAGATTCGGATGGGAAATATTCCTTAAACATGGAACAATTTACTGAAGGGATTAAAGATTTTTTAAGTGATACTTCTAAAATTTCAACAGAAGATCAACAAGCTATCTTACAATCCTTTGGTCAAAAAATGCAAGAAATAGCAATGGAAAAACAAAAGTTAGAATCCAATAAAATGAAAGAATCAGGCATAAAATTTTTGGAAACTAATGGGAAATTGGATGGTGTAAAGACTACTGCTTCTGGCTTACAGTACAAAATCATTAAGGAAGGAGATGGTCCTTCGCCTAAAGCAACTGATAAAGTTTCTGTTCATTATGTAGGAACAATGTTAGACGGAAGTACTTTTGATAGTTCTAGAGACAGAGGAACTCCTGCTTCATTTGGACTAAACCAAGTTATTTCAGGTTGGACAGAAGGATTACAACTTATGAAGGTCGGTTCAACTTATGAATTTTTCATCCCCTCAGATTTAGCTTATGGTGATCAAGGCAACCAAGGAATTCCGGGAGGATCTGTTTTAAAATTTGAAGTGGAGTTGCTTGGTATCGAGTAATATTATAGTTTTTTTGTAAAGACTAAAAATTAGAAAACATCCTGAATCTTTTACTAAAAAATTCGGGATGCTTTTTTACTCTTATTACAATAGAATATCACTCTCAATAGATAATATTAATTATGATCATTAATAATCCCCTACCCCTTTTTATTCATTTTTGACTAGATTCGGACGCCACATTCTAAAGAATTTAAAAGCTTTTGAAAATTCTCCTCTCGGGCAAAATGCAATGGCCACTACCTTATTATCCAAAGCTGACTCTGTAAGGATAATATGTTTATTCTCCTTCTTTGCATTTTCAAATTCCATTTCATTGACGCTGCAAACTACTTTTCGAAATATTGAATTTATCCAAATTGCCATATCTGGATCTAATTCGTATTTTTTGTAACAAGCTAAAGAGGCATGTGCTGCGATGAGTGGAGCAAATTTATCTGGAACAAAGTCTTTGATGAGGATGTACATTTTCATTTTTAGTTTTTTTAGTCAAAAAAATCATAATTTTTTATCAAATATTTGAACAAAATAAAACTATAATTGGTAAAGCAAGTACAAAAATAATTTAAACGAATGTAGTTTTAAAAAAACATATTCATGAGTTCAAAAAAGAGCTACCAAAACCAGAATTTAGCTTCGATAAATTTGAACGAATTTCAAGTAACCAAGGAAGGTAATCGTTACCATTGTTCAAGAAATGCTTTGAATATTGCTACTTTTCAAAACTATACGCTATACATTAGCGACAAACCAATACCAGGAAACATTGATCCTAAGTCAAGTGTTTGGCTGGATATTTCTGCAAATATTATAGTTGACCAAAACATAAATAAATTTGATACACTCATCTACGAGCTATCAACTAACTTGTATTTTCAATTGAAACTTAATATTTCAAAGAGTATTATTAAATCCAATATGATCCATATTGAAAATGAAAATTTACATTTCTTAAATAATTTTCCTGTGGATGAAGTTCTTTATTTTCCTGAAAGGCAAACACTTTACTTTATGGAATTTTTGGAAAAAAACTATCATCCTATCATCTACCAAGTCAAGAAGTGAAGTCAACCATATTGGATTCAGACTTTTATATTAAACTTAATAAATCGGCTTTTGGTAATAATGGTTTCGGTGATGAACTTTATCTAGTAACTGGCGAAACATCAATTTTGACTGTAGACGCAAACACACTTGAATTAAAAAATACCTTCACTCCAACACGTAAAGTAAAAGAGATGGCAACTAACAATAATGAAATTTTTGCCACTTCTTATGAAAGAAAAGTAAAATTATATCAAAGATATGACTTTAATAATGAATTTGATTTAGCACCTTATGGTAATAATTATGGATTAGAATTTTCTAATGATGTAACTAATCGACTGATTCAAATTGGAAAAACTGAAATTCATGCTTATGATTTAAATGACCTCGGAGTTCTTTTAAATCATAGTTTTCAGTTTAATCCTTATCAAACCAATTGGGTTAATAATAACCTAATTATGTCTCCTTCTGGAAAATATATTGCTAATAATTCCAAGGAAGTTTTTGATTCCAACTTGAACCCAATCGCCAAGCTAGAATCTCCATATTCTTAATTATACTCTGAAATAATATTTGGCCAAGAGGATGAGTTCGTTTATGATTCAACACCTAGAGAGTTTCCACATACAAACTTATCAGAGGTCCATAAAATTTCTTTAATTGATTTCAACATAGAAAATATTTTTGATTTCAATATTTACGAGCCTGTTCATTTTTTTCATTATCAAGACTTGACAATGGTAATAAGTAGAGATGCAAGTAACACTAACAGAATCATAATTCAACCTTTGAATGAATAATAATTTCATTGTAAAATAAAGTTCCCATAGGTGAGAAATATTATATTTTATAATTGCAAAACTTTTTTTATTCTATTTGAACCTCAAAGTCGTCAAACTAATAAATCAGGTTCAAACAATAAATAAATTGAACTTTCAACTTTTTTCTTCAACTCTTTAGTGTCTTTTTTTTAAAAAAATCCAACTATCATAATTAGTTTTAGCCTAAACAAATTCTTTCAAACATGTTTTAAAAATGATCCATAAAACATATTCTAGCACTTAAACCACAATTAATTCCGAAATACTCTTTCTTCCACATTTTTTCAATACAAAAAACCGCAAAACCTTACAAAACATAATTTATATTTTACACTCCCAATCCATATTTTTCTTACCTTTGCACTCCTTTTAAAAATTTAGAACATTCCAAATATGCTATCAACCAATAATTTAGGCCTCCAGTACGGTAAACGAGTTCTCTTCGATGAAGTGAATCTTAAATTCACAAAGGGAAATTGCTACGGTGTAATCGGAGCCAATGGCGCTGGGAAGTCAACTTTCCTAAAAATTCTATCAGGAGAGATTGATCCTAACAACGGAAGTGTAGAGATGGAACCTGGTAATCGGATGGCTGTCTTATCTCAAAATCACTTTGCCTTTGAAGAGGAAATGGTTTTGAATACCGTAATGATGGGACATAAGAAAATGTACGACATCATGGTAGAGAAAGATGCTATCTATATGAATCCAGATGCTACTGAAGCAGAAGGAATGCGTGCAGCAGATTTGGAAAATGAGTATGGTGAAATGGGAGGCTGGGAAGCTGAGAGTGATGCAGCAACTTTGTTAAGTAACCTAGGTGTGAAAGAAGAATTTCATCATAAATTGGTAAAAGAATTGACTGGTGGTCAAAAAGTAAAAGTATTGTTAGCTCAAGCTTTATTTGGTGAACCAGATATTTTATTGCTCGATGAGCCTACTAATGATTTGGACGCTACGACGATTACCTGGTTAGCTGATTTTTTAGCTGACTTTAAAAATACGGTTATCGTGGTTTCGCATGATAGGTACTTTTTGGATATGGTTTGTACTCATACTGTGGACATTGATTTTAACCGAATCAAAATATACACGGGTAATTATTCCTTCTGGTATGAAAGTAGCCAATTGATGGCGGCACAGATTGCAAATAAGAACAAAAAAATGGAAGTGAAGCGGAAAGAGATGATGGAATTTATCCAACGATTCTCTGCTAACGCTTCTAAATCTAAACAAGCAACTTCTCGTAAAAAAGCTTTAGACAAGTTAAACCTTGAAGATATTAAACCATCTACTCGAAAATATCCTTTTATTCACTTTCAAGCGGAAAGAGAACCTGGCGATCAGATTCTTAAAGTGACTAATTTAAGTAAGAAAAAAGAGGACGGTGAAGTGCTTTTTTCAAATGTCGATTTCACAATGAATCGAGATGAAAAAATTGCATTAATTGGAAAAGATTCTGCTGCTGTTAATGCTTTTTATGATGTTTTGTCTGGAAAAACAGAGGCCGACTCTGGTATAATTGAATTTGGACAAACGATCACTCACGATTATTTACCCAATGAAAATACAGAATTTTTTGCTAATGAAAATGACTTGGGATTGATCGATTGGTTGCGGCAATTTTCAGAAGAAAAGGATGAGCAATTTATTCGAGGTTTTCTTGGAAGAATGTTATTTTCGGGCGAAGAAGTTTACAAACAATCAAGTGTTTTATCTGGAGGAGAGAAAGTGAGATGTATGTTATCAAAAATCATGCTTAAACATCCTAATTTTTTATTGTTGGATGAGCCAACAAACCACTTAGATTTGGAATCAATTACTGCCTTAAATAATGCAATGACAGATTTCAAAGGAAATATGATTTTTACCTCTCATGATTTTAAATTGACAAATTCCGTTGCCAATCGAGTAATCGAAATTACACCAAATGGAATCATAGACAGTTTAATGAGCTATGCTGATTTTGTCAAATCAGATAATGTAAAAGAGCAACGTACAAAACTTTTATCAGTTGTTGCCGCTTAAAGGATTATATCAATTTGCAAATATTTTCGATATATATATATATTTATTTAAAAAATAAGTCGTTGGGGTTCTATCTCGACGACTTTTTTTTTGCCAAAGACTAGATTTAATAACCACAACTATTAATACCTAACTAGGAAAAGTGGATTAAGGCTGTGTCCGTCTGTGGCAAAAAAACTATCTTTATCAATCCAAAAAAAAGAAAGATGATCAGACTAGGAAGATATAATCGTTTAATTGCTTTTCGAGAAACCGAATATGGTTGGTACTTGACTGATGAAGATCAATCAGAGGAAGTGTTATTACCCAATAAATTTGTTCCAAAAGATATCGAACAAGATCAAGAAATCGAAGTTTTTATTTTCAATGACTCTGAAGATCGAGCTACAGCTACAACTCAAAAACCAACTATCGAACTCGATAGTTTTGGTTATTTGAAAGTTTTTGACTCTAGTAATTTTGGAGCGTTTATGGACATGGGTTTGGACCGTCAATTACTTGTTCCATTTTCAGAACAACGAAACAGGTTAGAGGTAGGTGAATGGTACATCATATTTATGTACCTCGATGGTGAAACTGATCGTCTTGTGGGAAGTAACAAGTGGATGAATTATGTGGAAGTGGAAGATATTGATTTAGAAATCGGTCAGGAAGTTGATTTATTGGTGGCGGATAGAACTGATTTGGGAGTTAAAGTAATCATCGACGATTTGTACATGGGGCTGGTTTTCCAAAATGAAATTTTTAAAGAAATCAGGAAAGGCGATCGCATAATTGGCTATGTAAAGAATGTTCGAGAAGACGGAAAAATCGATGTAAGCCTGCAAAAGCAAGGTTACGAAAATGTAGTTGGAGAATTTTCAACTAAGATTTTAAAAGAATTAAGAGAACGAAAAGGTTTTATGGATTTGACAGACAAAAGTCCACCAGGAAAAATCTATGCACAACTAGAAATGAGTAAAAAGAATTTTAAAAAATCTATTGGAGCACTTTATAGACAGAAAATCATTAGAATTGAAAAAGATGGAATTTATTTAAACTAAAAAAATCGCACTCACCACCGAGTGCGATTTTTTTAATTCTACTATTCTTTCATTCCATTATTGGACTGTAAATTCAACTTCCAAAGGATCAGCATATACCACGTCCATATCATGAGAAACTGCTCTAATTTTGTACGTTCCTGCAACCGTTGGTATATAAGCGGTTAAATTCTCATAGCTGAAACTGCCCGCGGTATGAGCATGAGCTTCTAACAATGTTTCAATTGTATTTCCGTCTGAATCTTGAATAAAAATTTTGACATGGTGAATTACTTCTTCCGCATCTCTTGTAAAATTAACTTTTACAGACATTGCTTCATTAATGTTGATTATGGAATTGGCAAGTGGCTGCTCTATACTGATTCCAACAGCATATGGAATGTCATCTATAACCTCATCGACCTCTTTACAACCGATTGAAACTATTATCAAAAGCACGGAAAATAAAAGATACTTCTTCATTTAATTTGATTTAAGGAATTAGTTAATGAAACCCATTTTCTAAATAAATGTACATAATAGATCCTTACAAAAAGATAACTCAATTCACGTTCATTTTGTTTTGCTTCTAAAAGTAATAAATTGTCAGATAAACTCCACTTTAAAAGAACACAAATTGTTTCAAACATATTATTTATTTTTCACAATTATTTGTATTTTTCGCCCTCAAAATCCTCTTTTAAAAAGAGGTTAAAACAAAAGATTGAATTATGGTAGACTTCATGGAAATTATTTTCTTAGGGATAGGTTTATTGATTGGTACAATAACAGCTTGGTTTATAGCAAAATATAAATTCACAAATCGAAATGGAAGTCTTAATCATAATGAAATAAATGAAAAATATGTACTCAAAGAAATCCACTCTTCAATTCAAAATCAGGCTGATTTATTACGAGATAATTTAGAGGAAAAGGAACAAGAATTACGAAAAATAGGTAGTCAACTTTCTGCTAAAGAAAATGAGATCGTAAATATTAATGAAAGATTAGTCTCCCAAAAATCAGAAGTAGAAAACCTTCAACAACGTTTCCAAACAGAATTTGAAAATATTGCCAACCGATTATTAGAGGAAAAAAGTCAAAAATTCTCACAGCAAAATCAATCACAACTCAATCATATTTTAAATCCATTAAAACAAAAAATTCAAGAATTTGAAACTGGAGTGAATACACGTTTCGTGGAAGAAACTAGAGATCGAATTTCTCTAAAAAAAGAAATCGAACAGTTGAGAGATTTAAATATGCAACTAAGCGTAGATGCTAATAACTTAGTTACTGCACTCAAAGGAGAATCAAAAACACAAGGTGATTGGGGAGAATTTAGATTAGAAATGATTTTGGAAAAAGCTGGTTTACAAAAAGGCATTCATTATGTGACTCAAACAAGCTTTAAAGATCATGAAGGAAAAGAAAAACGTCCTGATTTCATTATCAATTTACCAGAAAATAAACATTTGATTATTGATTCAAAAGTTTCGCTTACCGCCTATGAAAAGTTTTTCAACTCCGACAATGAAGAAAAAAAAATCAAACACCTAAAACGCCATATCGATAGCACTCGACAACATTTAAAAGACTTAAATAAAAAAAATTATCAACAATTATATCAAATTAATTCTCCTGATTATTTATTGATGTTTGTACCGATTGAACCAGCTTTTAATTTAGCGGTGACCGAGGATAAAAAATTATTTTTGGACGCACTTGATCGAAATATTATAATGGTGACTACTTCTACCCTCTTGGCTACAATGCGTACAGTAGCTTATATATGGAAACAAGAAAAACAGAAAAAATCTGTTATTGAAATCGCTCGACAAAGTGGTCTATTATATGATAAATTTGTCAACTTCGTCAATGATCTTAAAGGAATTGGTCTTCGAATAGATGCAGCTAAGAAGTCACATGATGATGCAATGAATAAGTTAGTTGATTCCAAAAAAATTGGAGATACATTAATTGGACGAGCTGAAAAAATCAAAGAGTTAGGCGCTAAAACGAATAAAGTTTTACCTAAAGAATTGACAGATTTAATTGACACTTAAAAATATTACAGCAGGTAAACTCAAATAAGTGAATTTTAACATAACATCTTACGCTACTTAAAGCGTTGGTGCAATTTCTGGACTTGTTGCACTAGCGATTTCTTACCATCGTTTATTATCACGAATTGGGCTAATCTTAATTTCTCAAATTCAGGTATCTGTTTATCTATTCTTGCCTCTACTTCATGCCGAGTTATGTTATCTCTTTTGATAACTCTCTGAATCCTAGTTTCTTTAGGAGCCCAAACCGTAATTAGATAATCAAGGGCTTGAAAACTTCCACTTTCAATTAACAAAGCAGCTTCTTTCAATGTATAGGGGACTACTGATTGAGATTGTTGCCAAAGGATACCATCTTTCGCCACTGCTGGGTGAACCAAACTATTCAATTGTTCTAGTTTATTTTTATTTTTAAAAACCACGCTCGCAATGTATTGTCTATTCAATGAACCGTCCTCAAAATAAGATTTATCACCTATTAATTTTTTTATCTCATCAACCAGCTTCTTATTTTCAGTCATTAATACCTTTGCTCGATCGTCAGCATAATAAACCGGAATTCCTAAAGATTCAAATATCTTACAAACAGTAGTTTTACCACTACCAATTCCACCTGTGATTCCTATTCTTTTCATACTGAATTTTAAAAATTATTAAATAAGGTTCTGGTAAAAGTGAAATTAACTAGACTAGCAAATTGGAATTATTGAAAAATGAAAGCAAACAAACAAAGTCAATGGTTAATTTAAAGTTTTCTTTTTATGTGAAAATGAATTTATTATTTTGAGGAACGGAAAAGCAATCATTTCTTTTTTTTATCATTTAAATAAATAGCTAAATTATTTAAAAATAATTAGCTTACATACCTAAAATATATATTTTTTTAACAACAGCAAAATTCTTTAAGTATTGAAATCAATTCTACAAAAATTAACCTTGACTTGTTTTGCATCAACTTTTGCAATTCTGTTGTTGGGGCAAGACATTCACTTCTCACAATCACATTTTTCCCCACTAAATATTAGCCCAGGATTCGCAGGTATGTTTTCTGAAGATGTTCGAATCATGGGAAGCTATCGTTCACAGTGGCAATCAGTACCAGTTCCTTATCTAACCTTTTCGGGAGCCGTGGACATGAAACTATCCAACTTAATTCAAGGAAATGATAATCTTTCACTTGCCGGTGGTATCCATTTCAATTACGACCAAGCTGGTGATTCTCAATTAAACTTATCTTCGTTTGGGGTAACAGGAGCCCTTAAATATAAAATTAATAATATGAATTCTATAACTTTTGGAATTCAATCAGTAGCCTCTCAAAGATCTTTTTCAAAGTCTAACTTACAATTCAATAATCAATTTGATGGAGAATTATTTGACCCTTTTAGAGATAGTAAAGAAAATTTCCCTAATGAAAATAGAGCATTTTTAGATGTAAATGCTGGATTAAGCTGGATGTTTAAAAAAGAAGATAATAGAAGTCATACTATTATTGGGGTTGGAGCATATCATTTAACAGGACCCATTCAAAGTTTTAAAGACGATCAAAATTCAAAGTTACCAATTAGATTTTCTATATATTCAGAGGGGATTGTTCAAGTTCATCCGAAATGGGATGTTGTAATTCATGCTTTGGGTCAACTGCAGAGCCCCTATAAACAATTCCTGATTGGAGGAGCAGGACGTTATCATATAAGTGAAGCAAAAGGAAAAGAAGTGGCCATTCAAGTTGGGACTTCATTTCGTTTAGGTGATGCTATTATTCCTACTTTTGAATTGCATTATGCTTCTTGGAAAATTGCAGTAAGTTACGATACTAATATCTCAGCATTTGACGCTGCAACAAATGGAAATGGCGGAATTGAAATTTGTGCTATGCATACCATTACTAATGTAAAAGAGTGCGTCAAGGTGATTGAGTCTTGTCCTGTTTATTAACTTTAATTAAAAACATTCTTCGTAAATGACATTTGTGATGATAAAAAAAATTCTTTTTCCTTTAATCATACTGTTTCTAACCTCATCTTTTTTAACCATTCATGCCCAAACCTTTAAAGCATACGTAAAAGCTGGTGATAAAGCTATTCAACAAAAAGACTACTATGCTGCAATGATTTATTTCCAAAATGCTTTAGCCATTAAAAATAAATCAGCAGATGTAATTTACAAATTTGCAGATGTTGCACGACTATATCATAATTATTCTTTGGCCGAGGAATATTACAATAAAATATTACAAAATGACGATATTGATAATTTCCCCCTCACCAATTTTTGGTTAGGAAAAGTAAAAAAAAGTCAAGGTCACTACGCCGAAGCTATTAGGTTTTTTGAAAAGTACAATTTAAATGGAAATGGAAATACAGAAATAATCGCCCAAGCGAAATCTGAAATTAATGCTTGCAGATGGGCCATAGATTTAATAGCCGTCCCTGATAACATTAAAGTTAATCGATTAAACAAAAGAATTAACTCTAAATATTCAGATTTTGGAGCGCTCCTAAAAGGAGATACTTTATTTTATTCTAGCCTCAAATTCCGAAATCCAAAAGACAAAAGTATTCCTGAAAAAAAAATGACAAAGGTGCTGTATTCTATCAAAGGATCGAAGGGACGACCCCTGAAATACAGATTCAATGATGAAAAATTACACACTGCTCATACAGCATTTAGTCGAAATAAAAAACGAATCTATTATACCCAATGTGAAAATAAGGGTCGAGTAGAAATAACGTGTAAACTTTGTTACAAAGAAAAAGACACTAAAAGAAAAGATAGATGGAAAAAGAAAATTATCAAACTCCCTAAAAGCATTAATCAAAAAGGTTTTACATCAACTCACCCCGCAATTGGTTTCGATCAAAAATCTGGAAAGGAGCTTTTATACTTTGTTTCAAATCGGCCAGGAGGTAAAGGTGGTTTAGACATATGGGTAAGCGAAGTCAACGGGAAAAAATTTTCGAAACCAAAAAATCTAGACAGTATCAATACTAAATATAATGACCTAACACCATTTTTTCATGAACCATCTCAAACATTATATTTTAGCTCGGATGGCTATAAAGGTTTGGGTGGTTTTGACATTTATAAAAGTAAAAAAGAAAACGACAAATGGATAAATCCTGAAAATTTAGGCTATCCTACGAACAGTAGTTATAATGATATTTACTATACACTTAGCGCTGATACTTCCTCTGCGTTTTTAGCAAGTAATCGAATAGGATCAATGTATTTGAATAAGGCAAATAAAACTTGTTGTAATGATATTTATAAAATAAATTTCTCAAAAGAAGTTTTGACAGATCAACTAACGACAATTGATTCGTTATTGTTAGTAGAAGAACCACTTGAACCAATTAATCCAATTAAATCAGAATCACCCCAAGTTCCAACGACTTTAGAGGACTTTTTACCTTTAGCATTATATTATGATAATGACGAACCAGATAAGCGTACTCGGAAATCTACTACGAAGAAATCTTACGAAGATTCATACCTCCCTTACATCAGCAAAAAATATGAATTTATAGATGAATATACAGGTCCATTGGCAGAAGAAAATAAATTCCAAGCAGAAAATGACCTTATGAACTTTTTTGATAATAAAGTTCAAAAAGGATATGATCATTTGTTTCTGTTTTCTAATATTTTATTAAAACGATTAAATGATGGTGATCAAGTAGAGATATTTTTAAAAGGATACACTAGTCCAAGAGCAAAAACAGATTACAATTTATTCTTATCAAAGCGAAGAATTTCATGTGTACGAAATCACTTTAAAACTCATGCTGATGGAATTTTTAAACAATTTTTGAAATCGGGACAATTGATTATCTCAGAAAAACCATTTGGTGAAACAACTGCCTCTCAGAAAATTAGTGATGATTTAAATGATCAAAGGAACTCTATATATAGTGTTGAAGCTTCTATTGAGAGAAGAGTCGAAATTGTTGAAATTAAACGAACCAAAAATTGATTCCTGTGCAATACTTATTATTTAGTTTTAAATAGGTTTATCTTTCCTACCCAATAGGCTTAATATTTTGTGTAGTCAAAACTAATTTTATTTTGATATCCCGGCAAAAAAACGTTGTGAAAATATTCATTTTCACAACGTTTTTTTTGTATCCCAATTTGAATATAGAACACTAATCTTAAACACAACTTAAAATTTCATTAAAAAATTACACTTGATAACGTTGAGATGAATCTTTAAAATAATGAAAAAACTCCATTTTGAATTGTGATTAAGCTCCTAAAATTTCCTTGACATATTAATGAAGGATAGGTGCCTAAAAAGGGGATTTACCTTCTAGAGCCAAGACTAACAAATAATATATTTAGCACTTACAATTATCTTACTCCAGTTCAACTATCTCTTTACCACCAAACAATAATCTCGCTACTTTATTTATTTGACTAATATTTTAGCAATCTCTAAAAACCCTTTTAGCTTAGCATGGGTTGATGCGGTATTTCCTTCAGCATCTTTTATAGTTTTATCTGCTCCAGAATTTAACAATACTCTTACAATCTCTGTTTGCCCAAACATTGTTGCATATATTAATGCTGTTGCTCCACTAAAATTTACGACATTTAATTTTGCATTACTTGCTATTAAGGCCTTCGCTATGTCTAAATTTCCTTTAAAGCAAACTCCCATCAAAGCAGTATTACCAGCAACATCAACTTCATTTATATCAGCCCCTTGACTTAAAAAATACAAAGTCAAATCTAAATTATTGCTATAACCTGCCAAAATAAGCGGGGTAAAACCACGTTCATTTCTTTGATGAATAATATTTTTGTCTAACTCAACCATTGTTTTGATTGATTCTAATTTCCCTTCTCTAATTAATTGAAAAAAATCCATTATTGCTTTTTTTTTTGAAAACAAATATAAGAATCGTAATTTCATAAACCAAACCAATTAATATTATGACTCAATAGATAAAATCTATCATTATGAATTTCCAACAATTAGAATACATTATCGAAGTTGAAAGAACTAGACACTTCGCTGATGCTGCAAAAAATTGCTTTGTAACCCAACCTACCTTAAGTATGATGATAAAAAAATTAGAGCAAGAGTTAGGTGTAATGATCTTTGACAGAAAACAAAAACCTATAGCCCCAACTCAACATGGCAAAAAAATACTTGAATATGCCAAGGCTATTTTAAAGCAAAAGGATCAACTCTTTAAAACTATTCAAGAAGAAAAAGAAATACTTTCAGGAGACTTAAGAATAGGTATTATTCCAACTATTGCACCTTACCTAATTCCGCTATTCATCAAAAAACTAACTACAAATTTCCCTAAAATAAATTTTATTGCTGAAGAAATAAACACCTCATTAATTATTGATAAATTGAAAAATGGTCAACTCGATATTGGTATTTTAGCTACACCTTTAGAAGAGAAAAACATCGAGGAGATTCCCTTATTCTATGAAGAGTTTTTTCTTTATGGTTCAACTGATTTTAATAAAAAATACATCTTACCTAAGGATATTAACTTAAACCAATTATTACTTTTAGAGGAAGGGCATTGTTTACGTTCTCAGGTATTGAACCTTTGCCACTTAAAAGAAAAACTAAAATCCAACTTTTACTACAAATCAGGTAGTTTGGAAACACTAAAAAGGTTGGTCGAGAAAAATCAGGGAATCACCATTCTTCCTGAACTAGCTACTAAAGGCATTGACAAAAAAAGAATTATTCAATTTGGCCATCCCCGCCCAGTTCGAGAAGTGAGTTTAGTGGTACATAAATCTTTTATCAAAAAGAAAATGCTAGATACGTTGTATAGAGAAATAAAAAATAGTTTACCAAAAAAACTAAAAGAGAATTCAAGAAAATATGTAGTAAAAATTTAAGACAATTGGACTAATAAAAGTGAGACATTTTATTAATTCAATTGCTCTTCTTTTAATCTACCTTTTTTCCACTAAAAACATTCACACCAGGAGCTATAGGGTTTCCAGAAGCTCTTCGGTTATAAACCAACTGACCAGCATGCCAAACTGCATCCTCAATCGGACCATTAACTAAATTCCAAAATGGAAATTCAGAAGTTTTTTCACCTCTTTGAAAAACAATTTTCATGTCTTCCACCCTCGTGCTTTCTTGACGTAAAATATCACTCGATGCTTTTAAGTTTTCTAAAGTTTGTTCTCTCAATGTTTTATAATCCAACTCTTTCTTAGTTTCAACTCCTCTTATATTTGCTTTTTGGCTAATCCCATTTAAGATAACTTTAGACAACCCATGAACATGTTCCAATATTTCAATGGTTGTTCGACTCGTTTCACTCCCCTTATACTCCAAATCTATGTAGGTCAAATCTTTACTCACCCAATAAAACCGAAATCCTAATCCATCAATCATTCTAGCTGTAACTCCAGCTCCATTATATTGTCTAGGAGCCTCTGGAATACTGTAGTATGGTATATCTTTTTCTTTTTTTGACAATTCTTCAAACTTACTTTGAGCCATAATATTGGAAGAAATTAATAGTGAAAAAAAAATAAATAAAGTAAAAGTTTTCATTTTAATGATTTAGATAGATTTAAGATTAGAATCAAATTTAATCAAAAACTACCTTACAAAATATTGATTTAACTACTTTTACTAAAAAAAAGATGAAACCTAAATTTATTATTTTTGATTGTGATGGGGTACTAGTCGATACAGAAAAAATTTCCTGTGGCGTAATTGCTGAAGAGGCTCGGAACTTAGGAGTGGACTTATCTAATCAAGAAGCTCTAGAAACTTTTTCAGGAACAAGTTATAGTTTCGTTTTTGATTTTATTGAACAAAGATTGGGAAAAAAGTTACCTGAAAACTTTGAAGAAAATTATCGAAAAAGAACTTTTGAAGAATTTGAAAAAAAGTTACAACCGATACCAGGGATTCATGATGTAATCAAAAAATTAAATCTTCCTTTTTGTGTTGCGTCGAATGCACCTAGCTATAAAGTTGAATTCAATTTAAAACTAGTGAACCTTTTTCCATTTTTCGAGAACAAAATTTTTAGTGCCTACCAAGTTAACGCTTGGAAGCCTAATCCAACTTTATTTTTAACTGCTGCCAAAAAAATGGGATTTTCGCCATCTGAAACTTTGGTAATCGAAGATAGTCCCGTAGGAGTGCAAGCAGCGGTAGCTGCCAATATGAAAGTTTTAGGATTTGCGAAAGGGGAAAAAGCAGAAATACTAAGATCAAACGGAGCAAACGTAATTTCTAAAATGACTCAAATATTTAATTATTTATAGAAACAAAAAGTGTTTGAATATAAATATACCAAAACAGATGTAAATATTCATGAAATCATCCAAGTAGATAGTCCGGATAGTTTAGCAAGGTTGAGTGGTTCACCTGTGGTTGATATCAATAGTGATGTAGTAGGATTAATATCTACTGGATGGAAAGATGAAAAATCAGGTCGAGTTCTTGTAGCTGTTTCTAGAATTAATAAAATTCTATCATTCCTTTCAAATTGGTAAAGAAAAATAAATCTAGAAATAGTCCAATCTACTATAGTATTATTTTTTTTTAAAAGTTTTTTTCTTCAAGTGTCACATTCCTATGGTTAAGCAGATATAAGTATGTGAAAAGATCTTTTCGAAAAGAATTAAAAGAAGTCGATTAAACTTCAATTTAAAAAAAATATAAAATCAAAAGAAATGAAAAAGAATTTTATTTATTTAAGTTGCTTATTGATGACAATGTGTTTATTCACCCTTTCATCATGTAATGATGATGACATTGATGATATCTTAATCACACCCAACTCTGAATGTCCAAACCTCGGACTCAATATTGGAGATATATGCCAGTTTACAAATCCCAATAGCAATTTGCAAGATGGAATTGTTAACCAAAACTGCGAATGTGAATTAAATGTAGTTTTTGATTGTCCTAATATCCAAGCTAATTTTGGTGATGTTTGTACAACTCCTAATGGCGGTTCTGGAACTATTAATTCTGATTGCGACTGTGAAACATCCTCCAATTTTGATTGTCCTCAATTACAATTAAATTTTGGAGACCCTTGTACTAATTCAAATGGTATAGCTGGAGCAGTTGACCAAGACTGTAATTGCACAGAAACCACAACAACTTTTGATTGTCCTAATATTCAAGCTAATTTTGGTGATGCATGTACTACAGCAGGTGGAGATAATGGAGTAATTGATACCAGTTGCGATTGCCAAGCTAATAACTCACCATTTGATTGTCCTAATATTCAAGCTAATTTTGGTGATGTTTGTACTACAGCAAGTGGAGATAATGGAGTAATTAATACTAATTGCGATTGCCAAGCTAATAATTCACCTTTTGATTGTCCTCAGTTACAATTGAATTTTGGAGATCCTTGTACTAATTCAAACGGTATAGCTGGAACAGTTGACCAAAACTGTAATTGTACAGAAACCACAACAACTTTTGATTGTCCTAATATTCAAGCTAATTTTGGTGATGCATGTACTACAGCAAGCGGAGATAATGGAGTAATTAATACCAGTTGTGATTGCCAAGCTAATAATTCACCTTTTGATTGTCCTCAATTACAATTGAATTTTGGAGACCCTTGTACTAATCCAAACGGTGGAACTGGAATAGTTGACCAAAACTGTAATTGTACATAAAATAAATTTTCTAACACTATAAAATGTATGATTGATAGAAGCATTCAAAAAATGAATGTTTCTATCCTCTAGTTTTACTACAAAATATATTACGTGACCGACCAAATCAATTTACAATTAATTTCTCTTTGTCTTTCCAAAAATAGGGAAGCTCAGAGGAAACTGTATAACTTACTTTTACCGTACTTAAATGTAATGTGTAAGAGATATTTGGTCAATGAAACTGATATAAAAGATGTGCTCCAAGAAACGTTTATTAATATTTTTAAAAACTTGGAGCAATTCGATTTACAAAAAGCAAGCTTTAAAACTTGGACAACAAAAATTGCTATCAATAATTGTTTGAAAAAAAATGCAAAAAATAATAGAAACGCAACTGAGGAACTCAAGATTGATATACATGATACGAAGGTTACACCTGATATTTTCGAAAATATATCCAATGAAGAGATGTTGGTTTGGTTAAAAAAAATGCCACAGAATTATTTTGAAGTCTTTAACATGTTTGTAATTGATGAGCTTTCTCATGATGAAATTGCTAAGTTTTTAAATATAAATTCTTCCCTCTCTCGTAAAAGATTATCACGAGCAAGAGAGTGGCTAAAAAAAAGATTACACACAGATAATGAGATTCAATTTAAATTTTCATTCAACTAATTTTTCCCTTAATATTTTGTCATGAAATTATTCGAAAAAAATATAAAAGACAGATTTAAAGATGCATCCTCTTTAGAGGGCTTAAATCCAGATAATTTGTGGAGTCAAATTGATGCTGCTATTGAAACCAATTCTACTAAAAGAAGATTTGTCTTCTTTAGATGGAGGTACCTTTTATTGTTGTTATCACTTTTTATTGTTGGGGGAATAACTATATGGAATATACCTTCTGAAATAGCTTTATCTGAAAAAGAAAATTCTTCTTCAAATTCAATAGTTGCTTTTCAAAACGATGAGAAAAATATTAAAGAAAATAAAAACGACAAATCAACTGATAATGATAATGTAGATGAAAATAATGAAAAAGAAAACTTCTCTACTATTACTAAAAAGAATACAAAAGAAATTACTTCTTCTCCTACCCTTTTATCAAAAAATGAAACATCAAATCAGATTTACACTAAGCAAAAAAATGAGTCATCAATCAATGATGTAACCTACCATGAGAACCAACATAATAATAATACCATATCTCAGGCTAAATCAATAGTTAAATCCAACAGTGAAAAACAATCTATTAATCAAATAAATGAAGATAATGACGTGTTTCAGATTGATAATATTACACAGATTGGGTCAATCGTCAAATCAGATTGGGAGGAACAATCAAATATTAACAAATATTCAAGATCGGATAATTCTACCCCGAATCAACACCTTGAAGGGGAATCTCTTTTTATTGGTAAAAAAATTAAAATCACAAAATTAAAATCTATTAGTTCACCACTTCCAATAGATGAACAAGATAGAATTGGAATCAATGGAATAATAATTACCTCGAAAAATTCAACTAAAAATTCCACATTTAGTTTAGGATTATTTTCAGGAAGTCATACCTTAAAAAATAAATTTTTAGCAATAGTTCCTATGGACAATGAAAGAAAAAACTTATTAAACGATAATTTCCATCTCGAACCTGGATACTCCGTTGCGATTGAGGCAAGTCTACTTTACAAGGAAAATATTCTTATCACAAGTGGTTTTGAATATGTAAAATCAAAGAGTGAATTTAACTTCACTCAATTTTGGGATACCATTATAGTTAATCCAAATTCTCATGTCGGAGCATTGACTGATGCTTCCGCTAGAAGAACAGTTAGACATCATAACAAAATAAATTACTTTTCTATTCCAATTTTATTAGGATATAAAAAATCGTTTGGAAAAATTGATTTAGGAATGAGTACCGGAGTTGGTTTAAACTTTACACAATCTCAAACTGGCAAATCATTGAATTCCAATAATCAAATTACGATATATCCTATTAAAGAAAATAAAGAATTACCTGTTGCTACTTTCTTCCTTACATATCATCTACGACCTTATGTAAGTTACGATTTGAGTGATAAAATATCTTTTCAATTTCGAACAGATTTCCGTTTTCAAAATTATAGAAAATCTGATTTTTATCAATTAAAATATCGTTCGACTTTCTTTGGACTAAGTGGAGGTGTTCGATATAAATTCTAAAGAATAAAATAATTGTGTTTTTAGCATCAAAAATGATCATTTATTTGTAGATGCTAATGTATTGGCAAGACGACATTGAGTCAATCCTTTTCAGACACTCACACTCTCATTCCTGAAGCCAATTATATTGTTTGAACAGAAAGGTAGAAAACAATGCAATTAAGTTAGAAGAAAGTCTAAATTGTGTACTTAGGGAAATCGTAAACTGTGTAGCTTTGACTTTAGTCGAAAACAGCAATAATGAACAAAGCCAAATTCATTCGGCTAAAGCCAAGTCTACATTACTACCCGCCTCCAACATTTTATGCCTTAATTCAATGGTATTGTTTAAACACAAATAAATATTGCTTTTATGGAAAGCATGTAGAAAGATTCCAGATCGCTAAATCATCTCAGATGGATTCCATTATAAATCGTGATATTTCCTAACCTATCTGGTATAATTAGATTTATAATTATCCCAATCAGTTTACTTCCAAAGAAGAAACTCATTAATTATATTCGAAAAAAATAAAAGTAAACAATATAATGAAACCTCTTCTCATTCTCAAAATTGTCACTTTGTTATTCATCATGATATCTTTTTTTCGTTCTCCAAAAACTTCAATTAGGTAGTGAGAATACAAGTAAAAAAACCAATTAAAGGAGTCTCCAATAACTTACAAGTATATGCGCTTACTCCTATTTCTAGTAAAAATCATAATGATTAAATAATATTAGTAAATGAGTTAATCCTATGGTGAAAAACTAGAAGCAACAACTGTTTCTCAGAATTAGTTTTTCTAATCGATTTAAATACAACTTATTGGAAAATAGCTATTTATGAGATTTCATAGTTGGTTATTTTTTTTTATTTTTGCGGCATCGAGTCCGGAATTTTCTATTTATAAAATTTAATAAAACAAATTTCATCATGGGAAGAGCATTTGAATACCGCCGAGCTGCCAAAGAAAAACGATGGGCAAGCATGTCTAAAATTTTTCCTAAAATTTCAAGGCAAATTACAATGGCCGCTAAAGAGAGTGGACCTGATCCCGAGATGAATCCTAAATTAAGATTGGCTATCAAAAATGCAAAGGCAGCCAATATGCCCAAAGATAATATCAAAAAAGCTATTGAAAGAGCCTCTGGAAAAGATGCAGCAGATTATACTTTGGTGAATTATGAAGGCAAAGGCCCTCATGGAATTTTGGTTTTTGTAGAATGTGCAACAGATAATACAACTCGAACTGTAGCAGATGTAAAATCTTATTTTAGCAAAGCAGGTGGGGCTTTAGTTCCAACTGGTTCATTGGAATATATGTTCACTAGGAAAGCGGTTTTTGAGATTCCATTTAAGGAAGGAATGGATTTAGAAGAAATGGAATTAGACCTCATTGATTTTGGACTTACAGAAATTGAGCAGGATGGAGAAACAATTTATGCCTACTCTGGCTATACCGATTTTGGAACTTTGTCAACTGCTTTAGAAGAAAGAAATATTGAAGTTTCCAAAGCAGATTTACAACGATTCCCAACTTCACCTGTCGAATTTACTGATGATCAGATGACAGAAATTGAAAAAATGCTTGACAAGTTAGAGGAAAATGAAGATGTCCAAGCTGTCTTCACAAATGTGGAATAGATTATATTGAAATAAATATTAAAACTGAATTAAATATTAAAATAACATGATTGCAGAAATTCATACAGAAAAAGGATTAATGAAGGTTGAGTTCTTCCAAGAGGATGCTCCCATTGCAGTGAAAAACTTTACTGACCTTGCAAAAAAAGGGTTTTATGATGGATTAACTTTTCACCGAGTAATTCCAAACTTTGTGGTTCAAGGTGGCTGCCCTAACGGTATCGGAAACGGTGGTCCAGGTTATAAAATTGATTGTGAATTGGATGGTGAAAATCAATTTCATGATAAAGGAGTTTTATCGATGGCTCATGCAGGCCGAAATACTGGAGGATCACAATTTTTCATCTGCCATAGCCGTGAAAACACTGCCCATTTGGATAGAAATCACACTTGCTTCGGAAGAGTTTTTGAAGGTCTAGAATTAATTGATGAAATCGCGCAAGGTGATGAAATGACGAAAATTGTGGTGATTGACTAAATACAATATCAAAGTTAAATCTTGATAAAGGGGTGTTAATACTTAATGTATTAACACCCCTTTTTAATAAGAAAACACCTATCTAGTTCTAAGATTTAGAAATTTATATTTTCTTAACTATTAACAATTAAATTATTTGAACTTAAGTCTTCAGCATAAAAACCCCAATAGTTTTATTAAGACTTGAGATATTAATTCAATAAAAAATCCCACCATTATAATTTAATGACAAGAAATAACCATATTTTTTTGACATCAATTATTTAAATCTCTTTTGTACAAAATATATTTAGGTTTTAATTTAGATAAAACTTACAAAATACATTCGAACTCTCAACACACTCATCAACGACAATCACTTTTTTTATTCACACAAGATTGGGAGCTAAGTTTCTTATTTTATTTCAATGAAATCTATTAATCCCCTCATCAATGATCGCAACTATGACCAAAATAACACAAACTTTGAATTTCAAACTTCATATATATTCGTATCTGAATTCAAAATCCCTTCAAACCAAGTGGTATTATCCCGATCACCTTGAGGCGACCATTGATTGTCGACAGAGGGACGGCTATTAGTTAGACTTTTTAAAGAAAAATAAAATCAGGTCTACAATTAGCAAATATTCCAGTTTCATGAATTTCATTAGCAAGATCTAAAACATTTCTATCCTTATGAACATTAATTTCAATTAAACATTCATCAAATTGATTACAGGTGTATCCGGTCACACCTTGAAAATCATAAATAATTTGATTAACTAGAGATAACTGATTTACCGAATTCAACTTTAACAAAATCCTATCTGAAATACCATGAATAATCCTTTCTGGGTGAATTAAAAATTTATTTGCATATTCAACAGACTCATTTTCATTTAGGCTTTTTATTAATACATTCGTTGCAGCTAAAGAAACAATATTTTTCATTTTCACAATTAAAACTTGAGAAAAAGATAAATTTTGAATACTTCCTAATACCAAAACATCTTTTTTTTGAGATATAACTTTTAACTGCTCTCCAGCATCTACATTTGATTTAAATTTAATAAGTATTCTCTTTCCAGAAATCTCTACATCTATTTTCGATTCAGTTTCATAATAAAAACTGTGAGTTGGTATATTTTGAGCAAAGCATATCATTAAGACTAGTAATATAGATGCATTTCGTGGTAGCATAAGTTTATTCGTTTTGAACACTAAAATTATTCAGTTAGTTAAATTTAATATTTAGAATAACTTTACGACTACAATCTATTCTTGAGGAACAAATTGATAGTTAGGTTATTACATAAATATAAAGGGGAAGGATTAATATTATAAACATGTAATCGGAATAAATTACATTCTTTTTAATGTGAAAAAATTAAAAAGGTGAACCTAAAGGTTACCCTTGAGTTATCGATCGGTAAAAAAAATTAGTAAATACCGTTCAACTTGTTTAAGTTTTTCAATCTCAATTTTATCAACTATTCATTAACTCCCAATCTCCCTTATTATATATTGATAGACCTTTCCTTCAAATATGATTGCTCATCATATTGTATTAATTTATCACACGTAAATATTAGTTAACAAAAAAATAACCTTTGATATTTTGAATTCTGTACAACTAATTTTATTTCTTATTTTTGTTCTATTGATTTCAAAAATTTGATTTGTAAGAAAAGTAAGACTCAATGCCATCGAAAATCTATTTCCTTTTTTTAATAATTTTATTTTTTGTTCACCAAACAAAAGGACAATCATTTATCAATCGAGCAACAGACTTTGGTATTGGTCAAGGATATGGAAATTTAGGTTTAGAAGAATTCGGTGGAGGAGTTAGTTTTTTTGACTTCAATGGAGATGGTTGGGATGACTTATGTTTCCCAACTGCATCTGGTGACAGCTTACTTTTTTTTCACAATAATCAAGGTATACTTGAAAAAATAAACGGACTTATATTAGATACTTCCGCAACCAAACAATTGCTTTGGGCTGACATCGATAATGATGGAGATAAAGACTTATTAGTCACCAATTTTATGGCAGCTAATCGCCTTTATGAAAATGATGGCAATATGAATTTGATAGACATTACAACTTCTGCAGGGTTTTTCCTATTTCCTGAACCAACTTATGGAGCTACTTTCGGAGATTATGATTCTGATGGTTTACTAGATTTATATATCACTAATCGGTCTAACGGTGTTTTTGATAATTACACCAATTACCTTTGGAAAAATAATGGCAACAATACTTTTACAAATGTAGCCATTCAAACAAATACATCCGATGGATTAAAGGCTTCTTTCTGCGCAACGTTTATTGATATCAACCAAAATCTTAAGCCTGACCTTTATATTGCCAATGATAGATTAGCTAAAAACACATTGCTTTTAAATAGCGGCAATACCTTTTCTGACATTAGTTTCACATCAGGATTAGATACAGTAATCAATGCTATGAATGTTGGTTCTGGTGATTTTAACAATGATGGCTACCTTGATATTTATGTAACAAATACAGCAGAAGGGAATGTATTACACAAAAATAATGGTGATGAAACTTTTTCAGATATAACAACATCGGCAGGAGTTGCATTATATCAAGTAAGTTGGGGAGGTAATTTTTTCGACTATGATAATGATGGTGATTTAGATATATATGTGTCAAGTGAAGAAGCTGAAAATGGAAAAGCTAATGCGCTTTTTGAAAACTTAGGTGACGGAACTTTTATTCAACCTCTACCAAACGGATTTAATGGAGACACCTTAATTAGTTTCGCAAATGCAATAGGTGATTTTAATTTAGATGGAAAAATGGATATAGTTGTGGTCAATGCACTTGGTGATCCTATGTCAATTTGGGAAAACCAAACAAACAATAGTAATAATTGGTTGAAAGTAAAATTGGAAGGTGTAGAAAGTAATAGAGATGGAATAGGTAGTTGGATTGAAATATATTATGATGACCAAAAACAAGTTCGATACACAAAATGTGGTACTGCTTATCTAGCTCAAAATACTCAAACAAAACATTTTGGAATCGGGACATTAGAAAGTATAGATTCTATAATTGTGAGATGGCAAAGTGGGATTATTGATAAACTCGAGAGTGTTCAATCTAATCAAATATTGACAATCGTTGAAGGAATGACAATTACTTCAGCTTTTGATATTTTACAGGAAAAGGATTATTTCCAAATCTCACCCAACCCCGTTTTTAAAAATTTTTTTTATTTAAGTAATTCTTTAGAAGAAAAATCTAATCTTAAATTACAATTATTAACTGCAAGTGGACAAGTTATTTTTAATAGAAAAATCGAAATGTGGCAAGAAAAAAGCCTAATAAACCTACCTTTGAATTTAGCAGAGGGAGTTTATTTTTTAAAAATAATAACTGATAATCTTTCAGAACAAAAAAGTATCATAAAATTTAATTGATAAATTTAAATCATTCTAAAAAGGTCATTAAAAGAATAACTAGCAAACTTTGTAAATTCTTTTTTCCACAAAACGTAACTCAAATATAATCTAACCATAACCGTAACCGTAAAATAAACCCAGTAGAAATCGACTCTTATGAACCTGGAATACCTGCATAGGAAATATTAAATCTATATCAACAACACCAACTAATCCTATCGGGACATAAATAAATAAATCAGCAGATTTCACCATGTTTTTTAAGTTTTTAAATCAGTTCCACTAGTATTAAAAAACACAACTTTAGCAACACATCCTTTTGTGTTAACATTAGAAATAATTTGAGAATGGGATCATCGCAAAATCCATTACCATTTGCTTAATAGTGTGACTATTATCCGTGAGCAAATTAGATTGATCATCAGGAAGATGAATTAAATCTCGCTATCAATTAGCTAAGGGATAAGCAAAGTCTTTTAAGTATACCTTTTCTTTTTATGTTTAACAAAACTATTCTATACTCAAAATAAAAATAATCTTGTTTCTAAAATAAAGTCAGATTTGAGATTCTAATTAATGTTTTTTAACAGTAGGTTAGTTGATCGTAAAAGAAAATCAATAACTTGAGTAAGCACTTGAAACAGCATTCACTCAACTATTTAGTTATGTTTTATGCCTCTTATTGCTTAGCTTTATTTAAAACAAAAACAATGTTGGTATCTTTTGGAACAAAAATATTGTACGGATTTGGGTTCGCTTCACAAGGTATTAAGGATGGACTTTTTCAAGTTTTCTTATTTATTTTCTATAATCAAGTGTTAGGTTTAGATCCTATTTTAACGGGGACAGCAACAATAATTGCTTTAATTTTTGATGCTATTTCCGATCCTTTGGTTGGAGTCATTTCTGATAATTGGATATCAAAGAAATGGGGTCGTCGTCATCCTTTTATGTTCCTTTCAGCATTTCCACTAGGCATAACTATTTGGCTTTTATTTTTACCTCCTGAAACACTAGGACATTCAGGATTATTTTGGTGGATGACAATTTTTACGATTTTAGTTCGATTATCTTTGACATTATTTATTGTTCCCGCTATGTCATTGGGGGCTGAAATGTCATCGGATTTTGAAGAGCGGACATCAATTACGACTATACGAATTACATTTGGCGCTTTGATTGCGACGGTAATCATCATTATAGGCTTTATATTCTTTTTTGTGCCAACAGAAGAATATGCAAGAGGATTGGAAAATAAAAATGCTTACCCAGCTTTTGCCATGTTTTGTGGAGTCCTAATTATTATTGCTGTTTTGATAAGCGCGTGGGGAACACAGAAAGAAATTCCAAAAACCCAAAGAGCTCAACTTATTACTCGACCTCCACTTTCATTAAAAGGACTTCGAGAAACAATTGGAAAAATGATAGAACTAAAATCATTTAATTCTATCCTTGGTTTTAACATGGCCGTTTATATTGGACTCGGCGTCGGTACTGTTTTCTCTACTTATTTTATGGAATATTATTTTAGACTGAGTGAAACGGAAATGATAGCTTTACCAATTGCTTCTGGCCTTGGTGGAATTTTAGCAATGATATTCGCACCTAGAATTGGAAAAAAATTAGGTAAAAAGAAAACGGTAATTTATTCCACAATCCTTTTTGCAATAATTTTTAGCTTACCATACAATCTCCGAATTATTGGACTTTTCCCCGAAAATGGAGACCCGAATTTAATCAAGTATTATTTCTTTTCAGTCATGGGAGGTTATGCATTTTTGTGGATTGCCTTTAGCCTTGTGAATTCAATGATGGCAGATGTGATCGATGAATATGAATTAAAAAATCATAAACGAGATGAAGGATTATTTTTCTCCGCACTTTCGTTAGCTTACAAAATGACCGTGGGGATAGGATATTTCATTTCAGGAATATTATTGAAAATCATCGCCTTTCCAATTAAAAATGAAGTAGGTATAATCCCTCAAGGAGCAATTGAGGGGTTAGGGATGATTGGTGGGCCAATTTTGTTGGGGATGTATTTGATTTCTATTCTTTTTATCAGAATTTACAATATTGATAAGAAACGGTTTGAAGAGATTAGGGCTGATTTAGATAAGAGGCTTCACTCTAATTAATTCTTTTTTATAACAAATATAAACCTGAGGATAACTTGAGGCAAGTCAATCCTTGGAGTTCATTCAGATAGTTTCATCAAACCAAGTCTTGCATTTTTGTTATCCCGACCAAATAATAGAAATATTCCTTTTTCTATAAAACTTGAATTTTGCGGATAAAAATATACTCCTGTTTCTTGCGAATTAAAAATGGTCTTATGCACATCAATTTCTCCATTAGAATTAATTCGAGCGAAATCTGTAAACCTTGTACTGTACTTTTTCTTAACTCCAGCTTCTCTTCGCTCACCCAATTTTTTTGAGGCATTAAAAATCAAATAAATATTACCATTGTAGCATCCGAAAATCATATTACTGAGAAATGACATTGGATTAGATTTCTTTTCTAAGCAAGACGTCCAATTTAGATTTGCATCAAAATCAAAAGATGAAATGATTACATGGTTCGCATAGTTATATCGAGACGTAGTTGTTTTTCCTCCATTATTACTATTCCCAAAAGTTTGATAACGATGTGTTGAAATTAAAGAAATAGAATTCTGGAGGTAATCAATACTTATTCCATCTATATAAAAACCATCGGCACCTGATGATTCTTTATCTAGATTATATTCTTCTTTTAATTTTACATAAAATTCCTTTTCCCACTTATGTTTTTTTTGTAAAACTAAATAACCATTCGAGTCATATTTATGGAAAAAAATTCCATGCTCAAATCGAAAAACATCTCTTTTTTCTTTTTCTGTAAAGTAGCCTATGAGGTAACAATTACCGTCTTGATCTATAGATAATTTAGCATGTTTAGGATATGCATTTTCGATTTTTATTTTAATTTTTTCAATGTCACCATTACTAGTTACCTTCAGAAATGAATAATCGAAACTAGGACACCATTTACTTCTTTTCTCTTTTGATTTTTCTTTTACAAGGATAAAAACATCTCCATCATTAGAAATTTGACTTTGAGAAATAATCATATCTTTATCTGCCACAGAAAAATCTATTTTCTTTTCCCACAGCTTTTCCAATTTATCATTAAAAACATTAATCACATATTCATCTTTGTATTTCTGTTTTCGATGATCTTTATTACTCGTCACATTGGTAAAAAGGACTTTCGTGGAATCAGGACTTAGCTGTATCTCTATTTGATCTTGATTATGCTTATCATCTGTTGCCCAAACTTTATGTTTTTTATAATCGAAAACATAAATGGATTTGAGTGAAGTCGGAATATGATCTCCTTCTGAAATTGGAGCAGCATGAATAAAGGTTTTATTTAATTTTTTATCATAATTACTTCCAAGTAAATAATTACCAGAAAGGGTATTGATAATTTTATAAACATGAACCTCTTTCCCTTTAAAATCAAAATTTAAAGGAATCGATTTTATAAAATTATTAGCAAAATCATATTGAATTAATTCTTCTACATCTTTAGTTTTATTTCTCATGAAAATATATTCATTCGTATAACCTAGTGGTCTTTGATTGATATATTTTCCAAAAGCTTTTCTCGTATTTTTTTCTCCCCAGTTTATTTCTGGAACTTGAGCATGTTGAGCAATTGAAAAAAACAGAATAGCGAGTGTCCAAATAATTCTTTTCATAGTTTTATTTTTTCAATTTTGCTTTTCATTTTCTTGAAAAACAAAAAACAAGAGACTGGCTTGAGGCCAGTCTCTTGTTATGTCTATTTCAACAAATCAATTTCCTTCAAATTCTCAATTCTATTCCTCACCAAGAAATCATCAATCGATTCGAAGTGTTCGATAACTCGCTTGTCTTTAAATTCAAAAACCTTCTGAGACAATCCTTGCAAGAAATCTCTATCATGAGAAACCAAAATCAAAGTCCCATCAAAAGCCAATAATGCTTCTTTTAAAATATCTTTAGATTTGATATCTAAGTGATTAGTCGGCTCATCGAGAATTAAAAAATTGACAGGTTCGAGCAATAGTTTTACCATTGCCAATCGAGTTCTCTCTCCTCCAGAAAGTACAGATACTTTTTTGTCAATGTCATCTCCACTAAACATGAATCCGCCTAAAATATTTTTCAACTGAGCACGAATATCACCCTTGGCAATTTCATCAACGGTTTGAAAAACGGTCAATTCTGGATCAAGCAACGAAGCTTGATTTTGGGCGAAATATCCAACTTCAACATTATGTCCTAATTTACATTCTCCTTCAAATTCAATCTCTCCCATTATGGCTTTAATCATCGTCGACTTTCCCTCTCCATTTCGACCAACGAAAGAAACTTTTTCGCCACGCTCGATAGTCATATTCGCATCTTTAAAAACGATATGCTCGCCGTAACTTTTTGATAAATGTTTGGCAATAACTGGATAATCACCTGAGCGGCGACAAGCTGGGAATTTCAACTTCAAAGCAGACTTATCTACTTCGTCTACTTCAATGATTTCCATTTTTTCCAACATTCGTTCTACTGAACTAACTTGGTTTGTTTTGGAATATGTTCCTTTGAATCTTTCGATAAATCGTTTGTGAGTTTCAATCTGCTTTTTCTGTTCATTGAATGCTTTTAACTGATGAATTCGACGATCTTCTCGCAATTCTAAATAGTGCGAGTAGTTGGCTTTGTAATTATAAATTCGACCCATCGTCACCTCAATCGTTCGATTCGTAATGTTATCGATAAATGCTTTATCATGTGAGATGACCAGTACAGCTTTTGCTTTATTGATTAAAAAATCTTCTAACCATATCACCGATTCGATATCAATATGATTCGTAGGCTCATCTAGTAAAATTAAATCTGGTTTTTGTAAAAGGATCTTGGCCAACTCAATTCGCATTCTCCAACCACCACTAAATTCAGATGTCGGTCGATGAAAATCTTCTCTTTTAAATCCTAATCCAAGCAATGTTTTTTCTACCTCGGCATTATAATTTACATCCTCCAATTGGTAATAAACATCTCCCAATTCCGTTACTTTATCAATGATTTTCATGTAAATATCTGATTCGTAATCAGTCCGAGTTTCCAATTCTTTATTTAGTCGTTCCATTTCGTCCCGCATCTCAAAAACCTTCTTAAAAGCCTTGGATGTTTCTTCAAAAACCGAACAATCATCCTCCGTTAATAAGTGCTGTGGAAGGTAAGCTATAACTGCCTCTTTGGGAGTTTGAACATTACCACGCGTAGGCTTATCGACTCCTGCAATTATCTTCATCATGGTGGATTTCCCCGCTCCATTTTTTCCCATCAAAGCAATTTTATCATCTGGATTGATGACAAAATTCACATCTTTAAAAAGTGTAGTACCACTAAATTCTACCGCAATATTTTCTACTAAAATCATATATTATTTATTTAAGCGGCAAAAGTACTAAAATGCTAGGATTGAGGAAAGATTATTTTAGAGAGAGTTTTAAATTGAAATATTTCAATTCCATTTTTCATCAAAATTTTAAATAACTTATTGGAATGCTTATTGAATTACTTACTAGAAAATTAGTCGTAGGCATCACATCTAATGCTATATTTCTCCGAAGCAAATTAGATATCTGCAAAAAAAGCCCCTCTTCTTATTTTAACTAAATCAAATAGACTTTTTACACCGCTTTTAATATAAAATAACCAAACAATCATATTTTAAAATGAAAGAAAAATTTTCATTGATAATATTAATACAGATAATATTATTTACAACAATATTCTGCCAAGAAAAAAAAACTGATCCTTTATTTATTGAAACTATTCCTGACTCCACTAGGTTTAGAATGCAACTAGACTCCATTAATAAATATAGTTACGAAGATCATCAAAAATCAACTTTTCATATTGACAAATCTAAAAAAATTTTATCTTATGGACTTAAGATATCCGACAGTGATAAGTTATCTTTTTCCATTCAACTAATTGATTATGAATTGAGTCAACTAAATTACCTAAACGCATATCAGTTACTAAAAGACACTAAATATTTAATTGAGAAAAAGGAAATTAGTCAAAACTTAAAAAATGAATATAATTATATTGAAGGCTTTATATTAATGCAGCTAGGAGATCTCGAATTTGCACAGAAATCCTTCTACAAATTACTAGAAAATGCAAAGGAACAAAAGGATACATTCCTTTCAATCCAAGCACTATACTCTTTAGGTCAACTCTTTGAAAGTGAAAAAGATTATAAGAATGGTGAAAAATATTTTTTAAAAACAAATGAAATAGAGAAAGAATTTTTCAAAAACAAACAGGATTTAACTTATACATATTTAGAATTATCTAATATTTATATTCAGAAGAGGGAGTATGAAAAAGCCAATAAATACAATAAAATGGGGCTTGAATCTCTTGATAAGTATCAGAAATCGATGAGGCTTAACTTCATCTTAAACCAAGGTGATATTGCACTCAAAAAATATAAAATATTAATTGCCAAAAAATCTTACAATTCTGCTTTTCAACTAGCTTCCGAATCACAAGGTAAAGTTGAGTTGGAACAATGCTTGGAATTTAAAGCTAAACTTTTGAATGCCCAAGGAGTGCATGATGAAGCACTCGCCATCTATGAAAATTTTATTGCTGAAGATAATCAGGAATCATTACTGAATACTTTAAAGTGGTATAAAGAAGCTTATAAAACCTCTGATATGGTAGGTAATTATAAAAAAGCATTTCAATATATGGTCAAAGTAAATACTATTAAAGATAGTATGGCTAATGAAAAGAAAATGCAACAAACTGCATTTTTGAAAATAAAGTTTGATTCTGACCAAAAAGAAAAAGAAAATCAAATTCTAGCCGCACAAGTTGTACAGAAAAATTATCAAAATAAATTTCTTTACACAATAGCTACATTATTCCTTTTTGGATTATTGGTTGTTTTTGGTGCATTTTTTCAAAAAAGGAAATACAATTTTAAACTTAAAGAGGAAGTCGCAAATCGAACTAAAGACCTAGAAAATGCTAATATTTTATTAAGTAAATCCAATAAAGAGTTAGATTCATTTAATAAAATTCTATCTCATGACCTTAAAGAGCCACTGAGAAGTATTGTTGGATTTAGCACCTTAGCCAAAAAGAAAATTAATAAAGATTCAAAGATTAGCGAATATTTAAATATTATTGGAAATAGTGGAAAACAATTACATCAACTTATTGAAGATGTTTCAGTTTTTCAGAGGATTGGAAATGATGCCAAAAAACCCACAGAGGATGCTGACATTCAAAAAATGATGAATGACATTATTCAATCTGTCTCAATTTTATTAATGGAAAAAAAGGCTAAGGTGATATTTAATAATTTGCCAACAATAAAAACTCATAAACTATTTCTTTTCCTAGTTTTCAAAAATTTAATTGAAAATGGATTGAAATATAATGAAAGTCTTTTTCCATTAATAAAGGTAACTTACTTTAAACAGAATAGAACCCATTTTTTCCACTTTGAAGATAACGGAATTGGAATAGCACCTCAATTTCAGAATCGGGTTTTTGGAATGTTCAAAAGACTAAATGACCGAGGTACCTACTCAGGCTCAGGATTAGGATTGAGCATTTGTAAAAAAATGATCGAAAAATTAAAAGGAAACATTCAGATAGTACATTCTGAAGAAGGGAAAGGCAGTATTTTTCAAGTAAGCTTTCTATCTATTGATTCGATTGAACAAGACAACTCATACGTGAATATGAGCATAACTAAAAGCAATTAATTCCCCTCTAAATATTCTTAGCTTTCCATCTTCTGTTGCGATTACTAATCTCTTTTAAACACTTTTAGTTAATTATTTGCAACCTCATATTTTAGATTAATCTTCAGTATTGAGTATCATTTTCCTAAATAAATCTGAAATAATATTCTCACATCGCACCGAAATTTTATTCCTTCCAATCCGGAAAAAACATCTAAACCTAACTTAAAGGTTCCATCACCTTTTAATATATTTTTTTGAAAAATCAAGGTATAATATTTTACTAAGGTTCAATTTTAAACAACCCAAAAGTAACGTTGAACTAATAAGTCCCAATCAATTCAAACATAATATAAGCAGCTATACTATTTTAACTTCGACAGCTTTAATTTATAATATCTCACAACTTAACAATCATATCTTTGTCATTTGAAATCAAAATCATACTTTTAATCCAAATTATGAACCAAATAAAAAATATGAAGAATTTTTCACTCATCTTGTTTTTCATTTTCCTTCCTTATTTAATCTTTTCACAAAAACCTGAAGACAAACGCTGGTTATCCATTGATCGAATTTATCAATCTAGAGATTTCCAAATGGATTATTTTGAACAAGCTCGATGGATGGAAAATGGAGAGACTTATTCAACCCTTGAGAAATCAAAAAAATACAAAAAAGGGAGAGATATTGTTTCCTATGAAACTAAATCAGGGAATCGTAATGTTTTAGTCGAAGCCAGAAAACTAATCCCCTTTGGTGAAAAACGACCTCTAAGCATTTCCAATTATATTTGGTCTCATGACAAGAAACAAATAATGATTTTCACCAACACTGCACGAGTATGGAGAGACAATACTAAAGGTGACTATTGGGTATTAAATTTGAAAAGTGGCCGGTTACGCCAACTAGGAAAAGACTTAAGACCCTCCTCTTTAATGTTTGCAAAGTTTTCTCCAAACGATAATCAGGTAGCCTACGTCAGTGAACACAATATCTATATTGAGGAAATTTCATCTGGAGTAGTTAAGCAATTAACTTTTGATGGTTCAACTACATTAATCAATGGAACATTCGATTGGGCATACGAAGAAGAATTTAGTTGTCAAGATGGATTTCGATGGAGTCCAAATGGAAAAAATGTTGCTTATTGGCAAATTGATGCAAAGGATATCAAGAATTTTTTAATGATTAATACAACTGATTCCATTTACTCACAAACCATACCTGTCCAATATCCAAAAGTTGGACAAAATCCTTCCGCTTGTAAAATTGGAGTAGTTTCTATTGATGGAGGAAAAACCAAATGGATGGATATCCCAGGAGATCAGATTCAAAATTACTTGCCTCGAATGATGTGGGATAAAGACAGCAAACATCTCATAAGCCAACAAATAAATCGCAAACAAAACACCTTGAAAATTTGGTGGTCAAATATCAAAACTGGCATCTCTAACAACATATATACGGAAATTGAAAAAGCTTGGATTGATGCTGTAGAATCAAATAATTGGTTATGGCTCAATGAAGGAAAATCATTCACTTGGACTAGTGAAAAAGATGGCTGGAGAAACCTCTACTCTATTTCAAAAGATGGTAAAAAGGAAACTATGATTTCGGCTGGAACCTATGATATAATATCTATTCAAGAAATTGATGTTAGCGGTGGTTGGGTTTATTTTATTGCCTCTCCCGATAATCCAACTCAAAGATACTTGTATAGAACGTCTTTAACCAAAAAAGGAAAAGCCGAACGTTTAAGTCCTGATAATGAAATTGGTACGCATAGTTATCAAATTGCACCCGGTGGGAAATACGCCTTCCATACTTTTTCAAATGCTAACTTACCTCCCATAAAAGAATTGATTAGCTTACCTGATCATCAACGCATAAAGTTGTTATATGACAATGAAAATTATAAAAATGCGATCAATGCTTTAGCAACAAATCCTACTGAATTTTTTAGAGTAAAAACTGCTGATGGAATTGAGATGGATGGTTATATGATGAAGCCTCATGACTTTGACCCAAGTAAAAAATACCCGGTCATTTTTTATGTCTATGGAGAACCTTGGGGACAAACTGCCAAAGACAATTGGGATGGAAATTTATATCATCGGATGTTGACTCAAAAGGGATACATCGTTATGACTTTGGACAATCGAGGAACACCTTCACCACGAGGACGAGAATGGCGAAAAAGTATTTATCGAAAAATAGGGGTAATAAATTCTAGAGATCAAGCCATGGCTGCAAAGGAAATTCAGAAATGGGATTTTGTAGATGCTGATCGTTTAGGAGTTTGGGGATGGAGCGGAGGAGGATCTATGACATTAAATTTATTATTCCGCTATCCTGAAATTTATAAAACTGGAATTTCAGTTGCTCCAGTTACTAATCAATTATTGTATGACAATATTTATCAAGAAAGATACATGGGAGTTCCTTGGGAAAACAAAGAGGATTTTGTTGAAGGTTCGCCTATAACTTATGCAAAGAATTTGGAAGGAAATTTATTACTCGTTCATGGAACAGCAGATGACAATGTTCATTATCAAAATGCGGAAGTCCTCATCAATGAATTAATCAAACACAATAAATTATTTCAAGTCATGCCCTATCCTAATCGATCACACGGTATTTATGAAGGCGACAATACTCGCCGTCATTTGTACTTGATGATGTCTGATTATTTTTTGAAAAACTTGGCAAAAGGAGGAAAAGCAAGAGAAGTTAAACCATAAATTCCTTTTAAAAAATCTCAGACTCAAGTAATAAAAAACATCATCAATAAATATTCATTGATGATGTTTTTTATTTATACAAAGACGATTTCTTTTTTTTTAAAATTCTGCTTCTACTGTTACACTCTTCACTTCTCGGCTGATAGGATGAACAAATTCTATCCACTCTGCATGTAAGCACAATCGCTTACTTTTTGTCCCATATAAATCATCTCCAAAAATTGGTAAATTCAATCCAAGTGGATGTGCAGCATGAACTCTCAATTGATGAGTTCGTCCGGTGATTGGAAAAAAATGAATTCGAGTTTGTTGATTTTTTCGCTCGATAACTTTCCATTTTGTTTGAGCAGACTTTCCACTTTCATGACAAACTAATTGTTTTGGTCTTTCATTCCAATCAGTCCGCAATGGCAAATCTACTATTCCTTCTTTCTCATTTACGATTCCTTCGAGTAATGCAACATATCTTTTTTTAATCGTTCGTTTGATAAATTGGGATTGTAAAAACTTGTGAACCTCTAATGATTTTGCAATCAACATTATGCCAGAAGTTGACATATCTAATCGATGAACAATTAATGGCCCCGTTGCATTTGGAAATTTTTCTTTCATTCTTTGAGCAACAGAGTCTTTGATATACCTTCCTGGAACTGATAAAAACTCAGCAGGTTTATTTATTACTAATATATGTTCATCTTCAAAAATAATTTCTATTTCTTTTCCTTCAGCAGGGTTTTTTAGTAATGGATTCTCATCCATTTCAATTCCCTCCAACATGTGAGACAATAACGGTTTGCATTTACCTATACATGCTGGATAAAAATTTCGATGTTTTCTAATTTCTGATTTAGGAGATTGTCCCCACCAAAATTCAGCCATTGCCAACGGCTTCATGTTAAACTTAAACGCGTATTGCAATAACTTTGGAGCCGCGCACTCCCCTGTCCCTCCCATTGGAGTTTTATCTTTAAAAATATCCAATAGACTTTTTACTTCTCCTGCTTGATTTAAAAATCGGTATTGATCAAAAATCTTTTTTTGAAGGCCAGCAGATTTATTTTTTCGTTTTAATTTTAACTCGTCAATAGTTGTTTTAATTTGATCTACCTTCCTTTTATTTTGATCAGATCGATCTTTCCAAAATTCTAATAGCCTTTTTAACTCCTTTTTCCCATTGATACTTTGTTGATTCAATTCTTTATTTATTTCTTCGAAATCCTCTGGAGAATTTGATTCTTTTTCTCTCTGACGGATCAACTTCCGTTCTTTTTTACTATTTCTCATTTTCTCCCTTTGCTCTTCGATTTGAGATGCAGCAATAAGCTGATCATTTTCCATTATATTCATACAACTAACAAACTCAGGAAGACTTTCAAGTTTTTTTATCTCTTGATTTATAGTATTTAGTTCCTCCATTCCAATATTTAAAAAATTATCTACCTCCCAAACATCAATAATAGGCGGAACAAATTTAGAATAATGACTACTATCGCCTAATTTTCCTGAGAATGAAGATAAATAGCCAATTTCATTTTGTTCATTTTGAACAACAAGGACGCCGAACATTTTCCCAATAATCACATCAGGCTTTTCTTCTTCTAAACCAAAGTCATATTCCCATTCCGTTTGTGTCTCAATATGACGTTGAAGTTCTTTGGAGGCCAGTAAACAGAGAGGATGAGGATCGTAGTAAAATGGAAAGGTGAATTTCTCGGGTAGTGGGTAATCCGAAATGGACGATTGGAAAGGAGTAAAACAATTTTCTGACATCAACTTATTTTCTTCTTTATATTTAATTCTTGGAGAACAAAAATACAAACCTTTTCTATGAAAAAAGTCTATTTCAAATAAATTTGAAATAGACTTTTTTCATTTACAAAAATGACACAATTTCTATTCCCTCACATCCTTCAACATTTCTTCAATTGCCTTTTCTAACTGTTGATCGCGTCCATTATCAACAACACCTGGCTCATTCTTCACTTTTACGTCAGGTTCCGTTTGCAGGTTTTCCATCCAATTTCCATTGATATCTTTCGCGCTAACAGGTACAACCCCCCAATAAGAACCGTCTGGCAAACCCTCCCAACCTGCAAAACTACAGGTTCCAGGAGTTGGCATCCCTACAGTTTTACCAATTTTTAAATCAGAATAACCGCATGCAAAACAATGACCATCAGAGTATTGCGCTTCATTAATCATAGCTAAAGTTGGCTTGGTCCAACGAGACGTTGGTTCTCCTCCCACAACCTTAGCCTCTGTTTCATAACTAATAAATGGAACACCAGTAAAGAACATCGCCAAGTCAGCTACTAAATCTCCACCGCCATTAAATCGAGTATCCACAATCATTCCTTTCCGGTCAAAATATTTACCCATCATTTCTTGATATATATCTCTATAGGGTCCATCTCCCATACCTGGAATATGAACATAACCTAAAGTTCCATTACTTTTTTCATGAACCTCTTTTTCATTTTGTTTTACCCATCTTTTATATAGCAACTGATTTTCAGCTCCAAGAGAAATTGGCTTAATTGTAATCATTTCTCTCTTTTGAGTAGTAGGATCAGAAACTTCAAGTAGTGTAAATTTATTAGCTTTCCGATTTAGATATTTAGCCACATCTTGATTGGATTCAACTGTTTCACCATCAATTTTTTCGATAATCATACCAGCTTTAACACTCATTTTTGATTTATCTAATGGACCTCCATTAATAATTTCATCAATCAGTATTCCATTTCCGGTATGGTCATAATTCATAAAAATCCCAAGTGAAGCTGTTGCGTCTTTGTTTGACATACTTCCCCCTCGGTAACCTGCGCCTGCGTGAGAGACATTTAATTCTCCTAACATTTCAGAAAGCATCTCTGTCAATTCGTAAGAGTTTCCAATGTGTGGCAAATATTTTTCGTATTCCGTTTTCATTTGATTCCAATTAATTCCATGAAAATCTGGATGATAGAAAATCGCATTAGTTCTAATCCAAACATGATTAAACATGGCTTCTCTTTCTGCATTAGAATCGAATTCCATTTCACCTTTGATTTTAACGCCTTTATTTTTTCCAGCTTTTGGATCAATTTTGGAAATTCTTCCTCCACTCAACAGGTAGAGATTTTCCATATCCTTATCCCATTGAAGGCTTCCGAAATTAGCTCCGAGTTTCATCGCCATTTTCGTTTCCTTTGTTCGTAAATCTGTACTCCACAAATTCATCTTACCTTCAAATCTTGATAAATAATATAATTTACTACCATCTTTTGAAAGAACTGCATCACCTAATCGAGAAGAATGAATTGTTAAACGACTCCTTTGATCTTTCATTTTATCCCAGTCAAAAGTCAAGGGTTTAACTTTGTCTTTGTCTTCTTCTTTTTTGTCCTTTTTATCATCTTTACTTTTGTCGTCCTTCTTCTTTCCGTTTTTCTTTTTTTCTTTTTTCTTCTTGTCTTTGTCACCCTCTTTTTCTTTATCCTTCTTCTCTTTTTTCTCTTTGTCTTCTTTTGCCTTTTTCTCCGCCTCTTCGATAGCTTTCATTAGTGTAAAATCTTCGTCGCTTAGATTAAATTTATCCCAAGCCTCCTGAGTAAAAAACATACTATACACATCATTTTCTGATCGACCACTTGTAGCGTATGATTTTAAACCATTTCTATTACTGAACCAAAGCATTTGTTTTCCACCATTCACCCATTTTGGAGATGAATCATAATAACCACTTTCGTTTAAATTTATTCGTTTCGAACCATCTGCCGCCATCAATAAAACATCTGTGTTATTCAAGGACAATCCCCAATCGACCAACAACCATCTAGAGTCAGGGCTCCAAGTGAAATATTGATCACCATCTCGCATGTGAAATAAATCTTCCGGTGTCAAAAGGGTGACTTCTTCCTTAGTTGCTACATCCATTATTTTCAGCGTCCGACGATCTTCGATGTATGCCAATTTCTTTCCATCAGGTGAATATTCTGCTAAATAATTATCCTTTCCATTTTCAAGAACTGGAGATTCCTGGATTAATGTTGAGGCATAGAAAAATGGTTCTTCCTTTCGAACTTTCTCCGTTTTATAAACACTCCATTTACCATTTCGCTCTCCACTATAAATTACTGATTTCCCTTCTGGACCCCACGAAACAAATCGCTCAGCTGTAGCAGTATTGGTTAATCGCTTAGTAAAAGATTCTCCTACTGACGTAACAAACACTTCACCTCTAGAAATAAACGCAATTTCTTTTCCATTTGGGGAAATCGACATTTCGTTGACTCCGCCATTAATAGAAATAAATTTATCGTTGTTGTTTTTGTCTTGAGTGATGATATTGACATTAACCTTTTTCGGTTTTTCGCCTTCCTTCATTGTGTATAATTCTCCATCAAATCCAAAACTTAATACACCATTTCCCATACTCAAAAATCGAACTGGGTGTAATTTGAAATTAGTCAGTTGAGATGTTTGACTTGGATTAGAAATTGACATTTTGTGGACATTATAAGTACCACTTCTTTCACTCAAAAAGTACATACTTTTTTCATCTGAACTTAATACTGGAGAACGATCTTCGGCTGTAGAAGTCGTAATCATTTTATGTGCTTTGGTTTTTACATCGTAAGTCCAAATATCTCTGGTGATTGCAGAAGTATGATGTTTTCTCCATTCATTTTCTCCACCTTTTTTATCCATATAAATTAACATTCCGCCATCCTTTGATACTGCTACATCTTCAGCTGGAAATGTTAGTAATTGATTCACTCTCCCACCTTCAACAGAAACTGAATATAATTCTGATTGAGATCGATGAGGATGCTGTCGATGCTTTACATTGTCTTGACGCAAGGCTCCAAAAATTAAACTTTTATTGTCATGAGAAAAGGAATATGGCATTTCACTATTAGAGTGAAATGTTAATCGTTTAGCAGCTCCACCTTTTGCCTCCATTACGAAAATATCGAAATTTCCATATCGGTCTGATGCAAAAGCAATCTTAGATCCGTCTTTGCTCCAAACAGCTTTGTAATCGTGAGCATCGTGGTAAGTTAATTGAGTGGCATCTCCTCCTCCCGATGCAACTTTGTACAAATCACCTTTGTAGGTGAATACGATTTGAGTTCCATCTGGAGAGATAGATGCATGTCGCAACCAGTTAGGTGAATCTTGGGCAAAAAAGGTTAGAGAAATAAATAAAAAAAGTAAAATTAAATGGTTTCGCATAGTATTTTTTTTGGTTTCAAAATCAAGTTTGAAGCTAATAAATATTAGAGAATAAATGGTATTTTTTTTAATGGAAAAAAGGAAAAGGTGTGTTTGGGAAATAATTGGACAATTTTAATGACTGGTGTTTTTAAATTTAGTTGCAAAAACATAAAAACCGCTTTTGAATTTCTTCAGAAACGGTTTTTTCTAATTAATCATAAAATTAAAACGGAGACTTGTATTCTTCATTATTTATTAAAGTCTGATCCGTCAACGTTTTTAAAAAATTAACTAAATCCTCTTTGTCTTGCTCCGTCAAAAATAACCCGGTGTCTTTTGTGTTCAAAACCGTTTGATCAGCTGTTGAAGATTCTTTAATTCCTTCATTATAATGATTGACAACTTCTTCTAGAGTTTGAAAACGACCATCATGCATATATGGCGGAGTTATTGCAATATTTCGCAAAGTCGGTACTTTAAACTTTGCTCGATCTGTAGCATCCATGGTAACATTTTCCCTTCCCATATCTAAAAACTCCGCATCAGTATCCAATCCATTATTCATGTAAAGATCATTTTCAAAATTATCTCCGCCATGGCAATGTGCACAATCTGCTCCAGAGTCATCTGGAAAAAATGGGTTGTACTCCTGAAAAAACAATACTCTTCCCCGCTCTTCACTTTCAGTCAATTGCACACTTCCTGCTAAAGATTTATCATATTTAGAATCATTAGAAATGATAGAAAGCATGAATTGTTCCATTGCCAATGAAATCTTTTCGGAAGTAATTTCTTCAGAACCAAAGGCACGAGTAAATTGATCTCGGTAAGTTTGCTCGGCACTTAATTTAGTTATTACATCTTCTAAAGTTTCATTCATTTCCAATTCATCTTGAATTGGAAGCAATGATTGATCACGTAATAAATTTGCACGACCATCCCAGAAAAATTGGTTGGTATGCCAAGCCATATTGAAGATTGGCATTGCTTGACGTTTCCCTGGTAACTCTTCCACTCCTAAGGAAAACTTCAACGTATCGGAAAATCCATCAGGTTGTCGATGGCAATCAGCGCAAGCTTGTGTTTCTCCTTCAGACAATAATTTATCATAAAAAAGCATCTTCCCTAAATGTACTCCTTGAACCGTTAAAACATTATCCGAAGGTAAGCTTGGAGGAGGAAAATTACCATATTCCAGCGTGTAAGGTGTTTCATCTTTTACAACAGGATTATCAACCGTCCCATCATCCTTTTTACAAGCAACCATTATCAAAGCCATGGTAAAAAACACTAAAAATATTTTATGTAATTTCATTGTTATAAAATTTAATTCTTAAATAAGGGATTATTGATAAAAGACTCATCTGTGAGTGTTTTTAAAAATAAAACAAGTTCATTTCTCTCTGTTTCAGTCAAAGTAAAAGGCTCAATCAAACCACTTTTATTAGGATAATCTTTTCCTCCTGATTCATAATGCAAAATTATTTCTTCTAATATTTCCATTGAACCATCATGCATGTATGGAGCCGTCAATTCGACATTTCGCAAAGTCGGAACTTTAAATTTTGCTCTATCGCTTTCTTGTCCTGTCAATCTAAATCTTCCAGGATCAACATAATTTTCATAAAGTCCATTATTTTCAAAGGCATAATTAGTGAAGTTAAAATCATTGTGGCAATTACTACAACCTGTTTTTTCTCCAAAAAATAAATCCATCCCTCGAAGTTCAGCTTCCGTCAATACATTGTTTTTATTTTGGAAAAAATACTCATCATACCGACTGTTCCCACTTAACAAACTTCTTTCAAAAGTCGAGATGGCTCTAGTCAATACGAAAGCATCCATTTCTCCTCGATCGTAAGCAACTCTACTCATTTGTTGATACGTTGAATCTTTTTGTAATTTCTCAACAATCAAAACAATGTTAAAATCAAACTCATTGTGCTCCTGAATGGGTACAAGAATTTGCATTTCCAATGTCGGAATTCCACCCTCCCGAGTGAAGTAAGGATGATAAGCTAGGTTAGATAAGGTAGGTGCATTACGAGTACCGATAGCTTGGTCAATACCTAAACTAAATGCAACAGTATCACTAAATGCTTTTTCCGAAAAATGACAAGAGGCACAAGAAATAGAACTATCTCTTGATAGTACAGGATCGAAAAATAATTTTTTTCCTAGTTCCCATCGAGCTTTCGTGAACTCATTATCCATAGGAAAGCTAGGTTCTGGAAATCCATCAGGAATAACTAATATCTTTTCCTCAGTTGAAACAACAGGAATCTCTTCTTTTTGACAAGCCATCAAAAAGACGAAACAGGAAATGAATATGATTATAATTTTTTTCATAAAAAATAAAATTTGGACAGTCGAAATAAAATTCGAACTGCCCTAAAACAACACCTTTAAATTATTCAGCTATCCATTTTTCAAATGCAACTGGTGATCCATCTTTCCATAAATGGATAAAGAAGACACCTGAGTAGTTACTTTTCATTTGAATAGTCTGCTCATACGATGATACAGTTTGAGTTTGGATAACTCGGCCAGTTACATCAGTCAAAGTCAATTGATAATTACCTTCTGTTGGCAGATTCAAGACAACGTTAGTCATTTTGTCAAAAGAAGGATTTGGTTGAATTTGAAATTTCCCATCAAATGCTGGATCAATCGTTGCAACTGGAACTTCACCTTCTGGAAAGAAAACTTCTGTTTCAAAATTATTTAAAAGTAGGATTGACTCCCCTATTTCCCCATGAGTGATCACTCCATTTGAAACATTTATATCTTTGAACATTCCTAAGTAATCGGCATCCATACTAATTGTCAAATTAGTTCCATCCAAATTACCTTCAATTGGCATCGAAACAGTTTTATAGTTTGGATCACCTAATGCATGAACTTCATAAGTCGTATTCACATTTGCTCCAGCTTTTCCTTCCAAAGCAATAAAACGATATCCTGCAGTCCATCCCCAATGCATTGAAGGATTTTTTGGAGCAAGTGGATGAGTTGAAGTGTAAATAGAAGGATCCAAATGATTTCTATCTGGATGAACTCCTACAGAAAAAGTAATATTTTCTACCGAAGTAATATCATGAGACCCAAGATTTAATTCTGACACACTATTTGAGTTAATTAAAAAATGTGCAGTTGTCTCTGTTTCTTGACCGCCATCATGAGTGATAATAAAATTGTTTAAATAATATTCAAGTCGAGTAACTTTTAAGTCATAATTATCATAACAGGTAACTTCTGAATTCATAGCGAAGTCATCTGTTCCGAATTTGTGATTGATTTTTACGGTAACATCATTTTGGGCAAATAACCCGATAGTAAAACATAATGCGAGAAGTGTAAATAAATTTTTCATATTAAATAATTTTTAAGTTTAAGGAAATATAAAACTTGAGTTTTTTAAATGCTTAAGTTTTTGTTCATAATTAATGCTTGTGTCCATCCTTGGTATGTTCTTCGGATTTCACATAATCCATTCCACAAACAGGGCAGGTTCCTGCTGCATCGCTTCCGCTATCTTTGCAATGCATTGGACAGACATATGCAGAAGTAAATTCAGCAGTTGTTCCATGAGGTTCGGAAGAAGTGGAAGTATTTTTTAGAGGTGTCAGTCCACCACAGGAAACTAAAAATAGGCTAACTATGATCAATAGCGTTACACCAAATGATTGAAATACATTTTTCATATCAAAAATAAATTTTAATAAAATCAAAGAATAAGAAGTTCTTACTGAACTCCTATTATTTATAAAAAAGGATAAAAGAAAAATCTCTTGACAGGACGTCAAAAGCTATGAATAGAAAACTAACAGCGAAAGATTTGAAATAAAGAAGGAAAGTCCTGTCTTATTAGTGGTGGCTTGTAGTTAAAATAATCAATGTCCAGATATTGATTATTTTGTCCAAACAAAGAAGTGATACTTGGAGATATATTAAAAGTTGGGAAAGTTACTTCTTGAGTTGTAGTTTCCGAATAATTTTGATTCAGATTGGATTTGAAGAAACTCACTTTGTTCTGACAACATGGAGTTTGGTTAACTTCATCTTGGCATGAATCTTCTGAAGGAAAGTGACCTTGTACCTTTGCACAGCAGTTTTTGGGTTGTACAAAAACAGCACTATATTTATAATTACCAGAACAAAAATGGGAATTAATCTCTAGCCCAGTTGTGCTAAAAAATAATAAAAATGATAGGCTAATATGTAAAATTCTTACAACCAAAGGTTTCTTTTTTATAAATCTAGGACTTAATTCTAATAAAGAAGAATTTTGAAACAAAATTGTAAGATAATATTCAGTTTATTCAATAAAAAAAACCGTCTCTAGATTTCTCCAGAAACGGTAATTTTTTCTCACTAAAAAACATTCGGTATTTTAGCCTTTATCTTCTTCTACTTCTTCTACTTCTTCGTATTCTACATCTTCAGCAGCATCGTCACTTCCTCCAGCTTCGTCACCTGCATCAGCAGTTGGGCCATCTTGTGGAGCACCTTCCGCACCTGCAGCACCTTCTTGCGAAGCAGCATACATATCTTGCGAAGCAGCTTGCCATGCAGCATTCAATGTTTCCATTGCAGTGTCAATAGCAGCGATGTCTTGGGAGGCATGTGCTTCTTTTAACTTAGCTACACCTTCTTCAATAGCACCTTTTTTCTCCTCTGGAATTTTTTCACCAAACTCCTTCATTTGTTTTTCCGTTTGGAAAATCAAACTATCAGCAGCGTTGATTTTATCAGCAGATTCTCGAGCTGCTCTATCGGTGTCAGCATTAGCTTCTGCTTCTGCTTTCATCTTAGCAATCTCTTCTTGCGACAAACCAGTTGACGCCTCGATTCGAATGTTTTGCTCTTTTCCAGTTCCTTTATCTTTTGCAGAAACTGTCAAGATTCCGTTTGCATCCATATCGAAAGTTACTTCGACTTGAGGTACACCTCTTGGTGCTGGTGGAATTCCGTCTAAGATAAATCGACCGACTGGACGGTTGTCTCTAGCCATTGGTCGCTCTCCTTGAAGGATGTGAATTTCAACTGAAGGTTGATTGTCTGCAGCAGTTGAGTATATTTTTGACTTCTTGGTTGGAATAGTTGAGTTAGATTCGATTACTACATCAAACACATTTCCCATTGTTTCGATACCCATTGATAATGGTGTAACATCTAACAATAAAACGTCTTTTACATCTCCACTCAAAACTCCACCTTGAATAGATGCACCAACTGCAACTACCTCATCTGGATTCACACTACGGTTTGGTTTTTTTCCAAAAAACTCTTCTACTGCAGCTTGAATTCGTGGGATACGAGTTGAACCTCCTACCAAAATTACTTCATCAATTTCGCTTTTGTCAATACCTGCATCTTTCAATGCTTCAGCACATGGCTTCAAAGTTCGTTGTACTAAATCATCTGCTAATTGCTCAAATTTAGCTCGAGTCATTTTTACAACCAAGTGTTTAGGCACACCATCAACAGCTGTGATGTATGGCAAATTGATTTCCGTTTCAGTTGAAGCAGACAATTCGATTTTTGCTTTTTCAGCAGCATCTTTCAATCGTTGCAATGCCATAGGATCTTTTCTCAAATCCATATTTTCTTGCCCTTTGAATGTATCCGCCAAGAAATCAATGATTACTCTATCGAAATCGTCACCACCTAAGTGAGTATCTCCGTTCGTAGATTTTACTTCGAAAACACCTTCTCCTAATTCCAAAACAGAAACATCAAATGTACCACCACCTAAATCGTAAACTGCGATAGTTACGTCTTGATCTTTTTTATCCATTCCGTAAGCCAATGCCGCAGCAGTGGGCTCATTGATAATTCTTTTTACTTCAAGACCTGCAATTTGTCCAGCTTCTTTAGTTGCTTGACGTTGCGAATCGTTGAAATACGCAGGTACAGTAATAACTGCCTCCGTTACTTCTGATCCTAAGAAATCTTCTGCAGTTTTTTTCATTTTTTGAAGAATCATAGCAGATAATTCCTGAGGAGTGTAAAGTCGACCATCGATGTCAACTCTTACCGTATCGTTATCTCCTTTAGTTGCTTTGAATGTAGCTCTTTCCGCTTCATCCTTTACTTCAGAATAACGAGAACCCATAAATCTTTTTACAGAAGAAATGGTTCTAGTTGGATTTGTGATAGCTTGACGTTTAGCTGGATCGCCAACTTTACGTTCGCCATTATCCATAAATGCTACCACAGAAGGAGTTGTTCTTCTTCCTTCTTCGTTAGGGATTACAACTGCCTCACCACCTTCCATTACGGCAACGCATGAGTTGGTTGTTCCTAAGTCAATTCCAATAATTTTACCCATTTGTATTATAGTTTAAGTTTGATTGAATGTCAATTAAATTGATTTACAACTATTACTTATCAATTGGCATACCATTGAGTATTTGGTCGTTTTGACCTGCCAGAATGTTTTTTTTGGGAAAAAAGTAGAATTTTGTGTCAGTTTTCAGGAATATGAGAATGACAAAAAGGCAGAAGATGGTAAATTTAGTTAACAGAAAAGTGGCTACATGGACTGAACAATATGTTACAACAAAAAAACCTGTTAAGAATTTAATCCTAACAGGCATTTTTTTCCAAATTTTCAAACCTAAAACTGAAAATTCAAGCTTTGAGTCAACGGATTAGTTTGTAAAGAATCAATTGTTGAGCTATTTAAAAAATACCCCTCTTGAAATTGAGAATTTTTAGAAGAAAAAATCCCATATCCTTCCGAGAGATTAGTGTATGTTGGTATAACTTGAGTACTCGTTATACCAGTATTAGCATTTCCAATGCTAATGTAATCGTTCAATGCCTCTCCCCCACCTGTTACTAGTACATCAAACGAAAGAAATTTCCGAGCTATAGTTGGATTATTTTCTAATCGATTACTTAAATATTGAAACAAATCTACTTTATTCAATCGTGTATCCATCCTTACCTGATTTTGAACATAAACAGCAGGAAGATTTTCCTCTATTTTCCATTCTAAGGTAACAATTTGAACATTTGCAGGATTAGATTGGTCCCTTTCTTCAATATTTAAAAATAGAGTAACATCAAATATTTGAGCCCCATTCGATCCTCTCCAACCAACCTTCAATCCATACTGTTCCCAATTAACTGAATTAGCTGTTGATGGATCAGAATCAGGATCTCTAATATCAACATCATCTACCATCAATGCAGTTGCAGTTACCAATTCAAAATTATCACCTCGATTAACTACTAATTCATATTCCTGAGCCCCAATTAATTCTTCATCATCAGGCAATACTAATTCATATAAATAGTTAGGTGCATTTGCAAAAATACCTTCCTCCCGAACAAATCCTTTCATATTTCCATCTACTCGATTCAAATCGTAGGTCACTGGATTATTTGGATCCAAACTCCTAATCTGCACAGATATATTATCATAATACAAAGAATCTGGATTTTGAGCTAATTCTAATGCACTGATATCATTGTCAATAAAAGCCTTTTCTACTCTAATGTAATTAGCAGAATCACCTTTTGAGATTAAACCATAAACGATGGGAATATCTTTCCACTCTGAAGTAAGATCAATATCATTTGAACAAGAAGGATAAAAAATAGCAACTGCAACCACCGCTAAATAAACGAATATTTTTTTCATGGTGCAAAAGTAATTTATTTAAAAGATATTTTGCAAAATTTTAGCCTACCATTATTGAGTAAATGACGTTTCTTTGACTAAATAATATTCTATATTTTAGCCGACAAAAAATCATATAATTATTTACCTTCACGCACTTAACTGATCAAATCATAATTAGATAAGAAAATCCGATTTACAAAACCTAGTAATTTCAAATTGCTTAATTATTAAAATTTAATTAATTTAAAATGTCTGTACACAAAGAAGTAAAACGAGTAACTGTCCATGTCGTTCAAGCTATGAAGATGAGGGATGAAAAAATCTCCATGTTGACTGCTTACGATTATTCGATGGCCAAAATCTTAGATGCAGCTGGAATTGATGTTTTGTTAGTAGGAGACTCTGCCTCTAATGTAATGGCAGGACACGAAACTACCCTCCCAATTACTTTAGATCAAATGATTTATCATGCTTCCTCGGTAGTTCGAGGAGTCAAAAGAGCCTTGATCGTAGTGGATTTACCTTTTGGAACTTATCAAGGAAATTCTAAAAAGGCATTGAATTCGGCTATTCGAATTATGAAAGAATCAGGTGCTCATGCTGTAAAATTAGAGGGTGGAAAAGAGATCGAAGATTCTATTAAGCGAATTCTTTCAGCTGGTGTTCCTGTCATGGGTCACCTAGGATTAACTCCACAGAGTATTTATAAATTTGGGACTTATACGGTTCGAGCAAAAGAGGAAGAAGAAGCCAAAAATTTAATCAAAGATGCTAAACATTTAGAAAAATTAGGATGCTTCGCGCTTGTTCTAGAAAAAATTCCAGCAGCATTAGCAAAGAAAGTTTCTGAAAGTATCAATATCCCAACTATCGGAATTGGTGGTGGAGCAGATACTGATGGTCAAGTTTTAGTTACGCATGACTTATTAGGAATTACCAAGGATTTCCATCCTCGATTTTTACGAAGATATTTAGAACTATTCGATTTAATCAAAGATTCGGTAGAACAGTATATAAAGGATGTAAAGTCTGGTGATTTCCCTAACAAAAATGAACAATATTAACTTTATGATTCTAGTACGTTGATCAATTAAATTAAAAATCAGTTCACTAAAATTAGAGCGAACGATTACTTAGTTAGCCCTTAAAAATTTCAACAAAAAAGAATAATGATTAAAAAAATACTTCTCACCCTATTTATTATCGGAACTTTTTTGAGTTTTTTTTTGTGGGGAAAATACCAATCCATTTCCTCTCCTAATGTTCCCTCGGAACTTAAAAATAAAATTGTTGAGATTCCGACTAATTCAACTTTTCCAGAAGTCTTAAATTCTTTGTTCAAAAATAGTCAGTTAATCGATACCGTTTCATTTAGAGAGATCGCTGAACTAATGAATTATAAAAAAGCGAACATGCGACCAGGTCGGTTCAAAATTGAACCAAGTTGGAGTAATCGTTCTTTAATCCGACATCTCAGAGCAGGAAAACAAGCACCTGTTAAAGTGGTTTTAAATACTGGAAGATTCGTAGAAGACATTGCTAGCAAAGCAGCCAAAACTATTGAAGCAGACTCTACTGATCTTGTTCAACTATTTCATAATCAATCAGTTATTAACTCAAAAGGTTTTAATAATGAAACATTAATAAGTCTTTTCATCCCAAATACCTATGAATTTTTTTGGAATACAAATGCTGAAGGATTCTTAAACAAAATGATCAAAGAACACAAATCTTTTTGGAAAAAAAATAGCCGTGAAAAAAAAGCAGCTGCAATGAATTTGAGTAAAGAAGAAGTTTATACTTTGGCCTCCATCGTTGAGAGAGAAACTAGAGCTAATTCTGAAAAACCTAGAATAGCTGGGGTATATTTAAACCGGTTAAAAAAAGGAATGATGCTGCAAGCTGACCCAACCGCAGTTTTTGCAACACGTGATTTTACTGCTCGAAGAGTACTCAATAAACATATTAATTTTGACTCTCCTTACAATACCTACAAATATGCTGGTTTACCTCCTGGACCAATTAGTATGGCTTCCATATCTAGTATCGATGCGGTGCTTAATTCTGAAAACCATGAGTATATTTTTTTTTGTGCTAAAGCTGACAATTCAGGTTTACATTCTTTTGCTAAAACATTGGCAGGACATAATCGTAATGCAAAGAAATTTCGATCATGGTTAAATCAACAAAGAATACTAAATTAGAAATAATACTAAGCACTAAGAGAACTAATAGGCAATTATATTTTTGCTAAAACTCAATTCTATTTCCTTATCTCTGGGAAGTTTATATGAAAAATTTATTCTCAAAAAAACATAATCTTCTTCCCTCTCTCCCCAGAAATATTCATTTTTGTTATCAAGTACCTTTCCCATTTTTTGATTCTATCTTTAATAAAAATGAGACAGAAATCTAGAAAAGCATTAATATTCAACCCACCCGTCAGGAGTTTTAATCGAAACTTTATTTCCTTCATATTTTTCAACTCTTCCTACAATTTGAGCATCAATATTAAATGATTTTGAAATATCAATAATTTGCTGCGCATGTGCTTCAGGTAAATAAAACTCCAATCGATGCCCCATGTTAAATACTTGGTACATTTCCTTCCAAGATGAACCACCCTCTTTTTTGATTAAATCAAAAAGTGGAGAAATTGGAAATGGATTATCCTTAATAATATGTCGATCTTTGATGAAATGATTAACTTTTACTTGTCCACCCCCAGTTGCATGAATCAATCCATTTATTTGATCTCTCAACTCAGGAATTATCTTCTGCAAAACAGGTAGGTAAGTCCGAGTTGGTGATAATATTAATTTTCCAACATGAATTGGATTTCCATTCACAATTACTTCGTCAGTCAACTTCTTATTACCAATATAAACTGCTTCTCTAGGAGTTGCCGAATCAAAACTTTCTGGATATTTCTCCGCATATTCAAAATTTAAAATATCATGTCGAGCACTTGTCAAACCATTACTTCCCATTCCTCCATTATAGGATTCTTCATAAGTTGCTTGACCTGAAGAAGATAAACCTACAATAACATCACCCGGCTGAATATCATTGACAATCAAGTCTGATTTTTTCATTCTAGCAAAAGCAGTAATCCCAACATCAATCGTTCGTACAATATCTCCCACATCTGCTGTCTCCCCACCTGCAAGGTGAATATTCACTCCATGAGACTTGAGCATTGCTGCCAACTCATTGGAAGCATTTATCAACGCTCCAATTACATCACCTGTAATCTTATTTCGATTGCGACCAATTGTAGATGAGATCACAATATTATCCACACAACCTACACAAGCCATATCATCCAAATTCATAATTAAAGCATCTTGCGCAATCCCTTTCCAAACAGAGAGATCTCCTGTTTCTTTCCAATACAAATATGCCAAACTAGTTTTAGTACCAGCAGTATCTGCATGCATTAAATTGACATAATCATCTTCTCCTGCAGTAAAATCAGGGAGAATTTTACAAAAAGCATTAGGGTACAATCCTTTATCCATTCCTTTAATGGCAGCATGTACATCATCTTTGGTAGCTGAAACGCCACGTAAATCATATTTATATTGATCACTCATAATTCATTTTTAAGTGTGCAAAGGTACAACCTTAATAGAGTTTTTTTTAATGATTGATTGAGGAATTTCAAAGGTTTTAGAACATAACTTTTGATTAAACTCAACCAATTAAAAATAATTAAATAGCTTTACTTTTTAGGTTATAGTATTATTTTATTCCAAAAAAATCTTCATCGGAAATCCATAATTTACCTTAAAAAATATATACCCCTAATCAGATTAGCTAGATCTATTTATTTATAACCATTGCAATAGTAAAAAAACAGCTCTAATTAATCTCCTCAAGAATTCAATAAAATCACCTTTTATATATCTTCGGAAATTTCAATCTGCAACAAGTCTGAGGCTAGATTATAGAATACAGAAGCTATAAAGGTTAGGGTACTCACCATTTCAGATACGGTAATTGGATACTTAAATTCATCATTGGAATCCACCTGCTTAAGCGAGTAATAGAGGATCACAATCTGTAAATCCTTTTCTTAGAAATCACAAACTGTTGTCAATGTTATTCGACTATCTTCTTATTTGATTCTTATGCTTTTCTCTAAAAGAAATAAGTTTATTGCACTTGTTTTTAGGTAGGATTTGGTGAAAAACCATTTCCAAATGACAAAATAATCAGGATAACTAACCCAAAAGTGGTACAAACTTAAAATCGAGATTATTTAAAATTTTAGAGGACATGAGTAGTCTTTTTTACTTAATTAAAACTATTGGTTCTTAATTCTGGACGGATCTTAATCATCCAAAAATATACGCAACTTCGAATTCAACACCTTTATGAGTTAAAAAAAGAATATAAAAACAAAACATACTAGTAAGTAATTCTGAATTTGGGCTTATTGCAAAACCGATCCCTATCATAGATATCACTCTTTACAAAAATTAAATTTTAAAAAAACAAAAGTAGGCCATCATCAAAATAAAAGTCAAGGAATCGCAGGTCAAAAAATTTTTAAACGAAGGAATTTAGAAAATAATTAAACTTAAATAAACATATACATCATTCGTATGTTTAAATAGATGAATTTCTTGTCTAGGAAAGTCTATTATATCTAAAAAATTATTTGAGATATAATTGTTGGATAAAAAAGATTACTAAAAAATAGCAATTGACACCGCTCAAATGTGAATCAAAAATTAAAGAAGTAAGCAGAATCATAGAAAGTTAAACTTAAATAAAAGAAAAAACCAGGCTTTGATCTGGCAAAAAACAAGAATAAATAAATTTGTAAGATAAACACCATCCTTATTTAAACAAATTCCAAATAATTTTGAGAAACGAAATTTCCCTTTATCTTTGCATTATTATCGAAAAATAGCTTCATGACAAAAACAACAATTGCAATTGCAGATTCACAATACTTAATTCGAGTAGGATTACGGCACCTCATTGAGGAATTTGAACAATTTGAAATTGTTGGTGAAGCTAGTAGTGAAAAGATGCTACTTAAAGTCTTGGATAATCACTCTCCTGATGTAGTTATATTAGATTATCAGCCGACTAATAATTTTGGTATCTCCTCCATTGAAAAAATTAAAAATGCCTCACCTGAAACAAATATATTAGTTATCAGTGGCGATAATGAGAAAGAAAATATTTATAATGTTGTTCAAAACGGGGTAAGTAGTTTTTTAACAAAAAGCTGTGATGAAGAAGAAATAATCAACGCAATTAAAGCAACAGCAAAACAAGAAAAATTTTTCTGCAACAAAATTCTTAATTTCATCCTAGAAAAGTCCTTTGCCAAAGAAGAAGATTGTTCTCCGATTCCACTATCTCCGCGCGAAATTGAAATCGTAAGATTAGTTGTTGATGGAAAAATTGCAAAAGAAATTGCAAGTCAATTAAATTTAAGTACTCATACCATCTATACCCATAGAAAAAATATCATGAATAAGTTAGAACTAAAATCTACATCAGAGCTAGTTTTATATGCAGTGGAAAAAGGTATTGTCAAAAGCCCGATCTAAAGTCTATTTCAAAAAATTTATACCTTTCCTTAATCCATAAAGATATTGCATTTAAAGCCTTTCTTTTACTTCACTAACTTTTTTTTATCACCGAGACTAATTTTCATATTTTTATCTCTGGCACATTATTACTGAAAAAATATTCCCCCTACAATATTGCTTTTCATGACTTTACATGTTTTTTGTTTTTCCATGATTAAATTTACTAAATAATAAAATAACTTTCCTCTTGAACTCATAACCTAACAAAAACATGGGATCAAAAAATTTATTAAAATAAAGCTCGACTATAGTTGAAGTATCCCTTTTAATCAAATATTTCCCATTCAGCATAATTTTCACAATCATAATTGTTAGTAAGTCACATTTAGTAATAAATAAATGTTAATGAAATATTTATTTTGGTGGAAAGAAAAAAATGTATTATCGCCACCAAACTTTTTTTTATGAAAAATGAAAATGGTTCAAATAGCATACTGTTAAAGAAACCATTTCAATAAAAATTTCATTTCTGGCCATATAAAGGCTAATTGTGAATTTTCATTAATTAAGAATCTAAATAGACAACCGAGTTATGTTATTATTAAAAATATGGATACTTCTCCAAGTTCTGAAAGTTTTATTTCTTAAAAAATGAAAAGACTGAAAGAGTAAAAGTTAATTGGATTGAGTCAATAAATTTCATTTACGTTTTAGAAAATAAATCTTTAAGAGTAATAATTTATTTTTAAAACTTAAAAAAATGAATTACCGAGAGGAATAGGCAAATATGGATTGATTTTTTCTTGTACAACATAGGGTTCTTTCTTTGGCAAAAAATTCCTTTTAATCTCTGTTTTATTAACTTTGCCTCAAGATAAATCCTAATTATCAAACTTTTAAATAAATATTTCAATGAACGTAAAGACTATTTTAACCTTAGTTTTATTCTTTTCTTTTGCAGCTTGTAGTTCTGATAAAAAAGATCCAACTAAAGATGGAGAAACACCAATAATTAAAGTTTTTAATTACCAAAATTTTGAATTACAAGCAGGAGATTTACTATTTCAAGATGGAGACTGTGGTGATTTTTGCGAAGCAATTGAAAAAGTCACCATAGGAATTAATGGAGCAAGGCTATCACACATAGGAATGGTTGTTCCTATCGGAACCAATGGTCTTGCAGTAATTGAGGCAGTAGAAAAAGGAGTGAAAATCACCCCAACCGGGGAATTTTTCAATCGTTCCATGGATGGAGCTGACAACAGTAAAGTGCTCGTAGGAAGATTGAAAAAAGAAAAGCAATCACTTATCCCGCAAGCAATACGATTTGCACAATCAAAAGTCGGAAGTGATTATGATTCAAGATTCAACCTACTGAATGATAGTTATTATTGCTCTGAGTTAATCTATGCAGCATTCATGGACGCGAATGGTGGAGAGCCAGTTTTTGAATTACAAAAAATGACTTTTAAAGATCCTGCAACAAAGTCAACTTTTCCAGCTTGGGAAACTTATTTCAAAGATTTAGGAATGGAAATTCCTGAAGATGAACCAGGATTAAACCCAGGAGGAATATCTCGTTCCCCTCATGTGGACATTGTTCACGCCTATGGAAAGCCGGCTGGCTACAAAAAATAAAAAATTATCAAAATCAAGAGTTCAATTAAAATCAAAACGTCTCATATGCCTGATTTTTTATTGGACTCTTGATCTTGACTAAGATTATTTCCCCATATGAAAAATTTATTTTTCTTCACTTTACCCTTTATTTTTATTAGTTGCGAAACTCTACTTAAGCAATCGATCATTCAATCCTCATCAAAATCTTCAGAAATTCTTTTTGCCCACACAGACCATTTATCTCTTCCTTATCTTGACTCGTTTTACGAAACTTTTAGAATACTAGTAAGTAAGATCACTTATTTGATAAAAAAATACTTTATCGCTTTTTTGAATGAAGAACCTATAATCAACTACCACCCAAAAGCAACAGTAGTAGATAAAATCCAAGTAGCCAAATTGGCTCACACAGGAAAATTAACTAATAAAAACCAAACTTGTGTGATTAGTTCATTTAAACAAGAGACAGAAAGAGATATTCAATTAATTATCGAATTTAGTGTTCCAAATAAAGAAAAAGCAGAACGATTAGCACCCATAGATTCTACTCTAAAATCAAGGCATTTAATGATAAAAAATATCCTTGGTGGGTAGCAAAAGAATATTAGCTTTTTTAAATCTAGAAATCCAAACAATCATAATCATCAATGAATTACAAGACCATTACCTCCACTAGTATCGGCGAATTTAAAGATCGTGGCAGTAAATTTTTTGCTTATGCCTACCCTTCTTACTCTGAAGAAGAATGGCAACTCCAACTTGAAGAAGTAAAGAAAGAACACTTTAAAGCTCGGCACCATTGTTATGCTTTCCGATTAGGTTTAGATAAAAATAACTTTAGAGCAAATGATGATGGCGAACCATCTGGTACTGCAGGTCGTCCGATCCTTGGGCAAATTGATAGTTTTGGGTTAACTAATATTTTCATTGTGGTTGTTCGTTATTTTGGGGGAATAAAACTGGGTACTTCTGGTTTGATAAATGCTTACCGAACATGTGCTCAAATTGCTTTAACTAATTCTAACATCATCGAAAAATCTTTGGATGACATTTTTCTAATCACTTTCGATTATGCATTAATGAGTGAAGTGATGAATACTTTAAAAAAAGTAAATATCGAAATTGTCAGCCAAGATTTTGGCAACATTGGAAAAATCACTATTGCTATTCCTAAAAGTGAGTTGGAGAAAAAAATAATTTTAATCAAAGCTGGATTTGCAAAAGTACGAGTAGAAGAAGTAGCCGATTTGGAAGAAATTGAAGGAATAAAATTTGATTATTTATTTACTCGATAGGTTGTTTAATAAATATGTAAAAGGTTTGTTGTAAAGTATTACAACAAACCTTTTACATATTTATTATTAAAACTGAATTACTTTATTTATGAATCGTTATATCCCCCATTTTCATAATAGCACTTCCATCCAATTTACATTTTCCAGATAATAGATATATGTAAACTCCTTCTCCAACAGTCCTACCTTTATATTTTCCATCCCATGCAAAATCGTAGTTATTCGATTCAAAAACTAATGCTCCCCAACGATCAAATACTCTAAAGTATTCAATATCCTCAATCGTTCCAGAATACATTTTGTACAAATCATTAATACCATCTCCATTTGGAGAAAATGCATTTGGCATTGATATTAAATCTTCACTACACTCATTTATCTTTCTCACTCTCACAATTTCAGAATCAAAACAACCTGTTTCTAAATTAGTAATTACAACAGTATAATTTATCGAAGTATCAAGTGTAGCAGTTGGGTTTGGACAATCTGTACAACTTAAACCAAATCCTGGACTCCATTGGTAATCATAATCTCCAGACTCCAATGATGATACATCTAATAAAATAGGTTCTCCTGGAAAATATCGATATAATTGGGCTACGTTCATAAGTGGAATATCCAAAACTTCCACTATGGCAGAGGAGGTATCTGGAGGACAAGTTCCCGATCTTGCAATGACCGTATATTCAGTTGTTTCTGTAGGCGATGCTGTTGGATTTTCTATAGTAATACCTGAAAGTCCTTCAGGTGGTGACCACAAGTAAGTATCAGCAATTCCAATTGGTTCCATAATCAATGAGTCTCCCAAACATATACTTTGATCTAATAAATCAATCTCTGTTTTCTCAATTATGTTTACCAATACTGAATCATTTAGAATACAATCTCCATTTTCTAATGAAAAATAATATGTGGTCGTTTCAGTTGGTGCTGCAACTGGATTAAAAACATCTGTTTGATTCAAAGTAGCAGCAGGTGTCCAAAGCGGTATTCCCTCTCCAAACCCAGTCAATTGTGCAGAAGAACCGATGCAAATTGCCATATCATCGCCAGCATCAATATCCTCAGGTGTCAAAATATTTATTGTTATTGTATCAAATAATTCACAACCGAAATCTGAATCTACTCTGACGATATAAGTCGAAGTTTCATTTGGAGAGGCTATTGGATTTGGACAAGCTGCACAATTCAATCCATCAGATGAAACCCAGAATGGATTATTCCCTCCAAGTACTTGTAGATGAGCAGTATCACCTTCACAGATTGTCCTATCATCTCCCAATAAATCTTGAAATTCATAAAAAACAGAAACAGTTGTTGAAGCTGTGCTTGAACAACCAGAGAGATTAGTTACTGTGACTGTATATATAGTATTAGATGCTGGATTTGCAATTGGATTGTTACACGCATTATAACAAGTCAATCCTGCTGCTGACTGATCCCAATCGTATCCAACTAAATTATCTCCACCACTCGCAAATATTTGTGTTACATTATTTGCACAAATGGTAGTATCATTTGAAATAGTGATAATTGGAATCGCCTCATCACGAACATTCACAGTTACCGTTTTGGAATAAGTACAATTCTCAGCACTGACAGCAATAAAAGAATAGGTGGTGGTATCCAAGGGGTTTACTGTTGGATTTAAGCAATCTGTGCAACTCAATGTAGGATGATCTTCCCAATAATAATTCACTCCTGTTGTATCTGAAAAAATAAAAGCTTGCAGACTCACTACTTCTCCTTGACAGATCGTTGTATCTTTTGATATATCTATTTCAACAAAAGGAAAAACATTAACCACTTTTGAAATGGAATCCATACATCCTTTATTACTCGTAACCCTCAATTGAATAATTGCATCTTCACCATCCAAATAAGTATGCAATGGATTTTGCATTGTTGAAGTTGGCGAAGGACTTGAAGCTGAAAAAGTCCAATCCCATTTTTCAATAAAACCTGTTGAAATGGTAGAACCATCTGTAAATGAAACTGGCAATGGTGCACATCCTTCATCCGCTGACCTTGCAAAATCTGCTAAGGGTACCTCATCCACAGAAATATAATCTACTTTAACAATCGTATCCAAGCATGAACCATTATTTACTATCATTGTCACATCAAAAACTCCAGGAATGTTGTAGGAAATTTGGGGTTCTAAATCTGTTGATATTGAAGGACTTCCTCCTTCAAAAAACCATTCAACTCCAATAATAGGATTAGATGAATTGGTTAGATTTACAAATGAAACCGGTGGGTTATCGTTACAAATATGAGTTTGATTTGATGAAAAGTCTGCCACCAAGGCAACTAAAGCAATCGTATCTTGTGGTGCAATTGGACGAATACAGCCATCATTATCTACTAAAATCAGGGTTGGTACAAAATCATAATTTTGAGTATAAAAATGAGAAACCGTATCTGCAATTTTATACCCACTTGTATCCAAAACTCCATCTCCAAAATCCCAAATATAATTATAAAAATCATTTGACTCTGCAATGAAATTAACCTCAGTCGGAATACATGGATTGTCCATTTCAAATATAAAAGAACCCTCTGGACCATCTAGAGTAATAAATTTCTCCTTGGTCATAGTATCTCGACAAACATCATTTGCAATAGCAATTAAGGTTACATTAAACTCTCCAGGAACAGTATAGACGTTAGGTGGATTTGTTAAATTAGATGATCCACTACCATCTCCAAAATCCCATTCATAACTAGTTGCATTTTGTGATAAGTTCTCAAAATTAGCAATCAATGGCGGACAAGAAGCTGATGAATTATCTGAAGTAAAATCAGCTATAGGATTTTCAATTACTACATAATCTTTGAGGCAATAAGAGTCAGTACATCCATTGATATCAGTTACAGTCAAACAAACAGTATAAATACCTTCCGATGAATATTCATGTGTTGGATTTTTGTCTGTAGAGGTATCTCCATCTCCAAAAGTCCAATCATATGTTAGGCCCGTTCCATCTGATTGATTTAAAAATTGTATTGTAGAAATTGTACATCCCAAAGTATCCCCTGTAAATTTGGCTAAAGGTTGAGTAACGTTAACTGCATCTGGAATATTAAAACTACTTTGACAATTCCAATCATCGGTTACAATCAAAGTAACGGGATAAATCCCAACCGAATCAAATATAATATTAGGGTTTTGAAGATTAGAATTGATATATCCATTTCCAATATCCCAATCCCATGAAATAATATCTCCAAACAAACTTTCACTATTTTCCAAAAAATCCACCTCTATTGGATTACAACCAAATGGTGGAGTCGCTTCAAACTCAACTGTAGTTATTCCATTCACATTTATTTCTCCATTATAGCTTGTTGAATCATTACAACCATTTACATCAGTAATCACTAATAAAATATTATTATAAGTTCCTGGTGTATCAAAAATAATTTCTGGATTTGAGCTTGAACTATTTGAGAAAGATGCACCACTATTTGATGACCAAGAATAAGTTTGCCCGAAATCAGAATTATCCTCCACAAAAAGTGTCAAGGGTACACATCCTCGTGTAGTATCCAATGAGAATTCTGCTTTAGGTTCTGTTATATAGTATGATAACTCAGTAGTATCTGCACAACCACTTTCTGAGTTATAGGTAGCCAAGGTTATTGTATAGTTTCCTGTTTCGGGAAAAGTATAAGAGGCTACCGACATCGAAGAGGTATCATTGGTCGTAGTCAAATCACCAAAATCCCAAGAGATTGTCTCAGCCCCTATTGAATTGTTTATGAATTGAAGATCATATGGATTATCACAATCATTTTCAATTGAAAATACTGCCTTTGGAGCTAGCATATGAATATAATTTTCCACTTCCAACTCAGCCTCACAACCATAATGAAAAACTACCAATGAAACATCAAACGCACCAGTATCGACATATTCATGCTCTGGATTTTCATAAGGAGAATGAATACTATCTCCAAAAGACCAATACCACTGATCAGCGAATGGACTAGACAGATTTGTAAAAACTATATTTTCATTAATACAAGCAGCTATTGGAGATGCTTCAAAATTTACCACTGGCTTCATACCAACACATACCTTATTTTCTATAATCGAAGTGTCTTTACAACCTAACTCATTTACTACTGCTAATAGGATATCAAAACAACCAGTATCCGGAATTGTAAATGATGGATTAGCATCTGTCGAAGTAAATACTCCAGTTGGTGTTTCTATTTCCCAGTACCACTCTGAGATGGGAACTACTGAAGAGGATGCATCTTCCAAGCTAAAGGTTAATGGAACACAACCTTCAATATCATTTCCCTCAGCAATATCAGCTTTGAGCTCAATAACTTCTATCGTATCTACAATAATTTTATTTGAACAACCTGTAACATCTGATATAGTCAAATAGATTGGATAGCTTCCATACTCTGAAAAAGTGACACTTGGATTCATCTCAGTTGAGGTACCGGCCTCCCCATTTTCTCCAAACTCCCAAAACCAAATTGTCGTATTTTGAGTTATTCCTACGAAACTTGAGGTATGTGGAAGTTCACAACCAATACTATTATCTGAAACATAATTAGCGCTTGGCAATTCATTAACCTGAATACATATATCAGACAAAACTGTAGTTGAACACCCATTCTTAAACCGCGTTAATGAAACAGTATAACAGCCTAAAGTGCTATAAGTATAGGAAGGATTAGCATCACTAGAAAATCCTCCATCTCCAAAATCCCACATTACGTTATCTGCAATCGAACCTGAAATATCCTCAAAATTAACTGCAGTGCCAGAACAAACTATTGCTTGGTCAAATGTAAAATCTATTGGATAACCTACAACAATATAATCCTCTAAAACAACAGTTTCAATGCATCCAGTTATCTCATTTACACCCATAATAGTGACATCGTAAGTTCCTGAAGTTTGATAAGTCACCGTAGGAGGGGTATCTCCAACAAAAGTGACACCATTACCAAAATCCCAAGTATAATCAATATCTTCCTCTATATTTTGATTTGCAAAATTAACATTAAATGGTGGCGTACATTGAAATTGATCATCTGCTGAAATCTGAATATCTGCAACTGGTGATACTATAATAAAGTCCTCTTTAGTTACAGTTCCTAGGCAACCATTCTCATTCAAAACAGTCAAACTAATATCGTAACTATCTGAAATACTGTACACATTTTCGATTGAAGTCATTGTACCATCATCCAGAATAACTCCTTGGTTACCACCAACCCCCCAAATCCATTCAGTGATTGCCCCATCTGATGAAATAGACAAATCTTCAAAAACTATTTCAAGGGGTGCACAACCTGATGTATCATTAGCTGTAAATTGTGCTGTTGGAATTTCAAAAACGGTAATATAGTCTACCTTACATTCCGTATCTGAGTCTCCATTATCATCAGTAACGGTCAAACAAATTTCATAAATCCCCTCCGGAAAAATCCTTCCAGCTTGCTTAGTATTAACAGCAACTCCTCCTAAATCCCAACTCCATTTGGTAATCATACCATTTTCCGAAGTAGACAAATCAGAAAATGATACTGCTAATATCCCACAACCTTCTGTTATATTGGTCGAAAAATTTGCATTTACTTGTGCTTTATTTTCTGTTAAAAATAAGCCCATACATGCCATCAAAATAAATAATTTTCTTAAATGCATATAAGTTTTATTTGAGGAAACCCTAACACAAGTGACCTATACTCTTGTAAATTAAGGTATTTTAAAAATCAAAATTTAAAGTTTTGTGGTATGGTATGCTGATGTAGAAATTCGTTTAAACTCTCCAAGTGATTAATGTAAATATTCACATTAAATACTTGTTAATCAATTAGTTATATTAATAACTAACGAAAAAAATAAATAAAACGGGGAATTTTTTATTTTGAAAATGGATATTAGAAAGGTTATTTTTTAAAAAAAATAATTTTCTTCTAGGGGAAGATAATCCGATTTCACAAGGAGTTACAAATAAAAAATGCAAAGATGATGCCTAAGAAATTTAAATTATTAACATTAACCAAAATTTAAGAAAAACTTGAAAACATCTAAAGCAAAAGTGAAAATTGTTTTTGTACATTTGATAAGAAAGTGACCAAATTTTAAAGCGACGACCTAGATTATGTTTCCATTATGAATGCATTTACCACTGTTTTGCTCGATTGTAATAAGAAACTCTTGAACAAAAAATATCATTTCCATTTTCATTCTCTTTATCTTCCGGATTCTGATAACCAAACAATTTAGATGACAAAGATCATAGTGAATGAAAAAGAATTTTACCTCTAAAACAAAAAGGCTAGGTTTTACACAAAATCAATCAAAATATGTCAAATAAAAAGTTAACCTTTTGGCCTACCACCGCATTAGTTATTGGTAATATGATAGGTTCAGGCATATTTTTACTGCCTGCATCACTTGCAGCATTTGGTGGAATTAGTCTAATTGGTTGGTTAGTTTCCTCCTTTGGAGCCATTCTATTAGCTATTGTATTTGGGAACCTTAGTCGCCTCATGCCCAACTCCCAAGGAGGACCATATGCATACACTAAAGTCACCTTGGGTGAATTTCCTGCATTTCTCGTGGCTTGGGGATATTGGGTATCTGTTTGGTGTACAAATGCTGCCATTGCAGTTGCTTTAGTTGGTTATTTAACCATTTTTTTTCCAGGATTAGCCAATAATTCAATATTTTCTATTTTAACTGGACTCTTTTTTATTTGGTTTTTCAGTTGGTTAAATTCCAAAAAAATTCGAACTATTGGTCTCGTTCAGTTAATCACCACAGTTCTAAAAATAATTCCAATTCTATTCATAGCTCTAGTTGGTTTTTTTTTCGTCAATTCGGATTTTTATTTCCCTTTGAATTTGAGTTCGGAATCAAATTTATCTGCCATTGCAACGACAACAACTTTAACATTTTTTGCATTTCTAGGGATGGAAAGTGCAACTATTCCAAGTACTAAAGTGGAAAATGCTTCTACAACTATTAGGAAAGCAACTATTCTTGGCACCATCGTTACCATCTTTGTTTATGTTTTCAGTTCAGCGGCCATCATGGGAATTATTCCGGCAGAAACATTGGCTAAATCATCTGCTCCATTTGCAGATGCTGCTGCTATTTTCTGGGGAGAATCTGCCAAATATTGGGTTGCAGGAGGTGCAGTCATTTCCACCCTTGGCGCATTAAATGGATGGATTCTAATTCAAGGCCAAATTCCAATGTCAGCAGCACAAGACAAATTATTTCCTAAGGTTTTTGGAAAAAAAAATAAACACAACTCGCCAACTATTGGTATTTTTCTTTCCAGTATTTTAGCTTCAGGTTTGATGATGCTAAATTATACGGAAAGTTTGGTAAGTGCATTTACATTTATGATGACTCTATCAACCCTTTCAGTAATAACACCTTATATCTTCTCAACTGCTAGTTATTCGATTTTACTCTTTTCAAAAAAAGAAAAAGGAACTACAGGGAAACTCATAATTGCATTTTTAGCTTTTTGTTTTTCCATTTTAATTATTGTTGGTAGTGGCCAAGAAGTTGTTTTTTGGGGTTTTTTATTACTAATGTCTGGTATCCCTTTTTATGTTCTATTAAAAAAACAATAATAACTTCAAAATTGAAATACAATTTCAGATTTTCATTTTTAATATAAACTATACTTATGAAGAAAAGATTTTTCATTAATCCTGATATAAAAAAAGCAGAAACACTGCCCGCTACCTTTTATCGCGATGCTGATATTTTTAAAGAAATAAAAGAAAAGATATTTGTAAAATCTTGGCATTGGATAGGCGACGAAAATTTAATCACATTTTCAGAATCTGTTTTCCCTTTGACTCTTTTGGAAAATTATTTAGATGAACCTATTCTTCTATCAAAAGATAAAAATGATAATATCAGATGTATGACTAACGTTTGTACTCATCGAGGAAACATTGTAGTCCAGCATCCAGCTAAAACCAAAAATTTAATGTGCTCTTATCATGGCCGCCGCTTCGAACTAGATGGAACTTTCAAAAGAATGCCTGAATTTAGTGAAACAGAAAATTTTCCAAGACCTTGTGACAACCTTCACCAGTTCCCAATTTTCAATTGGAAAAAATTTCTTTTTACAAGTCTTGATCCAATGTTTGATTTTTCCGAAATAGCTAAAAAACTCAATGAGCGCCTGGCCTTCCTACCTCTTCATGAATTTAAATTAGATAAAAGTAAAGGTAAAGACTATTTAATTAATTGTCATTGGGCATTATATTGCGATAATTACCTAGAAGGATTTCACATACCATTTGTCCATGCAGACTTGAATAGTGTTTTAGATTATGGTAATTATAAAACTGAAATATATAAGCATTTCAATTTACAAATTGGGTATGCTGATGATGCGCAAGAAGTTTTCAACTTACCAGAAGGGCATGTTGATTATGGTAAAAAAGTAGCAGCATATTATTATTGGATTTTCCCCAATATGATGCTCAATTTTTATCCTTGGGGCTTGTCAATTAATATTGTAAAACCTATTAGCTTAAACAAAACCAAAGTTTCCTTTATATCTTATGTTTACGATGAATCAAAATTAGAAAGCGGTGCAGGAGCATTGTTAGACAAAGTAGAAAGAGAAGATGAGTTTGTTGTGGAAGGTGTACACCAAGGTCTTAAATCTCGCTTTTACAAAGCAGGAAGATTCTCCCCTACAATGGAAAAAGGAGTTCACCATTTTCATTCCTTGCTTGCAAAATACTTGGATTGAAAAATAATAAATTAAGATTTTATTTTAAGGAATCTCAATAGAAAACCTTTACAATTTTCTTTTTAAAACTAGGACTTTAATAAATAAACCTAAATAAAAATGCCTACATTATTAATGTAAAAAGAAAGGAATTATTCTTTCCCTCCTTTTAGCTTATCTTGATAATTCCTTAGACTAGTCCAGTCCCCATTGCTAGCCATTTTTGCTTGCTTTGGCCAGGTACTTGGATTTGCTAATTTGTAAGAAGAACCTGCATTATCCAAAACAACTTGAATATCCTCTAATTTGATTTTGGATAATTTTTTCCAAGTTATAATCCCCTCTCCTTTCAATAAATTTTCAATTTTTGGGCCGACGCCTTCAATTACTTTAAAATCATTTGGTTTAACATTGGCAAAACCCAAAAACCTAAAATATAATTTTTCTACCTTTGAGTTCGTTCCCTTATCACCTGAACCTCCAAGTTTTTTTTGTAGTGCAACTAATTCATCCCAGGTACTTTTATCGGCTAATCCTGCTTGCTCAGCCCAAGAAGAGGGATCATGCATTTTATATCTAGCACCTTCTTTATCTAAAATCTCCCGAAGTCGATCAGTAGTAGTATTTGATAATTGTTTCCATGTATCAATTCCTTCACCATGCAACACACCTTCAATTTTTGGCCCGATACCCTCAATAACTTGTAGATTACTATCTGCAAAGGCTAAAGTATATCCTGAGCTCTGCCCGCCAAAATCTTCCTTCCCTTTGTAATTATTTTCTTTTTTTTTATTCTTTGTCTTCTTCTTAGACTTCTTCTTGACTTTCCTCTTCTTATTCCTATCCCCTGATTCAGATTTATCCTCTATTAATCTAGATGCAAGCATCAATTCTAATTCAAAAATTCTAGCATTAAGAGTTTCTTTCTCTAAAGAAAAATCTTGATTAGGAACCGCTACAATTTTATTGCTTTCCATTTCCAAATCTCCGTAACTAGATTTAAGTATAGCATAATCAGCTTCCATTTTAGTAATATTATCATAGGACACAGCTAATTTTCTCTCCAAATCAACAATATAATTTTCCAATTTCGAAACGCCCACATCTTCTCCTCCTTTTGATTCTAATTGATTATATTTTTCTTGTAATGCTTTGTATCGAACATTCGAGTCTAACAACCTTGATTTTGTAGTTGCAATTTCGCCGCCTATTTTTTCTCGGTCATATTTTGCTTGTTCTACCTCAGATTCCGTTTTGGTCAATTTATTTTTCCAATTTTTTATATCTCTATGCAGTCCATTTATTTCGGCTTTTAAACGGTAATCTTTTATCCAATACCCAAGTAACCAACCTAAAAACCAAGCTCCTAACATTAACAAAAGAAGCCACAAGGAACAGTTTGGACAGATATCAAAGATTCCTAAATATATAGATACAGTCATCGTATTTTTTTTAAAAAATGATTAAAATAAGTCAACCCATCCTTTCGATAAGTTAATTCAATATTATCTCCACTCTCCTATTCTTATATTCGCCTTCCCTAGTAAGGTTTGAGGCAATTGGATATCGTTTTCCTTTAGAATCAACAGAAATTTTACTTTTATCGGCACCAAATTCCACTAACAAATTTCGAATTTTTATAGCTCGCTGCAATCCTAAGTGGTAATTATAAACAGGATCACCTGTACTATCTGTATGTCCATTAACAAGAGCAGACTTTCCCGTTTCCCGGAGATATACCGCTAATTCTAGGAGATAATCATCCATTTCTTTATTTTTTTCTTTATCGGAGGAATTAAATGGAAAATTAATAGTAATGTTATTTAGATCGAATTCACGAATAGTTGTTTCATCCACTCTTGATCTAGTAACCCAATTAAATTCGGATGCCTCGAAAGGATTATTTTTCGCACCTTCTATATCATCTACCAACTTACTATTTATGATTATGCGATCTTCACCGATAAAATCAATAAATAATTTCCTTAGTTCGTCAGCTCTAGCCATTCCCAGGTTTTCAAAACTATGCGGAAACTCCTCTTCTGAAAAATAATAACCTGTAATCTCTAAATCAATACCTTCTTCCAAGCCAATCAGGATTTCATTTTGATAATTTTCAAAATTATCAGAAGCAATAGGTAATTCATCTGACCAATTGAACGTTAATACTCCTTTATATTGATTGGTATTTATCTTTATTGAATCTTCATCAATAATTTGATCATCGACAGTCACAGCAGTAGACTTATCATTGCTAGAGGTACCTATAACTTTGAATGTATATAACCACTGTCCTATGATAAAATAGAGTATTGTAAAAACCATTAAAAAAATTATTCTTAAACTCATTGGTATATTTTGTAAAAAAATTAGGGAGGCTAAAAATTACGTATTAGCTAATATAAAAAAATTAAAATGAAAAACAGACTAAATCAGGCTGTTGCAAATACCCTAAGGATTAGACGAAAAGATTTTAAAAAAGAAACGTTATTTGTCTTCTTACGTAAAAAAATCAGAGAAACATTTAGTCAACTATTTCTTCAAAAATCAAAATAACATTTAAATGAAAATTTTAGTTATTGGAGGAGGAAACATGGGATTAACCTATGCACAAAGTTTTTTAAGAAGTCATATTACTAGCAAGGAAGATATGATGATCTTAGAGAAGTCTCCCGAAAAAGCAGCAATCCTCTCACAAAAAGACATAGGCACTGTCTATGGTTCACCCGAAGGATGTTTTACAATAGCAGATTTAATCATTTTTGCTGTCAAACCTCAAGATGCAAACGTATTGTTTGAAACGCTAAAACCACTTGCGGATAGCCAACAAGTTTTTATGTCAATCATGGCTGGAGTTAAAATAGAAACGATTTGTGAAGCGCTTGGTGTCAAAAAGGTGATTCGAGCAATGCCCAACCTACCTGCCCAAATTGGAATGGGCATGACTGCTTTTACTTCTTCTAATGAAGTAACCAGAATCGAATTAGTTATGGTTCAAAACCTCCTCAATACTACTGGAAAAACTATTTATGTTGAAAATGAAAAAGCCATTGATGCTTCAACTGCTATTTCTGGGAGTGGCCCTGCATATGTTTTTTATTTCATGGATGCAATGATGAAAGCTGCTAAAGAAATGGGATTTAATGAATCTGAGGCTGAGCTTTTAGTGAGTCAGACTTTCAAAGGCGCCGTTGACTTGTACAATAAAAATAATTTCTCATGTAAAGAATGGATTGCCAAAGTTTCTTCAAAAGGTGGAACTACAGAAGCTGCAATGGCCTTTTACCAAAATGAAAGTTTGAGTAAAGATATTATTGCTGGAGCTCAAGCAGCATTTGATCGGGCAGAGGAATTAGGAGGGGTTAATGTTTTTAAATAAAATACCTACATTTATGACAAAGGTAAAACCCCAATAGGAATAATTTAATACAAAGCTCTTCTGTTTATAGACATCGCTATTATTTTTTTTAACTTACCTTGGAAAAAATTTCGAAGTTTTTCTCACCTATTTTCCATCATTGCTTTCTTTTAAAACAAAAAAATTAGACTTTATTTTTGAGGTACTTAGTTATTTTTGCCACTAATTAACTAACCTAACAAAATTGTGATTTAATCTTTGGTTTTGGTAGGACTTTAAAACTGATATACTTCAGAACAGACTTTTGGCAACAAGAATTTAATACAATCAAATGTTTGATTACCTAATAATGCTGATATAGACTTTTATTAATAAAACAACCCTGCATCAGGATAATGCAAGGTTGTTTAGGTTTTGTGGGATAAACAAAAAACGTTATTTTTCTACATAGTACGATTGTTTCAAAGTACCCTTCAAATATAGATGTATTAAAAGTAAACATTTGTGATAAAAGTCACAAAGAAGATTAATTTTGCTGATCGTTTAACAGTTAAAAATCCTGCATCTTCAATGATTCAAGGCCATTTGGTTTTATACGATAGCTAATAACATTATGAAATGCTCAGAGGTTGTTGTTTCAGATCAATGCAAATTTAAGTTTGTAAAAAATAAATAGATGAAGATAAAAGTCATGAATTAAGAGTGGTACCACTCTTAATTCTGGTTCTACTCCATAAATTAATCTACTTTACTATATTTATAATCCAATAAAAAAACCCCACACTCAAATCAATGGTGTAAGGAATTTTTGGCTATTGGGATATTAAATACACGGGATTGTTTTATAAATACTGTTGTCTATTTGAATATGCTACAAATATAATTGCAATAAAAATAAATATATGTGACATTTATCACATACATATGGTGTTTTTAATCATTAGTTATTCCGGAAAAAACCAAACCATGTCAATCATTCAACCTTGAAAAATATATAAACTAGAAAACTAATACCACTTTTATTATTAATAACCAATAGACCATAGTTCTTTTTCCAAATAGTCACCTCATCGTTTGATATAATTACTAGTGTAGTCATTGACAATGATTAAACCCCAATGAATGAAGTTTTAAGTAGACTCTGTTGCTCTTGCCACAGGAAGTCACTCTTTGAATATTTGGTATTTTCAAGGATTAATAGATCGATTTGGTCTTAAAGGTGAATAGCTCATTTTACAAGAAATTAAATCCACCCGAATCTAATTTCCCCTTTTGAAAAAAAACAGAAAAAACATCTACTAAAGTAAATTTGATTAGTCAACCTAACAATAATAGACTGCCATTCATATCATTCAAATAATATAATTCATTACTTTACATTATCTATAAAGCATTAAATCTCTTAAAAATGAATTAAAAACGAGCGTCTGATCAGATAAAATAATAAGATTAGGCGATGTACAACCAGTTGCAAACAAGCACGAATAATATATAGTTAAGAAGAATTTAAAAAGGTAAATAATTTACCCTCGCGTTACCTTATGTGCAATACATCTGAATTCTCACATAATATTTAATATTTCCTCTTGGATAGTCTTTGATTTATCTTTTGAATACCAAAGTTGTGCTTTCCTTTTTGCCTCAGCCCAAATGCCTTTACTTTCACCAGGATTATTTATTGCATTAAACTTTGCATCCATCACTATTTTCTGTAATTCTAAAGGACGTGGTCCCCAGCGATTTAATACTTCCAAAGTTTTAGCATCTAGTATAATCAAAATTGGAATGGATCGAGTTCCATTAGTTAAAAATTGATCCATTATACCCAAATTTTCATCTCGAAGGATTATGTTTAAATCGATATATTCATTTTCTAATGCTAACTTGTTAATCACCGGCATAATTTGGGCAGCATCTCCGCACCATGCCTCTGTTATTACTAGCCATATAACTTTCCTAGTTTCTCTTTGAATTTGAGTAATTGTATTTTCAGTCAAACGAGTTGTTTTATCCAAGCGTTTCATTCGGAAAATATTTAACTTTGTATAATTCATCATAGCAACACTATGATTCATCCCAGTAGTTTTTCCTTGGTCAAATAGTTCATAAACCTTTGTTTGATAAGCATCATAACTCCAAGCTTTATTGATAATATTTCTAAGTAGTTTTTTCATTAATTACTTTTTACCAATGACTTTATAAAATAATATTTTTTGATTAACAGAAAAAGAGACCTGAGGTTTAAAAAAAAATCAACTTACCCATAAAAACACAAGTCGACTTTTATAAAATATTTCATTAAAAGTCTGATTTAAACTAAAAATCAAGAGTCGTTATCTCCTTATTTGTTACCACTCATTTGTCGGCTATTATCCAGTATAAAACGCATCAAATTTTCTGAGTACTTTGTGAAGTTTTTAATTTTGGAAAAATTAAATCTTCAACTAATGAAAAAATTCTTTACCAACAAAATATTACTCCTATTAATAATAGTATTTAGTTTTATTTCAAAAAATTTAACTGCTCAAACACTAGAGGAAATTACTAACCCTCCTGATTATACCTTGAGTTGGTTTTCTGGAGGAGAAGAGGGGAATTTATTTTTCGAATATTTCGATCCGAATTTTTACACAAACTTATTTCACTATGACGGAATGAATTTAAATTCAATCCCATTTATGGGTGATTTGAATTTCCCATTTTATTCTCATGAGTTTAATGGCAATTTTTATTTTACAGCCTACGATGCAAATTTCTACCAAATGCTTATTGAATATGACGGTGGAGGAAATGCTGCTGAATTCGTCATTCCGACAGGCCTTCAATATGGAGGATACATCGGAGAATACAATTCAAAAATGTATCTTTTTTTGTATGATACAAATTTCAACACCATCTTATATGAATATGATGGTACCAATTTAACAGAAGTAGGATCACCTGCAGATTTAACCTTCGGAAATTTCGTTACCATTTTTAACGATGTGATGTATTTAGCATTTTATGATAATAATTTTGATTATCAGATAGTGGGATTTGACGGAACAACTTTCACTCCGATCGCAAATCCAACAGGTGTTGAATACTCTTTTTTTATAGGAGAATCTGACGATCAAATGTTTTTGTCTTTCTATGAAGATTTAAATTTCACTAATTTTTTATATCTGTTTGATGGTAATACTCTTACTGAAATTGCTAATCCAGTTGGATTCGAATTCTCCTGGGTTGTCTTTTTAGCCCCTGATGGAGGTACTTCGTACTTAAATTATAACGATCCAAATTTTTATAGCTTTATTTTCGAATTAAATGGATCAACATTAACTCAATTACCTGTACCTGCAAACTACCAATTTCCATTTTACGTCAATAGATTTGATGGCAGAGATTTCTTCGGAATGTATGATGTGAATTTTAACCAATTTCTTTTTGGTTACGATGGAACTGAATTTATAGAGGTCGATGGTCCAGCAGGATATACATTTTCTCAATATGCTGATACCATTTCAGGTAATGCCTACTATGTTTATTATGACATTAACTTCAATAATCATTTGACAAAATTAGAAACAGGAAGTAATTCAGTAATTGAGGTAACTGGACCAGCTGACTTTACGTACAGCAACTTTGCAGGTTCTGTAAATGATAAACTCTTCCTAGGATATAATAGTACTAATTTTGAACAAACACTTTTCATTTATGATGGAAATGATTTTGCGCAAGTAGAGAATCCATTAGGGAAAGTGTACAGTTTTATGATGACAGAAGATCAAGGATATTTATATTTAAGATATAATGACCTTAGTTATTACCAAGGAACTTTATATAAATTACGTCCAAACTCAATTCCTACATCGGCTGATAATTCAGTTACTACTTTTATCAACATTCCTTATTTCTTTGAGCAAAATGATTTTTCATTTGTAGATACAGACGGAAGTGATACTTTAAGTTCAATTATGATAACAGAAGTAGAATCAGTCGGAAATTTATTCCTCGAAGGCGCGCATGTTTATGTTGGAGATATTATATTAACAGAAGATTTAACTAATTTGGTATTCTTTCCAAACACTGGTGATGAGAACTTGAATTATGATTCATTTAAATTTAAAGTGTCTGATGGTGATGACTTTAGTGATGAAGAATATGTTATGACGATCAATGTAATTGATCCAGCAACTGCAACAACAGATCATTTTTTACACGCAAATACATCATTATATCCAACTCCCGCTGATCAATTTATTACACTTCAAATTAATTCACTAGAAACTATTGTGTCCTTAAATGTGAGAATAATTGCAATGGATGGGCAAGTTGTTTTGCATCAATCATTTGACCAAATTGGAGAAAAATTTCAACACCAGTTTGATTTAACGAACTTAGCAACTGGGCAGTATATCTTACAAGGAATCTCGCCAAATGGAATTGTGGCACAATTGATTTCTATCGCGAGATAACTAAGGTAATTAGCTATTCTGAGTAAAAAAAAGCTGAGTAAATTAATTTACTCAGCTTTTTTAAAATTTTTTGAAAAAAATTACTCACCAATTTTAATCAACTCAACCTCAAAGAATAAAACAGAATTAGGTGGAATTCCTTGATTACCTTGTGGTCCATAAGCTAAACCTGAAGGAATATAAAATTCATACTTAGCTCCTTCTTTCATCAATTGTAATCCTTCAGTCCAACCTTTAATAACACCAGTTACAGCGAAAGAGATTGGTTGTCCTCGTTGAACTGAACTATCGAAAACAGTTCCATCAATCAACTTTCCTGTGTAATGAACTGTAACCTTATCTTCAAGAGTTGGTTTTGCACCCGTTCCTTCCTGAATTACTTTGTATTGTAGTCCACTTGGAGTTACTTGAACACCTTCATTGGCTTTATTTTTTTCTAAGTACTCTTCACCTATTGCAGTATTCTTAAGTCCTTCTTCCTGCTGTTTCTTCTGACCAGCAACTTGCATTTTTTGCCCAAATGCAGCTAAAACAGCTTGAATTTGCTCTGACGTAAACCTTGGATTTCCTGCAACGCCCTCTCTAACCCCATTTGTGAACAAATTGACATCCATGCCATTTCCGTCTCCCAAATCTTCTTCGATTTTATTCAATGACTCAGATACAGATAATCCATAAGCATAAGAAACCGAATCTATCTCAGAACTCAGTGGTAAAGATACTCCTTCACCTGTTGAACCGTTTTCACAAGCAGTCAAGAAAATAATCGCAGGAATAAAATATAATAATTTTTTCATTTTTAATTTATAATGTGTTATCAATATGAATATCGGGCGCAAAATTACAAAAATATTAGTTATTCGAAAGAAATAATTGTTAACTATAAAAGGTTACCCCAATTTATTAACATTTGATTTAATTTTAGCAGTTGAAAAAAATATCTTTATCCTTGACCTACATAAATCTATCTTTATGATAAAAAATAAACTCCAAGCTCTTTTTAATCCCGAACAATATCATGGCTGGGGAAAAACTAGAAAGTATTTTGAAGGTTGGTATTATAAAATCATCAATGCTGATGAGTCCAAGGCTTTTGCATTTATCCCAGGAATTGCCATGGATGAGAACGGTGTTCAGCAAGCTTTTATTCAAATATTGGATGGGAAAAACCTTACAGCTGAATATCATAAATTTGGAGCTAATCAATTTATTCCTGAAAAAGGTAAATTTGAAATTAACGTGGCTAATAATTTTTTCTCTACCAAAAAAATTAATTTAAACTTACCTACAGTCCAAGGTGAATTAACTTTTGAAAATCAAGTTCCTTGGTCGAGTTCTTGGTATTCACCGGGAATAATGGGTCCATTTTCGTTCGTACCTTTTATGCAATGTTACCATGGAATACTTAGTATGGATCATTCCATCAATGGTTCTTTAAAAATCAAAGGTGTAGAAATTGACTTTTCTAATGGAAGAGGATATATGGAAAAAGACTGGGGACAATCTTTCCCGAGTGGTTATATTTGGATGCAAACTAATCATTTTTCCCAACCAAGTATTTCATTAAAAGCTTCAGTTGCAAAAATACCATGGATGGGAACTTCTTTTATCGGATTTATTGGAGGAATATGGCTGTATGATCGCTTGATTGAATTTACGACTTATAATTTTACCCGATTAAGAAAATCTTTTGCCGATGAAAAAAAAGTGGAATTGGTACTGGAAAATAGAAAACATCTTTTGGAAATATTTGCACATCGGGAAGCAACTACTTCGCTCGCTTCTCCTATATCGGGTTTTATGGATGGACGAATTGAAGAAAGTATGACGTCAAAAATTGAAGTAAGATTAACTGATAAAAAAAATAAAAAAATATTACTGAATGACATTGGTAAAAATGGAGGATTGGAAGTAGCTGGAATTGTGAGTGAAATATTAATAGACAAATAAACATAACGAGATGTTCAAAACTAAATTTCTTTTTTATTGTTTGACATACTAACGCTTTTATAATATGTTTTAACCAAAATTTTAAAACCTCTTCCCAAACATTAAAAAATCAGAATTTAATATTCATATATTGGTTTTAAATGATAAATGATAATCCCAAATTAATTCATTTTGAGAACTAGTCCATCTACAATTAAACTATATCTCTTAATTAACCTCCAATAATTAATGTAAAAAAATGAGGACAGAAATGGTAAAAAAATAACCAATAAAGTTTATTTTTATATTTATTTAGTTAAAAATCCATTTTTGCTTTCTTTCAAAAACTAAACTGAGACGTTTTGCCGGCTATAATTTAACAAGATATTTACTGGCTTGATAAAAAACTTGGTTTTGATACATACTAAATCACCCAAAGAAAACCTTGACAAATAAGCTTTCAAAAAATCAACAGTTTTTAGCTTAGCATCTTTTTTATATCTAATCGTATTTATACTAATAATAATCATCTATTAAAAGTTAAACTAGTTTACTTATTATTAGGATTAAAAGCCATAGATTACGTCTGGAAAAAAACAAGCTATTTAATGTTTTATTCCATCATTATTTTACCAGTTTAAAACCTTGACAAATGAGTGTACCTAGTGTTAGGTTCAACAAAAAAGACAGACCTGAATTTTATAAAGAATTAAACCGAAGAGTTAATAAATATTTTAAAGATAGAAATCTATCCAAACATGCAAACTTAAACATGAAACTCAAAACTGCCTTCATGGTTAGTTTGTATTTCATACCTCTTTTTGTTTTGCTTTCAGGGAAATTAACCACATTTTGGCCGATATTTGCAGCTTACATAATCATGAGTTTTGGTATGTCTGGCATTGGTTTATCCATCATGCACGATGCCAATCATGGCTCCTATTCTACTAATAAAACTGTTAATCATGTACTTGGATATTTGATTAATTGTATTGGAGGATATCATGTAACCTGGAAAATCCAACACAATGTTTTACATCATTCATTTACAAATATTCACGAACATGATGAAGATTTAAACCAAAATGTGATGCGTTTTTCCCCTAATCAGGAGAGAAAGCCTATTTTCAGATTTCAAGCATATTATTGCACCTTATTTTATGGATTATTATCGATTTTTAGATTTGCGGTTAAAGACCTTCAACAACTCTTACGATATAATAGAATAGGTTTGTTAAAAGACCAAGGACTTTCTTTCCCTGCAAGATTAGCTGAATTAATTACTGTAAAATCATTGTACCTCGCTATTACTTTGCTAATACCAATGTACCTATTACCTATTGCAATGTGGCAAACATTTTTAGCATTTTTTGTAATGCATTATATTTCAGGTTTAATCTTTGCCTACATTTTCCAACCTGCCCATATCATTGAAGAAGTTGATTTTTATGTAAAAGATGAAACTGGAAGTGTTGAAAACAATTGGGCTATACATGAAATGAGAACTACAGCAAATTTTGCAAACGGAAGTACTATTTTTGCTTGGTTCATCGGTGGGTTAAATCATCAAGTTGAACATCATTTATTTCCACATGTTTGCCATGTTCACTACAAGAAAATCTCAAAAATTGTCAAAGCAACTGCCGAAGAATATGATGTACCTTACTATGCTCACAAGACATTTTTTGATGCAATAAAAAGTCACCTTACCCTCATGAACCAGTTGGGAACAGGAGAATATGACAGGAAATTGAAAGAGAAAAAAATGCAATTAGATCTTGCAAAAGCCTAACTTCCTCATAAAATATTAAAAAAGGGCTAAATGACTAATAGATCGTTTAGCCTTTTATTTTTAATATTTACATATTACCAACATTTCCTCTACCTTTGTGCGCTCATTTAATAAAACACAGAACCCGTAAAATAAATCACGACTTAGACTGGAAGTTTAAGACTCAAAAATATATATGACGTTTCAAGACCTAAATATAGTAGAACCGATTTTAAAATCTCTTAAAATCGAAGGATACACACACCCTACTCCAATACAAGAAAAATCAATTCCAATACTTTTACAAGGCAAAGATCTTCTTGGTTGTGCACAAACTGGTACAGGAAAAACCGCTGCTTTCGCTATTCCGATTATTCAACATCTATATAATGATAGAAGTCGACAATTAAATCGACGTAAAGTAAAGGCTTTAATTGTCACTCCTACTAGAGAATTAGCAATTCAAATTGGAGAGAGTTTTTCCACTTACTCGAAATTTACTAACATTAAAAATACTGTCATTTTTGGAGGTGTTAAACAGGGGCGGCAAACTAATGCTTTGCGAGACGGAGTAGATATTTTAGTAGCTACACCCGGAAGATTACTGGATTTGATCGATCAAGGCTTCATAAGTATAAGAAATATTGAATACTTTGTTTTAGATGAGGCAGATCACATGCTAGATATGGGTTTTATTGTCCCAATCCGGAAAATCGTTTCAAAATTACCTGAGAATAGACACTCATTATTTTTTTCTGCGACGATGCCCCCAAGCATTGTCAATTTATCTGGAAAAATTTTGGGTAACCCTGAAAGAGTGACTATCAAACCTGAACAAGCAACTGCTGAAAAAGTGGACCAGGCTGTTTATATGGTTGCTAAATCAAATAAAACAAAACTTCTTATTCATATTCTAAAAGAAAAACAAAGTGACGCTACATTAGTTTTCTCAAGAACCAAACATGGTGCAGACAAAATTGTAAAATTACTTAATCGAGCAGAGATAAAAGCTGGTGCAATCCATGGAAACAAATCTCAAAATGCCCGACAGCGGGCATTAAAGGATTTTAAGGATGGTCGAATGGAAGTGCTTGTTGCCACCGATATTGCAGCAAGAGGAATTGACGTAAGCGACTTGTCTTTGGTGATTAATTACGATTTACCAAATATACCTGAAACCTATGTCCACCGCATAGGTCGAACTGGTCGTGCCAGAGCAAGTGGAATTGCACTTTCATTTTGCAACGAAGAGGAGAGAGCTTATTTAAAAGATATTCAAAAGTTGATTAAACAACAAATTGAGGTAATCAACGACCAACCCTATGTGGATGATTTAACTGAAATCATTGAAAAGAAAAAACCACAACAACGAAGATTTAAACGTAAACCTCAAGGTCAAGGTGGAAATCGCAGATCAGGTGGAAATAGAAGAGATGGAAGAGGTACTGGATCTACTGGTGGAAGAGCTGGAGGCAGCGGTGGAAGTAGAAGAAGAAAAGGAAACCCTGACCCAAAACCACCTAGCCGACGAAATTAATTTTTATTAGGCAAAATTAATATGTTAATCTAAATCAAAACAATGATGTCAAAGTCTAAAGTTTGATTTAGATTGGCTTTATTTTACTAAAAGACTTTAAAACAACTCGGAAATCATCGCCGCAAGAGATCTATTAGGCCATAGGGAAGGATTGATCTGTCTGAGCGGAAATAATTTTTAAGCCCAGATTCTTTTTTATTTTGATAGTCGTATTTCTCAAAAGAATTGATCTATCAACCATTCAATTTAGAATAAAATATCTAAGTTGAACTAAGTATCAAAATCATATTAGATATCTCTCATCCTCCTTTTTATTTTTAACATTAAATATTTATCTCTTTTTATAGCACGTAACATACCTCCTCCTCATTCCTGAATTAAAAAATACCCATACTCCTTCCTTTTTTCATCCTCTTTTCATTAAATTGCAATCATATTCTCCACATAAATAACAATACACTTACATGAAAGTTTGCATTGCCGAAAAGCCAAGTGTTGCGCGTGAAATCGCCTCGATATTAGGAGCGAAAACTCGAAAAGACGGTTATTTCGAAGGCAACGGTTATGCAGTTACATGGACATTCGGACATTTTTGCACACTGCTTGAACCCAACGAATACCAAGCACATTGGAAAAGGTGGGACTTTGATTGCTTACCAATGTTACCCGGAAAATTTGAGACAAGACTTATGAAGGATGCTGGTGTGAAAAAACAGTTTAGCATCATCAAATCATTATTCAAAAAAGCAGAAGTAGTCATCAACTGTGGTGATGCAGGGCAAGAAGGAGAATTAATTCAACGTTGGGTCATCAACGAAGCTAAATACAAAGGAAAAGTTTTACGACTTTGGATTTCCTCTTTGACCTCGGAAGCAATCAAAGATGGTTTTCAAAATTTAATGGATGCTAACCAATTTGACAATTTATATTTTGCAGGTTTTTCAAGAGCGATTGGCGATTGGATTTTGGGTATGAATGCAACTCGATTATACACCCTAAAATATGGAGGTTATAAACAAGTACTTTCCATTGGCAGGGTTCAAACGCCAACTTTAGCAATGCTCGTGCAGCGTCATCACGAAATCACCAAGTTCAAACCTGAACCATTTTGGGAATTACAAACACTCTACCGTGAAATAATTTTTAATTGTGAAAAAGGAAAACTTATCAAAAAAGAAGATGGAGAAGCTTTATTAAAAGAGGTAAGAGATCAGCCGTTTATCATCATCGATGTAATCAAAAAAAACGGTAAAGAAACACCTCCAAGATTATTTGATTTGACGAGTTTACAAGTTCATTGCAATAAACGATTTTCGTATTCTGCTGATCAGACTTTAAAAATTGTACAGAAACTTTATGAGCAAAAAGTGGTGACTTACCCACGTGTTGATACTACTTTTTTACCAAATGATGTTTATCCAAAAATTGGTGGAATTTTGAAAAAAATGAATTCTTATAATCAATTCATTCAACCACTTTTAGGAAAACCAATTCGGAAATCGTCCAAAGTTTTTAATGATAAAAAAGTAACCGATCACCATGCCATTATTCCAACTGGTTTTGAGAAAAAATTAGTTTCTCAAGAGCAAAATGTCTACGATGCGATTGCTAGAAGGTTTATTGGAGCATTTTATCCCGATTGTTTAGTAGCAAAAACTACAGTAAGAGGCGAGTCCAATCAAGTGACTTTTAAAGCCCATGGAAAAGAAATATTGGAAGAAGGCTGGCGAGTTCTTTTTCCAAAGCCTAAAAAAAATAATAATACCTCTACAGACTCTGATACTGACTATAATAAAAAGAAGAAAGAGGAAGAAGAAAGAATTTTGCCTGCTTTCCAAAAAGACGAATCAGGTCCACACACTCCGTCTTTGTTAGAAAAGACAACGTCACCTCCCAAAAATTATACAGAAGGCACCTTGCTACGAGCGATGGAAACCGCAGGTAAAAATGTAGATGATGACGAGTTAAGAGACCTAATGAAAGAAAATGGAATTGGTCGTCCTTCCACGCGTGCTGCGATTATAGAAACCTTATTTCGTAGGAAATATATTGAACGAAAACGAAAGAATATTCTACCCACCGATACGGGTGTTAAACTCATCGACACGATCAACAACCCCATGTTGAAATCTGCCGAAATGACTGGTCAATGGGAAAAACAATTGCGAGATATCGAAAATGGAGAATACTCTCCCACAACATTTATTAACAATATGAAAGAGATGGTCACCCATTTGGTCGATGAAGTAAGGATGGCAAAATCAGTGAAAATTTTTTCAGATGTAAAACCAGATACAAAATTTGCCAAGAAAAAAAAATCTGTTGTAAAAAACAAAATCGAAGGAGCCAATTGTCCAAAATGCCAGCAAGGAAAATTACTCAAAGGGAAATCTGCATTCGGCTGCAGTAAATGGAAAGAAGGTTGCAATTTTTTGCTGCCTTTTTCATTTATGGGTAAAAAAATCTCGGAGAAACAATTGTCCCGACTCATTACCCAAAATTCAACTATCCAAATCAGGGGCTTTAAGAAAGAGGGGAAAAAAGTAAATGGTAATTTAAAGTTTAATGAAAACTTCGAGTTATTTCTAAAAGAAAAAGAGGCTCAAAAAGTCGGAAGTCAACAAATTAAATCTGCAACTGTTAAAAAAGTCAATGATTTTATGTTCTGCCCAAAATGCGGCGTTGGAAAAGTGGTCAAAGGGAAAACATCTTACGGTTGTAGTACTTGGCAAAATGGATGTACGTGGCGTTTTTCATTTGACGAAGTTCGAAAAAATACAGCAGGCAAAACAGTAACAAAACAATTAGTAGAACAAATCCTTCGTAGCAGTCTACTTTAGCTGACCTAAATTGAGGAGTAAAAGGATGAAAATAGAAAATAGAAAATAGAAAATAGAAAATAGAAAATAAAATAACACTTATTACAAATACATAATTAAAAATATAATTAAAAATATAATTAAAACGATGCAAAAAGTTCAAAAATACTTAAAAGACAACCAAAAAAGGTTCTTAAACGAACTACTCGATCTACTGCGAATCCCCTCAGTGAGTGCAGATCCAGCCTTTGCAAAAGATGTTAAAAAAACTGCAAAATTTGTAGCCAACAATTTAAAAAAAGCAGGTGCTGATAATGTGGAAATCTGTGAAACCAAAGGTCACCCGATCGTTTATGCAGATAAAATAATTGACATAAAATTACCAACCGTTTTGGTCTATGGCCACTATGATGTACAACCAGCTGATCCTATTGAATTGTGGACTTCTCCCCCATTCGAACCTGTTATCAAAAAGACAAAAATCCATCCTAAAGGAGCCATTTTTGCTCGAGGATCATGTGATGACAAAGGACAAATGTTTATGCATGTTAAAGCATTTGAAGGAATGTTAAAAACTGGAAACTTACCTTGTAATGTAAAATTTTTGATTGAAGGTGAAGAGGAAGTTGGTTCAAGTAATCTTACTCCTTTTTGCAAAAAAAATAAAAAGAAACTGGCTTGCGATGTGGTGCTCGTTTCTGATACTGGAATTATCTCCAATAAACAACCCTCGATAACAACTGGTCTTCGTGGATTAAGTTATGTTGAAGTTGAAGTAACTGGACCAAACCGAGATTTGCACTCAGGTCTTTATGGTGGAGCTGTTGCTAACCCAATTAATATTTTAAGTAAAATGATTTCTTCATTACACGATAAAAATGGAAAAATTAATATTCCCGGTTTTTATTCTGATGTGGTAACAGTAAGTAAAACAGAAAGAAAGGAAATGAACAAGGCTCCTTTTAATCTAAATAACTACAAAAAATCTATCGGATTAAAAGACATTAGCGGCGAAAAAGGCTACACAACTTTAGAGAGAAATTCAATTCGTCCAACCTTGGACGTAAATGGAATTTGGGGTGGATATATTGGCGAAGGTGCTAAGACTGTTCTACCTAGTCAAGCTTTTGCAAAAATAAGTATGAGGTTAGTTCCTAATCAAGATCCAGATAAAATCACTAAATTATTCGCAGCACATTTCAAAAAAATTGCACCAGACTCTGTTAAAGTAAAAGTGACGCCCCATCATGGTGGCGAACCAGCAGTTACTCCAACTAACACTGTTGAGTACAAAGCTGCTCACATGGCAATGAAAAAAACTTTCAAAAAAGACCCCATTCCTCAACGTTCTGGTGGAAGTATTCCTATCGTGTCGATGTTTGAAAAAGTGTTTGGCGTGAAGACTGTTTTGATGGGATTTGGGTTGGATTCAGATGCCATTCATTCACCAAATGAGCACTATGGATTATTCAATTTTTATAAAGGGATAGAGACAATACCTTACTTCTTTGAATATTATGCAGAGTTGAAAAAATAAATTCTAAATACTTGCGCAAAATTTATTCTTTGCGCAAGTACTTCTCTTATTGTTTTTCCAAAATACTTATCTAGTTTCGTTCTGATCTTTCCGGAAAAAGCTTTTAGATTCAATAAAATTAGTTGGTTCATTTTTTATAAAAATTCTACATTTATTCTGAACAGCACATTAGAATAATTTTTCTTTTTAAGCCGCATCCGTTTTTCCAATACATTATCTCCTACAAAACATTTCCTTTTATTTAATTAAGACCTTTCGTATTATAAAAATTGTTTACAAACTCCTGAATTTAGGGACATAGATGCATTTTTACAAAATCAATCATTCAAATCAATATTAGATAGTTAATAATCCTATTTCTATTTGTAAAATTAAATTAATTGAAGAATCTAGAATCAGGCAAAGGGTTAAAATAAAAAAAGAAATCTGTTTGTCAAATAGCATTATATTTTGATTTTTGAATCACTAAATTAAAATGGTTTAGTTATTTTTACTTTCGTGTAAACAACCCAAACATTTTAATTTGAAATAAAAATAGTAACTATGAAATTTAGAAAAATGTATTTATTCACCTTATTGTTTCTCTTTATTGGTAACCTCTCATTTGCCCAGGTTAATAAGAACTTGCCATTAGGCGAAATCGAAGTAAGCCCTTTTGATTTTGGAAAAATGTGGACCTTCGAAAATTTACCCTTAGATTATTTTGAAAAAACATATGGATTCCGACCTTCTGAAGAATGGATTGAATCTGCAAGAATGTCTTCTTTGCGATTTGCTAGTTGGTGTTCAGCATCATTCGTTTCCCCAAGTGGATTGATTATGACGAATCACCATTGCTCCAGAGATGTAGTTACTGCTCTACAAAAAGATGGAGAATCATTTGAGAAAAATGGCTTTGTAGCCAACGGCTATGACCTTGAAAGAAAAGCAGAAGGTTTATTCGTAGAGCAAATGGTACAAGCTATTGACATCACTGCTGAAGTAAAAAAACGAACGAACGCTGCAGGAACTGATGCCGAAAAACTAGAATTACGTGGAAAAGCGTTGGAGGCAATAAAAGAAGAATATTCGAAGAAAAAAGGATGGAATGGATTGAGATTGCAAGCAGTAACTTTCTATAGCGGTGGAAAATTCTCTTTGTATGGTTACAAAAAATATGAAGATATTCGTCTTGTCTTGATTCCTGAGGGAGACCTAGGATACTTCGGAGGTGATCCAGATAATTTTACTTATCCTCGATATAACTTAGATTGTACTTTTTGGAGAGCATACGATGAAGATGGAAAACCACTAGACACCTCTAAAAACTATTTCAAATTCAATGGAGACGGAATCCATGAAGGGGAAGCAGTTTTTGTCGTTGGAAACCCCGGAAGTACCGAAAGATATCGAACAGCAGCTCAATTAAAATATGATCGTGATGTTCGTTTTCCAATCAGGTTAAAAATGATGGGTAATACAGATCGTCTACTAAGAAAAAGATATGAAGCAGAACCATCAGAAGATTTGATGAATGAAATCTTTGGAAATGCTAATGGCCTAAAAGCTTTTGGTGGAATACTAAAAGGATTAAAAGATCCAATGTTATATGGCCGAAAACAAAAAATGGAAAACAAAATTCGAGCAGCAAATCCGGGTTTAGATTATTGGGATAGGTTGGCAGATAGCTATGCTGATCTTGAAAAGCTAGGTCCTTCCCTGATGATGATGAATCCAGGACGACGAGATGTAGCTTCACCAAAGGCTTCAATGAGTCTAATGTTTGCTGTATACGAATTTGGGCAACAGATCAAAAATGATGCATCAAAAGAAGACAAAGAAAAAAGTAAAAATGCCATTAAAGAATTGATCAAAACAATTGATACTTCATTAGAACGACAATTATTTGCTATGCTACTAAATGACTATGATCAGTTTTCTTCAGATCATCCATTGAAAGGTATTGATGCTACTAAATTTGTCGACAACTTATTTGACTCTTCCAACCTTTTGAAAGGTAAAAAATTGAAAAAAGGATTAAAAGAGAAGAATTTAAAAAAAGCAAAAGATCCTTTTGTAAAGCTGTCAAACCAAATAGCAGGAAGATTTTTTAAAGCCGTTCAAGCCTTTCAATCTACTGGTCCAACACGTCGAGCTTTAGAAGCTCAAGTAGCAAATGCTGTTTTCAATGTGTATGGTTCAAGCTTACCGCCTGACGCAACCTTTACACTTAGATTAGCTGATGGTGTAGTAAAAAAATACGAGTACAACGGAACTGTTGCCCCATTCAAAACAACTTATTTCGGTATGTATAACAGATACTATTCTAACGATGGAAAATTTCCTTGGTCTTTACCTGAAAAATGGTTGAATCCACCAATGGAATTATTGAAAGCTCCTTTGAATTATGTCTCTACCAATGACATTATAGGAGGGAATTCAGGTAGTCCAATGATTAACAAAAACCTAGAGGCGGTAGGCTTAATTTTCGATGGTAATATAGAATCTCTTCCTGGGAATTTCATTTTTGATGATAAAGTAAACAGAACTGTTTCGGTTCACGCTGGAGGAATCTTGGCTGCTATCAAATATATTTACAAAGCTGACGAATTGTATAATGAGTTGACTGGGAAATAAATTAGTAATTCGTCTAATGATCTACTTTAGACGTTTTTAGCTCACTTTTGGAAATCAACGTTTAAACAACCAATAATGATTTATTAATAAAAAAAGTGGTAAGCAATATAAATTGCTCACCACTTTTTTTTATTTCAAAAACATAAAACCTTTAATGCTTATCATCAAATATTCTACCTATTCAATAATATCCACATATCCACCATACACCCATTCATCATCGCCTATGCGAAACCATCTCCCTTCTACCACAAATATTTTAACTAAAGTACCTCGTTGAACCTTACCGACCTTAGCGTTGCTTGTCCCTGGCCCTTTTCGAACATTCAAAAAACTTGGAGCAATAACTCGACCAGTCTTAACTTCAATAATCTTCACCAATGGTCCATATCCCCAGCGATCCGCACCAATACGATACCAGCGACCTTGGATATCAAAAACTTCAATGGATGTTCCATCTTTCAGTGTATCAACAATTGGATAATTTGCACCTGGTCCTGAACGAACATTTAGATCAGTAGGATCTATAACAATTCCATCTTTTTTCTCAAATGTTATTTCTACATAATGTTCATGTAACCATTCATCTGCCCCTACTCTAAACCAATTTCCAATCTGCTCATAAATTTCAATTTTATCATCTTGATGAAAAACTTTGATAATTGGAAATCTTGAACTTGGTCCTTTTCTAACATTCAAATCCCGAGTATTGACAAAACCTTGTTTGATTGGATTTTCCAATTGAAAATTTAACCCACCATTTACTTTTTCTTTAAATTCCTGCCAAGGCTTTTCATCAATCATCATCAATGGGCATAACTTCCCCGTAATATCATAATGCCTATATAATTCATTAATGGTAAAATTATATTTGTTCAAAAGATGCTGTGCTAACTCTACAGAATTCTGATAAGTTTTATTCCAATCACCATCTTTGTTCACGCACATTTCAAATCCAATCAAAAAGTAATTTGGGGTCAGATCTGTTCCTTCAATAATTTTTTGTCCAGTCGGTTTATAATATCGACCTCCTACGTGGTATCCAACTTCATGGTCTGGTAAACATTGTACAATACTTCCATCATCCACATTATAATGCGCTGAAGCATATCGATTAGCGGTATTAAAATAATTTCGAGTGCGACGTGCATCAGCACCGGTCGACTCGTTGGCAGTCCAATGAACCACTATTCCTTTCAATTCCCGAATCCGATACCAACTTGAGTTTCGTAAAGCTGGTCGATTTCGCCTACTCGTTAAATACATTTTCTCTATGGGCAACATAGTGTTCTATTTTTTTGGTTATAGCACTAAAATAGGGAAAAATGTTGAAATGTAAAATTGTTGTTAGGAAAATATTAATCTTGAAATTTCAATTGGAAAATATAAATTTGGATTCGTAGTTTTGTTCTTCACTATAAAAGATAATTATGTTGTAATTTTTAATATTTTACCTCATTAGAATTTTGAAAATATAGGCTATTATTAAAAAATACCTATTTCCCTAAAGGAACCTAAAGATGCAAAAAACATCATAACACATTGATAATCATAAAGTTAAACAATTACCTCCATGCGTATAGATATTTTATCAGCCGTACCAGAATTATTAGAAAGTCCAATGCAGCACTCGATTATGAAACGAGCGCAAGAAAAAGGCTTGCTAGAGGTGTTCGTCCATAATATTCGAGACTATAGCCTAAGTAAACAAAAACAAATCGATGATTACCAATATGGTGGTGGTGCAGGAATGGTCATGATGGTTGAACCATTGGCTCGATGTATTGAACATTTGCAAAGTGCAAGAACTTACGATGAAATCATTTACATGACTCCCGATGGAAAAAGGTTAGACCAATCTGAAGCCAATTTTTTATCAATGAAAAGTAATCTAATGATGATTTGTGGTCATTATAAAGGTATTGATGAGAGAATCCGTGAGCATTTTGTTACTAAAGAAATCTCAATAGGTGACTATGTCTTATCTGGAGGTGAGTTAGCAGCGGCCGTTTTGGTCGATTCGATTGGAAGATTAATTCCTGGGGTATTAAATGATGGAACTTCCGCTTTGTTTGATTCATTTCAAGATAACCTTTTAGCTCCACCAATATATACTCGCCCTGCAGATTACAAAGGATGGAAAGTACCAGAATTACTTCTTTCAGGAAATACTAAATTGATTGAAGAATGGAGACATGAACAATCTCTAAAACGAACAGAGGACAGACGACCAGACCTTCTTGATAAAGATTAATTATATTGAATTCTACTAGCTAAGATATAGCTAGTGGAATTCAATACAATTAGCTCATTAAAATCATATGACATCTGTCTTTTTCCAATTAGTTGCATCTATTAAAGTGTAATACCATTTTCGTTGTCCTGTTTGATCTGCTCGTTTTAATAGTTTTAGCCAAAAATCATAAAATGTTTCTGTATCATAAATTACTTGGCAACCAGCTGAATATCCTTTCACTAAAACATTAGCAATTAAATTTACTTTTTTCATTTCATCAAACTTAGTATTATTTCTCACATTTTCTCGATGGAAATTAGTCTTAATTTTCAACCCAGTTTGCAATTCTTTTTGCAAGGAACCTTTTTTCTTAAGAGGTAGACCTTCTAATTTTTTAATTAATTCTTTTACTTTTGGATAAACCTCCTTTGCCTTCTCTTTCGAAGGTCTAATACCTACAAGAGTTCGATAATAATCAGGACCAGCTTTTCCATCAATATCACTTAATTTTGGATAAAAATTAAATTGATGTTCGATTACTTTTACAATCCATTCATCTTTAATCTTGGCAATGATTTGACTTCTTTCTAGATTTTCCATCTCAGTCATTTGTTTTTCATCCATACCACTTGCATCACTCAATATTTTGGCAATCAACTCCCTACTTTTAGGTTTAAACCTCTTATCATACCATCGACTAACCATCCAATTTTTTGCATCAAAAATATTAACCCTTCGTTTTGACCTTGAACCTACTTGAGAAATAGTTACAATCCCATTCTCATTTTTTTCAACTTTCATTGGCCTTGATTCTGCCAAATTTTTTAAATTATTATAAGGGGCAATTTCACCATCTATTCCAAACTGACTAAACCAATAATAAATTTCTGTCAAGATTAAATTTAATTCAAAAGTCTGTTGTAAGTTAAACTTAGCGTTAGTATTTCCACCTTTAATTCCATCATCAATTCCATATTTGGACAACCATTGTTTCCTGGGGAAAATAAATGTATTTCCTCCTTGATGAAAATTAAAACCCTTGTCAATTTCCCATTTATAATTTCCTTTTTTTGCACTTCGAACTAATAAATTTCGAGTTCTTCCAGAAGGTTGTCTACCATGATGAAATCCAAATAATACGGAAAGCGTTTGTGGAGCAACAGTCCTATATCGATTCTTATTACCGGGTTCTGTCGTTGCTATTTTTATTTCAACTCTTGGTTTACCAAATTCGTCCTTCCAACATGAAACCAAACTATCATTATACTCAGTCGCTATCATTCGATCCAAGTTCCGCCTTAGTCCAATAATATTTGTAACTCCTTGATTAGAAGACCATAAACCATTTCTAGCGATAACTACTTTTCTAAAAAAATCATATAAAACTGCTTCTCCATCATTTAAAGAAGGGATCTCAATTTTATTATTATCACTGTCTCTTAAAGATTTATTATTTATCTCATTAGTAAAAACAATCTTTGATTTTTTGATAATATTCTTTAGAAAACTGTGACCAGGTTTACCATCAATAGCATTTAAAAATGTCTTTAAGTTGCTTGACCTAAGAGGCATTATTTTCCTCCTATAAAACAATTGCTGCTGTATGACATATCGAATTCCATCGTCAGGAATAATCAATAAGTTATCTTCTTCTATTCCCTTCAAGTTAGATGGTCTAACATATACTTCTTTATTCTTTTTATAAACAAAGTCCATCAACTTTATTATTCCACTCCAATTATAAAAATTGGAGATAAATAGTCGACTCTTCTCAATTGAGATTGATTTGGAAGCAGACTTACCTCCAGAAGAAAGATTAATAACAATATTTCCACCTACTTGCTGAACTTCATTTCCTATTTCAATTCTATTCTCTATAGACCTTATTTCAAAAGAATTTGGTACTTGACTCGTTTCTATTGGGCGTGGCTTTGGCTTTGGTAAAGCTTTTACTTTTGCTACTAGTTTTTCTAATGTTCCTAGCCCTGGATCAATCCTCCCATCAGGAGAAGATGACCCAACAACGTCCTTCTGAAACTTACGAATAGCTGCAATAGTTAATGATAATTTTATTCTAGGAATTCTTTTAATAGTCTTTGGTAGGTGTTTTTGCTTAGCTGAAAATGTTTCAAACTCAGAAGTAAGGATTTCTTTTGATTTATTACTATTCGAAGGAAGTAATAAATCTATCATTTCTTTTTTAAAAGCTGTTTTAGATAAAATTCCAATTGAAAACAATGCGAGTTGTATTTTTGCTAAATCCATAGTTTGATTAACCGCCCTACTGGTATCACCTACTTTTTTTTGGATTGTAAACATTGTCTAGCTTGTTTGGTTTTTGAAAAAATAAAATATTAAATAACAAAGAGGCAATTAAGTTATTGAATAGAAATTGGTATTACCAAAAGCAAATATTTAAGAAAATTATTTCCTCAGGTATCCCTTTTTAAATTCTCTCAACTTTTATTGTAATAATCAGATATTGATAAAACTTTACTCTGATTATTTACTAATAGAATCATAAATTATTTGGTGAATATTGGGTCGCACATTCATCTCATAAATTTTTCGATTATTCCTGGTTGGGAAAACTCGATTAGAAAAAAATATATAAATCAGTTCATATTCTGGGTCAACCCAAACGAAAGTTCCAGTATAACCTGAATGCCCATAACTCGATGGGCTTGCATCTTTCGCCACTGAACTTTCATCATAATTATACTTTAAAAGTGGTTTATCAAATCCAAGTCCTCTCCTATTATTATTTTCTGGAAATTGATACTTTGTAAATTCATCTATAGATTCTTTAGCTATAATTTGCCTTCCATCATAACTGCCCCCATTCAAAAATAGTTGCATTAACTTAGCCAAATCAATTGCTGTTCCAAACAAACCAGCATTAGCAGAAACGCCACCCATCATAATCGCACCTTCATCATGAACAGTTCCATGAATTTGAATCTTTCTAAAAAAAGTATCTCGTTCAGTTGGGATTATTCTATCTTTTGAAAAAAAGCGCTTTGGATTATACGTTAAAGTCGTCGCTCCAATTGGTTCGTATATTTCTTTTTTCAAATAACTCTCAAAATCCATATTCGTCATCTCAGCAATAATTTCTGGAAAAAGATAAAAAGCTAAACCTGAATATTTATATTCCTTTACATTGCTCACGGGAGATTTAAAAATTGCTTTGTAAATCCGTTTTTTAAATTTTTTATGGAGAAATAAGTTATCCGTAATTTTAATATTATAGTTTTTGGTTCTTTTATTTTTCAATGTTCGCCATTTATAATTCCCATTCTTTTTGATGGTAGTTGTCCAATATGGAATCCAAGGTTTTAGTCCTGCTTGATGGGCCAGAATTTCTCGATAATTTAAATCAGACTTGTTGGAATTAATAAATTTCGGAAAATAGGTCTTTAATGATTTATCAAGATCAAATCTTCCTTCTCCATGTAACTTCATCAACGCCGGCAAAGCAGTAGTTATCTTTGAGACTGATGCAAAGTCATACAAGTCAGTTAGTTGTACATTTTTTTCATCTTCATAGGTATGAAATCCATACGCTTTATGAAAAACAATTTTTCCACTTTTTGCAATTAAAACCTGCATACCTGGAAAGGCTTTTGCCTCGATGGCCTCGTTAGCTATGGAGTCAATTTTTTGATGTAAAAAGAGGGAATCCATCCCAACTGATGTGGGAATATCATAACTAAGTTTGGTACTTTTTGTAGCCTTCAAATCAAGTGATTTTCCAGATAGTCCTGCCTGTGAAAAACAGAAACTCGAGCCTGTAATTAAACAAATGATCGCCAGAGGTACTCTTTTAAAAATTTTCATTTTTTTATTTTATTCAATACTAAAAAATAAGGTACCCGATACCTCCTCTTCTATCAATCAAAATCTAGCTCCTCAAATACGACGCTCCATTAATATCCAAAATTGCTCCTGTCATAAATTCAGTTCCTTCCGAAGCCAAAAACAAAACACCTCTCGCCACTTCCTCAGGTCGAGCAACTCTCCCAAGTGGACTTTGATTTTTAATTGCTTCTCCTCTTTCTCCATTTAGAATTGGAGCAACACGATCTGTTTCGATAAAACCTGGTGCAACCGTCCCAACAAAGATATTCCATTTTGCCAAAGCCATGGCAAGCGATTGACTCATTGCATTCATGCCAGCTTTACTTGCTCCGTAAGCTGGCATGTCAGGCTCTCCTCGAAATGCTCCTCGTGAAGATACATTTACAATTCGACCACCACCTGTATTCTTCATTTCTTGAGCTACGCAAAAACAAAGATTTGCTGCAGCTTGCAAATTTACAGTAATTGTTTCATTCCAGGCCTTTTGCCATTCTTCATAACTTACCTCCGCAATGGGGTGATATAAAATAACTGCAGCATTGTTGATCAAAACATCAATCTTCCCAAATCTTTCAACTACATTGTCAAACAGTATTTTTACAGAATCTGGATTTTTCAAATCAGCTTGAATAGAAAAATGCCCTTCACCTTTTAATTCTAAGACCGCCTGCTCCGCTTCCTTTTTACTTGAATTAAAATGAATAGCTACTTGTGCTCCAGCTTCAGCAAATTGAGTAGCGATTACTTTACCAAGACCTCTTCCCGCTCCTGTCACTAATATTTTTTTATTGGTGAAATCCATATTTATTTATTTGATAAAAAAAAGACTAATTTAAAATCAATTGATCGATTTTTTTCTATTTTTGCAGTGCTAATTTTAAGGAGTCTGTAGCTCAGTTGGTTTAGAGCATTACCTTGACAGGGTAGGGGTCGGGGGTTCGAATCCCTCCAGACTCACCAAAAAACATATTCTGACTATTTTGTTAAAATAGTCTTTTCTTACTAATACCCAAAGAAGTGTGCCCAATTTAGGTATCAATTCACTATTTCAAGACCAATCCCCTAATCTTCTTTAATGTAAATATAAAATTCCAGTAAAAAACAATTCAACTTCGAAAATGTAGAGTTATAATCCCCTCTTCACTATAATTCTTCGTTATCCTACCCTCCTCCTCCAACAAATCTATATACCCTAAAATCATAAACATTCCACTAAAATCTGGTGGCATATTTTGATAAGGATACATTTTTCGATTGATCTGAAAAGGTGTGGAAATTCCATTTTTTATGGCTTCCAAACATTCCTCTTTTCGTATTTCGATTCGAGCTAATTGTTTTTCGATCATTGCATTCGCACCCACAAAAATTGGCCCATGACCTGGGTATACCATTTGAATATCAAATTTTAGTAACCGGTGAAAAGAGGCTAATAATTCATGTAAAGAACGAGTAGGTTGCCCATAATTATTTACATCTTCCACAATAATCGGCATCGGTGTAATCGGTAATAACATATCACTTCCAAAAATTCTTTTTTGTTCTTTTTGTAAAAAAACAAATTGATTAGGGCAATGGCCTGGAGTATTTAAAATTTCCCAATCATCCTCTCCTATTCTCAATCTCTCCCCCTCTGTATAAAAATAAAATCGATCCATCTGTCCCACTTTTCTCCCCATTACTTCTCCTTCAAAAAAATGATCAACCTTAGCTAACTCTTTTTTTGGAAACCCTAAGGAGTTAAATAATCTGCCGTTAAATTCTCCTTGTAATTTCTTCATTTCCTCTGGCTGAGAAAACCAACCTTTAATGACTTTTGGAGCGCGAACAATTGCATCAGAATTAGCCATAATCTCAGGAAGCAACCCAATATGATCTCGATGTTCGTGAGTGATAATGACTTGCTCAATATCACTTACCTTAAATCCATGAGAATTGATCCTTTCTTTCAAATGTTGCCAATTCTCCTCAGTATATAATCCACAATCAATTAAAGTTAATTGCTCTCCAGGAATAAGATAACAATTAACAGTCTGGAACATTATTCCCAAAGGTATTTCAATTCGGATAGGTTCAATTGACATTTCTTCTCTTTATTGGTTGTTATTTTGCATTTACAAATGCATCCCGCCATTGACTGGTTTTACATTTTTACAATCTTTAAATTCAAAATTAAACTTCCCTTTTTTCATATCTAAAATCATTCGATGTCTCGCTCCTACTTTTTCTATATCAGCCGATTCATATCCTGCATCACCCTCATATAAGCAAAACATTTTCCCATCTTTGGGCTGTAAAACTGGAAGGATGAAGATAGGTTCCTCATCTTGTATTTTTTCTTTTGCTTCCGCAACGGATAGACATTTTCGTATGAGTTGTAAACTAATAATTGTTGGCGGCATCATAGCTAACTCTCCTTCCTTCAATTTATCTAAAGCAACTTGCGGATGCAACCAGACATATTCTTTGATTTCACTATCATCAATAGTTACTTCTGATGATGCTTCCTTTATTTCTCCAAAGAAAAACCAAGTCGAATATCTTCGAGGTTCAATGACAGGAGTAGTCCAATGGCTAAAAAAAATAAGTTCCTTGTGTTGGACATCAAGATTAGCCTCTTCTTTCGTTTCTCTAACCGCTGCTATTTTGGCAGCTTCCAAATCATTCTCACTTTTTTCTATTTCATCCGCTTCTATTTTCCCTCCAGGAAATACCCAAAGTCCAGCTGCGAATGCTAGAGCTTTATTTCTTTTTAAAAGTAACACTTCTAGTTGTCCATTAAAGTCTCTTGCGAGCATGATAGTAGAAGCGGGTTTAATATTTTTCATATTTTGAGTTTCATCAAGTTGAAAATGAATTAAAAATAAAAGATATAGAAAGAAAAACCAACTAACCAAAATACCTAGTCAATAGTCAAATATGATTAAATACTATTAAATCAATCCCCAATCTTTTAAAATCTCCTCTGAGTTTTCTCCTGCTGCTCTTGAGCCAAACTTCACCTCCGATGCTGTTCGACTAAATCTTGGTGCAGGAGAAGGTTGGACGATACCATCTAGTTTCATATAAGTTTCCCGAGCAATATTATGAGGATGTTTTTGGGCTTCGAGATAATCCAAAACTGGCGCAAAACAAATATCTGTTCCTTCCATCTCTTTGCACCAATCGTCCCTTGTTTTAGATTTAAAAATTGATATAAACTTCACTTTGTATTCCGTCCATTTGGAAGGATTATTTTGAGCCTTAAATTCCTCTGGATCAAGTCCTAATTTTTCTAATAGCAATGCATAAAATTGAGGTTCAAGAGAGCCAATCGAAATATATTTCCCATCACTAGTTTCATACACCTCATAAAAATGAGAGCCAGAGTCTAAAAAATTTGAACCATGATGAGTATTCCACATTCCCATACCATACAAGGAATTAAAAACCGACATCAACACCGCAGATCCATCAGTCATGGCAACATCAATCACTTGTCCTTTACCAGATTTTTGAGTTTCCACTAAAGCAGCTAAAATCCCTGTTACCAAAAACATTCCGCCACCACCATAATCTCCCACTAAATTCAACGGCGCAACTGGAGGTTGACCTTTTCTACCAATGGCACGCAAAGCACCAGTCAATGAAATAAAATTAATGTCATGTCCAGCAGCAGACGACAAAGGTCCATACTGCCCCCACCCTGTCATTCGACCAATAATTAACCTAGGATTTCTTTTTTGTAAAGTATCTGGACTCAAGCCTAATCGCTCCATTACATTTGGTCGAAAGCCTTCAAATAAAACATCTGCTTTTTCTACTAACTTTAAAAGCGTTTCAATGTCCTTTCCATCTTTTAAATTTAAAGCGATGGAACGTTTCCCTCTGCGGTTACAATCTGGAATTCGAAATTTATTAGGATCAGCTTTTCGTTCTATCAAAATTAAATCTGCTCCCATATCGGCAAGCATCATTCCTGCAAAAGGTGCTGGACCAAGTCCGGCCATTTCGATTATTTTAATTCCTTTTAAAGGTCCCATTATCTAAAATTTAAAACCGCTGAACTGATAGTTTTATTTTCGTTTCACATATTCGAATAAAAAAAACTATCAATCCAGCGGTAATTAATTAGGTAAACAACTTGAATCCACTAGACTGTAGTTGTAGCTTTTCCATAATCATGAATAGAATTTCTAGTTTCTACTAATGTTCGCAAGCTGGTAGGGACTGAAAATCGATCTCCATATTTACTTGCAAAATCATCACACTCCGCTACAAATTTCTTTCCCCCAATAAAGTCTATATAAGAGAGAGCACCACCGGTGTAAATCGGGAATCCCCATCCCAATACAGACCCTAAATCACCATCAACTACACTTCGCAAAACTCCTTCCTCTAAACATCGATAAGCTTCAATTGCTTGACGATGCATAATCCTCTTTGCAATAGTTTCTTTGTCCAAAGTGTTTACATCAGAATTGAAAATTGTCCCCAACTCACTCCACAATCTTTTCTTTTCACCAGCTGGATAATCATAAAATCCTTTACCATCTTTTTTACTCGTTCGCCCATGCTCTTTTACCATTTTTTTAGTAATCTGATAACCTCTTTCTTGAGCTGGCGATTTAGTTGGAGTTGGATCACTTTCATAGACATGCATACTTAATGTCAATGTAACTTCATCATGAACAGCCAATGGACCAACTGGCATTCCTTTTCTTTTTGCGATATTTTCAATCATTGCAGCAGGCACTCCCTCTTCCAACAAGAACATTCCTTCACTTACAAATGTACCAAAGCATCGAGAAGTGTAAAATCCTCTAGAGTCATTAACTACAATCGGGACTTTACCAATAGCAACGGAATAGTCTACTGCTGCTGCGATAGCTTTTTCCTTCGTTTTCGCTCCAACAATAATTTCCACCAAAGGCATTTTGTCAACCGGAGAAAAGAAATGAATTCCTATAAAATTTTCTGGTCGGATTGATGATTCTGCCAATAATGTAATTGGAATAGTAGAAGTATTAGAAGCATATACTTTATCGCTTGCCAACACTGCCTCTGTCTCCTTTGTCACTTTGTCCTTCAAATTTGGATCTTCAAAGACTGCTTCAATTACTAAATCACAACCCTCCATATCTGCAGCAGAATCTGTCGGATGAATTCGAGCTAAAAGTACTTCCGCTTTTTCAGGAGTTGAACGTTTTCTAGAAATAGCCTTATCTAATATTTTTTTAGAATATGCTTTTCCCTTTACTGCTCCTTCGAGAGAAACGTCCTTGAGGACAACTTCCATTCCTGCTTTAGCAGAAACATAAGCAATTCCTGCTCCCATCATTCCTGCTCCTAAAATTCCTAATTTTCTCACTTCATATTTTGGTTCAGTTTTAGGACGAGCTTTACCTTTTTTTGCTGCTTGCATTCCCATGAAACCTGTACGAATCATATTTTTAGCTTCCTTACTTCCAACAGCTTTTGTAAAATACCTTGCCTCAATTTCTAATGCTCGATCAAAATTAATTTGCAGCCCATCATGAACGATACTCAAAATATATTGCGCTGCAGGATAATTCCCATGCGTCATTTTTCTAACATTCCCAATGGCTCCCATCATCGTTTGTGCACCCATTGGACTCATCAATCCACCACCTGGAATTCTATGTTTTTTATTATCCCAAGGTTGAATCGGAGTTGGGTTTTCTAAAATCCATTTTTTTGCAGCAATTAATAATTCTTCTGGTGAATCTGCAACTGCATCAATCAAACCATCTTTTAAAGCTTTATCTGGCCGCGCTTGTAAACCTTGAAGTAAGTAAGTTAATCCTTTCTGAATACCTGTCAAGTAAGGTGTTTTAGCAACTCCACCGCCGCCTGGTAAAAGACCTACATTGATTTCTGGAAATCCAATTTTTATTTTTGGACTATTTAGAACTATTCGATAATGACAAGTCAAACATAACTCAAAACCTCCCCCCATTGCAGTTCCATTGATGGCGGCAACAAATGGTTTACCACCTGTTTCGATTTTTCGAAATGATTGGTGCATCTTTAATATACCTGCAAATTGTTCTTCTGGATCGTTACCCATATTTTTTAATTCTCGCAAATCTGCTCCGGGCATAAACATGCTTCGCCCTGAAGTAAGAATAACTCCTTTGATGCTTTCGTCGGCAATTGCTTCGTGTGCAATTTTTAAATATTCATTGATGAATTCTGTACTAAAAAGATTGGTTGGATTATTAACTTGATTGATAACGAATGTTGCAATACCGTCATTGTCGGTACTAAATTCGAATAAGTCGTTTTTTATATTTTGCATTTTTTTTAAATTTTAATTATTGCATTAGGTCGCTGCTTTATAAGAAGTCAGGTTAAGGAGAACAATATAGTCTTCATTAATCTGTAAGATCTACCAACCTTGAGATAGTTAATCGTACGATCTATATTCTCTCAGCGCAACTTCAGTTTACACTCGTTCGATAATGGTTGCTATCCCCATTCCACCTCCAATGCAGAGGGTGATTAATCCTGTTGATTTATTTTGTCTTTCTAATTCATCGATAACTGTCCCGAGCAACATACAACCAGTTGCACCTAATGGGTGACCTAGTGCAATTGCTCCACCATTTACATTTACTTTGTCATACGGAATGCCCATATCTTGCATAAACCTCATTGGAACAGCTGCGAATGCCTCATTGACTTCATACAAATCAATATCGTTTTTGTCCATTCCTATTTTTGCTAATGCTTTTCTACTTGCAGGTGCAGGTGCAGTTAACATAATCGTTGGATCATCTCCTGCAACAGCAACTGAAAGGATTTTTGCACGAGGTTTCATTCCCATCTTCTCTCCAACTGCTTTACTCCCAATCATAGCCAAGGCAGTTCCATCTACAATTGCAGATGAATTTCCTGCATGATGAACATGATCGATAAATTCAACTTCTGGGTATTTATCAATTGCAACAGCATCAAAACCCGCCATTTGTCCCATCATGGCAAATGCTGGGTCTAACCCTCCCAAAGTTTCCATCGTCGTTGATGGACGAATATTTTCATCATGATTTAAAATAGAGAGACCATTTAAATCTTTTATTGAAACTCTTGATTTAAATCTATTTTCACTTTGTGCTTGAACGGCTCTCATTTGAGATTGAAATGCGTACTCGTCTACATCTTTTCTACTAAAACCATATTTGGACGCAATCAAATCTGCTGAAATTCCTTGGGGAACAATATGCCCTGGAAGTGCAACACTTGGATCCATCATCAATGCACCACCATCAGATCCCATTTTTACTCTTGACATGCTTTCTACTCCTCCTGCAATAATTAATTCAGAAAAACCTGATTTCACATAAGCCGCTGCTTGATTTACCGCTTCCAATCCTGAGCCACAAAATCGATTCAAAGTCACTCCACATAAATGATCTCCATAACCAGAATGCTGTGCTGCAGTTTTAGCAATATTAGCACCTTGATCCATAATTTGTGTAACACATCCCAGAATCAAATCTTCCACTAGCACAGGATCAAAATCATGTCTTATTTTTAATTCTTTAAGTAATGAAGCAACCAAATAGGTTGGAGTTGTACCATTCAAAGCTCCCTTTCGGTTACCTTTTCCTCTTACAGATCTGAGGGCATCATAAATATATGCTTCCATATTTTGTCTTATTTTTTAATGAAAAAATTCTTATATGACTAATCAATGAGTCTTAGATAAGTTTTAAACAAATTCTAACTCATCATTAAATTATTACTTCTTTGTTTTTAAACTCATCAGAAATTCTACAATTTTAGCTTTTAATTCTGGATCATTATTGAACGCTACCGTTTCTTTTGCAATAGCGACTATGTCTCGTTCAACAACCACTTTATAAAGTCCTTTTCGAAAAATTCTTTTTGACTCAGCAAATACTTTTGGAAAAATTTTGATTTGCTTTTTCAAATATGCCTCTGCTCTATCTAATACTTCCTCTACCTCAACAGATTCATCTACTAAGCCCTCTAACAATGCTTCATCGCTATTAAAAAGTTTGGCTTGTTGAACTGCTTTCCATGCTTTTACTTCTCCCAAATGATAAGCATAAATATCACAAAGCATTTCTGGTATTTGCATCTGCATTTTGAACTCATGCATTCCGACTACATGCTTTGCCCCTTTTCCCATCACTCGATAATCGGTACACAAGGTCAATATCGTTGCGCCCGCGGGGGCATAACCTGTAATCGCACAAACTAATGGTTTAGGAAATTTGACTAAAGACTGTAAAGTTAACATATAAGATTTCCAAAAATGAATCATTCCTATTTCATCCAAAGTTGCTAAAGACATCACATCCAACCCTCCACTAAATGCATGTGGACGACCTGACAAAACTGCGCCTTTGACATTTTTATCTTTTGCTAATGCATCAAATATTTCTTTGAGATCAACTAACAACTGGGTATTGATTGCATTAACTTTTCCATTATTAAGCTGAACGATGGCGTAATCTTCTTTTATTTCGATTAGAAGTGATTTTGCATCGTAGGTCGTTAATTTCATGTTGGGGATTGGTTTAACTTATTCTTTACTAACTTTCTTTACAAACTTAAAAGTTTATCTATACTTGCCAAATATTTGCCCGAGAAATGACAATATCACCATCATAAGTATTATATTTTTTAAACTAGTATTATGAAATTGATATCAATTTTGGAAAGGTTGATTGAATTGCAAACAGCCTAAAAGCTAATCAGTTAACTTAATTAACTGATTCTGCTTTGAAATACGAATACGTTAAAAGACTTTTCCTAACAAATGCAATACAGAGAAAAATGGAGTCTAGCCCAAAACAAGGAAAAACATTAATAAAAGTTTCCAATCGATATTGATGATGAGTAAAAAGTTTGATAACAGACAAATTTATTGGCAGGAGTCCTCTTAGTTTATATTATTTCTCACCTTCGAAATTAAAAATAGGGTATAAACAAATATGCTTATACCCTTTTACAAAACTAAACGAAAATCAATTATTATATTTCGAGTCGACCAATCGCACAACTCACATAAGATTTTGCTTTTTGAACCAAATTAGAAGTACCCATTTCTGGATATCCCCATTTTGATAATTTTTCAATTAATGCCTCTCTTGAAATATTCTTCTCTAATTCAATTTCAACTACAGAAGTTTTTAACACAACATTTACATTAGCCACTCCTTCCATCTCTTGAAGTTTTTTCGTGACTGTGTTTACACAACCACCACATTTTAAATTATCTATAACTATTATTTCTTTGCTCATATTTTAATTAATTTTTTTTGAAAAAATAAATTTCAAATCTTACATAAAGATAACTACTATAAATGTTGATTTGAGTGATAAAAATCACTAGGAGATATTTAAATGGCAGTCCCAAAATATTTTTTATTGATATAAAATGTCCCAAAAGGAATAATCGAAGCAATAAGAACTAAAAAAGTCGCTTTGAAATCCCAATTCATTTTTTCTCGAATTAATAATGCAAGAACTATATAAGCTAAAAATAATATCCCATGAGGCATACCTAGTGATTTAACTAAAATGGGATTATCTCCAAAATATTTTAGTGGCACTCCTACAAATAACAAAAGGATATAAGATCCACCTTCCAAAAGACTTATAATTTTAAAAATATTTATCATGATCTTTTTTGATTTTTGAATTCATTGTCTCTATAAATTTCTCCTTAAAAACAATTGTAATTGCTTCCTTTATAAAAAGACAACACTGTTAATAAAAAATTAAAGGTAATTATTACTCCCTGATTGCGTGATCGAAACGGGATTAAATTTGAATCAACTAAATAATGTAGTAAACAATATACTTTGGAAAAATCCTGTCAAATTGGTTCCAAAAATCAATATATTGTGTTGGCCAAAAAAATAAATTATCATCATTTAAAGGTTTTTAAGAAAATATAATTTCACTAATTGAAACAATAACCTGATCCATACAATCTACATAATCATTTTCTCTTGCCATCATTCACTTTCTTAAAAAAAAATAGAGTTAAACCAATATTCTGTAATTACAAGCAACAAAAAATACACACTTTTTAGCCTTAATTTTAAAAATCATCAATAAATAGTAAAATTCAACTTATTTTTTACTGGGAATTTATCTTCCATGCATTAAACCCACCTAATAAATTATACATCTTTTTAAAGCCCTCTTTTTCTAACATATTACAGGCTTTCACGCTTCTTTTACCACTTCGACAATAAACTAAATACGTTTTGTCTTTATCTAATTTTTTTATTTTTTCTTGAAAGTCTGATGACCTGACATCAATTTCTATAGTTCCCTTTATTTTCCCTTGAACCGTTTCAGCCGGGGTCCTAACATCTAGAATTACAATATCTTTCTCTTTCATCTTATTCTTGAATTCACTAACATCAACGTCAATTCTTACCTGATTAATCTCATTTGAAGAAGTATTTTTTTCATTTTGTGCAGAGGAACTACAATTCGAAAACTGCATCAAAACTACAGCCAATAATAAACTTAATTTTTTCATTTTAAATATTTTGTTGAAATAATGAAGCAAATATGATAAGTAAAGAAATGAAGTTTAGTGATTAGTATCACATATTCAAAAGGAGAGAAATCTCAACTTTTTTCATTAAAAAAATATATTAATCATCATAAGAACCTACAGATGGTCAAAATCTTTTTTGAAATATTATTCTGACCAATATAATTGAATTAGGATATTTGATATATCCTTAGAACAAAGTTTTTTTCAGACATAAACTTAAACGGGGTTCTCAGTCATCTATTTGGCATCCCAATTTCACAACAATTCAACTATATTAAATACCAATAATTAGAATGCGCCAAAGGGTATTAGATGTACTTATTTACAGTTCCTTAAGCAAATTCTTTGGGCTGGCTTATCTTTTTTTAATCGATAAATCAATTAAATTTAAAGATGTTCTTGACTCAATTATGGTAATCTACACTTTGATTTTATTATTATCAATTATTCTCTAGAAATACTTTTATCATAAAAGCTATTTCCAAAAAACAAACTTGTTTCATTTTCTATATAACCAAAAAGATGTAAAAAATTCTGACTTGGCTTCTCATCTTTTTTAAGTTCCAAAGAATGGCATCCTGCTCGACTGCCTGTCACCAACACTTTTAATAAATCATCAGCCATCGTAAAATTCAAGTTATTCTCGTCCTTGTTTTTTTGCTCTTGCCAAATTGATGAAAAAGGAATCATTCCCAATTTTATCCTTTTCGATTTCCCTACTTTATCCATTCCTGTTAATATCCGTAAATCTTCTTTATAATTTAAAAAATCCCACGGTTTAAAATTCAATTGAATAATAGCTAATATCTCTTTTTCATTTGAGACAACTAGGTCAGGTTTTATCCTATCCAAATCATACTTTTTCAAATACAAAGTTGGAGTAATCCATATTTTAAATTTCGAAAATTTCAATCTTAGTTGGTGATATATCTCAGCCCTTAGTTGTTGTTCCAGTATTACTTCTCCTCTCCCAAGCGCATCTCTAATTTCATTATCCCAAATTTGAATTAAACTCTTTTTAATCTTTTCCATAACTGTTCTTCGTTAAAAAAATGAAGTGCGAAGCTAATTGTTTTTTATTAGCAAATTAATAGTATTGACTACTTTTTATTCAAATTATAATATTATATCAAGGCCAAATTTGTTGTTTTTGGAGTTGACCGCCAGTTCCTTTAGCTAATTCTATTTTCTTGTAGTTGGTGGCTAAAGAGATACATATGCTAAGCATTAACTATTCAAAGAGGTAGTGCTAAGAGACAATTATTTTTTAGTCTTTCTCAAGGGAAGTTTAAGCGGTATTGCTAATAAAGAGGCCACTATTCAAAACCTACTATAAAAGAACCAAGATTAAATCATCTTTACTTTGGACGCTTTAATTCGGGGTGCTAAATCTCGTTTCGCTTACACTTCTTAGATTTTGTTTTTTTCTTTTAATTGAACTCATAGAAAAAGCCACTTACATTCTACAATGTAAGTACATTTGTTGATTCTGTTGCGGTATTTTTCACAGACCTAGACGTAGTCCCTTATCTTTTATCTCTTCCCCAGTATGTAATCGCTTTAGAGTAAACACGGTCCAGAGAATCAGCGTCAGCGATATTACTCTTGTTTTTTTAATCCTGGTAAATCTTTTATTCCTCTTGAAAAGACAAAGTCTATCATTTTTTTTACATAAAACGTTTTCATTTATCGTTCGTACAAAAAGAATAAAATATACATTTACAATTTTTTAAAATTTGAAAAACACTCATCTATGCCTCATATTACAGACCGCCCTATAAAGTCAATCTCTAAAGAACTAGAATTTCTAAAACAAGACCTAGACTCTAAAATTCCACCAAAGAAACTTGACCGAAATATTTTAATTGCAACATGGAATATTCGTGCCTTTGGTAACTTAACTCGTAAATGGATTTCAAGAGGAGAAGACTCTCCAAAACGAGATTTACATTCTATTCTTTGTATCGCAGAAATTCTTTCTCGCTTCGATGTTATTGCTATCCAAGAAGTCAAATCCAATATTCGAGCATTAAGAGATACCATGAAGGTTTTGGGTAACCATTGGGGATTAATTCTGACTGATGTAACCAGAGGAAGTGCAGGTAATGGCGAGCGTATGGCTTATCTTTTTGATACCCGGCGGGTGCAGCTATCAGGATTAGCTTGTGAGTTGGTTGTGCCAAAAGAAAAGCTTACCAAAATAGGAGTAGATGCGCTTCAAGAACAATTTGTAAGAACACCTTATGCGGTTGGCTTTCGCTCGAAAAACCAAACTTTCATTTTAGTTACACTCCACATCAAGTATGGGAAAAAAGCAAAAGAACGAAAACCTGAACTCAAAGCTATTGCTCATTGGCTATCGGATTGGGCAAAAAATATTTCTGAATATAATCAGAACTTGATTGCGCTAGGTGATTTTAATATTGATAAAAGAGGTGATTTACTTGACCAAACTTTTTTATCTGAAGGATTATTTGTGCCAGAGGCGCTTCAAAATGAGGAAGTCACTCGTTCCATCTTTGACGAGACAAAATACTATGACCAAATTGCTTGGTTCAATGGTAATAATGATGTTCCAAAATTATCGCTAGAATTTAAAAATGGAGGTAATTATGATTTTGTAGGTAAGGTATTACAGAATAGACCATTGACTAAGCAGCAACTTTCTTTTCATATTTCTGACCACTATCCGCTTTGGGCAGAATTTGAATTATAGTCAGTAATCCACCCATAAGTAAGACTTTCAAATAATTGAAGGAAATAGAAAGAAAAGCGAAGCAAAAAAGAAAATGTTTTAGAAATGTTTTAGCAACTCCAAAATAAAACCCGTAACTCATTGATAATCAATTAGTTACGGGCTACTGTGGTGATCCCGCCAGGACTCGAACCTGGAACCTGCTGCTTAGAAGGCAGCTGCTCTATCCAGTTGAGCTACGAGACCAAATCTGGATTTTGCTATACTAAGCGAGCGCAAATTTATATTTTTTTATTATAAAAATACAATTTCTGCAAAGTATTTTTTTAAACCAAATATCCTTCCCCTCTACTAACATATCAACAATTTTTATTCTTGAAAAGACCTTGTTTATTAAATCAAATAAAAATAAAATTAAGATCCCTGTTTAGTATTTTTAATTTCAATTCCAACTTTGTATTAAATTTCTCTAAAAACGTTACTTATTTTTCTAAATTCGAGAACTTTTTAAAAATTAAATTAAAAATGATCACTATCGATAATATAAAATTAGAAGAAAGTTGGCAATATGCCCTGTCAGATGAATTTCAGCAACCATATTTTTCAAAAATCATACAATTTTTACATCAAGAAGAACAAGCTGGTAATAAAATATTTCCTTCTCCATCATTGATTTTCAATGCATTTAATTCTACTCCTTTCAAAAAAGTGAAGGTTGTTATTTTGGGACAAGACCCTTATCATAACATTGGCCAAGCATGTGGTTTGAGTTTTTCAGTTCCAGATGGATTTCCTGCTCCTCCTTCTTTAAAGAATATATTTAAAGAATTAAACACAGATATAGGTATGAATATTCCAACAACCGGAAATTTACAAAAGTGGGCTAACCAAGGTATTTTATTACTCAATGCCGGATTAACGGTTCGAGCTCATCAAGCAAATTCTCATAAAAATATAGGTTGGCATAAATTTACTGATGCTGCCATAGTAAAACTATCTGATCAACGAAAAGGAATTGTTTTTTTACTTTGGGGAGGTTTTGCCAAAAAGAAATCAAGTTTAATTGATCATACCAAACATCATGTTCTGATGACAGGACATCCTTCTCCATTAAGTGCTAATAGGGGATATTGGTTTGGGAATAAGCATTTTTCTAAGACTAATGAACTATTAGCAAAACAGAACTTAACTCCAATTGATTGGCATTTATAAAACAATTATTCAGAAATCTTTAATTAAAATTAATAATCAATTTAACAAATTCTCCTTCATCAATTTTTTTATTTAAATTTTCATCAATGAAAAAGACAAAGTAAAGTTTTTCAAAATTGGTATTTTTAATATTTACCTCAAGATCCTGCAAGCAATAATTTTCTATATCAATGCTTAATTGGACAAAACCATTTTCCTCTTTAGAAATCAAAGTCGCTCGTTTCTCTTCTTCATTATTGTAAAAAATATAGTGATGAGATTGATCACCAAAAAAGATGCATTCATATTGAGAATCTTTTGGGCCAGCAATACTTGTGCCTTCTGATAGGGAAGGAATTTCCTCAAAGTTTTTCCTAACCTCGAACTGCTTAAAAATATCAGGATCAATATCTGTAATCAATCTTGCAGCATGATAATTTTGACCAGCCTCATCATCCTTTTTAATTTTAAAATTAATAGTAAATTTCTCTTTGACCAAATCAATACTTTGTTCAGACGCTGTTACTGCAATAATATTATCACCTTGATATATTTTCAAATCAAAATCATTCAATTGATTAGGCAACTCTTTTGATTGGAAAGTGGACATCGAAAAGGCAAATAATATTGTATAAATAGAAATGAATGGCATATTTTTTAAAATTAGTTTTTGGAAAATATTTGGTTTAATAAAAGTAGTTAGGTCCAAGTATATTAACTCGTAAATATTACAACAAAAAATATTTCAGCTAGTACAAATTTGAGCTTGCTCGAGCACAAGTATTATTTAAAAAAGATTAATTGAGGAATTAAATGGCGTGAATTAAAAGAAGAAAGGTCATTTTTATAGAAAAAACTGATTTAAATAATTAAGTCAACATAATCAAAAAAAGTAACCCTGATTAATATGTTATAGATCTACTTTATGTCTTATGTTCAATGAACTCTAAATTAATTACATTATTCGCAAGTTAAGAACAAGTTAACTTTAGTAAAGTCTTCAATTCACTATTTCCCGTAAACTTCTCCTCGACATGATTTCAATGTATTCATCAATAAAGAAGTTACCGTCATTGGCCCAACTCCTCCAGGAACTGGGGTGATATAACTAGCTTTAGCAGCTACCTCCTCATACTTTACATCACCAGCCAATCTATATCCACGTTTAGTATTTTCATCATTTACTCTATTGATCCCAACATCGATAATCACAACACCATCTTTAACCATATCGGCAGTTAAAAACTCAGGAATTCCAATAGCCGCAATGATAATATCGGCACGCAAAGTATGCGACTTTAAATCCTTCGTCCGGCTATGACAAAGCGAAACTGTTGCATTACCTGGTCTTGCTTTTCTAGATAACAAAATACTAATTGGTGTTCCTACAATATTACTTCTTCCCAAAACAACACACTCTTTTCCTTCCACATCTATATTGTATCGATCTAACATTTGCATAATTCCAAATGGGGTTGCAGGTAAATAGGCAGGTAATCCCTGTGCCATACGTCCAAAGTTAGCTGGATGAAATCCATCAACATCTTTTCGAGGATTTATGGCAAGAGTAATCTTTTCCTCATCAATATGCTTTGGCAAAGGAAGTTGAACAATAAATCCATCTATCTTTGGATCATCATTTAATCCAGCTACAATTTCTAACAATTCTTCCTCTGTGATAGAGATATTTTTTCTAATCATGGTAGACTCAAAACCAACTTGCTCACACGATCGAACCTTATTTCTTACATAAACTTGACTAGCTGCATCTTCCCCAACTAATACTGCGGCGAGGTGTGGAATTTTCCCACCAGCTTCTCTAATTTTTGCAACTTCAACTGCAATTTCTTCCTTAATTTTGTTGGCTAGTCCTTTTCCGTCTATGATGTTTGACATAATTAGGTTTATATTATATTGACAAAGCGCAAATATAAAAAATGCACAGACCAAAATGGCCAACACGTTTTTATTTTTTTCCACAAATAGAAAACAATTATTTAATTTTTATTTCTACTCGTCGATTTAGGGCTTTTCCCTCTTCAGAATCATTTGGTGAAATTGGGTTTCTCCTTCCTAATCCTTGAATCCTTACTTGATTTTTTTTAATTCCATTTTTATATAAATAGGTTCTTATTTCTCTTGCTCTATCTCTCGATAATTTCTTTTCGCCTTTTCGTTTTTCTTCATTATCCGTATACCCATTCACTAAAAGTACCGTACCATAATTTTGATTTAGATAATTCATGGCTTGATCCAAATAACTTCTTAATTCAGAATTCATATCAAACAAATAAGAGCCAGTATTATAATAAATCACATGAGGAACAAAAGGAGAAAATTCAACTTCATTTGGCAAAACAAATTCCTTTTTAAGCACCCTTTCACTCCCTTTAAAAGTTACGGCATTATAAAATCTTTTTCCTACCAAAACTCCTGCAATCTTTTTTCCAGAGGTAATGATTTTATTTTCAGGAGTTCCGTAGTCCATTAATTTCGCTTTAATAACTTCTGCTCTTTCTTTTCCTAGACTAGAATCCCCTTTGTAATCTTCAGAATCATAATAATCCCCTACTAAACTCAATATTCTATTTTCATTACTCTTAAAATGCGCAGCAATTTTTAAAATCTCACCATTAGTTACTGCAGGAATAGTTGCCAATATACCATCTTTTTCAAATGAAATTCCTTCCACATTTTTGGTTTTAAATACACCATCAGTAAATGAGAATTTTTCTGGAGGGCTAGTTGTACTATCACAAAAATCAAAGAAAGTAAATAGCAAAGAACCAAATATTATAATTAATGCAGATGAGATTCCAATTGCGATTTTATTCATTGCTATTTAATTTTTCTCGATAAAATCTAGATTTAATAAGTAAGTAAATTACAACCTGAAATGAAGGGAGATATTAATGATTGATAAATTAATGCTAATGAAATAATTTTTTATTCTTCTTCAATATTCATCCCTAAAGAAAACCATAAAATATATCCCAAAATAAAAAAACTTACTTGCCCTGCCGAGCGCTATCTAGATAATTATTCAAAGTTTCAACCTGCTTAACATCAATAGCAAACTCTTTAGCCTTTTCAAAATACTTTATTGCATCAGGAAACTGTTTTTGCATTGCATATATCACTCCCAGATTTTGCCATCCATCCACATATCTTGGATTTTTCTCAACTGCTTTTTCATAGACTCCTTTGGCCTTTTGTAATTCTGCCTTTGCACCTACTAAATTTCCTTTAGCTCTTTCTGCAGCACTCTTTTCAAAATAGATGACACCTAAATTATTATAAGCTTTTGCATTACTCTGATTGTACTGTATTGCCAAGTTATAATGTTCTTCTGCCTTATCATTAAACCCAGCTTTATTAAACCACCATCCTAGTCTTGCATGTGCATCTGAATACTTTGGATAAACTTCGATCGCTTTCTCCAAAACCGTTTTAGCTTTATTCATCATCTCTGATTGATCGTCACCAGCCAATGTCAATCCTTTTTTCGACAACTCTAAACTATAGTGATACAATAATTTCCCGCACTCAGGAGAAATCTTTATATCGGTATCATAAAGTGTATAACTATCTTTCCATGCCGCATTCCTATCTATTGTTTTAAACGAAAATAGAAAAACTACTACTCCTAAAAATCCAAGTACACCAATATTTTTTTTAAAAAAACTACCCATTCCAAAACCCTTACTTCTTCTTTCCTCCAACTTGAAAATTTTCATCAAACTGTAAGCCACTACAATAGAAAATCCTAACACAGGTACATATAACAGTCTTTCAGCGTAAGAGGTACCTATATTAAATACTAAATTGGAAGTAATCGAAAGAGTCAGAATATAAAACAGAATTCCAAAAGAAAAAACTGATTTTCTCTTAATATTTAACATTGCCCAAACGGCTAAACCAACATGAATAACAAAAGATAAGAGTACTTTCCAATCCCCAAAAGAAGTCAAAGGGATTTGTGAATATCCTGCATCTGAAACAAGTGGGTGTGGGAAAAATAACAATTTCAAATATCGCCCTAAAATTAAAAATGCTGTAGCCTTTTGTTGAACAAAATTATCTGCCGAAACCAAAACATTATCTAGAATAGAGGTATTATCTGTTCCAATTGTTTTTCCCAAAATAGTGCTTAACATGGCTATAAAAACCAACGACACTGCTAAATACCCCCCAGATAACTTTAAGTTTTTTTCTAAAGAGGTTTTAGTAAAAAAATGTATTAATAAAGGGAAAACTGCCACATAAGTCACCGAACTTTCTTTAGCCATAATTGCTAAAAAAAAACTACCCAAAGACAAGGCTAACCACTTCACATTTGACTTACTCAAATAATCCCATAACCAATAAACAGCCAATAAAAAGAAGAAAAAACCCATAATGTCATCTCGTCCTTTGATATTGGCCACAGACTCAGTATGCAATGGGTGAATCATAAAAACCACTGCAGCAGTAAAAGGCAATATGAGGTTATAGCTTTTAAATATTCTAGATAAAGTAAAAAACAATAGCACTCCAGTCAATGCATAAAACAAAACATTTACAAAATGCATAAAATTTGGATTATCTGGAAACATCTGCCATTCCATCGCAAACATTACAGGAGTCAACGGTCGATAAAGTGTCCCAAATCCTGCTCCATATCCATAGCGATAACTGTGAGTCAAATGTGTCCCAATTCCAGCAAAACCTTGTTGAGTTACAAAATTTTCCTTAATCACAGAAAAATCATCAAGTGCCCACTCGTGCTGAATCGTGTTGGCATACAAAACAAAACCGAGCAGTCCAACAATAATCGCAAGTGGTAAATATTTTTTTAAAGAAAAACCAGAAGAAGTTTTATCACCTTTTTTTAAAGCAAGTTTTCCTGATTTTTTATCTTTCTTTTTTGACATTATTAAATTACTTTTTTTACAAATATAAGAGTTCTTTGGTAAATTACGCTTCAGGTAAAAATAAATTATTACTAGTTTTCAAAAAAACAAAAAACTTAATCGTATTATTTAATGATGCTAAAAGAATAAAGAACTTACCGAATAAAATTACCTTGTATACTTCAAAGCTAAGATCAATCAAAACATTAATGATATTTTAATCTCCAACTATAAAATTTTCAAAAAAAGTTCTTTTATATGGGATAGCCAATAACCTTGACTTTTCACTATCTCTGCTAACCAATCATACACGGATAAAATATTTTGTATACCTCAACTTACTTATCTAATTTTTAAACTTGGTTTTAATTTATGTCGGAAGGAAAAAAATCAATAAAAAATTACCAACATCAAAAGATAAAATGAATGTATTTTAGTCAATCTTTGAGCTGACTAACTTTGAGATCAGAAAAAGATATGAATCATTTTCAAAAACCTAACTTAATTAAAAAATGTCGAGATTATTATTCCTTTTTTATTTTCTTCCTTTCTCACAAATTTCCTTCGGACAAAATCTAATCCCAAATCCAAGTTTGGAAGATGAAAATACCTGCCAAAAATATCAAGAACAATGCGCACCAAAAGCATGGCGATCCAACACTCTAAAAGCATTCCTTTATTACGATTACAAAATTTCTCGTCAAGACGAATCAGTTATGAAGCCTGCTAAAGGAAGTCGTTGCATTTCTCTCCGCATGTTTAATACAGGTAGAAAAATGGATCGCTCCTATGTTCAAGTACCTTTCCTTTGCCAATTAGAAAAAGGAAAAAGATACAAACTCCAATTTCAATTCTTAAGCACAAACTATTTTGTTAATAGCTTTGGATTTTACATGACTGACACTTTAGTGATTACCAAAAAGAATGATCCTATTTTTGAAAAGAAACCACAAATTAAATTTGAATTTTCTAAACCATTTTCGCCAAACAAATGGATTACTCTAGAAACAATTTATGAAGCAACGGGCAATGAAATAGGAATGATCCTTGGTAATTTTAAACGAGATGACAAAACAGTAATTTCATTGTTAAAAAAAAAGAAAAGAAAGGATAGAACGATTAGAAGAGTCTATCATTACTTCGATGACTTCTCTTTGACTCCTTTGGAAAACCTAACTTCAATATGCGATTTGAAAAAAAATCGAAATCACATTTATGCAGATTCTGTTCGTCATTCCATAACTGAACATCCTCACTCAGTAAGAAATATAAAAATACTGTTAGAAAACTTTCCACTAGATTCATTTCCAAAAAATCCAATTTCTCAAATAAAAAAAACACCACAACCAAACATAATCTTTAAAGAAAAAAAAAATGTACTTCCCAATGTTTTATTTGAAACCAATAATGATATTTTACTTCCAATTGCATATAATTCTTTGGATGATTTAATCGTTTATCTAATGACTAACCGAAATTTCAAGATTAAAATAACAGGACATACAGATTCTATTGGAAATACCATCACCAATCAAATCCTATCCCAAAAACGAGCTAGATCTGTTGGTAACTATCTAATTTCCAATGGAATACACTTTTCAAGAATCAAAACTATTGGCAAAGGTGAAAGTCAACCAACTTCAACCAACGAAACATCTGGGGGTCAACAAATAAACCGAAGAGTTGAATTTGAAATCATGGAAAAATTTTGATTTATTTAACTTTTTCCATGATCAAAAAAACAAGTTTCGCATAGGTTTTGCTACCTAGTAGAAAAGGATTTATCAATGTGAAAAAAATTTACTTTTTTTATTTTCGTAATTTTCAATGTTACCAAATAACAAAATTGTATTGCCTTTATTTAGTTTATTAAAAGGAATTATTCAATGAAGAAAAAATTTACTTTTTTATTATTTATAATTTTCAGTAATACATTACTTGCTCAAAATCTGGTGCCAAATTCAAGTTTCGAATCCTATAATCGTAGACCCTCAGCTATGCTTGACGATGGAATAGAATTTACTCGGGCTCTTCCCGGATGGGTTTCTCCAAATAGAGCTTCCACAGATTTTATCACAAAAAGATTTCGTTCCTCTAAAGTTCAATTAGTTAATCCTCACACAGGCGAAAACATGGTAGGCGCAGTTGTTCAAGGAGCACACTGGGCTGAATACCTCTCCATAAAATTGAAAGAGCCCTTGGTAGTCGGAGAAAAATATTACGTAGAATTTTGGATAAACGCTCCTCAATCCTATAATAAAAATATAACTGGAACCCCTCTCTTTAATGATCATTTCGGATTACTATTTGACAAGAGGCTATATTTTACCAACACTAAAATTATTAAAGCAAAACCACAAATTACAGCAAAGTCTAAAACCCGATTACAAGCTAATTTATGGCAGAAAATTAATGGCTCTTTTACTGCTGATCAAACAGCAACACACATTTATATCGGTCAATTTTTAGATAAAAATAATCCTTCTAAAATTATTGAAGCATACTATTTTTTAGATGATATTTTTGTTGAAAAAATTGATAAAGAGGCCAAACAATTTGAACCAAGTAAAACTTATAAGATAAAAGGTACTATCGCATCTATAGTCTTGGAAAATATTTATTTCGAAACTGATAAATTTAAATTGTTAAGTGAATCATTCACGGAATTAGACAAGCTGGTCAAAATCATGATAAAAAATCCTTCGATGACCATTAAAATAAAAGGTTATACAGATAGCGACGGAGAAAAAGACCACAATCAAAAACTTTCGGAAAACAGAGCTAATTCAGTTTATGAGTATTTAGTCAATCAAGGCATCAAAAAAGAAAGATTATATTATGAAGGGTATGGTGCAAGTCAAGCAGTCGCAGATAATTCTACAAATGATGGAAAACAAAAAAATAGACGTGTAGAGTTAGTTACAAAGTCACAAGATACGATTGGGCAAGGAATAATATTAGCAGATCTAGCGTATGACTTTTCTCAATATTTAAAAAATAATGCAATCAAACTTACAAATATCGGAAAGGACGAACGTTCCTGGGACTGCAATAATATTCCCCAAAACCCTTTCAAAATGTCAAGAGAAACGCAGCAACAAATGAATACTTTTGGCGAATTCAAACCACATGATGCTCGAAATATAATCTTGTCAATAACCAAAAAAACTCAAGTCGTTCAAATTCAAACATCTCCACTTCATCCTGAATATCAAATGTTCATTTTAGAATTATTGGGCGAATGGTACCAACAAGGATTTCGATATATTGGTTTAGAAAAAATAAAAAACATCAATTCTATTTTAGATTTGGGCTATCCTACTTTGGAAAATGGGGACGTATTTCAGCAACCAATTTTTGGGGAAATAATTCGTCAAGGACAACTAGCTGGCTTCCAATTTTTCAGTCTCTCTCCTAGCGAAAGTCAATTGCAAAAAGCAATGACCATTCTAAAAAAACAAAAATTCAACTCTGGAAATCAATCGAAGGAAGAAGCTGCAGTATACTGGGCCGGCGCTATGAATATCAATCGAATTTTGAAAAAAGAAAAAAATGCAAAAATATTGTTAATAACGAATGACATTACTGAAACTAAAAGTGGAAATCCATCTACCATTGCCAATTGGTTGAAAAGATATTCTCAAATTAATTTGCTGAGCATTGGTCAAACCAATATTTATGATCCTTGCAGAGGTTCACAAAATCCAATTTTAAAAAGGATGAATATCTCCAAGCCAACCATCCTCCAAAAAAGAAATATCATTTTAGTACCATACGAAAGAGAGCAAAAGCAAGCAGTCCAAACCCACGATATTCACGTTTTTCACCCAAGAAATACTTTCCCTAATAACCGTCCTAATTATTTATCAAAAACAGGAGTACGAAGACTTTCTCAACTAAATATTGATAAATTTAATATGAGTTATCCTTGCTTGGTCATGGCTTATAAAAAAGGAGAAGATGTCAACAAGGCAATTCCTATCGACGTAATAGAATTGTCTGATAATCATGATGTTACTCCTATGATCTTACCAAATGGTGATTACGAAATCGTATTGCGTGATAAAACCAAAAGAAAGAAAATGGAAACTACTATAAGATAAAATCACTAGACGAAGCTTTACTTTAAAAGCAATCTGTAAATAATTTTTAGTTGATTCATTGAATAATCTTCCAAAAATCCAGCAACTAAATTTTTACAGAACAAAACAAAGTGTTGAATGAGGTCAGACTAGAATATTTTTTTTAATCAAAAATTCCATCAGCCTTCATTTTATCAATAAACACTTTTGCTCCTTTTATATTCACGTGCTGATAATCTCCAAAGCCTTTAGGATCTTGAACAGCGTCTGCATAATTATAGAATGGCTGATTGGTCGCCATTATCACTCTTTTTTGAAGGTGTTCAAAGTTGACAATTTTCTCGACAAATGGAGGAAAAAATGGACTTACAACCAATTTGATTTTAATATCATTGGCTTTTGCGATTTCAACTGTTTTTTTCAATTCCTCAAACATCATTTCCACTGTAGAATAGTCAAACGGTCCAACATAAAATGGTTTCTCTTCTTCAACTGCACTAATCATATTTTCATTTATTACTCGATCAATAATCCAATCTTTGTCTGAACTAGAATAGTAAAACATTGCTCGCTGGAAAATTTCGCTATTGTACAGAAACAAATGACTTAACTTTCCTGCATGAAAAATATTTTCAGAATACTCTTTTATTAAATTACTTAAAATATTAGAATAAGGCGTATAAACATTGAATCCAGAAATCAAAGTCGTGTCAACCCTATTCATCATCGTTATATCTACGATTAACAAATCTGGTTTTTCATTATACTTTAAATAATCTTGGAACAATACTCTTCCAAGATTCATAGGGAGTGCATTATAACTTAGGTTGAAAGTATTCTTTCCAGTCACCTCTTCAATATAAGGTTGATAAAAACCTAATCCACGAGAATTTCCCAAGAATAAAATATCGCAATCTGCATCTCCTCGATACATCTTGGAATACCGAAATTCACTATTGGATATCATCTTTTTTAAGACAAATCCACCCAAGCGATCTCCTATAAAAAAGAGCACTATTACTACAAAAATCCAAGTGAGTTTTTTCAATTTCTTTTCTTAAAACGTTTTTTTTAAAACTGAAAATAAATAAATGCATTCGCCCCAAACGATCCAAAAAATGCAATAATCCATAACAAAATAACAAAGCTCATTACTCTAAAAGTAGGGCTTTTTTGAATCAGTTGACTATAATTAAATTTAAAATCTGAGATCTCAACAAATAATAACATGCCTATTAATATAAATCCTTTGAGTACCAAAAACTTATTGACGATGCTTGTGATAGTGAAACTCTCCAATGAAGCAATACCTTGAATATAAGTTATAGCCACATCAAAATCTGGCGCTCGGAAAAACACCCAGGCCAAACAAGTGAAAAAATAGACAATCAAAATATCTATTGCTTGTTGTAAAGGTTTTGGAAAACGAAATGCCGTCATCAAGTGACCAAATGGCTTTCCTAAAAATCTTTGAATAATTAAATACGTCCCATGCAAAAATCCCCAAAAATAAAACACCCAACTAGCTCCATGCCACAAACCACCTAGCAACATCGTCACCATATTATTCATGTAAGTAAATCCTTTAACCATATTAGCCTCAGATTTTCGCATATGATATGCCGTAATAATGCTTACTATCACCAAAATACTCAAATAAATTAGCGTTGTCTGTATACTATCTGACCAGAAAATACTCAGTAAAAACAAAGGTAAAACGATAAAAAATACAGAACCAAAACTTCCCCCTCGATTTCCTCCTAATGGAATATATAAATAATCTTTCAACCAACTTGATAATGAAATATGCCAGCGTTGCCAAAACTCACTAAAATTTCTGGAGAAATAAGGAGTCCGGAAATTATGTGGAAAATCAAAACCCATTACCCTGGCTAATCCAATAGCAATGTCAGAGTAGCCGCTAAAATCACAATAAATTTGGAAAGAATAAAAAACAATGCCAATCAATAAATGTGAAGACGAGAATCCCTCAGGTGATTGAAAACATTGATCAACATATGGTGCCAAAGAATCTGCAATGGCGACCTTTTTAAAAAAACCCCATAGTACCTGACCTGTTCCAGAAATTAATCTATCCCATAAAAAAGTTCTATCCTTTTGAAATTGAGGTAAAAAGTCTCTAGCTCTAACAATTGGGCCAGCAACCAACTGAGGAAAAAATGAAATAAAAGTTGCAAAACGAATAAGGTCTTTTTCTACTTTTATCTTCCTCCAATACACATCAATCGTATAACTCATCGACTGAAATGTATAAAACGATATTCCAACAGGAAGTAAAATTTTCAAAGTGGCAGGATGTGCTTGCATTCCCATATCATTTAAAATGGAAATAAATGATTCTTGGAAAAAATTAAAATATTTGAAAAACCCCAAAAATCCTAAATTGGCCAATATACTTATTAGCATCAATCGCTTTCGTTTGCTGCCCTTCTCTTCTTTATCCAATTTCAATCCAACAACATAATCGATCAAAGTTGAAAACATCACCAAACTTAAAAATCGATAGTCCCACCAACCATAAAAAAAGTAACTACCAATCAAACATAACAATAGTCTTGCTTTACTTTTTAATGTAAAATACAAAGGCAAAAAAACCCCAATGAAAATAAAAAAAGGAAGACTATTGAAAATCATTTATTATTAGATATTAATTTTTCTTTACAAATCTAAATGTTTTTGTAATTCTATTTTCCAGATTAAATATCCATTTCCATCTAAATGAATTCCATCTTGTGTTATACTTGAATCTAATAGTCCATCTTTATCTAGAAATAAAGAATGTAGGTTAAGAAAAACTAGTTTATTCTCAGCAGCAATATTTTCAATTTTCTTATTTAGAAAAATAATATCTGAATTACTTTTACCACTATTTCGAACCTTATTATTAACGGGTAATATGCTTTGGAGGTACAATTTTGTTGAAGGAGTTTTCATTAAAATTTTTGCAACAATTGCTCTGTAGTTTTTTATTATTTCATCATTTGAATGAACATTTATATCATTAACTCCAATCATTAAAAAAATCTTAGCTGGATTGTGTTTAGTAATTTCGTCTAACCTCAATAGAATCCCTCCCGTCATATCCCCAGCAATACCTCTATTCACTATTTTTGGATTATTCAATAATTCACTCCACTCACAACTTTGGATCAAACTATTACCCAACATCACAATCGCATCTTTTTGTATAGGTAATTGTTTAAAATGATTTTTTCGATGTTCATAAGCTCCTGCTGAATTCTTAGTTTGCATTTTTGCTATTAGGTAGGAAAAACCACCCAAAGAATTAACAATAAAAAAAAATCCACAAATGAGTAGGATATTCAATAGAAGTGAAGAAAAGAGCGTTAGATTTTTCATTTTTTATGACATTGAACTATCAATAATGAAACGTAAAAAATATTTTATTTATCTTTATTCAAAACATCATCAATTGAAACTTTTCGAGTGTGTTTTGAATGTTTAAAATTTTTATTTGGATTACCCATTTTAAAAAGTGCCGAAACCTGTTTTAAAACGAAAAATGGTAATCCCCATATTGCTAACCAAACTGCTTTTGGAACATTAGATAAATGTAAAGTCCATAAAATAGTACAAATAAAAATCACCAATGAAGCGATCAATCCAATTCCAATTTCCGGAGCAATGAATAATCCTAAAACTGCCCAAACTATCGAAGTAAATAATAGAATAAACAAAGGTGGAGCAACAGTAATCAAACCAAAAAAGAACTGATTCCAACTTAACCGTGTCAAACCTTTTATAATTAAGCCTGATGAATTTGGCAAGTTTTGGAAATATGAAAATAGCCATCTACTTCTTTGAATTTCTACTTGTTCTCCACTTACCACTTTTTCATCAAAGACAATTGCATTTTTTGCAAAGACAATTTTTTCATCTTTGAAAAGTAAATTATTTTGTAAAATCTTATCCTCTTGCAACATTTTTTTCCCTTGTGTTTTACCCATTTCAATTGCAGGACTAGCTAAATATGCTGAATATAAATCTGTTTCTACTGCCATACCACTTCCTGAAATCACAGAAGAAGAACCTAACAAATAGGGTACATATCTTTCGATATAATTCTTATAAAATTCTCCTGTCGCATCAGCGCAAGCATAAATTGTATCTAAATTTTTTGCAGTCCGTTGACCTTGAATTGCATGATACCCATTATTGGCATATTTATTAATTTCCAATAAAAAATCAGGGTGAGCCAAATTATCCGCATCAAAAACTATGGTATAATCATGTTTTCGAACATAATTTTTCATAGCATAAATAATACTTTTGGCTTTTAACTTCAGAGAGGGTTGAGGATTTAACACCATCATTTTCTTATTTGTCAAATTAAATTCAACCATATTACAATCATCAGCCACCAAATAAATATGAAAATTTTGAAAAGATTGGTTTAAAAGAGAAGCAATTAAAGGCTTGGAAATTTCAGCATTTTTATAAGCTGTAATGATACATCCGATATCAAGTTCTTGGTAGGAGACTCCAAGTTCTTCTTTAGTCTTTATACTCTCCTTAGAAAACAAAGCAGAGAAAACAGTTATAAATGGGAATAACAAATAGAATGCTAACAAGGCACTTACAAAAATATAAATGTAAAATAAAATATTCATTTCTATTAATTGTTAACTTTTGTTGCCAACTAAATTCCACCAAATGCCCTTGTAAAAAGCTGAAACATGACCCCACTCTCGATTTTTCAAAAATACTAATGTATTCTTTGGTATTGTAAAACAAATCAAAAATAAATAAAAAATCATAATTTGATTCAAACTCCGATTTCTTCTTACGAATAAAATTCGATTTCGAGTGTGGTAATAGGTTTTTAAGGTACTATTTTCTCCAACAGTAAAAGAATCTTTGTGAAAAACCAAGGCGTTCGGTTCCACGTAAACTTTATAACCTGCATTTCGAATCTGCTCACACCAGTCCAATTCTTCGTAATATAAAAAATACTCCTCTGGCATAACACCTACTTCATCAATTATCTCACGTTTAATCATCATTGCAGCACCATGAACATACGCAGTCTCTTCCGCCTTATTGTATTGTCTATTGTCAATTTGCCCGTCTCCTATTATTTCGTTTCTTGCAGTCAAAGGGTGAAGATGCGTTGAACCAGCATATTGAATAATTTGCTTATTATTTGTCTGATTTAGATCATAACATATTCGAGGACTAACAATTCCCAAATCCGAATTAGAAAGAAATAATTGAAGAAGAGTTTCGATACAACCGTCTTCGACCTTCGTATCATTGTTGACAAAAAATAAGTATTCACCCTTACTTGCTCGAATTCCTACATTATTCCCTCCTGAAAAACCTAAATTTTTCTCACAGAAAATATAATTGACCTCAGGATATTTATTAGTTATTAAATGAGTAGAATTTTTGGTTGAACAATTGTCAACTATAATAATTTCAAAATTACGAAAGGAAATATTTCTCAATGATTCCAACAACTCTGTAGTCACTTGAATTTGATTGAAATTAATAGAAATGATTGATACGAGTGGTTGTTCCACCTTTATGCATTTTTTATATTTTGACAAATCTTATATAAAGGAACAATTTGTCGCAGAAAGATAAATAGGTTATTTTTAGACCGATTCTTCCTGAATCATGGCTGGGAGGGTTTTCACAACAATTTCAATATCCATGATTAATGAATGATTAGAGGCATATTCTAAGTCCAAATCAATTCTATCTTTAACAGACATATCTTTTTTTCCTCGTTTAGAAACTTGCCACAATCCAGTCAAACCTGCTGGAGCAATAAACCTTCTTGAATTCCTATCAGTTGTCAATTGTTCTGCTTCGTAAAGAGGCAATGGTCGATTACCAATGATAGACATATCTCCTCTTAAAACATTAAGTAGTTGAGGCAACTCATCTAAACTAGTTTTTCTGAGAAATTTACCGATTGAAGTAACCCGAGGATCATCCTGGAATTTAGAAAAAGATGGACCTTTTATTCTTTTATTATATTGGTTAAGATGTTCAAATTGATCTAATTTTTGGTCTGCATCAATGCACATTGATCGAAATTTAAAAAAATCAAATATGTTATAGTTTGTGCCAACCCTCTTAGAGATGTACAATACTGGTCCTTTAGATGATAATTTAATCCCAACAGAAATCATTAATAAAATAGGGCTTAAAAAAATCAATGCAAATGTAGCTACGAAAACATCAAATATTCTTTTTTCTAATGGAATTTTATAATTTGAATAATTCAAATTTCCTATCTTTTGAACTTTTGCTTTATGCTGGATAAGGAACTCGATGCGAGATAGAATATTCTCCCACTTTAAAGGAAGCTCATAACAATCATCAATTCCTTTTTTTATCGCAGTCTTTAAATCAATTGAATCAGATGTTCTATTAATTACTATGAAAGGAACACTTTGAAGTGTTGTTTCTTTTCGAACTCGACTTAAAAATTGAAAATTATTTTTCCGTAAAATATTAAGATCACAAATCAAGGCAAACTCCGGTGCGTTTGATAAATTCAACTCAATCAAACTTTGAATAGACACCTCTTTTAATTGATGTTTTTGTATTATTTCATAGGATACTTCTTCATTTTCATTTAATATATTCGACACAAATTCATCCTCAAAACCTATCAAGTATAATAGTTTTTTAGTCCGTTTCGTTTTGGAACGGAGTACAATTACGGATTCAGCCACATTCGAGTGTAAATTCATCTTAATAAGTTTTTGCTCAAAAAAGAACACAATTTAGTTTTTCATAATAGGAAAATGTTACTGATATATCTCAAAAAAAGCTATATTTTTATTGATTGTCTATTTTTTAAAATTGATCTAATCTTCGATTGTAGAACAATTGGATTAAAAGGTTTCTTCATATAACCATTGATTCCAATATTTAAACATTTTTCAATTATTTCACCTTTCTCCTCACCGGAAACTACTACTACTGGAACATCATGAAAAATACCGCTAATCCTTATATTATTTAAAAATTCTATCCCTCCTAAATTCGGCATATTTATATCTAAAATAATTATATCTGGAATATTTCCTTCATTCATCCATGCTAAAGCTTCATATCCATCAGCCGAAGTTTTCACAAAAAAACTTTTCCTCAAAAAATTACTCATTAATATCCGAAGAGCACTATGATCTTCAATAATTAAAATTTGTCCTTCTATGTTCATGATATCATCCAAATAATTTAGGCAAAAAATAAATAAGTGATTCAACCCTAGATATAAAATCCTATTTAATACTAGATCTTAAACAATTGACTAGGGAGAAGAAATCAACTACAGTTTTGGATTCAGCATTTGAAAAATACTCTAAAATAAAATGATCTTGAACCCTAATTCTAGAATAATGAAAACCTTAAAAGAATTGAAATGTAGCCACGAATTTATTTTTGTTTAAAAGAATTCCAAGGTTATTTTTTTATTCTATTGGTTTTGGAAAAGGAAGATAAAAGTTATTTTTTTGTAGTAGGGGGATTTACTATCAGAGGAATGATACTAACAAATTTAAGTTAAAAAATCCATTATTTATATACATCGAACAAGGTATAATTCATATTATTTTTGCTTATAATATCTATGATACGGACCCTGCAAACGAACCCCTCAAAAGATAAAAATAACTACAAAACCACAACTATCAAAATAAAACACTTATTTACATCTATTATTTTTTTAATCTATGCTCTAATTATAATTTCACTCGGAATCTATCTATTTATTTAGATTGGGGAAAAAAATAAACTCCTACCTATTATGATCTCATTTCACACAAATGTCATCTCCTATAGAATTAATTGGATTTTATTTTTTTTATGTACTAATTCGCCAATTGATAACTTATTTTTGTGACCTTCACATGCAATAGATTTTATTTTTATGTCAATAGTCACTTTAAAAATCATTTTTTTTACTTCATTATTTATAGTTTTCTATGCCTACCTAGGTTATGGAATTCTACTTTTTATATTAATTAGGATTAAAAATTTCTTTTTCAAAAAAGAAAATAAATTCGATTATGAATTCCTTCCTGAAGTAACTTTCATGGTTGCGGCATTTAATGAAGAAGTTTGTATTAACGAAAAAATCAAAAATTCTTTTGAATTTGAATATCCCAAAAACAAAATCAAATTCTTTTTTGTAACTGACGGTTCAAATGACCGGACTCCTGATATCGTAAAAAACTATCCCAACCCTGAGGGGTTTGACCTTCAACTTTTTCATCAACCTGAGCGAAAAGGTAAAATTGCTGCAGTTGAACGTGTTATGAAATTTGTAAAAACCCCATTTATCATTTTTTCAGATGCAAATACTACTGTAAACCCAAAGGCCATCAAAAATATTGTCAGACATTATAAAAATGAAAAAGTAGGGGCAGTAGCTGGTGAAAAAAGAATTTCTCTGGATGACTTAGGCGCAGCAAATGAAGCAGGTGAAAATTTATATTGGAAATATGAGAATAACTTGAAAAAATGGGATTCTGAATTTCATTCTGTGATAGGTGCAGCGGGAGAATTATTCTCAATCAGAACGGAATTATTCCATCCAATGCCTTCTGATACTATCATTGAAGATTTTGTGATGACTATGAGAATTGCTAGCAAGGGTTATAAAGTGGTTTATGAACCTAAAGCAAGAGCTTTGGAAACAGCTTCAGCATCTGTCCAAGAAGAACTTAAAAGGAAAATAAGGATCGCTGCCGGAGGTATTCAAGCAATCGGAAGATTATCCTCGATACTTTTACCTTTCAAAAATCCAGTACTTACTTTCCAATATATTTCCCATCGAGTATTAAGATGGACTCTAGCGCCATTAGCCTTACCATTTTTGCTGATAATAAATATATATTTAGCTATTCAAGGAGAATACCTTTTTAGTGCTATTTTGTTCTGTCAAATTACCTTTTATTTCATGGCATTTCTTGGTTATATATTAGAAAAACAAAAACTAAAATTCAAAGCTTTCTTTGTTCCATATTATTTTTGTGTGATGAATTATGCAATGTATAAAGGTTTCTTCAGATTCATAGGTGGAAAACAATCTGTACTTTGGGAGCGAGCAAAAAGAGGTTAAAGTTTTTTCCTATGAAGTAATTCCTAAATTTCAATGTTCATTTTAGCAAAACTTCTTGCTTTTTATTCAATTATTTCCACATATAAGTCCTTTAGTCTATATTTATGAAAAATTAGTAGGATTTTTCTGATCCATATTTTCCATATCTATTAACTTGCTTTTTTAAGCCAAAAGTAAATCCTAGTTAAGTGTAATTTTTTAACACAAAAAAATAAACATGAAATTCCAAAAAATATTTTTTCTATCTATTATCTCTATTTCGCTCTTTTTAACATCTTGTGAAAATGAATCTTCCCTAAAAGAGGATGCTATTATTAACATCCCTGCTAATTCATCTTCTGTTTCAGCAATTAACATCAAAAGTTTGATGGACAAAGCAGATTTTAAATCAATGCAAAAAATGTCTTTTTACCAAGACTTTATTTTGAATGTCTCTCGAGGGAATCCCGGACTTGAAACTGTATTGAATGATCCTTATACATCAGGTGTAAATTTGGATGCGAATGTCTATTTGGTTCAGGAAGTAGATATTATGAATCCAGAAAGTGCTTTTACTGGGGTAGTGGCTAGCATAAGTGATAAAGCAGCTTTCAAAAATTTATTAGCTTCTAATACTAAAAATGATAATCAATTCATACCAGGGGAAGGCTTTGAATATATTGAAGTAGATCGCAAAACCATAGTTGCAATAAACGACGATATTGTAGTGATGGGGATAGGTCAAGGTGAGGAATCAAATTTAAAATTTGGTATAGAAAGTATTTTCAAAACCACCAAAGAAACATCAATTATTGGAAATAAGGATGTGAAAAAATGTTTTTCTAAAAAAGCAGATATAACAAGTTGGTTTTCTTCCAACAAAATGGCAGAGGCAGCAAAAGGAAAGATGGGAATGGCTGGATTTATTATTTCTCCGACGATGTTAACTGAGAATTACTCTCATATATATATTAATTTTGAAAAAGAAGCTATTGTTTCTGAATTTAATTATGATCTCAATGGAAAATTATCAGACGAGTTCAAACATGTTTTCAAAGATCAAGTAAAAACAGATTTTTCAGAATTTATTGCTGCTGAAGATTTAATCTTTGCTTTGACTGGCGCACTAGACATGAAAGGTGTTAATATGATTTTGACTAATAAATCAATGACAGGCATGGTTGATATAAGTTTAAAACAATTTGGACTGACTACCGAAGAATTGTCAAAAACTATAGATGGAGATTTTTTAATCACTTCCCATGCAAATTCTGAAAGTGAAAGTCCAAAAATGTTAATGGCCGTAAAAATCAATGATATGGATATTTTTCAAAAAATAATTGACCTTGGAAAGGAATATGAAATGATTGAAGATGCTGGTGATGGACTTTATAAAATGTCTGGACTTATGGCATCTGCAGATGATATGCCTATCTTTTATGTGACAGATGGAATGCTTTTCATTGGCGATGAGAATTCAACTATCCCCGCCTTACAATCTGGAGAGTATGCTAATAACGGTTTTGTCTCCAAAAATGTAACAAATATTTTCTCAAAAAATATATTGGGTGGATTTGTTGATTTTCAGAATATTGGAAACTACATGGATGAAGTTGGAATTGATTTTAACGCTATGAAAAATATGACCATGGAAATGAAAAGAGACAATGGAATTTTGAAAATAAATATGACTGATGAAAATAAAAATTCGCTAAAAAGTATAATTGATTGGACTAATAAAAATTATGAAAAGAAAGGGGCAATGTAGATAATCTCTTATTATGGCCAATGATCATAAATAACTTTTTTAAAATCTACAATTATTAACCAACCAATATTATTTTAAAGTATCGAAAAATAAATAATGATCATACTTAAAAAAATACTTCCTCATCCTCTTAATGAAAGTGGATTCAATATTTCAACTGAAATATGGAATAAAGATCTGTCTTTTGAAAAAGGAAAAAAGTACCTCGTTATCGCTCCTTCAGGGAAAGGAAAATCAACCTTACTTCATTGCATTTATGGAATAAGGAAAGATTTTGAGGGAACAATTTTATTCAATAATAAATGCATCAAAAAATACGAAAGTGATGAATTGGCAGAAGTAAGACAAAATAAATTATCTATTGTTTTTCAAGATCTTCGTTTGTTTGAGCAACTGACAGCTAAAGAAAATATTTTGCTGAAAAATAAATTGCAAAATCATAAAACATTAAAGCAAATTAACGAGATGGCTCAAAAATTAGGCGTATCTGACCTTTTGAAAAAAACATGTGGAACGCTTTCTTTTGGTCAAAGACAAAGAATAGCTATTATTAGGGCTCTTTGCCAACCGTTTGATTTTTTATTATTGGATGAACCTTTTAGTCATTTAGATGAAGTAAATATTAAAGCTGCGACCCAATTAATAAAGAAAGAATGTGAGGATCAGGGAAGTAGTTTAATTTTGGTTAGTTTGGGAGATGATTATTTCTTTGATTATTCAGATAAAATTATTTTGTGAAACAAAAAATAACCTAATTAGAGTGGTTTGGTTATTCTGACTTTCTTTCTTAAAGTTGCTAATCGAATTAGCTCCTCCTCATTTTCTTTTAGTTCCCATTTGCATAATTGCTTTTTTTTGTAATTAATAGAAAAAAGTGCTTCTTTTAAAAATTGATAACCAAGTAAACCATCTAATTGAATCCCATTTTCTCCTTGTAAAAAGGATAAATCTGCAAAAGTAAAAGGTTGATTTCTATAATTAGATTTTCCAATTTTCATTTTTTTCACATGAACTCTATTTACTTTAATCTGATTATTATTGCTTCCTATAATTTGTCCTAAATAATCAGAGGCAATCATATCTTTTGGTAATCTTTTCCTTAATCTTTTATCTATTACATTTATTTCTGCTCCCGTATCTATTCCAAAATAATATCTCCTTTTTCCAATTTTAACCTTGATCACTGGAATATGTCCGACCATCTGAAACCATATTTTATCTACCTTGTCATAATTCTCAAAAAAGGATTTATTTGATTTAGAAATTAAAAATATTTTTTCCTTTTTATAGTCGATAAGTACTTCTTTTCTTTTTACTTGATCGTAACTAATAAGTCCTGCAAAATCTCTTTTTTTAACTCGGGCAATATTTTTTAGATCGAGACCATAACTTAAGTCCCTTTTTAATTTAGTCCCAAGCCATTTAAAGTTGACTTTATTCAACCTTTTTGCTTTTTTCATCCCCCCTACCCCATTTATTTTAAAACCATTTTTCTCTCCGGTTAAACTTAAATTTATTACTAAATGAGGTGCTCCTGTATCCAAGATAAAAGATTGGGATATTCCATCTAGTTTTGCATTTAAAAATATTAAACCACCTACCAACTCAAAATCGGATTTTATTACTCCCTCTGCTTGAGTTTGGAAATATTTTTCCTCGTAAGTAAATTGTTCTGATTCGTACTGAAGAATCATCTGAACATTAAGATGAGTAACCATCAGAATAGAAGCGATAAAAGTATTCATGAACGTGGCATATTAAAGACCACTTTCTTCCTCGGGGAGGAAATCTTAGAAAAAAGAAATCATAATTAACAAAAAAAGAAGAGGGAATTAAGTTGGTTTTACGAATTTATGAATTAATAATAATTGAGAAAAGAGAAAAAGATTGGAATCTTTTTGTAGAGGTAAGTATAAGATAAGTTGTTTTATTTAAAAATCCAACCAATATTTGGTTATTCAATTATTAACAGTCATAAAAACCGGATAATTACAATTCCTCAAAACAACAAAAAGGTAGACCGCCAAGAGATTATCTACCTTCTAGTCTCGAGCTAATATGTTTCTTAAAACGTGTACCCAATCGAAAATCGAATCGAGTTATTATATTTTATAAATTTTTGATTATTGAATAATGGTTGCCTTATAGATTCAACATTTGAATTTGAAGTTTGCATCATTGAATTAAATCCTCCTGAATTATTAAAAACTTCAAAAGATTGAACTGTTGAACTATTTAATATATCTGCATAGTTACTATTATTATTGGATTTTAAAATTGGTAAAATTCCATGGTGATATTGAAGTCCTAAATTAATTCTTAGATTAGGTTTCCAAACTAATCCAACTACAGCACTTACATTTAATTTTGTCCAATAACTCTTGGCTTCATATTGATTTTGAGAAATAGTATTTAAATCTAAATCATCCAATTCAATTCCGTAAGCTGAATAATCATTATTAACCGATTCATTTATGGACAAATTATTATTAAATAACATTGCTTGATCTTTAATCAAATAAGACGAGTTGGCACCTAAATGAAATTCCAATTTTTTAATTGGAGAATAAGTTAGTAAAACAGGCAAATCAAGCTGATGAAATTTTTCCAAAATAAAATCACCACTGATCTTTATTGCCACAGTTGAAAAAGGCGGAGGTGAGGCAATGGAGGCATCAATAAATTCACTCGATAATGATGCATTTTGATTGCCTGTAAAATAATATGGTTGGTTTTTTGATAATTGGGAATATCCTAATCCTATTTTAAATCCTAACTTCTTTCCAAATGGAAAATGGATAATGGTTCCAGTCATTAACCCTTGCTTACTCATATTCGCAAAATCTCCTACCACTCCAGCAAAAACTCCAAACTCAATTTTTCGTTTTTGCTGCTCTTTAATTTCAATAATTTCTTCTTCAAAATAGAAATCTCCCTCCTCCATCACTAGTTCTTCAACCTCCTGTAATTTTATTGTTATAAAAACTGGATCAATTGGAACAACTTCAATTTTCAAATCTGTTATTGGATCTTTTTCCTGGATGGATTCAGTTTTTTCTACAGGCACCTCCTCCTCAACTACCCGAGGAAGGAAAAGATTTGAAGAATCAATTATTGACGGGTAACCATCATTAATTTCGACTTTATTATTAAAATCTTTTTTATTTTCAATAAAAGTAATTTGATTTAAAGAAGGATTATTTTGATTTTCTTTTGTTTCAGTATTTTCAATTGAGCTTTTGAAAACTTGTTTTTTATATGAAGTAATAAATTGAGTTTGAGTAATTCTGTTTATTGTGTCACTAGGATAAAATACCCAAAAACTTATAATCACTCCAACTAAAAGAAAAGGAAAAAGCCAAAAGAACCCACGTCTTTTTTTTTCTTGAACGGGCATCTCTTTGTCCAAGTTTTTAAGCATCTCACTCCAACCTTTATTGGTGAATTGCTCATCGGGTTGATAATTATGTTGGTCAGCCTGCATATTGTCGTAAATTATTTTGGTCTATTAATTTTTTTAGAATCTTACGAGCATTTGATAAATGCCACTTAGACGTTCCAACACTTATTCCAACATTTTTTGAAATTTCTAAATGAGTGAATCCTTCAATCGCATACAATCGAAATACTTCCTGAGTTGCGGGAGGCAAGGTGTTGACCATTTTTAAAATATCTTCAGCATATAAATTTGAGTGAGCCTTTTCTAATGAGGATTGGTCTCTTTCCTCAAAAACCATAAATTGCAAATACTTCGAATTTTTTCGATAATAGTCTGAAAGACAATGAAAAACTAACCTTCGGATCCATCCTTCAAGTGATCCTTTAAATTGAAATGTATGTATTTTTTGGAATACCTTCAAAAATCCAACATTCACAATCTCCATAGCTTTGTCTCTGTCATTGGTGTAACGCATGCACATCCGCATCATTGTATCAAAGTGTTCCCGATAAAGTAATTCTTGAGACTTACGTTCATTTCGAACACAACCTTCTACTATTTCGCGTTCATTATTTTTTCGTTTTTTGAACATATAGAACTACTCTATTGAATTTTATTTTTTAAAACAAAATTAATTACTACAATCACATTCTTCACATTCTTGTTTGGTCTCAAAACCATATTGTTCACAACCACTATAACCGATCTTTTCACAGTTAGATGATGAACTGTCATAAAACCATCTTTCAAAAAATGCAGCACATAATTCGTCAATTGCTGGTATTTCTTCACAAATAGTATCATTCTTCAAACAAACTTCATCCTTTTTACATGAAATAAGTGTGAACAAAAAGAAACTTAAAAATATCAATATCTTTTTCATCTACTCTATTTATTAGTTTTTTAAACACCCTCAATTAAATAGACTTCGATAAAGTAAAAAGGGTTGGGTTGAATTGTAATTATTTTTCTACCATATTATCTAACAATTGGAATTCCCATTCTAACTTACGAATTCCTGGTTGATGTTTAAAAATTAAAACTTTATCCGGAGCTGTGTTAAAGTAAGCTGGTCTATGTTCTGTCCCTGCTGAATTATTTAAACCGGCACCCAAAAATGAAAGTCCATCCTTGGTTTTAAAATCAAACTCTTTCACACGTAAACCTATATCACCTCCAATCAAAATCACTTGAACGCCACGTTTTTGAACTTCCAGCAATCGAGGATAAACTAATTCTAAAAATGTACCTCGTTCTTCACAAGCCATATTAAAATCAGGAGTGTAGACATTAAAAACTTCCTCTACCTTAATTTTTTGTTCTGCAATCTCATTAGTCAAAAGTGCGTGATGATGTAAAATAACAAGATGAGAAGAAGCTTGAATTGTATCCGTTACTGACTTAATCAAGTTGAATTGATTATCCAAAAGTTCACATTCATGCGGCTGATTTTGATAGGCTGGAAAACTAAATTCAGTTGTATTTAAAACAAGCATAGTTATCCCATTCTGATGACTACTATGATATGTTTTTCGATTAGTCTTTTTTTCAATGCCTGAAAAATCACCTTTTTGATCCAGAACATCGTGATTACCAATTGCCCAATGTGTCGTTGGTTTTCCGATTTGAAAAAAGCTATCGACAAATTCAATATTATTCGGATGATGAAATAAGTTTTCCACCAAATCACCTCCTAACCAAATTTGATCAAAAGTATCTAATCTAATTTTTTCCAACCGATAGTCGGTTCTTCCCCAATCTAGAGAATTCCATTGATAACAATGACCTGCAAAAAAATAATGGAATGTTTCCAGTTCCTTTTTTTCAAAAAAACTAGTACATTTTTGAAAAAACAGGGCAATTACAAATACAGTTACAAGTTTGAAAAATGATTTTTTCATTAATTATTTTTTAAAATCATTATTGATGATTCTCGTTTTAGTAAATTATCAATCTCCAATAAAATCAACTAACTTCGCAAAAAAAAGAGTAATTCTAAAAATATGAGTTTACGAAAAATTTATTACTTACTTCCCGCCTATCTTCGATTTACAGTTCGACGAATTGTTTTTTTACCTCAGGACATTTGGACAAGTATTTTTGGAAATAACGAGTTGATGCCACCAAAAGGGTTAATTTTCACAGGCTCTGGCGATTTTATCGAATTAGGCAACAAGTTAGTAAATTCCTTAAAAGTGCACTGCCAATTGAAACCCAATCATGCAGTTTTAGATATCGGAAGTGGGATTGGTCGAGTTGCTATTCCTTTGACGAAATACCTAGATAAGGAGGGAAGATATGACGGTTTCGATGTTATCAAAACAGGAATTGACTGGTGCCAAAGACATATTACACCCAATCATCCCAATTTTCAATTTCATTATGTTCCATTGAAAAACGACTTGTATCGAGAATCTGGGAATAATGCTGCAGATTTTGTTTTTCCATATAATGATAATAGTTTCGATTGTGTTGTTTTGACTTCTGTTTTTACTCACATGTTACCGGGAGAAATCGAAAATTATTTAGGAGAAATTCAACGTGTTTTAAAAAAGGGAGGAAAATGTTTCGTTACTTTTTTTATTTTAAATGCAGATGCCAAAAAATTTATTTCTAAAAATAATCATTTTAATTTTCCGTTCAGCAAAGGTCATTACTCTTTGATGGATGAAAAAGTAAAAGGAGCCAATGTTGCATTTGAAGAAGGATACCTGGAAGAAGTTTTTTTACAAAAAAAATTAAAAGTTTATGCCAAGTATTTGGGCTATTGGGCTGGAAGAGAAAAAGATAAAACTGTTGATTTTCAGGATGTCATTATCTTAGAAAAATAAAACTAATGGCAATATATTTTATACTACTACAACCCAACTCTAAATTAAAATCTGTTCGATAATTTAAACTCCATTTTATTTTAATAAATGCCATTTGGGCCCCTCCTTTTTCCAAATGGGCCATCTGCTTAGAATCAAGGATAATTAGTTAATGAAAAATGATTGCCTTTACTTTTGGAAAACCCAACTTTATTAAATTTCAAAAAAACTAAACCAAATCGAAAATTAATCCCTTGTCTTTTTTGTAATTGGAACTTTAATTTTCCTCTTTTCTCCACTAATACAGATGCTAAAACTAGAGCCATTTTTATTATCGTAATAAAGAAGTATCATTTACCTATTCAGGTGAATAAATAATATTTAAGCAAACTTGAGCCAATAATCAATACCATTCAGAGGCAAAAGAAACCTATTTGCTCCTCACTCACCAAAATAGGAATACTCTCAATTCAAAGTAATTGGTAGAAATCAAAGCAAAAAGATATTTATCCAACTGTCCTCTTTCAAAAAGTAATATTACATTTGGGGGATTATTGATTTCTCAAAAGTAATACGATAACCATATCATGAAAAAATCATTTTTTAAAATAATTATTATAAGCTTCGCTTTTTTTAGTTGTCAAAATAATACTGAACCTATAAGAACTGCTACCCCGCTAAAGAAAAAAGAAGCTATTGAACTCGCTCCAATTTTTACCGCTTCAGATAAAAAATTGGCAGACGTTTTTAAAAAATACGAAGGTACTTGGAAAGGAAACTATATCACTATAAAGGATATAGATCCATTACTTAAAACGAGTATTGATTTGGAAAATTTAAGGTTAGATTATGTGACAAAACCTGGATTAACTTTGATGAATAATTATGAGGCAGAGCATGTTTTCTTATCAAAAAGTCCTTACTTCCAAGAAATATCTTTTTACGATTTTTACCCACGAGAGAGAAAAACAATTAGCACAGCAGGAAATAATCGAGTAGAAAATGGAAAAATTTATCGTTATTTGACCAACCTCAACGAATCGATAACCTTGAATGGTACAATAAAAAATGACAGCACAATTGTTTGGCTATTTGAGCAAGAAAAACCACAACGAATTGAGTTCTACCAAGAGACAATTTCTGAAAATTTTATTGAGGTTATTGGATATAAATATGATGAATTAGATCGATTAGATTTAGGGCCAAAAAAATGGTTTTATGGTAAATTTGTTAAGGCGTTATCTGAAAAATAGTACATTTTAGATCAACTATAAAAGAGAAAAGGCGAGCATAATTGCTCGCCTTAATAACTAGTATAATTTTTCAAATATTAACCACATTTAGAATGGCCGCAACTTTGGCACATTAAGCAGCCTTCAATGTAAACTAAACCATCCGGATCACCGCACTCACCGCACTTTTCTTTTACAACCTTAGTTCCATCTGGTATAAATTTTTTCAAGGCTCTAACTACACCATTTTTCCAAGTATTGATAACATCATTTTCAACATTTAATCCTGCCACCAAATCAACTGCATATGGTAAAGGCATTCCATGCCTAAGAATCCCAGAAATCAATTTAGCGTAATTCCAAAATTCTTTATCAAATGATCGTGATAATCCTTGCATAGTAACTTTGTAACCATCTTTATCCATGTAATGAAAATCATATCTATTCATTCCATTTTCATCTTTCTCTTTGATCACCCAACACTTTTTCATGTCTTTCGGCAACATAAAACTATCTTCGGCTCTTCCCGTAAAAATTTCGTAAGGTTTTCCATTAATCAACCCAACAACAGCAATCCACTTTTCATGATTATTTTGAAAGCGTATTACTTCTGCATCTAACATTCTAGGTCGCTTTGGAGCACGAGATTCAATAATCATTGAGTCATCTGCAACTTCTTCTTTTTTCTCATCATTAGAAATCAAAACACCTGATCGAGATCCATCTCGATAAATAGTACAACCTTTACATCCTTCTTCCCAGGCGGTTTCGTAAATTTTACGCACCATTTCTTCGCTTGTCTCATTAGGTATATTAACAGTAACAGAAATAGAATGGTCTATCCATTTTTGAATTGCTCCTTGCATTTTAACTTTTTGTACCCAATCGACATCGTTTGCGGTAGCCCCAAAATATGGAGATTGCTCTACTAATTTTTGCAATTTTTTCTCAGGTAAATTTTTCACCTCATGAATATCCATATTATTAGCAGCTAACCAATCCATAAACTTATGATGGAAAACATTGTATTCCTCCCAGCTATCTCCTACCTCATCAACGAAGGAAACTGTAACATTTTGATCATTAGGATTAACTTTTCTTCTTCGTTTATAGGCTACCATGAAAACTGGCTCAATTCCAGAGGTTGTTTGCGCCATCAAGGAAGTTGTTCCGGTCGGAGCAATAGTCAACAAAGCAATATTCCTACGACCATGTTTTTCCATATCTGCATACAACTTAGGATCAGCATCTTTAATTCGATTTATAAATGGATTGTTAGCCTCTCTTTTCGCTTCATGAATTGTAAACGGTCCTCTTTCTTCAGCCATATTAACTGAAGACCTGTAAGCATTCAACGCAAATGTTTTGTGTACCTCGGTTGAAAACTCAATTCCTTCATCACTTCCATATTTCAAATTCATTGCAGCTAACATATCTCCCTCTGCTGTAATTCCCACACCTGTTCTTCTTCCTTCTTCACACGCTTTTTTAATCTTTTTCCACAAATTAAATTCAACGGATTTAATTTCCATTGGCTCAGGATCATTTTCTATTTTAGCAATGATCTTATCTATTTGCTCTAACTCTAAATCAATGATGTCATCCATCATTCGTTGTGCCATTTGAACATGATTCTTGAATTTATCAAAGTTAAAATGAGCTTCTGGTGTAAATGGTTTTTCCACATAGCTATATAGGTTTACAGCTAATAATCGACAACTATCATAAGGACAAAGAGGAATTTCTCCACATGGATTTGTAGAAGTTGTTTTATAGCCTAAATCTGCATAGCAATCTGGTACTGACTCGTTTATAATCGTATCCCAGAATAAAACTCCTGGCTCAGCGGACTTCCATGCATTATGAATAATTTTATTCCATATTCTCTCTGCATCCACCTCTTTGGTAAATTTTGGGGAAGATGAATCGATAGGATATGCTTGAGTAAATTTTTCACCACTTACTACTGATTTCATAAAATCGTCAGTAATTCGTACAGAAACATTAGCTCCAGTAACTTTTCCTAATTCCATTTTTGCATCGATGAAATCTTCAGCATCTGGGTGCTTAACAGAAACAGAAAGCATCAATGCTCCTCTACGACCATCTTGAGCCACCTCTCTAGTCGAATTAGAATACCGTTCCATGAAAGGTACTATTCCAGTCGAAGTCAAAGCACTATTCATCACAGGGCTTCCTTTTGGACGGATGTGAGAAAGGTCATGACCTACACCACCTCTTCGTTTCATTAATTGTGCCTGTTCTTCGTCCATTTTCATAATTCCACCATAGGAATCCGCATGAGTTCCAATTACGAAACAATTTGATAAAGAAGATATTTGATAGTCATTGCCAATTCCAGACATCGGTCCACCTTGTGGTATGATGTATTTAAAATTTTTCAGTAAAGCATAAATGTCTTCTTTTGAAACAGGATTTTTATATCTTTTTTCGATTCTGGCAATTTCACCTGCTAATCTTTGGTGCATATCATCAGGTGACTGCTCGTAGATATTACCTGCTGAATCTTTCAATGCATATTTGTTGATCCATACATTGGCGGCTAGTTCATCTCCATTAAAATAAGCTGTAGAAGCTTTCATTGCTTCCTCAAATGTGAACACTTTTTTTACTTGATTTTTGTCCGTGTTCGATTTTGTAGTTGTTTTTTGTAGTGCTAGACTCATGGTCTCCGGTGGTTTTGAGTGAAGAAATTCGTACCAATTTGGATAAAGGGAACAAATAACATCAAATGTTTAGAAATAGTGTTTCACAAATATTTTAATTAAATAATTTTGAATGAGAGATTGCTTTCGTTTATATTATTAAACTCTTTTGTTTAAATAATACTTAGAGATGAAAAAGGATTGAAATAATTTAGAGAAGAACTATTTAAAGGTTGGTTATGCAATTCCTCTTTTAATTCATTTTAATTACTGATCAAGCCAGTTTGTGAGTCGATTTATTTTTGGTTAATAATCCCCAATATTTATTTGCCAACATATTATATTGACTCCTCTTAAAGAAAAAATTATGAACGGCCAAATACACACAAAAAAATTTAACAATTCAACTGACAGGCCTTAGGCACCTTTAGTTAAAAAGGAATTTGACAACATTTTCTCTAATTATAAATTTTCAGATTTAAAAATTCCTAAAAAATAGATTTCAATGAAGTTTTTAAAAATAAGGATTTTTATTCCTCTTTTTTTTTTATTATTTTTTAAAAATAATAACTCTAGGGCTGGATTATGAAGAAAAGTTATTAAATATAACAGATTTAACTCATATCATCTTCAAGCTAAACAAATATAGACTTTTTATTGAATAAAAAATCACCAAAGTTATTCACATAATGTTGGTAAATACAATAAAGCATTGACTATCAACGAGTTAAATACATAGTCAATTTATCCACATTGTGGATAACTTTCTGTTAGTAACTCAATTAGATCGTAAAAAAACAAGTGATAACTCCTTGATTTTCAATGTTTTTCACCAAAAAAACATTAAATTACAATTATCAATCTGCGGATAATAAAACTTATAAAATTGTTATTTGAAAAAACTTTTTTAAAATAAATAATTTTGAAATTGTTTTTAAAATAAACTTGGACTGTTTATTTTTTTTTAAAATAGTTTTAAAATATGGTTTGAAAGTTTCTTAAAAATAGACAATAGGTATTCTGATTTGAAAATAGGTAACTTGGATTAAACATTTCTTTTCGCAAAAAAATTCTATTTTACACTTTCAAAGACACCTTTCGATCAAACATTTTTCCAAATCAAAAAAACCAATTCGATGAGCTCCAAATTTTCACTTTTTCTTCTTCTCAGTCCTCTTCTATTTTTCACTTGCAAAACCGAACCAAATGGCTTTCATCCAATTAGTACAACCGAAGTTGAATCATCTTTACAAAAAATTTTAATCCAAGCAAAAGAAGGAGAAATAATTCTTCTACCTGAAGGCACCTTCTCATTTAAAAGAGCATTATCCTTTAATGATATCCCTAATGTCTCAATTAAAGGAATGGGAAAAAGAAAAACTATTCTTTCTTTTAAAAATCAAATTGAGGGAGCAGAAGGAATGATTCTTAAAAATGCAAAAAATTTATTGTTGGAAGGATTCACAGTTCAAGATTCTAAAGGTGATGCTATTAAAGTTCAGGCCTGTGAAAATGTAACATTTAGAGATTTGGAGACGACTTGGACTAATGGTGCGAGTCCTGAAAATGGAGGATATGGAATTTATCCTGTTTCCTGCAAAAATATTTTGATTGAAAAATGTGAAGCCTCATACGCTATGGATGCTGGTATTTATGTAGGACAAACAACCAATGCCATCGTCAGAGAAAATTATGTGCATCATAATGTTGCTGGCTTAGAGATAGAAAACACTCGAAATGCTCTAGTTTATAAAAATATAGCAAAACAAAATGCAGCTGGTATGCTAATCTTTGACATGCCAGATTTACCTCAGGCAAATGGTTATAAAGTAAAATTTTATGACAATATCATGGAAGATAATAATGGTGAAAATTTCTCAAAGCCAGGTATTGTAGTCAATACTCTCCCCTCAGGAACAGGAATGCTAATTATGGCACATAAGGATATTGAAGTTTTTAATAATACAATAAAAAATCATAGAAGTATGGGAATAGGAATCAATAGTTGGATTTTTACAGGCCAACCCTTTGAATCAAAAGAATTTGATCCATTCTGCTCCAACATCAATATCCATGACAATGTGATTACTGAAACCAATGGACCAGCTATTCCTACGACCGATTTTGGAAAATTATTATTTGCAATTTGTGGGGACAAATCACCTGATATCATCATTGATGGAATCTTTAATCCAGCTGCTTTAGATAAAAATGGAAAACCAAATGGATTCTGCTTTAAAAACAATGGAGACATTATATTTCGAAATATGAATGCAGCAATGGGAGCCACTCCTGAAAATATCACTAGAAATATGAATGATGATATTTCAATTTTTGATTGTGAAATACCTTCTTTTGAAGTAGGTGATTTTGATAAATGGTTAACTACAAAATAAAATTATTTAATGTACTTTCTCACAAATAGAAAATCTTTATTCTTTGTATTAATTTCTTCCTTTATTTTTACTTGCTGCGACTCTATTTCGCAACAAGTAAAAAACGTGAATTATCAAGAACCTTTTGAAAAACTCTCCCAGTACAATTTTTTTATTGGAAAAATAGCAGACTTGCAACCAAATAAAAAAGTACTTCCATATGATTTGAACTCTCCCTTATTTTCTGACTATGCGTATAAATCAAGATTCATTTGGATGCCAAAAGAAACATCTGCTAAATTTATTTCGAGCGGAAAAGTACTAAATTTTCCTGTAGGAACAATTTTGATAAAAACTTTCTACTACCAAAATGATGAGCGAGATATAAACAAAGGAAAACGCAATATCGAAACTCGTCTTCTGATCAAAGGCAAAGATAAATGGGAAGCTCATGGGTATACTTGGAATGACAAACAAACTGACGCTACTCTCAATATTGTTGGAGAAATAAAAACGGTTAATTGGATTAATCAAACTGGAAAACACTTGATGGTCGATTACATCATTCCAAATAAAAACCAATGCAAAGGTTGTCATTATAATAAAGGTGTCCAAGAACCTATTGGTCCAAAAATCAGAAATTTAAATAAAGAGTTTACTTACCTCGATGGAAAGATGAATCAATTAAAAAAATGGAACGCTGTTGGTTATTTAAGTGATTATCAATTAGAAACAAACTATGAAAAAGTTGCTCAATGGAATAATCCAATTAGCGGCACACTACATGAAAGAGCCTTAGCTTACCTTGATATTAATTGTGGACATTGCCATAATCCAAATGGACCAGCAAGTACAACTGGCTTAAATTTAGTAGCTGAGGCAGAGATGAATATTAATTTAGGAATCAATAAACCCTCTGTAGCTGCTGGAACTGGAACAGGTGGATTTGCATTAAATATTATTCCTGGTTATCCTGAGGAATCAATTATGACTTATCGTATGGCTTCTACTGAACCTGCAGCAATGATGCCTGAATTAGGGAGGAGAATGGTACATGAAGAGGGAGTAGAATTAATCAAAGAATGGATCTTAAAAATGAAAAATTAGATTCTAGGAATAGGAATAAACAATCTGATTTAAGCAAATTTTAAATATCCTTAGAGACTAAAATTATTCATATTATCCTAAGTTGAATTAAAACAATCGCTTTGTCCTGAACCACAAAGCCAGTAACAGGCTAATCACAATCGAAAACACAATAATAAAAGGAAAAGCATATGCTGAATCCTTAAAAGGTAAAGGAACATTCATTCCATAAAGACTTGCCACCAAGGTAGGTAGCATCAAAATAATCGTAATCAACGTCAATCGCTGAATCACCTGGTTCAAGTTATTTGATATAATCGAAGCGTATGCCTCCATGGTTCCACTCAAAATATTTGAATAAACATTCGACATCTCCAACGCTTGAGTATTGTCAATAATTATATCTTCAAATAAATCTGTTTTGTCTTCATCTGCTCGAATTCCTAAAAAATCGGAACGCTTCATTTTCATTTTCAATAATTCATTGGCAGAAAGTGAATTCACAAAATAAACCAAACTTTTTTCAATACTTAACAATTGACGCAGCTCCCTATTTTTACTCGAATCATATAATTCCTTTTCAATTAAATTTCGTTTGAGGTTTAACTTTTTCAAACAATTCAAAAATCGAAATACATTTTGCTCCAATATCTTCAATACAAAATCAGGTTCATCAGTTGGAATAAAATTTTTTACTTTTCCATCAATAAACATTTGAATAATCGGGTTTTCGTAAGCTGAGATAGTAATGATATGGTCTATCGTCAATATAATTCCAATAGGAACAGTAATATAAAATGCTTCATTTTCTTGATTTACCTCGTTGACTATAGGTGTATTCACAACTATTAACCGAACATCATCCTCTCGCTCATATCGAGACCTTTCATCGACATCAAGAGAATCTGTTAAAAAGTCTAATGGAATTTCAAATTGAGCAGCAATCTTAGTTAATTCCTGCTGGTCAAAAGGAGGAGAAATATTTACCCAACAAGTTGGCTGCGGCTCGTCTAACATCTCTAAAGCTCCATTCTTTTTGAGGAAATACTTGACCATAGGCTTGGTATTAATAGTTGAAAAATATAAAAATTAGTAACTTTTGAGATTAGTTCAAAATCAACACAAACTTACGAATTTGTTTTTGGAAAATAGTTTTAAGTTATGCCATGATTTAATCAATGATATATTTTTTATAATTTTAGTTTTAGACAACTTCCAGTTCCCATATTTGCAGTTTTTCATTTTAACCTAGGATAATTAACAAAATGTCCTTCCACCTTTCCCCAAATTAAACTAGGCAAATGCAAATTCTAATCTTCTCTAAAATTACATTAACTTATAGGTTGAACAATCAAATTACGAACGAAAAGTTGTTTATCTTAAATGCCATAAAACTCGAAAGAACAATCTTTAATAATGAAGAAATAATTATTCCTTTTAAATAAAAGGGCTGGTAATGCCTAATGCACTACCAGCCCTAGATTAAACTAATTAACAAAAATTTTACTCTATTAATATAAATCCAGCCCAAAAATATGGAGATGGATACAATTTTCGAATATCATTTTGAGCAGTATAAAATGCTTTATGCGTATCCATTCCACTTAAATGATTGAAGTAAAAAAGAGAAAACATCTCCTGAGTCTGCTTATCTGGCACTTTCCATTGACTAAATAAAATAGTATTTACACCAGCCGTTTTAAGTGCACGCTGAATACTTAAAATTCCTTTTGCACTATTCTTATTCGAACCAGTTTCGGTTGCTGATAACAACACCAAATTCGTTTTAGATAGATCTAATTTTGAGATCTCTTTTGCATTCAATAAACCATCATCTGCATTATCTTGAAAATGAGTGGAAGTGATTTTTTCATTTGCATTAGAAAGTGCAATTCCAGAGAACTCTTCCAGATGCTGATAATAAACTGGTGTTGCCAAGTGTAATACTCCGGGAGCATTTGCACCACTCAAAGATTTAATATTATTTTCGGAAGCCTCCCCATCAATTTGAGTTTTAACCGACCATCCTTTGGCTGCACAAATAACTTTAAATGTATTTACTTCATCTTTCGTTGCTGGCAAATAGTCCAATTTCCCTAAACCGCCATTTCCAAACATTGCTCCTCCAAAAAATGAAACTGTTTCATTTTTGATGTCTATATCTTTATCATTAATAAAATCTCTAAGAGAACAATAATAATAAATTTCATACTTGTCTGCCAAACTATTTTTTTGCCTATCCTTGAGTCCACTAAATGCCACCTTGTTTAGTTCTCCAACCGTAGAAACATGAACAAAATTTACCCCTTTCAAATGTTCTTCTAGGGGCTCCCAAATCATTTGATATAAATGTTTACTTCGATCTTCACTTTGAATATAACTATCATGAGAATCCGCATCTGAATTAATTAACATACTAACCTTACTCTCATCCAATAGAGGAACCATAACAGTTTCCTTTTTATTTTTACGAGTAATTAAAGCATAATAATTACCAATTTGAGTTTTCTTATTTTTCATCCTAAGAAAATCAATTGTCGCCTCATTAGGTTTTAATTTTTCTCTCAATTGGTTTTGATAAGATTCAATTTCACCAATCATTGAGTTTTTGATTTCCAAGGCAGCATCAGTCGATACTCCTTTAAGGGCTAAATTGAAATTTTGCATTTCATTTCCCGAAACTAAGAATCCTAATTTCATGGAATTATCATAATAATCTTCAATCTCCGATTGCATTTTTTCCATCATCCGACTTTGACCCTGGAATCCAGCATTACTAAATTCCGCAAAAGAGCTATAGACAGAAGCTTTATAAAAGTCCCTAGCTTTTGATTTTTGACCAGTCGATTCATAAGCCTTCAATAAATTATACCTGCGCTTCTTATAGGTAATGTTATCCTTACCTAATATCTTTTCTATCGCTGCTAAATCTTTTTCGTATATAGGAATTGCTCGATCCAACATCCCCGCATTTTCATAACTATCTGCCAATTTTAATGAAATGATACGATAATTTTCATGCTCATCTCCAAATTCTTCTTTTACCAACATCAATGCTTTTTGCCCTGCTTCAATTGCTCCTGTATAATTCTCAGATTGAGTATTACTGTCAATATCAAAACTATAATCCATCCAGGTTTTCACCTTTGGTTTGGGTGGTTCAACGAAAACAGGTGGAGTCACTACTTCTTCGACCACAGGCTGAGTTATGACTCTATCATTAACAGCAGTGGTATTAGGCTTAGCCTTTCTGTTTGATTTTCCTGATAATCCTTTAGCAGAAGAATTATTTTTTCCAACCATCTTTTCCTCACCTTCAGATTCTCCAAGACCGGTAATAACCTCAGTGGATGAATTCCATTTTGTTTTTGCAGGGTTATTAATTGAGGAGGCAAGTGCAGGCCTTTCTATAGGTAGCAGAGCTTCTGATGGTGCTGCTTCATACAATTCATATTTTGGATTATATAAATTCCCCAGATATCTTTTACAGTCCTTATAATCAGGATGGTTAATACCAACCGTATTTTTATAAAGATCCAGAGCTTTTCTTAAAGATATTTCTGCCTCAGGGACATTTGCTCTATTTTTATAAAATTTTCCATAATTAAATAAAATACCAGCATAATCTTGATGTCGTTCTCCCACAGAATATCTTGTGATTTCCTTAGCTCTTTTTAAACTGTTTTCTGCCTTTTTAAAATTCCCTAAGCTCGTATGTAAATCTGCATAATCGCTCAATATCAAAGCAAAATCAGGATGATCGTCTGAAACTGCAGCTTTCATAATATCCAAAGCGTCTAAATAAATTGACTCAGCTTTTTGGTAATCCTTCTTAAGTTTATACAAATTTGCTAATCCAAAAAGACTCAAAGCATAATTTTGATGTTTAACGCCAAGTACCTCTTTGTCAATTTTGAGTGCTTCCCAATACAAAATTTCAGCAGGAGTAAACTCGCCTAATTTTTTATGAGCACTTGCTAAATTATGTAAACTGGCAGAGTAATCTGCATTTTTCTCGCCAAATTGGATTTTGGCAACTTCTCTTGCACGAAGAGCTGAAGACATTGCATCTGCATATTCTCCATTTCCTAAATAAGTCAATACTTGATTATTAAGGTCATCCCAATTTTGGGCATATAGATTTAATGAAAAGCAAAATGCAACGGCTACAAGTAGTGTTTTATGTAACATAAGTTCAATTGTTGGGGATTAAAAAATGTAGTAACGATTCCTTTGACCAAAAAAAACATTACAAACCGTTCAAAATGAACGTGTTTTAAAAAATTCATTTTAAAACATGAGGATTAATTAAAGTTGGAGCCTAAAAGCAAATGATTAAGCAATTAAGCTTTATCTTTTTTATTAATGTTATACGGTTGGAAAATTATTAATCCAAAATAATGAAATTCAACAACAATGCCGATTTTTACAGAAACCTTGATTATTGTCTAATTATGGGGTAAAAGATGGCAAAAACTATAAATTAAGAGATTTTTATAACTTATTATTTTGATTTTTAAATTTATTGGGTCTTATATGACATTTCTATTTATATTAAATCCTCCTTGATTAGTTATGGGAAAAATAGGTTCTTTCCTGACCAATTAATGAAGAAAATGATTCAATTTCGAATATTAAATTCATTTGAAATATCACCCATGGAAAGCTCAAAAAATAACGAGAAAATAAATAAAGTCAATTAGTAATATTATCAAAATTTAAAAATGAGGATATTTCTATGTAAGTTCCCACTAGGTCTTTAATAATTATGGATAGAATTATTAAATGACATTCCTATCTAGAATTTTTTATTTATACCGATTTAAGAAATTTATCTGGGCATTTCGTAAAATATTTTCTTGAAAAAAAATATTCTTTTTAGAAAACTTAATAATCTATGAACATAAAAATATTACTCGTTTTTTGGGTTTGCTATTTTTTTTATTATCCTATTACTATTTCACAAATTATTGAAATTGAAAGAAGTAGAACTATTGAAATTGGTAAAAAAAATTTAATTCGAGAAGGAATAGCTGCTAGTCAACATGGTTATTATTTAATTGAAATGATCGATGTGAAAATTAATAAATTACTCAAGACAGCAAAAGGTAAATATCGATTATTATATTTCAATGAAGAGCTAGATTTAATAAAAACAAAGGATACTGAAATCAAACTAAAAAATGATATTTCTAAAATCGAATACTTCACAATTTTTAAAGAGGAGCTACTGGTTTTTGCCTCCACTATAGATAAAGCTTCCAAGAAAAAATATCTTCACCTCTATAAATATGATTCTGAAACCTTAAATAAAACTCAAGATCCCAAAAAGATATATGAATCAAGTTATATTGGCTTTTATAGAAACAATTATAAATTTGGATTTTCAATTTCACCAAATAAATCCAAAATTCTGGTTTACGAATTAAATCCAATCAAGAAATCAAATAGGGAATTAGGGATTTGTGTTTTGAATAAAAAAGCAGAAAAACTTTGGGAAAAAACTATTTTACTTGAAAAATTCAAACGAAGGGATACGAAGATTAGAAGAGGAATTATCGATAATAATGGCAATGCATTTTTTTTGAAAAAATCGTTTTTCAACTTAAATTTTAATTTTGAACATCCATTTAATCACAATAAACCTACTTACAAATTGTTCGCATTTGATGCAACTACTCAATATCATTCTACCAGTATTATTAATCCTGGAACAAATTATATCACAGATATAGATCTAGAACTTCTCATTAATGGCTCTCCTTTCATGTTAGGTTATTATTCAGATAAAAGTGAATCATATACTCAAGGTGTAGTTCAAATTATTGGCACTCAAAAAGGTGAGTCCTTAAAATTAAAAAAATCCTTCCAACCATTTCCTAATGAAATATTGGCACTCAATCATAAGAAGAAACCTAGGGAAGGAAAGACCAAAAAAATGAAAAAATTTATGGTAAAAAAGATTTTTCAGCAACCAAATAAAAGTTTAACCATTATCGGAGAACGATTATATCTAGACACATACAGTAAAGGATCAGGATCAAGCAAAAGGGAAATTAAAAAAATGGTTCATGAAAGTATCCTTATATCTAATCATGGAGCAGAAGACGAAAAGATTAATTTCGCAAACAAAGTTGCAAAACATGGTGATTCAAAAGTGGAACGGTTCATTAATTTTTATTCTCATAGAAAAGGTAATGAAGTATTTTTCATTTACAATGATCATCCCGATAATATGGGTTATCCTGGTTATGGAAAAATTGCAAAAGCTGATGGTCAAATTTTCAAGAAAAAATCACAAATTTCAGTTACCCATATTTCTGATGACGGTGAAGCAAATACCACACCCTTATTTCCAAAATCAATCGAAAGACGTCAAGGTTTTTACCCCAGATCTTCTCTACAGATTTCTGAAAATGAAATGCTTATTATTGAAAGAGTTGAAAAGGAATTTGAATTGGTAAAATTAAAGGTGGAAGAATAAAAATATTTCAGATTTTCGCTTTTATACTGAGCTCTTTTTTTATTCATTTATATTTTTCAGCTTGAATCAATAATTGCTAAGCTTACTTATTTTATTTTAAGAATATTTTACCAAAAGTGAAACTTAAAATTAGATGCTTCTAGAATAGAGTTAAACCTAATTTTTTTCAGATAAATAATAACTTAAAACTAAACTAAAGAATAATCGATTCTAATTTATTATATCATTCGAGTAGGTATGTGGGGGGAAAGTTTATTGGATATTAGTTTAATGAATCGAACTAACGCGGCTATCTTTCTTATAATTTATATGACATTAATAGCCGACCAACGGATACTGTATCTCAATTGAGAGCCAACTAATAAGACAGAATTTTAATATTACTCCATCTGATTTGGTCAATAAAAATGAGTTAATTATTTTAAAGTTTATGAATTATGACAACTTGAGCTAGAATTAAATAATTAATCAAAATATTCCGTCCAAATCTTCCCCAACCTCTCTCAACTTATTTTTACAAAACTCTATTAACTCTTTAGCTCTATTAACCTTTTTAGTCAAGTCATCTACGCTAACCAATTCGTTGCGTAAATCTTCTATGACTTCTTGTAATTCTTTTAAAGCTGATTCGTAGGTCATTATTATTTCGTTTTACTTTTAAGAATACCATCTGATAATTGGGTGGTTATTTCAATTCCTCTCCTACCGTCTAGATCTTTTATCGACTTAATTATTTTTCCATCGACTGAAGTTAAACTAAATCCTCTTTTCAAGGTTTTTTCAGGATCTAAAACTTCAAAAATAGATTCCAAATTAGATATCTTTTTTTCTTCATTTTGAAAATATGACTTTGAAGTACGCATTACCTCATTTTCTATCAATGAAATTTTCTGGAGGGTATCCTTCAACAAATTTTCAGATTTCCAATGCAAATTTTGTTGAAAATTTTGGATAATATATATTTGCTCTTGGATTTTTTCTTGAGCTAATAAACCAAGTTCCGAACCGATCTTCATTAATCTATTTTCAAAAAATAAATTGTGATTAATAATAAAATCCGCAACTGCAGTCGGTGTTTTCAATGTCGTATGTGCAACTCGATCCAAGATAGATTCATCTATATCATGGCCAATCCCAGTCAAGACTGGTAATGGAAAATTTGCTACTACTCTACTAATTTTTTCATTATCAAATGCCATCAAGTCCAATTTAGCTCCTCCACCCCGAATAATTACAACTGCATCAAATTTATTCTTTTGTCTTTTAATTCTTTTAAGTTGAAAAAGGATTTCTTCTTCTACATTTATTCCTTGCATGGCTGCCGCAAACATCTGATTATCAATTTTATACCCAAAAACATTTTCTTCTAGTTGTTTTAAGTAGTCTTGATAACCTGCTGCATTCTCAGAGGAGATGATGGCAATTTTTTGCAAAACAAATGGCAAAGACACCTCAGTATTTTTACCCAACAAACCCTCTTTTTCAAATACTTCTAAAATCTCTTGTTTTCGTAAAGCTAATTTCCCTAAAGTAAAACTAGTATCTATGTCTTCAATATAATATTGCATGCCGTAAACTTCGTGAAATTCGATCTTAAGTTTTAGCATAACTTCCATTCCCTCATTTAAAACTTTTTGAACTCCTCGACCGTACTCCCTCAATAATTTATTGTAAGATCGCATCCATAAAATAGCACTAGCTTTAGCTGTAATTGTTTCTTCCTTTTCAACCAATTCCATAAAATAATGCCCTCTTGACTCATTCAATTGAGCAATTTCGCAACGTACCCACAACGCATCCTGGACATTCAATGCTACAACCCTTTTTAGATGTTCGTTTAACTCTTGTAAAGAATAAGATTTCATTTCGCAAACTTAGAAATTAGTAAATGAATAGACTAAAAAAGATTATCTATTAGATAATTAGTTTACTCGAGTAGTTGCAAATAATTTTTTAATACTATATCTTCCAGCACCATTTACAAACACCATCATCAACCCTCCAATGATCGCCAAGTTTTTCATAAATTGGATAGAGTTAATTCGATACAACTCTGGTGGATCATTCCAAAAAGAATAAATAATTAGAGTAGCAGGAATATAATAAAGCAGTAAAAGTACTGCACCCAACTTCGATCGATAACCTGTTAAGATCAAAACTCCACCAAAAATCATTAAAAATATAGCACTTCCCAAAAGGAAATCTTGATTCCAAGTGAGGTGATATCCTATCATATATTCTTTAGCGTTATTGAAATATTTGAAGGTATCAAATGCCTCCCATAAAAATATTAATGATAAAAAAATACGTGCTATTAAATCTACTTTATCTTTCATTTTTCTTTTTTGAGATATCAGGATTGAAGAAAACTAACATATTGATTATGGATTTTCAATATTTTACATTCATAATTTTCATCTCACCTATTTTAAAAATTGTGATACCGCTTTTGCCACATTCTGTCCATCCATTGCTGCTGAAATAATCCCACCTGCGAAACCTGCCCCTTCCCCACAAGGAAATAATCCTTCAGCATCTTCATGCATTAAAGTGGACGGATTTCGGGGAATTCGGATTGGTGAGCTAGTGCGACTCTCCGTTCCAATTACATTCGTTTCAGCAGTAAAATACCCTTTCATTTTTCGACCAAATTCTCTCATTCCTAATTGTAATTTACGAGAAATCCCTTCAGGTAAAAGTTCATGCATAGGAGCTGAAACTAATCCTGGTATGTATGATGTGGGAGGTAGATCTTTCGAAATCTTGTTGTTAACAAAATCAGTCATTCGCTGTGAAGGGGCTTTTTGGCTACCATCTCCAAATGCCCACATAGCTTTTTCTACACTTTTTTGAAATTCTAAACCAGCGAAAACACCGTGGTTGGCAAATGGTAAAAGGTCATCTTCTTGCACTGCTACTACTGTCCCAGAGTTGGCAAAAGGAGAATCTCGACGAGACATAGACATTCCATTTACCACAATCTCACCAGGTGCAGTTGCTGCTGGCACCACCAATCCTCCTGGGCACATACAAAATGAAAACACCCCTCTTTTTTCTATTTGACAAACTAATTTATAACTACTTGCTGGTAAATTTTCCTCTCGCTTTTCTTGCCTATATTGAATTTCATCAATCAAACTTTGCGAATGCTCCACTCGGACTCCAAGCGCAAAAGGTTTGTTTTCCAACCTAATTTTTTTATTGAAAAGTAATTTGTAGATGTCTCGTGCCGAATGGCCCGTAGCTAAAATTGTTGCTTCTCCCAAGAATTCATCTTGACCGTTGACAATTACTCCTTTTATTTTTTTTTCATGAAAAACAAAATCTGTAACGTGTGAGTCGAAATGAATTTCTCCACCAAACTTTAAAATAGTCTCTCTGATTTTCGCAACAATTTTAGGTAATTTGTTGGAACCAATATGTGGATGGGCATCAACCATAATGTCTGAAACTGCTCCATGTTCAACTAATAATTGGAGAGCCTTGGCAATGCTACCACGTTTGTGAGATCGAGTATAGAGTTTTCCATCAGAATATGTTCCTGCTCCACCCTCTCCAAAACAATAATTGGAATGTGCATCCACTAATCCAAACTGTTGAATTGCTCGCAAATCTCTTCTTCTTGCTTGGACATCCTTTCCTCTATCAAAAATTATAGGCTTAATACCTAATTCAATCAATTCCAATGCGGCAAAATATCCTGCTGGACCAGCTCCAACAATAATTACACTCGGTGCATTATTTACATTTTTAAATTGTTCCAAAATGACAGGTTCAACTGTTGGTTTCTCATCAACATAAACAGTCACTAAAAGTCGATAAACTGGTTGATAGCCACGTGCATCAATCGAACGACGTCGCACTACTACTTCGGTATTGGCAGAAGGCTTAAGCTTTGCTTTTCTGAGCGCTTCCTCTTTGATGAGTGTTAAATCTTCAATGGCTCGTGGCTGAATTTTTATTTCGACTTCTTTTATCAATCTTAATTTTTTAGAAGAACAAAGGTGCAGATTTTTTCAAAAATAAAGGCATGTAATGGAGATAATTCGTTTGATGTTTTACAGAAGGCATCTATTCAATTTAAAGTCAAACTAATCCGAATGAAGTCGACGGAAAGCCAAAATTATTATCCTCAGTTTAACAAAAATATTAGGAGCTACTATTTTGCAAAAGGAAAATGGATAGAGCAATAAGATTTGGGTTACCTATAATCCAAATATCTGACGTCATTTGAGCAATAAAACCGAGTTTCCTGTTGATAATTATAAAAACTAATAAATCACCAAAAGAACTTTTATCTTCATAAACTGGTAAAAAAATTTCTTTTAACAGGAAATTACTATTTCTTAAAAATAGATGATTATATTGACGAGGGAAATGCTCTGATATGATAATCAAAATACTGTTGTCTTTGGAAAAAAAGACATCCATTCTTCAACAAATACCTGAAAAAATTATAATCTTTGCTTAATAAGTCAAAAATGCATCCACATGAGATTCAATCGCTTGCAAAGTACTTTTATCAGAAATTTCTCCTTTCTCATCAATCAAATTTTCACATTGCGAAATAGGCAATTTGGCACCCATCACTTCTGTTCCCACATGATTTAAAACACAAGACAAATGATCCATACCTCGGAGGTTTCCTGAACGACCTGAAGCAATTCCAACTAATCCTGCTTTTTTGCCTTTAAAAGTTGATTTATATTCATGAATTGAGCAGGCATCTAAAAACAACTTTAGTACTCCAGGAAAACTCCCATTGTATTCAGGACTAACAAAAATAAATTTCTCCGCTGGAATCATTACTTCTTCTTGAATTTTACGAAGTTTTTTAGATTGTTTTTTTTCCGTATACATCCCAACATGAAGCATATCTTCAGGTAATTTTTGCAAAGAAAAATACTTGACAGGTTGCTTGGTCTTTGATTTTACTAGCTTAAAAAAATACTTAGCAAATTTTTCAGTTGCACTTCCTTTTCTATTTGTCCCAGAAATAATGGTGATCATTTATTTTAATTATTTAATTATCGAGTAGTTACTTTTTATTTTCTTCTTTTTTTGTATAAATTTAAGTTTCTTCTCGCTACCAAAAAGAATGCAAATTTATAAAAATCCATTACATGGTTTTTTATAAATCCTAGTATCTTTGTCAGCCTTAAAAAAATCTCAAATTAAATACCCAGTTATATGAATAATTTAACCTTTTATGGTCAATCAACTTTTTCTGTAGAAATCAAAGGAAAAACAATTTTATTCGATCCTTTTATCTCTGCAAATGAAAAAGCTAATCATATAGATATCAATACAATCAAGGCTGATTATATTTTAGTCTCTCATGGTCATTTAGATCATATACTTGATGCAGAAGCAATTGCCAAAAACAATGATGCAACTATTGTTTCCAATTATGAGATAGCAACTTGGTTTGAAAAAAAGGAATGTAAAAGTCACCCACTAAACCATGGAGGTAAATGGACTTTTGATTTTGGAACGGTAAAATACGTAAATGCTGTTCATTCAAGTGTATTACCAGATGGAAGTAATGGAGGAAATGCTGGTGGATTTGTAGTTTGGAATGATGAGGGATGTTTTTATTTTGCAGGCGATACTGCTTTAACATTGGATATGCAATTGATTCCATTAACTTGTCCAAAGCTAGATTTTGCCATTTTACCCATCGGTGACAACTTCACAATGGGTTATGAAGATGCTTCTGTTGCAGCAAACTTTATTGAGTGTAACAAAATTGTAGGCTGTCATTTCGATACCTTTGGATTTATCGAAATAGATCATGATACGGCAAAAGACGCTTTTGATAGAAAAGGGAAAGAACTCATCTTACCGACAATCGGTAGTAAAATAAATCTTTAGAAATATATTTTAAATTGTTTGTTGTAATCTCATAACAACCAATTTACAAAACCAAACATATGGGAAAAGTAATAACGATTGCTAATCAAAAAGGTGGTGTAGGCAAAACCACAACCGCTATTAATTTAGCAGCTTGTTTAGCTGTTTTAGAAAAAAAGGTACTGCTTATCGATTGTGATCCTCAAGCAAATGCAACTTCCGGTGTCGGAATATTTTCCGATGATTATGAATTGAGCATTTATGATTGCATGATAAATGATGCTGATCCCAAGGAGGTAATTGTCAAAACTGAAACACCCAACCTCTTTTTAATGCCATCTCACATTAGTTTAGTTGATGCCGAATTGGAATTAGTCAGTAAAATACGCAGAGAGTATGTAACTAAATCCTTTATCGATAAGATTCGTGATGATTATGATTATATTTTTATTGATTGTTTACCCTCACTTGGTTTAGTAACAGTAAATGCTTTAACTGCAGCAGACTCCGTTATAATACCTGTTCAATGTGAAATATTCTCGCTTGAAGGTCTTGGTAAATTAACGAACACAATCAATACGGTAAAAGAATTTTTGAATGCAGATATAAAAATTGAAGGCATTTTATTATCGATGTATGACCGTCGATTAAGATTGGCCAATCAAGTGGTAGAAGCAGTAAAAGAAACCTTCCAAGAAAAAGTTTACGATACTATTATTCATAGAAATTCAAAAATTGGAGAAGCTCCTAGTTTACATACACCAATAGTTCTGTATGATGCAGCAAGTAAAGGTAGTATCAATTTCCTAAATCTTGCGAAAGAGTTTCTAGTAAAAAATAATGACGCAATTCAACTCTCAACAGCAAAATAATTTAGACATACTAAAAACTAAAAATTATGTCAAAGAAAAAAACAAAATTCAATATAAACTTAGGCAAAACTTTAGGTGACATAAAATCCAATATGGATCGAGATGTGTCAAAAAAAATATTACCAAGTTCAGAGTTAGTTCAAAATTTATCCAAAGATTTTGCTTTTGTCCCTGTCGAGCAAATAGAAGTAAATCCAGATCAACCTCGAAAAAATTTCGATGCAACTGATCTCAATGACTTAAAAGAATCAATTAAAATTCATGGCTTAATTCAACCTATTACTGTAAGAAGAATGGCAGAAGGTCAATATCAATTGATTTCAGGTGAAAGAAGATGGAGAGCTTCTCAATTAGCACAAATTAAAGAAATTCCTGCTTTCATCCGAGTAGCAAATGATGCGGAGATGATGGAGATGGCCTTGGTGGAAAATACTCATCGAGCAGATTTAAATCCAATTGAAATTGCTATCACCTACCATAGGCTTGTGAATGAATTTGATTTAACCCATGAAAAATTAGCTGAACGAGTAGAAAGTAGTCGCACATCGGTAACTAATTTCATGAGACTGCTGAAATTACCAGAAGAAGTTCAAAAGGCTTTAAAAGACAGAAAAATTTCGATGGGACATGCTCGTGCATTAATTGGAGTCGATGATTACGCTGGTCAAGTTGCATTACTTAATAGCGTACTGGTAGAAGGTCTATCTGTTAGGGCTCTCGAAAAGATTATTAAAATATCGAAAGCACCAAAAGTACCAAAAGAGTCGGGAAAATCGAACCTTACAGCAGACTATCTGCATGTGCAAGATCAACTTTCAAGATACCTAGGCTCAAAAATACAATTGAAAAGAGATACTAAATCTGGAAAAGGAACTATCACTATCAATTTTTCTAATGATAGTGATTTGAATAGACTAATCGAATTGATTGAAGAGTAATTAAATAACTGTGAATGGTTGTAATTTAATACTTAATTATTCGCAGTTATTTTGGTTTTTGGTTCACGGATAAACATTTTTCGAAAAGCATTTTTATCACTTCATCGTCATACTCGGTGCTGTAACCCAACTTTTTAGCCATCTGCAAATCTTCACAAGCTGCCTCATTTTTATTCATCAAAAAATTTATTATTGCTCGATTTTTGAAAGCAAATGAATTGAGTGAATTTAATTCTATAGCATAATTAATATCTTTAATAGCCTCTTTATTTTTTCCTAATTTGTATTTTGCAAAACCTCTATTATTATACATGGAACTAAATTTTCCATTTTTCTTAATTTGTTCGTCAAAAATATTAATAGCCTTTTGATATTTGCCCGCATTAAGTGCAACAAAACCAATATTTGCAAAAGTAAATGGATCTTCAGGATTAAACTCTAAACTAAGGTTAAGATATTTTAAAGCTTTCTCGAAATCTTCAATATCTAAATGAATTAATGCTAAAGTATTTAATAATGCTGGATCTTCGCTATTTTCTAATAGTGCTTTCTCCAAATCTTTAATTGCAACATCGTAAGCTCCTAGTTTAGCTTTTAGCCTTGCTCGAAGAATCCTAATTCTCATTTTGTTATCAAAAACATATGCGTAAGTCAACGCTTCTTCGTAATCTTTTAAAGCTTCTTTGTAATTAAAAAACCGATCATTTAATAAAGCTCTTTTCAAGTAGGGTTCATAACTATATGGGCTTAATTTAATTGCTTCATCGTAATCAGACATAGCTTGATAATATATTTCCTCATTCCCAAATATAATTTTAAAATAAGACTCATCTTGTGCCCCACAAATCAAGTCACCTCGCTCCATATAGGCCTTTGCATCCATTGAATCTAGAGCAATAATTTCTGAAACTTCTTGAATGGCTAATTGAAAAGAATCTAAAGGGACTGAATCGTTTCCGGTAATATTAGTACCCACTTGACTGAAAACAAGAACTTGAAACAATGTAAATACAAGTACAAAGCTTACTTTCATAATAGATCGGATTATTAATTGAAATGATCAGTACTTACATTTAATGAGGTTGAAATTTTTAATTCAAAAAAGGTCTGACTAATCACCAACAAAACTTAATCTCAAATAATTTATCTAATCATTACTCCTTTTTTATTAATAAAAGGAATCAATGTAAAATTATACTCCGCAATACTTCCTTTTACAAATACATACTTTTTATCATACATATATCCATCAAAATTAAAACTAACCCAATACTCATTTGTTAAGCCAAATAATTTCCGTTGAATGGGTTCGATTTTTAAAATTTCTAAAGCACCAATTTCCTCAAAAAAATGCCTTAGTGTTGTCGTTTTTATTTCTTCACCCTCAATCTCTCCATATCCATGAGAAGCAATCAGAACACTTTTGATCTTTTCATCCTTTAAGTTGATAATATACGTATCCCATAAATCTTCCTCTGGATTGATAATTACTTCTTCGCGAGGTACAACAGCTATCGCTAAATCTTCTACTTTATGTTGTGGAATATCTTTTTTCATAATTTTTTAAAACTAAATTTTAGCCAACTCCAAATTTCAATATTATTGGATTTTAATAATAACATTTGAATAGATTAAGGTGATTATGTTTTTACAATCAAACATATTCAATTTTAAATAATTGGGCAAAGTGTTTTTTCAAACAGACTTTAACTTTCTTAAAATCAACCTTCTTGCCAATTTCAGCAGAAAGACTCGTCACTGCTTTATCTGAATCATCAATTCCGCATGGAACAATAAAATTAAAATAGTTTAATTCTGTATTCACATTAAAAGCAAATCCGTGCATAGTTACCCAACGGCTTAGGTGAACCCCAATTGCACAGATCTTACGTTTTGGTTGATTACTTGTTGAGGGTAACCAAACCCCTGTAAAACCTTCTTCTCGACCAGCATCCACATTAAAATCGGCTAAAGTTCGAATAATTACTTCTTCCAATAGTCGAACATATTTGTGAATGTCTGTAAAGAACTCATCCATATCAAAAATTGGGTAGCCCACAATTTGCCCTGGTCCATGAAAAGTAATGTCTCCTCCTCTATTAATTTTAAAAAATTCTATTTCCTTTTCTTCGAGTTGCTTTTCATTCAAAAGTAAATTATCCATTTTTCCACTTTTCCCTAAGGTATAAACTGCTGGATGGGAGCAAAAAACTAAATAGTTTTTTTTGTCAGCATTGGCTTTTTCTTCTTCAGTCCATTCTCGACGAGCGATTTTGGCCTCTTTTACTTCGTTATGAAGTTGAGTCTGAAAATCCCATGCTTTTTGATAGGGTGTTTCCCCGATATCTTTAAATATTACTTTTGGCATTTTATTTTAAATGGTGGCAATGAAATTACATAAATCTTTGATTTACTTTTTGACCTTCTTCAAGGACAACAAATTAATTGCATTTTTGCTCAAGCCAGATATTCCTTTTTTTACAAACCAAGCTGTCTCATCATAAAAAAGAAATACCACAGGTGCTTCCTCAATCAAAATTTTGTCCATTTGATTATATAAAGCATACCTTTTTGTATCATCATTTTCGTTTAATGCTTCCTCGTAGATAGCATCAAATGCTACGTTTTTAAATTGGGTATAATTTGGAGGTGCTGGATTTTTACCGTAGAACACAGTTAAAAAACTTTCCGCATCTGGATAATCTGCAATCCAACTTCCTCTAAAAAATGATGCTTGCCCATTCTTCATTTTTTCCCGAAGAGTCGCAGATTCCTCTAATTCTATTTGCACTTTTACACCAATATCTTCCCATTGTCGAGCGATAAAAGTACACAAATCTTCGTAATCTTTTGTAGATAAAAGTTCAATAGTAGGCAGGCCTTTTCCATTTGAAAAGCCTGCTTCCGATAATAATTGTCGAGCTTTATCTGGATTAAAATTATAACCTTTTGCCTTCTTGTAAGAAAACGAAGGAAGACCAATTGGAGTAAATCCTGAGTTTGCTGGTTTCCCAACTTTATTCCTCATTGTTCGCAACATTTTTTCACGATCAAAACCATAATTAAGTGCTTGCCGAATTTTTTTATTAACCAAAGGGTTATTCGCCTCTCCATTGAATCGTATTCCTAAATATTCAGAATTCAAAAATGGTGATTTTAAAAACGTTAACTTCTCAGATTGTTTCGATAATAATTCTCCATCCGAAGAAAGTAATTCATTGACAAAAGAAGATTCCAAACCAGACATAAAATCAGTCTTCCCAGCAATCAATTCCAAATATGCAGTCTTTCGGTCGCCAACAAATGAAACTCGTACTCCATCTAAATAAGGCAAAGTTTGACCATTTTCTTTTTCGAAGTAATTTTTGTTTTTTGTCAAAAATAAAGATTGATTTTCCAACCATCTTTTAAATTTAAATGGTCCTGTTCCAACTGGATTCTTTCGGAAATCTGCTCCATACTTTTCCACCGCTTCATTTGGAACTACAGAACAATATTGCATTGTCAAAATTCCCAACATCGGTCGAAATGGCTTCATCAACCTCAACATAAATGTCTGATTATCAATTGCTTGAAAGGGATTCTTCTCAGCTACTCTACCTTTGAAAATCCAGCCGCCAGGTGAATTAATCGAACCTTTCAAAACCCTTTCAAAACTATAAACAAAATCTTCAGCTACTACTTTCCGTCCCTTTTTATTTGGGAATGCCACATCATCATGAAAGAAAACATCATCTCTCAAGTTAAAAGTATAAGTTAACCCATCCTCAGAAATCGTCCAACTTTTAGCAATACTTGGTTGAATATTTAATCCATCATCTAATTGCACTAGTCCATTATATAAATGATCAATAGCCCAAATATTCGCTTGACTTTTGGCAAATGCTGGGTCAAGTGAAGTAACACTTCGATGTTGGATGTAGTGGAAAACTTTACGTTCGATATTTGAGGAATTATTTTCTCCATTGCCACCACAAGCGAAAAATAAAACAGAAAAAAAGAATAAGAGAACTGATTTAATCATAATCTTTTGTTTTTATATTTTTACAAAAAACGGAATAAAATAACAATTAATTGAATGATACATGAAGCAATTATCATATTTTTGTTGAATAGATAAGTAAGTAAATTTCAATCCTCATTTTTTGAATTAAAACCTAATATTAAAAAGCAAAATAACTGCAAAATGAATTTTAAATTATTATTTACATTCCTACTTTTAGTTGGAATTTGGAGTTGCGAAAACTCAACAGTGACAGAATCTAAATCTAATGATAAAGAAAAAGTTACTCATGACCACGACCATACGTCTGGTGATCATGCAGCACATGATCATGATCATGGTGAAGCAACTAAGAATTCAATGGATTCTACCACTCTTCTTTTCCCTGGAGAAATACATATTACAAACTTAAAGCAGTTAACTTTCGGAGGAGACAATGCTGAAGCTTACTTTAGTTTTGATAATAAAAATTTGGTTTTCCAAGCTACTAACCCAAAATGGGGAACAGAATGTGATCAAATTTATACTATGCCTATTTCAGGTTACACTGGCGATATGCCAAATTTAATTAGTACCGGTAAAGGTCGAACAACTTGCTCTTACTTCATGCCAGGTAATCAAGAAATTATTTACTCTTCTACTCACCTCGGAAATGAAGCTTGCCCTAATTCACCTAGGCAAGTCAATGGAAAATATGTTTGGGGCATCTTTTCTGACTTCGACATTTTTGTAGCAGACCTAGATGGAAATATCAAAAGACAATTAACTAATTCTCCAGGATACGATGCTGAACCTACCATTTCACCTGATGGAAAAACGATTGTATTTACTTCTACTCGAACAGGTGATTTGGAATTATGGACAATGAATATTGATGGCTCTAATCAAACTCAAGTGACTAAAGGTTTGGGTTACGATGGTGGTGCATTCTTTTCGCCAGATAGTAAAAAATTATTATTCCGAGCTTCTCGCCCTCAATCGGATGATGATCAAAAAACTTATAAGAGTTTCTTAGAAAAAGACTTGGTTCAACCAACAAATATGGAATTGTATGTGTGTAATGTGGATGGTTCGAATTTGAAAAAAATCACAGATTTAGGCGGTGCGAATTGGGCTCCATTTTTTCATCCTTCTGGAGAGAAAGTAATTTTTGCTTCTAATCATAAAAGTATAGGGCAAGGTCGTCCTCGATTTAATTTATTTTTGATGAATTTAGATGGAAGTGGCTTAGAGCAAATTACTCATGATGATGTTTTTGATGCATTTCCAATGTTCTCACCTGATGGAAAAAAAATAGTCTTTTCATCAAATCGAAATAACGGTGGTGGACGAGACACTAATGTTTTTATAGCCGATTGGGTTGAGTAACCAATAAAACTATATAAATCTCTTAGATAGAAATTTTAAATCAAAAGTGATTGTCATAATTCAGGCAATCACTTTTTGAATTTTCAACACACTATTTAGATTCTTTTCAGATTATATACGTCTGAAATATTGTAATTAATGATTACGGAATATTTTTTGAATCTTAATAAGAAATGGGTTTTGTCCGTATAACCTGACATAAGTCTTAATATTAGTTAAACTTATTTTAAAGTCACTATCTCAGATGCACAAAGGTTTGTAATTGTGGTTATGAGTTTGTTACTTTTGCTTGATAAGTGTCGGTAAAATTATCGATCCTAAAATATCCTAATCCTTGTATAATGAAAAATAAACTAATTCCTATTTTACTTGTATTCGCAATTTTTTGGTGCGGAACTGTTTCTTTTGGACAATTAGAAAAAGAAAATAGCGACGGAATCAACTGGATGACTTGGAGTGCAGTTGAAGATGCATTGAGGAAAGAAAAGAAGAAAGTCTTTGTCGATGTTTATACTGATTGGTGTGGCTATTGCAAAAAGATGGATAAAACTACTTTAAAAAACAAAGGAATCGTCAAATATATCAATGAAAACTTTTATTCGGTAAAGTTTAATGCTGAAAACAAAGAAACCTTAACCCTTAATGGTATTAAATATAAATATATTGATAGTGGAAAACGCGGCTATAATCAATTGGCTGCCGATCTATTAAAAGGCAGATTGTCGTACCCTACCATTGTTTTTCTTAATGATGATTTATCGTTAATCCAACCAATCCCAGGATATTTAGATGCTAAGAAATTGGAGGTAATCATTACTTACTTTGCAGGGAATAATCATAAAAAAACACCTTGGACACGATATGAAAAAAGTTACGTCCCAATGAAAAATCGTTCCAAATTAAAAGTTAAAAAAGAAAATAAATCACAATTGGCTTTGCCTAGGAAAAACTAATTATTCGTTTAATAAAAAATAACGGGCTGTTAGCAAACCAAGTGCTATCAGCCCGTTATTACTTTAAAATTAAATATTCTCCTTAAAACCAACTATTCCTGTTTCTTCTTCTTCTTCTCGATGTTCGAATTCCAAGTGCTCCAAGCAAGCCTCTTGTAACTTCTCTAATAATGGTTTTTCCTGCAGAACTACTTGCTACTTTCTCAATCATACTTTTTTCTCCACGCCTAGACCGAGTGGTTACCTTTGTAGCTTTCTCTTGCTGTTTTTTCAACTCAGCTTGATGTTCTTTTTGTTGAGACAACTCTATTTTCTCATTTAAAACCTCATAAGCACTTTCTCGATCAATCTCCTCATTATACTTTTTCATGATCATAGATTTTTTAATAATCGCATTGATTTCTTTATCTACCAAAATATCCATTCTTGATTGTGGAGCTCGTAACATTGTGTGTGCAAGTGGTGTCGGAATACCCTTTTCATTTAAAACGGTTACCAACGCCTCTCCTATTCCAAGTTCAGTAAGCAATTTCTCTACATCGTAGTAATCAGAATCAGGATAATTTTGTGCTGATAACTTTATTGCCTTTCGATCCTTGGCTGTAAATGCACGAAGCGCATGCTGTATTTTCATACCTAACTGTCCCAATACAGCATCAGGAATATCTGTTGGATTTTGAGTAACAAAGAAAAGTCCAACTCCCTTTGATCGAATTAATTTAACGATAGCTTCAATTTGTTCTAACAAAGCTTTCGATGCATTTTGAAAAACCAAGTGTGCCTCGTCAATAAAAATAACCAACTTTGGTTGTTCCAAATCTCCCTCCTCTGGGAACGTAGCATAAACCTCTGCCAACATTTGCAACATAAAAGTCGAAAACAACTTTGGTTTATCTTGAATATCTGTCAATCTCAAAATCGATACCATTCCTTTTCCATTTTCATCTAGCCTAATCAAATCATCTACATCAAAAGAACGTTCTCCAAAAAAAATATCTGCTCCTTGTTGTTCAAGGACTACAATTTTTCTAATAATTGCACCAGTCGAAGCAGTTGACATTCTCCCATACTCACCTTGCACTTCTTTTTTACCTTCTCCTGTCATCCATTGCAACACTTTTCTAAAATCTTTTAAGTCCAATAATGGTAAGCTTTTATCATCACAATACTTAAACGCTACTGCCACTATTCCTGATTGAGTATCTGTCAGATCTAATATTTTAGAAAAAAGAACTGGTCCAAATTCGGTGACAGTTGCTCTTAATCTAGCCCCCTTCTCATCTGACAAAGTCAAAAACTCAACAGGACTTGTTCCTGCATCAAATGGCAGCCCAATCTTCTCATGTCGCTCATCAATCTTTGGATGTCCAGGGCTTTCCGCCGCAATTCCACTCAAATCACCTTTGATATCCATCAATAAAACCGGAACACTATTAGTAGAAAGCTGCTCTGCAAGAATCTGCAAAGTCTTCGTTTTTCCAGAACCAGTTGCCCCTGCTATAAGTCCATGGCGGTTCATCATTTTCATAGGGATTTTCACTAAAGAATTAGTCTGGCATTCTTTGTCAACCATTGCTCCACCGAGGATGATAGAGCTCCCTTTAAATGTATAACCACTATTAATATCTTCTATGAATTTTACTTTATCCGTCATCTGTCTTATTTTTATAGAAATAGAATTTTATTTGGGACTTTACTGCTAAATTTTGACTAATATATTAAAGATAGTCACTTCTTTATTTATTTTTCAACTGTAGTGCTTTTTCAATTCTTGCACGTTCTTTATTTCCATCAACTCTCCATGATCGCACATCATATTTACTTTCCAATCTCGCCTGTTCTTCCACATCTATTTGAGGAAAAAAATCAATCCCTGTAATTTCTTCTATTTCATCTATACTTAATGCATAATCCATCATAGGAAGAGTTCCAATTTCATTTGGCATTAAAAACGCAATACCTTTCAAGCTTGGTTGAGTATAATCCAAAATCACTTTGTAATATGCTTCTGGTACAGATACATTATTAGAACCAATTTTATCCAAAATTCCTCGAGTCAAAACTGGACCAGAAATTACATAGAGATGTTTATTATCCCAAGCCCAATCTCTAACACTTTCTTCCAATTGCCTCCAAATTCCAGAATTGAAATTCCGAATCTGTGGGCTCATATTACTATAGTAAAAAGTTTCAGACATTGCTTTTTCATCAAAAGCCATATCTCCTGCAGGAACTAAATGTCCACGATCATAGCCACTGCCTCGATAATCATTTTTCACTGCAGAAGCTTTACTAACTTTTGGATCGGGGCGAAAATCATTGGTTCTTCCGACATTCTTGACGCGAATACTTTCTTTCGTTAATTCATAAGCTACCCATTCTGGCTGCTCATGTTCCTCATTATACGAAATGGCATAATATGAATGTTTTATTATCTGACCAGTATTTGAAGTTGGAAAAAAATCAGTAGGCAAAATATAATCACTCCCTTCAAATTCAAGTTCAATTTTTTGTACTTCATCTTTTTCATCTACAATTGATTCATTTATTCCCCCCCCATTGAACATTGTAAACAAATAGGCTAATAATCCTATGATACCCGCAAAAACTACAGACTTTGAAAGTAGCCCACCACCACTAGTTTTATCATGGTTCCTTCTCAATTTTGCCATCGCATTTTTTATTTTTTATAAAATCAAAAGTAAGAAATTTTTATTGTAGTGTTAAAATAAAAATGGGAACGACCACATCCAATCGATGTAATCACTCCCATTACTTTTTATAAAATATTAATATCCTGTTTTTACTTAAACCGATTAAAAACCAATTTTTATAGAAACAGTTTTGAAATATTATTTCTTTTTACGCTTTTTTTGTTCCGCTTGAATTGCCTCTTGTTTTTTCTTTTGCTCTTCTAACATAGAAGCCATTCGTTCTTGGAACCCACCTTTTTTCTTAGGTTTCTTCTTATTTGCCTCTAGTTCTAATTTGATCTTATCGTGGTCAATAATGAAGTTTTTGGTAATCAAAGTTTGCCCAATATTAAAAAGATTACTAAAAAACAAATAAGCTGTCAATCCTGATGCATAACTATTAAAGAAACCCATAAACATAATTGGCATCAGATATTGCATGTATTGCATGGCTCCAGGTTGCCCTGAGAAATCCATATGCTTAGTATTATAGTAGGTATACAAAACAGTTGTCACTGCCCATAGCAACGTAAATAAACTCAAATGAGCTCCTACCATAGGTATCTCAAATGGTAATTGGAAAAAAGCATCATATGATGATAGATCACTTGCCCACAAAAAGCTTTGTTGTCTAAATTCAATACTTGCCGGAAAGAAACGATATAGTGCAATCCAAATCGGCATCTGAAGGAATATCGGCAAACAGCCTCCCATTGGATTCACACCATACTCACGATACATTTTCATACTCTCCATTTGTTGAGCTTGAGAATCATCTTTCAGTTTCTCTTTCATTTTAGCCAACCTAGGTTTTAAGGCTGCCATTTTTGACTGAGAGTACAACATTTTATAAGTCAAAGGATACAAGACTAATTTTATCAAAAAGGTCAATACCAAAATTACAATTCCCATACTTCCAATAAAACCAGAGAGCATATTGAATAATGGACGAACGATCCATCGATTTACAGTACCAAAGACACTCTTCCCAAAAGGAACAATATCTTGTAATTCGTTGTCAAAAGCTGCCAATCTTTCAAATTCATTAGGCCCAATATACATTTTCATAGCAAATGTTTCAGAGGCAGTTTGACCAAAAGGTATTTTAATTTTTGAATCTAAAATTTTCAGATCGTCATCCTCATCAGTTAACATTTTAGTTGTCATAAATGCAGACTCAAAAGGTTTTCCATCAGTCATCAATGAACTATTAAAAAACTGATTGGAATGAGACAACCACGATATTGGTTCTCCATCTGCATCCTCCTCTCCATCACTTGTGCATGAGCAATAACTCATATCATCATCGGCAGCTTTAAAATAAGTACTAGAATAAATTCTCTCGTAATATGTACTTTTTTCTAATTTACCTAGATAATTTTTCCAATGTAATTCAACATTTGATTCACCAGATTGCATTATATTATTCAATCCCTCAAACTTAATGTCATAATCCAATTCATAATTATCAGGATTCAATGAATATTTTTGCTCGAAATATCTTCCATCGCCAGCATCTGCACGAAAAGTTATAGTGCTACCATCTTTTTGAGTAGTAAAATATAAATCACCTGAACGCACCTTTCCAGTTCCTTGAATTGGAAAAATATAATCAAATTGATCTTTCCGATCTTCCATTAATCTTAAGGCAGACTGAATATTTGTTCCAGAAGAATCAGGTAATAACGTGAAATACTCTTTCAATAAGACCTCCTTAATTCTTCCACCCTTACTAGAGAAAGTAATTTTCATTAAATCATTTTCTAAAACAGGATTCTCTTCTATTCCCTTCCCAGCTGAAGCAAAATATCCATATCTTTTGCCCAACTCCATTTGTTGCAGGGAATCTGACAATTTTGCAATGGAATTTGAAACTTTTTCAGCAGATACGATTCCCTCTCCCTCTGCGATTACATTTGTTTGTTGAGCAAGAGCTATAGAGTCTCGAATTCTTTCTTCCTTAGCCAATTGCTCTGGTGTAGGTTGATTTAATTGCATGTAAGCCATAAGACAAACAAAAATTAAGACCATTCCAATTAAATTATTTTTATCCATTTTTTAATTTTGGTAGTTAGTTGCTAATTGTTAAATTGTAGATGACATTTAAAAACTAGCAATTACTGTGTTTTTCTCAAAAATATCCGCAAAGGTACAATTTTGTTGATTTTATAATAAACATATGGATGATATTTCAAGGAATATAGACCAACAACTTCAGGAAGCTTATTTAGCTACAATATATGAAGTCAAACATTTGGGGTTACAACTTCGAATTGGAGAGGAAAATTGGAATTTAGAAGAGTTTCTAATTGATAATAATGCCTTTTCATGGGCTTTTATTTCTGCTTGGAATCCATTTTCTCAACTTCTCTCTCCTAAAGAAAATAATATTCTCCATTTAAAATTAATTGAGTTGGCAAAAAATAAACGTTGGATTTATACTGAAGGCCTTGGAGTACCTCAAAATAAAGGTTGGGAAGCAGAGAAGAGTTTGTTTATTTTGGATATCCCTAAATCTGAAGCGGTTATTTTGGGTAAAACTTTTAATCAAAATGCTATAGTTATTGGTCGTTTGGGTAAAGCTCCTGAATTATTATTTTTGTAAAAACCAGCCATCTAGTGCAATATTTGGAAACTGGAATAGAATTTGGACTCACCCTTTTTAGTAATAAAATCCTAAAAATTTTCTTTTTAAGCCATCAAGAGAAATAACAACTTGAAATGAAATTATTATGAGTTTTATACTTCTCTTCGATTTCAATCCCCTCCTTCTTTATTTTTCTTAAATACATAATCCTAACTAAAAGTGAAAGGTTAAACAATCTTGATCTTTTGAAAAAAATTCATCCCATGAAAAAGAAATTAAATTGCATCCTTTTAATCGACGATGATTACGCAACTAACCTGTACCACAAAATGATAATACAGGAGGCAAATTGCACCCATAAAATTATTGTTATAACATGTGCTATTGAAGCTTTAGAATATTTCAAAAGTCCATTCGACGAAGAAAACCCAAGGCCGAATTTAGTTTTCTTGGATATCAATATGCCAAAAATGACAGGATGGGAATTCATGGAAGAATACAAACATTTAGAATACAGTCAAAAAGCAGAAAATATAATTGTTATGCTTTCTACCTCTTCACATCCTGATGATATACAAAAAGCTCAAGATAATCCTCTAATTAAAGAATATCGTGGAAAACCACTCTCCGAAGAAATCATACACGATTTGGTTGCTAAATATTGGGAGAGAATAAAAATTCAGAATCTAGTTTAAGTTATTTTTCACTTTTATAGCAAAAGCGGTTTAATCTTCATTGATAAAACCGCTTTTGTGTTTTCTAGAATGGATGAAAAAGATTAGGTTTGCTTAAGTTTGAGGAAATATTATTCTAATTCAAGTAATCAAAATGGCTAAAAAAAAAATAATTATCATTGGAGGAGGAGCAGCTGGCATGATGGCAGCTGAGCGATTTTGTAATGATTTTGAAATAGCCATTTATGAAAAAGGTAAAACAATTGGTCGAAAATTCCTTGTGGCTGGAAATGGTGGCTTTAATCTCACCAACAAAGTAGAAAAAGAGGACTTAACTCAATATTATCGATCCCATAACTTTTTGAAAAAAGCAATTTTAGATAATGATTCTTCGAAAATGAGAATCTGGTTGTCTAACCTAGGTATACCTACCTTTATTGGAACGAGTGGTCGAATATTCCCAGAAAAAGGGATTAAACCTGTTCAAGTTTTAAAATCTATAAGGGATCGATTAATTGAAAAGGGAGTGATTATTTTTACTCACCACAAATTCATTGGCTTTGATGAAAAATGCAATTGTATTGTTGAACATAATAATTCTGAAATCACTTTAAGTGCAGATTATTTTATTTTCTCTCTTGGTGGAGCATCTTGGTCAAAAACAGGTTCAGATGGAACATGGACAACTACATTTGAAAAAATTGGAGTTAAAACTATCCCTTTTCAAGCCTCCAATTGTGGGTTAAATATAGAATGGTCTGATCATTTTAAAATACACCATGCTGGTAAACATTTGAAAAATATTAAAATTAGTATTGATAGATTTGAAATTAAAGGAGAAGCAACTATTACTGATTATGGATTAGAAGGAAATGCTATCTATCCGCTAATTTGGAAAGTACGAGAATCATTTTCAAAAGGTGACACACCTAAAATAAGTATTGATTTCAAACCACTAAATCCAAGAGAACAATTATTAGATAAAATAAAGAATAAAGCTCAAAGAACTAAAACATTTGCCCTATCATTAAATTTAAACTCTACTCAGATAGCATTGATTAAATCTTTTTCGGATAAAAAATACTTCCTTGAACCATCAGTATTCATCACTAATGTAAAACAGCTACAAATTCCAATTCACTCTTTGAGACCAATGGAAGAAGCTATATCGACAGTTGGTGGAATTGATATAAATGAAGTCAACGCTAATTTTTCATTAAAAAAAAATCCATCAATTTTTGTTATTGGAGAAATGTTGGATTGGGATGCACCAACGGGTGGTTTTTTATTACAAGGTTGTTTTTCGATGGCCCATGCAATTGAAATAAAATAACTATTTTTCTCGACAAATTTCCTCAAAAAAAATTGCCACACTTCTTTTTTTTTAAAAGCTGAAGTCGTTGATTTAAAATAAGAACGTTTAACATATTTTAAACCTAGTTTACAAAAAATGCTAGAAAACCATGAGTTCATTTTAAGAATAGAATTCTCGGAAAACAGAAAACAATATAACGAAGAATTTAATATTGTTTATCTAAAAAATCAAAATAGGTACTATAGTAATTCAGATCTAGACCTACATTTAAAAAATTTCAAAAAAATCTAACATAACAAAAAAGATGAAGTTATAAACTTCCGATAAATTAGAATTTTTATTTTGGATTATTATTCCTTTAAAGAACAATTACCCTAAATGAAAAAGAGCGACCTCAATTACTGAAATCGCTCTTTTGTGCTTAAAGTTAATCTATTTTCACTTTAATAAAACTCCATTTATTTTATGAACTACTCCATTCAATTGTTCTAAATCTCTTTCAATAAAAGATGCTTTAGAAGAACCCAAAACTACAAATGGATTTATTGGATCTTTCAAGTTAATATAAATTTCCTTACCTGAGAGAAAGAGAGTAATAGTTGTACTTACTTCCAAATCTACAATCTTTACTACCTCGTTTCCAATATGAAACTTGACAATTGTTGTCAATATATTTTGTGGAATGTCGTCTAAAGAAGTATAATTATTTTCAATAAAAAAAGTTTGGAAGGCCTCATTACTTGGTATAAAAATAGTAAAAGACCCATCATTTGAAAGATCTATATCTATGCCTGAACGAAATAAGGCTTTATAAAAAATACTATAATCTAACTCACCTTTTAAATATTCTAATAAACCTAAATTACTTGATGGCACAGTGGTTGTTAAACTTTTGGTCGTCTTTAGAAAAACTGAAGGATTATTAGATGTAGATGGAATATTAGGTTCCTCTGAGGTAGTTTGATTGGTATTTACTGGAGTAAGTTCAGTCACATCTTTTTGACAAGAAGTCACTAGTAATAAAATTCCGACAGAACCAATAGTTAAAATATTACTCATGGCATTTATTAATTTAAATGGGTTAATTTTCCCAAAGTGCAAAAAGAATACCAATCAACTTTATTTCAACAAAAAAACAAAAGCCTTCCAGATTTTTTAGATCTAGAAAGCTTTTTTATATTTTTAAACACATAAACACATGAAAATCAATACATTACATATTACTTTCAAATTCTAGTATCGTTTTTTCAATAATATCACAACATTCATTAATCTGTTTCTCATTCATCACCAGAGGCGGTGCAAAACGAATAATATTACCATGAGTTGGTTTAGCTAGCAAACCATTGTCTCGTAATTTCATACAGATATCCCATGCAGTAGAACTCTCCTCAGTATCGTTAATTAAGACTGCATTTAATAAACCTTTTCCTCGAACAAGTGTAGCCAAATTAGTTTTTTCAATCATTGCATTCATTCGAGATCGAAATATTTTACCCATTGCCTCTGCATTCTCAGAAAGATTTTCATCTTTTACAACTTCTAATGCAGCCATCGCCACTGCACATGCTATAGGATTTCCTCCAAAAGTAGATCCATGTTCACCTGGCTTTATTGCATTCATTATTTCGTCATTCGCTAAAACCGCACTTACTGGAAATACACCTCCAGACATTGCTTTTCCTAAAATCAAAATATCAGGTTTAATTTCAGGCCGATTCTCACAACCTGAATTACAATCACAATTGCCACAAGTAGCTAATAACCTTCCTGTTCGAGCAATTCCAGTTTGTACCTCATCTGCAATAAATAAAACATTTTTAGCTTTACACAAGTCAGAGGCAGCTTTTAAATATCCCTCATCTGGAACAAATACACCAGCTTCCCCTTGAATCGGTTCCACTAAAAATCCAGCAACATTTGAATCCTCCAGCGCTTCCCTCAATGCATCTAAGTCATTGTATGGTATAATTTCAATACCGGGGAGGAACGGTCCAAAACCAGTTGTACTTTGAGGATCAACTGAACCAGAAATAATCGCCATTGTTCGACCATGGAAATTTCCAGTTACGAAAATTATTTTTGCTTGATTTGTTGGAATTCCTTTCACTTCATATGACCATTTCCTACATACTTTTAAAGCTGTTTCTACAGCTTCAACACCTGTATTCATTGGAAGTACTTTATCATAACCAAAATATTCTGTTACGTATTTTTCATATCTCCCCAACATATCATTATAAAAAGCACGAGAGGTAAGCGTTAATTGAGCAGCTTGTTCATTAAGTGCTTTGATGATTCTTGGATGACAATGCCCTTGATTTACAGCAGAATATGCAGATAAAAAATCATAATATTTTTTCCCTTCTACATCCCAAACATATACACCTTCTCCCTTAGCTAACACCACTGGAAGAGGGTGATAATTATGTGCGCCATATTTGTCTTCTAATTTCATTAAATCTTGGGATGACATCATTGTTTCTTGCATCGTGATCTTATTTTAAGGTTAAAAAGGTTAGGTGTTTTTTTGTTGAGTCAAAATCAAATTTTATGTTTTTTATCAAAAAAAAATTATTTTTAATTGGTTTCTTTAAATAAATTGCAAGCTAGGCATTTTCGTAGAATTTGGCAAAACAAGTAGAAAGAATCGTTGAACGTTTGTGTTTAAGTGAATTAACAATTTTTTATCACCTTTGCAAAAAAAAATTCATGAAAAACATTCAATTTTTAATTATCTGTATTTTACCATTCATTTTTTCTTGTTCTGAAAAAGCGAACAATAAAATCTCTTCGACTGAAAAAAATCCTGCTGCTATTGGGTTTAACTTAGCCAATTCTGATCTTGCTGCTATCCAAATTGCCGACCATGTTATGGAAGCAATGGGTGGCAAAAAAGCTTACGATGAGACTAGATATTTGTTTTGGAATTTCTTCGGTAGTCGAACTTTACTTTGGGATAAACATCAAGGTAATGTTAGAATTGAATCTCAAAAGGATGATTTTACAGTTGTGATGAATATTCATTCAATGGAGGGAAAAGTAAAAAGAAACGGAGTAGAATTATCAAATCCTGATTCTCTAGCAAAGTATTTACAAAAAGGAAAAAATATTTGGATTAACGATTCTTATTGGTTGGTTATGCCTTTTAAATTAAAAGATTCAGGAGTCACTCTAAAATACTTAAGTCAGGAGGAAACAGAAGCAGGAAAAATGGCTGATGTACTTGAATTGAATTTCGATAAGGTCGGTAAAACTCCTGACAATAAATATCACGTTTTCGTTGATCAAGAAACTAAGTTGGTTTCACAATGGACATTTTATACAAAATCAACAGATGTTGAGCCCCGATTTTCAACACCTTGGGATGGTTATCAAACTTTTGGAAAAATTAAATTAAGTGGAGGAAGAGGGATATATAAATTAACTGAAATAAAAGTCTTAGAGAATGTACAAGATGGAATATTTGAAAAAATTTGATTTTAAAATACTGTTCATTTCTGCTTTCAGTAAAACCAAGGTATTACTTGTTTTTACTGAAAACAGAGATAATAAATTAACCAATTTTAATAAACCCTAAATCAATTTCCTCGTCTCTTAACTCATTCAACAACATAGTTTCTGTTTGGAACTTATCCCAATATTTTGATAGATCCTCTGCCTTCATATAATCTAAACATTCCTGAAACATTGACCTTACTGAAGTCGGAATCTCATTCCTATTCATCCAATCAAAAAAATCCAAATACTCTTTTTCAATATTACGTTTCACTATTAGCGGTAAAATCTTAATGTTGTAATGAAAGGGTCTCTCTAAAATGTTAAAATATATATCAGTTGGTGCAATCATTTTCAATTTCAAACATTCTCGATAAAAATTAGGTAAATGTTGAATATTAAAAACAGAAATCGTTGGCGATATTTTAAATTTCACATGTGGAAGTATTCGGATCTTTTCGCGATTTTCTAAAATAGTTTCCCATGACATCTCCTTTCTAATGAACTCACCTAATTCTCCTGTCCCATCCAAACTCGCCAAAACTTCTACTTCTGAAAAATGTTTCCACAACTCTAAGACATCATAATTTTTAAATTTCAACATAGAGAAGTTCGTATTATACCGTAAACGAACTTGAGTTGCCCCATTTTTGACTAACCATTCTAACAACAAAAAATGTTCTTCTATTGCTAAAGGTTCACCACCAGCAAAGTAAATTTCTTCAGCTTGCAACAATGCCCCTCCGCATTTTTTCAGAAATAACATAAAATCATGAATATTTCGGATGATGGCTTTTTCTCCAAGATTAGTTCCTAGTTTTTTTGCATCTGAAAACCATTTTGAACTTGCTCCATGCCAACAAGTTCTGCATCGAAAATTACAAACATTGGAAAACCTAATATCAAAATAAATAGGAAGGGGAGCAGATTTTTTCTCAATTTTTACGTGAGGAAATTTTTCAAAAGTTTCTTGCCTAATACTTTTTCCGCCTGCATCTTCTAGTTTGTAACATTGAGCACAACGTTTATCCTTTTCACCTGAAGCAAATTTTTCGCGAAGATGCTGAATTGGCATCCCATTCCAAATTTCTTCCATACTTTGCTCATTGATGTTACCAAAAGGAATGTTAGCAACACAGCATGCTTTGGCAATGCCATTGTTACCTACATGAAAATGTATCCAAGGCATCAAGCAGTAGGGTTTTATTTTTTGCATTTAATTAACAATTTGCAAGAAGTAGTTTGCTAAAGTAGATCACTTTATGTAAATCACTTTTACTTCTTAAAAATTCTAAAGACTTTACTTGATTTTCCGGATTGGATTTGCAAAATATAGATTCCGCTTGTAAGCCCAGCCAAATTCATAGTTATCTCCTGCTGCAAACCTGAACTTCTAACTACCTGTCCAATTTCATTAAATAACAATACATTCCCATTTTCTTTACTAGAATAAATAGTTAATTCATCTTCAATCAAATTAGAGGAAATACTTACCCAATTTACGGTCTCCAGGTTATTTATGGAGCTAGTTGGAAAGTAAGCTCGCTGAACTAAAGTGACATCTAAAATAAATGGATTGGAATTTCCTTGTTTATCCGTAATTCCATTGTTACGATTTTCTTCTGTTGCATCTACTGGATCGTCTAAATGCCATTGATACAATTCTTCTTTTTGACTATGAAAAAAATTTGGGTCAGCTCCATCTGCAGCAGACTGATAAATGGTATAAAAGTAAAATACGGCTCTTGCAATATCTCCTTTTACCGATTCACGAGGCTCAAAACCACAGTCTTCATCATCTTTTTCACTATAGGCATCGATATTACTTGATGGAGTTGAATTTGATTGAGTTGCCTCAAAAAACCATTTATCGGTATCATCATCCTCTATATCTCTGAATTCGCAACTACTTCTTGCCTCATTCACGCTTACTTTTGATGGAAAGATATTATGCAAGTCACTTTTTTGAGGTTCGCTGGATGCACCCTTTGACTGAGGATAAACATGTTCCGCATTTATTCCTGCACCATTTTGGTAAGCTGAAATACTTGGATCTTCATTAGGATCAAGGGTCACTTTAAAATTACTGTAAATCCCAAATAAATCATTTCCTACATTGTCAATTTCAGAATACAAAATATCTCTCGCTGGACCATACCCTAAAGTACTTACAGGTGTATAGGTATTTTGCAAAGCTATTATTAATTCTTCTCCCAGTTTACCTGGTTCAATTTGAGCTTGGATAAATATTGGAACTAATAAAAGTAGGAATGTGATTTTCTTGAACATTGATTTTATTTTATTTCAGAATAATAATGATAATATTAGTCGCTGGCGGTAAGTTAAAGGTATAAGTTAAACTGAATTTTAAAGCATCATATTTCCATTTAGTCTTCCAGCTTACTTTGGATGATATGTTCGAGTCGCGTTTTTTAGTATATCTTCTTTTTTCAAAGACATTTTTTTCAACTCTTGTTTGCTATATTTCTCCATTTGATCGTCGAAATGAGGACTTTCAGGATCATTAGACGAGCCATAAGGAACAATAGACTCAATTTGAACTCCATCTTTGGTAAATCTCACTAAACTCACATAGGATTCTCCTGCAAAAATTTTAAATCGTCCTTTTTTAAAAGGCTTTCCATACATTGCTGCAATCACATTTGGTCCTCCCCAAATTGGAATAGATTTATCTCCACGAATATGTTTTTGCATAACTCCTAACGGGACGTCTTCTGATTTGAAATATTTTCTCAAATGCTTTTTCACCTCTTTTAACCTTTCTACTAAATATAGTTCTGTGAGAGGTGGTCCAGCAGGAAACAATCCATTTTTATTCCGATCCTTATAAATAAAATGATAACTCAAATTAAAAATCGTTGCACCCAAACTTTCAACATCAGTTTCTCGATCCCAATTATTCAAATGAGTAATTATTTTTGCTAAATCAGGATATTCATTCGGATCTAAATTAAGAAGTAATTCCAAATTAGGAAATGAATGAACCTCCGCAGGTGTATGCCACTTTGTATCCATTTTTATTCGCTTAAAATCATCATATGAAATTTTTCCCTCCTTCTTCATTAAATCAAAATACCGAATCGATCGATTATTATCACCGGTCATGTATCCAAATGTGGAATTGATCGTCGATGGATCAATATTTTCCTCCTTTGCGGTGGAATGGAAAGGAGTATTATTAGAATTCCCAAGGTAACCACAAACTGGGTTCTCTATTTGAAAGATATCTTCAAACAGATGAAAATCATTTCTCCAAACTACTTCTGATGTGTAACCTGGCAATACTTTTTTCCAATCATAGTTGGGATTCCTCTTAGGAAAAAGGCCAAGGCTAGAATAAAAAATATTATCTTGATTGTCAGCATACATCAAATTAGTTGTACAGACACCAAGGCGACTAACTGCAGATTTAAACTCATCAAAATTCTTTGCCTTATTCATCATGTACCATTGTTCGGCACCTCCAATAGTTTGATTTGCTGTAAATTTTAAAGCATAGTAATTTCCATTCTTACTTTTTAATACTGGTCCATGTTTGCTTCGATACATTTTTCGCTTAACCCCTATTTTCAATCCTAAAATTTTAATTTTCAGTTTTACTTTTTGTATTTCAAGCGTTTCCCATTTTCCATCAAAGAAATATTTATTCTTTTCATTTTTATGCATTTCTAATTTATAAATGTCAGAAAAATCTGCATGATTGACAGTATGTGTCCAAGCCAAATTTTCATTGGCACCTACAGTGACATGCATCCCTCCAAGCAAAGTTGCCCCTAAAACATTCATCCCCTCCTCACTTACCAAATGTGCCTCATACCAAGAATATGGTCCTTCTAAAGGTTGGTGAGGATTTATTGCTAGATAGGTCTGACCATCTTTAGTTTTATTGCTATTGACAGCAAAGGCATTTGACCCCATAGGAGTTCGATTTTCTAATGCTTCCATTTTTCCAGAAACTACTTTTTGTAAATCACCAGGCAATCCGGATAGTAGTGTTAAAGCCAACGTATACCCCTTAATCACATCCTGACCGTTTATAGGAAACATTTTTTTAGAAAGAATTTCCTTAGGATATTTTTTAGCAAAATCATTCATTCCCTGAGCATAAGCTTTAAGGATTTCTTTAAATTTTGGTGAAATTTCAGCCTCATACCTTTCATCAACAATTTCATTCACCTCAATTAGATGAGCAGCAAAATCTAAAACTGCACCCTCTACACCTTTAACTGCCCCAAGTCCACCTCGAATGGGTAATAAAGTTTCTTGAATTGTTTCAAAATCGTCTTCTGCAGATGCCCACGCTAAACCATACGCCACCTGAGCATCCGTTTTTGCATAGACATGAGGAACACCCCATTGATCACGAATAATAGTAATGTCGTCTGGATTGATTTGAGCAAAGTTATAAGTGATAAAAAAAGAAAAAAAGAAAAGAAAGGAAACGGAGATCTTAATCATATTTTTTTGTTTTGAACAAAAATAGGAAAATGTTTTCAACTATTCCCTCCTAAATACTATAACCTTAAGGTCATTTTAGATTATGATAAAAATTTAGGAACTTTATTAATCCAACCTTTTTAATTTGAAAAAAATTATTACTTTTTGGTTGTGATATCCTATTTTGCGAACTCAATAAACAAAAGCTTTAAATCTCATCAAAATCCAAATATAACAAGTTATATGTCCCAATTTTTTATCGAAAATAATTTGCTTAAAGTAGGCATCAACCAAAAAGGTGGAGAACTATCTAGCCTTTTATCTCTAAAAAATGGAATGGAATATTTATGGCAAGCAAACCCCAAATTTTGGGGAAGACATTCCTGCATTCTATTTCCATATATTGGTAAAATATGGAAAGATAATTTCAGAATTGGAAAGAAAATATATCACGGGAAACAACATGGATTTGCCAGAGATTTAGTTTTTGAAAAAATTGTTTTGGAAAAAGAAAAAGCAACATTTCAATTAAAGTACAATGAGAAAACTTTGGATAATTACCCTTTCCGATTTTTACTAATAATAAAATATACTTTAAAAAAAAATCAATTACACATAACCTACGAAGTAGATAACTTAGATAATCAGCCAATATATTTTTCACTCGGTGCACATCCCGCATTTAATGTTCCTTTGAAAAAAAATGAAAAACGATCGGACTATTTTTTAGAATTTGAGAAGGTTGAAGATGCAAAAACTTTGGAAATAAATGACGGATATATAGATGGTAATTTCCGAGATGTTTTTAATGAGAAAAATACGATTCAAATTTCGGACGATTTATTCTCAAAAGATGCACTAGTCTTTAAAAACCTAAAATCAAATTTTTTGCATTTAAAAAATTTGATTGGAGAAAAGATTTGGACTTTCACCTTTGAAGATTTTTCCTATCTAGGAATTTGGTCATACAATCAAGAATCACCTTTTATTTGTATTGAGCCATGGTTTGGCGTAGCAGATGAATTAAATGCAAATTGGGATTTCAGGAAAAAGGAAGGAATTGTGGAATTGGGAATTGGAAAGAAATTCATCTGTGAACACAGTGTTACAATTTATTAATAATAGCGTAGAAATATCTCTACTATCTTTATGAACATGAAAAAAGAAAGCATATTTAAACTTATCTCTATTGGTTTTGGCATTACAATTACCTTATTATTCATCGAAATAGGGCTTCGATATATTTCATACAACAATTATCATAGCCTAGATGAAATCGGTGTTGAGAAAAGAAAACCACTCAACGATCCTCAAAGTGAAAAAACTTTAGGAGAAATTATTCAACTTTCCACCAGCAATAAAATTATTTATGAGCTGATTCCAAACTCAATTTATAGTTTTCAAAATGTTATAGTCAAAACTAATTCTAACGGATTTAGGGACAAAGAATATCCAACAAAAAAAACCAACAAAACCAAGCGAATAATTGGCCTTGGTGATTCTATAATGTTTGGCTGGGGCGTTGATGAAGAGGAATGCTATCTAAGCCGATTGGAAAATATGCTTAACCAAAATCGAAACGATTCGACCAATTATGAAGTCATCAATACCGGCGTACCCGGTTATAATACGGCAATGGAAGTAGCTGTTTTAAAAAACAAAATAGACCTAAGCCAAGTAGATCTAGTTATCATTAATTTTATTGAAAATGACTTTGACTTGCCAAATTTCATTCGAAAAAAGCCGCCTTATGATAATTTCAAACAATCATTTATTCGCAAAGAACTTTTTCCTAGAAGTTTAGATGGTTGGAGAGGAATTGATTCTCGATTGCATGAAGCTCCTTTTGACACCTCAGGATATTATGAAAAAGATCCAGAAAATGTTCCTAATATTTATAAAGAAATGGTTGGTGAAACAGGTTATTTAACTGCAATGCAAACTTTAAATAACCTGAGTGAAAAACATGGGTTTAAGCTAATACTTCTGACAAATAGTCTCTTTAAACCAAGACCAAAACCAGTAAAGGACTTCGCTAAAAAATCAAAGATCTACTACCTCGATGTCAAAGATGATTGGAAGATTTGTAAACCTGAATTTAATAACAAACCTTATCATATTTCAGACATTGATTACCATCCAAATCGATATGGACATGCTTGCAATGCCAGAATTTTGTATCGCAAAATAAAAGAGATTTTATAATCGTATAAAAATATCAAAAAACTTATAATACTAAACAAAATAAGTCAAACGTAAAATTTTCCAATCTTTTGATTCACATAAATCATTTATCGGTCTTTTGTAAAATCCAATTCTCTTTTATTTTTCTCTTCATGTGTTAAAAATTTTATAATTTCACCGCAATATTACAATGTTTGATTATGTTAAATCATTTTACATACTTAACTAAATCTCAAACCGAATTTCCTAATTTAGATTATATAACTAAAATATCTTTTAAACACCTGCGGATCATCCATTTTGCAGGTTTAAAAAAAGTAACCTTATGAATTTTAAAATCCCAACTTTAGCCTTTTTGCTGAGTTTTCTTTTCGCTTCTCTTTCCCTATCTGCACAAAAAACAACTACCCTCTCAGAAGCCCAATTGGCCTTCAAAAAAGGTATGGAGTTCTTCGATGGAAAAGTTTTTGGACTAGCTCAAAATGAATTTCGTAAAACTATTGAATTATTGCTTCCTGTCAACGAACCTGAAGCAAAATTACTAAAACAAAAAGCAGAATTGAATTTTGCTAAATGTGCCGTCAAATTGGGTCAGCCTGAGGGAGAAAATCTTATTATCGAATTTGCTCGAAAAAATCAACCTGACCCGATTGCCAACGAAGCACTTCTAGACATCGCTAATTTTTATTTCAATGATAAAAAATTCGACAAGGCTATGATCCTATATGCCTCAATTGATACCTATGCATTACCCTCCAATCAAAGGTCTGAAGTAGTATTTAAAATTGCTTATTTAAATTTCATCAAAAAGAAATTTTCTTTGGCAAAGTCTCAATTCAGATCAATTAAGGATATCCAGAACGATTATTATTATCCTGCTAATTATTACTACGGTATGTGTAATTTTTTTATAAAAAAATATGCAGATGCTATTTCGAGTTTCCAAAAAGCTAGTGGCTCTAAAAGATATAAACCATATGTACCTTACTATATAACTTCTATCTATTTTGCAGAACGCGATTTTTCCAAAGTGATAAATTATGGTGTTTCAAAAACCGAAGATCGAAAAGTTAAGAATCAAGCAGATATTAATCGTTTGGTTGGTAGAGCTTATTTTGAAGAAGGAGAATTTTCTATGGCAAAAAAATATTTAGAGTTCGCTTCAAAACGAGTTAAGAAAATGGATGCTTCAGATTACTATCAATTAGGATTTGTACAATACCAATCAAATGAATACACAAAAGCTATAAAAAATTTCAAAAAACTTAATAGAGAAAAAAATAAAATGGGACAACTTGCTATGTACTACTTAGCAGATTGTAACTTAAAATCTGGTGATAAACGTTCTGCAAGGAATGCTTTCGCGAATTCAAGTCGATTGAATTACGATAAAAAAATTCAAGAAGAATCTTTATGGAATTATGCCAAGCTTTCATACGAAATGAGATTTGATAGAGATGCAAGTGATGCATTACAAAAAGTCGATCCAAAAAATCCAAATTATGCAGAAGCACAGGAATTACTAGGAAATATTTTCCTCAATACTCGAGACTATATAAAAGCAATGCAAATTATCGAGAGGATGCCTAACAAAACAACTAAAATTAAACAGACTTATCAAAAAGTGGCATACTACCGGGGTGTACAATTGGCTGGTGATGGAGACCTTGATGGAGCAAAACAATTGTTCTATAAAAGTTTGGATAATGATTTTGATGCCAGAACTTCTGCTTTAGCTAATTATGGTTTAGGTGAAATAGCACATCAACAGAAAAAATTTCGTGAGAGTAATCAACATTTAACTAAGTTTTTACGAACTGCAAAATCACTGAATAACTTGCCTGATGGTGCATCTGTAAATACTGCGTATTACACGATTGGATACAACTTTTTAAAAGAAGGAAAATTTAAATCCTCCTTAGGATACTTCCAAGATGCTGTTGCTGGAATTAAGAGGGATGCACCATTTATCAAAGATCAATATGTAAGAAAACAAGTATTAGCAGACGCGACTTTACGCGCAGGCGACGCATTGTTTAAAACTAATAAATATAATAGTGCAATTAAATATTATGATGAAGCGATTAGTAAAAAATACTCCGGTTACGTATATGCCCTTTATCAAAAAGCAATCATTGAAGGTCTGCGAGGGAATCCGACTGATCAAATTTTAGCTTTAGAAAGATTAACTGAACAATATCCAAATTCTGAGTTTACAGATGATGCTTTATTATCTCTAGGAAATGCTTATCAAGATATTGGACGAACTAGCCAAGCTAATGCAGCATTTAATAAATTAGTTAGAAATTTTAAAGGAAAATCAAGTTTAGTAAATCAGGGTTTATTAAAACTTGGACTAATCGCATACAATTCAGGTGACTTACAAGGAGCCATAAAAAATTATAAAAACATATTTAAAAACAACCCAGACCCAAAAGAGGCTGAAGGTGCTTTAGCAGCATTGGAAGAAATTTATGTAGATGATCTAGGACAACCAGATAATTATCTTCGTTTCCGAGAAAGTCTTGGTGGTTATGATGTAACAACTGCAGCTCGAGATTCAATTAACTTCAAAGCGGCTGAATCTCAATTCGATATTGGAAACTACAACAAAGCAATTACCAAGTACAATGACTATATAGTAAAATTTCCTAATGGAAGACATATTATACCAGCTTACTTCCACCGAGGAGAGTCGAATACAGCGTTGAAAAAATACTCAACAGCACTTAGAGATTATGACTATGTGATTAATAAAGGACAGAGTAGATATTACGAAAAAGGATTGCGTAAAGCGGCTATCATCAGTTATAACCATGAAAAAGATTTTGAAAAATCCTATACCTATTATAGCAAATGGGTAGACGTAGCAAGTACTGAAGAGGCAAAATTTGAGGCACAATTAGGAAGCCTTAGATGTGCATATCGAACAGATCGGTCAGAGGCAGTTTATTCTATGGCTAATAAAGTTTCAAATAACCCAAGAGCATCCCAAGACCAAATTGCAGCCGCTAATTTTTACCTTGCAAAGATGGCATTTGACAAAAAAGACTATGATCGTGCTATTGCTTCCTTTAACAAGGTGATGAATAATTCTAACAATGAAAATACGGCAGAGGCTCGTTTCTCCATTGCCTATATTTATTATGTTAGAAGAGATTTGGATATCGCTGAAAGCGCTGCAATGAGTGCCATTCGAGAGAATTCTAGTTATCAAATGTGGGTAGCTAAAAGTGGACTATTATTAGCTGATATTTATGTTGAGCAAAGTAACTATTTTGACGCAAGAGCATTGTTAGAAGGAATGATCGCTAGTTATGAAGATGAAGCGGAAGTAAAAGCACAAGTTGCAATAGCAAAAGAAAAATTAGCAGCCTTAAATGCGAAAGAAAACAGAAACAATAATTTATCAAATCCAAATAGCGACATTCTAGAACTGGATGAAACGGGAGGCATCTAAAATATTGGATAATCGCTCCGGTTTAGTTTTACAAAACGTCGAGCTAAGCGAAAATAAAACGTCTAAAATTAAACGATGTCAACAAACCTAAAATCATAAAAGAAATGAATTTCATAAAAAATATATTTATACTAATCCTAGTTACCTTAAGTTTTCAACTGGTAACAGCACAGCCTGGAGGAGGTGGATTAGAAGCAGGTGAAGTAGAAGTAATCAAAGAATTTGATGCCCGATTATTGGATACTGAAAAATTAAAGGTATTACCTGGTCTACCACCTTTAGATACAACTTCCAGAAGATTGAATTATGAAGTACCGCTGAAGTCCGTTCTCATTGATTACCCAGATCCAACCTTACGTCCGATTGCAATAAAAAAGAGCAAAATTGATAAAGGGTTTCGAGGGTTCTTAAAAGCTGGATATGGATATCCTAGCTCTCCCTACGGAGAATTTGGTTATAATTTCGGAGGAGAAAGGAAAAACTACAATTTAGGGATTCATCTTCTTCATAACTCTGCTAATTTCAATAATGATTTTAAAGATCAAAGATATTCTTTGACAGATGCTTTATTGAAAGGTGCTTATTATTTGGAAGAAGGAGGAATGGCTGTTGGGGGGAAAATTGGGTATAAGGTGGATCAAGTTCATTACTTTGGATACGACCCAGCAGGTGGAATATTAGGTGATACACTCCTGGATCGAGAGCAAATCAAACAACAATTTAATACATTAGGTTTTGGTGTTAGTTTGTTTAATGGTGAAAGAAATGATCTTGATATCAGCTATAATGCTGGGGTTGATTTTTATACCATGAAAGATAACTTTGCTTCAGATGAATTAGGATTCAATCTAAACCTGAGTGGAACAAAATGGTTTAATGAAAAAAATCCACTAACATTGACAGTTCGTACAGATTTCACAACTTATGAAGACTCAATCAAACAAAAGTTAAACAACTTTTATCTTCAACCTAATTTTACATTTCATGGAGATAAATTCAGAATTAAATTAGGTGTTAACTTAGTTTCCTTTGATGACAATTTTGATTTATTGCCAGACTTGGAGGCGTCCTATGCTTTATTAGGAGCAAGGTTAGCACTTTTTGGAGGTTGGAAAGGAGATTATGTAAAAAACAGTATGGAAAAACTATCTGATTACAATCCATACATCTCTACTTTTGGAAAATTGGATTTACGTAATACCGTCTATAATCAGTACTATGGTGGTGTTCGTGGCAGTATAGGAATCATTGAGTACAATGGCCAAATAGGTTATAAAAATGCCAAAGACTTAGCATTGTTCCAAACTGATACTTCTGACTTAAGAAGACGATTTATTACAGTTTATGATACAGTTGACATCTTTAATATCGAAGGTGTCATTACCGCTCGCCCATTCAAAAATTTTGAATTAACTGGTGCGGTTACTCAAAACATCTATAGCCCAAAGAATCAAGCTAAAGCTTGGCACTTACCTAATTTAAATGTAAATGTCACCGCTACATATTTAACTTTGGAAGATAAATTGAGATTGAAAGCTGAATTATATATAGAAAATGGAGTTCCATTTTTAGACGAAAACGGTACAGCAGATAATCTTAATGGTTTATTTGATCTAAGTTTTGGTGCAGATTATCAATTAGCAAAAAACTTCGGAATTTTTCTAAATCTCAATAATGTTGCTGGAAATAAGCGCCAACGATGGGCAAATTACCCTACCTATGGTATAAATGTATTAGGAGGTGTAACTGCCAGATTCTAAACAAATTGAGTATCTCAGCTTAAAAAAGAAGCCAAATTCTTATAGAAATGAATTTGGCTTCTTTTTTATATGACCACTTTTTTATATAAAACCCCATTTTCCTAACTTTTTTCTTGCAAAGTCCCTACAATTATTCTAATTTTAGGCATTTAAACTACCCTTCCCTTAAAAGCATTATTCTGGCTGCATGGAATCTCTTCTGGAACCTCAGATTTGATCATTTTTTACATTACTTTTAAAGAAGTTATTGTTTACACGTAATTCGTGTTTCAAATTTTAATTTTTTTGCTAAAAAACAGCATTATGAAACAAGTAAATGTTTTATTAATTCTTCTATTTACCGCTTTTAATTCGTTTGGTAATAGTATTTATATTGACTACAATGCTAGTAAAGATTGTATGGATAGTTATGAATATGCCAAAGATGGAAATGAAGAAACACCTTTCCTATTTTACCACCTTAAAGTTAGTGATAATGAAAAAATCATTTTAGAAGCAGGTGAAGATTATACCCCTCGTCAATACAAACCAGCTGGCACTGAATCTTGTGCTGAATTGGAAAGAGACGAAAAATTTGTTGACGATGTAAACAAAGGGAAACTTGAAGTATTCTTGGTACAAGAACATACTTATGGTTTTAGAATTTACAAAGTCAAAAGGGCTGAATATTTTTACAACACAAATATCGCTTTCGGTACACGCTCAAATAATTATTCTTTTTCATACTATTATAATCAAGCATCAACAGGAAACCTAGCAACAAAAGGTTCTACAGCAGATGTGTATTTCAGTGAAAAAGATGATAATGATTGTTTGACTCGCTATAAATTTCGTATTAAAACTGATCACACTAGTAACAATATGGCTGACTTGACAATCCTTCCTGAAATTGGAATTTTGTACAAGAAATCTGATCCAATGCCTCCACTAGCAATAGGTGAGAAATTGGAATTAAGAAAAATTAATAATTATAGTATAGTTGATTACTTAGGCTTGATTTGTAAGTTTTATGGTGGCCAACCCAAAACAGACTCAGTTACTACTAGCAACCCTGAAAATTTATTAGCAGATAATTCTGATACTCAAACTAACCCTAATATTAATTCTCCTAATAGAGGAGTAAGTGTTATCGGTGGAAATACAGGAGGTGGACTTCTCTCCGAAAGTTCAACTTCAACAGGAGGTTACAACTCTACTGTTTTTACTGGAGCAGGGAGGATTTATTTAGACTTAGATAAAGGTTATTATGTAGATTCTCAAACCGGAAAAAGAGCAGAGGGAGACTTTGGAGGAAATTCCTACAGTAATGGATACATGGTCAATAATAATATAGATCCAAAGCCTCCTACTTTATCAACAATTACAGATGAACCTGAATCGCCTAAAAATTCATCTGATAACTATTCTGGATGTCTAGAAGTTTCAACCAACGACACTCATATTGTTCAGAAAAAGGAAACACTCTATACCATTGCTAGAACTTATGGATTAGATATTAAAGTGGTAAAAAAATGGAATAAGATCGGTGCAAATAATCGAATTTATCCATGCATGAGACTGGCAATTGTTGCTCCAGTAGAGAAACCTTCTAAAGGTGCAGGTACTGCTGATTGCTTCGAACAACCAACTTATAATACTCATGTAGTTCAAAAAAGTGAAACACTTTACAGCATTGCTGCCACCTATGGAGTAACAGTTAACCAAATTAAAGCATGGAATGGATTAAAACGTGATGCAATTTATCCTTGTACTAGATTAATGATTCAACCACCTGCAGATTATCAGATCATTCGTCAAGCTCCTACCCAAACTAAAAGAACAGCATACTATATTAAGCCACAAACAACATCAGTTCCTGTTAATACACCAGTTACTTCACAGCCTCAATCTTATACATATATTGGAGCAAAGGGAGCAAAATATCACACCGTATCAAAGAATGAAACTTTATTTGGAATCGCATCATTACATGGTATAAAAGTAGATGAGTTAAAAAGAGTTAATGATTTGACTTCAAATATGATTAAGCCTGGACAAGTGTTATTAATCAATGAGGCAATTGATAGAGCTCAGATAATTCAAGTTCCGGCTCAACAAACGACTCCTCAGGACTATATCTATATTAATCCTGCTTTTGCTGGCAATAGAACTTCTCAAGGACAACCTTTGGTGACTGGAAAAGGAGACGAATTAATCGAAATGAATGTGAATGGAACTCAACGATTAATTCATATCGTTCAAGATGAAGATACTTTGCATGGCATTGCTCTAAAATATAAAACCACTGTTAGTCAACTCAGATCATTAAATGATATGGATAGAAATGAAGTAATTGTTCCTTTCCAAAGATTGTATGTACGATAAAATATAGATGAAAAAAATACAAAAGGCTTCTAACTTAAAGTTAGAAGCCTTTTTTTATGTCATCTTACGACATCTAATTATTTGTTGCTATTACTGCATTTTCTCAAAGTATTAATTAGGTTTAGGAAAAGACTAGTAAAATAATATTTGTCTACTTTGTATTTTAACAGACATTTTCTTAACTTTCGGAAATTCTACTTCATACCAATCTGTAGAGAAATTCTAAAAACTAGATTTAAAACCTTTTAAAACCAACACCAATCATTAAAAAGCTATTGCCTTTTTAGTGTTACGTATTTATATTTCTAACTTAAAAACAAAACAAAACAAAAAAATGAAAATTAAGTTTACTTCCCTTCTCTTAGTTTTATTATTTAATTCAACTACTATTTTTTCACAGTTGCAAAATGGTGCAACTGCTCCCAACTTTACATTAGTCGATCTTGATGGAAATACTCATACCTTGTATGATTATCTAAATACTGGAAAAACGGTTGTAATTGATTTTACTGCAACATGGTGTGGACCATGTTGGAATTATCACCAAACCCATATTTTAGAGGATCTCTATACAACAAAAGGTCCTAATGGTACTGATGAGGTGATGGTTTTTAGTATTGAAGCAGATTACGGAACAAATGAAGATTGTATTTATGGCCTATCAACGTGTAATGGCAACACACAAGGAGATTGGACTGCTGGCGTTACTTACCCTATGATTAACCTAACAAGTTCTAATGGACCATCCGTCAACAATCAATACAATATTAACTTCTATCCGACCTTATATAGCATTTGTCCTGATCGAAAAATTTATGAAGTTGGACAACCATCCCTCTCAGGATGGAACAATTGGATTACTAGTTGTACGCTAGAAGGTTCTGGGCAAGTAACATCTAATGAAAACTGTTATGGCGAAAATAATGGAGAAGTTAGTTTGACTGCTTCCGGTGGATATGGTACAAGTTCTTATTTATGGAGCAATGGAAATACCACTCAGAATTTATCTGGTGTAGGTGCTGGTTCTTATAGTGTTACAGTAACAGAAGGACAAGGCCATTTTATAGAATTAGGTCCCTTTGATGTTACTGGACCAACTACTGCAGTAGAGATTTCAGTAAATAACATTAATAATGTAGACTGTAATGGTCAAGCATCTGGGTCTATCTTAACCTCCAGTAATGGTGGAGCCCCCGGATACTCTTATCTATGGAATAATGGAGTAACAGATCCGACTATATCTGGTCTATCAGGAGGAACTTATACATTAACTGTCACAGACGCTAATGGTTGTACTGATCTGGAACAAGTTACAGTAACCGAACCTCCTCTATTGACTTTATCTTCTACACCTTTTAATGATGACTGTAATCAGGGAAATGGTATTTTAATCATAAGTGCAAATGGTGGAAACCAAGGATATACCTATGATATTGGAAATGGACCAACCTCAAACAATCAATTTTTCAACTTGTATGCTGGAAGCTATACAGCCACAGTAACTGACGCGAATGGATGTAACGAAACGACAACTGCAGTTATAGGAAATGATCCTCCTCCTACCGCAAATGCTGGTGCAGGTGGCACACTTGATTGCTTAAATCCATCAATAGAATTAAATGGAAGTAGTTCTGCACCGGTTTCTAGTTTCTTATGGTCAACTTCTAATGGCAATATTGAATCAGGTGGAAATACAGCAACTCCAACTGTTAATGCTGAGGGAACTTATATACTTCAAATCACGGATATAATTACGGGTTGTACTGCAGTAGATTTAGTAGACGTTGTAGATAACTATGTTTTCCCAACAGCTAACGCAGGTAATAGTCAAAATTTGGATTGCGCAACATTAGAAATATCATTAGATGGATCTGGTTCCTCCTCTGGAGTTGATATTACTTATCTTTGGACTACTACCAATGGTAATATTGTTTCTGGTGAAACATCAACCTCGCCTGTCGTAAATGCTACTGGTACTTACAACATAATAGTGACTAATTCCTCCAATGGTTGTACCCAAATTGATGATGTTGTTGTATTAGGAAATAATAATGCACCAAATGCCAATGCAGGACCAAATGGAGAGTTAAATTGTAACGTAAACTCATTAACTCTGAATGGTTCAGCTTCTTCAACAGGTGGAACCTTTACATACTCGTGGACCACTACTAATGGAAATATTACAGGTGGTGGAACAACTTTAAATCCTACCGTTGATGCATCTGGTACTTATGTTTTGGTTGTTACTAACACTTCCAATAATTGTACATCTGAAGCATCCACTTTAGTTAGTAGTAATACCTTAGCTCCAACTGCTGATCCTGGCGCTCCTGGTACTCTTACATGTGTAACAAATTCAGTTGAGCTAGATGGATCAAATTCCTCAGGTGGAAACAATTTGAGTTACGAATGGTTTGACTCCAATAATAATTCTATTTCTACAAATGCAACTACAAATGTTAATATTTCAGGAAATTATTCATTAGTTGTAACGAATAATGATAATGGCTGTACCGATCAATCAAGTGCAACGGTAAGTCAGAATACAACTGTTCCAACTGCAACTGCAAATACGAATGGATTATTAGATTGTAATAATTCAGTCGTTACATTAAATAGTTCAGGTTCAACAAACGGTTCTTTTGAATGGTCTGATCCAACTGGTGCAAATATTGGAAATGGAGCAACCGTTGACGTATCTGCAGGAGGCACCTATGAATTACTAGTTACTGATAATGATAATGGTTGCACAGCATCAACTTCAATTATTGTTAATCAAAATATTAACCAACCTACATCAAGTATTGCTCCTTCCGCAAGTATTACTTGTACCACTACTACTGTAAATCTTGATGGAAGTGCCTCAACTTCAGGAACTAATATCAGTTACGAATGGATAGATCAAAATGGAAACTCTGTTGGAACTGAAAATAATATTGATGTTTCTGTCGCAGGCGACTTCACATTGATTGTCACTGATAATGATAATGGTTGTACCTCTTCCTCTATAGAAACGGTTACAGTAAATTCATCTCCTCCAATGGTAGATCCAGGAGCATCAGCAACATTAGATTGCGCTAATTCTATGGTTACTTTAGATGGAAGTAATTCTGCTTCAGGAACTAATATCTCATACGAATGGTTTGACCAAGATGGTAATTCTGTAGGTACTACATCCACAATTGGTGTGTCCAACATAGGAACTTACCAATTAATTGTTTCTGACAATTCAAACGGCTGTTCATCATCTGCCACAACTCAAGTAGATGAAAATTATGTGGATCCTACTTCAGTTTCATCTACCTCTGGTCAATTAGATTGTACTAATTCTTCTGTAACCTTAGATGGAAACGGTTCCTCAAACGGAGCAAATTTCTCTTACGAATGGCAAGATGCAAACGGTGCATTAGTAGGAAATGATATTACTATAAGTGTATCTGCTGAAGGATCTTATAATTTAATAGTTACAAATTCTGTAAATGGATGTACTGCCACAAGTCAAGTTACGGTAGTAGCAAGTAATGATTTCCCAAGTGTTATGGTAAATGGTTCAAGCGAATTAAATTGTGCTATACAAATGGTGACCTTGGATGGAAATGGTTCATCTTCAGGTTCTAATTTCGAATACCAATGGCTAGATAATAATGGTGCCCCAATCGGTTCAAATGTTACGGTTGAAGTAGGTATTGCTGGAACATACAGCTTGATTGTTACCAATACAAGCAATGGATGTTCTGCCTCGTCTAATTATATACTAAATGAAGATACAAACGCACCAACTGCAGAAGCAAATACAGCAGGTCAATTAGATTGTGCCAATACGACAACTGTAATCGATGGAGCTGGTTCTTCAATTGGAAGTGACTTCTCGTATGAATGGCAAGATGTCAATGGTAATGTTTTAGGAACAGATTTAACAATTGAAGTGAGTCAAATAGGAATTTATACTTTAATTGTTTCTAATTCAGCAAATGGATGTAGTAATTCTGTCAATGCAGAGGTAACTTCCTCAGCTGATCTACCTGTTGCAAATGCAGGTGCTGGAGGCACATTAAATTGTAATACAGTTTCCTTAATTCTTGATGGTAGTGGTTCTTCAAGTGGTAATGAATTCTCTTATGAATGGACAACTACCAATGGAACAATCCTCAATGGAGGAACTACACTTAATCCGAATGTAAATGCAGGAGGAACATACCAGTTAACAGTTTTCAATAATGATAATGGATGTACCTCTACTTCAGATGTTGTCGTAATAGCAACACCGGAAATAGGTATTTCATTAGAAAGTTCAACCAACGTAAATTGCTTCGGAAATAATAATGGAGCAGCTGCTGTTCAAGTTTCTGGTGGAAATGGAACGTATTCTTATGAATGGTCCAATGGTGAAACCCAAGCATCTATTGAAAATCTTACAGCAGGAACTTATAATGTAATTGTTACCGACGAAGATAATTGTACTGCAATTTATAGTGTAAATATCGAGGAACCAACAGAACTTTCTAGTAATACATCTGTTTCAAACGAAACTTCTTACCAAGGAAATAATGGTTCAGCTACGGCTATTCCATCTGGTGGATCCATGGGATATACTTATGTTTGGAGCACTGGTTCAACAAATGCTACCATTTCAAATCTAGCACCTGGGACTTATACTGTAATCATTACTGATGCCAATGGATGTACAACTGAAAAAACAGTTACCGTTGAGGAGTTTATTTGTTCTATTTCCTCTGATGTCTCTTCCATCAATGTGAGTTGTAATGGAGCAGGTGATGGACAAGCAACAGCTTCTTTGACTCAAGGATCAGGAACACCAACTTTTGAATGGAGTAATGGTGAAACTACAAATTCTGTTTCAAATCTTGGAGCTGGAACCTTTACTGTTATTATTACAGATGGAGATAATTGTCCAAGTATGCAAGAGGTAACAATAACAGAACCTGCTGCAATTATTACTTCAATAATTGATGTTGTAGATGTTGTTTGTGCAAATGCAACCGATGGATCTGCAACTGTAGATGCTGAGGGTGGTATTGGAACATTAACTTACCAATGGTCAACTGGTGCAATAACAGCAACGGCAACTGACTTAAGTGCTGGAACCTACACCGCAACTGTTACTGATGGGAATTTCTGTTCAACTACAACTTCTGTTGAAATTATTTCCAATGATTCTGTTGATCCTCAAGCGATTTCTCAAAACATAACTATTTCACTTGATGCAAATGGTTTGGCAGATATTTCAGCAATGATGGTGGATAATGGAAGTAATGATAACTGTAATATTTCAGGTCTTGATATAGATAAAACACAATTCGACTGTTCTAATCTAGGAACAAACGAAGTAATGTTAACAGTAACTGATGGTGCTGGAAATACTAATTCCACAATGGCGATAATTACAGTTATTGACGAAATTGCACCAACTATAACTTGTATTGCAGATGTAGTTTCTAATAGTTGTAATGGCGTAACTTATAGTTTACCAGCTACCGAGGATAATTGTGGCGTTCCAACTATAGAACTAATAAGTGGATTGGCAAGTGGTGAAGCTTTCCCAGAAGGTACAACTGAGGTAACATACAAAGTTACTGATGCTTCTGGCAACGAAGCAACTTGTTCTTTCACAGTTACTGTTGAAAATACTATGGATATCGAAACAATGAATGATGTAATGCCATTATGTAATGGCGATTCAAATGGTTCACTCGGTGCGTTAATCGGTGGTGGAACAGCTGGCTACACTTACTTATGGAGTGATGGTCAAACAAATGAAACTGCGATAAACCTTATAGCAGGAACTTACACTTTATTGGTAACTGATGCAACTGGTTGTCAATTAGAAACAATCACAACTCTTGCTGAACCTGATGTACTAAGTGCTAATTATACCATTTCTTCACCGGCTTGTTTCGGAGCAGTTAATGGAACAATTACAGCTGTGGCCGATGGTGGAACTGAAGGTTATTCATTCCTTTGGAGTGATGGTCAAACAACTCAAACTGCTACTAACCTAATAGCAGATGAATATACCGTTCTAATTACAGATGCAAATGGTTGTGAATTAATGAGTTCAGAACTTCTATTAGATCAACCTGATGAATTAATCTTGACATTAGATAATGTTACCAACTCTACTTCAACTACATCTAACGATGGAAGCGCTGAAGTAACCATAGAGGGTGGCGTTGGTGGATATACTTATGAATGGGTCTTGAATGGAAATATTATTTCCACAGACGAAGATTTGACCAATGCAGCTCCTGGTGATTATTCATTAACAGTTACTGATGATAACGGTTGTGTTGTTGTCTCAAATGTAATTACGATTGAAGCTATTACTAGTGTGATCGATCCAAGTTTAGACAAACACATTACGATGATGCCTAACCCCACAGACGGAATGTTTTTGATTAATCTTGAATTACCTCAAGTAAGTGATGTACAAGTTCGCATTTATAACATCACAGGTAAAGAAATTTTAACGAGTCCTAAACAAAGTGTTTTTGAAAATCAATTGGAATTCAATCTATCTTCATTTACTAATGGAGTTTATATTGTAAAAATTACAATTGATGACTCTGTTATAGCTAAAAGAATAGTTTTACAAAGATTCTAGAAAATTTTTTTATCAAAACATTAAAAAAGCCCTCTGACTGAAAAGTTGGAGGGCTTTTTTAATGTTTCATTTTAACTATTTAACTAATCCAATCTTCTTTTTTACAACAAATTAGATCATTCAACTTGAGAAATGGGGCGTCTAATATTCCCTAATTCCCATTAAAAAAATCAATCTCTAGAAATTGAATCTCATCATTTTTTTCTTACAAATTATTTCATCAATAAAGGAAAGACATAGTTAATTAGCAATCCATCATACTCACTCGAAATTATCAAAGGAGGAATTTGAAGTAAACAGATTACCGAAGACCGAATTATAAATCATAAAAATACCCACAACGTTTTTTATAAAAAAAGAAATACAGGAAAAATAATAATTCATATTTTTGGAATCATTCAACCTGATCAAGGATTTTGAGTTGTTGAATCTAAACTAAAAAATGTTTATTTCCTCGATATTTTTTTAGATAAAATTCTTGGGTTGAGAATTTTTTAATTCAAATTTGAACATACCTAGTATCGTCCAGCTGCTTGATATATAAATTGCTTTAATGTTTTTATTATCATTTCTAACAGCAAGTTAGGACCAAATAGCTGTTAGTAAGCTATCAAAATAAAATTGCCAAAAAATAAAGAAATTAAAATCTTTGCCTCCTCATTTTTCCAAATCCAACAACTTATTATTATTTTGGAAAATATTATTTGGAATAAAACATTTAATATGGGTATATTTTTTGTTTAGATAAACTACATACCCACCTTAATCTATCGTAATTAATTTCGAAACTATTAAAATCTTTTTTTATGCTTTCACCTTATACCGGTCAATGGACTTTTGATGAAGCAGCACACTTATTGCGACGTACTATTTTTGGGCCAACCAAATCACGTATCCAACAAGCAGTTGATGAAGGATTTGATGCGACATTTGCGACACTATTTGCAGAACCTGCAGTTGTTGATCCACCCATTTATTATGATTTTGAAGATGATCCTGAAGCAGGAATTGGAGAAACTTGGGTTGACAAACCTTTGGATGGAAGTGTAACTGGAATTTATTTTGCAAGATCAAAAACTCTTTGGGCTTGGTGGTTTATGCAAATGAAGAAAAACGATCAAACCATAACAGAAAAGTTGACACTCTTTTGGCACAATCACTTTGTAATCTCAGAAGCTGGGAATGCAAATATGAACTGGGAGTACCTTACCAAATTGAGAGATTTTGCGTTAGGTGACTTTAAAGAATTAACGAAGCAAATAACCATAGATCGTAGCATGTTGATCTACCTTAACGGTACGAGCAATTTTGCTGATGAGCCAAATGAAAATTATGCTAGGGAATTGTTAGAGTTATTTACCCTTGGAAAAGGACCATTAGTTGCTCCTGGAGATTACACAAATTACACCGAGCAAGATATTGCAGCAATTGCACGAGCATTGACAGGTTGGTCGGCATGGTCTGGAGATGACCCGAATGCTATTTTTTATTATACATGGGGACATGACAAAAATGACAAACAACTATCTCATCGATTCAATAATCAAATAATTGTAGATGAGGGAGAGGAAGAATATAAAACAGTCATCGATATAATTTTTGAAAAAGATGAAGTAGCACATCACATCTGTCGAAGACTATATCTTTGGTTCGTTCATTATGAAATTACGGATACAATTGAAAGCGAGATTATAGCTCCTATGTCTCAAATCTTACTTGACAATAATTACCAAATTCAACCGGCTCTAGAAGCTCTTTTAAAAAGTGAACATTTCTTTAGTATGGCAACCAGAGGTTGTATGATAAAAAGCTCACTTGACTTTTTCTATTCTGCTCTAAACACCTTCCAGATGCATCTTCCTTCGGATCAGTATGAAGAATATGCAACGTGGGTAGGTTGGTACTGGGAGTTCGAAAAATTAGGCCAAGCTATCTTCAGGATACCAAGTGTAGCAGGATGGAGAGCATATTACCAATCACCTGTATTTTATCGCGATTGGATTAATTCAGCAAGTCTTGCATTAAGGAAAAGACTTCTTCCAAATATCAAATGGCACGTATTATATTTTTCACCTGATACTCAAGCATTTAATTGGATCCCTTTTATTGCCACCTTAGAGAACCCATTTGAAGTTAATGATATGATAGATGAAGTATGCCGTCTAATTTTCCCACGACCAATGACTATCGATCAAAAAGATTATTTTAAAGAATCTTTACTAAATGGTTTACCTGACTTTGAATGGAATGTGGAATATACAGATTACCTCTCTGATCCAACAAATGAATCGAAGAGACAAGCCATCGAAAATAAACTGTACGATTTGTTTTTATCGATGATGCGAGTTCCTGAATTCCAATTGAGTTAAATTATAACAATACAATCACGTTTTAGGGTTAAACCAAAGCGTTTAAAAAATAATAAAATGAAAAGAAGAGCTTTTCTAAAAAATAGTACCGTTTTTACCTTACCTGCTTTTTTAGGTGGCTTCGATATGGCAGCTATGCCTTCTAGTTTGATGACCACTTTAATTAATGGAGATAGTGATAAAGTTTTGGTACTCATTGACCTCAACGGAGGAAATGATGGTTTAAATACATTTATTCCTATGGATGTTTATGGCAACTTGGCGAATGCTCGTCCTAATGTAATCCTTCCTGAAAATTCTATATTAGAAATGACGGACACTATCGGTCTGCATCCCGAGATGATAGGAGTCAAAAACATGTTTGACAATTCCAATCTTACCTTAATTCAAGGAGTTGGTTACCCAGATCAAAATCGTTCGCATTTTAGATCAGCTGATATTTGGAATACAGGAAGTAAAGCCGATGAATATAAACCAACTGGTTGGATGGGACGATATTTGGATGATACATTTCCTGGTTATCCCTCAGATTATCCAACAACGGATTGCCCTGATCCATTTGCAGTTACGATGGGGAAATCTATCTCTGGAACTTGCCAAGGAACGGATTCTAACTTTAGTCTTGCCATAATTAATACAAACGACATTGGAGGACTAGATACTGGTGTCGAGGTTCCTCAGCCTAATGATTGCTATGGCGCAGAAATAGATTTCTTGGTAGAAACTTTTAAAAAATCAAATGCTTATGCTGATCGAGTAGTGGCAGCTGCCGATGCAGGTGGTTCAAATCCAAATTTATATCCAGACACGACTCTGGCCAATCAACTAAAAACTGTTGCTCAATTAATTTCAGGTGGATTACAAACTAAAATTTATGTTTTAAAGTTAGGTGGATTTGATACCCACTCCGACCAAGTGGTAGATGGAGATACAATCCAAGGTAATCATGCCAGTTTATTAAAAAATTTATCAGATGCAATTTATGCCTTCCAAGAAGATTTGAAATTACAGGGTTTGGAAGATCGAGTAATTGGTTCTACCTTTTCAGAATTTGGAAGAAAAATAATCTCTAATGCAGGTATTGGAACAGATCATGGTTCAGCTGCACCAATGATGATTTTTGGAAGTTGCATCAACCCTGGTGTGATCGGTGACAATCCTCAAATTGGAACAGATGTAGATTCTAACGAAGGTGTTGGGATGCAATATGACTTTAAATGGGTCTTTGGATCTATTTTAATGGACTGGTTTGATGTGAGTGAAGAAAAAGTAAAGAATTTACTAGCTGATGACTTTCAACATTTACCAATTGTAGGAAATTGCAGTAACACCTCAACAAAAGAAATTAACAAAATCCTGAACACCAAAGCCTTCCCTAATCCATTTGATCGAAGATTCACCTTGAGTTTTTCTATTATGGAAAAAGAAGAAGTAAGAATTGATCTTTATGATGTAATGGGAAAATTGATAAGAAATATATCTAACAAGACATTCACATCAGGTGAGTACAATGTAATCGTTGAGGTCAATTCTCTTTCTGCCGGAGTTTACTTTGCGAGAATTCAAGCTGGTAATGGTGTAAAAACAATAAGAGTGGTGAAGCATTAAAGTAGGACTCAAAGCAAAAACTAAAAGCCATTTACAGGAACATGTAAATGGCTTTTTTTACTTAAAAAACCCAAGCATCCCCCATTTGCACTTTCCCCAAGAGGATCAAAAAAGTAACTCCAATTACATCCCTCCCTAATCATTTTTACCTACAAAGATTAGGAAAAAGAAATGACCATCCTACTCTAGAAAAATAATTTTAACACGAAATAGTTAATTAAATCTTTAACAAAAATACACTTCCACTTATTTCAAATATTTACCTATTTTTGGAAAACAAATCAAACCTTTTATGAGAAACGAATTTACCACTTTTGCAGTCTTTTCCCTTGTCATCGTGGCTGGTATTTCCTTTTTTATTTCGCCTAAATTTTGGTGGTTCCTTCTTATTTTATTGCCAATTATTTTTTTGGGATTTTATGATATGTATCAATCAAAACATGCTATCATGCGTAATTTCCCAATCCTCGGAAGAGGAAGATATGTTATGGAAGATCTGCGGCCAAAGTTATATCAATATTTTATCGAATCAGAGACTAATGGAACTCCTATATCTCGTATCTTTCGATCCATCGTTTATCAACGAGCCAAAAATGAATTATCTACTTCTCCATTTGGGACTCAGATAGATTTGTATGCAGAAGGTTATGAATGGATGAATCACTCCATTGCGGCAAGAGATCCAAAAGGACTAGTACAAGACCCACGTGTAAAAATAGGAAGTCCAGATTGTAAACAACCTTATTCTGCAGCCATTTTTAATGTATCAGCAATGAGTTTTGGTTCATTAAGTAGTGCAGCTATCGAATCATTGAATGGAGGAGCCAAAATTGGACATTTCGCACATAATACTGGAGAAGGTGGTATCAGCCCATATCACTTAAAACATGGTGGAGATTTAATTTACCAGATCGGAACGGGATATTTCGGTTGCCGTACAAAAGATGGAAATTTTTCTCCTGAAAAATTTAAAGAGCGAGTCGCTGAGCCTAGCGTCAAAATGATAGAACTCAAGCTTTCTCAAGGGGCAAAACCTGGTCACGGTGGAATTTTACCCGCCAAAAAGAACACACCTGAAATTGCATCAATTAGGGGAATTGATCCAAGTACGGATGTCAACTCACCACCCTATCACAAGGCATTTAACACGCCAGTTGGATTGTTAAAGCTATTGCAAGAAATGCGTGAATTATCAAATGGTAAACCAGTAGGTTTTAAATTATGTATTGGCCATAAAAGTGAATTTTTAGCAATTTGCAAAGCAATGAATGAAACTAAAATATATCCAGATTTTATCTCTGTTGACGGAGGTGAAGGTGGAACAGGAGCTGCTCCTTTAGAGTTTTCAAATAGTGTCGGAACACCCTATCGAGAGGGTTTGGCGTTTGCTTATGATGCACTAGTTGGTTTTGGATTAAAAAAATATATCAAAATAATTACTTCCGGTAAAATCATCACTTCTTTTGATGTTTTTAGAGCCATGGCTGTAGGAGCAGATTCTTGCTACAGCGCAAGGGCAATGATGCTAGCCTTGGGCTGTATTCAAGCACTAGAATGTAATAAAAATAATTGTCCAACTGGTGTAGCAACGCAAGACCCTGAATTGGTAGCTGGTCTTGTGGTATCAGACAAAAAAGAACGAGTCGCCAATTATCAAAACGAAACAGTCCATAGTTTCATAGAATTATTAGCAGCGGCTGGATTGGATGATATGAGCCAAATCAAAAGACATCATGTTTATCGAAGAATTTCATATAAAGAAATTTTAAGATATGACGAAATCTATCCTTATTTGAAAAAAAATTGTTTGTTGTCCATTGAAACAGTTCCTTCCAATTGGAAACCATATTGGTTAATGGCTAGTGCTGAAAGTTTTGAACCGAAGGTGTTGAACTCTTATGAGATTTAATTTAAACCTTAAAAATACCACTAAAAAAACCTTCCTAACAATTAAGTTAAGAAGGTTTTGTTTGGGAGCCGATGGACGGATTCGAACCGCCGACCCGCTGATTACAAATCAGCTGCTCTGGCCAACTGAGCTACATCGGCTTGTGATATATTACTCTTACTTTGCAAATAGAATACCAAAAAAATGATATCTACCAGAAGAGCTGCAAACATAAAATAATTTCTAAATAATTAACAATATTTTTTTTATTTTTTTTTAAAATATCAAAAAACCCTGTTAATCATATTTCATAATCTTCGCTCCTAATCCTTTTCCCTCATTACTAATAAATAAATCTCCATTTGGTGCAAAACAGATCCCTTCAGGTTGACGATGAATTTTTGTATCCAGAAACACCACCTCTTTTAACTCTTTGGCGGCAGTATAAATAATCAACAATTTACCTTGGGATGAAAGCAAATAAAAATCTTTAGTTTCAGGGTGTATTGCGATGCCTGATGGAGAAAAATCATTTACTCTTCCTTTTAGTTTTTTCTTTTTCTTTTTTGAAAAATCATTGGCCTTTGCAAAATCTTTAACATAATCCTCTAAAGCCTCATCTTCAACACTTATAAAAGGAACCTCTTCCAATTTATTTTTTTCTAAATCAAAACTATAAATATTTTTCACCTTCTTGTATTTATCTGATTTTCCAAGATTTGGATTCCCTTTGCAAGCCAACAATAACCGATTGTTGGCTACATCGAAAGCCAACCCTTCAATATCATTGGAAGGTTTAAATTGTGTTTTGACTTTATTCGTTGGCTCCTCTTTTCCTTCCTTATAAAAATAAATATCGCCATTACTTTTAACAATACTAATTTGATCTCCTAGCCATTCAATCCCCTCAAAATCTCCACTTCCACTGAAAGTTTTTTTTTCTTCTATTTCTCCATTTGTTGCATTGAGAAAAAATATCCACCCTCGCTCATCATTAACTGCTAGCAGTTGATCCGTTTCAGGGACGTAGCTTAAACCTGAAATTTCTAATAGTGATAATGGTAAAGCCAGCGTTAATATAGGTTCTTCAAAATTGTAGGAAGAGGTTTGGTCGTAGGCCACAATAGAAATTACTTTTGATTCTAGTTCTTTATTTTTTTCTATTCCCGTTGGAACATTTTTCTGATTGGAATTGGAAGATTCGCTACAGGATAAAAGGAAAAAAAAAATTGTAAAAAGAAAAAAGGAATAATTATTCATTGTTATTATTATTTGCCAAACCATAAAATTGGATTGCTTAATTTAAAACTAAAAAGCCCCGCAAACATATTGTCTACGAGGCTTTAGCGGAGAAGGAGGGATTCGAACCCCCGGTACCCGTTAAGGTACGTCGGTTTTCAAGACCGGTGCATTAAACCAGCTCTGCCACTTCTCCGTTTGTGTTGCTAATAACTCTTTTGTTATTTATAAAGCGATGCAAAAGTATAATTACTTTTGCAAAAATGAAACCATTTTATAAATAATTTTTCTTTTTTTTAAAATTATTTTCAGGAACCCTTTTTAAATTTAATAACATCAGAGCGTTTGAACAAAAAAATCAAATTGCTTTTAATATATTTGAGTCGAAATTATTCCTTAGATAGACTTTTATTTTCCAATTTTTAACTAAACAAAAATCATTATGCGTTTAATTATTTTTCTTTTGAGTTTTCTTTTCTTTTTTTGTTCTTGTCAAGATAGTGCAAAATCAACAGAATCAACAGATAATCAAGAAGAGACAAAAGATACTACAGTTTCAACCGTTGCTAATCAATATACTTTAACTCCTTTCGAAGCTTCAACAGCTTATTCCGATGCAAAATTGGAGCGAATCTCAATGAAGGATGGGAAGATAGATTTTATTGTTGATGGAGGTTCCTCCTATGAATTAGGACAACAAACACCTGATGCTCCCCAAAAAAATTGTGCTAATTCCGCTAAAGGCCAACATATCCATGTGTTAGTTGACGACAAACCATATGCAGCACGATATACTGCCTCATTCAATGATTTAAAGATCGAAGCTGGAGAGCACCGAATATTAGCTTTTCTTTCTCGATCATATCATGAAAGCATTAAAACTAATGATGCATTTTTAGCAATCAGAACTGCAATTGATCAAAGTGGAAGTATCTTAAAGTCAGAAAAAATCACCAACCCTATGGTTTGGTATAGTCGCCCAAAAGGTACTTATACAGGTAAAGCTGCAACAGAAAAAGTGATGTTGGACTTTTATTTGGTAAATACGGATTTGAAAAATGGAAATAAAGTAAAAGCAGAAATTAATGGTGAAATTCACATGATTGATAATTGGCAACCTTATTATATAGAAGGTCTTCCAATAGGTACAAATAATATTACCCTTTCATTATTGGACAAAGACGGAAACCTCATTAAAACAGAACAGAATCCTATATCAAGAGAATTTACTTTAGCTGAAGATCCTATAGAGAAAATGTAGATTAGGAAGTTGAAGAAACGTTATACTCACAAGGTGATCTAGATAGTTGCCTTGTGAGTAACTCACTCTTACATTACATTTCAAAATCTTTGGAAAAACCTCTTCTCTGAAGTTTATTTCGAATAGCAAACTTTATTCGTCTTCCTACATTTTCTTGAGAAGTCACTTTGCCAAATTTAAAAAACAACACTAAAAACCCAACTAGGCCAATCAAAAATATTATTGGAAAACAAATAATAAAAATAGGTAAATGAGTATTGTAGCCAAATAACGTAATTAAACCAGACAGTGGAATCAACAAAAAAGAACTGGTGCAAAGTAATACAAATCGACTTCTTAGTTTTTCAGTCAGTTGATATTCTTTTTCCCATTGACCATACAAATCCTCTAATTCTTCCAACGTAAAATACTCTTCCCCAAATTCTAAAAACATAGCTAAGTCATTTTGAACAACTTGCTCTATCTTTTCAGAAAACTGATCTACGCTACTATCCTTTTTGAGTTGAAACATGATTTGGAAAAATGTTGTTAGGATTTAAATAAAATAACAAAACAAAAATAACAAAACTAAATGAGTGATGCTTGAATTTGTGTTATTGTTGTATTATTTTTTTTAATAAAAATTCTATTAGTGACAATTCTCAAGTTCATTTCAAAAACGTGTGTTAAATTTCTATGTTTTTAAAATAAACACGGATAATCATTATTTTTTTTGCAAATTGGTCGCCATTCAACCTTAATTGAATTTTATTTCCCATAAAAAAAGATGATTTTTGGTTTACGTAATAAACAAAATTGAATAAGAAGTAAAATGAAAAAATCATATAGTAAATTTGTGATATTAACTGTGGTGGCGAGTTGTGTTTTATTATTTTCGATGATTCCAATTCGTAAAAATGTCAGTGAATTCCACTCAGTTGCTGAGTATAATTTTTATAAAACTCATACAATAGTAGCCCCACCAATAGATTCTAGTATTATTTTTCCTACGGCTGGAAATTGCGATGGTTGCCATGGCTATGATCCACAAATGAATGGTATGGTTGATTCCTATGGTAATGATGTAAATGTAAATGATGATTGGCGAACCTCGATGATGGCACTTTCAGCGAAGGATCCTTTTTGGCGTGCTAAAGTTAGTCATGAAATTTTGACTAATCCATCCCATAGTTTGGAATTACAAACCAAGTGTACTTCTTGCCATGCTCCCCAAGGTCATTTTACAGCAATTCTCCGAGGTGCTGAACATTATACAATAGCTGAAATGTTGTCAGATACAACCGCAATGGATGGTGTTTCCTGTGCTGCTTGCCATATAAAAAGTGCAGAAAATTTGGGGCAAGAATTTTCAGGTGAAGCAACCTATGATACCTCAAGAGTTATTTATGGTCCTTATGAAATGCCATTTGCACCACCCATGACTGATTTTGTAGGATTCAAACCCCAATTCAGTGACCATATCAATGACGCTGGAATCTGTGCTTCTTGTCATACTCTTTTAACCAATTCTGTTGACTTGAATGGAAATCTAACTGGCGAAAAATTTGTAGAGCAAGCGACCTATCATGAATGGATTAATTCTTCTTACGACGATAATGGAAGTAACCCTACAACTTGCCAAGGTTGTCATATGCCCCAACTAGAAGAACAGATTGTGATCTCCGCCAATTATATATTTTTGGAGGGAAGGTCACCATACGGTTTACATGATTTGGTGGGCGCAAATACAACAATGTTGAAATTAATGAAAGAAAATAAGGAGGCATTAAATATTGATGCTCAAGATGAGCACTTCGATGAGACGATCGCAAAGACACTATTAATGTTACAACAAAACTCATTATCAACCAATTTAGAAATAGCAGATTTGGATCAAGACTCTGCTTATTTTGATTTGACAATTACTAATAAAGCTGGACATAAATTCCCCTCAGGATATCCTTCCCGAAGGGCATTTGTGGAATTTGTGGCTACAACTGACCTTGGAGATACATTATTCCAAAGTGGTGTAATCCGATCTAATTATGAAGTTAATGGTCAAACCAATGAAACAGAACCTCATTTTGATATAATCAATTCAAAAGATCAAGTTCAAATTTACGAATTGGTTTTGGGCGATGTTAATGGCGATTTTACTACTATTTTGGAACAATCCCATGTTGGGTTAAAAGATAATCGATTACCTCCACTTGGTTTCTCAACTGGACATGCTAGTTACGATACTACTTTGATTATCGGAAATGCATTAACTGATTCAGATTTTAATTATGAAAATGCAACCGAAGGAAGTGGCTCAGATGTAGTTCATTACCATATTCCACTGGAGGGATATACAGGTTTTATAAATATTTCTGCAAAAGTTTTTTACCAAGCCCTTCCTCCAAAATGGTTAAATCCAATGCTCGCAGAAAGTACACCTGAAATTGATACTTTTAGAGTTATGTATGAAAATGCAGACCTCTCCCCTGTTTTGATTTCAACTGAAACGATGGATAGCATTTTCGTACAAGGTGTTGGAACAAAGAACATTGTTGAAACGAATTGGCTAAAAATTTTCCCAAATCCTACCTCAGATGGTTGGGTTTCAATTTCAAAACCAGCAGATATTAATATCATTGAAATTAAAATTTATGATTTTACTGGAAGGTTTATAGAAAAGATTAATAATAGTCTTGAACAAGTAAGATTACCCGAAAATGGTAGGTTATTTTTACTAGAAATTGAAACGGAAAGAGGTCGAATAGTGAGGAAGATTTTGAGAGATTAATATTACCGCTCGTAACAATGTAGGGGCATTGGCATGAACGGCAAGAAGTTATTATGTTACCAATTATTAACGTAAAATACGAATTTAACAATATGGAGAAGGAGTATTTTTGTGATGAATACAGAAGAAAAAAGATCGAAACAAATTATTAATAATTACGGACAAGAACTCACAACTAATTTAAACTATTTTACGCTCAAAGAATCATCTGGAATAAATGATTATTTATTATTTTTTAATTTTCCTACTACTATAGCAAGGCGAAGATCCTTCAGTAATTGAAACATTTAACCCTAGTTAAATATCAAATTAATAATGGAAAAAAGGTCTTCAACTCTCGTTGAAGACCTTTCTATTTGAATTATATTTTACTTCTAATTTATTGCAATACAACTTTTCCACTATAAACATTCCCACCATGAATCACTTGTAATAAATAAACTCCTTTTGGTAAGTTTTTCAAATTTAATTCAATCATCTTATTGAATGCTCTATTTTCCAAAACTGTTTGACCAATCATATCAGTAACAAGAAGTTGAGCAAAATTCTGAATATCAAAGTTTAATTGAACTGCAATATTTCCATCCGTAGGATTAGGGAAAACTTTTACATCATCTGATTTCCCAAAATCAATTGTTGCCACCACATCTGTGTCCAACCAAACTTCAACAGGAACTCTTTCACCAGGGCATACGATACTTGGAGTACTAATTTGCCAATCATAAAAATAGTAGTACCATCCTTCGCCAAAATTTGAAGATTTAAGTGACGCATAATCTTGGTAATCATATGGATAGTTCACACCTTGACTACTTCTTTTTAGCCTTGGTCCATTAACACTTAAACTTACCTGATTAGTTGCAGCATCAGTCGTCATGACTAAATCTATGCCCTCCGGAATTTCCATACCCACATAAACCATGGTTTCACCGTCTGGAACATCTATGACTGCTGAATTCAATTCACTACCATTAGCATCAAGAAGAAGTATTTTTCTTTCACCAGGAAAATCTGTATAAACCTTTACGGAGTCTAAGGTAAATGGTAGTAATGCATCAAAAATTAGCTGATTATTTGAATTTAAGTTACCACTATAATCTGTTCCATTATGATCAGTCATTCCCACTTCGCCTGCAATTCCGTCTGTCACATTTCTATCTTCTACATAAAACAACTGTGACTCGTCAATTATATCTGTGGTAAAATTATTTCCATAACCTATTGGGGTTCCTCCCACTTCTTGGTCGTACCAAGCTAAGTTTGCGCCGACAGCAGTCAATTCAGCCATCCCACCTAGGGCAACAGTATCGCCGACAGCTGTTGGATCTCCAGGTATAGGAAGAACATCAACTTCAATTTCTTGTGAAACAAAACTATTACAAGGTCCCTCTACCTCTACGGTATATAATCCTGACTGAGAAACGGTTATAGAACTACCAGTTTGATTATCTGACCAGGTATAAGAAATGGCATCTGGCGTAGCAATCTCAGAAAGAACAACAGTTTCTCCATCACAGAAAATCACATCTCCTTCGGCAATAATTTCTGGGGTTAACACAGGATCAACTATAGTTGTAATATTACTTGAAAATCCGAAACAACCACTAACATCAGTAACCGTTACAGAAAAATTACCTTGAGTAGTAACGTTGATTGATGGAGTTGTAGCACCAGTTGACCACTCATAAGAAGCATAGCCTGCAGGTGCATTGATTGTTATTGACTCACCTGTACAAAATAAGGTAGAACCAATTACATCCAAAATCGGTGCATCAGCTATGCACCCTCCTTCAATTAATTTAAGCGTTGAGTTTACATTTACTCCAGTTTCAGTTTGTTTTATTCCTGAGGGCCAGTTTACAACTACCGAATCAATTTCAGAGGCTGTACCCAATCCAAAATATTGAATCATTGAATTCATAATCCCATAGCTTTCTCCTGATCGAACATCCCTAACTTGCACCCCCCATGGGCCATAAACTTCGATACGGGCACCTACTGCATTTCTATTACTAATTACGCCTTGAAGCTGAACAGACAGGTGATTATTGGAATTTCCATCATTCAACCAAACTACATCATCAATACTTGATGGGCTGGTATAGATACTTGCATAACCTGCATATACATCTACAAAACCATCATTGTTCAAATCACCTAAAGCGTATGATTCCATTTCATTACCATCAAATAATCCTATCTCTTCAGTAAAAGTCAAATCGCCGTTATTTTTAAATAAATGCTGAGTTGAGCCTGATACAATTATATCAACATAACCATCATTATCAAAATCCCTCATCACTCCTTGAATCGGTAATCCATCCACTTCGATTCCGGTATTTGTTGCTTCTATAAAATGTCCTGTTCCATCGTTTATCATTAACTGAGATTCATGATCATGATTGGTAACAAAGCAATCCATCCATCCATCATTATTTACGTCTTGAAAATCTGCAGTCCATGATTGCCATCCTATAGCCAATCCATACTCCTCACCCATTTCAGAATAATTTCCATTACCATCATTTACATAAAGTTGATTAATTCGACGAGGGTCAGTTGGATCGGTAACTCCTTGACGGCACTTAGCTATATACAAATCAATATCACCGTCGTTATCAAAATCTGTCCAAACACTTCCATAATTTCCAGAATTATCGGAATTGGGATCATAATTCATATCGATCCAATCATCCTGTGGTAACAAATTTCCCATCCCATCATTTCCCCAAATTCTACTTTCTGCATCATCATGACAAGCAAAAACATCTAGAAACCCATCATTATTAATATCAGCAAAATTGGAACCCTGAACAAACATCCCAGGTCCTGGCAAATAAGTGGTCGTATAGGAAGCACCATCACCACTAGCCATCGCGAGCTTAACCTCATCATATGCACCTCCAGCTAGAACTTCATTGAACCCATCATTATTGACGTCAGCAACACACATACTCCATTGGCTCCCATTATCAATATTTCCCACATTAAAAGTAGTGAAAATTTCATCCGTTTGATTTTGATATTCAATAGTCAAGTCATAGCCTTGATTCATTCTTACAATATCATCTTTTCCGTCGTTATTCATATCAGTGACTGCGATTGCAACACCACTGTGAAAATTAGCGTTAGATAGAATACTATTACTGTTGGTGAATGAAATCTGAGCTTGTATGGTTTGAAAAAAAAAGGAAAAAAGGAGTGGAAGAAAGACGTAATTTTTTTTCATAATTTTTTGATTAAGTTTTGATATATGAGGTAAACAGCTAAAAATAGTATTTTGTTTGTATAAAAACTGAGGTTTATCAAATTTAATAATGTTAGTTACATTACATATGATTTAATTTTCTACAATAAGTAAGATAAAAATTTAATTAATGAAAAACCTTTTAATATTTCTTTGTTTTTGCGTTTCATTTTGTAGCTGTAATTCTTCAAATGAAGGTGGCAATAAAAACCTATCCAATTCAAATCCTAAATTAAGTCTTGTATGTCAATCTGAGACTTCAACTATGGAGGATAAACCTGCCCATTCTGTTCATTTAATATTTAATGATAAAAAAATAAAACTAGCAAACGTCCTAGCTTGCGAAACAATTAAAAAGGATACATATTCCCAATATGAAATGCCCAATGATGCCCTTGATGCTTGTGGGGGTTGGTGGGCGGGAGCAGGAGAGTATTTTTATCTCTATCAAAAAATTAATGGTAACTATGCCGTGAATTATGGACAAATGTATGAAGAAAAAGAAACTCAGAAATACGATTATACCGAGCTTATTCAAATCAAGAAAAATGAAACCGGCTTGTACGAGGCTATTCCCAAACATAACTTAAATGAATTAGTAGGTGTCTATACTTTAGGAGGGCATGATAATTCTTGGATACTTATCATTAAACTAGTGGGAGAAAAATTAAATGTCACTTATCACGTTATTAATGGTATGATTCCCCCATCAGCAGATTTAAATAGTAATAACTTTAAAATCGGAGGAGGAAAAGTTTTAGAAAATTTTCAAATTGACTTCTCTGATATGACAATCAATTCTGATTTAGGACAAGGTCAATTGGAAAACATTTTTGAAAGAGAGAGAATTACATTTTTTGAAATTGCTAGTCACCAAGAAGATGTATTGAGATTGACTAAAGACAAAACACTTGAATTTCTGTTGAACTAGCTTTTGCATAGCAAACTTGAACTGACTTTATTTTTTCAAAGGGTCATAGTAAAAGTCAATTCAAGTTTGCTTTACAGAAATTAATGTAACGGAAATACTGAATTTGTCATCATCAAGCTCTCCGAAAATGCTCCTTGATTAAGCCCCAAATCTTCCCCTATTGCATTGAAAAAATGTGTCATATTTTCTGTAGCCATATTCCCAGTCAAATCGTCTTTTGCCATTGGACATCCCCCAAAACCCCGTAATGCACCATCAAACCTTGTGCAACCACTTTCAAAACCGGCTTCCATCTTCTCTTTCCAATTATGGGGTTGAGTATGTAAATGAGCACCAAATTCAATATGAGGATAAGCAGGAATCAGCCTAGAAAATAAATACCTAATTGATTCTGGACTAGAAACTCCAATGGTATCAGAAAGAGAGAATATTCTTATTCCTATTTTATCTAATTGATCCACCCATTTCTGAACAATTTCTACATTCCACTCATCACCATATGGATTTCCAAAACCCATTGAAATGTATACCACCATTTCCTTTCCATACTTCATGCAAAGCTCTTGAATTAGTCTCACCCGATCCAAAGATTCTTCAATCGTTGCATTTGTATTTCGCAATTGGAAAGTTTCAGAAATAGAAAAAGGATAACCCAAATATTTAATCTCTTCATGCTGAGCGGCATCCCTAGCTCCTCTCTCATTGGCTACAATCGTGAGTAGCTTGGAAGAATCCTCTGTTAAAATTAGTTGACTCAAAACTTCGGCAGTATCCTTCATTTGAGGAATTGCCTTTGGAGAAACAAAACTTCCAAAGTCAATAGTATCAAACCCGACTTCTAGTAATTTATTGATGTAAGATACCTTTTTATTAGTAGGAATCCATTCTTTAATCCCTTGCATCGCATCCCTAGGACACTCTATTAGTTTAATCATATTCAGCATTTGGTTAAGATTCCAAAGGTAACTCTTTTTCCAAAATGAAATTGAACAGAATTAGTCATCAGATGTTGAATATTTCCTTACTTTTGTATAAAAAACATATAAGTTATGAATAAAAATATTATCACCTTAATTGGGTTCATTCTTTTTCTTTCAGGGATGTATGCACTTTCGTTAAGTCTTGTTGGTGCGAAATTCACTCCATTATTATTTTTGGAAAAACTAGGTGGAACTGCATCTTTTTTCATTAAAATATTAATGGTTCTTGTGGGAGTATTACTAATTTTCCTGTCCCGAACAAATACTGAAATGCCAAACGAATGAAAGCTAAATAATCAATTTTATAATCCAAATAATTGATTGTAAAATTGGTTGTTTTTCTCACGAGAAAACTAGAGTATTATCACTGACTATTAATTAATTAACTTTTTGATTGCCAAAAGCAAGAACGAAAAGAATCCACTTATTATTAATTGAAGTTATATTTTCACTCCCAAAACAACTCCCACATTATCAAACTTTCCTTTTCGGAAAGAGCTAACCACATCCACCCGAAATAATCGAAAAATTTTAACTCCAATATTATCTATTCCAAGATAAACCTCTGAATAATCTTTCTCAGATTCCGTGTACAAAAAATTTACACCCATGGCTAATTGCCAACCTAACTTCCGAATTAACGGAACTTTATCCATAAAAAAACCATCAAAATGGTGTTGGTAATGGGCTTCGAAAAAACCATCGGCCGTACTATTTGAATAATAAGGTAGTCGCAAAAATGAGTTGGCATAGATATTTGGATTCCCTATAAAAGTTTCGTTCCCACCAAAATGCTGATAATCCACCACTTGCATTCTTTTTTTGTTAAAAAATGTTCCAGCTTTTATATTAAATTCAGAATGTCCATTAACGCCCAAACCAATATAATCCTCAGAAATAGAAAGCGAAATTTTATCAAACCCTGAAAAATTACTATTAAAAGGAATTGCTTTTTGATATCTAATTCGAAAAGTAGGATATTTTGATCCCATAATATATTTTCGATCAGGATAGGCCAAATATTTTTGTGCAAAACGAATTCGAATGCTTGCGTCTAGGTAAAATATTGAATGTTTTTCAAAACTAAAATCATCTAATTCATTAACTTGAGGTTCATTGTCGGAGTATACTTCTTCTTTCTTTTTCCAACTATATTGAGTATTTATTTGAAGTGGAGAACGTTGAGCAAACTCAGAAGCAATTCGAATTGAGATACCATTTCTTATCTCTTTCCCATACAATAAGTACAAAAAATCTCGATTATATAACTTCATCAAATTCTCTTTACCCCATAGATTATACATTGCTGAAAGAGTTGGTTTAATTGGTTCATCACTATTAAACTGCATCGCCTCTCTTCCACCTGAAAAATAAAATTTTGAGAAATTAGTAGCATTAAATTGCCTAAAAAAGCTAAATCGGGCTCTTAACTTCTTATCTCCAAAACCATATTGGACTTTTGGATTGATACGATAATAACTTAAATTACGTTCATCAAATGCCTTTCGATAATTAAAATTAAAAGAAATTGTTCCCCCCTGAACAGGGTTAAACTGAAATGTTGAAATTGGTGCTCGAACACTAAACGATCTTCGTTTCCAGGAGTTACGGTAAGAATATCCAAACAAAACATTTGTTAATTTGAATTGGTTATTTTTATTATCGATCGAATCCTTATATTCTTTTGAATCCCATATTTGTGATAAGCTATCTTTTTTTACATAATCTATACTTTCCTCCTCCGTCAAAGGAATAGGACGCGATTCTTGCCAATAATCCAGAGTTTTCTCATTAGCCCCTTTTTCAAAAACTAATACCTCATTATCAAAGAAATCCTTTTTGTAAGTTTGGTGTAGGTTGTAGTTTTTAAAAATACCTGTAAAATCTCCTTTTAGTTTAAAACCAAAATACCCTCCTGTGAATGAGATAGTTTGAGAAAACATCTTCCATACATCTGGTTCAGCAACAGGAACATGTAACTGCTTTAGCCACATGGTATCAACTGCAGCTTGCTTTATTGATTTAGCAGTTAGAAAAAGTTCAGTTGATTGGATAACCCATAATTTATCAACAATATATAAAATCCCCCCATAACTCGGGTCTTCTTTTCGTTTGGGCAATATTTCAATCTTATTAATCAGCAACCCTTTTTCATCATAAAAGGTACCTAGTAGTTTATAACGGTAATAATTAAATGCATTGTTAGCAATTGGCGAAACGACTTCTCGATTAGAAAAATAAAGAGCAGAATTTTCATATAAATTAAAATCCATTTCAGAAGCTCGATTAAAACTAAACCCATTATCATCTCCACTTACCTTTGAAGAAGTCATGATTTCTTTATATTGATCTGGTTGTCTAAAATTTAAGATTGCTTCAGATTCTGATAAATAAACGATGCCTTGTCTATTAGAATCCAACTGCCCTCCTAGGTCACCCAAATCTCGCCCCAATATTTTTTTTGGAACATCCAATAATTTAATTCCACCTTTGATGTACACATTACATTGATATTGGTAGACCTGTTCTTTGTAATATTTTCTCTTTTTCTGCGCCTGTCGAATTATTTCATAAGCTGGATCCTCTGCATCTGCTGCAACTACGATTTCATTCAATCCAAAAGATTCTGCTTCCAAAACCACGTTTAACTTTATTGGCTGATTACTTATTTTAAAAGTTTCCACTTTTGGTTTAAAACCAACAAACTGAAAGACCAATTTATAGGTTCCTTTTTCTAATTCAAACTCATAGTCTCCTTCAATATTAGTAGTAGTTCCATTTGAAGTTCCTTGAACGTAAATATTAGTAAAGGGTAAAGGTTCCCCATTAGCATCAGTCACCTTACCCGAGACTTGAGCAGATGCTAAAATATTGTTGATCATAAAAAGTAGGAAAAGGTATAAATATTTCATCTGAACATTTATTGAGTAATTAAAATGGATTTTAAAGGGTCGGAACGAAATTTATAAATAAAAAATTGGAAATGAAGTACTATATTCGTTACATAAATTTTAACGAGATCAAAGAGGAAAAATTACTGAAGGGTCGAAATTAATTAATTAATTTGTAAAATAATAGCTGTTGAACCATGGTTCAATCGACTTCATCGCATAATACTTGTTAGGAAAAATAAAACTCTTTATTTATATTCAAAGCTATTGAAAAATCTAAATATCCTCCCTTATCTTTTCTCTTTCTAAAAACTTTTCCCGAATAATATATTGAATTGGCTGATCTTCAATTTTACTCTCGAGCCATGAAACAATATCTAAATATAAAAAAGGTCTTTTCTCATATGGTGCCTCTCGAAGCTGAAGAAAATTATCTCTCAATTCAATAAACTCAGTTTTCAAATTTTCTTTCCTAATCCTAGGGATTTTTCTAATAAACTTTAAAATTTCTTTTTGCACCATTTCTAGATCTTTCATTTTCGTCAAAAAACGATAAACGGATTTTACTTGATATTCCACCAATAAATCATTCCCTAAATTAAAATGAGCGATTAAGCAAAGTATTCTTGCAAAGCACTGAATATCCTCCCTAAAATCAGGACTTTTTTGATTAATAATTTCATTCAAATAATCAATCGCTGTCTCATCATCTCCACTTCCAAAATACATACAAGCAATTTTATAATTAAAAACCATTACCCGGTGATTATCCCAATTATATTCATTGGAGTCTAATTTTTCTTTTAGCCTTGGTACCCATCTCAATCCCTCTGAAAAAGTCCCTTCTAAATAATGTAAATTAATCCGATTTAAATAAAGGTAGATATGCAAAAGACTATCAACATTAACAGATTTCTTTTGGTAATATTTTTCTCCAATATCTTCTAGTAATTTTAATCCTTTTGAAAACTTTTTATGGTGCTGAGCCATATACAGGGCATTCAACGAATTATGTACCGCTTTAAGATAAAGGGGCATCTCTTTTTCAATCATCTCCGGATTCGCATGAAAAGTTTCAACCCATTTTTGAGCATATTTATAATAATTAAGAAAATCCTGGGTCATAAAAAAGTACCACCCATAAGATTGATATAAATACATTTTCTCAAAGAAGCTCAAATCTTCTAAATCATACTCAGGCAAGTTAGAATAGAAAAATTCTTTGACGTAAAGGTATTCCTCCTCACTTCGGACGTACCCAACTTTCAGATACAAACTATACAATTTAATTCCTAGATTGGATAAATCATTTTTTTGTAAAGCCCTGCGGCTAACCATAGAAGATTCGATGGTTAACTCTTCGGCACGTGTATCTATACTTCGAGTAATATGCTGAGATTCAATATGTTTTTCGAATTCTAATATCGATAGTTTAAGGGCATCTAACTTTGAAATAGTTGCTAGAGATTTGGCTTTATCCAATATTTCTAAACTTTGACGATATAAACCTTTATTGTACAATATTCGAGCATAATCAAAACGCTCTCTAATCTCAATATCTGGATTAGTGAAACGATGTTGTAAGCGGAGAGCTACCAACAACTGTTTATACAAGTGAGCTTTCAAATTTGATATTTGCCGTTTTTTAATTCCCGGGTTCTTTTTTAGAATTAATTCTTCATCATATTTTTTTTGCTTATCCAAAAAATCAAACAATTGCAAAAACAATACATCAGCATTCGATTGATTTCGATTAACCCAGAGTCTGAACTGTCTCTTTTCAGTCTTGGTAAGTGACTTAATTAACTGAATTAAATAATCAGTTTGTTGCTTTGGCATTGTAATTAATCATTTTTCAAATTATTGATAATCAATGATTTACGAGCACTTTTTAAAATATACCTACTGTAACATCAATCTTTTTAAATAGTAATAATAGTTGTTATAAGAATATCTTTGGTTATTTACAAACATACATTATTTCTGAGGAAATCAAATAATAACTCGTGTAATTTTCACTCAAAACATTTCCCACAAAGGTTTGTTACAAGTGATAAATAAAATCAAAACTCATGGCTTCTGACCAAATTTATATCTTCGACACCACTCTCCGCGATGGCGAACAAGTGCCTGGCTGCAAATTAGACACTGAACAAAAAGTTGTGATAGCAAAGGAATTAGAACGGCTTAATGTTGATATTATTGAGGCAGGGTTCCCTGTATCAAGCCCAGGAGACTTTAAGTCAGTTGAAGAAATTTGTAAGGCTGTCAAAACGCCTGTGGTTTGTGCATTGTCTAGAGCTGTTGAAAATGATATTAAGATAGCTGCTGAGGCTTTGAAGTATGCACATCGGCCCCGGATTCATACAGGGATTGGGACCTCAGATTTACATATATTCTCCAAATTAAATTCTAACCATGAAGCTATCATCGAGCGAGCTATCGGTGCAGTTAAATATGCTAAATCCTTTGTCGAAGATGTTGAATTTTATGCAGAAGATGCTGGTCGAACAGATAATGTATACTTAGCTAGAGTAATCGAAGCAGCTATTGGTGCAGGGGCAACAGTTGTCAATATTCCTGATACAACCGGATATTGTCTTCCAGCAGAATATGGAGAGAAAATAAAATTTCTAAAGGAAAATGTAAAAAATATTCACAAAGCAATTATTTCAACTCATTGTCACAACGATCTTGGTCTAGCAACAGCAAATTCTATCGCAGGCATCCAAAGTGGTGCTCGGCAAATTGAATGTACGATTAATGGAATTGGAGAGAGAGCTGGAAATACTTCTCTAGAAGAAGTGGTAATGATCATGCGTCAGCATCCCTACATGAATCTCCATAACAATATAAACACAAAATTGCTTTACCCAATGAGTCAATTAGTATCTGACAAAATGGGTGTAAATGTTCAACCAAATAAAGCAATTGTTGGAGCAAATGCATTTGCTCATTCCTCAGGTATTCATCAAGATGGAGTGATAAAGAAAAGAGAAGTCTATGAAATTATGGATCCGAAGGATGTTGGTGTTGAGGCTTCACTTATTGTCTTGACAGCAAGAAGCGGTCGTGCAGCATTGGCTTATCGAGCAAAACAAATTGGTTTTGAAGTGACAAAAAAGGAGTTAGATATTTTGTACAAAAAATTTCTAACTCTTGCTGACAAAATGAAGGAAGTAGGCGAAGACGCATTATACCAATTATGTGTTACCAACTTGGCAAGAGTTCCATCATCTTCTCATTAGTCTTAGTTTTTGACTTGAGAATGTATGTTCAATAATTATATTTGGTTAGGATGTCGGGCTCATTGTAAGTCCGACTTTTTTTGTTTCAGCTGTTCTTATTTTTTTTTAGAAAAAAGATCACATAGCTTTTTAATTTTAAATATGAAAAAAACATTATTCGATAAAATTTGGGAACAACACGTCGTCGATACAGTCGATGGTGGTCGCAATATTCTATACATCGACAAACACTTCATCCACGAAGTCACTAGCCCTCAAGCATTTGCAGGATTAGAAAAACGGGGAGTGCCTTTGTTTCGAAAAGAAAAAATACTAGCTACAGCTGATCACAATGTTCCTACACTAAATCAACATCTTCCTATCGTTGATCCACTTTCAAGGACTCAGGTTAATACACTAATTAAAAATTGTGAAAAATTTGGAGTTGAACTTTATGGTCTGGGACACCAATATCAAGGTATTGTACATGTCATCGGCCCTGAATTGGGAATTACTCGTCCTGGGATGACTATTGTTTGTGGAGATAGTCATACCTCTACACACGGTGCATTTGGTAGTATTGCATTTGGCATTGGAACGAGCCAAGTAGAACAAGTAATGACAACTCAGTGCCTACTTCTACAAAAGCCAAAACGTATGAGAATTACGATTGATGGCGAATTGCAAAATGGTGTTTTGTCAAAGGATATTATTTTATATATCCTATCGAAGTTAACTGCCTCAGGCGGAACAGGATATTTTATTGAATATGCTGGTTCTACTATACGATCACTTTCAATGGAAGCCAGAATGACAATTTGTAATATGAGTATAGAAATGGGTGCAAGGGGTGGCTTGATTGCTCCTGATGAAAAAACATTTAATTATATAAAAGGAAGAAAATTTGCTCCTCAAGGCGAACAATTTGATAAAGCAGTTACCTTCTGGAAAACACTTTTCACCGACGAAGACGCTCAATTTGAAAGAGAATATAATTTCAAGGCGGAGGACATTACCCCAATGGTCACTTATGGAACGAATCCTGGAATGGGAATAAAAATTACAGAAGCAATTCCAGAAGCAATCGACCCTAACAACACCAAATCCTACGATAAATCGTTGAAATATATGAATTTTAAAACAGGAAATTCATTGATTGGGCAAAAAATTAACTTTGTTTTTATTGGAAGTTGCACCAATTCAAGAATTGAAGATTTGCGATTAGTCGCTGATTTTGTTAAGGGGAAATCAAAGGCTAGCAACACAACTGTTTGGATTGTACCTGGATCAAAACAAGTGCAATTACAGGCGCAAGAAGAAGGTTTGGATAAAGTATTTGAGGCCGCTGGTTTTGAATTACGAGAGCCGGGATGCTCGGCTTGCCTTGGAATGAATGAAGATAAAATTCCGAAAGGAGAATATTGTATTTCTACCTCCAATCGGAATTTTGAAGGTCGTCAAGGTCAAGGTGCTCGAACAATTTTGGCAAGTCCTCTAATGGCAGCCGCAACTGCAGTAACTGGAAAGATTGTAGATGTAAGAGAATTATTATAACGTGGTGATCTAAAATGGTAGACCAAGAAAAAATATAAAAATGGAGAAATTCACAAAAATTAATACCACAGTAGTTCCTCTTCCTATGGAAGATATCGATACTGATCAAATAATCCCAGCTCGTTTTCTAAAAGCGACTACCCGAGAAGGATTTGGTGATAATCTATTTAGAGATTGGCGATATAATCAAGACAACACCCCAAAAGATTTTATTTTAAATAATAAAATCTATAACGGTAAAATATTAGTGGCTGGTAAAAATTTCGGATGTGGCTCAAGTAGAGAACATGCAGCATGGGCATTGTATGATTATGGATTCCGAGTGGTCGTATCTAGTTTCTTTGCTGATATTTTTAAAGGGAATGCCCTAAACAATGGACTTTTGCCAATTACTGTTCCTTCTGATTTTTTAAATGACTTATTTTTAAGCTCCGAACAAGATCCAAATAGTGACGTACTTGTAGATTTAGAAGTCCAAAAAATTACTATCTTGGACAGTAGAAAATTTGTAGAATTTGATATTGATCCTTATAAAAAAATGTGTCTTATTAATGGGTACGATGATATTGATTATCTGATTTCTAAAAAGGGTAAAATTGAGGCATTTGAAAAAAATCAAGTAATTTTTTAAACAAAACAACTAACCAAGTATTAATTAAAACCACATGGAGAAAAAAATCGCAGTTTTAGCAGGCGACGGTATCGGGCCAGAAGTAGTTAAACAAGGAAAAAAAGCATTGGATGCTATCGCTTCTAGGTTTGATCATAAATTTACTTATTTCCCTGCAGATGTCGGTGCTATAGCTATTGATAATACAGGTGATCCTTTACCAGAAGCAACTTTAGCTATTTGTATGGATGCAGATGCCATCTTATTTGGGGCAATAGGTGATCCTAAATATGATAATAATCCTGATGCAAAGGTTCGCCCTGAACAAGGTCTTTTACGTTTGAGAAAAAGTCTAGGGTTATTTTGCAATATTCGACCAGTTGCTACCCATCCTAACCTACTACACCTCTCTCCTCTCAAACCTGAAAATATAGATGGCGTCGATATGGTGATTTATCGAGAGTTAACAAGTGGAATTTATTTTGGTGAAAAATTCTTAAGTGACGATGGAATGTCTGCGTTTGACAAATGTGAATATCATGTTATGGAAGTGGAACGGATTGCACATTTAGCATTCAAGGCAGCAATGAATAGAAGAAAAAAAGTGATGCTTGTGGATAAAGCTAACGTTTTGGAAACATCAAGGCTTTGGAGAAAAACAGTTCGTAGTATTTCAAAACAATATCCAGAAGTAACTTTAGAGTTTATGTTTGTTGATAATGCAGCGATGCAAATGATAATTGCACCAAAACAATTTGATGTTATCCTAACAAGCAATATGTTTGGAGATATTATCTCAGATGAATCAAGTGTGTTAACAGGTTCTCTGGGAATGTTACCTTCATCTTCAATTGGAGAAAAAACTTCTTTATTCGAACCTATTCATGGTTCTTATCCACAAGCTGCAGGGCAAGATATTGCTAATCCAATCGGAACTATACTCTCTGTTGCTTTGATGTTAGAAACCTTTGATATGTACAAAGAGGCAAGAACAATTAAAAACGCAGTTGCATATTGTTTGACCAAAGGGATAGGAACACCTGACCTGCATCCAAATATTAAATATACATGTTCTCAAATGGGCGATATAATTGCAGCATGGATCGAAGACGATCGACTGAACGAAGCAAAGATTTCAGATAGCGTTTCAACTATAATTTGAAATAGTATTATTTTAAAAGAAATCCTTGCACTTTAAGAAGTACAAGGATTTTTTTTGAGGTAAATCAAAAATAGTAAAATGTAGAACTTTGTTTTCAAATTATAGGAGGAAAAAAATTTATTGGTTTATAAAAAAATATCTCTAATTAATAACAAAACCATGCAATTACTTAGCTTATTTGTGCCATTTGAAGACGAGATTTCAATTGCTATAAATCAAGATATCTATGATTTAATCATCTGCCCAAATAAATATTTCTTGACCTTTAATCCAAATACATATTAGAAAAAACACGCGGTGATCAAAGTATAAAATATTGATAAAGTCCTTGATGGATTATAATCTCTAACTTTGGACAAAAGATAATATGTCATATCCCCGATTAAAAACCATATTATAAATCAAAAAACTTTCCAATATATTTATTCGACTTGGTTACCTAATTCAAATTTTAAAGTAGATAATAGGCCTTATTTTGATATAGTAGGTAAAAATTTCAACAAAAATCTCTTAATACAGCGCAAGAGATATGGTTTTCAGTCTCTAAAAAATAATAATTCATTTTACAGTTTCTTTTGCAATGAATAACTCAATTCGTAATTTCCCGAATTAATTAATGCATATGCTGGGAAAAAAGATGTTCAATTATTTGCTGGTTTTTATTTTTACTATTATCGTCACTATTTCTTGGGGACAACAAAATGTCGATTACCCCGATGTCGATATTTTAGTTATCGAAGATTTATTACAAGGCAATGAAGATATTGATGCTGGTGACTTAATTTTTGTTTTCGAAAGCTTGCAAGGATTTGCTCAAAATCCTTTGAATTTAAATACCGCAACCATCTCAGACTTTGAAGATCTATTTCTCCTCAATCAGCTCCAAATTCAAGAATTTTTCATTTACAAAAAGAAAGTAGGTAATCTCATTTCTATTTATGAACTTCAAGCTATTCCTAGTTTTGATTTAAAAACAATTCGAATCATTACCCCTTTCATTGAAGTCAGTGGAGAAAAAGACTATCAAAAATCTATTGTTTCCATGTTCGCTGAAAGCAATCGAACCTTACAAATGAAATGGATGCGACCTATTGAATTAGAACAAGGATTTATCACCCAACCAAATGCCGAAAAACCTGCTTTCGAAGGCTCACCTGATAAATTATTATTAAGACTACGTGGTCGTTTTGAAAATAGATTAAGCTACGGGTTTACAGCAGAAAAAGATGATAGTGAAGCTTTTTTTAGAGGAAGTAATAAACATGGATTTGATTTTTATTCTGCTCATATTTTTTTAAAAGATTATACCAGTCAATTAAAAAGTCTAGCCTTGGGTGATTTTTCTGTTAGTATGGGGCAAGGCTTAATTGCTTATTCAGGGTTCTCTGGAGGAAAAGGCTCAGAGGTTTTAAAAGTGGATCGAAATCGTAGAACACTTCGCCACTTTTCTTCTTTAAATGAAATATTATTTTTTAGAGGAATTGGTGCGACGATTGGTTTGACTGAAAATTTAGAAGTGACCGCTTTTGGTTCTTATCGAAAAGTTGATGGAAATATTTTTGAAAATGACTCGACCGATGTTGATTTTGAAGAATATGAAATTATAACTAGTTCATTGCAAACTTCAGGCTACCATGCCACAGACGGAGAAATACAAGATGAGAAAAAAATCGGTCTACTTCAAACTGGTGGGAAAATTAAATTCCAGAAAAATACTTGGCATTTAGCGATCAATTCCATCTACCACAAGTTAGACAAACCACTTTACAAAAGTGATCAACCCTATAATCAGTTCACTTTTAGAGGTGACCAATTATTTAATGCCAGTATTGACTATGGTTTTTTAATTGAAAACTTTAAGTTTTTTGGTGAGATAGCTACCAGCCAAAATGGTAGCGTGGCTTCTGTTAACGGAGTATACATTAGCTTGGATCGTCGAGTTAGTATGTCTATTCTATATCGGCATTTACCAGCCAATTTTCATGCTTTAAATGCTAGACCATTTGCTGAAACTTCTCAAGGTTCAAATGAAAATGGGCTATTTTTAGGTTTACAATTGAACCTAAATAAGAACTGGGATTGGCGGTTTTATTTTGACACTTGGAAACATCCTTGGTTGAGGTTCAATGTGGATGCACCATCTAGAGGAATAGAATATTTCTCTCGCTTAACTTACAAACGCAAGCGAAGAATGGGTATTTATCTGCAGTTTAAAAATGAAATAAAACAACGAAATGCTCCAAGGAACGAAACACCCATCGATTTTTTAACAGATAATACACGAACTCAGTTTAGGATTCATATATCTAATAAAATCTCAAAAACTGTTGAATTAAGAACAAGAGCAGAATGGTCTTTTTTCGATAATGCTGTGGAAAACTTAAAAAAAGGTTATATGATTTATCAAGATATTGTTTTTAAACCAAGTGATTTTCCCCTTTCCTTAACATCTCGATATGCTATTTTTGACAATGAATATGATACTAGAATTTATGCCTATGAAAATGATTTATTGTACACTTTCTCTATTCCTGCTTACTCAGGTAGGGGGTCCCGTTTTTATGTAAACTTTAGATATAAACCACATCCAAAATGGTCGATTGAAGCACGTTATGAACGTACTTTTTTAAATTTTGAGAAACAAATAGAAAATGGATTCCTTATTACGCCAAATGGCATTGGTAATGGAGCCAGTTTTATTGAAGGAAATGTTCGATCTGCATTTGATTTGCAAATTCAATATCAGTTTTAATAAACTCATCATCAATCATCAATCACAATTGTACTCAAAAAACTTTCATCTCCAAAACAGATGGTTCCTTCCAGATAATACCCAGACAACACTCCTTCAACGTACCAATCATAGCAACCATCGTCAAAGAAAAGGCAATCTTCCGAATCCTCATCAATCGTAAATTCAAAAGTTCCATTAACATATAAATCAATTGGTTCCGCCGTCCGATTATCAAAACATTGACCAGCAGATTCTTCGCCACAACTGGTCAATATTAGTAGTACAAATGAAATCAATAATATCGAAAAATCAATTTTTGAAGAGGAGTAGTATTTTTGAATCATATCTTTTTTGTTTCCAATTTAATTTAGAAAAATAAAAGACACAAACTGTAACATCAACTTTAACTATAACTTTAATACTTGTTAAAGATTGGTTAATTTATAATATGAAACTCACAAGGTGTTTAAATTCACCTTGCGAGTAATGTATTTTTAATGAGATCGTTCAAATTTTGCATCTAATGAAAAATTGCCTGCACCAGCTAAAAATATCGCCAAATAACCAACCAAATAAATAAAACCTTTTTCCACTTTACCAAATGGGTCACCAAAGTGAACATAGAATACGGCTACACACATTGTAAAAAATAAAAAGAATGCTGCCCATCTAGTAAACAACCCAAGGATTAAAAATATACTACAAATTAGTTCAGAAAACACCACTAAACCTAAACTCATTTTAGGGCTGAAGATTCCTAAAAACTCCATAAACTTTATTTCACCTCCGCTAGTCAACTTTATAAATTTAGACCAACCATGACCAAAAGCCATTCCAAAACCTAGCCCAATTCTTAATACTAAGAATGCAGCATCATCTAAAAATTCGTCTTTGATTGTGTCAAAAGGTTTCTTTAAATCCATTATTTTGCTTTTTTATTTTAAATAATATTAGCTCAAAATATGGATTTTTCTCTAATAAAAAAATTCGATTACCGTCGGATATAAGTTAGAAATTAATCATTACTCTTTTACCTATATTTCCCTACTTTTGTGGTATGCTTCCAAAGTCAGAATTTTCTAAAAATGTTTTGACCGTTATGACGGGAACTGGCATGGCACAGACCATTACCATTCTTTTCTCTCCTATTCTGACTCGACTTTTTACACCAGAAGAATTTGGTATTTTTTATCTTTTTAGTGCACTCGCTGATATCTTGGTAATCTTTGCCACAGGTCGGTATGAATTAGCTATTTTAATTCCCAAAGACGAAAAAGATGCTGCTAACACATTTTGGACTGCTGGCTTTTTATCAACAGTTTTTAGTGTACTACTTTTTATTTTTATTTATGCTTTCAATATTAAGATTGGCACATGGTTGCGAGAACCGAAAATTTCAACTTGGCTATATTTTTTACCACCATTTATTTTGATTCGTGGTTGGATGGTGTCATTCCATTATTGGTACAATAGGCATAAACGATTCAAAATTATCACAGGAAGCAAAATTGCAGAATCTTCCACCAATGTTGGTTCCAGAATTGGACTCGGAGTTTTAAATCTTGGAACCGGAGGATTAATAATAGGAACTCTACTCGGAAGACTAACTACTCTTCTTACTTACGTTTACTTTTTTTTAAAAAAAAATAAAGAGGATTTTCCAAAACCAGATAAAGCAGCTATTAAATTACAATTACAACGGTTTAAAAGTTTTCCAAAAAATATGGTTCCTGCTGGTTTTTTCAATGCTAGTTCCACCCAACTTCCTAATATCTTAATCAACTTTTTTTACACTGCTACCGTTGTTGGTCATTATGGTTTTATGAATCGAATAGTAAGAACACCACTTAGTGTAATTGGCCGATCATTCGAAGAAGTTTTTAAGCAAAAGGCTAGTGAAGAATTACAACAAATCGGTCATTGTAAAAATATTTTCTATAAAACATTAAAACGACTATTTGCTATTGCAATCATTCCATTTATTATTTTCTACTTTGCCTCACCAGTACTTTTTGAATTGGTCTTTGGAGAGAAATGGTTAGTGGCAGGTCAGTATGCTCAGATCTTTACGATTCCACTTTTTTTAAATTTTATTGCCTCTAGTCTTTCTTCTATTTTTTACTTAAAAGAAAAAACTCAAATATATTCAAGGCTTAGTTTTTTGCAATTGAGTTTGGTTATCTTCGCATTCTTATTGAGTCAGCATTATGATCTGGAATCCAAATTATTAATTTATTTATTAGCTATATCATATACAATTTCCTATTCATTAATGATTTTCATTTTAGTAAAAATTGTTGAAGATTAAAATATTGAATTATATAATACGCTAGAAAAGTAACTTATATTGAAAAACGTAATTTCATTATTAACCAATAATTTCAAGCACGACAATCGAGTGCTAAAAGAGTGTACCACACTCTCCAAAGCTGGTTACAATGTCACTATCGTTGCGCTGCATGCAGAAGGATTAGCTGTTAAAGAAATCCTCAAAAACAAATTAAAAGTCCATCGAATTCAACTAAAATCTCGTAATTGGTCAAAGAATCGAATCATTCAACTATTCAAATACGCTGAGTATTTTTATCACTTAGTCAAACATCATCGTAAAGCAGATATTATCCATTGCAATGATATCGAACCACTTCCACTTGCAGTGATGATTAAATGGTTTTTTAATCGAAAATTAAAAATTATTTATGATGCTCATGAATTAGAATTTGATAAAAAAGAAAAAGGTAGTGGGTACTATCCACAAGCTATTTTGGCATTAACCGAAAAAATTTTGATAAAGAATACTGATGCCATGATTACAGTCACCCCTCTTATAGCCGAAGCTTATGCGAAACGCTATAACATAATCCCTCCAAAATTAGTAATGAACTGCCCTACTTATAAAACGTATGTTCCGTCTAAAGATATATTTAGAAAAAAATTCAATATTAGGGCTGATCAAAAAATTTATTTATACCAAGGAGGATTATTACCAAAACGCGGAATTGAAGAAATCTTAACGGCTTTTGAACAGTTAGACAATCAATATGTAATTGTATTTCTAGGGTTTGGTCCATTAGTTAACTCGGTAAAAAAAGCGGTAAAAGAAAATGATAATATATTTTTCCACGATGCTGTTTCGCAAGCTGAGCTTCCTAACTTTACTTGTTCTGCAGATTTTGGATTTTGTTTACTACAAGGTTCAACCAAAAATCATCAATTCGCGTTAGGCAATAAAATTTTTGAATACATACAAGCTCGGCTGCCTATACTTTGCTCTAACATGCCAGGGTTTAAGCTAATTATGGAAGACAATATGGGTATTGTAATCCAAGATCATAACAATATACCTGCAATTAAGGATGCTTCTCAAGAAATTCAACTTTTAGACCCATTAAAATATTTGAAAGCACTCGAACTTGCTGCAAAAAAATACAATTGGGAAAATCAAGAAAAAGTATTGTTAGACATTTACGAAGGCTTATATGAAAAATAAAATTTGCCATATCACTACTGTTCACAACGCAAAAGATACTCGTATTTTTCAAAAAGAATGTGTATCATTAGCAAATCATGGATTTGACACTCATTTGATTGTTGCAAATCAAAAAAGCGAAACATCTAAAGGTGTCCAAATTCATAACATTACATCTACTACATCAGGAAGACTGTATAGAATGTGGAAAACTACTCAAATCGCATTGGAAAAAGCATTGGAAATTGATGCAGACATTTATCATTTCCATGACCCCGAACTATTGCCCGTTGGTATAAAACTAAAGAAATTTGGAAAAAAAGTAATTTACGACACCCATGAAGATGTTCCTAGACAGATCCTATCAAAATATTATATTCCCTCTTTAATCCGACCATTCGTTGCAACGATATTTGAAATATACGAAAATAGAATTGCTGCAAAAATGGATGCTGTAATTACCGCTACTCCATTCATTCGAGATCGTTTTTTAAAAATAAATACAAGGACTATTGACATTAACAACTATCCAATCCTCGAAAAATTTAATATTGAAATTTCAAATGAAAAAACTCATGACATTTGTTATGTTGGGTTGATAAGTAAAATCAGGGGCATCGAAGAAATGATTCGGATGCTAAAATTTACCAAAGCGAAAATGACTTTAATTGGAGAATTTCAATCTAAAGAGGAAGAAACTTTTATAAAAAATTTACCGACTTGGAAGAAAGTAAATTTCCTTGGGAAAAAAAATAGTCAAGAAGTCGCTAAAATTTTATCTCAAAGTAAAATGGGCATCGTTATTTTCCACCCAGAACCAAATCATATTAACGCCCAGCCCAATAAAATATTTGAGTACATGGCTGCAAGTTTGCCAATAGTTACCTCTGACTTCCCTCTTTGGAAAAGTATCGTTACAAAATACAACACTGGAATTTGTGTTAACCCACTAGCTCCAAAAGAAATCGCATCAGCCGTAAATGTATTGTTAAAAAACAAAGAGCAATCTATCCAAATGGGAAAAAACGGACAAAAAGCAGTACAGGAAGTTTTCAACTGGAAACAAGAAAATGAAAAATTAATTAATCTTTACCAACAAATATTAAAATAATTTGGACCAACCAACTATAACCATTCTTATACCTTGTTTCAATGAAGAGTCTTTTATTGAAACTATCATTCAAAATATTTTGGATCAGGATTACCCACAAGAAAAATTGGAGGCTATATTTCTTGACGGAATGAGTACTGATAAAACTGCTAACATCATTTCAAAATACGCAATCAAGTATCCTTTTATTAAATTAATTCCTAATCCAGAAAAAATTGTCCCGCAAGCCATGAATCTTGGAATTGACCAAGCCCAAGGAGAAATAATCATTCGACTTGATGCTCATGCAGCATATCCAAAACAATACATTTCTAAATTAATTTTTTGGCTTAGAAAGCTTTCTGCAGAAAACGTTGGAGGTATTTGGAATATCCAACCTCGCTCTAATTCTACTAAGGCAAAAGTTATCTCCCTTACTCTCTCTCATCCAATGGGGGTTGGGAATGCACTTTATAGAATGGGAACTTCTGAACCACAAGAAGTTGACACTGTTCCCTTCGGTTGTTACCCAAAATCAGTATTTGATAAATATGGTAACTACGATGTTCGTCTTAAACGAAATCAGGATATCGAACTCAATAAGAGAATAAAACAAAAAGGTGGGAAAATATTTTTAGTGCCAGATGTGGAATGCATATATTATGCACGTGATACTTTTAGTGCACTTTGGAAAAACAACTATGCGAATGGAAAGTGGGTAATATTAACCTCATGGTTTACTGGCACTTTTAATTCACTATCTGTTCGACACTTCGTGCCTCTTTTATTTTTTATAAATATAATATTAGCAACTCTATCTTTATTTAATAATTTCTTTTTTACTGAAAATTTGTTTTTAAGTATTTTTACCTTTCCAATCATTATTTATCTAGTTATTATTTCTTTTTTCTCGGTAAAGTTAAGTTTAAAAGAAAAAAACATAAGTGCATTTTTTTTATTCCCCATTACATTCTTAACATTACATTTAAGTTATGGTGTAGGAAGTTTCGTAGGTTTTTTTTCAATTATCAATAAAAAAAAAACAAAAATACAAATTCCAAAACCTAACACCCATATAATATAACAATATATTTACGATATTTATTTTACAAACAAGATAAATTCAACGCGCCTATTTATTTCTCTTCCTGTGTTAGTTGAATTATCTAAAATTGGTTTCCTCTCACCATAGCCATCTGCACTAATTCGACTTGAACTAATTCCTTTTTCAACCAAATAATTTACACAATTTTTCGCCCTGCGGTTTGAAAGGCTTCTATTATATTCCTCATTTCCAACACTATCTGTATGACCACCAATCAAAACATTATACTCAGGATATTGCTGCATAATATTAGCAATATTATCTAAGTCAGCATACGATATCGATTTTATTTTTGAACTGTTATTTTCAAATTGGATATTTCTCGCTGACAAATTGATTACCTCTTGTACCTCCCTCACTACCGCTGGACACCCCTTATTGGATTTCAACCCAGCTTCATTCGGGCAATTATCATTAATATCTATGATACCATCTTTATCAGAATCAGGACATCCTCCAAAAACTGAAGATCCTTTTTTACTTGGACAAACATCTTCATTATCTGGAATTCCATCACCATCAGTATCTAAATCTACTTTTGGACAACCACCATATGAAATTGGACCAGCTTCGTTGGGACATTTATCATTTGAATCTGGAATTCCATCATTATCAGAATCAGGACACCCTCCAAATTTCGCCAATCCTAATATTGTTGGACATAGATCAACTTCATCAATAATTCCATCACTATCCGAATCTGGGCAGCCTCTCAAATAAACCAATCCAGGAGTATCTGGACATTTATCTACTTCATTCAATACTCCATCTTGATCTCGATCCTCTTCAATAGATGGAACATTTTCTTTCATCGAATTTAGTAAAAATTTAATTCCTACATTCAAATTCAAATTATTGCGATTTTCTTCCATCAGTCCAATACGATATTCAGGTCTAATCTGAAAATAACTTTTTTTGGATAATTTAAAATCAAAACCTAATCCTATTGGAATCTCTATATGCCAACCTCCTACATCTGCAATATTAGTTATAACAAAACCTCCTGAAATATAGGGAACTACAAAATTATCTTCTTTGAATGCTTGAAGTTGCAAAAGCCCTCCTATGGAAACTTTTAAAGTCTTTGCAGATATATCTCCTAGTGGATTATTTGGAAAGGGATTAATCGGGACTTTAGTACCTCCAAAAAATAAAGGAATTTCCATACTAAGTAAGTCACTTCCTAAGTTTCGATGATAGCCTATTTTTAAACCACTGGTTACATGATCACCACCTGAAAAATCATTTTTTAATAAACCATAATATTCTAGTCCTACAACATTAAAAGAAATAGCATTTTCATTCTTGAGAGATTGAGCAAGAAAATTATTAGAAATAAACAACAAGAGTATAGTCACAAAAAAAGAAAAAAGAGATTTTGAATATTTTATGCTTAATTTTTTTGGAGAAGATAATGGTCAACTTTAAGTATCAAAATCTAATTTATTCAATACTTTTACATTTGAAAAAGAAACAACTTAAAACTTAAGATATAACTTTAAAAAACTCAATTACGCAAATGGATTTCAGAAGATTAACCAATAATGAACTAGAGGAACTAAAAACAGAATTTGTTAGATTCCTGGTTTCAAATACCGTAACAGGAGATGACTGGGAAAAGATAAAAAAGGAAAACCCTGAAAGAGCTGAGGGATTGATTGAAATTTTCAGCGATATCGTTTTTAAAAAAATCATCTCAAAAGTGGAATACTTAGAAATGAAAACGCCAAAAGATTTAAAGATATTTAAGTGTAATAAAGAAGATATAGAACTCATGGGTTTGAAGGTGGAAGGAGATTCAGATTTAGATTTCACAAAAGACATTGTTCCCGAAGAAATGATCATAAAACTTCAATCTTCCGATGCTAAACTACAAATGTATTCAGCTAATAAAAAATACAAAGATGAAAATCGACTTCAAGAAATATTCCAAATGATGCAATGGGGTAGCTTAATATCTGATGGAAAATTATTTCGTTTACTTCGCACTTTGAAGAAGTAACCATAAAATAAGAGATCTATAATTGACTGAAATTCCTTGCCCCTAATCAGCTAATTGAATACAATCTTCAATACAATAATTGATTTAGTAAACGGTCAATTACATCAATCAATCTAATTTCACAATCTTTAACCTTTCCGGTTACAATCATCAAGTAAAAAATATTAACTGAATTTGGGAAAAGCAAAGTATTCACCTCAAACTTAACATCTTTTTGTAGCTGCTAGCGGTATATAAAAATCACTTGATAGTAATTTGATTTTTCCACTATGTTTAAAAGATTTAATTGAAATCCTAACTCGGAATATTATTAATAAAAGAAATTCTAAAAATCGCTCAAGTGATCTTTCCATGACCTAATTCTCTCATTTACTAGAGAGAACTTACCCTTACTTAGTTTAAAAAAACTACTTTTAACATCTATCCCAAAAAAATGCCCACTGTTTCAATTCAAAACGGGTGGGCATTTTTTTATTTACAAAGCTAAGACCCTAGATTTTCTTATAATATTTGAAAAACAGGAAAAGGCTGACTTCTAAGTAATATCTATTTTATCAAAGTAATGAAACCTTGAATCTCTTGCGGAATACCTCTAGGACTTTTATAATTAACCTGACAAACATAAACTCCTAAAGGCATTAATCCACCTCCATTATATTTGCGTCCATTCCAACCTTCGTCTGGGTCATTTGTTTCAAAAACAAGCTCACCATATCTATTCCAAACTTGAAAGGAGTAATTTTGCATTCCTCGATAATATCCTACTCCTTTAAACTCGTCATTAACTGTATCATCATTAGGTGTAAAAGCATTTGGTAAAAAATATCGAACTTCTGGAATCACGTCAACTATTTTTTGAACAGTATCTTGACACCCAGCTTCAGTGGTTACAATCAATTCTATTATTTGATTTCCAGTATCTGGAAATGAAAAGGACGGATTTTCTTCATAGGAAAAACCTTGCCCTGCAAAATCCCATTCCCATTTGTAATCTCTGAGTGAATTATCAAAGAAATTTACTTCAGGCAAAAAATTCGTAATACGATCCGGACCAAAATAAAAATCCGCCTCTGGAAAAGAATCAACTTTAATTAAATACGGAAAATTTCTTTCTGTGTAACAACCTATTGGAGAAGTAATTCCCACATTAATTGTGTATTCTCCTGGTTCCTCATAAGTATAGGATGGACTGATATCAGTCCCAATTCCACCATCTCCGAAATCCCAAAAAATATCATAAGTATTATCAATAGGATTTGATAGATTATTAAAGAAAACATCCAAGGGAGCACAGCCAGTAAATGAACTTGGCTCAATGACAATCAAAGGTGGAACTGGCAGCCAAGTTGCCTCTTGAACTAATTCATTAATACATCCATTCTCGTCAGTTACAGTTAACGAAACATTATAAACTCCTGGGTCTGTATAACTAAATACTGGATTTTGTATGTCTGAACTACCTCCATTTCCAAAATCCCAATACCAATCATTAATATTCGAAGTTACCCCTACTGACAAATCTGTATAAATTACAGGTCCTGCAATACAAGTATCATAATCAAAAGTAAAGTCTACAGTAGGTGGTTCAAAAATCTCAACTACGATCGTTGCAGTATCCCCACAATCTGTTCCAGGATTGAGAATCAATAACCCCTCATATACTCCATATCCAGGAAAGGTAACATCAACATTTTGTTGATTGAAAGAGAGTGGATTTAATCCTCCAAGTTCAAACTCCCATAAATATTCATTTATAAACTGAGATGTAGGTGCCTCAAAGCTAAACGTAGTATCTCCATTACAGTTATAAAATTGAAATAAAGGATTGGTTTGAATTAAATCATCTCCATCAACTGATGCAGTAACTGTCGGTTCACAAAAAGCTACATTAAACTGAAAATCTCTTTGAATCGTACTTAACAATACTCCATTTCGATATTCTTTCACACAAATTCCAACAACATACTGACCTTCTGCATTCGGCATACCTGACAAGACTCCAGATACTGGATTGATTGTCAAAGGCGGATCTCCCCCTATTTGATCAAGAGGACCATAAGTTGGAGATATAAATGTTACATTATCATATGGTGGTGGTGCATCTGGATTTGGGTTAGTGCCATCAAAGTCATCTGCATTACCTGGCGTTTGCCAACCAGCAGTTCCTCCACCTTTTAATGGGCTACATAATTCGTATACTAATAAATCTCCATCAACATCCGTTGCAGAGTGATCAAAAGTTAATTGCTCATTGACACAAATGACTATTGGTGGAAATTCATTAAAAGTTGGGGTATTATTACACAAAGCTTGCGCTTCAGGGGTGATTTCTACATAAAAAGTAGCGCCTGTTTCTCCTGGAGCTATTATGTTATTAATAGAATTATTTCTACAACATCTCTGATAAATAATATAGTAACTATCTGTACTCAAAGGCAAATTAATGTTACCAATATTAAAATCACTTAGGTTAAAAACATATAACCCTTGCTCTACACATACATTTGAAGGAAGGATCAAACATGGATTATTAATGTCCGGTTGTACACCTGAAATAACAGGATCAGGCATCGTAATTCTATCAAATTCGGTCAACAAATCTCCCCCATTATATATTGACATTCGACCGTTTCCTGGACCATCGAATCCTGCTCCCATTCCTTGGCAATCTCGATACACTTTCATGGTAATCTCGTAATCTCCATTACCGAGACAGACATAGGTTAATTCCCCACCGATAACGTGGGCCGCCTGAAGATATCCTAGAGGAAAAAGTAAAAGAAAAAAGAAAAGGGTTCGTAGATTAATTCTCATCACTTATGTTTTTTTGGATCTTGCAAAAAATCCATCTGCTAATTATATTTCGAACAAAAGAAAAATTGGGGATTTGAATGTTTCAATATATTAGCCAGTATTTTGTTCTTGTAATTTCTGTAAATTTTAACAAAAATCCACCTTTTTTGTTTCGAAAAAAAAAACTAATAGATTTTAAGTTAAATTGACGGCAATTTTATTAAAATTTCGACATTATTTCACAATCGTTGCGAATCCTTTTAATTCAACATCTCTTCCTCTTGGCCCAGTGTAAGTAACGACAACAACATAAACTCCTTGAGGTGAATCTTTTCCAACATTTAACTTTCTACCATTCCAACCCTCTCGATAGTCACTTGTTTCGAAAACCAATTCTCCCCATCGGTTCCAAATTGTCATTTTAAAGTTTTCCATTCCATCAAAGAAGCCTTTTCCAAAAAACTCATCATTGATAGAGTCAAAGTTTGGTGTAAAAGCATTAGGTAGAAAATAAGCAACTTTAGGAACTACATCAATAAATTGAGTCAATGTATCTTGACAGCCTGATGTATGTGTCACAATCAAAGTCACTTGTTGTAATCCAGTATCTGGAAAAGTGTATACCGGATTTTGATCGAATGAATTATCGATATCATTAAAATTCCAAAACCATTGAACCGCATCAATAGACAAATCTGTAAATTCTACATCAGGTTGAAAATTAGTTGGTGGATTTGGAGTGTAAATGAAATTTGCTAGTGGTGATGGTTCTACAGTTATCAGGTTTGGGAAAAAATCACTTATTGAACACCCTAATGGTGATGTTACAGAAAGTGATACATCGAAAACTCCGGGTGTTTCATAAATATAAGTTGGACTTATTTCACCACTAGTATTTCCATCTCCAAAATCCCACACAATATCATAAGTATCATCAATTGGTGTAGAAAGGTTATTAAAAAATACATTTTGAGGAATACATCCTTTATAAATACTGGGTTCAATAATCAAAATAGGTGGTGCAGGAAACCATTCAATTATTTGAGTAGTATCATCCACACAACCATTTATATCTTCCACAGTCAGTGTAACAGGAATATTCCCAGGTGCGGAATAGAGATAATTTGGGCTAACCTCGCTATTTATATTTCCATCGCCAAATTCCCAAAGATTACTGGTAATTGCACCAGCTCCCGTTATTGATAGGTTATTAAAACTTACTGGACCTGCTATACAAGTATCATACGAATAAGTAAAATCCGCATTTATTTCGGGGTAGATATTAACGAAGATAGTTGCTGTATCATCGCATGGAGACCCTTGATTTAGCACTAATTGACCTTGGTAAGTTCCTAATCCCGGGAAAGTAATACTAGTATTTTGAGTGGTAGAAGTAGCTGTATCTCCATTATTTAAATCAAAACTCCAATTATATGTATTAATAAAATTCTGGTCAAAGCTCTGGTCAATAAATGTTATGCTATTATTTCCACAAGAATTTACTACAAATTGATTCCCATTAACTACTTCATCATTTTGAATTTGGGCAAAAACGGTTGGTTCACAACTTTCCACATTAAACTGAAAATCTCGTTTGACTGTACTTAACAATACTCCATTTCGATATTCTTCTACACAGACTCCTACCACAAATTGCCCCAAAGTATTTGGAATCCCACTAATCATTCCTGTAGCAGGGTCAATTGCAACTTGAGGATCTCCACCCATTGGGTTTAGTGGTCCATATGTTGGGCTCACAAACGTAACATTATCAAATGGAGGAGGCGTATCTGGATTTGGAGCCACTCCATTTGGCAATGCAGCGTCCATTGGTGTACTTCCAGGATCTGTTCCTCCTGTCCCTCCTCCCTCTTTAGGACTGCAGAATTTATATACTAACTGATCTCCATCACTATCCGAAGCCGAATGATCAAAGTTAATTGGTTCATTAACGCAAATTATTATGGGAGGAAAGTTATTAAATGTCGGACTATTATTTACACATCCAGTTGAATTTTGCTGGGCTTCAGGTGTTAGCTCAATGGTGTACGTTGCACCAGTATCCTCAGGGAAAATAATATTGTTGATAGAATTATTCCTACAACACCTCTGGTAAACGATATGATAACTATTAGGGTCAGTTGGCAAAGTCAATATGAAAATATAAACGCCCTCCTCAACGCAAACATCATCAGGAATAATTAAGCATGGATTGGAAACATCAGGTGGAATATTAGTTATAGTAGGTGCATCTAGTGTTACTGTGGGAATATAAGGTACAACTGTCCCGTCTCTATAAACTGTAACAGTGCCCTCTGTAAATGCCCCTGGAGCTGAATCAAATTGGGCTCCAGAACTTGCACAGTCTCTATAAATTTTCATCGTAAATTCATATTGGTTGTTACCTAAGCACAAATAAGTGATTTCCCCTCCAATGATGTGGGCAGCCTGTGCGTTAAAAAACGCCAAAAGCGAGATAGCAATAAAGATTAACTTTTTCAATATTTTTAAATAATTTTAGTATTAATTTTTGGTAATGTGAGTAAAATAGCTGAAAAGTAAAAATGATATGAAAGAATCATATAAGCTACAATCATTTTTTTTTAAATTTCGTTGCTTAAATGCCTAAAGAAAACATTATTATGTCGGAAATTTTACTTTTAAAAAATCATTGGGCATTGTATCTTTTTTATCCAAACCATTAAAGCAAAAATAAATATTTATTTTTCCAATAAAAAATAACATTCTAAGAGGCGCAAACGTTATTTTGATGAAAAATTCGAGAATATTATTAGAACCTCTGGGTTTTTTAAATAATTAACACTTTAAAAATTTAATATATTGCGTCTAACCTTACAATTGATCTAGTTTTGAAAAAAATTAAAATAAGTTCCCTTAAACCAATTTTTGTACTTCTTTGATTCCCCTACTTTATAAAATTTATAAAAAAACCTGATAATTGACCTTAATCTACTGAAAAATGATGAAAACTGACTTTCAACAATTAATATTTGGAAAAGACAATCTCGGTAATATTACTACAATTTTAGAAAGTGGTGGATTGATTCTTTATCCGACTGACACTATTTGGGGAATTGGTTGTGACGCCACAAATGAAAAGGCTGTCCAAAGCATTTTCGACCTTAAAAAAAGATCTTACGATAAACCATTTGTTCTCCTAGTCAACTCCATCGAAATGCTCAAAAATTATGTTGAGGTTGTTCATCCAAAAATTGAAACTTTATTGATGCACCATGTACAACCACTCACGATGATATATGATCATGCAAAAAATTTACCTTCAATCTCCCGAGATAAAACTGGAAGTGTCGCTATCAGAGTGGTTCAAGATTCTTTTTGCAAAGAATTAATTGGCCAATTTGGAAAACCATTGATTGCTTCTTCTGCAAACATTAGTGACAAACCATTCCCTGCAAATTTTGGTGGAATAAGTTCTGATGTTATAACTGGAGTTGATTATGTAGTAAAATGGAAACAAAGTGAAAAGAAATTGAGCCAACCTTCTGTGATTGCAAAGTTTTCTGAGAAAGAGGAGTTGACCTTTTTGAGAGAATAATAGTTTATTTAGTAGTATCGATTATTTAATGACCTGATTTCCAATCAACCGATTATCGTTGATTTCTATTTTGATATTCTAAGAATTTCTAAACATGTTATATTTTAAATACTTTATACCCATTTCTATTTTACTTTTCTCTGCTTCAGAAAAACTGCCTGCAAAAAGAGACAACTCTAGTCGGATTTCATGGGATATAAATAATCAGATTGAATGGAAAGATTTTAAGGGTCGGGTAAAAAAAACAAGTCCTCTAGATGCTTACACCATGCTAGGTATTTCTGTTGAAATCATTGGACAGAAAAATGGTAAAGTCGATATGGGTGTTTTTGGATATTTTGAAAAAAATAAAAGCTGGGTAAAACCTGGAGAAAAAACAAATCATCTTTTATCACACGAAAGAAAACATTTTGACCTTTGTGAAGTTTTCCGAAGAAAACTAATTAAAAATTTAGAAGCAAGCAAAACATACAATTATGACTCCTTCAGCGATGAAATAGAAAAGATCTTTAATAAAAATTTTGAGGACTATACCAAAGAGCAAGAGCGGTACGATGAGGAGACTCATCACTCCCAAAAGATAGAATCTCAAATAAAATGGAATAAATTTATTAGTAAAGAATTATTACGTTTGAAAAAATATGATAAAATTGCAGCATCTCTAAATATTGGTGACTAGATAATTGATGAAATAGTTCATCATAACACCTAATTACAGAACTTCCTGATCAACTATTTCACCGATCAACTAAACATCATGCAATTCGCAAAAACCATACTTCATTACGACAACCAAACAGTAGAATTCCCTTTAAATAAACTGACTTTTTTTGATGAACTATATGTAGATTTCAAACGAGTCGACCATGGAAATTATCAAACATACCATCTCGCAATCCATCCCAAAAAGACTATTCAAATAAAAAAATTATCGCTAGTTTTCAATCATGATTATTTATTATCAAACGACCCTCGTATATTTTGTAATGGCTATCAATCGTGGTCAGAAAGTCGCGAATATCATATAAAAGAAAAACTCCCTAATCTTAAATCTTGGGCAAAAAATCATAAATATATTGGGGATCATCATATCAAAGAAATCCCGAGGGGAAAAAATATATTCCATTCTTGGACTTACACATATGTTAAAAACAAAAATTATATCACATTCCTAGGATCCTTAAAAGAAAATGCAGCATTCACATATTTTATCCATGACGGAAATTCTCAGCAACTAGTAGTAGAGAAAGATTGTAACGGCTTAGAATTGAGTCACTCCTTCCCTATTCTAGATTTGTTTGTCAGTCACGGAAAAGAGAATTCAGTTTTTAATCAATGGAAAAGCGAAATGAATTTATCAGCCATCAAAGCTAAAACAGCTACAGGTTGGACTAGTTGGAATAATTACTTTAATAATATCTCTGAGAAGACTATTTTAAAAAATATAAATGCTTTTCATGAAAAAAATACTCCTCTTGATTATATCCAAATTGATGATGGGTATCAAACTCAAGTCGGTGATTGGTTAAGTATTAAGTCAACCTTTCCAAATGGAATGGCACAGGTAGCTCAAAAAATAAAACAAGCTAATTACAAACCAGGAATATGGTTAGCTCCATTTATTTGTGATGCGCAATCCGTGATCTTTAAACAAAAAAAACATTGGTTAGTCAAAGATAAAAACGGAAAACCATTTGCCGCTGGTAAAATAAAACTTTGGGGTGGAAAATTTTATGTTTTAGATTTTTATCATAAAGAAGTGCAAAATTATTTGATTCAAGTCATTAGAACTTTTATTAAAAAGTGGGGCTTCGAATTCCTCAAATTAGACTTCCTTTATGCAGTCTGTATTTTTCCAAAAAAAAATAAAACACGTGGGCAAATCATGCACGATGCGGTAGAATTCTTAAGGACACAAGCTGGCGGCAAAATAATTATAGGTGGTGGAGTTCCTTTGGGAAGTGCATTTGGGAAAGTAGATTTTTGCCGTATAGGATCCGATGTACATTTGCAATGGGAAAACAAATATCAACGCTTAAAAGGTAATAGAGAACGGACTTCTACATTGCTTTCGTTACGTTCCACTATAGGTCGATGGCAATTGAGCAATCGAGTTTTCCTTAATAATCCTGGTGTTTTCATTCTGCGAGAAAAAACAAACAAATTAACTCCAACTCAGCAATATACTTTATTGATTATCAATATTTTATGCGGTGACTTAATTTTTACCTCTGATTTTGTACGTGATTATTCAGCGGAACAATGGGGTGAATACATGCTAACCAATCAATTACAGAATAGTGAAGTAAAGGAGATACAAAACTTGACCAATGATAAGTATCTGATTTCTTTTATTAACAGAGGAAAACGATTCGTAGCAGCTTGTAACTTAAGCAATAAAAAGACTACATTCTTAGTTAAAAGACAACAAATTGTATTAGAATCTTTTGAGTCAATAATTTTGAAAAGTTAAACATGAAAAAATTCTTACTGCTTCTGGGATTTCTATCTTCGAACTTTACAACAATACAATCCCAAAAACCTTTTTACCACAAAAACAAAGCTATTAGTTGGGTGGGTGAAACAGAATTCACTTATTACTTAGAGGATTATGACCGACTAAATTTTGAGCCTCCCAACAAAAAACAAGAAGAAACCCGAACAATCAAACTCGATCCTTTTGCCACTTGTGAATTTGGTACAGAAAAATATTTTACTAATTTCTTAATTAATGAAATATTAGAAAATCGAAGAAAAGTTTTTTCTCTAAAAGAAAAACCTATGACAATTTCTCAGATTACAAATACTATTGGAAATGCCTCTATTGAAACTACCAAAATTCTTGATCCTATCACAAATAAGGAATCTTTGGTAGTAGTTAAAACTGATCCAATATCTCAAATTAAAGCTTTCAAAGTTAGGCAGTGGTGGTATTATAATGATGAAAAAGAAAGTTTAGAATCAACAGTTAGAGCTATTGCACCAATTCTAATTGATGAACAAGAAGATGGTTCCAACTTTCACAAAATTATGTTCTGGGTTGAAATGATCCAAGACCCAAAAAAAGATTATAATTATAATGACAAAGAAGTTATCTGGGCAAAAGAAACACTCTCAACACTTTCATTTAATAGCGTAAAAAGGGTCAAAGGTCGAACAAAAAAAACATTAAAAAACCTAGTTTACAAAAATCCTAAAAATGGAAAAACACATGTTTTGGAAAATGATGGTTGGTACCCTTACTGTGCAGAACCAATTGACGTAGAAGAAGTAAATAAATTGTTAGCAGCCTCTACTGACACACTCATAATTCTTGATTCTAAAACATACACTGAAAAAACATCTATTGTAAGAAATCCAAAATTAAAATTTCATGACTTTAATTATATGAGAGTTTTACAACATTGGTATTTTGATAAATCAGCCAACACTTTAGCTAGTAAAGTAATTTCCATCGGTCCACTTTTGGATATTCAAGATAAAAAAGGAAATTTAAAATATCGCAGAGCACTTTACTACATTAAAAGTTCACAATAATCTATTAAATATTTCCAAACCAGATCCTGCTCAAAAAGCTTTACAGTATGATAAATTGCAATGCTTTTCAAAAAAATCCAACTATTCAACTATTACAATGTTATAACCGTTGTGATATCTATCACTTTTTAACTCCAAAAAACCAACTACTTTTACTAAAAAAATAAAACATGAGTTACCTTGATTTATTCGTTCAATCTTATAAAAATTTTGGAAATTATATTTGGAATGAAATTACTTTTCAAGTTTCACCATGGTATGTCAATTATTTTTATTGTTTGATTGCATTATCAATTTTGGTTTGGGCATTAGAGATATTTTTTCCTTGGAGAAAATATCAGTCTGTATTTCGAAAAGATTTTTGGTTGGATACATTTTATATGTTTTTCAATTTTTACATTTTCAAATTGATCATCTTTATGGCCTTTTCCGATATAACATCACATCTTTTTTTGAATGTTCTGGGTGGTAACTTTAATGATTTTGCCATTATAAATATGAATGGATATGCATTGTGGATTCAACTTTTAGTCTTTTTTGTTGTGACTGATTTCATCCAATGGTTTACCCATGTTCAACTTCATAAATATGAATTTTTATGGCGTTTTCACAAAGTCCACCATTCAGTAGAAGAAATGGGATTCGCCGCACATCTCCGATATCATTGGATGGAAAATATATTTTATACACCAATGAAATATATTGTAGTCATGTTATTCTTTGGATTTGAACCAGCAAGTGCCTTTATTGTGTACTACTTAACTATTGCTATTGGACACTTAAATCATGCAAATATTAAACTCACTTATGGTCCATTAAAATATGTCTTCAACAACCCTGTTATGCACTTATGGCATCATTCCTATAATTTACCCAAAGATCGTCGAAAAGGAGTAAATTTTGGGATTTCACTAAGTATTTGGGATTATATTTTTGGAACAAGTTATGTACCTGAAGATAGTGGAATGATCAAAATAGGTTTTCCAGGAATGGATAATTTCCCTAAGGACTTTGTAAACCAAAGCTTACATGGGTTTAAACTAGAAGATTAAATATTTGTTATATAACTAACATCTTTCTATTTCCAAAATATTTAACTTGTCCTTAAATTTAAAAGATTCTGAACAGGATGAATAAACTTGGAAAAACATCATTGGTACTTCTATCCCTATTTTTGACTTTTTCTTCTAATGCACAATTAGTAGTCAACGAGGTGTGTTCCAAAAACACTTCAATTATAGAAGATGAATTTGGAGAAACTTCAGACTGGATAGAATTATATAACTATACATTCACAGACATTAATTTAGATGGGTATTACTTATCAGATAAGGAAGACAATCCTCAAAAATGGGTTTTTCCTAATAAAATAATTCCTGCTCAATCATTCCTTTTAGTCTTCGCCTCTGATAATGATTTAAGTCAAACTTATTGCCATACCAATTTTAAATTATCAAACGCTGGAGAAATATTAACTCTTTCTGACGCTAATGGAATCGAATTAGATAAAGTCGCAATACCTTCCCTCTATGAAGATCATTCCTTTGGACGATTGCCTGATGGTACTGGTAATTTTTTCTTTTTTGAAAACCCTACACCTGAGTTCTCTAATAATAATAATTCCAATTATGAATTTGCAGAACCTCCAAAATTCCAAACTGAACAATACTTTTACGAAAATAATGCTTTGATAGAATTATCGTGCGATGAACCTGATTGCATAATTAGATTCACTCGAGATGGTAATATTCCAGATGAAGATTCGGAATTGTATTTATCACCAATCCTATTAGACACTACAACATCTATTCGCGCGATTACTTTTTCCGACAACCTCTACCCTTCTCCAGTAAGGACACAAACTTTTTTTTGTAATACTGGGCACACGTTACCTGTTTTAACCTTAACAAGTGAGCCAGATAATTTTTGGGGATGGGAAGATGGAATTTTCTTATTAGGGCCTAATGGAGATCCAATCTATCCTCATTTTGGAGCTAATTTTTGGAAAGATATTGAAATCCCAGTCCATTTGGAATATTTTAAAAACCAAGAATTAGTTGCCAAATTTGACGTGGGTACAAAGATTCATGGTGGAAAAGCAGCTCGAAGTAAACCTGCTAAAGCATTGCGCTTGTTGACTGATAAAAATTTTGAATCTACAGGTATGAATTATTCTTTTTTTGAAAATAAAAATATTAATAATTTTAGGAGATTGATAATTAGGAATGCAAGTGGTGACTTTAATTACACTCATTTCAGGGATGCCTACTTGCATCGATATTTTATCAATGAAAATTTAAATTTAGATGTTTTGGCTCATCAACCAATTGTACTTTATATTAATGGAGCTTATTGGGGTGTAATGAATTTAAGAGAAAAAATTGATCAATATTATCTCAAAGAAAACTATGGAATGGAAAAAGATAGTATCGATTTATTGGAAGAAGATTTAGTGATCATTGAAGGTTCAAAGGATGAATATTTAGCCAACTACAATTTCTTAATCAATAATGATTTGAGAATCCAATCTAATTTTGAAATTGCTAAAAATTATTTTGATTTAAATAATTTGGCTGATTATTTCATCGTCCAAACTTATGTGAACAATACTGATTTCCCAAACAATAATATCAAATACTGGCAACCAAAAAAGGAAGGTGGTAAATGGCGATATATTCTTTTTGATATGGATGTTGGAATGGGAAGACATGGTTGGACTGCAGCTCAATATGATAACTTTAACTGGCGTTTAGAAAATGCCGACAGCAATAAATTCATCAAAATTATTAAAGCATATTTTGATAATGATAACTATCGCAACTACTTTATTAATCGATATGCAGATTTGATGAATACTGTTTTTAATGCAGAAAAGTTTTCACTAGAAACTGAAAATACTATTGCAGAAATTGATGAAGAAATGAAACGTCATTTTAATCAATGGACATGGCCAGGATATGATACTTGGCAACAGGAACGGATACCAGGATTATTTACCTTTATAGAGGAACGTCCCGAATACCAAAGAGAATTTGTTCGTCAATATTTTGAGTTAGAAAACGAAGTTGAACTACAAATTAATACTTTCCCCAAGGGCGCTGGGTCAGTAAGAATCAACACAATTACGCCAGAAGAATTACCATGGAAAGGCATTTACTATAATGGTGCTCCCGTAACATTAACTGTCCTTCCTAATAATGGATTTACCTTTAAAAACTGGGAATCAATCAATACTATCTTGAATCAAAACCCAAACGAATCAATCAACTATAATTTTGAAAAAAATGATGAAATAACTGCCTACTTTGAAACTGAATATAAAGGTCTAAATCTGACAGCCTCTCCTAATCCATTTCAAAACAAAATTAAACTGGAATTTACCTTGGAAAAGATATCAACAGTACAAATTCACCTTTATGATAGTTTAGGACGATTAATCCAATCCTTCTCTAGGAGTACAAAAAATGCAGGAACTCAATCTACCGAACTAGAAATCAGAAATTTAAATCGAGGAATTTATATTATTTCCTTACAAACTGATGATCATACGCAATCTATAAAACTGGCTCATTAATTTATTTAGAATTTAAAAAAAATTATTGTTGAAATTTATTTCAAAAAAAATATCATTTCTTCTCGTCCTCATCACTATTTTTTTTTCCTGCAAAAATGATGAGCCCCCTCCTTTCGTAAATGAAGTCACACCTCAACAAATAATTGAACTACCTACTATCCTAAACGAAATTTCTGGGATGATATTCAGAAATGACACGAGTCTCTTTGCCCACAATGATGGAGGTCAAGGTGCAAGAATATATGAAGTAAACTTAGATGAAAATAAAGTTAATAGGACTATAAAAATTTATAATGTAAGTAATATAGATTGGGAGGACATTACCCAAGATGAGGATTACATTTACATTTCTGACTCAGGTAATAATCTAGGACAAAGAACTGATTTGAAAATTTATAAAATCTCAAAAAATGAATTAGAGACGCTTGACTCTGTGGCAGCTGAAATCATTGAGTTTGAATATCCCGATCAAAGCAATTTTTCACAAACGGAGATACACAATTTTGATTGTGAAGCTATTATTAGTTTTAAAAACCAATTATTCCTTTTTTCCAAAAATCATCTTGACCTAAAAACAAAGTGGTATTCAATACCAAAAAATGCAGGAAGCTATACGGCTGACTTATTACAAGAATTTGAATCAGATGGATTAATAACAGGTGCAACAATAAACGAAAATAAAAATGTAATTGCATTGTTAGGTTATCATAAGATTGAAATAAACCAAGTAGATTTTTTTGATCCATTCATCTGGATTTTATATGACTTTCACAATGATCAGATATTTGATGGAAAAATATTAAGATTAGAAATTGATATAAAAACTCAAATGGAATCAATCTGTTTTGGAAAAAACGAAGATATATACTTCTCTCATGAATCTGAAACTGGAGGACTTCCTCAATTTATTTACAAAGCAGATTTAGAACCATTTTTAAAATAGAAGTTTAACTCTCCCCTTCTTCTTTTGGCAAAATATTTGAATAAACAAGAAATAGACACAGATATTTTAACCATTAATCACCTGATACTACATTAAACCAAAATTAAAACTTATGCATTGTAATAAATCATTTATTCAACTTTCCCTATTTATTGTCTTAGGTCTATTTTCCTGTAAAAAAGAAAAAATTTCCAGTTTTCAAGATACCTTAGCTCCTACTTCTCCAACTGACCTTCCTAATCCTAATGAGGAAATAAAAATTCAAACCACTAAAGTCATTACAGAAATTGCGGATGAAAGCAATATTCCAAAGCATCAATTGGTCATAGAAGTTGAAAGTGTTATTCGTAATTTAACCTTTGGATCACTCTTACAGACAGCTTTTTATCCACAAGTTTATGGGTTTAATAATTCAATAGCTACTACTCGAACCGGATGCCCTGAGAGTAATCTATCAACTAATAATAGCAGTAGCCCTACCGTTCACACAATCACTTTAGATTATGGTAGTGGATGTACCTCATTTGGAGGCACTAATTATGAGGGGATTGCTTCTCTTTCCATTATTGGAGATTTAAACGAAATCGGAACTTTTGTAAGTATTGAACTAAGTGAAGACTTCACTATCAATTCTATTAACGATTTAGATGGAATTATTTCATTAGAATATGATATTGTAAATGGTGTTGGCACCTATAAAATCATAGATTTAGACTTACAAAATACCAATATCCAAAATTCAAACATTACCACTGTTAGCTTATCTCAAGACGTCAATTTAGCCGGTGGTTTTTTTATTAAACCAAACTATGCTGGTGATCCTGGTAACCCTTTGGATATTATAAATGATACATTATCCTACGCAGGTTGCTTTCAAATAATAAGCCCAGATGGTCAGACTCTTCGTTCGTGTACAGATTCCAATGCTGATATTAATTATGATTTTTCTTGTGCAATTCCTTTTGATGGCCTTTTAATTATTGATTCATTGAATAATGATGGATCTTTTGGAGATCCAAACATTCCGAATGGAGGTACTTTTGGTGAATTAAACTTCTCCTATCCTAACTCGATAAATAATGGAGTTTGTGATGATGAAATCGAGTTTTCAGATAGTGTCACAGGAACTTCTGAAATTATAAATTTGTAACTCACTAACCAATCAAAATAAACTCAAAAAAAACTTACTTCGAGAATATTTGAAGTAAGTTTTTTCCTTTTATAAAAGAACTATTCTACATTTTCTCTAGAATCAATTCCGCTAGATCGTAGACCATTACTGATTCTTGCTTCTCTTTAGCTTTGATCCCATCAGACATCATAGTCAGGCAAAAAGGGCAATTTACCGCAACGATTTCAGCACCTGTTTCCAAAGCTTCCTCAGTTCTTTCTATATTGATTCTTTTCTTTCCTGGTTCATCTTCTTTAAACATTTGTGCACCTCCTGCTCCACAACAAAGGCCAGTAGTTTTACTTCTTTGCATCTCAACTAAATCATTATCCAAATTTTGCAAAACAGATCGAGGTGCCTCATAAACACCATTAGCTCTTCCTAAATAACAGGAATCATGATACGTAATTTTTTTACCATCAAAAGTACCTCCATCCTTTAATTTTATCCTTCCCTCATTTATCAATGATTGCAAAAATTGAGTATGATGCATTACTTCGTAATTTCCACCCAATGCTGGATATTCATTTTTCAAAACATTAAAACAATGTGGGCAAGTTGCTACAATTTTTTTCACATTATACAAATTCAACGTTTCGATGTTTTGCAAAGCAACCATTTGAAAGACAAATTCATTTCCTGCTCGACGTGCGGGATCACCTGTACAACTTTCTTCTTTCCCCAAAATCGCAAACTCCACCTCTGCTTCGTTTAATATTTTTGTAAAAGCAACAGAAACCTTTTGCGCTCTCGAATCAAAGCTTCCTGCACACCCTACCCAAAATAAAACTTCCGGTGTCTTTTCTGCGGCAGCCATTTCTGCCATCGTTGGTATTTTATACTCTTTAGCCATTTTTCTTTTTTAATTTTTCACTTTAATATTTAATTTTGAGAAGTTGCTTCCTCTGCCCATTTATCTCTGGCATCTGGTAACTGCCAAACTGATCCTGAATTTTCCATACTAGTAAATAAAGGCAACCAATCGCCTGGACCAGCTGATAAAGTCAAAATTTCATATCGACGCATCTTCAAAATAATATCTAATGGATTGATTAAAACTGGACAGGCTTCTACGCAAGCATTACAAGTAGTACAAGCGTGTAATTCTTCATTGGAAATATAATCGAATAATGATTTTCCATCATCAAAATTTTCTTTAGTCAACATTGTTGCCTCTGCTCTAAGCTCCTCCTTCACCCATTGCATATCACCGCTATCTAATTTTTTACCAATCTCAGTTGCTCGATCTCGAACGTCCATCATGACTTTTCTAGGAGACAATTTTTTGCCTGTGATATTCGCTGGACAAACAGAGGTACATCTTCCGCATTCCGTACAAGTGTAGGCTCCTAAAACATTTTTCCAATCTAAATTCATCACATCATTCGATCCAAATTCAGGCAAATCATCCATCGGCGCATCTGGATCAGCCTCAATCAAGCCCATCATTGATTTTACCTCATTCATAATTTCGGTCATATTTTCCATTTCTCCTTTAGGCTGTAGTTTGGCAAAATAAGTATTTGGAAAAGCCAACATAATATGCAAATGCTTAGAGATCGGCAAGTAATTTAAAAATGCAAACACAGTCATGATGTGCAACCACCAACCGAATCTTTCTACGCCAACCAAAGTTGCCTCTGACATTCCGCCAAACAACAATGGGCCTAGCCAAGTACTAACAGCAAAATTTCCAGTCATATGATAATGATCAGCACCCATATTTTGCAAAACTTTGTCTGCTCCATTCATACTAAATACACCAATCAATAAAATGATTTCCAAAATCAAAATCATATTTCCATCAAATTTTGGAAATCCAGTCATTTCATCCATTTGAAATCGGGGAATCGCAAGTAAATTTCTTCTTATCAAAAATATTAAAGTCGCAAAAAATGCCCCAACCGAAAGCAATTCAATACTACTAATAGCGGCAGTATAAAGAGCACCTAAAGGTTCTGCAAAGAACCGATGTGTCCCAAAGAAACCATCTACCAGTATTTCAACCAATTCAATTTGGGTAAACAAAAATGCGACATATATGAAAAGATGCAAAACTGCTGGAATCCATCGCTTGAACATTTTCTTTTGACCAAATGCTATCAGAAAGACATTTTTCCAACGTTCGCCTGGTTGATCAGAAATATCTTTATCCTTTCCTAAAAGAACATTCCGACGGATTTTCAAAAATTGTTTGGTTGCAAAACCGAATGATGCAAAAGTGACTATTGCAAAAATAATTTGTTGAATCATCTATTAAAAAGTTAAGGTTCGTTTTTTCCAAATGTACTTAAAACCAATACAAAAGAAACAGATTTTTAATTGTTTTGTATTTAGAATTATTAAAAAAATTTAATTTACTAGTAATTATACGTTTTGAAATTAAATAGATTTAATAAATTGATTTTTTTTTAATTAAAAATGATTCTTAATTAAAGTCATTTTCCCTAAATTGCCAATATGAAATTACTTGACGGAAGACAAATTAAACAAAAGATAAAAAGGTTAGCGATCGAAATTTTAGAACAAAATTTCGGAGAAAAAGAAATTATTCTTGCTGGCATCAATAATAATGGTTTAGGATTCGCCAAAATGTTGGAAAAAGAATTACTACAATTGACTAAAAATAAGATTATTTTGACTTCAATTAACCTCAGCCCTGCCAATCCTTTGGAATCCGAAGTAATCATTGACATACCTAAAAAGGATTTAAATAATAAAATTATTATAATAGTAGATGATGTAGCTAATACTGGAAGAACTATTTTTTATGCAATCAAACCATTATTGGAGGTTTTACCTAAAAAAATTCAAGTGGCCGTTTTGATTGATCGAGAACATAAATCTTTTCCCATCAAAGTGGATTATGTAGGAGTTTCATTATTTACGACAATTCAAGATGATATTGATGTGCAGATTAAAGGCCGAGGAGAAAAGGCAGTTTATTTGAAATAAGAATAGAATAGAATACAAATAAATAGATCGAGCGGGTTTAGCGATTACTTTCATAGAAGAAATGTTGAATGTAATCGTCAAGCTCGCTTACATCCTTTCAATCCTGCGCAACTCTGCTTTATCAAAATTAAGAAAAATGAAATTTGGAAAACTACCTGACATATCATATGTCACTTTTTCACTACCAAGTGAACCTGAAGAAAATATGACTACGCTTTCCTCTTTTCCCAAACAATATAAACCACCAAAAATCTATATTGGGTGCACAGGTTGGAGTATGAAAGAATGGGTTGGCAAAGTATATCCTCCAAAAACTCCTGCAAAAGATTATTTAAAACACTATGCTAAACAATTCAATACAATTGAATTAAATACCACACATTACCGAATTCCCAGCGAAGCAAATATCAAAAAATGGAAAAATGAGTCCACCGCCGATTTTCGTTTTTGTCCAAAAATTCCGCAAGTGATTAGCCATAGTTCAGATTTGGGTGGCAAAAATGATAAGCTAGATAATTTTTGTAAAAATATCCTATTGCTAGAGGAGAAATTAGGTTGTTGTTTTTTGCAATTACCTCCTTATTTCGGAATAGATCGTTTGGCTATTTTAGAGCATTTCCTCTCAAGATTCCCTAAGAAAATTCAGTTAGCTATTGAATTCCGACATGAAAGCATTTTTTCCAGTAAAAAAAATCAAAAAGAGGTCGCTGATTTATTAAAAAAGTATAATATTGCCTGGGTAATTACAGATGTCGCAGGAAGAAGAGATGTACTGCATTTACATTTGACTACTGATATTGCAATGATTCGATTTGTCGGAAATGATCTACACCCAACTGATTATCAAAGAATTAATGAATGGGTACAAAAATTAAAAAGCTGGTCAATATTAGGGCTTTCTGAAATATATTTTTTTGCTCATGAACCTGATAATATTTTAGCTCCTGATTTATCTCTATATTTGACTGAGGAGCTTAATAGACATTTTAAGGTGATTACCAGAGGACCAAAATTTTATGAAATAGATGATGAAAAGCAAATGTCCCTTTTCTAAAAATTCTTGAAAACAAACACAACTATGATAGATAAAGTAACTATTTACTGCTCTTCTAGTAATTCACTCCCTTCAAAATATTATGAAGAAACCAACAAAATTGGTCAACTCCTAGCAAAGGAAAACATCACCATCATTTATGGAGGAGGAGCATCAGGATTAATGGGAACTTTAGCAGATAGTGCTTTAAAAAATGATGGGAAGGTTATCGGTGTCATTCCTCGATTCATGAAAGCTGTTGAGTGGGATCATAAAGGGGTTAACTTAATGATTGAGACCGAGGATATGGCAGAACGAAAAAAAATACTGATTGAAGGAACTGACGCGGTAATTGCATTGCCAGGTGGAGTGGGAACATTTGAGGAATTATTTGAAGTATTGAGTGCAAAACGATTAGGACTTTTCATCAAACCAATCATCATTTATAATTTTGAAGGGTTTTATAACCCTATCATTGAAATGTTGGAAACTTGCATTGAGGAGAATTTTATGGGAAAACAACATCGAGTTATTTGGACGGAGGTTACTCGATCGGAAGACTTAGTGGGAGCTATAAAGAATGCTCCTACCTGGACAGAGTCAGCTATTGACAATGCAAAAACATAAATAGATTCAGACTTTAAATATTTTATAATTAAAGTTGAGTTCCCTTACAACAAAAATTTTTAAACAAACATGACGAAAGATATTACCGAAGATAAAAAATCATATCCTTATATACATCGAGATATCAGTTGGTTGTATTTCAATGAACGAGTGCTCCAAGAGGCAGAGGATTTGGAAATGCCTTTGTTCGAGAAAATTAAATTCTTGGCAATTTATTCCAATAATCTAGGTGAATTCTTTCGAGTGAGAGTAGCCAACTTAAGGAACCTAGTTCGTGTAGGAAAAAAAACAAAACGAAAATTAGATTACGATCCAAAAGAAATTTTAAAGCGTGTTTTAAAGATTGTTAACCAACAACAAGAAAGGTTCAGTGAAATTTTCAATGAACAAATTATTCCCGAGCTAGGCAAAAATGATATTCATTTATTACGGTATGAAAATTTAGGAAAGGAGCAAAAAGAATTTGTCAATAATTATATCCAAAATGATTTACAACCTCATATTCAACCTGTCCTCTTGGTAAAAAATAAAATACGACCATTCTTAAATAATTCGGAATTATATTTAGCGATTTTACTAAAGGATAAAAGTGCTGGATTGGCAGAAATAAATGAACACTACGCCATTCTCAAAATTCCTTCAGAATATTTACCCAGATTTATTGAACTTCCTAATTCAAATGGACGGCATGATATTATTATGTTGGATGATGTTGTTCGGAGAGCAGTTACTTGGATGTTCCCTGGATACCTTATTGTTGATTCCTTTTCCATCAAATTAACAAGAGATGCAGAATTATATATTGATGATGAATTTTCGGGAGATCTTTTATTAAAAATTAAAAACAGCCTCAAAAAACGAAATGTTGGTCCTGCATCTCGATTAGTTTATGATGCAAGCATGCCTCCTCAATTACTAGATTTCTTGATGGAATCCTTTGAGTTAGATAAATACGATTTATTACCAGAAGGTAGGTACCACAATAACTTTGACTTTTTCAAATTCCCAAGTTTTGGAAAAGATCACATGAAAAACACACCTCTTCCCCCCTTACCCTATAATGCTCTAACACATAAATCAAGTATTTTTGATGAGATAAAGAAGAGGGATCACTTAGTTCATTTTCCATATCATACATATGAACCAGTTATCAGATTCTTTGAAGATGCTGCAAACGATCCTAATGTTTCTGAAATTCGAATCGTTCAATATAGAGTGGCAAGAAAATCTAGAATTATGCAAGCCTTGATGAAAGCAGCGAAATCGGGGAAAAAAGTTTTTGCATTTATTGAAATCAAAGCAAGATTTGATGAAGAAGCAAATTTAAAATGGGGAGAAAATTTAGAAAAAGCAGGCGTAAAAGTTCATTATAGTTTCCCTGGATTAAAAGTTCATTCCAAATTAGCCATGGTTAAAAGAACTGAAAATGAAAAAACTAGAATATATACTTATTTAAGTTCTGGAAATTTTCATGAAGACACTGCAAAAATATATACTGATTTAGGATTTTTCACCTCCGAAAAAAAAATAACTAGAGAAGTAAATGAAGTATTTTCTATTTTGGAATCAGTTGATCATAGACCGAAAAGTTTTCAACATTTATTGGTAGGACAATTCAATTTAAGAACTGATCTGAAAAAAATGATCAATAAAGAAATTGCAAATGCTAAAGCTGGAAAAGCTGCTCGGATGATTTTAAAAATGAATAGCTTGGAAGATAAAGAAATGATTATTAAACTCTATGAAGCAAGCCAAGCAGGTGTAAAAATAAAAATGATTGTTCGCGGTTTATGTTGTCTGACACCAGGAATTAAAGGTTTGAGTGACAACATTGAAGTTTTAAGTATTGTAGATCGATTTTTGGAACATAGCAGGGTTTTTATCTTCCATAATGGTGGAGATGAAAAAATTTATGTCTCTTCTGCCGATTGGATGTACCGAAATTTGAGTAAAAGAATAGAAACAGCCTTCCCGATCTATGAAAAAGAATTAAAAAAAGAAATAAAATCGATTATCGCTATCCAACTACAGGACAATGTAAAAGCTAGAGTAATTGACCAGAACAATCAGAATAAAACAAACAAAAGGGAATCTGAAATGCCGGTAAGATCGCAGACTTCAACTTATTACTATTATAAAAGTAAAAGTAAGGCATAAAATTGCCAAGCAGAGATGTACAGTTTATAAAAACTGTACATCTCTGCTTTATTTAAACCTTTAATGAAGAAATCCCACCATCAACTCCTAATACTTGTCCGGTCATCCAAGCACTTTTTTGAGATAGTAAAAAACATACAACCTCCGAAATATCAGAAACTGTTCCAATACGTTTGAGCGGATGCCTTTGAGCAGAAGTATCTCTTCTTTCATCCGAAGATAATAATCTGGCAGCTAAAGGTGTATCAGTCAATGAGGGAGCTACTACATTTACTCTCACTTTAGGCGCCCATTCTGCAGCAAGTGTCCTTGCTAGACCTTCAATTGCTCCTTTTGATGCTGCTACTGAAGAATGATAAGGCATACCTTGTTGCACAGCTACAGTACTAAAAAGTACAACGCTAGAATTTTCGGTCTTCTGTAAGAGTCTTTGTGCAGCTTGCAAAACTTTTACTGCTCCTATCAAGTTGATCTCAAAATCTGAACGAAACGCATCTGGTTTTAATGACCGGAATGGCTTTAGGTTTATACTACCAGGACAATATACAACACCATTCAAGGTTTCAGGTAAAACTATCTTTTCTTCACCTAAAACATCATACTCCTGAAAATGAATATTGTTTGAAGCTGGAAGATCCCCTTCTGTACGAGCAAGTACGTAGACGTTTGCATTTTGTCCTACCAAAATTTTTACTACTTCCAACCCAATACCATAGCTACCACCTACGACTAAGTAATTTTTATTTTCCATTCTTTAATTCTTGAATTTTCATTTGAATCATTTCTGACTCCTCGATGAGTCTAGCATAATGTTTAAGATCTCCAGAGCGCTGAATTTCCATCGCTTTTTCCATGAGTGCCAGATAATTTTTTTCCAACTTTTTTATCGGGTCTTTTTTAAACAGTCCAAACATAAATAATAGTTTTTTTTTATGAATTAAAGTTAGAACATTAACAGTAGAAAAATGTTTATCAATTTGTTTCAAAAAAAATTATTTATAACCTAAATCCTTACGTTTCCGAATTGCCAATTTTGTTCGATCCCCGTCCAACAATTCCAAATAAAATATTTTAAAATCAGAATAAGATTCACTTGATAGAAAATGTTGTTTAAAAACTAATTTTCGCGAAACCCTAAGACCTGATTTCTTTTTCCTAAAAATTAATTGATAACTCCCAAATTCATTTTCTCTAATAATATCTCTTGGGGTTTCAAGAAACTCATAACCATTTGGAATTTGTAAATCAATAGTTTGTTCGCTTGGTGCCAAGTTAAATAAATCACCTAACGATAAATTATTATGTCGAATCTCTCCAAATAAAGCCGTACGAGTTGTAATTGGATGTAAAATTGGAAGTTGCAAAATTTGAAAATTACTCACCTTTTCTAAATGATGAAATGCTTTTAATTCTAGGGAGGCCATCAAACTAGAATCAATATTTGATAAAAATTCAAAAGAAAAATTTTGAATCTTTAAATGGTCAAATTCAGCCGAGGCTAGATTTTCTTTCCAAAATAAAAGATGATCGTTTTGAGTAGTTTTATTATTTAGTAACTCTCTCCACTCGCCTGCTATTAGTCCCTTAGCCTCTATTTTAACTTGAAATACAAGATTGCGCTCATCTTCAATTCGAGCATTAGTTTTTATTTTAAAAAAATTTTTATCCACATTTAATTGATCATTAGGCAATCGAAATAATTCACTTTCATTTGATTTAATTAAAAGTCCCCATTGGTCATTATTATTTTTTGGAAGTACGTTGTTAGAAAAATAATCTGTTGTCAAGTCAACATAGCGCATTTCTTTGCCTTTTAATCGGTAACCTACCAATACATGATCAAATGCTAATACAGATGGCCTTGATTCTAGGTGTGTAAAATCACTCGTCCGAACCAAAACATAATAGGCTTCAATATTTAGTTCTCGCAGCATAGAAATCATCAAAGACGATACATCTTTACAATCTCCAATCCTTGTACTAATTGTTTTAGATGGTTTATTTGGAATATAATTCGAATTTAAAAATGGAACGTGAGAATAGGCAATTTCAGTAGTCAAAAAATTATAAATTACTTTAACCTTCTCTTCCTCTGTCATATTATTATTAACAATTTTTGTTAATTGATCTTTCACCTCGTAATTAGCTTCGAGTCTTCGATAAGTTTTTCCTTCATACCATTTCACTACTTTTCTCCAGTCAGGCTGAGTACTCAACATAAGCCAAGCAAACTTATCCATCTTGTCCAAGACAGCCTCTTCATGTTCATTTTTAGGTGTATCATAGTTTTCCCATGAATAAATTTTCACCTTGTCTTCTTCACGTATTTTAGGAATACAGTGCAATTTATTACAGACATAATTCAGTTTTTTCTCCTTCGGCAAAACTATCTCAAAAACACTTTTATAAATTGGAACCTCCATCGACAACCAAGCCATATGATACATCTCATTAGGAATTTCACGAGTCATATCACTATTAGAAAATCCTTCAATCTCAATCAAATCACCTGGTTGTAGATTTTGGAAAACTACCAAGTTCCAGTTTCTAGAAGGTGTTACTTCTGAACCATCTTTTTTAATTACTTTAACTTTTCCAATCTCGCCCAGAAAACTAAAATCTACTTCTGTCCAATAATTGACTCCTGCTGAATTCAATATTTCCACCCATAATTTCTGATGATAATTCAAGCGATTTTCCTCATTTAGTGATGCTTGTACATTGTACATCAAAATTAAAGACTCGGCATTTTGATATTTTTCTTTCCATTTTTTATCCTTTTGTAATGTTGTTGTTAAAAAATTTTGAAAATATTTCCTTTTGGATCCTAATCCCTCAATTTTATCTATTTTTTTTCTCAATCTATTGAGCACATAGGTTCCTTTTTGAGTCGCAACATCTATTTCTTTAGCGGACTGAAAAAACTCCAAGGCCATATCCTCTAGGGATTTTTCTGTATATAATTCGCCAATTTTTTCTAATATTCGAGAGTGATATGGATTTTGGATCAAAATTTTATCAAATAATGAAATGGCATCATCGCACCGTTTTCGTTCCACTAAAAAATCTGCTTTTTCCTTCATATAATATGAGCGGTAGGGCAACAAATCTATCAGATCATCATATAATTTAATTACTTTTTCATCATTATTTTTCTCTTTGTAATAAGCAATAGCATTCAAATAGTCGAACTCTTTAAATTGTGTTTTCATTTTTTCTAGAGCTATAACCCCATTCCTTTCAATTTCTTTTTTCGACTTACTTTCAAAATCAGTTCCCTCCATTTTGTAAGTTGTTAAATATTTTAGAAATAAATCTCGATAGCCAGAATTTGAATATTCCGCTAAAAAATTTCTAACAAAATCTTTTTGTTCCCCCTCTTTTCCATGTTCAGTTAACCAATTTAAATATGCCACCAATGCATTTTTATGAGTTGGTGAAAAATGTAAAATTTGTTTTACTTTAGAATGATAGTTAGCAAAGTCATTTTTGCGATCTACCTTCTCTAATTGACTAATTAGTTTTGCTACAATAGGTATTTTATCCAAAGAAACATCACTCAATATTGCCTCTGCTAATTCACCTTTATCATTAGCAGCTAATATTTTTGCAAATAAAAATTTAAAATAAAATTCATTTTTATGAGTTTCCATTTTGGAATAAAGCCACTCTTCCCCCTCTTCACTCAACTCCATTAACAAATACATTTTGGTTAATAGATAATAATTTTTCCAATCTGATGAATCCTCTTTTATTTTATCCAGTAATAATCTAATCCATTGCTTTTCAATCAATTTTGGTCGGTATTTTTGAGTTCTATTTTCCCCAAAAAAATTACTCGAAATATTTTCAATTAACTCTCCATTGGTATCTGTGACCCTAAAAGCAAATTTTGCAATTTGACTACCTCTACTTTTGTAGATTTTATTCTTCAATTCGTTACCATGAAAATTTTCATCTTGATTATTATTAATTTCACCTTCATCGTATTGATCATTGAAACATAAATATAATTCACTTCTACCTCCATCTTCTAAATAAGTTGAGGCTTTTACAAGGACTCTATGGGTTCCCTTTTTTAACGTCAGTTCAATAATTTCCCCATCTCTCCAATATTTAATATTATCTTTTTTATCGAAAATTAAATCGTCATCCAACCAAATTCTCATGGGTGTATTTCGCCCTATTCTAAATTGAATTTTTTTATCTTTCTCAATAGTCAAAAATGTATTGGCATAATAAGTTCCATTCCTCTGGTAGGCTAAATTTTCATTAAAATTAATTTCTCCATTTGGTGCTCTCTGAGTTCGTTCCACCCATTTCATTTTTAAACCTTGTTCATTTTTATAAATTCTGGCTGGCTTAAAACATTCTGCTTCTATTAGCTTTTGCTCGATATGTCCACTACCCGAAATATTTTCAAAGGCACCAATTACACTCCAATTAAAATCTTGAACAACAGACTGAATCATTGCTCGACTTTTTTCAAAGTTTCTTTTTTCAAATTCCAATTCAGCTTGAGTTAAAATTGCATTAAGCTGAAATGATGGATCAAGATTATTGACTAATATTTGGCTTGGTGAACCTTTGAATAAATGTTTAAATAGTGCAAAATTTTCATTACTCCAGGTGGATTCAATTAATTCATTTGCATATTTTTTATAGTTCAATTGATCTTGTAGAACCTCTGATATAAACAACATACCACATAATGCATCTTCGTCATATGGATTAAGTCGTAAGGCATTTAAAAATTCTGACTTGGCTTCAAGCAAATGATTCTCACGGAGTAAATCCCAACCATTCTTTTGACCATTTGACTGGAGAAAAAAGAAGAAAATAAAAAATGCAACAAGAGTTGATTTAAATTTGAAAAATTGCATAAAGATATAATCATTTCGAGGGGAAGGTTCATGAATGAAAAGGAAATATAGAATTAACTTGAAGGATAAATCGATAAATAAAGGGAATTACTTTATCATGGTTAAGTTAAATTCTTAATGGGGAAAGCAAAATACGTTTGTTTAGTTTATTTCATAATAATAGCATGAGAAGATTGTGCCAAAGCTCGCACAGAAATCTCTCCTGTGTAGTTTCCAAATAAATTTCGATTAGAATATTGATTCTTTAACAATTCATCCATGGAAAACCAACTCTGATAAAGGTTAGGACTGTATAGAGGAATTCCATTCTCCCACTTAGTAACAATCATATCTAATGGGGCTTCCCTAACTTCAAACAACTCACTTAAATCACTGATAATCATAGACTTAAGAAATGTATCATTTTGTACAAACCACTTTTTATTCAACGAATCATCCCTTAAAAGGCAAGTCAAACTAACTAAATCATCATTTTTCACTCTAAAGTCAAAAATGCAAGAATTGAATAAAACTCCTAAAATATTTAGTCCTTCTTTTTGTGGAATTAAACATCCAAATCCTTCTTTAAATTTTTTCAAAGCTGATTTTTGGAAAAATAATGTTGCAGAGATCATTGAATTATATTTTACCAAGTCCAATTGTTGAAACATCTTTTCATCTTTAGTTTTGAAAAAATGTTTTGAAATATAGGCAGGAGTAGTAAGAATCAGATTTTCTTTTTCATCTTTTAAGGTGAGTCCATCTATATTCCATTCAATATCATTGTATAAATATTCAGAAAGTCTTTGAGTAAACTCTCCCATCCCATTCTTAAATCCATGTGTTCCTTCAGATTTTTTTTTTCTTTCAGATACAGTTGAAGTACTCCGCATTTTTTTAAATGCTGGACGCAAATAGTTGACCTCATTGAATGCATTAGCAAGTGGGGTAATCGCTCCTGGAAAACTTAATTGATCAGCAGGAGCACCATAGATTCCCTGAAATGCAGGTTCCAAAACTTGAGCTGTCAACTTTTCTCCTAAAAAATAATGACCAAAATCTTCAAGTGTTTCGAAAATTCCAGACTGCTTTTTGGTAAAAGTTCTGATCAACCTTATCGCATCAAAGAAAGATAGCGGAATACGACGGAGTTTTTTATTTTTCACCATATACCTTGCTTTAGAAGTGGACTTTGGTGATAATATTTCTAATTTAAGATCGTCGCAAATAGATTGAATCTCTTTGCACCAAATAAAACCATTGGCGGCCTTTTCAATTAGACCAAGATCCGTTTGGACACTTTGTAAGATCCCTCCTCCAAAGTCATTTTGTTCAACAATCTTAAATGGGACTTTAACTTTTTTTAATTGATAGCCCAATAATAAGCCACTTATTCCTGCTCCTACAATGGTGTATGTTTGTTTCTGATCAAATGGTTTCCCAAGAAAATTACTATTAGGAATTTGGTATTTCATTTATTTTCTTTAAGCTTATATTACAATTATTATGAATACTAACCAATACAAACTAGATTGAAAAATCCTCCATCTCAACTAAAAACCATTCCCCACCGTTTAACTCAAAAGTATAAGTAACACTAACACCATTTTCAACCCCTCTGAATTCTACCATCCCGAGATTAACTTTCTTCTTTTCAAAAAACCGCATGGAATAATTGTCTGTGCTTTCTAAAATTACTCTCCACCAATCTATAGCTTCTACAAACTTTTCTTCCTCTTTTAAATTTTCATTTAAATACTTTTTCTTCAATGGAAACACTATTCTACTCTCTTGAAATAAACTATCCAAAGAAAATTTTTCAATAAAAGATTCAAAAGTTTCATCATCCGAGAAGTCATACATCAGTGTCCCTTTCGGTATTTCTTCATAAAAAAAATCATTTGATTGTTCAATCATTTTCTCTGAAGGGGCAGAATTAAGACAACTCTCGAAAAATAAAATAAAGCTAAAAATGCAACAATAAAACAAAATCGCTTTCATAATTTATTTAGATTAATGAAACAAAAATTACGATTATAATCCTTCAATTTAGAATAGGTGAAATATTGTACCAAAATAATAAAAAAAGCATCTTACGAACTTTACGCAAGATGCCTCTTTTTGTAAAATTTCATTTAATTAATTATCAATAGACAAAACAGTATCCTCTAATTTTTTAACCAATCGATTCTTATCTTCAAATTCATAATTTTCAGGAATAAATAATTTCATTTCCACTATTTCATAAATGAGAGCATCTTTATATTTCATCTGTTTTCTTACTTTGTCCTTTGAGGTTAAAATCAATGATTTTTTTTCTCCTGATTTTCCAACATCATATCTTCCTTCACTAACATAAAAATCTAGGACATGCTGAATACCACTTTCTAATGTTATTGTTGTAACAATCATAATATTATTACTTGCCCATTTTTCAACTTCAAACTCATCAAAAATATCTAACGTTACTTCGGTATTTTCATCAGGTAACTCAAAGGCTTGATGAAGTATTTTTTTGACTTGGGCATTACTCGAAACTGCAAAAAAAGTTATTAGAATAGTGAGGATGTATTTCATAAAATATTAGTTATCTAATTTTGTTTTCACAAATAAAGCCCTAAAATAGTTTAATTGTAATAAAAGAAAAAGGGTATAACACATATTTAACTAAATGTTATACCCTTTTAAAGACAAATATTAAACGAAGATTTTAAAGTTCAGATGAATTTTTACCAACTAGTCTGCTAGCTGAGGTATCATTTGATAATTTCACCAGCACATCTGACGGTGCAAAAACTGTGTATGAAACCTTTTCAGATAATTCTTTACCACCAACTTTTACTCGTTTCTCCAAACTTGGCATATTTAGAACAAAATGATCATCAACAACCGATCCGACCAAGTTATATCTTTTGGCTTTGATCAAGGAACATAAAATTGAGGATGTTCCATTCCTTAATTCAATTGCCATTTGGACTCTAATAAAGTCCCTTTTATGTTCTTTAACCTCAATATTTCCCTTTACATCCATCAATACAATTGTATTTCCTTTCAGATTGAATGATTTTACTAAAATTTTTTCTGCTTGCTGTGCTACTGCTGAGCTTGCAATCATTATTGCTAACGATACTGTGGTTAAAATTCTTAGTGTTTTCATGATAAAAGTGTTTTGATGATGTAGCTATAATTTAAGGATAATATTTCGAAATAACAAGTCATACCAAAATAAAATTATTAAGAATTTAAAGATTGCCTAATTTTCAGTAATCTTTGTAGTATTTTATCTAAACGGTCAATAGGCAACATATTTGCTCCATCTGATTTAGCCTCTGAGGGCTTGGGATGAGTTTCTATAAATAATCCATCCGCTCCTACAGCTATACCTGCTTTTGCAATAGTCTCAATCATTTCAGGATTCCCACCTGTAACCCCGCTTGCTTGATTAGGTTGTTGCAGAGAATGCGTACAATCTAAAACCACCGGTGCTCCAAAACTCTGCATTTGAGGAATTCCTCGAAAGTCAACAACTAAATCTTGATATCCAAAAGTAGTCCCTCTCTCAGTCAGCCAAACTCTGTTATTTCCAGATTGAACAACTTTATCCCTGGCAAATTTCATTGCATCAGAACTTACAAATTGCCCTTTCTTGATATTGACAAATTTCCCTGTTTTGGCAGCAGCAACTAATAAATTAGTTTGTCGGCACAAAAAAGCAGGGATTTGTAGGATATCAACAAAATGAGCAGCCTTTGCTGCTTCTTCTTCTGAATGAATATCAGTCGTTACAGGTAAATCGAATTTTTCTCCTATTTCTTTTAAAATATTTAACGCCTTATCATCTCCTATGCCTGTAAATGAATCCAACCTTGACCTATTCGCTTTTCGATACGATCCCTTAAAAATATAGGGAATCTCTAAACGATCGCAAATGCCACTTACTTTTTCTGCTATTTCAAATGCCATTTCTCGACTTTCTATCGCACAAGGACCGGCTATTAAAAAAAAGTGGTTTCGATCTGAATATTTAATTTTTGGTACTTGGTTTAACATTGTTAGTTAGGTTTGTAATTAAGAAAACAAAATAAGTGAACCAATAATCACAAATATTTCAATTCTTGATTTAGCTTCACTCTTTCAAAAAAAACAATTCCCAATTTAATAGAAAACACCTGTTAATTTTGAAATATGTTTTCGGGAAGAAAAATTTTACTCTCGCAAAAACGCTTGGTTGTAAAGTATAAAATTCGATTGATTTTTTTCAATAAACCTTTACGCCTTTGCGAAAATAAGACCATTTGAGTTTTCATAAACATTACAAACATACTCCCGTGAATGGGAACTTAAATACATAGGGTAGAAAATTTAAGAGATAAATAATTATCTCATTTTGTATTAAAAAAGCAATTTTCTGCTTTTTCAAGCTTAGTTTTATATACTTTGCTATTATACCACAAATGTAAAATGAATAGTTCGTTAAAAAAAACTTTTAATCAAAATAAAATTCTAAATACAAACTATTTTTTTATTTTAAACAAAACTAAATTCTACAAAATTAATAAAAACAAAATATTATTTAAAAAAAGTAAGATTCAAGAAATATATTTTTGCTTTTAAAATCTCTAACCAAATTCAATTTTTTATTTAAAAATGGAAGATAAAATAACTATAAAAAATTACTACAACCAATTGGCATCTGAATACGATGATGACCGATTTAATAACTCATATGGGCAGTATCTCCATCTTCAGGAACGTCAAATTTTAGTCAGAAGTTTGGGTCACTTTTCTAAAAAAATGATTTTAGATATGGGATGCGGTACCGGGCGATTTTTGGATTTCGCAGAAAATGGAGTTGACTTTAGCGAGGGCATGCTTAGAGAAGCAAAAGAAAAATTCCCTAAGCATAATTTAGCGCTAAGTGATATTTCTAAGATGCCCTTTAATGAAGGATCTTTCAAGGCAGTTTATAGTTTACATGTATTTATGCATTTAGATTTAAATACTATTCAAAAAACAATTCAAGAAGCTCACCGTGTCTTAAAACCAAATGGAGTTCTAGTTTTTGATTTTCCTTCAAAAGCTAGAAGAAAATTGATTAACTACCAAAAAGAGGGTTGGCATGGTAATACAGCCTTGGATATTGGTTCTATTGAAACTTTGACTAATGGTTTATTTAAATTGGAGGGATACGAAGGTGTTTTGCTTTTCCCTATACATCGAATACCTTTTGCTTTACGGCCATTTATTAGGACTTTAGACTCTTGGTTATGCAAATCTTTCTTAAAAAAGTGGGCTTCTTATCATTTTGTATTTTTAAAGAAAAAGTGATCTTTTGAAACTTAAAAAACTCATCTCTCCTCATTTACGACTCAAGATTCGGGTACTTTTTACTTGTGTAAAAGATGTTCTCTCTTCTCACTATTTCTCCTTAGTAAAAAAAAACGCCAACATTATAAATCTTCCTCGGCAATTATCGATGAATCAACCAATACGAAAAAATGATTTTTCAGAGAACAAAAAACATAATTTACGATTAGCGATTAAGCATATTGAAAATAAAGAAATTTTACCCCAACAAATTTTTTCCTTTTGGCAATTAATACCTTCACCTACTCCACAAAATGGTTTTAAAAAGGGTCGAAACTTATTAGGTAATAAGTTGGACCTGGATTATGGGGGCGGCCTTTGTCAACTTAGTGGTATACTGTATTACTTAGTTTTAGGAGCAGGATTAAAGATACTAGAAAGACATCCCCATAGTTTGGATATTTATACGGAAACTACTCGGTACACACCTATCGGTTCAGATGCTACGGTAGTTTATGGACATAAAGATTTAAGGTTTATAAACAGTTTTGACTTTCCCATTTCATTTCAATTTGAAGTTTTAGAAAAAAAAATTCTGATTTACTTATGTGCAGATAAAGAAATTAAAAAATGCGATTTGGAATTTTTAGAGGAAAAAAAAGACTACGGAAAATACGTAGAAGTTATTCGCCAGAGAAATGGGAAAAAAGAAATATGTTCTCAAAACTTTTACAAAAATCTTTAAAATCATTTTTCAATAAAAAAAGGCATAACAAAACATACGTTTCGCTACGCGCTTTAAAATCGATGTTTAAGAAGTGATTTTCCAAACTTCTTTACTCCGTTAGAACCCATGCATCAGGGTGATATTTAGATCTTAATTTACGAAGCATTATTTCTTTATCACTATTGCTTGAGGAGGTAAATCTTACCCCTACAGTTTTTAAATTTTTTTCTCCACTCCAACCTTCATATGATTGGTAACCATCTTCCTCAATTCTTTTAATCATTCTTTGAACATTTCTTTCACTGCCAAATTGACCAACAATAACGATATACTCATTATTAGTAATAGGTTCATCGATAGGATTAGAATTTTCATCTGAATCACTTAACGGATTTTCCTCTCCAGTTGATGTTGAATTCCCAGTAGCAATATCATCCTCTAATCTTTGATCATTTTCAGGATTTGAATCATCCGGCAAATTAGTAATCTCTGCATCTTCGATGGAAGGAGCTGTATTTATTTTTTTGTCATCATTATCCTCTATTGAAGTGCTAGTTAAATTACCATCCGCAAATTGTGGTTGTCCTTTTCTAAGCAAAAAGTAACTTAACGATACCAATAAAACTGAGGCCAATATCAACAAAGGCATAGTCAATTGTACAATTCTAAAACTTTTATTTTCATTTACAGGTATTCCTCCTACTTTAATCTCTTCAGACATTGGGGGTTTAGGAGTTGGCTCTGCAGCTAAAGGAGTTTTTTTCTTTATAGATTTATCTGGGGAATTAGTCAAATCAAGGGTAGCGGCAGCAATAGTGGCCGTTTCTTTTTTGACAGATTCACTTCTAGAAAAAGGATGAATCTCAATTGTAGGTAAACCAAATGCGTCTAAATTAAAGTTAGTGTCGTACGGCAAAAACTGAAGAGCTTTATTGTAATCTTTATAGATTCTTCCAACTTTCGGGAATTCAATAATTTCTTTTTCCTCAATTTTTTCCTCAATGTGTGCTACAAAATCAGTAACTATTTTATTGGCTTGCTCAAGCGTACATTTATTCTGGCTTTGAATATAATCTACCAAAACACCGTCATTGATTGTCAAATTTTTATTAAAAAACGGAACTTTATTCGGGGGAGAAATAGTCGATTTTATATGGTCAATAGCAGCTGGTTCTTGTTGAAGTTCAAACCCACCAAAGCCAGGTATAATAATCGAGTTCTTTTCAAATAGCAACTCATTAATGCTGGAAGCTACGTCGTAAGCCATGTTTTAAAATTTTTCGGTTTCCCTAATTTCCATTATGGGGAGATGGGAATAAAATATGATTTATTATTTGACTCAAAAGTACTCATTTTTTCATAAAAGTAAAAACCAATTGTATAAGTCATTGATTATCAATCAACAAAAGAACTTCTTCTTTCCATAAAAACAGTATCTATCCATTTACCATCTCGCTGGGCAATTCGTTCTCGTTTTCCAACTATTCTAAAACCAAATTTTTCATGCAATCGAAGACTAGCCTTATTTTCTGGAAAGATACTTGATTGTAAAGTCCAAAACTTATTTTTCTCAGAGCATTTAATAAGCGCTGACATTAAGAGTGAACCAATTCCTTTTTTACCAAAATTCAAATCTCTATAGATAGTGACCTCAGCAACTCCTCTATAGACATATCTTTTTGATACGGGAGACAATACAGCCCATCCAATAACTCTATCATTATACTCTAAGATTAATCTACAAGCTAGAATAAATTTATTATTCCATGTTTCCCAATCCGGAGTTTCGGTCTCAAAGGTAGCAAATCCAGTTTCGATTCCTTCCTGGTAAATTTTTCGAACGGATGGCCAATCTTCTGGCTGGAGGGGACGAATTTTCATTTACAAAAATAATTTATTGAATAATGTAAATCGATTTATGAACAAATATCTATAGTCTAACATAATTCTTTAAAATTATAAAACTACTGTATCGTCAAACTTCTCAAATAATAAATCTTTTACCAGGTATCTAGAAAGGGTTAACAGCATTTCCGAGCAGCTTGTTCCAATCCAATCATTTTAGAAGATGGACTTCCACAACATCCCTCACTATTTCCTTGCGCAATTTCTAGAGCTAATCTTGGTTTACAAACAGTAGGTGGCACAAATAACTTAATCACAATTTTTTCATCTGTATTTTCCAAAGCTTGCACTTTGTAAACTGATGTCAACAGATCACCATATCCCCATTCAAAATAAATTGGTGTGTCTCTTTTAAGTGCATTTTTAGCATCAACTATATTAAAAATTTTTAATGCTTTTTCTGCTTCCATAGCTCTACTTTTTTCCTCCTCTCCACTAATCCAAAGTTGAACGACTGTCTCATCATAAGAATGGGCAATTCCTCCACAGTCAACAGAATTAATGTGCTTACTTTTTATTTCTGTGATATGATAAGCAGCAGGAACAAATTCATTCTGCTTATATTCAAATACTAATTCTTTTCCCTCGTTTTGATTGAGTAAATCTAAAAATTCTCCAGTATTCATAATTATTAAGTTTTAAATTTATAAAATAATTAATCGAACAAAAACGATAATTAAGGCAAAAAAAAACTCCCTAATTTAACAGCATCCTTCGAACTTGCCAGTTAATCCAGAAAATAAACCTTCCATCTCTTTCCATACTTTGGAATTAATACAATAGCATGTTTTTGTTCCTTCAATGTCGCCTTTTAAAATTCCTACTCGTTTTAATTCCTTTAAATGCTGGGAAACAGTTGATTGCGAAAGTGGCAATTCTTCAACAATATCTCCACACACACAATTATTCTTTTTTATCAGATATAACAAAATAGATACACGTGCTGGATGTGCAATTGCTTTTGCCAAATCTGCTATTCTATTCTCTTCTATTGTAAATAAATTTTTCTTTGCGATAGCCATATGCAAACATTTAATCGTAAAAATACGATAATTTAATAAAAAAGTATGTTCGTCTATTAAAAAAAAAGGTTGTTAAGACCTTAAGCACTAACAACCTTAATATTTCATAATTAGTCTAGTCATTATGTTACTAGAGTCAAACTATCTTCCTTTAAATTCTGCCTCTCTTCTTTCCACAAATGCATTAGCCCCTTCTTTAAAATCTTCAGAATGAGCAACTGCACCAAATGCCTTCACCTCAGAATCAAATCCATTTAAGACTTCATTATAAGCGTCATCCACACATTCAATAATTTTGGCAACTGCGATAGGTGCCTTCGAAGCTATCTTAGTAATAATATCTTTTGCCTTTTTAACCTCTTCACCATGAGGTACAACATGATTCACCAAACCTATCCTATATGCTTCCTCTGCTCCCACCATATCCCCAGTCATCAAATATTCTAGGGCGCGACCTCGTCCAATTAACTGTGGTAATCTCTGTGTACCACCGTAACCTGGAATAATTCCAAGATTAACTTCAGGTTGTCCAAACCTCGCTCGATCACTTGCAATTCTTAAATGGCAAGCCATTGCCAACTCACATCCTCCACCTAAAGCAAAACCATTAACTGCCGCAATAACCGGTTTGGGAAATTTTTCTATCAAATTAAAAATCTCTTGGCCTCTGGCTGAAACTTTCATCGCATCATCACCTTTAAAATTTAAAAACTCCTTAATGTCTGCTCCTGCAACAAATGCCTTCTCTCCTGCCCCAGTAATGATGATCCCTTTTAATTTTTTTTTCTTTGGCGCTGAAACTGAGAAAAAATGTTCTAACTCATTAAAAACATATTTATTTAATGCATTCATTGACTTTTCTCGGTTGATGGTTAGTACAATAATTCCTCGGATATTTTTTACTAAAATATTTTCGTATGTCATATTATTTCTTTTTGCAAAGTTAATAGTTGATTTGTTTCTTTTTGATTTTTTCCGATAAAAATTAGGAAAGTTTTTTTGATAATAACTCTTACCTATTATTTTACATTTAGGTCAATCTACAGAGTAATCAGAATTTCAACTTATCCAGACTTTTACTTTTAATATAGTGAGAAAAACTTAAAACTACAGTACCAATAAATTTATAGTAAAGCTTTTACATTAGAAAAATATCGTTCTACAGTTAAAATAAAATTAGGATATAAATAATTCCTTGGAGGTATCAAGAATTATTTTTCAAAGGTGCTATAAATTTTTAATGGAACAGAAAATATTTTTCATAAAACTTGACAATCAATTACAACATTACTTTTACATATAGCAAGATGTTAAAAAACTGGTATTATTGTTTTAGTTTTTAAAGAAAAACATTAAGTTTACTATGACAATATAGAGGGCTTTATAAAAAGCACTTTTATTATTTTTTTAACATCTAATTAAACATATCCGCAATGAGTAAATTTGATGAATTAATTGTCAAGTACAAAGCATCAATGGACAAGCACGAAATCAAAGGAGTAAGTATGAAATTGGTTACAGCTGTCGCTAAATCTTTAGGACCATCTATTTACAACAAGGACTCTCAACTAGTAGCTTGCGCTCAAACTACAGAAAGAGACCGAGTAAAAAAGAATTACTTAATTAAAAAATTAGGATTAGAAGATGGCCCAAAACTAGATAAAGCCATTTTAGACGTTTGTGCAAAAATGGGTTCCAGAAATAGAACTAAGCACCGTCCAATTTTCTATGCATTACTTGCAAAGAAATTTAAAAAAACAGATATGTACACCTCTTAGTATTTTCTAAGTACACATTATGTAAAAAAAACTTGACTAAAAATTTAGTCAAGTTTTTTTTTATAATTGTCATATTCTTTTAATATTCATTAAAGAAATTAACACTCGCAAAAATTTCCACCTAGAAAATCGGTCAGTATTCAATCTAAATTAATTGAATTGTAGAACAAAGGGGAATTCAGTAACATGGATAATATTTATTGTTTTACAGAGTTCCATTTAGAAATAATAAATACCTTTAGACATAAATGGTAATTTCATTTGAGGTTAATCTCAAATCCCAATACATTTAATTTTAAATCTGTTTAACTAATTTTCGTTTAATGGAAACCCATTCTAATAAAAAAAAAATTATTTACATTGCTCCAACCTGGAGTACGTTTGTCAAAGAGGATATATCCTTACTTTCTAAAAAATATTATATAGTTCCAAATATTTATAATTGGTCAAAAAAACCACTTACCCCAGTAAACATTATTAAACAATTCTTTTTTATCCTTTTCCATAGTTTTAAATGCAAAGCAATCATCATTTCATTTGGAGGTTATTGGTCTTTCCTTCCCTCACTTATTGGTAAGGTGAGAAATATTCCAACTTTTATCATCTTAAACGGAACAGATTGTGCAGCATTTCCTGAATTAAATTATGGAAATTTAAGAAAACCTTGGTTAAAGTTAATTTTAAAAAAATCCTATCAATGGTGTTCCAAACTTTTGCCAGTTAGTCAATCTTTAGTTTACAATGAAAATAATTATTTTGCTGAGTATCCAATTCATCAAGGTTTCCAATATCATTTACCCAGTGTAAAAACTAATTATCAAGTAATACCAAACGGGTTGAAAATTTCTAACTGGGAACCAAATAAAGCTATTATTAGAGATCAAAACTCATTTATTACCGTTTTATCAAATGGTCAATTTTTTTTAAAAGGTGGTGATTTGATCCTAGAGATGGCTAAAAAATTTCCATCTTATACTTTTCACTTTATTGGAATAAATGATTTAGGCAAAAGTAAAATCCCAAATAATGTAATTTGCCACGGCAGACTGACCTCTCAAAAGTTGAAAAGAAAATTGCAAGCAGCAACTTATTATTTTCAATTATCTAATTATGAAGGTTTTGGAGTTGCACTTTGTGAGGCAATGTTATGCCAATGTATCCCAATCGTTTCTAATGTTAATGCTCTTCCAGAAATAGTTGGAAAAAGTGGTTTTATTTTAAAAAGAAAGAACGTGAAGCATTTGGAAAAACTAATACTCTCTATTACCAAGAATTCATCAAATAATGATTTAGGCAAAATAGCAAGGGATAGAATTATTATTAATTATAGTCAACAAAAAAGAGCGGAAGCTTTTTATAAATTGGTTGATTGAATTAAAAAATTAGAAAAAATAATGCAACTTTGCACGATTTTTAAACAAAAAAAAAATATAGTTGATAGGACAAAAGTTCTAATATTTAAAAAAATAAGTACATGAATTCATCATCATCCTATTGGGAAAATTATTACTCTAAGCATCGTGAACCTGCTGATTGTTCTCCATTTGCAGAATTTATCACCCCATTTCTAAAAAAGGGAAAAAGGTTAATTGAATTTGGCTGTGGCAATGGACGAGATAGTAAACACTTTGCCAAACAAGGAATCAACGTCCTCGCTTTAGATCAATGCAAGAAAGAAATAGCTTTTCTTTCTGATAAATTTAAATCAACTAAAAATCTTATTTTTTTAGCAGAAGACATGACTAATTTACCTGATTTGGAAAATAGTGATTTTCTATATTCTCGATTTACGATCCATGCAATTGACAGAAAAGGGGAAGAAAAATTGGTCAAATGGGCTGCTAGCAATTTAAAGGCCAATGGACTCTTCTTCGTGGAAGTTCGAAGTGTAAAAGATGAGCTTTATGGAATTGGTGAAGCTTTAGGAGACAATGCATACTTTACTGACCATTATAGAAGATTTATTATTTTAGAAGAACTTCATCAACAATTTACTTCAAATGGATTAGATATTATTTATAGTATAGAATCAAAAGGCTTAGCTCCATACAAAACGCAAGATCCGGTTGTGATTAGATTGATTGCCCAAAAAAAATAATTAATTTTTAATGAAATTATTTTTACAACAAATATTTAGTACTGTCTTAAAATGGGTTTGTCAAATTTATCCAAAGGATAAAAATAAAATTTTGATTGGAATCCCAAACGCTAGTTTTTATAATGACAACAGTAAATATTTTTTTGAGTTTTTATGGAAAAAAGAAAACAAAGATTTTGATTTTTTTCTTCTCACGAAAAATAAAAAATTATTCACTAAATTAAGAACCAAGTTTGGTAATCATATAATATATGCATTTTCAACCCAAGCACTACTAGTTTATTTAAAAGCCAAGTTTGTTTTGCTATCTAATGGAAATGGTGATATTTTTCCTTTTACACCAACTAATAAAAAACAAATTGTCATTAACATGTGGCATGCCATCACTTTTAAAAATGTAGGATATCTTTCTAAAGTAAATATTAGTGGAAAAATAAATTTAAATCTAAGTTATTTTTTGGTTTGCTCAGAGACAGAACGCAAAAGAATGATGGATGCTTTTAGGTATCCCGAGGAAACATTTATAACTTTCGGTTACCCACGTAACGATATTTATTTTGGTCAACAAAAAAATCAAAAAACTCGAGATAAAAAAACAACAATTTTATATCTTCCTACTTTTAGAGATACAGCTCCTACAGAATTTTTTCCCTTTTCAGATTTTGATAAAAAAGATTTGAATCGTTTCTTATCAAAAAATAATGTTGAAATAATTATCAAACCTCACAAAAGAGATTCAACAAACCAACGTCTTTTAGATATATTAAAGGATAATCCAAACATAAAAATAAAAACCTCTGTCATAAATGATATTGATATCCAACAAATGCTTTTAGAATGTGACATTTTATTGACAGATTATTCTAGCGTCTATTTTGATTTTTTACTACTCGATCGTCCAATAATTTATATCCCATACGATTTAGAAGAGTACAAGAGAGAGAGAGGATTATTATATGATTTTGATGAGGTTACTTGTGGGGACAAAACACTTACTCAAAAACAATTCATTGAAAGTATTAAAAACAATCTCGAAAATCCAGCAAAAGATGAACTTAAAAGAAAAGAAATAACTGAGCGATTCCATCTTTATAATGATGGCAAAGCAAGTGAGCGATTATTTAATTTTATAAAAAATCATTCCTAATTTACCTACATGGGTGTAATTCAAAGACAAGGTTTAAAACATACGATTGTTAGTTATTTTGGAGTATTGATTGGACTATTCAGTACAATTTTCATATATCCTAGGGTTCCTGAATTATATGGTTTATTCAGAGTAATAATTGATGCGACTATGTTGATAGTTTCATTTTTCTCTCTTGGGTTAAGCACACATGCAGTGAAATTTTTTCCAAAATTTAAAAATTTAAAAACTGGTCATCACGGCTTTTTGGGTTTCTTACTAATAGGAAGTTCTATTGGTTTTATAATTTTCCTTGTTTGTTTACCACTTATCAGGTTCCTATTCCTAGATATTTTACTATCGAAAAGTGAGAGTATCAAATTATTAACGGAATACTTTTACTACCTCGTTCCGATGGTTTTCCTATTTATTTTCAATGCGATTTTTTACAAATACGTTTCCAATTTTAATCGAGTTGTCGTTCCAAATATTTTCGAAATTTTTATAAAAATAACAGTTCCCTTTTTGGCACTTTTATTTTTGGGAAATTATATCAACACTCAATTTTTTGTACTTGGAGTTATCCTTAATTATGTGATAGTATTTATTGGTTTTTTGATTTACACCAAATCCTTGGGGCAACTTTTCTTCCATTTAAATTTAAAGTTCATTAAGCCTCCTTTGCGAAAAGAGATCCAAAAATTTTCTCTTTTTGGATTACTCAATGCTTTGGGCGGTCAGCTCGCATTTAAGATTGATACCCTAATGGTAGCTGCAATGATTGATATTACCTCTACTGGAATTTATGCCATTGCTTTAGTAATTACAGAAGTCATTTCGAAACCTGCCAAAGGGATAATTGCAATTTCTTCACCGATCATCTCTTCAAGTTGGGAGTCAAATGATTTGGAGCACATTAAACTGATTTATCAAAAATCATCTACTGTTTTATTAGTTGTTGGTTGGTTAGTTTTTTTGGGAATCTGGGGTTCAATTCATGATTTGATTGAGATAATGCCGAATTCGGAAATGATCAAAACTGGGGTGAATGTAATTTTATTCTTAGGCTTAGCTAAAATAGTAGATTTAGCAACTAGTTTGAATACAGACATCATTGGTTTCTCTAAAAAATACCAATTTAATTTTTATGCACTTTTAATTTTATCGGTTTTAAATATCGTTTTTAATTTATATTTCATTCCAATTTATGGATTGGTAGGTACCGCTATTGCTACTTTTTGTTCCTTGACTTTATTTAATGTAGTTAAGTTAATTTTCATTTGGTTCAACTTTAAGATTCAACCTTTTACTTTAGCTACGGTAAAAACTTTATTGCTTGCAGGGTTGTGTTGGTCTATGATTTATTTCGTTCCATTTAACTTTCACCCATTTGTAAATATCATGTTGCGATCAATTTTATTGACGATCGTATTTGGTAGTTTGACTTTGTATTTTGAAATTTCACCAGATATAAATGGGGTGGTAAAAAGTGGGTTGGAAAAATTGAAAAAAATTACAAGAAATAAATAAGGTTAATAATTTTCAGAAAACTACTTTTCAAAAAAGAGCAACCATTTCTTTTGTCAAATTTTGTCGATTATACATTTCGATACTATGAGATTTAATCTCCAAACTACCATTTTTATAATCTGCGTAAGATTTCAAAATAAAAATTTCTAATTTTTTCATTTCTAAAAACCCAAAAACTTCTCCTGATTCAGTTTGATTGATTATTTCTGCCAAATCTCCATCCTCAGGAGCTATTGCTAAAATAGGTCGCCGTGCCATCAAATATTCAAATATTTTTCCTGTCAAAATTCCTTTAGCATTTGGAGTATCATTCACCACAAGTAATAGTATTTGGGACGTTTGTTGCAAAATATGAACTTCATTATGCGGAACATAATCTATCAATTCCAACTGGTTAGTCAAATAATTTTCTTCGATAGTATTCAACACATTCTCACTTACTTTCCCAATCAATTTAATATTCAAATCTTCTAAAAATCCAGGCTGCTCTTCTCCTATCTTATTCAACACTTTCCATAACATCTTTGGATTTCGATCTGCATTCATCAAGCCGATGTGAGCAATGGAAAACTTATTATCACGCTTTACTTTTTTTGGAGAAATAGATTGATCATAACCATTGGTAATTACTTTTACATGGTCTGAATATTCAAGATACTCCTCTTGCATGGATTTTCCAACTACCGTTACGATATCAGCTGTCCTAACCACCTCTTTTTCTAAAGCCCGATGTTTCTGATCCGAGCTATTCGTTAGTTTAAGAGCGTGATAAAAATCAATATTTGTCCATGGATCTCGAAAATCTGCTATCCATCTTATCCCCAATTTTTTCTTCAAACCTAGCCCTATTAAATGCATACTATGAGGAGGTCCATTGGTGACAATTACATCAACTGGGTTTTCGTGTAAATAGTTTGTTAGAAATTTTATAGATTTTTTCACCCAAAAAACTCGTGGGTCAGGGATAAAATAATTACTACGAACAAAATTAAGGAAATTGTCCTTCCATGATGTTTTCTCTCCTTTGCGAAGCATTCCTGTATTTAAATTTTTCTTTTTAGAAAAAAGGGAGGCTATGCGATAAGGTTCCCAAATCGGTTGTCGAATTATTTCACAACATTCTGGAACATCTTTTAAAAAAGACTCATCTCTCAGAGGGAAATCTGGATTGGATGGTGTATAAATAACTGGTTGCCATCCATTCTCTGGCAAGTATTTTGAAAATTTTACCCACCGCTGGACTCCTGAACCACCCATTGGAACCCAATAATATGTGATAATAAGAACTCTTTTCAACAATTTCTTTTTCTCCATAATTTTGAGGAAAGGGATTTAAAAAATCAATTAGATAATCAAGAATAAAAAATCTCAATCCTGATTATCTAATTAATATATAAACTAAATAATAGTTTATTTCTTCTTCTTTTTGGAGGTAGTTTTTTTCAACTTTTTATCTTTCAACTCGACATTTACAACATGAGTATCTTGCTCTTTCAAATAAGCTATCAGAGAGTTATAACAAAACCATAAAAAAGATAAAACAATCGCCAAAGAACAAATCAACGTAATAACTTTTCCGATCGAATAAGATGAAGGTGCGAAAACAAACTCAATTTTATGCTGTCCAGTAGGAATTATTAATCCCCGTAATAAATAATTCGCTCGAATATGATCTACAGCATTTCCATCAATATATGCTTGCCATCCTTTATTAGGACCGTACCAAATTTCCGAAAACAAAGCTAATTGGACGCCTTTAGAATTACTTTCATATGTCATATGGTTTGGTTGATAATTAGTCAACTTTATTGTTCCATTTTTCGAAAGATTTAAACCATTTACATAATCCGAAAATTCCTGATGGACAATCGCAGTTGATTCAACATCAAGTCCTTTTAATGCATCAATTTCAGCATTCGGTGTTTCCACTATTTTTACCCTATCGACAAACCATGCATTGCCCATCGCTCGAGGATTTCGAATCGGAGCTGCATCTGGATTACCTATAAAATATTTAGTATTAAGCATATTAAAAACCGGAATATTTCCAAAAAGATCCAAACTAGTTTGAGAAGAAAATCCTTTTCGAAGATAGTTGTCTTCACTATAAATATTTCTTTCAATCACATCTTGAATCCGTTGTAATTTTGCTGGATGATACCCTCCAATTGTGTTGTGAAAATAAGAAGTAGAGGAGGAATTAGTAAAATTGATCGTAAAATCATGTACTCTATAATGAAGATCCTTATCAGTCAAAATTTGAGTATCAACTGGTCGAGGCTTCTTATAAGCTTCGTATTTCTTTTTATTAGAAAAGTTATCCTCATTTAAATATCTTTTCCCTATCGTCCACAAATCTCCAATTGTAATCACCGCCAAACCAACTAACAAAATATTTTGCTTTATTTTGTTAGTTAGAAAAGCCCAAATTAAAACAGCCGAAGCTAAAATAATGCCCAGCGACCTTAGCGAATCAGATTGCATTAAGGATGCCCGTGCCTCTTTTAATAAATCCAAATTCATATTATAATTGGACACATAATTAGCATCTCTAGCTGCGGAGGTAAAGTCAAAAAATGATCCTCCCATAAAAGCAAAAAATAAACAGATCGCACTAAGTACACCAGCCGATATGTACAATGGCTTGAGTAATTCTTCTTTTTTTGTTTTCCCACTAATAACTTCAGATATTGCTAATGTTCCTAAAACTGGAACTAAAAATGAAGTAATTGCAAGAATAGAATTGGGTGTTCTAAACTTGTTATACAAAGGAAAATAATCGAAAAATAATTTATTAAAAAATTCAAAATTATCTCCCAATGAAAGCAACATCGTCAGCAAAACTCCTCCGCCAATTCCCCATTTGATAGGTTCTTTGACAATCAACAGTCCCAAAAGAAAGAAGAAAAATATTGCAGCGCCAAAATAAATCGGACCAGCGGTGGATACTGTTTTGCCGACTGCCCCCCAATACAATGGTAATTTTAGATTTTTGGTGTTCCCCCCTGATCTTTTTATTTGTTTAGCATAAGCAGAATTTGAAGAAACCGGTTCTGCTCCTCCTCCTCCAGCCACTCCAGGAATAAAGGAAGAAAATAAATCTATCCAACCATTACTATATTGCATCGCATATTTCCAATCCAGTCCTTTTGTGTTACTACTCGTTACCTCCGCATTAGCTTCCTTCGCCAAAATTGGATTACCACGCATTGTATCTTTTTGATATTCATAAGTAGTTAACAAGCTCGTCGCGCTTGACCCAATTGCCAAAAGTCCTCCAACTCCAAGATATAAAACCGCTTTTCCAAAGGACTTCATTTCACTTTTTTTAGAATGCTGAACTAATTCAATCAATCCATATATTCCAAATACCATAAATAAATAATAAGTCATCTGGATATGATTAGCATATAGATTAATTCCTAATCCAAGTGCAAATAATGTTGCCCCAGATAAATATCTTTTCCTAAAAGCCATTATTATTCCCACTAGCATAAATCCAAAGAAAGCAAACGTTCTTAGCTTCGTCATATGCCCTGCTCCGAATAAAACTAAGTTATTAGTGGTGATGGAAAATGCTACCGCTCCGATCAAACTCAGCCACGGGTTGACTCCAAATAAAAGCATGGTTATATAAAATCCTAGCATCATTGCAAAAAAATATCCAATCGGACGAGGAATATATAAACGCATCGTTTTCTCTATATAACTTAAGGTATTCGTTGGCTGTACAGCACCAATTTGGTAGGTAGGCATACCTCCAAACATCGTATTAGTCCACAATGTGCGTTCACCTGTTTCTTCATGAAAATCAACCATTTCTCGAGACATTCCATGGCTCGAAATGGTATCGCCTGCTTGTACAATTTTTCCATTTAATTGAGGAGAAAAATACATACTACAAATCACTATAAAACAAAGTACTGCCAACACATGTGGAATGGCCTTTTGGAAAATGGAAGAGTTATTCATATTATTATTTTACATTCTTTTTAAGATGATCTAGTAGTTAAATTTAACACTAGCAATTCTAAAGAATACTTTTTGCAAGAAAAAAGTTTTAATTTTTCAAAGTCATTTCAAAGCGCACAAATTTAACTTTTTTATTATTTATTTTTAAATCAAAACAGAATGCTTTTTCTAAATCAATATATTTTAAAAACTTCACTTGTATTTAATATTTAAATTTAGATATTTGTTGAAAAAAAATATGCGAATTTTTATTTTTACCTTTTTAGTCTTTTGTATTTCTTGTAGCCAAAAAAGCCCCAAAAAGATAATATTAAATACAAATCAAATGTCAAATTCATCTAAAGAAAAATCATTCGATTGGCAAGGTCACCGAGGTGCAAGAGGTTTACTTCCTGAAAATACTATTCCTGCTTTTATTAAAGCTTTAGAATATCCAGTGACTACTTTGGAGCTCGATGTGGCCATTTCCAAAGACAAAAAGATAATCATTACTCATGAACCTTGGTTCAATCATAAAATCAGTTCACATCCAGACGGAAAACCAATCTTGGAAGAGGAAGAAAAAAGTATTTTACTTTATGAATTGACTTATGAGGAAATCAAAAAATATGATGTAGGCCAAAGGGGCAATGAACGCTTTCCAGGTCAAAAACCAATAAAGGTTTACAAACCATCGCTACATGACCTAGTCAAAGCGGTCAATGAATATTGCGAAAAAAATAACCGAACTAAACCTAATTTTGATATTGAAATAAAAAGTGAAGAGGCTTATTATGGAAAGTTGACACCACACCCAAATGAATATGTTAAATTAGTATTAGAGGCAATTAAGAATACTGGTATTGAAAACCGATGTAATTTGCAATCGTTTGATATTGATATTTTGGAGGAAATACATCGGCAAGATCCTTCAATGGTTGTTGCATATTTGATTTCAAATAAAAATTTACCACAGGAAAATTTGAAAAAAATAACTTTCAAACCAGATATCTACAGTCCATATTTTAAATTACTTTCTAAAGAGGTAATCGAACTTATGCATCAAAAAAAGATTAAAGTAATTCCTTGGACTGTCAATGAAAAAAAGGATATGAAAAAGATGATTGAAATGGGCGTAGATGGAATTATTACTGATTACCCAAATTATATTGAAGGAGTTATTTCTGGAAAAAATAATTTAAATTGAGTTTTTGAAAAGAAAATGAATCAAAAAGACATAGGCAATCTACTTGGCAAAAATGGTTACCCGTTATTGGATTAATAGTCATTATTACTTTTTTGGGTTCTGTAATGTGAAGTACTGATAGTTATAGTAATGCTGTAATTATTAATCAATATTTTGAACCTACCCAAATTGATTCTTCGAATTTGAAAAACTAATTGCTCCTTCCCCTAATTTAGATAAAATTAAAGAGGATGAACAACTCGAACTCCAATATGGATTAGGAAAATTGTTTTACAGAAAAGGGGATTTAGTTAAAAAATAAAAGGTACTTCTTTTAAATTTATCCCGACATTGTCATGAAACTAATAGAATAGATTTAGAAAAGTAGAGAGAGACGCACTAAATAAAGTTGGTTGCCAGATATTCTTAACTGGTCCTGAGTGTCTAGTTTTAGCAGAAAGAAAGAAAGAAACATCTATCGTATAGGATATTCTAAAAACAAAAAACCACAACTTAAAAAGTTGTGGTTTTTTCTGTACCTCAATGATCTTTAAGGTTATATTTTACTTTTAATTATTTTTGGTCAGATTATTTAAATTAATAGTCTGAAATATGCTATTTAATATTATTGAGGACTGTTAATTAATTCAATTAATTCCCAAATGTTTGTATACCTAAATCCATCTGGATCATAATTTTTCATTTTTGATTTTGATAATATTTCATTAATTTCTTTATTTTCTGCAATACCTACCGGAGATAAAGATTTTAAGGCACTTGACAAATCTTTATAGTGATCATAAGTGATAATACTTGATTCATCCATACCCTTTGGATGTACTCTTGCTAAAATTCCCCAGCCTGTTCTTGCCCCTTCTTTGCCTAAATTCTTTTTAAAATAAGGCATCCACAGGTTTAAATTTTCATTGACAAATCCATTAAAATCCTTTGGTTTTGCCAAATTCCAAACCGCATATTTAAATTCTCCCATAGGAAGCTCAGCAACTGATTGATATGTGTCATTATAAAGTGTTTTGGAGATGTCATTAGTGGATACAACCGCGGGGTTAACCCCCAATATTTGCTCAGTTTCATTCCAAATTTTCATTTGATTTTCATATTGTTCAAAGCTTTCAAATACCAAGACAAATGCATGAGTTGGTTTTGTTTCATCATCAGTAGGGCCGTAAACTCTAAAAAAAGCAGCTGTTAACATATTTCCATTATCAACAGCATTTTGCTTGACTTTAGACCAATATTCTGTTTCTAAAGCTTCAAATTCAGCTACATCATCGGAAGCAACATATCTATATTGCACGCTTACAATGTTTTGCCCTAAGGTTATTGTTGCAACGAAGAGTAAAGAGAGTAAAAATAATTTTTTCATTTTAAATTGATTTATGATTATTTGATAGAGATGATTAAATTAATTATTAAAAGAAATTAGTTTAATTCGACTAGTACAGCTTGTTGAAGAGGCTTCTTGATTAATTAAATTTACAAAAGTACAAAGACAAAAGAAGTGATATTTATTCAATATGATAATCATAGCATTCAACTGAATTGAGCATATTGGATTTGGTTATTCTTCCTGTTTATGAATTTTCTCTTGATGATTTTAATATAACTCTATTGAAGTCATTTGAGTAATATCTTATTTTTACAAACTCACAAATACTCTCTCCTTCACTTTGTTTACTTTTTTGTAAGTATTTAACGATCTATAAATCACATCATGAATCCGTCGTCGAATTTGGTTGCGATACAATTTAGCATTTGTTTTTTTTGGGTGAATTCTATTAGAGAGAAAAATAAAAATCAAATCATTTTCAGGATCCACCCAAACACAAGTTCCAGAAAAACCAGTATGCCCAAATGTTTTTCTTGATGCTAAAGACGATAATGAATTTGAACCTCTCCTGCCCTTTACCGCAAATCCTAAACCACGATGATTCCCATAATTAGCCGAAGTAAATTTCTGAATAGTTTTCGGATTTAGATACTTTTGCTCACCGTATGTTCCCCCATTGAGTAACATTTGAAACATAACTCCTAGGTCGTTTGCATTAGAAAAAAGTCCAGCACTTCCAGCTACTCCCCCTAACAAACTTGCTGATTCATCATGAACATATCCTCTCAAAAGTTGTCGTCTCCACCGATTATCTTTCTCGGTAGGAACGATATATTTTGATTTGAATTTTTCTAAAGGACAGAAAGCAGTTCGTCTTAAATTTAGTGATTTGTAAAAATTATTTTCCAAAAATTTATTTATCGGTTGATTAATTTTTTTTTCTAACACACGCTGAATCAAATTAAAATTCACATCACTATATTTATAATCACCTCTTTTCCTTACTTTTAAATGATCTATTTTGAACCAAATAGAATCAATCCACTTTTGATTAAAAAACATATTATCAGCTATACGGATTGAATACTCCTCATTTTCACTTGAACAAAAGAACTGATTACAATCATCAATAATGGAATCTTTGTTATTGAAATATTTTGCAATTGGCATATTTGCTTGCAGGCCAGAAGAATGAGTTAATAACTGCTTAAAAGTAACTTGTCCAATAGTCGATTCATTATCCAACTCCAAATGAGACTTTAACCGATCTGATAATTTGAATTCCTTTTCCTCGAACAATTTCATCGCTGCTATTGAAGTAGCAGAAACTTTTGTAATTGATGCTAAATCATATAAGTCTGATTTTCGAATTTTATTTCTTTTTCGATAAGTATGGTGTCCAAAAACTTGGTCGAAAATTACCTTCCCATTTTTCACTACCATAATTTGCGCTCCTGGAGTTGCCTTTTTCGAAATCGCAGATTGAATAATTGCATCGATCCCCACCAATTTTTCGGGAGCGATCCCTACCTCCTCAGGAACAGTATATTTCAAGCGCGTTATTGGAGTTTGAATTGACTTCCCAAAAAAAAGGTTAGATGTCAAACCAATTTGAAGTTTTCCATTAGCAGCTATACCTCCAAATAATAATTGAGTAACTAAGGACTCAGTAATATTGTTTTTTTCAAAAACTTGAATAATTGAAAGTGTGGTATCGAGGTATTGTAAATTGAGTGGGTTGCCATAATTGACAACTGTCAATTTAGAGGATTGAGATAGTTCATTAATAGACTTTACAAAATCCTTTTGTTGAAAAGTATCCAAATCAATATTATCTATGACTACAATCACAGTAGAATACTTATGGAATACTTTTTTTATTGGTTTAATCTTTCCTTGATCATCAGGAGGATGATTATAATTTAGGTAGTTCGCATATTTAGAAAAATATTCTTTGAACACCTTTAGTCTCCCTTTACCAACATTAATGATTTTAAAATCTCTTTTATATGTTTTGGTATACGGAAGTAAATTGTTATAATTTTGAGCTAAGGTGATTGACTCCTCAAAAAGTTGTCGTGCTTGAAAGTCAAAGTATTCATTTTTTAAAACGGCCAACACATTTTTTATTACAAGGTTAGTTGGTTTTTTATCCAATCCTGCATACGTTTTTGCCAACAAAACTTTACGTACCTTATCATTAATCACTTTTTCCGCTATCAATCCGGTTCGAACAAATTCTACTAAATAATCAAAAACTTTTTTTACCGAATCTTGTACAACAAAGATATCGGTTCCAGAATGAATCAATTCGTCAATCGTTGCTTGTTCTGAAATTTCAGCAACTATTAACCCATCGAATTCCATTTTTTCTTTTAAATACTTTTTCAAAAAGAAAGACTCTAGTTGATATAAACTATCTTTTTCAAAAATTCGATCATCAATTTTAAATCCTGAAACTCCTGCTCTCACTATTTCTTTTTGCCGTAACAGCAACGCATCCATCAATTTAGTTGTATCATCTTCAAGTTGATGAAATTCCGAAAAGGTATTTCCCAAAGAAATGATATTTTCTCTCTGCAAATTTCGTAAAACACGATTTGCCCTAGCTAATTGTGTAATTTGATCATTTTCAAAAACATGGGAAGGATATATTTTTTCATTTAAAAAAATGCGATTAGCGGAAGGGGATATACAAAAATTGATACCTAACTTTTTACATTGTCTCAAATATAATTTTTCTATTTCTCTTTGAATGGTATCATTTTGAACAGCCCCCATACTTGGGGCTAATGGAAATTGAACTACATCTGAAAATTGATTATTTAACAACACAACCTCTTCTGTTCCATTTAATAAAGGAATTTTACTAATTGTATTAAGTGAATCTAAAATATCGACATATTCCAACACTTTTAAATTTTCCAAAATTACACCACCTAACACCCCGGTTCTATTCCATTTATAGATAGACTCTTTTATATTCTCATCTTTAAAATCTGTCTTTAAAATAATAAGTTGTCCAATTTTTTCTTCAAGCGTCAATCGTCTTAAAATAGAATCAGCTCTAGTCTGATCAACATTTAAGAAAGGGGTATTTTGTACTACAATATTTTCCTGTCTATGAAAACAAGACGAGAGAAAAGCAAGTGAAACAAGTATTAATATTGACCTTAGCATAATTATATATAGTTATATAATTTGGAAAATAAAATTTTGAAAACAACTAAATTTATCTCTACTCCCTCAATCTTCTTAATCGAATTGAGATAGAAAGCAATAAACCTTATGCGTAAGATCTGTAGTTAATGTTTCAGTAAAATGATGTTTTTTTTTCACAGGTAACAATTGACTATTTTGGATTTATCAATACGCTTAGTTTTCCATAGAGACCACTATCAAAATATTTTCCATCTTTCTAGTAACCTATCTCTATATATCCTTATCGTTCAAAATTAGACTTTCCTTATACCCTCATTAAAGCTAGGTTATGAGAAAATAAATCTACCTCATATTTTACCAGTCCTTTTTCATTTAAACAAGATTTTTTTTTATAATTTTTAATATCAATCCATTACTCCTGAAATCTTTACTAATCCAACTAATTAAATACATCTTGATAAAGATTTCTAAAAGATGCTACTCCCATTAGACCAATTGCTCCCATTAAATTATTGTCATCATTCTGAATTACTCAATTCAAAAAATTTCCAGTTTTTTTTATGAATTATTTTATCGGGGTTCTTCTTTATTGCAAGGAAAGGTAATCGTCAGATTATTATTTGAGATGCCCAATTGATTAATATGATGAACTGAGTCTAGTTTATCTTTATGTAAGTATGATGTAATAGAAATTAATTGATTCCATATATTATCAAATGGGATTTTTTAAATTATGCAACATGTTCTACAAAAAATTTAAATTTAATTTCCCAAAACCTTTTGATATGTTTTTATTAAGGCATCTTGTGACGCTCCAAATTTGAACATTTGAAAGGTAATTGTATTGGCAATCATAACTCGAAACCAACTACGATTTTCATACTTTCGAGCTGAAACGATGACTTCTTTTGAAATGATCATAAATTTGTATTTTTTTCTTGCTCGAGTAATAAAATCGTATTCCTCCATAATTTTATAATCGTTTCGGTATCCATCTAAATCTTCAAATACCTTTTTCGTAACAAATAATGTTTGATCTCCTCCACGGCAATACAATTTATCAAATCGAGTCATGAATGAATTAAATTTTAATAACTTTCTTTTGGAATTAAACTTAAAACGATAGCACCCCATTGGAAAACCCTCTTCAACTGCATTTTTAATGTCAGCCATAAAACTAACAGGAGGAATAGTATCAGCATGAACAAAATATAATATTTCACCCGAGGAGTTAATAACCCCCTCATTCATTTGAGAAGATCGACCTTTTGAAGTACCAACAATAACTTTTGCACCACAAGCTTTTGCGATGCGTATAGTACCATCATTACTTCCACCATCAACGACAATCAATTCTATTAAATCTTCATTGGCATTTTTCAATAAATACAATATTAGAGAGCCAATACTTTCAGCTTCATTAAAGGTTGGAATAATTACACTAATTTTCATTTTTCAATAAATGGCTTTAAGGTTAAGTTAAATATATATTTTATCTGTTACTTTTTAAATTCTTTACATTATGTATTTGTAGCGACCTAAACTGGCACCCAAGTAGTTTCTCAGCACGTTCATTTTTACAAAAAAAACAGAATTTCCATCCAGCTGTTAGTTATTATTTATCGAGTTAGCTATTCAATTTTTTTTTCCAAATTGTCTCTTTGCTCCCAATAAAAAAGGGATTTTTCGAAAAAGGAACGATTAATTATTGAAAAAAATTTAATGTATAAATGTTTTCAAATTTACAAATAAGTCGTACCCTTGCAAAAAATACAGCTCGAATGCAAAGTAGTAATAAGACTATTTCTCAAGAAGCTATGCAAGCGGAATGGCTAGAAGTTCAAGCGGCTCAACAAAATCCAGCCTATTTTAGGCCTTTGTATGACCGTTACTTTAACCAAATTTTCCGTTTCATATTCAAGCGGACTGGAGATGAAAATATAGCAAATGATATTTGCTCTCAAGTTTTCTTAAAAGCCATCCAGAAAATAGGTACCTATGAATACAAGGGTGTTCCTTTTTCCGCTTGGTTATATAGAGTAGCAAGCAACGAAGTAGCCCAGTATTTCAGAAATACTCAAAAAAACCGAGTGGTAACTGTAGAGGAACATACTTTTTCTGATTTGATTGATGAAGTGAGTGAAGAAGGTGATTTTGAAAAAATAAGACAGTCAATGCTCGGGGCATTACAACAATTAAAAGAATCAGATATGGTGATGATTGAAATGCGTTTTTTTGAAGAAAGGCCATTTAAAGAAATCGCTCAAATACTAAGTATTACCGAGAGTAATGCAAAGGTAAAAACATACCGAATCCTTGAGAAAATGAAAAAAATAATGAAAAAGAATAGTTGATTTTTTCAATCAATTATTCAAAAAAAAATTCTATGAAAAAAGACTTATACAATATTAAAATTAATCCACCTCAACTAAGTAAAGAGGAAATCGCAAAATATCAAGATTTTGATGCGCTTCTTGCTAAGTTCAAAGAAACTCCTTTACCTGAGGAAGTTAAATCAGAACGTAAACCACGAGTAATCTGGTTGAGATATGTTGCTACTGCTGCTGCGGTTTTCCTCCTGGCAGCTATGGTTAATGGTCTATTGCAAAGAGAAAAAGGAATGGATGAAAAGCAATTTTTTGCTAAACAACCTTTTATTAATCCACCTTTGAATGATCTCAAACCAACCTTTGTAAGTGGAAAAATAAATGCTAACGAAGGTGGCATTTATGAAAATAATAATGGTTCAAAATTAATTATCCCGGCTGCAGCTTTTAGAAATCCTGATGGAAAGCTAGTAGAAGGAGATGTAGATATTAAGTATAGAGAAATGCATGACTATGTTGATTTTTTCCTCTCTGGAATTCCAATGACTTATGACTCCGCAGGTGTTAAATATGTTTTGGAAAGCGCAGGTATGGTTGAGATTTATGCTGAACAAAATGGTCAACAATTAAAAATGGATCCAGGAAAAGAAATCAAAGTTGAATTAATTTCATACATCAATATGCCTCGATTAAACATGAGTCCGAAGTATAATATTTATAAACTAAGTGCTTCTTCTCGAAATTGGGAATATCAAAATGTTGATAATATTCAAATTATCGACGAGTTAGATAATGAAGGTTTCGAAAATGAGGAATTGAGGAACCTGAGAACCAATTATCAAACTTATCTTTCAAAAACATCTATTCTGGAAGTTAATGAAATTGCTGTATTAGAAGCAACTATAGAGATCCCAACCAAACCGGTCCGACCAGTTAGAGCTAACAAAGATCATTTCTCTTTTGATCTAGACATTTCAGATAACGCATCTCCTGTTGTCAAAAACTTAGGCGAAAAATATCAAAATATAATCTGGCATATTTCCCCAAATAGCCCTGAAATCAATACCAACGCTTTTAAATTGGAATGGGAAAGTATGGATTTAAAACCAATTGATAATGGGCCAGATTTTGAGTTAACACTGATCAATGGAGATCGTAAAGAATATATACTTGTTACACCAGCCTTGAGTGGAAATGAATTTTCAAAGGCGATGTCCCTTTATGATACTTCCATGGAAATTTATCGTAACAAACTAAAAGACAGAGAGTTAACTTTAGAAAAAAACCGAAATTCAATTATTGAAAAATATTATTCACTAAAAGAAGCCTCAAAAAAAGAATTTGTAAGAACCATTGAAAACTGGAGAATAAAAAATCAAAACGATCCTTCCCTGAATCAAATAGTTCGTAAGAAAATTATTAATCGATTTGTTGCAAATGAATTTGGAATTTGGAACTGTGACCGACCAATTCATCCCGACGATTTAGAAATTGAAGGTAATTTCGAATTGGATAAAAATGCTGAAGTGACTGATGAGATTGCCTATTTAGTAAACAAAAACAGAAATACAATAGTTCGAATCTATGCAAAAGATGGAGCTAAAATAAATTTCGACCAAAAATCAGATAACTTGATGTGGATGGTAACAAAAGATAACCAAATCGCCATCTTCCGCCAAGAAGAGTTTAAGAAAATAAATCAGAAAAAAGGTGGTAATCATACCTTTAGGCTGAAAGTAGAACCAGATGCATTAAAGTCGGAAGAAGATGTGAGAAAGGTTTTGCAATTTAAAGAAATGTAATTTTAACCTGAATACTAATTTGTTTTAAAGCTCCCAGGTCTTACTTGGGAGCTTTTTTTGTTTATCTTCTTTCTGATAAATCAAAAAAAAATTGGCCTTTAAACAGTAAAAATTTTGTACATTAATTTCCTCTCTCACTCTCCTCTATGAACTTTACCCAGTCACTCACCTTTTTTTTGCCTAAAAAAGAAAACATTTTAGCCTCAGTTTCTGAAATCCCAAATGCCGATTCAAGATTTCTATAAAAATCATTTAAATTACTTTCGTCCTTAAGCAATAGATTTTCATTATTCGTTCCACTAGTTCTTTTATTAAAATCATCAACGATTGATTTAAATTTTTCATAAGTACTCGCTGAGGTCTTTAGAACATTATACCATTCTTTAGCATCTTGTATATGGTCTGAATGATTATTTTCTTTTCTGACATTATTATAATAATTCATTTCATCCTCAGTAAGTCCCATCTCTTTCATTTGACGTTTAGTCTCCTCTTTTCCATCAGAATAGGTTTGAGCGAGCCTATTTAAAATATAGGCTGTATTTAATCTCTTCTTTCTCATTTTATATGATTCATCGAAACCTTTTATATTCCGATTGAAATCCATTTCATTCTCATCTAATTCCCGATAAATATTTACCGAACTTTCACCATCAATGATTGTTGTTTCCTCAGATCTTTTGTACATCAACGTACCACCATTTTTGTAAATACCATATCCAAATAAAAAAACCAATCCAAGTAAAGTGATTTTTTCAAAATCTGTAACGAGGGGTTTATTTGACATGATTTTATTAAAATTGTTATTCTAAAAATCCATTTTCAATCGTAGGTTAACCCGACGAGAAGTTAAGTTATTTGGGATGGCATATTGTGTGTTATAAATTGTTTTTATCCACGTATTCGATGCTGTATTGGCAATTTCTAAAAGATTGAAAACTTCCAAGCTTAACCAAGCATTTCGTGCGAATCGAAGCGGATGTTTTGGCTTACGGGTCCGCCTTTCTTTATCCCAAAGTTGATAGGCAAAACCAATATCAACTCTATGATATGCCGCAAATTCAAATTGATTCCTACGAACTCTATTGTTCTCTTTAAGCCCAAACGGTAAGCCTGTTCCTACCGATAAATTTAAATGCATTTTAAAATTTTCATTCTTCGGTAAATAATCTTGAAAAAAAACATTCAAATTCATAAATCGATCTGTAGGTCGTCTAACTGTACTTATTTCAGTATCTATTGTATCACCAATTCCACGACTTAAATGCTGCACATCTGTTATACTTTCTCGAGCTCGGAGGAAAGAAATATTAACCCAAGATTCTGCTCCAGGAACAAATTCACCATTAACTCTTAAGTCAATCCCTGCCACATAACCAGTAGCATCATTTTCACCAGAATACCGAATTCGAACATTATCTAAATCATAAATCACCATGTCCCAAAGCTTCTTGTAGTAAATTTCTGTAATAAACCTGAATAGTTTTGGATCTCGCTTTCCTGAGTAAAAATCCCAAGTGAATCCACCTAAAATATGTAGTGATTTTTGTGCCTCCAAATTCACATTTACCGTACCGTCCAAGCGCCGCATCTCTCTATAAAAGGCAGGTTGAAAATACATTCCTGTTGCAAAACGAAAAGACATATCACGTTCCCAGTTCAATGGTTTATAAAGTAATTGAGCACGAGGGGTAAGTAAAAAATTATTATTTGTTTCACCTGTGAAATTGTTTTTCACATTCCAAAAAGCACCTCGTATACCAGCCATAATTTTCATTTCCATAATACTATCCTTTCTTAGAGTATATGTATCTTGAAATGAGCCAGAAAGACGATTAGTAACTAGTTCATTTTGGGTTTTGAGAACATTTTGTACTTGTACAGCAGTTGTATCAAAAGGTAATGAGTAACCAGCGGAATCTAATCTTTCCCATTCGTTGAGGTCATCAAAAATTTGTTCATTTTGAAATTTCAAATTCCATTGCAGAAAGTGGCTACTAGAAGTTTCCCATGACTTATGTAACTTTTCCATTTCAAAACCACCTTTATGTTCGAAATTTGAAACGATGGTTGTTAGATAATTTCTCACAAATTGATGTTGAGTTCCAGTTCCTAATACAGCGACGATTTCTCCAAAATTATCACTTCCTAACCCAGTTTCAATTTGACCCAAGATATAATCACCAATAATATCGATTCTTTCATTTTCATTACTCTGGTAAACTGAGGCAAGAAATTTTAAAAACAAAGGGTTGTATTTTCGATCTGGGACATAAGTTAACGAAGTCCCTGCCATATACGTTGTAAAATCATCTACTTCTTGACCTTCAAAAACGGTAAACAAATCCAGAGAAAAATCTATTAGGCCAAAAGCTGTTTCTCTGGAAGCGGGGGTAAATTGATATTCACTTCGATTATAATTTCCAATCAAACCTACCTGCCAATCTCGATTAATATCAAATGTAAAATAACCTTGAATATCCGCAAAATTAGGAACATACTCTCCCTGCACATCCAATGTTCCCAATAAATATTTAGTCGTTTTGTATCTTGCCCCTACCAAATATCGAAATTTTCGAAAGGTAGAATCAAGGTCCATACTTCCTTCAATATGAGCTGAACCTCCTAGTGCACTCAATCCGATCGATGCACGAGTAGAATCAGGACGCTTATATTTTATGTCCAACACCGAGGATAATTTATCGCCATACCGAGCTTCAAAACCACCAGATGAAAAAGACAAATCTCGGATCAAATCCATATTGGGAAATGACAAACCTTCTTGCTGTCCACTCCTAATTAATTGTGGTCGATATATTTCAAAATCATTAACATAAACTAAATTTTCATCATAATTCCCCCCACGAACGTTATATTGAGAACTTAATTCTCCTCCTGTCCCTGTGCTTACACCTAATGCAATATGAGGCAATACATTTTCTAAATTCATCGTCGTGGATGGAATGTATTTCAATTCTTCCACATCCTCTTTTATCAATCCAGCTTCCTCCAATTTACTTGCAGTAACAATAACTTCTAGTGTTGAAGTTTGATTAGCAAGTTTTACATTGAGCTTTCTTGTTTCACCAGTACGCATTGGATTAATGATGATACTACCTTCCTTATAACCGGTTCGAGAAATTATCAGCGTAAATCTTTTGTTGTGAGGAACTTTTAACGTAAAATTTCCATTAAGACTGGCTTCGGTAGAATAATTAGTATTTTCTTTGATGTAAATAGTGGCTAATTCTATAGGAGCTCCTGTTTCCAAATCAGTCACTTGACCAGCGAGAGTCGAAGTTTTTCCATTTTGAGCTACCACATCATTTGCAAAAAGAGAAAAGAATAGGATGGATAATAACGTAAAGTTTAATTTCATATCAATATTAACGTAGATTTAGAAAGTTCATTGGATGCGGGGAATTATTTTGAAAATCTTAATTGACCAAGCAATTTCGATTTGATAAGTTTGACGATAGAATTGTGTTAAAAAAAAATCGCCAAATCTTTCAAATCATTTATAAATAATCATTATGCAAAGACTAAATCACTAATCCCTCAATACCTTTCATACGTGAAATTGTATCTAAAGGATTCTTTGATTTAAAGACTGCACTACCTGCGACCAAAACATTGGCTCCGGCTTTAAGCAATTCTTCAGCATTTTGTAAACCAACTCCTCCGTCAATCTCTATCAACGTTTTAGTATTTCGAGAATCAATCATCTCCTTTAATTTTCTGACTTTTGGTATCACTTGGTATATAAATTTTTGACCTCCAAAACCAGGGTTTACTGACATCAAACAAACTAAATCTAGCTCTTCAATTATGTCTTCTAAAACACTAACTGGTGTATGTGGGTTTAATGCAACTCCTGCTTTTGCTCCAGTTGCATGAATTTGTTGAATCGTTCGATGCAAATGTGGGCAAGCTTCGTAATGAACTGTGATAATATCAGCTCCTACTTCTCGAAATTGTTCGATATATTTCTCAGGTTCAACTATCATCAGGTGCACATCCAACGGTTTGGTTGCCATGGCTTTCATCTGTTTGATAATAAACATTCCAAAACTAATATTGGGTACAAACTTACCATCCATGACATCTACATGATACCAGTCGGCTTTACTAGCATTGATCATGTCAAAATCTTTTTTCAAGTTTTGAAAATTAGCTGCAAGTACGGAAGGGGCGATTAAATGCTTCATATCGTAAAGGTACTTTTTTTGTTTTTTTTGCCATTGACTTAGCCTGACTTTTTTTAGACTTTTAATTGTCTATTAAATTTTAAAAGTTTACTGAAACCTTACAAAATCTGTGTCAACCTATGAAAAAAATCAAACATGATTAATTTGCTTATCAGTCAACAAAGGCTGTAACATATATTTTAATAATAATTGAACAGTTGCCAAAACATCTTTTTCGCAATACTTTGCAATTCTAGGTAAATCGTTTTCTTCCCAAAAAACTCGTCCCACTTCTGAGCCATCGATATCGTCTTTTGGGGATGGAAAACCAAAAACAGCAGCTAACAATTTTAAGGAAGTATAATGTTTATAATCACCGAATTTCCAAAGTTCAAGAGTATCGATAAAGTGTTTGGTTTCCCATGGTTTTTTCCCTGCGATATTGAGAGAATTGGGCAATGGCAATTGATTGATTAACAACCTTCGGCAAATGTAAGGCATGTCAAACTCTCTTATATTATGCCCACAAAAGGCATGTGTAGTGGTATTATTGTAATATTGAGTAACCATTTGAGAAAAATTTTGAAGTAACTCTGATTCATCTTCGCTAGCAAAAGATTTTAAACGAACAAATAATTCTTTTGTCTCAGGATTCCGTCCTATGATTCCAACAGAAATACAAACAATTTTCCCAAATTCAGCATAGATTCCAGCTTTGTCCTTGTAAGCCGCATCAGCCTCTTCCTCCGTAATTTCTTCATTATATTTTCTTAAAACTGATTTAGACTTCAGTTTCCAGAGATATTTAAAATCATCATTAAGTTCACCATAATTTGCTTTTCCGCTGACGCATTCTACGTCAAGGAATAGAACTTTAGAAAGATCGAGGTTTCCCAACATAGTATATTTTATTTATTAATATTATAAAGATAGTTTTGAAATAGACCATCTAAATAAAGTTATTTTTTTTTTAAAAACCTACTTTTAGCAATAGTTTCAGCTAAGTACCATAATTTTTCTTTCAAAGAATATCAAATAAAAAAACTAAGGAAAATACGCTAATACAAAGCCTTAACGTTATATTTACGATGTATAAAAAAATAAAAATAAAAATGATTTGGTTCACCTTTTTTACAAATCCAATTAATTAATTCGACAACGCAGTTGAAACACTTTTTGAAAATAATCCAAAATACTATCGAAGATTAAAATTGTTAACCTAAATAATTTATTATGAGCTTTTCAAATGATTCGAAACAAAAATTGACCGCTATCGCAGCAGTAATTATATTACTTTTGTTAGCTACAAACGCTGTTCTTTTATACAATAATTACCAAAAAAGCGATACAATTGAAACTCAGCAAGCTGAGTTAAAAGAAACTAAACAGTTGAGAGGTGAATTGGAAAAACTACACTACGCAGCTCAAGAAGAGATTGAAGCAATGAAAGGTGAGAATGATGAGATTAATGCTTTGGTTGAGACTCAAAAAGACGAATTATCTAAAGCAAACAAAAGAATTACTGCTTTACTTTCTGGAGGTAAAAAAACCAAAAGAGAACTTAATGAGATTCGTGCAATGATGGAGGACATGCGAATACAAAGAGATGAATACTTGGCTGAATTAACCACTATGAGAGAAGAAAACGAGCAATTAACTGCTGCTAATTCTCAGCTCTCAGACGAGAAAGAAAGTTTAACTACTCAAGTAGTAGAAGAAAGAAAAATGAACGATGAATTGACAACAGCTCGTGCCGCATTGATGAGCGAAAAAGAAGATTTAACTTCTCGAAATACTGATTTGAGTGCAACTGTTATTCGTGCATCAGTAGTTGACATTCGTGACCTAAATGTTTCAGGATGGAAAGTAAGGAGTAGCGGAAAAGCAGTCAAGAAAAAGTATGCAAAAAATGTCGATAGATTAAAAGTATGCTTTACAGCTGAACCAAACGATGTTACCCAACCTGGCAAAGAAGAGTTTCATGTAAGATTGATCTCACCGCAAGGTGAAACTTTAGCTTCTGAATCAATGGGATCCGGTGTTTTCACAACAACAGAGGCACAAGAGCAAATGAGATTCACACACATAAAAACCATTAATTACACTAACACAGATGATGTAGTTTCTTGTTTCTTGTGGGAGCCTGGAATTAAATTCACAAAAGGTACATATACTGTAGAAGTATACAACAAGGGTTACTTAACAGGGGCAAATACTTTCAAATTGAAATAATTATTAGAAATAATTTTCTTTATATAAAAACCACGTTCCATTAAATTGGTTCGTGGCTTTTTTTTGAGAAAACTGGCATAAAAAAGAATATGTCTATAATTACGATCAGGATTTCAATACATATTATTGGCACTTTCCTAGAATAAAATATTATTTTAGAATGATAATAATCAAAAATATGGCATCATACCAGATCCAATACCTTTAATGAGCTAGAAGTACGATCTTAGAAAAAAATAAACATAATTCAAATCACAACGTTTATCTTTTTCAAAACACATAAATAATCTACAATGTCTGAATCGAAGAAAAGAAAATCACCTGAGTTGAAAGCTAACCCAATAGATAAAGATAAAATAACAGAAAATCCACACCTTCTTCCATACGCTCATACAGTTGGTGGCTCAGTAATTAAACCAATTGATAAAGGACGTGTAAAAGGTCTTGCAGTTTCTGCGATGTACGACCAAACTGAAATGCAATTAGATCAAATTAGGGAACAAGTTACTTTACTTGCTGCACAAGCAGAAAAGATCCACCAACGTGTTATTATCTCAGAAAAAATTTACCTAGCAGATATAAATTTCAAACCATTAATCGGCCATACTTATCATCTCTACGAAAGAGGAAATGGCAAAGAAATACTTTCAATGGTTGGTCCGACTGAATGGGGTAAATCTATCCCTTTCAAAAAATTCGTTGGCACGGTCACTCTTTTATCCGATCATACATGGGATATATTATAACCACTAATTGACTAGTTTTCAATTAACCTAATACCACAATAAATACCTATCAATTCTGTACTTTTTTTTTCAATTACACCATTATTCCTAGTTTGGCCGTAACGTTATTTTAAAAATGCATTCCTTTACACTTTAGATTTTTTCCAAGTTTAAATAAAGTTCACCTTCGTTTAAAATTATTAATTAATCATATAATTCATCCTAAATTTAAATTGGTGAGGGATAATTTTCGAGAAAATCCTTGCCGTCAATTAGCTAAAATAGTTTCTAGCTAAAAAATAGCGTTTAATATTCTTATCTTAAGCATTCAAAATAATGATAATATATTCTTCTCCTTAAACCAATATCAAAAAAACATGAGTCGCTCCATTTTTTATAAATTTTTATCCATCTTTTTCTTATCCATATTTGGAGTATCCATTTTAATTGCTCAAAATTTTGAAGGAAAAATTTCTATAATTAATAATTTTCCACATGCTTACAACACTCATTTTACAATCAAAAATGAGATGGCTATGCTTGAAACAGAAACCACTAGAGGTTATGTAAAAATGATTAACAATACATCCTCTGGAGATAAAATCACTTTAACTATTGATAACGAATCTGGCGATACAGTTGCAATTGTCAAAAACTCCAATGACATGCAATATCGAAACCTCAATAAAAAATACTCAAAAAAAAGACAAAGATCAAATAACGTAATAGTCAAGGTCACTCATGAAACCAAAAATATTAATGGTTATAAATGTTATAAAGTAGTTGCTAATGATGACAAGCATAAGGGAATAGCTTGGATAACTAAAGAATTTGAAATTGAACCAAACGATCTTTTCCCAACTTTAAAATCTCAACAAAGAGCAATACCTAAAGTAGCCAAAGCGCTTCAAAACAGTATGGAAGGTTTTGTGATGGCAATGTTAATTATTAATGAGAGAGCAAAAGAAGTGAATACTTTGTCTGTATCTGTTCAAAAAATAAAATTAAACGATAATGTATTTAAAGTTAACATGGAAACGATTGCCGTCTACAGTGAGGATAATGTAAGAGAAATGATGAAAGAGGCACAGGGTAATCCTAATAAAATGAAAAGGGCTAGAATACTTTTAGCTCAAATTCGAATGCAATAAATTATCCCTGAATCGTAAACGATTAATTTTCCAAAATGTAAACATCAACTTTGGAAAATCAATCATTACCTTAATCCTACCTCTTCTTAACTTTCCCTATTCCACGTACATTCAAATCAGTAATAACTGCAGACCCTTTATAATAAACATTACCAACTCCCGTGGATTTAATGGCCAATTCTTTTGAAGCATAAACTTCTGTTTTTCCAACACCAGCAGCTTTTAATTTTAAAACATCATTGCGCAAATCGTAGGCAGCTAATTTCCCAACACCAGTATTTTCAATAATAGCTTTACCAATCTTTCCAGAAAGAGTTATTTTCCCTACCGAGCTTAATCGAGCATCTAAGTTTCCTGCCTCTAAATCAAGGGATACATTCCCAACACTTTTAATTATTAAATCAAGACTCTTCAACCGAAGTATTCCTGAAGTCTCAACATTTCCTACACCCGAAATCTTAAATCGATCAATATCTCGAACGGTAACATAAACATTCATTTTACTTTTCTTTTTAATTGAAATTCTTTTTTGAGTATCTATAACTAGAGAATTGCCTCTATTTTCAATAACAACATATTCATGTAAATTTTCATCCGTTTCAACCGTTACGCTTTCCTTGTCTCCTTGCTTAATGTACACATTGAGTGAACCAGATAATTCTAATGCTGAAAATGCTTTAACATAATGAACCTCTGTAGTTACGTACCCATTACCACGAACTCTATTATGCTGGGCAGAGATTTGTACTTGATTAAATAGAATGAATCCACCTAATAATGTCATGGAAAATAGCGAAAAAATCTTCTTCATTTTGAAATGGTTATTTTTTTGATAATGGTTACCTAGAAGTGTAATAATTTAACACAACATCACTTTAACGAAAATTGCAACCTATTTAATCTTAATTAAAAATATTTCTATCAAAAAATATTTTAAGTAGTCACTATTACTGAGTTTAAAATTTTTCCTTTAGCTATTAAGATAGGAAAATTTTAAAAGAATAGATTTTTTAACTAGACATTGCAAAGATTCATCAACTATTTGAAAATACATACACCTCGTCTTAACATCGAAAAAATGTTGAATTTGAAATATTTGACTAGTGAAATAAGGAAATAGTAAAGATTATTGTTTTTAATTTAATATTCACAATTTGTAAAACGATAAAAGTGAATATACTTTTTCACATTAGCCCTTCTGCTAGTTTGGTGAAATAAAAAGCATTAAAATGAATCATTGGCAAAAAATAGATTTGTAATTACTAGACGGATCAAAATTGACCGACTAAGGAAAATGAACTAATGTCAACGATAATTTTATCTTAATTTATGGTAAGAAACATAGAAAAATTGATTTAAATTGATTTGATTTGAATTAGCTAAGGTAGATTTTTTGAAGGAACCTAGTAAATTCTAATCTGCAATTGGAGAAATTTTGTTTGAATTGTTTTCACCTCTGAAGGAAATTATAGTGGCGTAATTAAGTGGGATAAAGATGAAAAACTTCCTTCTGATGATTGAATAATGAAATAGAGATCGTCTTGTTTAACTAATAGTAGTGGATGATTAATTTTTACTATAAAATTGTAATCTTTCATCAATAATATTCCATCAAACAAAAAGGTTTTGTTCGATTTTGTTAGACTAAACTCTCATCAATTACAATTTAAGCTACCATCTAATCACACGTTAATAGATGGTAGCTTCTTTCATGAACCAACAAGCATTCTTACAATATATAATCTTAACAAAGCTTTAACATTTTTATACCATTAAATACTACCTCATTTTATTCTTTATCCTTGCAGGAATAGCATCTTTATGAACTAGGATGGCAACTGTTTTCAGTTGAAGATAAGTTTCTGACATATATAGATATCCTTTATACTCACTCACTTCCCCCCAAGAATTTTTAATTAAAAAATACTTAGTTCCTTTTTTATCTCGTGAAATTCCAGTTAAATGCATCAAATGATCGTCCGTAGTAGAATAACTTTCAAATTGTTCTTGACGTATCTCTTGAGTGACTATTTTTTCTTTTCCAGGATTAACGAATAGATCTTCTCGCTCTGAATCCTCTGGAACAATAGCTATTCCATTTTTAGAGGAAAAACCTTCCTCACTTACATCTCCATCCCAAGCTACAGAGTAACCTTGGTTAATTGCATTTTCAACAATAGCTTGCACATCTTCGATTGGTAGATTATAAAATGAGCCATTCGAGTAATTGTCCGGAATTTCTAAAACAAAGTTTTTATAAAAAGGATGATGGGTAAAAGAAGTAATATTTACGTAATTATTTGCGTCCAATCCCATGTCCTCTGCATAAGAATTAGCTGAATATTTTTTCCCTTTGTAAGTAAATTGTTGAGGTGTTACTCCTAGATAAGTATCTACAACTGCATCAAACGCTTTCATCCATTTTTTACTCAATCTTTTTTGTTTTAACACTCCGTCCAACATTCCTTTGAGAACTGCTGACATCTCACTGTGATCATGCTTTTTATCTCCTTCTAATTTTCCTGAATAAATTGATTCAGGTACCATTCCATGGTCTCCAATCACACGAATTAAGTCGTGCGACAAGCTTCCTTGACTAAAGTTTGCTTTTCCCTGGCGCATCACATAGTTCCGTGCTTTATCTTTGTAAACATTCCTAACCACATACATTTCTGAAAAATCTTGTGGCCCATACCCCATTCGTATTGCTTCACTTTCCAAAAATGATGAAGTTGCAAAACTCCAGCAAGTTCCAGTTCGATCTTGACTTTTTACAGGAGTACAACTTACGGTTTTAACTGATTCAAATCCATATGAATTTGGACTTTTCATTTCCACTTGAGCCTGCCCAACCGAACCAGAAAAGGCTAAAAATGCAAGTATTTTGACTAATTTCAATCGCATAAATTTTTATTTTTTATTTTATAAATTGACCCACTTCCAAATATATTAAAAATAAAATGGAATTATAACATCGAATCCATTGAAGTATTAACAAAAACCTATTCAATATTTCAATTCAATTAATATTCTAATACAACATCCTTAAAGCATATTTAGCAAAATATTATTTTTCTGTTCTATATTGATTTTGAAATTAGAGTACTTCTTGACAATCGACTAGATACTTGATTAGCCTTTGATAATTAATTAGTTGCGCTTGACCCGCAACCTCTTTATTATGTATATTTAGGTGGTCATAAAAAACCAGAACGTAAGCACTCTACCAATAGCATAAGTTGAAGAATTAGGAAGATTGGATTTGCATGTCAGTCACCTCTACCCTAAAGGAATTATTTTTAAAGGAAATAAATGACTAAATGCTCTAGATGATGACTTAGCCGTTTTTCAACTCTTTTTGCTGATTTTTCTTGCCCCAATATTAATTCTGAGCTTATGCGTATTGAACTAGAACAAAATATAAAATACCCATATTTATTTTTTCATATCACTATCCCATTCTCAATCTAAATATTTCGTTTACCGCTTCCACAAAGTCTTACTAGCATCAAATTTTATTTACTTCAATACTCCCTTTCCTTCTCTTATTATTTCAAAATTATCAGTCGTACAATCCACAATTGTACTTGGTTCATCGCTTCCCATTCCTCCATCAATAACAATATCCACACGCTTCTGAAAATCATCATGAATTAAGGACGGATCAACAATAAAATCTTCTTCCTCATCATCTGTCTTCAAAGAGATTGAAAGTATTGGCCTACCTAATACCTCCAATATAGCCAACGCAATTGGACTATTAGGAACTCTCACTCCAACCGTTTTTCTTCTATTTTTAAAATGCCTCGGCACTTCTTTATTCGCCTTTAAAATAAAAGTAAAAGCTCCTGGAACATTATCTTTCAACAACCTAAACAATTGATTATCAATCTGGTAAACATACTTTGATAATTGCTGAATATCTTTGCAAATAAAAGTGAGGTTAGCTTTTGCAGGGTCAATTCGTCTAATTTGACAAATTCTTGCTACGGATTTTTGATTAAAGATATCACAACCTAAACCATAAACGGAATCAGTAGGGTAAATGATCACTCCTCCTTTTTCAAGGGTATCAACGACCATTTGTACTTTCCGAGCACTTGGATTTTGAGTATTTAGTTCGAGTAACATTTAGTTTTTTTCTAAATGTAGTAAAATTGAATGGTTTTTTTTATCAAAAAGTGTTGAAGGTCTTTTTTATCAAAAAAAAATGCAAACCAAGTTGTTACTCAATTCGCATTTTTTGAATACTAAATTTCATTAACCCATAGAGGGAAAAGAAGTTTAAACCATCACAGGTCCAGCATTTACAATTTCTGCAGATGCTTTATTTGAATATTGTCTGAAATTCTCTGCAAACAAATTCGCTAATTTATTTGCAGTCACATCATATTCTTCTTCATTCCTCCAGGTATCTCTCGGATTCAATACTGCATTAGGAACATCAGGACAGGTCTTAGGCATCGCTAATCCAAAAATCGGGTGATCATGGAATTCGACCTTACTTAGTTTACCTGTCAAAGCAGCTTTAATCATAGCTCGCGTGTAGGACAATTCCATACGAGAACCTTGTCCATAACCACCACCAGTCCAACCAGTATTGATTAACCAGACATTGATTTTCCCTTCTCCTCTTCGACTTCCTCTTTTAACCTTTTCCCCTAACATCTCTGCATACTTCGTTGGATGTAATGGTAAGAATGGTGCACCAAAACATGCAGAAAAAGTTGCCAATGGTTCATTAATGCCATCTTCTGTTCCAGCAATTTTTGCTGTATACCCACTGATAAAATGATACATTGCCTGCTCTGGTGTCAACTTGCTAATCGGAGGCAAAACCCCAAATGCATCACAAGTCAAAAAGAAAATATTTTCAGGTAAGTCTCCTCTCGATTTAAACATAATATTATCAATGTGAAAAATCGGATAACTAACCCGTGTATTTTGAGTAATCGAAGTATCTGCATAATCTACTGTACAACCATCTTCTTCAAAACCAATATTTTCCAACATGGCGCCAAACTTTATTGCTTTAAAAATTTGTGGCTCTTTATTTGGCGAAAGGTCAATCGTCTTTGCATAACATCCTCCTTCAAAATTGAAAATAGATTCCTTCGACCAACCATGCTCATCATCCCCAATCAATCTCCGCTCTGGGTCATTAGACAAGGTTGTTTTTCCTGTTCCAGACAATCCGAAGAATAACGCTGTATCACCATTCGCCCCTGTATTAGCCGAGCAATGCATTGGTAGTACTGCATTCTGAGTTGGTAAAATAAAATTCAATGCGGAAAAAATTCCCTTTTTAATTTCACCGGTGTAAGCGCTTCCTCCAACTATAATTTTCTTTTCAGCAAAATTAATAATGGAAAAGTTTTCTTGACGAGTTTTGTGCTCAGTTATATTAGCTAAAACGGAAGGGAATGCATAGACTTCCCAATCAGGTGAAAAAGTTTCTAATTCACTTTCAGTAGGTCGCAAAAACATATTGTAAACAAACAAATTTTGCCATGGATACTCAGTAAAAACTCTTACGTTCAATTGATAATTTGGATTGGCACATGCTGCGGCATCACGAACATAAACCTCTTTACAAGTTTCCATATACGTCACCATTTTAGCATACAATGCATCAAAAGATGATTTAGCAATTGGGATATTAATATCTCCCCAATCAACTTTATGTTCGGTTATCGCATCTTCTACGATAAAGCGATCTTTAGGCGAACGGCCAGTAAATTTTCCGGTATTGACTACTAATGCACCAGTGCTGCTTAATTTTCCCTGACCAAGTCTGATCGTTTTCTCAACCAGTGCCGCCGGTTGAAGGTTGTGTTTCTGATTTGAAGATTTCATAATTAAATTCTCGGGTTAAGTTATTTTAAATTTCTACAATTTTAATTAGTGAGGAGATCTGATCAATAAGCATAAGTAAAACTCAATATTTATTAATCTTTCAAGTTACCTCTTAAGCTTTTGTTTTCTAAAATAAAAACACTTATCTAACGAAACTATTACACCTCAAACAGTAAACAATCGTTTATGAATGGGTATTAATAAATTCGCTAAATAACTTTTTTTAATTTTTTGGAGTCTTTCGAGTTAAATGGTTCACAAATTTACAGCTAATAAATGAAAACCAAGTAAAATTAATTAGGTGATTTCCTCAACAATAATTCTATTTTTTATTAATAAATATTTCAATATTATCCATAATTATAATGCATTGATTATTTTTGTGTTCATTCTTCTAATCAAAGTAGTTGTTTATTTTTTCAAAAAAATCAATCAAAACCTTTTTTATATGAAACCTTTATACGTCGCAGCAACTGGTCAACATGTTGGGAAAACCACTTCTACCTTGGGACTTGTCACGAATATTGTGGAACACGGTTATAATGTTGGCTATTGCAAACCTGTTGGTCAACAACACCTATATGTAGAAGGTCAGATGATTGATAAAGATGTAACCCTTTTTTCTCAAATTTTAGGATTCAAAATTGATGGATCTTTGCATAGCCCTGTGGTGATGGCTAGAGGTGTCACCAAGAGATATATAGATGACCCGTCTCAATTTCAATTTCGAGAAAATATAATTAGGGCCTCAGTAGAATTAAAAGGACAACATGAAATGGTCGTCTACGAGGGAACTGGTCATCCTGGTGTGGGAAGTGTGGCTGATGTCTCGAATGCAGATGTGGCAAAATTGTTAGGTGCAAATGTTTTGATGATTGTTGAAGGAGGGATTGGAAGTACAATTGATAAATTGACCATGAGCATAGCTCAATTCCAGAGATATGAAATTCCAATAGTTGGTGTAATTGTTAATAAAGTAATTCCTGAAAAAATAAAGGATGTGGAATATTATGTAGGAAAAAAACTTAAAACTTTAGGATTGGATTTGATGGGTGTTTTACCCTTTGACAAACGGTTATCGTTTCCTATGATGGAAACTGTAACTGCTGCAATTAAAGGTACTGTCCTATTCAATAATGATCAATTAGACAATCGGGTAGAAGATATTGTTGCGGGTTCATTAGTTGCAATTAATGAATTTAATAATTTCAAAAACATTTTATTAGTTGTAAGTTCCAAGAGGTTAGACGAAGCTATTGAAAAAGTGAAATTGATTTCAAGTTTAAAAAATTTGTCAAAGACACCAATCTCTGGTGTTATTATTACAGGTGATGGTCGTCATACATCTGGTACTAATGTTTCCGAAAACTTTAAAAATTACATTGAAGAACATCAGATTCCGGTGATTGCAACTGACCTTGACACCTATGGTTCAGTTGTTAAAATTAGTAGAATAGAAGTAAAAATAAATACTCGAACACCATGGAAAACGCAACGAGCAATTGAATTAATTCGAGAAAATGTAAATGTTGATGCAATATTGGAGAAACTAAAAGATTAATACAGCAATAACAAAATTATTTATTTTTAATAATTATAAATCATGAAAAGCAATACTCTTACTTTTTTAATTCTCCTGTTTTCCACTCTAATAATACTCTTTTCATGTAGTCCTATCAAAGAAACTAATTCATTAAATAATTATTTTGAAAAAGTCACCTATCAAATATTTCAAAATGGGACATTTGTCGATGGAGAATTGGACCAAAAACCTGAAGCAATTTCAGGTGAAAAAGAATTTCTGATAACGATGTACCGACAAATGAATTATCCTGCTAAAGGCAGAGAAAAAGGAATCCAAGGCACCGTTAAAATTGAGGTCATCGTCAACGAAATAGGAAAATTGGAAAGTTCCAAAATTACCAAATCTCTCGGACAAGATTTTGATAAAGAAGCCATAAAGGCCATTCATAGAGGATTTGAATTACCTTTCAAACCTGCTATGCAAAATGAAAAACCTATAAAAGTAAAATACCAAATCCCCATAAAATTCAAACTTCATGGGTAATAAAATATTCAGAATTGTTTTCAAATTAATATTAAAAACTCCTTACTAGCACTTAACATTTTTAAAAACCAAATAAAATGTCGAACCAAGAAGAAAACGCCTATATTTTAGGAACTGATGAGCAGGAACTTTATCGCCTCGGGTTGCAACATCAAGTTTGGGCTTCTGAAGCACAAAAAGGCTGGAACCTAGCTCAATTTAGCTCTGGCCAAACCATACTAGATTTAGGATGTGGCCCTGGATTTTGTAGTAAGGAACTAGCATTTTTAACAGGCCCAAAAGGTGAAATTATTGGCATTGATCGATCAAAAAACTATATTGATTATTTAAATAAAACAGCTCAATTACATCATTTAAATATAAAAGGAATTGTTGCTGATTTTAATTATATGAACTTAGAGGACGAAAGCTTAGATGGAATATATTGCCGTTGGGCTTTGGCGTGGTTACCAAATCCTGCTGATATTTTATCTAAAGTTGTAAAAGCATTAAAACCAGGTGGTAGAATGGTAATCCACGAATATTATGACTGGTCTACTTTTCAAGTTGAACCAAATACTCCCCCTTTGACCAAGGCGATAAAGGCTGCGTTAAAAAGTTTTAAAGATTCTGAAAGTGAAATTGATATTGGAAGAGAGCTACCAAAATTAGCTGAAGAGCTTGGAATGAATATTCTAAACCTCCGTCCCATGGCAAAACTAGCTACTCCAAAAGATGCAATATGGCAATGGCCAAAATCTTTTTTCTTTAGTTATTTACCTAAATTAATTGAGACAGGTTACCTTTCTCAAAATGAAGTCTCAACTGCCCTTGCTTCCTTTAATGAATTAGAAAATCAAAATGGAGTAACTATTTTTTGCCCAATGATGACAGAAATTATTATTGAAAAAAACTTCTAATAAAAATACACTTGCAAAGCGTAAGACTTTTAAAAACTTGAGTCATTCCTCTATCAAATTTGGAATAATTTAAAATTACCTTTCACCGAATATTTGCGAAGGTGACCTTAATTGAAATTATCGATGATTTATTAGTTTTTAATTTCACTTTGAAGCGTTAGGATCGAATTTTGCGGCAAAGAATGTTTGGGATTAATTTGATCGAAGGAACCGAAAATGATCTGCTCCTAGTCAATAAAATTTAATTTTTGGGCCTTGACTTTAATAAAAAAGAGGACTTAAAATATCAATAAAACTTTTTAATTAACTTTTTAATAAGAATTTTAGTGAACTCGTTTTATTATATTGTACTAACACAAAGTAGTAATTTTTAAAATTATACAATGAAAAATAATCTTTATAAAATCACAATATTTACGCTCATTTTAATATTTCTCTCATCTCCTATATTTTCACAAAGAAAAATTAATTATACCTTCTCTAATGTTAGCAAGTCGGATATCAAATGGTGGAATAACCTAGATGAACAATGGCAATTTATTTTTAATCGAAAGGTAGGCTTTGGCACAGAAGTGACCCATGAGAAATTAATGGAATTATTTTCGAAAACCGAGATTGCCATTATCGGCAAAAACATCACTCATCTAAAACCAATTACCAGATTTAAAAACCTTGAGATTTTCTATTGTTCTGGAAATTTAATTTCGGATTTATCACCGCTATCAAAATTAACTAAGCTAAAAAAAATCGAAGCTGCACGAAATCAAATTAAGTCATTGAAACCACTAAAAAAACTAAAAGACCTAGAATTTTTGAACATTTCAGACAACAAAATAAAATCACTTTCTCCTTTATCTAAAAATGAAAAACTAAATACTTTACTTGCTCAAGACAACCAAATTGAAACTTTAAAGGGGTTGGAAAATAAGTTTCAATTGGAGAGAGTCACTTTACAAAACAATAAATTCACGTCTCTCAATCCATTAAAAAATTGTAAAAAAATCAATAACCTTCATCTCGACGGGAACCTGATATCAGATATTTCAGGGTTAAGTAAATTTACAAAATTAGAACAACTTTACCTCTCTAGAACTAGTGTAAAATCAATCTCTGCTCTAGAAAACTTAATTAACCTTAAAATTTTATCGATACTAGATTCGCCAATTCAATCACTTCATGGAGTTGAAAAAATGTCAAAACTTCAAGATTTATACTGTCAAGAAACAATGATTCAAGATTTGGAACCTCTTCGTAATTTAAAAAGTTTGCAAAAAATAGTTTTTAATAAAACAGTAATATCAAGTCTTGCACCATTAGAAAAGATGGAGAATCTATATTTACTTTTTAATAACACTAAAATATCATTTGATGAAATTGAACAGTTTAAAATTACACACCCAAATAGTACATTGCTAACTACATTTTAAAATCTACATCTGCGTAAGTATATGAATACCACAGATCAATTAGATTAATACTAATTAGCAATACTCGTAAAACACCCTAAATTAAGTAAGTATTAACTTCTACTGAGTATTAAATTAAATTAAATTCAAAATATATAATTTTATAAAGCCAAAAGATAATTACTTTAAAATTGTATATTAGTCAGTAAAAAAGCCCACCTTTGCACTTTATTTGGTAAAACACATTTTGGACCAATTTCGCATGTTACAGGTATAATTAATGAAATGAGTCTGAAATTAAAATTAAATTTTAATGGACTCATTTAATGAAACAGGCTTAAAGCCTGAAATTATCGCTGCGATTACGGATATGGGATTTGAAAAACCTACCCCAATTCAAGCCAAATCTATTCCTCAACTACTTTCCTCTGATAGAGATATTATTGCTTTGGCTCAAACTGGGACTGGTAAAACAGCAGCTTTCGGATTGCCGGCAGTACATTTAACCGAGGTAACCGACCGAAGTACACAGACAATCATTCTTTGCCCAACTCGTGAGTTGTGTTTGCAAATTGCAAAAGACCTCAACAAATTTGCTGCAAAAATTAAAGGCTTATCTGTCTTGGCTGTATATGGAGGTACTAGTATTGATACTCAAATCCGGGCTTTGAGAAAAGGTGCTCAGATTGTAGTAGGAACTCCAGGACGAACTAAAGATTTAATCAATCGACGAAGATTAAATTTGGAAAATGTTGAAAGAGTGGTCTTGGATGAAGCGGATGAGATGTTGACGATGGGATTCAAAGATGATTTGGATGCAATTCTAGAAGCCACTCCCTCGGATAAAACTACCTTACTTTTTTCTGCAACTATGTCGCGAGAAGTTTTAAGGATTTCCCAGAACTACATGGAAGATCCTATCGAAATAAAAGTCGCAAAGATGAATATTGGTGCGACCAATGTACAGCACATCTATCATCAAGTGCAAGCAAGAGATCGTTACGAAGTAATCAAAAGAATTGCGGATATGAATCCCGATATCTATGCGATCATTTTTTGTCGAACTCGAAGAGAGACCATGGAAGTGGCCAACAAATTGATGTATGATGGTTATAGTGCAGATGTATTAAATGGAGATTTATCCCAAGGTCAACGGGATGAAGTCATGCAAAAATTTAGAAAAAAACAGATTCAAATTTTAGTGGCAACTGATGTAGCAGCTCGTGGACTAGATGTAGATGAATTGACGCATGTAATTAATTATAATTTACCAGATGACCCTGAGGTGTATGTTCACCGAAGTGGACGAACTGGTCGGGCTGGAAAAAGCGGAATTTCGATTGCTGTTATTCACTCTCGTGAAACAAATAAATTACGAGACATAGATCGAAAATCTGGTATTCGATTTACAAAGGAACCTGTTCCAAGTGGATTAGATATTTGTAAAACACAACTAATGACACTCATTGACAAAGTGAAAGCTGTTAATGTAGATGAAAAAACTATTGAGCAATTCCTTCCTGCAATTTATGAAAAACTAGAAGATTTAGATCGAGAAGAATTGATAAAACATTTTGTTTCTATCGAATTTAATCGATTCTTAAATTATTATAAAAATGCTCGCGATATTAATATTGCAGATAGAGGTGATCGTAGAAATGAAAGAAGAAGTCGAGACGACAGGCGACGAACACCATACACTCGATTATTTATTAACGTTGGAGCAAGTAACCGATTAGATCCTGGTAGATTAATTGGTTTAATTAATCAAGGATTGGATTCTGGAAATGCTGGAATTGGAAAAATTGAAATCCTTCGTAACTTCTCATTTTTTGAAATTGAAGAAGGTATAGAGAATGATTTGATTGATGCATTGAAAGGAAGAAACTTTGAAGGTATTCCTTTGTCAGTTGAAGTCTCCCAAGAGAGACGTTCATCTGGTGGTGGTAGAGGTTACGGTGGCGGTGGCGGACATCGAAAAGGTGGAGGTGATAGGAGACGTGGAGGTGGAAGTGATCGTAGAGGCGGTGGTGAAAGACGAGGTAGTGGACATGGTGATAGTAAAAGAAGACGCAGACGAAAAGTGTAATTACTTTTTTTAAAAATATTAGCGGAGTCGAAATGTGATGTTTCGGCTCCGCTTTTTTGTTAGTACTGAAGGTAGATTTTATTTGTAAGTCCCTTTGTCTTGGACAACTGAAGTATCAGGGGATAATTTGATTAATCTTTCGAAAGGATTGTATATTTGTTTATCTTTTTTATTGATAAGATAGTCTTAATAGATTTGATCTTCCCTTTTTTTTAACATTAACTTTTCTTTAAATATTTCTTTGTTATTTAATATAGTATTATCGAAAGTTTCAATAGTAATATTGTCTTTTAATTCAATTGATTTCTATCTATAAGCCAAAGCAAATTCTCTATTTCCCAATAGAGCATCAGGTAAAGGAAAGTAAACTTTTAATTCAACATGTCTAGCCGAGTACACTAAACTGTCATTCAAAATGGTAACTATTGAATTAAAATTTCCTATTACCTTTATTAGTTTTTCCTTCACAATTATAAATTTTTCTATAAATAAAATTGCTTCCGTAATTATACATTAATTGCTTTGTCTTTCCACCTTTTAAAAATATACGATGTATTCCGTGTTTTTCACCATTAAAATTTGCCATGGTTGAATTCAACAAACCTGAAGGGAAAAAATGATCTAAATATCCATTTAATTTAAAATTTCTTATAGAATACGGACTTTCTAATATTCCATTTATATTATATTTTTCAATATTAAAATCTCCTTCATTTCATTTATCACACATTTTATAGTTTTTACTTTTTTATTATCAAACCACTCCATAGGAATACATTTTTTCTTTGTAAATCCGAAAAGTAACAGAAGTATTAGTGCATTTAAATAACCAAATTTTGATTTCATATCCTTACCTTCTAAGTTATTGGAAACAATTTTTCTTATTTACCACTTTAAAGAATTACCAAAAATTTGAGTTCTGGGAGTCCTTTTTACAAAATCAGTATTCCTTTTTTACTTTAAAAAAATATTTTAAATAATCCACCTCCGTAGTAATGTATCGAATGAACTCCAATACTTTCCTTCCAAAATTTTCCTCCGTTATCTTTACTAGTTCACCAAAACTTCACCACAATAGGACGAAAATTATAGAATAAACTTTAATAAATATCATATATATATATGTAAATTGAGATGATTGAGTTTAAACAAAATTTGAGAAATGATGTTTTATATACTGTTTAAACAAAAAATTTATATATGCAATCACAAGAAAAAATACAAATTGAATTAGAAGGTGATAATCATGTTATGACAAGCATAGAAACACCAATGCTTCCCAATGCTTTTGATAAAAGTGATGAGGAGAAAATAGAAATTATACAAGATTGTTTTGCGGTAATTATGAAAACTTTAGGACTCGATCTAAAAGATGACAGCCTAAAAGGTACACCTTATCGGGTAGCAAAAATGTATGTAAAAGAAATCTTTTCAGGTTTGGATCCTAAAAACAAACCCAAAGTTTCTGTTTTTGAAAATAAATACGATTACAATAAAATGCTGATTGAGAAAAATATCACACTGAGATCTTCTTGTGAACATCATTTTCTTCCGATTTCAGGCGTAGCTCATGTAGGGTATATTTCATCAGGTAAAGTAATTGGCTTATCTAAAATAAATAGAATTGTAGATTATTTCGGCAGACGTCCACAAGTTCAAGAAAGAATGACAGTCCAAATTTATGAGGAACTTAAAAATGAGCTTGACACAGAACATGTAATGGTAGTAATTGATGCAGAGCATCTATGTGTTTCCGCCCGAGGAATTAAAGATGACTCTAGCTCTACTGTTACTATGGAGTATGGTGGAAAATTTAATGAATCATCGTACCGAGATGAATTCCTTAGACTAATTGAAAAGCGCTAAGAAATTATTCGAATTGAAAGAACATCCAAAACATAAAATTCTGGATGTTCTTTCAAAATTATTCTCCTTTTTGTTAATCAACAAAATGTTTCAAATAGTCCGCCTCTGCTGCAACATATCCAAATGAACTCCAAGATTTCCCTTCCAAAATACTTTCATAATTTAATTTTGCTTGCTCTCCATCCCCATTATAGAAATGCCAATTTGCAATTCCGTATTTAACCGCATCACCAGCAGGTGTACCATCATCAGTCATCAACTCATTCATTGAAATCATTTTTTTATAGAACTTACACAAATGATAGTAACTGTGGTTTTCAATAATTTTCATATCATCACGAATCGGATCTAATTGCTTTTTGGCCAATTCATGATTCCCCAAACGGCTTTGAATCATAAACAACCAATGTGTACTCGACACAATGTTATCATCATTGGTACCTGTATCTCTACAATTTAGATACGCAGAGAATGCCTTTTCAAAATCATTTTTTAAATAATAAGCTAATCCCAAATGGTACCATATATTTCCATGTAAAGTACTGATTGGAATATTCAATTCGTTCGGCAACCCATCTTGTTCGACTTGATTATCTTTGCCTTCAATTAGCTTCACAGCTTTTACATAATCAGCAATCGCTTCGTCAAATTTCCGAATGGAAATATACCTATGTCCTCGATGTCGATATAATCTCGGCTCGTTTGGAAAGATCTTTAGTCCATCAGAGTAAATTTTTATCGCATCATCATACCCCCCTAAATAAGCAGTTCGACGTCCATACCAAATGATGTTTTCCAAATCTTTCGGGTGGTTGAAAAAATCTTGTTTTGCTTTTTCATAAAGTTTAACCATCCTTTCGGAAGGAGGCGCAACAGTAAGTTTTTTACCTAAAGGAGAAGTAAAAAATTTGTTAGAAGTTTCTTTTAATTCAATTTTTTGATCTTGCTTTTCGGTTTTTTTATCAACTTTAACTTGAGGTTTTTTTTCATTTTGACAAGAAATAGAGAAAAAACTAATTAGAAGAAATAGAAAAAGTATGCTTTGTAGTTTCATTATTCTAATTTTTTGATTGCCATTAAAATTTTGATTAAAGTATAATCATTGTAAATTTATCAAAAACAAAACAATCATTATGAAAAACCAAGAATTCCTTTTCTTCTCGCTTTTATTTTTTTTTAGTCAAACTATTTTTTCTCAAGTTCAAAAAGCCCCAGATCGATTCCGTGGGGATGGTCCGCACACTCAACTTATTATAAGAGGCATCACTTTGATCAATGGAAATGGGGCACCTCCACGTGGTCCTATCGATATTGTCGTTGAAAATAATATCATCAAAAGTATCAATGTAGTTGGCTACCCTGGTGTCGAAATTGATGACTCGAAGCGTCCTCAACTTAAAGGAGGAGGAAAAGAATTAAATTGTGAAGGCATGTATTTGTTACCTGGCTTTATAGATATGCATGGGCATATTGGTGGGAAATCTCAGGGCGCTGATGCGGAGTATGTTTTTAAATTATGGATGGGGCATGGGATCACAACCATTCGAGACCCTTCTGCAGGGAATGGTTTAGATTGGGTTTTAGAACATAAAAAACGAGGTGCTAAAAATAAGATTACTGCTCCTAGAATTGTAGCATACACCGCTTTTGGAATGGGAAATAACGAGCCAATCAGCACTGCTGAAGGAGCGAGAGAGTGGACTAGAAAAAATAAAGCAAATGGTGCAGATGGTATTAAATTTTTTGGAGCTGCACCAGAAATTATGGCTGCAGCTTTGGATGAAAATAAAAAACTAGGATTACGTTCTGCGTGCCACCATGCTCAAATGGATGTCGCTCGATGGAATGTTCTAAAGTCCGCTCGCGCTGGTTTAACGACTATGGAGCATTGGTATGGATTGCCTGAAGCACTTTTTGCAGACCGAACTGTACAACATTATCCGCTGGATTATAATTACCAAAATGAACAACATAGATTCAAGGAAGCAGGTCGATTGTGGACACAGGCTGCAAAACCCTACTCTGATCATTGGAATAAGGTAATGAATGAATTGATCGAGTTAGACTTCACTATTGATCCAACCTTTAATATTTATGAAGCGAGTCGAGACTTGCAAAGAACTCGACGACTAGAATGGCACGAAGAATTTACAATGCCTTCACTTTGGCGTTTTTATATGCCAAGCAAAATTTCACATGGTTCATATTGGCATTTTTGGGGGACTGAGGAGGAAGTTGCTTGGAAAAAAAATTACCAACTGTGGATGACTTTTATCAATGAATATAAAAATAGAGGTGGTCGAGTAACTGCTGGTTCTGACTCAGGATTTATCTATCAATTGTATGGTTTTGCTTATATTCGAGAATTGGAATTATTGCGAGAAGCTGGTTTTCATCCCTTGGAAGTAATTCGCTCTGCTACTTTAAATGGTGCGGAAGCACTTGGAATGGCTGACAAAATTGGTTCAGTCGAAATTGGAAAATTAGCAGACTTTGTCATCGTAGAAGAAAACCCTTTACAAAATTTAAAAGTACTTTATGGAACTGGTGCTATCAAATTGACAGAAGACAACGAAGTGGTAAGAGTTGGTGGTGTAAAATATACAATTAAAGATGGAGTTATTTTCGATGCAAAATTATTGTTAGAAGATGTAAAGATGATGGTTAAGGCAGCTAAGACTGATGAAAATTTTGAAATCGTTCAGCCTGGAATGAAGAAAATAGAAAAAGAAAAAAATAATTATTAGAAATTTTAAAAAAATGAATTTCATAGTCCAGCTTATAAACTGAAGCTATGAAATTCTTATTTTTTTCTCACCCTAAGCTCTAAAGAATTTTTAAACCAAAATTATACGGTACTTAATCAAATAAAAAAACACGAAATACCTCCTAAAAAACTCAAAACTATTGAATTAAAAGTACAAAATTGGAAAACACGAACCATTGACGATACAAATACAGTGTTTTTATAGTTCCATAAACCAAACTCTAGCTTAATCAATTCATCACACCAATATGATAAATTAAATATGTGCACAAAGCGGGTTTCAAAACTTATGTAAAGTTACCTCTTAACAATTCCCAAAAAATGAAAAATAAGAAATCGAAAAATTATATCTCTATAAATAATCAACAAAGGAAAAGCCTCCTACCATCTTTTTTTAGCCTTAAGCTAGCGAAGTAATGTCCTACTTAAATGAAATTAAAATTTTGTCTCACTATATATAACCTCTAAGGATATCATTCAACTAGTCTTTTGGAGGACCAACAGTTAATTAATAAAAAAACTTATTAACTATTTATTCAACACAAAAGTCATATTAGAAACATAAGCACAAAAACCATATAACTTTATATTTTTCATCTTGAGAGTCTATGTTATCTATTTGTTTAAAAAAATATGTTAATAGATATTTCTATTTTTGCAATAACAAATAACTAATCTTCAAAAATGCAAATTGAACTAGTCTTATCATTTTCACTTGCCTCTATCCTATTATCTTTCATGCCGGGACCTGACAACATTTTTGTTTTAACAGAAAGCATTACCAAAGGTCAAAAAAATGGAATTGCAATTTCAATTGGACTATGTATTGGAGTCTTGATTCATACATTAGCTGCAGCTACAGGAATTTCTATTGTGATTCAAAAATCTGCTTTCGCCTTTTCTTTTATAAAATATTTGGGAGCAGCTTATTTATTTTACTTAGCTTTCATGGCCAATAAAGAAAAGCCGTTGGAAATTTTTTTGGGTAAAAAACCTAAAGAAAGAAAGTTTAAATTATTTCCTCTGATCAAAAAAGGTTTTTTCATGAATGTTCTAAACCCAAAAGTATCTTTATTTTTTATCGCATTCCTTCCCCAGTTTATTAGCCAAGATGGAATTAATATTACTGTCCAAATGATGATTCTTGGATTAATTTTTATGGTTCAGGCATTGGTAATTTTTAGTTTGATTTCTATTTTGGCAAGTCGACTGACAGTATATGTGAATAATCCAAAATTCTGGAAAATCACAAAATTTAGCAAAGTTGGAATATTATCAATTTTAGGATTAACGTTAGCTTTGTCTGCAAAGTAGAAATGTAAAATAAGTTTTCATTGGCTTACTTTAAGTTTTTATTTAAAGGCATTTACTAATTCTGTAGTTAGCCATTATTTCTACTTGAATATTTATTGTGTGTGTGTCGGAACCGAAACAAAAAATCTCCACTAAGAACTGACAATTATCCTTCTAATTGAAACCTTAACATCTTACACGTTTATTGTAGGAAAACACCTCAAATACAAAATACAAAGCGAATAAAAAGAGGAAAGTAAAAAAGTTAAAATGATACTTGAAATACTTACCAAAAATTCAAATAAAAAAGCTTTAGTCTAAAATAAAAAGTATTGTAATAGGAATTAATAAAACAATTAGGCTCCAAAACTAAGAAAAAATCACCATCAGTATTTAGCGTATAAAAACTTATCAACCGTCATTTTATTTACTTTTAAAACCTGTCTAGAAATAAATAAAATAACAAAAAATTGAGAACCTAATTTTAAATTCCTTGTTTCAGTAACTATGAAACCTCATTATTTACTTTTTGCATCCTTCTTTGCTTTATTTTTTGCCTGCCAAAAAAAATATGATTTACCCTCTATAGCTAAAAATACTGATTGGAAATCAAAAACCATTTCGCCCTACCCTCAAAACCTTACAGGTAACCCGGACAGCGGTTTTTATTTTTTGACCAATGGTGCATATTTAGGTTCAGGTATTCCATATGACTTGATGAAAAAACGAGTAGAACGTAATCGAGAAAAATTCGCTCATAAATCAGGTCTCGCATCAGAATATGGTTTTGCTATTTTTGAAACTATCCAAGGAGTCGAAGTTATGAACGGAACTTGCTTTAGCTGTCATGCTGGAAAAGTAAATGGCAATGTAATTTTAGGATTAGGAAATTCACTAAATGACAATCAAACCAACTTAACTTTTCCTGCCAAGTTAATGAATTGGCGCGTTCGAAAAAAGTATAAAAATGACTCTATGACAATTGCTGCTTTCGAAGATTTTGGGAATTATTTCAAACTTATGGCACCTTATATTCATACCGTAAATCCAGGAGTTAATCCTGCTGCACGAATTGCAGAAGCCTGCATGCGTTATCGTAATCCCGTAGATTTAAGTTATACGTCTGAGTCGCAATATGATGTTCGGGAATATAATTTGGCGAGCGACATCCCCGCGCTTTGGCATATGCAAAAGAAAAATGCATTGTATTATACAGCGGTTGGTCGTGGTGATTTCACCAAATTATTATTCCAAGCTTCTGTGTTGGGTATCAAAGATAGTACTGCTGCAAGAGTTGCTCAAAAAAAATTCGTTCACATCGCCGCATGGATTAACTCCATTGAACCACCGAAATATCCAGCAAAAATTGATTTTAAAAAAGCAGCACTAGGAAAGCAAATATTTCAAAAAAAATGTCAAGGCTGTCATGGAACTTATGATAAGCCTGAAACGTACCCAAACAAAGTTATCTCAATTACAAAAATTGGAACCGACCCACTTTATGCCAGCTATGGATCTGATAGTAGGATTGTAGATTGGTATAATAAAAGTTGGTTTGCCCAATCGAACCCTCGGTCTTGGTTTGAACCTGAACGTGGATATATTGCACCGCCTTTGGATGGAATTTGGGCCACAGCTCCATACTTACACAATGGCTCTGTTCCAACTATTTATCAGGTATTAAAAAGTAATAGTCGTCCTAAAAAATGGAAAAGATCAAAAGATTCTAAAAAATACGATTGGGAAAAATTAGGTTGGAAATACAAAGATAAAAATCGTGGAAAAGGCGTAATGACTTACGATACAACACTCCCTGGATATGGAAATCAAGGACATACTTTTGCGGATTCTTTATCTGAGAATTATCGTTGGGCTTTGGTGGAATATTTAAAAACTTTATAATTGTCAGGTATTGAACCCCTTCAAGGAATCCAATACCTTACAATCATCTTTCTATTTTTTTACAAATTGAATACTCTCCACCTCTACCCCAACTTGTTGAACTGACAAAAAATAAACACCACTCGTCAAGTCTGTTAAATCTATTTTCTTCAAACTTCCTCCAGCCATATTTATATTATATAATTGAATTGCTTTCCCAGCTAAATCAAAAATAGATAACTGATATTCTCCTTTAGCTTTTTCATTAAATGAAACCATCAAATAATCACTCGCTGGATTAGGAGAAATTTGAACAACAGGACTTTCTTTTTCTTTATTTATATTTTCAATACTCGTTTCCATAGCGTCAGTTATTATGTATTGCTCAAAGTTTCCAATTTCAGTAAATACCATTTCACCGGTTACAGAAGAAACAGAATTAGCGGAATCATACTCTTGCCAAAGGTCAATTGAATTCTCTGGTCGTACATGTAATGTGTAATTACTCGTTAATTCTGAAGTAACAAAATCGGTACTTGTTAATTTCAAATTAGCCTCAAAACCAGCTGTATTTGTTCCATAATTATTAATGACCCAATATTGAGGAGTGAGTGCTGAGGCATTTGTAGGAACAATGTTAGGAGCTGTATCCAATCGAGTAACTACAACTTCACCATTTGGAGTATTCACTCCATTTGAAATTTCTATTACAGCATCTGTTCCCACAAAATCATAATCCCCATTGGTTGTTACACTCACTATTCGAGCTACAGCACCAGTTGCAACCGGAATCGGTGACACATCATTAATCAAAGAACTTATAACGGTTGCTTGATGTCCACCAACAACCTCGTAAAGGGCACTTTCATCAGCATCATATTGGTTGATTTGATAGTAAGTAACTAAGCCATTTTCAGTTGAAGGATTTTTAACTAAATGTCTTTTTTCTCGAATTTCTTCTTGTGACAATGCATAATCATAAAATGCTAGTTCATCAATTTGTCCATGAAAATTTCCACCTTGATTGTGAATATCATTATTGATATAAAATGGAGATTGAGAAAAATCTACCGCTTGAAAATTACCAGTCTTAACCCAAGGCTCTTGCCCATCAAGGTAAATTTTCACTTCAGTCGGCGAATAAGTTATTGCGACATAATGCCATTGTTCAACTTGTAAATTCAGACTAGATGTTTCCCAATAATTAATATCCGGAGAAGTGAAAATCAAATTCGAATTAGCTGTATAATTCATAAAAGCAAAACCTAAACCAAAGCGAGTATTTGGAGTATTGGTACTTACTATTTGTGCAAAACTATTTTGCAATTCATGTAGCTTTACCCAAGTCGTAATTGTAAATTCATTTCCACTAATCGGCACATTTGAAAGGGCCGGACGATTAGTTTGTCCAACTGGCAAGTCAATCATTTTCCCTGCTACATCATCAGCTCCGCAAACAGAAGACTGTACTTGAATAAAATCCTCCATAAGTTTTGTATGACTGTTCCCAAGCTCATCAGTTATTGTCAACGAAACAGCGTAAGACCCAATATTAGCGTAGGTTACCGAAGGATTTGAACCAGTTGAAATAGCTGGATCACCACCTTCAAAAGTCCAACTATATGTTGCGTCCCCTGAAGAGTGAATACTATTTTGATAAAACTGAATTGGTGTTAAACCGCATTTACTTTTGTTTGAACTAACTGAAAAATCTGCAATTGGATTTGTTGATTCTTCATACAAATCATGCTCCCAAGCACCTCTAGAACTTCCCATTCTATACTTTCCTTTTGCTGAGACTGCGTAAATATTTCGAATATAACCGAGCATAGGAAGACCATTTCCTAATGCTTGAAATTCTGTCAAATTATTATTTTTGTAATAAACTCCTGACTGACCTGCAAAGGCTAAGTATACTCCTCCATCGGTTCCTCGTTGATAGACAATTTGGGAAACTGGAGTAGATGGTAAATTTGTAGATGTAATGTTATTCCAAGTTGCACCTCCATCTGTTGACTGTAAAATCTTTGCTTCATTTTGCCAATTTCCATAAGCAGCCCATATGTGATTCGGATTATCACCTACTGCTATATCAACAATATTTGACTGACCAGAAGACGCTGTTGAAGAAGGTGTTACGATAGACCAAGTTGCCCCTGCATCATTCGACATTCTAATTTTATTATTGCTCAACAAAACATAAAAAATTGTAGTGTCTGTAGGAGCTAAAAGTACTCGATTAACCGTTTCTCCAAATTCATAAAAAGTCTCGAATGAAGTGAAATTATTGTGAGTCACATCTACCTTTGTTCCATTAACACCAAAAGCAGTTTGATAAAAATTCGGATGAAAAGTTACTCGATGCAAGCTGATACTTGGTTGAATTGCTTCCGTCGAAGCAAAAGTATTATCGTCAGATAATTCTGTTTTAAAAATTCCATAACCATGATCGAAGTAGATCCATTTATCATTACTTTGGTTCACAGAAGTTTGACCTGCATCTCCCCCACCTCGACTAATCCAACCATTGTCTCCAGCAAATCTTCTAATTTTAGTGGGTCCATGATCGCAGCCTGCGGAAATAATATCTGAGTGAGGGGAACTAGAAAATCCCCATAAATCAATCGAAGAAATTTCTCGACCAACACTTCCCACACTTGCCATTGCATCTTTTGACAAAGCCAAACCACCATCTGACCCTATCAAAACTAAATCACCTACAACATCTATATCTCGAACATCAGGGTGTACATATTTTGGACAACCACCATATCCACTTGTCATATCTATAAAATTGACTCCACCATCTGTCGATTTCATAATGGAACTTGCTCCATAAAATCCTGTGTAAACACTATTTTCATCCAACCAATTAATATCGCCTGCTTCAACATAAGAATCTAAAAGTAGTTGACTTACCAATGTTCCATCTTCATTAAAATGATAAATATCCCCATCAGCGAATTGCCCAAAAACATAAAACTTGTCCGGCTGTGTAGGAATAGTTCGGAAATGTAAACTCGGAGGAAGTGAAATTCCAGTGGCCATATTTAGATTAACTAAAAATTCAAAACTTACTCCGCTATCTGTTGATTTATAAATACAAGGTTGATCACTTGAATTAAATAATCCTAGGTAAAAAACATTATCATCATTATGATCTTGCTCTAATCCAAAAAAGTTATAAGTTCGTTGATAAATCCCAAAAGTTGAATTATTGCTATACTGACTTGTGTAAGTATGATTCGGTCCACCTGTAGAATTATCGAATGCTAAAGTCCAAGTATTCCCTCCATCAGCTGAGCGGTAAACCTCTTGCCCAAAAGTTGATAACAATACATTTACATCATATTTCGACATCGCCAAATAATATGGCCGAGTTCCTGGATTATCAATCCTATTGAGTTGCGGGCTCATAGACCAGTCAATTCCTCCATTCTCACTTTTTAACAAACCCGATTCAGTTGCAGCAAAAACTACTAAACTATTCAAACTACTAGCCTCTATATCTCCGTAATAATAATCTCGATTGGCGTAGGTATTTGTTCCATTGGCAAATTCAGCATCGCTTAAAATCCAAGTATCTCCTTGATCCTGACTCACCCAAAGTCCTCCATAGGAATAACCTGCAAAAAGATTTTCAGTATTATATGGATTGATATAAACTCGATCACAAAAACCTCCTGTCAATGAGGAAGAAGACCCACAAGTTGTCTGCTCAGCATAATTGGGGCCGATAGCATCCCATGTTCCAGTTGTAGTTTCTGATAAATTATTTGAAGTTGGTTGAACTTTCTTAACTTCTGCTTGATGAGGAATATAGTTACCTTCTGGAGTCATACTTAAACGAGCATCTTGTAACCAACGTATAAATATTTTTTTCTGTAAGCTTTTCTCTTGATGCTCTGAAAAATAATCATTGAACATTCTTTCAGCAGTCAAAATATTTGGATTAGCATTATTCATTTCAAGCCACCAATCCGTGGAAGAGTGATCTACTTTTTCAAACTTGAAATAGTTTTCTTGAATTTGATTTTCATCAAGAAAAACTTGTGCTTGAGAAAAATTGAAAAAAATAATAAGTAACGTTGTTGGTACTACAATTACATTTTTAAGCAAGTAGAATAGCTTCGGCATTTTACACGTATTTTATTTTGAAATTATAATGCAAAATACGATTTTTAATACGAGTTGAAAGAAATTAAAATAAGATTTAAGATTCTCTGCTTACCTTAATTTTAATTCCTTCACTTTATGGTATTACCATAATTTTATTACCAGTTTACACCCAATATAAAAGTTAGTCTCCTTTTTTAAAAATTTCAAACCAAATAACATAAAAAACCGAGGTACCATTAGAAATTGTTAACAATAAGTATTTTGAGGAAGCAATCTTAATAAGAAAACATAGTAAAGTAATGGTAAACAATCCTATTTGGGCAGCAGTTAATCAAAAGGAAATAGTTGAACTTAATTTCTTTGAAATAGATATCTCTGAGCCCCTCTATATTTTATATCTTACAAATAAAACTAAAAAATATATTTTACCGCTACTATTATGAAAATCTTAATTGCACCTGATAAGTTCAAAGGCTCGATGACTGCGCGAGAAGTCTGCATAGCAATTGGAAATGGTTTAATAAAAAATGATTCCTCCTTGGATATAATTTATCACCCAATGGCAGATGGAGGAGATGGCTCTCTAATAATTCTTTCCAATCATTTGTCTTTGAAAAAAAATAAAATCACCACCGTTGATCCAATTGGTCGAATAATCTCTACTCATTATTTTACTTCAACAGATGCTGCATTTATTGAAATAGCAAGTGCAAGTGGTTTGGTTTTGTTATCAAAGAATGAAAAAAACCCATTGATCACTTCAACAGCTGGTACTGGAAAAATGATCGCTAATGCACTTTCAAAAGGTTTTAAAAATATATATTTATTCCTCGGAGGAAGTGCAACCAATGATGCTGGGATGGGCATTGCATCAGAACTCGGTTTTCAATTTTTAGATAAAAATAAAAATGAAATTTCATCTAGTGGAAAAAATTTATCCAACGTAAATTCTATTCACTCCTCTCCTATTTTTGATTTGGAAAAAATAAAATTTACTCTGCTTTGCGATGTTCAAAATCCAATGTTTGGAAAATTTGGTGCAGCACATATTTATGCTCCGCAAAAAGGTGCAACAAAAAAACAAGTTCAACTTTTGGATGAAGGACTAAAAATGTTTAGTGAAGTTTTAAAACAACACACAGGAATCGATTCTAGTCAAATTCCTGGAGCTGGTGCAGCCGGCGGAATTGGCGGAGGATTAGTTGCTCTTTTAAATGCGGAACTCAAAAATGGTTTTGAAACAATTTCAGAACTAACCAATTTGGAAAAACACATTGAATTGGCAGATTGGGTAATTAGTGGAGAAGGAAAATTAGACGAACAATCAATTCAAGGAAAAGTAGTCAGCGGAATTTCCAACCTGTGTAAAAAGTATCACAAACCACTTTCTTTATTTGTTGGGAAAAATGAGTTGTCTAAAAAACAAATTGAAACTTTAAAGGTCGAACATATTTTTTCCATATCGGAAAATGTAAAAAACATCGATGATGCTATTTTAAATGGAGCATTATATTTAGAAAACTTGGCATCCTTGTTTAAACAAAAAATTTAATCGTTTTGCTTTATTATTGGAAAAACAAATTGATCATTTCCTTCTTCAAAAACACCTAAAAAATATATTCCATTCGGCAAATGCTCCAGATCAATCCTACCATTAATGAGATCAAAATCTATCGATAATCCAATACTATTATAAATTTTGAAAGAAGTTTTATTAATGTCAACGTTCTCTATAACCAAAAAATCTTTTACTGGATTTGGAAAAACTCTTAATCTTTCCTTCATTTTTTGAGAAACTGATGAATTTGTTATAGCTTCAATATTATCCATCAAACTCTTAGCCTCATCCACATCTAGTGAAACAAAATGATCAAAAACTTCATCTAATTGTATTTGAATTTCAGAGCTATCGGCAAATTGTTTTCGAAGTAAATATAACCTATGAATTTGTTCTAATTCTTCTGTTCCATATGATACACCCAAAAACGTTTGTAGTTGATTTAAAAAATCAAATCCAAATTCAAAGGTAGGTTCAAACATAGTTCCTTCCCCAAAGTCATTCCATGTTGCTAATTGTAATAAATCAAATTTTTCATTTTGCTCAATCAAAAGTTGAAAAATAGTATCTAATGTTTCTCCATCATCATGTGGTATTTCAAAATAACTTGAACCTGCATTTCCTTGTTCATAAAAATCATGGAAGCCTGGATATGCAATTCCCATAGCTGTATTCAAATTTGGAGCACGGTTATTATAAAAATTTTCTAAACGAAAAAAATAATCATCCAAATTTTCATCCTCATAAATCCATACAAATTCTCCATCTGCATGAATCCCACAATCATTTTTTTCATACCATAGAGGTAACAATTCTATATCTTCATTAACATCAAATAGTATGCTATCCCATTCTTCCTCTGTCTCAAAGGTTATTGGACCAAACACTCCAACTAAAGGTGTTTCATCTACTCCATATCTAAAATAAGCATCTTGTGAAAAATAGTTATTCGCAGCATAAGTCATATTAGCGTGACCATCTGAAACTGATTCTGAAAATCGATCTTCCAGAACAATACCAAATTCTAAACCTACATCATCCACTTGATCAATAATAGCATTCGAGTTAGTCAATAAACTATTGATATCTCCATTCCACCCTTCTACCCCGTACCAATTAATTAAAACACCATCTATTCCCACATATTTCATTAATAATAAATGGTACTCAATCACATCAGAATCTTGACTAGCGTATGGCCCAATCAAAGGGTAATAGTGCGTGGCAATTTGTCGTTGCCCAGTCTGCGTATCTATAATAATATTTGGATCTTGATTATTCATCGTCCAATGCCACCCCCAATAATTATTAAATTCAGGTGTATCAAACCATGGCATATAATGCACCAAAACTGGTTTACTATATGTTTTAGAAACAGAAACAGGCTGAGCAATTATTATATTGGAGGTAAAAATAAATACCCCAAAAATCGAAGTTAGAAATTTTTTTAACATTAGGTTTGTAATTAATTATTCTAATAAATCAGGAAACGCAGAAACGATATCTTGCCAAATCGGTTGAAAGCTAAACCACCCAGCAATTGGAAATCCCACCTCTTCATTTCTTGTCTTCAAAGCTGTTTCATGATTTACTGAATGAACTTTACTTCCAGTTGACTCTGCTAAAATTTGTGCTTGACAACAGCGCTCCATACTGATAAACCACCAAGCCACTTCTTCCACAGAACTACCGACCGTTAACAATCCATGATTTTTTAAAATACAAGCTTTTTTATCACCGAGTGCCTCTCCAATTTTATCTCCTTCGCTTGCGTCATTTACCACACCTGTGTAATCATCGTACAATCCATGATCTTCATAAAATGCACAAGCATCTTGCGTAATTGGGTCAAGCTTTCGTCCCAACGCTGACCACGTTTTTCCATAAATAGAATGTGTATGAGCTGCAGCAACTACATCTGGTCGGGCAATATGTATTCTTGAGTGAATCGCAAAAGCTGCTTTGTTTAGCATAGTATGCTTTCCTTCAATAATCTCGCCTTCTTCATTTACCAAGATCAAATCTGATACTTTGATTTTATTAAATGACATACCAAATGGATTTACCCAAAAACAATCAGTTTTTTCTGGATCTCTTGCGGTAATGTGTCCGGCAACTCCTTCGGAAAACCCAAATTTACCAAAAACTCGAAAGGCAGCGGCAAGTTGTTGTTTTCGATGTAATCTTTCTGCTTCTATGGAATCTCGTTTTGGCATTAAGCCTTTGAACATGGGAGGATTTGGTATTGGCATATTTCTAGGTTTAATTGTTTGAAAATAGAATTATAAATATTAATGTAAAGTAGAATTATTTCGATTTTAAACAATGGTACTTATTTGTTTTTTTTGAACGCATTATAAAATAATGAAAAATATCAAAGAAATAAAAGTTATCAATCAAATCAGATTAATGACTTTTACAACAAAAATTTCACCCAACTTTTATTATTTCTTCAAGTGGCAAAAATATTGTATTTATTACTTAAGTAATAAAATAAATTACCCGTTATTGGTACTGATAAAAGATACCTTCAAAAAATAATCTCAAGACGGTAGATTTACAAATAAATATTAACCATTTCACTTAATTATAGTATCACTTAAATTTTCAATAATCAAGCTTGCACCAACCAATGGTAAATTTGATTCATCAACAATACGACCACTTAATACTCCAGTTTGGGCATTCAAGTCGATCCCAATAAAAATAAATAGGTTCTTCATTTTTTTCGTTTTAATTCCATTCCAATTAAATTTGAAATAGGATTCATGATTTAATGGTGCGAAATTAAAACACTAACGTAACGCCAGTTTTAATGAAGGATTAATAAACAATGAAGATTGAAGTAGGATATTTAGTATTTGTAATACTTTAGAATATGAAGTTTTAAATTTGTGTAAATTCGCTATTTTAATTTTTAGCTTGTTGATAATTCCAAGAGTTTTGAAACTGTTTTCCAATTTCTGGTAGTAGCAGACACTTGCAGTTTTTTCTCAAAAAAATTATTGGTCAATTTTGATCTATGGTATTTTCCTTCGATAAAAAGAAAAGTATTGTCTTCTATAATTTGAAATAAATCAGGTGAGTAATCATAGGTATTTATTTTTTCCAAATTCTCTTCAGTAGGAACTTCACTCAAAAATGTAACACAAAGGTTTTCAATTTGAACCCCTTCTTTTTTGAGGTAAGGATTGATTTCGATTATATTTTTAATCTCTTCCACACTTCGAATAATTACAGGTACATCAAATCCATATTTTTCGAAAATTGCTTCTTTTATTTTTTTTGTAAATGCTTTAGCGACAGCATTAGAGTTTTTCTTTTTTGATTCAAAAATAACATTGCCACTTTGAATATAAGTAATGACATTTTGGAAATCTAAAGACTTATAAAGTTCTTTTAAATCTACCATTAGGATTTTTCGCTTGCCGCCTACGTTGATTCCTCTAAGGATAGAAATGTATTTTGTCATAAATTTTCTTTCTGGCAAAAATAAAAACATTCTCCAAAAGAGGACTTTCAAACAAGTAATAAAAACCCCTGATTACAAAAAATCGATATATAATTTCAATTTAAATAGAAAAACAACTTATTATTCTAAAAAAACAATTATACATCACTTTTAGCAAAACATTAAATCGATATAATAAGTCTACGTTTTTTTATCTAAAAATGTATTTTATCAAAAAATAGCTTACTTTTGCGACTTTTTATACAAAACGAAACCTAAATAACAACTTACCTAACAATGCTTTCACAAGAAAAGTATTTTCTATTTTCATAACTATATTCAATTTTATAATAATTATTAACCTAAGCAATTAGCACCAAACTAAGCAATTGATTTCTAATACAGAATTTAATAATGAAAAAATATTTTAACCTATTCGACCTTTCACAAAAAGTGGACTACAAAACGGAGGTTTTGTCTGGACTAACCGTTGCTCTTGCCTTGATTCCAGAAGCAGTTGCTTTTGCACTGATTGCTGGAGTTGATCCTCTAGTCGGATTATATGCTGCATTTATGATGGGCTTCGTCACTTCAATCCTAGGTGGTCGTCCCGGGATGATTTCTGGAGCGACTGGAGCAGTTGCAGTCGTATTAGTTGCATTGGCTCAATCACCCGATCATGGAGTAGAATATATTTTTGCTACGGTAATTTTGGCTGGAATAATTCAAATGGCAGCTGGTTTCCTAAAGTTAGGAAAACTAATGAGACTTGTTCCACATCCAGTAATTTTTGGTTTTGTAAACGGATTAGCGATAATCATTTTCATGTCGCAACTAACAGAATTCCAAACCTCTGACGGATCATGGCTTACAGGTGAATCATTGTATTTATTTGGAGGGTTAGTTCTTTTGACTATGTTGATTATTTGGGGTTTACCAAAGCTAACAAAAGTTATCCCTTCTTCACTGGTTGCAATCTTAGCTATCTTTGGAATCGTAATGGCCTTTGGATTTGATACAAAAACAGTGGGTGATTTAGCAAGTATTGAAGGTGGTTTCCCTCCATTTCATATTCCAAGTGTACCTTTTACATTAGAAACTTTTTGGTTAATTTTACCTTACTCAGCGATTATGGCTGGAGTCGGTTTGATTGAAAGTTTGTTGACATTAAATATTATTGATGAAATTACAGAGACTCGTGGACGAGGGAATAAAGAAGCGGTTGCGCAAGGGATTGCGAATGTATTATCAGGTTTTTTCTCTGGGATGGGAGGATGCGCAATGATTGGACAAAGCTTGATTAATATTTCATCTGGAGCAAGAGCAAGATTGTCTGGAATTTTTGCCTCAATAATGTTATTGGTCTTTATTATGTTTGGGGCTAGCTGGATTGAACAATTACCAATGGCAGCTTTGACAGGATTGATGATTATGGTTGCGATTGGAACATTTGAATGGGCTAGTTTGAAAACACTTAACAAAATGCCAAAATCTGATATTTTTGTAATGGTCTTAGTTACATTGGTAACAGCAGTATTACATAATTTAGCTTTAGCAGTTATAGTTGGAGTAATTATCGCAGCTTTAGTTTTTGCTTGGGACAATGCCAAAAGAATTCGTGCAAGAAAAAGAATCGATGAAGATGGTATCAAACATTATGAAATTTACGGGCCATTATTCTTTGGATCAGTATCAGTTTTTAATGAGAAATTTGATGTACTAAATGATCCTGGTGAGGTAATAATTGACTTTGCTGAAAGTCGGGTCGTGGATATGTCTGCTATTGAAGCTTTAAATAAAATTACGGAACGATATCATAAAGTTGGGAAAAAAGTACACCTTCAACACTTAAGTAAAGATTGTCGGGCATTACTACAAAATGCAGATGCTATAATCGATGTAAATGTGGTAGAAGATCCAAAGTATAAAATGGCGGTGGATATTATTCGATAATAAATCTATCTTTAAAAAACCGAATACCACTAATTGTGCTATTCGGTTTTTTAATTTTTTTTATCTGTAGAGAAGACCACTTCATAAGTGGTAATTCCTCAAAGAGGCATCAATATAATTTCGATGATTAAGAACTAGGTACAGATCAAAACACTTTTTAAAGATGATGCCTTAAACATCATATCTTACTGCTATTTTAACGCCATTGCTAAAATTATTATTCCTTTAAGAGTAACCTTAATTCATTCTTTTAATATTTATTATAGTACCCTATGTTACTTTTACTCTTTTTACAGTTATGGAATTAACATGATTGACTAACTATTAGTTTTGAAACACTAAAATCGAAGTAAAAATTAAACTAGAGTGAAAGGTCTTCCTGTTTTGTTTCTCCAAAAGGAAAAGTTGAAAAAAGTGAAACTTGGTTCAAATTGTATGACATTTATTCGCTTCTTTTGAGTTAATATGAAACATATAGCGGAAATTGGAATAAAATTTACTTTTAAAATTATTTGATGTTATCAAATTTTGCTTAACCAACTACACTTAATATTTAGCTTAAAGAGCAAAAAACTACTTTAACTCTCAATTTTCGAGGTAAATACAAAAAAACTTTCTTATACCTAAAATCAACGTTTTACACATTAATCTAATTGGAAGTAAAAAGTAAATACATCCACAACATACTGATTACCAATATATTAAGATAAGAATATCGTAACAAAAGGATCAATTAGTTGCCTCATGATCACATATGATTTAATTTTAATTTATTAATTAAAATGACAAGTATTATAATTTTCAAAATAATATTCTCAACTTTGCATCAACATATCAAAATTACACAAAAAACATATCAAAAAAATTAATTTTCACCATTTAAAAAATTTTAAAAAATTTTAGTATTAAAAAAATAATTAATACATAAAACATTTATTTTCCCATAAACATAATAATAATTATCCCCATGAAAAATCTATTCACTTTCCTATGCGTAGGACTTAGCCTGTTTACCAATGCACAAGATTATTCAGAAGTAGACCTAGTTCTTTTGTCCTCTGTAATTAACTCCGAAGCCGGCGGAGAATCTTACCAAGAAAAACTAAGAGTCGGAAATGTCGTGCTTAACCGTGTCCAATCAAAACATTACCCAGATAACATTCATGATGTAATTTATCAGCGCAAACAATTCTCTGGAATTTGTTCAGCACTTTTTCGATATGATATTAATGGAGATCGAGGTGATATAGAAAGTATTAAAGCGGCGAAAGCATTGTTAAACGGAAAAAAAGTATTACAACCCTCTATTATCGGATTTTTTAATGAAGCACATTCAACAAATAAAAAGTTTGTAGCTCGAATTAAAAGTAAAGTTGTTTTCACGTCCGAAGCTCACAGCTACTTTAAAGCGTAAAATTTATAGAGATATTTTTCTTATCTAAAAAATCAATGGCGTGGAAAGTAAATTATTCCACGCCATTGTTTATTTTAATCTAAGTTTAAGAAATTCCTAAAAGTAAAAAAGTTCCTACAACTTCATAAGTGGTCATGCCTTCAGGAACACTTTCACTAATCGAAGTTTTTTGACGGATAAGTCTATACACACCTTTATAAACTTTTCCATTTTCTGTATGAATAGCTTGTCTCCCTCCAATTGAGTCATTCAAAGAAAAAATTAGCATAAATCCTATTTTTCCATACTCAGGCCGATCTAAAAAAGCTGCGGCTTGAATACAATTTTTCATTCCTAAAGATCGAATAGGATCATTAAAAACCATCGCATTTATAGGAGAACCAGACTTTGATCCGATTTGCTCATAGGATGTAGGAATATTATTTTTTCTAACTACTTTACTATTCTTTCCAATCTCAGTTCCATCAGTTACAATAATAGTTAATCCATTTTCATCTACCTGAAATTGAGATTGTACAGAATAACCAACAAATAATAGGCAGCAGGTAAGTAGTAAATATTTCATGTATTTATTTTTTATTTTAACTAAAACGAGTTTCACAAATATAAAATTTTATTCCTTGACAAGAATATTTAATAAAACGAATTTAGAAACTTAGACCTAAATAAATTGACCCTTTCATTTTTAGTTCTTTCCCTCTAGAATGACATCGAAAGGAGTTCCCGAAAATGTTAAAATCTAGATCACTTCTTAAAATAATACCATGGAACACTAAAATTTCTTTATTTCGCAAATCGCAATCCATCAGCAAATTCACTTTCTTCGATTGCTCTTGCCGCTTTTTCAACTTCATACTTCACTCCTTTAAAAGAAATTCTCAAAGTTCCGGGTTTTGATGTTAATATGTTGACTAAATTTTAGAGATCAAAATCACATTTAAAGTATACCTAGCGATAATTTTGCAGACTTAATTATCTCCCACATTTTGAAAATAGATCATACATTTCAAGTCTTCTCTAGGCAATGTGAAATTATTGTTATGAAATTGATAACTAGGTTTCATTAGAATCAAAGGAGCAACAAATTTCTATTGAATAAATTGAAATAAAGATAGTTGATACGCTATTTATATAAAAAAATCAAAAGAGCACTTCATATCTAAACAAAAAAAGGATAGATCCCTGAGAAGCCTAAGCTATTAATTTCTTTAAAAAATCTGACCATAACAATTCAGAAAATAAAATCACTCCATTTGATTTTTATAAATTGATTAAAACTCAACAACCAACAAAGCAGTCTTCAAGTTTGTCCTCATCTATATCGCAGTCAGAACTACTATTTTGTACATAAAATCTCAAATTTTCGACTCTTCCTAAAGGCTCATGATTTTATAAAACCCACAACCCTATCTATTACTTCTTGACTTTTCATCAAATGAAAATGCCCAAACCCATCAGTCGTTTGTAATTCTGCACATCTCCAACTCTTTACCATTTTTTCAGCTTCTTCAAAGTTCACCTGCTCATCTTGTTTATCATGAACAATTAATATTTTTTCAATTTTCAAGAATGGGTTAAGAAATTTAAAATTTAAACCTTCTAACTTCATTCCAATAACACTTTCTAATTTTTCAATAAAATATTTTCTAACCATCGGAGGTGCATTCATCGTTTTTAATCCATTAAATACTGGATAGGAAGAAGTAGATGGGGTTCCAATGGTAACAAACCTTTTCAATTTGATAGAGGGGTCTAATTTGTACATCGCATAAGCTGCAGCTGCACCGCCAAAGGAGTGACAAATTACTCCATATACGTTTTCATATTTATTATATAATGTTTTTATTGCCCCTCCAAACCCTTTCAAATCAGCTCTTTTTCCACTTGAATCCCCATGAGCAGGGGCATCAAAAGCAACTACCCTAAATCCTGCCTCAGTCAACTTAGGCACAAAAGATCGCAAAGCTGTTCCTCGTGATTGCCAACCATGAACAAGTAAAATAGTGTTTGCTCCATTTCCCCATTCATAGGTTTTAAGCATATTCTCTCCAACTAAAATTCCAGAGATATTTGCTTGTTCAATAACCGTATCAGATATTCTATGTTTTGCTCGATTTTGAGGTATCGTCATAAATCTAAAGGCTAAACTAGCAAACCATTTTGGAAAAACTCTTCCTAGTGTTCCAAAAGCAAATTGCATCAACATTAAGAGCAAAACAGGGTGCCTCGGTTTTCTTGGTTTAGGCATCGGTTTATCTGGAAAAATTATGCTATCCGATGTTGTCATATATTAATTTTTAAACCAAATGGTCTTAATCGTAAAGGATATTTTACAACCACTTATTCAATTTTATTTTTTTAAACCATCGATCAACTTTATCAATTGATCAGCCATAAGATCAAAATGGTGATTATCTTTAAAAATTCTAGACATCAAAATTCCACCCTCCAAAGTTCCAATAAAAAGGGTAGCAAAATCTTCTGAATTGATCTCACTTCTCACTCTCTCTTTCCTTTTTCCAAAGTTTTGATAATTCTTTATTGCCAATATTCCATTAATTTCAACACTCTTTTTTGCAACTCGGAATAGGTACCGCTTGCATCAATAGAAGTATTAAATAAAGGTCATCCACCTTCTACTGGAGGGCTCATAACTCGTTCTTTGTAAAAGTAAACCACATCTTTTAATTTGTCAATTGAATTTTAAATTACATAGGTTCTTTTACGAACTTCTATAGCATATTGAAAAGCTGCTAAAGCAATTTCCTTTTTCACTCCTTTTTTATTATCACTTTTTTTTAAAAATTACCATAAACACCTACTTTAGGCAAACTAGTTGCTGCCATAGTATCTTGAATAGAAGTACCAGCAAATCCTTTTTGATTAAAAAAAGAGGCTGATTTCTCAACAATTAATTTCCTAGTTATCTCTGATTTTTTCATATTTCAATTTAGTTAATAATTCATCCTGAAATAAACCCTCTGATTCCAAAAAAACAAACGTAAATAATTCTTTACTAAATAATAAAATTCTACTTTTCCTTAAATTCTCTTTTGTTTTCCTCAAAAAGGCTAAAGCATCTTATTTTACAAATTGGATTTAATCAAAATATTAATTACTCTTCATTATTTATCTTTCTCTTCATAAAAATAACCATCTAAAAATTCTGTCGTAAAATGATCTCTAGCAGGTGGCCTAGAAAATTTCATCTTATTGTATTCTTTTGTTTTACCTCTAGGAATCGATAAACTTTTCCATTCTTTCCCCTTTAACATTCTACCTATATATACAATTTGGCCAATATGATAAGTGTAATGCCCCAATTGTCTATTAATCGCTTCCACAATTGTGTGCTCTTGATTTCTGATAAAAACTGGTGTACTAATATTATCCATATTAATAGATTCCAAAGCAGTGAAAGTACAACTCCAACCTTCTTCCCATTTCTTCAACATTACACTAACATCTTTATTAGCGGAATCAAATTCTGCTTCTCGACGCCTCCATTCTTTTTCTCCATCAGTTGTCAAAAAATCAGTCCACCTAGACAACATATTTCCCCATAAATGTTCCACAATTATTGCAATTGAGTTACTTTCCGTATTATATCTCCAGAAAAAATCTTCTTCATTGAGTTGAACAAAAGTTCGTTCACCTAGCATCTTGTAATATTCAAATTGTTTTCGACTAGAGAGTAAAAAGTTATTTTCCATAAAGTCAATTTTATTAATTGCATTTAATAAATAAATTAGATTTTTTGTAAGCTTTCATTTAGTAATTTCATTGCCCGTAAATGATGCTCATTATGAAAATAGTAAAAAATAACATTTCTCGCAAAGTTAATCTCCCCAAAAGTGGATGAAGTAATTTAAATCGATCTAAACTACTTTCAGACCATTGATCAATTCGTTTGGAAAATTTACTCCCAATTAAATTCCAACTTTCTAAAAATTTTTCTTTGGAATTTGATTTAATATTTTTCGAGATGATGTTTCCTCCATTTACCGGTGCTAATTCTTGACTTAATTTTAGGAGATAGTTTGACCGTAGAGTTTCAAATTTATCAGAGCCACGAAAGGAAATTCCAAATCCTAAAAAAACAATTTATTTTTCTGCAAGGCTAAAGATATTGGTTTGGTAGACTGTATTAAATAATCTAAATTTTCTACAACAGACAATTTCTTATTTTTTTTTAATAAAAAATTTCATCAGAGGTTGATTCAACATAAACAGTAATTTTATCAAAACTTTCTTGCACTGATTGGATAATTTCGTTTTTGGAGTGGATTGTTTTCGCTAGTTCCATTGTTGTTATTTTGTTATAAATCAAAAATAAATCAATCGGTCTTTTTTCAAATAAAAATATAACTTTAACATTTCATATCTAAATAATACAATATTGCCACTGTTCTGTTTATTGATCTCAAATCAATTGTACCCAAATATGAATAGCTAAAATATTTTCACAAAAAATTAAAAATCCTTATTTCAAATTTTACCTTTGCGCTATTGGATTTTTGGACAAAATTAATTTACTTAATTTTTTAGAATTAGCATGGCAGAAAAACAAACGATTTACCTTCATACAGGCAGCAATCTAGGAGATCGTACCTCCCATTTGACGCAAGCTTGCGAAATTCTTGAAAAAAAAGTAGGAGGAATCTCTAACAAATCTCGGTTATATGAAACCCAAGCATGGGGAGTAAATGACCAACCTAATTTCATTAATCAAGCTTTGGAAATTCAAACAGAATTAGTAGCTGAGGAAGTACTTTTTCATATCAAAAATATAGAGAAAGAAATCGGGCGTCAAGAAAATAAAAAGTGGCATGAACGAATTATCGACATCGACATTTTGTTTTTTGGCAAAACATTATTGTCAACTGATAAGTTAACAATACCTCATCCCCACTGTCATGAACGCATGTTTGTATTAATACCTTTGATGGAAATTGCGGGGGATTTGGTTCACCCAACTTTAAATTTAACTATCGAAGAACTTTATATGAAATGTGAGGATCCATTAGAGGTTTACCTAATGGAAAGGGAGGAATAGGTTTTAGGGAGGTAATCAGTTCAAAATTTAAGATAACTTCTAAAAAAAACTTGGAAGAATAACAACTTACAAACATAACTACGCATAAAGATGAAAAACCCTTTCCCTTATAATTTCATTGCAATTGAAGGTAACCTTGGTGCTGGAAAAACTACCTTGTGCCAAAAATTAAATGAAGAGTATAATTGTAAGTTGCTGCTTGAGCAATTCGCAGACAACCCCTTTTTAGCTAATTTTTATGAGAATCCTGAACGGTATGCTTTTCCGGTAGAGTTGTTTTTCATGACAGAACGACACAAACAATTACAAAAACACTTGACTCAGCGAGACCTCTTCCAAGACTTAATAGTATCTGACTATTTTTTTGTGAAAACATTGTTATTTGCCAAGAATAATTTAAATGCAGAAGAATATCGTTTGTTCCAAAGATTATTTCATGTACTAAATGCCTCTTTTCCCAAACCAGATATTTTAGTGTTTTTACATCGTTCTGTAGAAGGGGCAATGCAAAACATTAAGAAACGTGGAAGAGATTATGAACAAGATATTAGCGCTGAATATTTGCAAAAAGTTCAAGATGTTTATTATGAATTTATGCGAACTGAAAATTCTATTCCTATATTGATTATTGATGTAGAGAAAATAGACTTTGTAGAAAGTAAAGTCCATTATGATATGATTATCCATGCTCTAAAAGAAACATACCAGCCCGGAATCCATCATTTAAGCTTTGTAAATTCTTAAAGTAGTAACTTAAGGTAAGATTTATTTTATTTAAAATTCTTTCCTATTGTTCGGAACATTTATCAATGAATTGCGAACATTAAAATTTGTATCTAAATATTTTTTTTATCTCCCACTCTATTTTTATTTTAGCCTAAAATTTCGTTTTTGCAAAGAATAAAATATATTCCTCAATAATTAAAACTATTGTTTAAATCCGATTCTACGGTATTTATCAAAATATTCGTTTCAGCTTATTCGATATACCCGATTTTAATAGTTTTAGAAGAGTTGAAATTTTACAGTTAATAAGGCAACATTAATTCAAAAAATAAATTGAATGAATAACATCAATGAAATTTCTTTTTACAAAAAAAAATATCGTGATTCAATTGCTAAGAAGTAATGTTAACGATCCAAAATTTAAATTCTTGGTTAAACAACTTGATCAGGAACTTGTTAAAAGCGTAGATTATAGGTAGGTTTTTTCGGTCAATTTAATACCTTAAGAGAAAATACTTTTGCTTTAGTATCGATGCTAAGTTGCGATTCAGTTGGAATGGGAGCATTTCGAGAAATGAACAAAAATGGAGATATGGAAATCAAAAGAATGTATATTCCAATAAAATATCGTGGCAAAGGATTTAGTAAAATGATATTAAAAGAATTGAAAAAGTGGGCTAAAGAAGAAAACTACACTTGGTCGAAACTAGAAACAGGGTACAAAGATGTAACAGCAATTTCATTGTACATTAACACTGGTCATAAAAAAATTGAACTTTTTGAACCGTATATTGGTGTAGAGAATAGTTTATGTTTTGTATTAAAACTATAGATAAAAATGATAAATCAGTTTAAATATACCTTTAATATTATTTATAATTTACCGCTTATCCCTCTTATCTATTTTCAAGGGAAAAGGATTAAAGCTAAGGTTCCTGTATTGCCTGATGCCGCTGGTTCAGAAGGTGTAGAGGGGCAATCTGACCAACAAATTAATTTACTGACTCTAGGAGAATCTTCAATAGCTGGTGTTGGCGTTGATTTCCATAAAAATGGATTAACCGGGGCATTAGCTCAATCACTTTTCCAAAAATACAACTATAAAATAAACTGGAAAGTAGTCGCCAAAAGTGGTTATACAGCTAAAAAAGTTGTGAAAGAACTGATTCCTCAAATTGGTAATTTCCAACCTGATATTATTGTAATTGGTTTAGGTGCAAATGATGCTTTCAAGTTTAACAGTCCTCGAAAATGGAGAGCTAACATGAATACTCTATTTACTAGACTTAATAATTCATTTCCAAATTCCAAAACAGTTTGTATTAACATGCCTCCTATCCATGAATTCCCTGCTTTCACTCCGCTAATGAAACGTACAATTGGAAATATGGTCAACCTTTTAGGAGACGAACTTAAAGATCTCACTACAAAATTTGATAATGTTTTTTTCTTAGAAGATAAATTAACTTTCGAAAGCTGGATGCATAAATTTGATCGACCAATGCAATCAAGTGATTTTTTTAGTGACGGAGTTCACCCTTCTGCTTTAACTTATCAGACATGGGGGAGAGATGTAGGAGATTATATTTTTGAAAATAAAATATTGGAACACTTCAAGAAGAAATGGCAACAACTAGGTCAGTAATAGATAAACCTCTTAGAATCTCCAAATAAAAATTAGTACAATTTCATTATGAAATCTTGATTAATGTAGGCCTCAATCTCATTAAAGCCCAAACAGATAGTTTTAGTTTTTAAAACTAGAAGATTCGCTCTCCTATTGATAAAGAAAATACAAAATATCTCCGATTACATCTCCAACAAATCTTGCCATCCTGAACTTTATTGCATTATTAAAATATTAAATTAATTTAGGTTTAATCGAGTCTATATAATTATCGTTTATATATAAGCGTGACTTAATTATTGAAGAAAACCAATTAATTAGTGTAGCCAAAAAAGGATTACAAAGAGAAAGTTTAAATAAAAACTATAAAACGAGATAAAATGAGTTAACAAAAATAGCTTCATCCAAAACCGTTAAAATGGCATCAAAAATATAAGGATCAGCGTTTTCATTTTTTTTCTTAAAACAATACTGAAAATGATTTCTCAGGATTTCCCATGACTAACTTACCAGTATTATTTCCATCTCCTATAATATGTAATATTTTAGTTGGTTGCTAAAACTCACTTATATCTATTCGAACCAATTTTTTTTTAGGAAAAATGATAATTAAGTTTTTTTTATTTTACAAAAATCTCGTAAAACCTTTTAGTTTTGTTCTTTCTAATAAAATAATATCCCCTAAGGAATTAAAAAAAATAAAATAAGATAGTATGTCAGATAAAAAAGTCATTTTCGCCATGGAAGGCGTCACAAAAGTTTACCCACCAAGTAAGACCGTATTGAAAAATATATGGCTCTCTTTTTATTACGGAGCTAAAATTGGTGTTTTGGGTTTAAATGGAGCTGGTAAATCTAGTTTGATAAAAATTATTGCTGGATTGGATACTAATTACCAAGGAAAAGTAACTTTTGATAAAGAATATAAAATTGGGTATTTGGCTCAAGAACCTGAACTTGATCCAGAAAAAACAGTTAAAGAAATCGTACAAGAAGGAGTTCAACATATAGTAGATGTGGTAAATGCCTACGAAGAAGTATCTAATAAGTTAGCTGAACCAATGGATGATGATGCCATGATGAAATTGGTAAATGAACAAGGTGAACTTTTAGACAAAATGGATCATTATAATGCATGGGAACTAGATCATACTTTAGAGGTAGCAATGGATGCTTTACGTTGTCCACCGGATGATGCAAAAGTAAATGTTCTTTCTGGAGGAGAAAGACGTCGCGTTGCATTATGTAGATTATTATTGAGTAAACCAGATATTTTATTGCTTGATGAGCCTACCAATCACCTTGATGCAGAAAGTGTACATTGGTTAGAACAGTTTTTAAAATCATTTCCAGGGACAGTTATTGCCGTAACTCACGATAGATACTTTTTGGATAATGTGGCTGGTTGGATATTAGAGCTAGATCGAGGCGAAGGAATTCCATGGGAAGGAAATTATAGTTCTTGGTTAGAGCAAAAATCTAACCGAATGGCCAAAGAAGAAAAACAGGAATCGAAACGTCAGAAGATTTTAAAACGAGAATTGGAATGGTCCCGTATGTCTCCAAAAGGTAGGCAAGCCAAAGGAAAAGCCAGATTAAGTGCATATGAAACTATGTCTGATGCAGAGACGAAAGAGAAAGAGGCGAAGTTGGAATTATATATTCCATCTGGTCCAAGATTAGGAGACATCGTCATTAAAGCGGAGGATTTAACAAAATCATATGATAAGCGTGTTCTATTTGAAAACTTAAATTTCTCTATTCCTAAAAATGCAATCGTTGGTATTATCGGTCCGAATGGTGTAGGTAAATCTACATTATTTAGAATGATTATGGATGAGGAAAACCCTGACTCTGGAAATATTACAATCGGTGAAACAGTAAAATTGGCTTATGTAGATCAAGCGCATAAAGATTTAGTTCCTGAAAAGACAATTTATGAAGTGGTGAGCCAAGGAAGTGAATTCATCACTATAGGAAATAAAGAAATCAATGCCAGAGCATATATTAGTCGTTTTAATTTCTCTGGTGGAGATCAGCAGAAAAAAGTAAGTACACTTTCAGGAGGTGAACGCAATAGGTTACACTTGGCCATTACCTTGAAAGAAGGTGGAAATGTAATCTTATTAGATGAGCCTACGAACGATATTGATGTAAATACACTACGTGCTTTGGAGGAAGGAATTGAAAACTTTGCAGGTTGCGTACTTTTGATTTCACATGATAGATGGTTTATTGATAGATTGGCAACACATATTTTATCCTATGAAGATGATGGCGAAGTCGTTTTCTTTGAAGGAAATTATAGTGCATTTGAGGCGAATAAAAAGGAAAGGTTGGGTGATGTTGCACCAAAACGACCAAGATTTAAAACTTTATTATAATACCTAAAATCTATTTCCTTTAATAATTGCAAACAAAAGTTAGCAAAATTTTTTCTCTTATATCAACTTTTTAAATAATCTCCTAGCCTCTTGTTTTTGAATAAAAAGCAAGAGGATAATTTTCTAAATAAAATCAGCTCGTTCAATCTATTTACATTTTTCAAAACAAACATTATGGCCAAATTTAATTTTAAAAAATGCGAACTCTCTAATTTATCAGCATTACGAAAAATAAGTATTGAAACATTTACTGAAACATACCAAACTAAAAATACGGAAGAGAATTTTAATAAACATGTCAACCAAACATTCAGCACATCACAACTAACTAAGGAATTACTTAATTCAAAAACTACATTTTATTTACTTTATTCTGAACCTGGATACAGAGAGAGTAGAAAAGCTTTAATTGGATATTTGAAATTAAATGAGGGAAATGCTCAAACTGAAAAGATGCAAGAACATTGTTTTGAGTTGGAGAGAATTTATCTAACAGAGGAAGCCCAAGGAAAAGGTTTTGGAAAAATTTTGATTGACAAATCAATAGAGTTGGCAAAGGCAAAAAAGAAAAAAGAACTTTGGTTAGGTGTTTGGGAAAAAAATCCTGAGGCAATCAGTTTCTATAAAAAAATGGGCTTTGAAGAATTTGGAACACATATGTTCAAAGTTGGGGATGAACAGCAGACAGACCTTTTGATGAAAAAAATGATTGATTAACAATTCAGGAATAACGATTTAAAAATTTTCAATATTTAACTATTAAATATTCTTAAATCGTTATTCAATTATTTACTCAAAAGCATCCACTACCAACTTAACCATCTCCCCTATTCTCTTTGGTTCCAACCACCTAGTTACAATCACCAAATCATGCTCTTCATCTACCACAATAAAATTACCTCCAAAACCAGCAGCATAATACACCTTCTCAGAAACGCCCTCCCAATATCTTTTCCCTTGTTGGTTTATCCACCACATATATCCGTAACTTGGATTTGGCTTAGAGGGTTGCTGAACAGATTGTATCCAATCTTTTGAAATTAGTTGTTGGCCATTCCAATTTCCATTTTTCAAAAACAACAAACCAAAACGTGCATGATCTAATGTATTAATAAAAAGTCCACCTCCAGAGTGTCCACCGCCGCTAACTGATTGCATCATAATTCCATCAACATTAGTAAACGAATTTTCATAACCGTACCAGCGCCAAGTTGGAGAAGCACCAATTTTATCCATCACCTTTTCTTTCAATACTTGAGGTAATGGTTTCCTCCAAACTTGTAATAATGAATAAGCCAAGACATTTACTCGAACATCATTATATTCCATCACCGTTCCTGGTTCATTAAATTTCCGAATTTTCCAATCATCCAAACTACCAATTTTCGGAGGACGATCTGCCCAGTCTTTTCCTCCCCATAAACTCCCCGACCAATCTGATGATTGTGTCAACAAATGACTCCACGTAATCTTACTGTTATGAACACCATCAAAAGTGCCATCCCAAATCATCCCACTCACTTTATTATTCACATCAGTTATCAATCCAGCATCTACCGCCAAACCACAAATTGTTGATAAATAACTTTTCGTAACACTAAATGTCATATCCACCCGATTGACATCTCCCCATTGAGCAACAATATACCCATCCTTTAAAATGACTCCAGCTGGACCTCCTCGTTTCTTAGTATCTCCTAATATTTGATGATAGGGTTCATATGAAAAACCTTTTAATATTGCTACCCTTAAATCTCTGGAGCCACTGTATTCATTTTCTTCAGCAAAGTCAATTGCCTTTTTTAACTTTTCAGAATTAATACCAAAATCAGATGGAGATTTAGTTGTCCATTCATTTTGAGGAGGAAAATATTCTTTTTGGGAAAAAGAAATTTGGCAGAAAATAAAAACACAAAGAAGTAAACAATATATTTTATTCATTATTATTATTTTAGAAGTATAGAAAGCCTAAACTAGAAAAAAATAAATCATAAAAAAAGTGCACCCACAAAATATTGTGAATACACTCATTTTATTTTTATTAAAAAAGGGCTTATCCCATTCCAAACATACTCCAAAACCCATTTGTCTCTTTTTTTACTTCTGGTGGTGGTGGAGCACAATCCTCACAAATATTAGCTTCATCAGTTGTTTTACCATGAACCCTTATTCCACATTTCGAACAAATAGCAATATTTGGCTCAGGATCATGAATTGCAACTTTTCCTCTAAAATTAAGGACATCACCACCCTGATCATACTGATATTGCTTAGCCTCAGTTATACCATAAAAAGGTTCTTTTTTGCCCTCTACCCAAAACGCCCCAACTTTTCCAAACATAGGATTGTCAATCTTACTCATATTTATTAATGGTTTTGTTATGAAATATTATTTTAGAGGAAGAGGTCTATTCTCTATTATCTTCCACTCTACCTAAACAAATATATTGATTTTTTGAAATTAAAAAGAATTTAAAAATACATTAATTAGTATCTTCAAAATATTATTTCAAATAAAAAAGAAAAACTCTCCAAAGAGACAACCTTTTTAACAAATAAGTAGGATAATAAGAACGTAAACAAAAAATACAGTTTCAAAGCTAAATTATTTGTTATTTCAGAAACTTTATATTTTTGTAGTTATGGAAAAACCAATTTCATTTAGAATGCAAATTCCTTTTTTTATAAAAAAATCGGAAATAGATTTTCAAAAAGACTTATACGAACGATTCGACGACATGGTAGTTCGGCATATAGGTTTGCACCTGGCAGATGAACTATGGGGGGCGTACCCTTTTCAAAAAGGGCTTAACTTTATAACAAAACATTTACAAAACAAAGAAAAAATTAATGTTTTAGAATTAGGATGTGGTGTTGGGCGAATGATTGGAATCCTAGCAAAGGAAAATCCAATCGGTAATTATTGGGGAATTGATTATAGTTATCAAATGCTTAAGCAAGGCCATGATTTTTGGGTAGAAAACAAAACGATCCTTTTAGATTTATCTCATAAAGGTTTCTCTTCAGTTCATTTACCAGGTCATGAATTAAAAAATTTGAACTTTGGATTGGCAAAGGCAGAGAAACTACCTTTCCGGAATGAATCTCAAGATTTTGTTTTTAGCAATTTTCTATTGGATCGATTAAAGCAACCTTTGGAAGGATTGAAAGAAATGAAAAGAGTACTCAAACGCAATGGAAAAATCATTATCATTACTCCATTAAATTTCTTACATAAAGATCATTGGCAACAATTTTATCCCTCTGTAAAATTATTGCAAGTCATTAGAGAAATAGGTTTTAATATATTGGAATGGGAAGATAATTTCACAATAGAGGAACCTCTTGATTTAAGAGGAAATGCATTAAAATGGAATTGTATTGGAATGGTTTTACAGAAGTCTTAAAAGTCCCTTGAGCTTCTTTTATAACACTAAAGAACTATATTTAAAACACTTTTCATCTTATTAAAAAAATACTTTTACAAATTTAACCAATAGTTCATTTTAAACACTACAGCTCTATTTTTTTGCCCAAATACTTCTACTGCATAATTATCCGTATAAACCAAAAAGATATCTGACATTGGTTTGAAACGCCATTGTAAACGACTATTGATATTGAAATTATCCGCCTGGGTATTATATTGTAAAAAGGTGGTCCAAAATATATTTTTCGAGAAATTAATCTCAATTCTTGGACTAATTAGGAGTAAATCAGCATCAGCAAATGGTTCAGGGAACTCTAATTTATTGTACTCAACTTGTAACCCAAAATTACCCCATGGCCGAGTTCGATAATTAATACCAAGTCGAACAGATGAACGCATTCCGCTGTAAAATGAACCATATAATAATCGACCTTCAAAACCCAGGGACTTTCGAGAATCAGAGCGATATTCAATTTCTCCAATATTGTAAGTGTAGCTTGCAATTGGTAAAGAATCTTTACTACTATAGAAAAAGTCGGAAAACAATTCGATGTAGTTATTATTTACCTTAAATTTTAAATTACTTCGATTTTTAAACATCATTTCATATTCAGCCTGCGTAAACCTCGAGTAGTGGTGTCCACCAGGAGTGGCTCTCGAACTATTAAAAACACTGAACCTATGCCTATTAAACTTACTCGTATTTTTGGCAAAATGAGTGTAAGCTAAATTGGTAAAAAGAGAGTGATATCCTTGTCGGAAAGTCGTGTCTCGATTTGCATCATAGACATCCTCCACATTTTGTAAAAACCCCATATCTGCAAAATAATTATTTCCCAAATAATTATAACTCAACCACGAAGACCAATTAGTATTGGAAAAATTAAAACCAGTTTTTAACATATAATTTTTATCCGAATATCCTTCCTTAAAAGAGTGATTGTATCCTCCCCAAATACGAGTATTTCCATTATTCGATTGATAAGTAAATTCTAATCCTGCATTTCTCCCAAAATCTCCTTTTTGGGTATCAGTATTATCAAAGGCTTGTCGATTCAAAACATATCCCTTTAGTACTGAACGAGCAAAAACTCTTCGATGAAAAGCTGCGGCTGTGTAATTTTGACCATAATTAGTGGAGTCTCCTTGGGTATGAACATTCATTAAACCGACTCTAGATTTTCTATCTAGATTCCCACTCAAACGTAACCCATACAGAATCGGAACTTGATTATTATCTTCATCCAAACCGATTCTTCGGGAGAAAAAAGGTCGAGCACTTCCTGTTCCAAAATCAGAAAAAACGTCGCTATTTTCCAAAAAGAAAGTTCTTCTTTCTGGGAAACGAATACTGAATCGACTCAAATTAGTGACTTGTTGATCAACTTCAATTTGGGAAAAATCAGGGTTTACTGTCAAATCTAAATTCAAGGAAGAAGTTATAGCAATTTTAGCATCTAAACCTGCATTTGTTTTAGGAACCAACTTTCGATCTTCCGTCAAATCTGCCTCGAAATCTTTACTTGCCGATCCTGTCACATATGGAATAATTGCTATATTTCCTTTAGTTCGTTTAGGAGCAGCATCCCAATTCAAAGCTCCAGTGTATCCTAGGTCTATTCCTCGGAAACGAACTGGCACTTTTGCCCAACAATGATATTCATTCGTTTCCATATGACTTCGCAAAAAGTTAATACCCCAAGTTGTTTTGTCTTGTTCATAGCGAAGTGATTTGAAAGGAATAGCGATTTCGACTGTCCAACGATCATCATAATGCTGCACTTCAGCAAACCATTTATTGTCCCAGCTATTATTTACCCCTCTTGGTCTTGAACCTCTCGCCCCTACACTTCCTGATAATAAACTTTCCATCTGAACACCAAGTGGACTCACTCCAAAAAGGAAACCATTTGTCTTTTGATTAACAGGATCAATGACAAACGCAAAACCATCACCATCCCAAAAATCGACATCTCTTTTAAGTGATTGAATGACATAGTTTTTATCATCATAACATACCGCAGAAACATAAAGGAAATCGTCATTATAGGTTAATCTAACTTCAGTTTTAGGATCAGCTTTATTTGTATCATTTGGAAAACTCATCCAAAAATCAGAAGCCTTTTTTGCATCTCTCCAAGATGCTTCATCTAACACCCCATCTACTCTTATTTCATCTGTCGCTCGACTAATTTTAACCTGATACAATTCTTGATTATCTCTATCGTTATTTCCAAAAACATTAAAAGCAAGTAATAACAAAAATATAGTATAAAAATGTTTCATTTTTGATTTTATTTAGTTTTGGTTTTTGTCACAAATATATGGCCATTTTTAGTAATTCTTCGCCTGTAGAAACCTAATAACTGTTAACGAGTTGTTATCTAAATAAAAAAGCACTCTCATTATTAATGAGAATACTTTTTAAATGAAGTATTGTTAATTAAGTACCTAAAAGTCTTAAAAAAACTAATTGATTCTATAGGGAAATCTCTTTGCCGATTTAGTATTAATCATTTCAATAACATCCTCAGCAGTACTTCTCCAATCAGCATCAAAATCATAGGCAATTGACCATAACACATTTCCATCATCTCGATTAGCTAAAATAAAATTAGTTTTAACAGTTTTACTTCGATTATTAATAAATGGAAGTAGTCGATTATTGGTAATAGCTTCAATGATTTGAGCTCCTGCTTCAATTCCATAAGACGCCAAATCTGACATGTATCTACGTTTCTCAATTTGAGCTTTTACCACCGCATCAACACCTAATAATTTAGCAAGTTCAGCTGGATCTTCTCCCCATGAATCTCTAATGCCTATTTCATTTTCTTTCAATAGTTTTATGGTTTTTGAATAATGTTGAAAATCAACCCTTAATTGATTCCGTCTTTTTCTTGTACTTGCTAAAACACCATTGAAAAAAGATGATTGAAAAGCTTTACTTTCTAATATTTCGATTCTTTGAATATCTTCTTCAGTTAACTCTTTTGGAGGAATACCCCTATACACCATTTCAAATGGAAGGACTGCAATAGTTTGATGGTCAACTGTTTTTTCTTCAAAATCAGAAACGGTATAATATTGTTTACAGCTTGTAAATAGTAAAAATAAAAATACTGGAATACAGATTAAGGTTTTCATAGTTAAAAGATATAAATGTAAATAAATATAAATTGCTTTCATCAAATATATACTAACTACCTCTATTCTCAAAAGAACATATGATTTTAACCCAGGATTAACTCGCTCCTTATTTTTTTGTTAAAAATTAAAATCAATAAAACTAACTTTTAAGAATTTAACAACATGAAATTCGATCAGAAAATTCTTTTTCCAATCCAATATTTATACTTATATTATCAATATTTAAGAACCAATTTTATAATAAAAAAAAACTATGGAATATCGACGACTCGGGAAATCAGGTTTACAAATTAGTGCACTATCTCTTGGCTCATGGTTAACTTTTGGAAAACAAATAAGTGATGACACAGCTGAAGATTTAATGAAATTAGCTTATGATAAAGGCGTTAATTTCTTCGACAACGCTGAAACTTATGCTAACGGAAAATCAGAAATTGTGATGGGAAATATTTTGAGAAAAATGGGATGGGATAGATCAAGCTATGTGGTATCAAGTAAAGCTTTTTTTGGAAATGGGGGGAAGTTACCCACACAACTCGGTTTGAATCGAAAGCATTTGGTAGAAGCGTGCAATGGTGCTTTGAAAAGATTGCAAGTAGAATATTTGGATTTATACTATTGTCATCGACCTGATAAAAATACGCCAATTGAGGAGACTGTCCGTACAATGAATCATTTAATTCAGCAAGGGAAAATATTTTATTGGGGTACGTCAGAATGGAGTGCTCAGGAAATTATGGAAGCCCATATGGTTGCTAAAGAGTATCGACTAATTGGACCGACCATGGAACAACCTCAGTACAATATGTTTCATCGAGAAAAAGTAGAAGTAGAGTTTAATCAAATTTACAAAACAGTTGGAATGGGAACAACCATTTGGTCGCCTTTGGCATCTGGGGTTTTAACAGATAAATATATCGGTCAAATGCCTGAAGGAACTAGATTAGGAATGGCTGGTTTGGAATGGTTAAAACAACGATCTCTTGATCCACACCGATTAAGTCTCTGCAGAAAATTAAATAAATTGGCTGATGATCTAGGAACAAGCTTAGCAAAATTAGCAATTGCTTGGTGTGCGAAAAATCCGAATGTGAGCACGGTTATCCTAGGTGCATCAAAACGACATCACCTTGAAGAAACTTTAACATCATTGGAGATTATTCCAAAAATCACAGCAGAGGTGAATCAACAGATTGAAGATATTTTAGAAAATAAACCAGAACATCCTATGTTTTAAAAGATAACATGCAGTATCCCGCTTTAAAAGGTTGCTGCATGTTATTTCCAATTAGTTTTTATCAAAATTGAAGAAATATTTTAACTTCCAATCTATTTTCTATTTTTCTCCATCCTAACTTTTCAAGTGTTTAAGCAAAAGTGATGAATTATATTTACTTAAAATACTTTTATTTGGGATACCCGACTTCACCAAAAAAATCTACCGAATTAAATTTTACAATTTAAGCTCTACTTTTTTTGTAATCTCACAATGTTCAATAATAATAAAAAACAGAGAAGAAGATTTTTTGGAATTACTTGAGGCTAAAAAAGTATAAATTCCACCTTCTATTTTTATTAAATAAAAAATTCATTATCAACCTATTTCGATTCTTGTCATTCTAAAAATATGAAAGCAAAAATGGTAGATACAACTCTTACATAGATAGACAAGAAAGATGGGATAAGAATTGTGAAAATTTACAAAGATAGATTCGTAATCATTTATTGCTACGGAAGATGAGTAAACAAAGTCTTTATCCTAGTAAAATTTGGATATGATGACAGATTTTCCAGCTTTTACGAATGACCAAATTGATGAAATCTTGGATTATATAAAATTTGGAAATAACTAACTTTAAAGTTATTAAGCAAAAAGTTAAGTATCGGATACCTAGAAGGTATCCGATACTTTTTACCTTCTATTTTACTCCGAGGTGTCGCCTACTTCAATATTAAATACTTGCTTTTTAGCACCTACCTTAACCCATTTCCCGGGTATTCGAGAATAAATATCATTATCATACATAGCTTCACAATAGGTGGTTGGCAAATAATATTTTCCTTGATAAGAGGCATTCAATTGTACTCTGTATGTATGTTCTCTATTTCGATAAATATCAAAATAAGTCAAAACTCGGTCATCTCGAATATCTTGATATTCAGGACGAGTTGAGTTTTGGAAGGTGTTCATATTACTCATTCTGGAATTATGAATTTCCCACCCTGAAGGAAACACTTGTGTCAATGCCATTTCATCTAATCGGTATCGGTAACCAGGATTATCAATTGTAACCTCTGCCACAAAATCAGTTCCTTGAACCAAATAAGATGGGTCTATTTTTTTCCCTTTCATGTCTCGGTAATTGATTGACATTCGCAAATTACTATCCTCTTCTTTTTGATCTCCCACAAGTGGTTGACCTGTCGAAACTGCTCTCACATAAAGAATTCCTTTCGAATCATTTTTGGTGGTAATAGTTCGGTTAGTTACTCCATCAATTGGAACATCTAGTTGCATCATCGGTTTGCTAGAACCTCCATTAACCATTTTTGAGTTACCAATCTTATATTTGAAATTAAACGTTTCTCCAACTTCATTATCCCCTACAAATTTCCCAATCGCAATCAAACTATATGCAATTGTTTGGGTACTAAACCATTCTCCAGAACTCAATCTTTTAGAAATCCGCTTGGCTACACCACCTGCTTCGTCCAAATCCCCGACCAACGTTAAAGTCTCTAAAATCATAGCTTCATCTCTAACTCCCGATCCATAACTGAAATACATACCTCGATAATCTTCTACCTTGGAATCCAAATCCACAATAATTTGCTCTGCTACTTCTGGCTTTCCTGCCAAAGCATAAGCTGCAGCCAATCGCCAAGTTGCCACATGATACATTCCTTTGATCTCACGCATTTGATTCATCGCTCCTAATTCTGCATTTCCAGAAAGTGCCAAAACATAGAGTCGATAGGATTGATCTAATTGCTTTTGTCGCAGTCGCCATTTGTAATTGTAATATTTATAATAACTATTTTGCTCAACCGAATTGGTCCATTGTCTAGCCTTTCTAGATTGGTAATCTACCCATCGGTTTTCCATGTTTAATGGCAATTCATAACCCAATTTTTTCGCCTCTAACAAGAAGTGTCCTGCATAACTTGTTCCCCAATCTGAATTATCCCGATTACCTGCCCAATAGGACATTCCACCCTCAGATGTTTGAAATTTTTTCAGACGCTTTATAGCAGAACGAATATTTTTTTCTGTCTGTTTTTTAATTTGCTCATCCACATCTAACAATCTACTTACGTATAGTTGTGGAAATGCTCCAGAAGTAGTTTGCTCAACACAACCATGTGGATATCGAATTAAATATCTTAATCGCTTATCCAAATTAATTGGAGGAATATTAGAAATTTCTAACGTTCCATTATTAGTTCCACCAACGCCAATTGGCATTAATTCGGAAGTCCATTCATCACCCGGCTGTAATACTTTTTCAGTAACTTCAGTCACATAAGGATTTGGATTTCGTACTTGAATTTCAATTTCTTGTGTTGCTGTTTCACCAGAACCAGTTGCTATTATTTTAAATTTTGCGACTCCAATTGCTTCTTTTACTTTGATATCAAAAGTAACTAACTGATCTCCAATTTTAGAAAAAGTAAGATTCTTAGAACTACCTCCAACTAATTGTGCTAAACCACTAGACTCCTCTATTTTCACATTTACATTTTTGACTTTTTTATCCATCGCAAAAATATTGATGGGTAATTTCAATTCTTCACTTGGTCCTAATACCCTAGGTAACGTTGCCAATAACATCAATGGTTTTCGAACTGGTGCAGTTTGCTCCGTATTTCCGTATGCTCCATCTTTGCTAGCCACAACCATTGCTCGGACTGAACCAATATAATTCGGCATTGTAATATTGTGCGTCGCAGTTTCTCCCTTTTCCAAATAAAATGGACCAAGATGAACGACCACAGGTTTGAAACGATTTGCTTTTTGTGTGTCTTTCTTTTTCTCTAACTCATCATCACCTCCAATACTTAAAATACTCTCTAATTTTCCTCCATAAGCTCCCAAGACTTGATCATATACATCCCATGTTTTCACACCAAGCGCTTCTCTTGCATAAAAAGTTTTCCATGGATCTGGTGTTTTAAATCGAGTCAAATCTAGTAATCCATCATCCACAATCGCAACGGTATAAGTCATTGCTTTTCCATTTTCCTCAAAAACTTTTAGAGCAAAACTTTTTTCTGGTTTTAGCTCAGATGGCATATTTATTTTTGGATATAAACGAGTTTTTTTATCTTCCACATGAATCGGAACTACACCATACATTCTGATTGGCAAATCATTTTGCACTTGCGCATGTGGTTGAATCAATGTAACATGAGCATAAACTGTCGGCGTCATATCTGGCTGGGCAATAAAAGTAAATTCATTATCTCCCTTCTTCGCATCAATCCAATACGTCTCGATAATTCGAGAGCCATTTTCAATTGAAACCAAACATCTTCCTGACTCACTTGCGGGAATATTTAATTTCACCTGGTTGCCCACACTGTATTTTTCTTTATCAGAAACAAACGACAACATTGCAGCAGCTTGCCGCATCTGCTGATTGGCGTTGGAGTTGTCACTATCATCTTCGTTATCACCATCCATATCATCATACCATGGATATCCTGCATAAAAAAAACTTCCTGAACAATGTCCACTTTCTTCATCACAAACTCTCACCATATATCTCCCCCACTCTTCTACATTGATCTTCCAATCAACTTTACCTTTAATATCTGTTACTAATGATGTTTTTTCTTTTGCCAATTTATGATTAGAAGAATTGTACTGCATCAAATCATTATTATAGCTATCCCACCACCATCTCCATTTCACTCGATATAATCCAATATTTAATTTTCGACCTATCAAAGCATTCCCATCCCCATCGACTGCTACAAAATTTAATACGCCATCTCGCTTTACATCAATACGTTGTTCGTGGTATTTATTTCTAGGAATCTTCACACCAACATAGCTATCGAAGGGATCATAGTTGACAGAAAATTGATCGGCACTTGCATCTCCTCCTTTTTCAAAAGCACGCACTTTAAAAGCTGCACGGATTTTTCCTGTTGCTGATTTTTTAACATTTAAATTGGCTTCCACCTTTGTAAAACCATTTTCATCCAACGGCCCATCATAAATAGTTTTTGGCTGTTGAGAAAATCGTCTAGTTGGATCACTAAATCTAAAATCTTTAAACTTTTTAAAATAGGTAGAAGCTGAGGTCAAATGCATTTCTACCTTTGTAGTCAGATTAGAAGCTGGTGCTCCATGTAACCAATTGACTTGCAAATCACCTTTTAACTTTGCATCAGCAGTGGTGAATTTTTCTTTTCCAAAATCCATATTAATTTTTAATCGATTTGGTTTAACCGTTTCGATTTTAAGATTTTTAGTAAAACTTGCTCCACCTACTTTTACAATCGCTCGCCAATTTCCAGTCGGGTCTTCCAAACTAGTAGCAGTGTGCAATGCGTATACCTTATTCACGTTATCTAACACTACCCTTTTCTCTTTTAATGTTCCTCGCACATCATATAACTCAAAAGTAATAGGATGGTCTTTTGGTAATTTATTCGTTTTATCTTCTAATATAAAATTCAAAAAGATAGAATCTCCTGGGCGCCAAACTCCTCTTTCACCGTACATAAATCCTTTCAATCCTTTTTGTGCATATTTTCCTCCAACATCAAAACGTCCCAATGGTAATGAATTTTGATCCATCAATTTCAAATAACCTCGTTGATTTCCTTTGTTAGCGATAACTACAAATGGATTTTCATCAAACTCGATGACAGCCATTCCTTGGTTATCAGTTATTACTGATTTTATTAATTGTTGCTGATAATCATAAAATTCTAAATTTACACTTTCCATTGACTGAGTCGTTCGCAAGTCAGTCACTGCAATCATATAACTCGCATCTGAGCCTCTTTTTACCAAAATTCCCATATCGGAAGCCAAGACATTCCTACGAACAAACCGGTTCGAACTATAGTAAGCTGGGAAACAAGGATCATTTCGATGCTCATATCTGTAACCTTTGTAATTACTTCTGTAGGAATTCCAAATTGATTTGAATTTCTTTCCATCATTTTTAAAAAATGGGTCAGTAACTACTTTTTTCTCCTCAGCCGTTTCATCCTCTCCATCACAATTGTAAGTTGAATACTCCGGACGAATGCCCATACTTACTTGATAAATCGCGTGTGGATCATCTTTTATCAAATCACTTAAATCCAACGCATAATGAGTCCAATCTTTAGCATTGGCATCTGGATTAAGTTTGGATAATTGAATTTGTTTCTGCATTATAATTCGTCCCACTTGATTTAAATTATACCATCCATCCACTTCATTATTTTGCAAAAATTGTAATACATTATTATTAAAAATTTTAATTATCTCAACATCTATATAATTTAAATTCACCGCGTCGAATGGAAACATCAACCCTTTCGAATTAGGCATGATGACTCCGTTACCAACAAGACGCACACGTGGTTTTTTTTGTTTTAAAACTAACTTCCACTCGCTATCATTTTTCATTTTATAACCAGTGGCGCTTTTAATGCCTAAAGCTGCTTTCACGGTCATCACTCCGGCAGATTTCCCTTGAGGATAAATACTTACCTCGCTTCCATTAATCATATATTTCAGTTTTCGTTTTTTTCCAACCAAGGAAATCAATCCTGTCAAATCTTGAGACTTACTTAATGGATCTGAAAAATATAAAACGATGTATGGATTATCGCCTTGCACCACTTTGGCATCCATTACTTTGAATTCATCCAAAGCTGGAATTTCTACTTTTTTACCACTTTTCTTTTCCAAGCCTAATGGTTTACCATCCCAACTCACTTCCACTTCCGACCTATTAACACCTCGTTGAATATTTTCAACAATAAATGTGTGCTTAATATTATCCTCTTTGTGTTCCCAAATGATAGGCAAAACATTTCCATCTTGCCTTGCTGTCACCAACTTTTCAACCTCCTCACTATTTGCAATATCTGCCGTATTTAACCAACCGGACAGACGCTTTTTCTTTTCATCACCACTAGGATCATTTTTTAATCCTTCTACAGAAATAAAGAAATGTTGTTCTTTTGTGAAAAAATTAAATTCAAACGTTTTCGCATCAGATGGTACCTTTTTGAATACTTTGGAGAGTATAAATTTCCCTAAATAGTGTTGTCCAGATGGTAAATTTTCTTTAGGTTGAAAAACAATAGTTTGTTCATCTTGCCATTGAGCTGTTCCACTTATAGAAGGTTTAAAAGAAAAAATACTTTTATCTACTTCGGTTCCCACCAAGTCTTCCCCTATTGGCGAAGTCAATTGAATTCGAATTGGATCAGCTTTGGAAATAGAGTTAGACGTATATGCGTAAATATAATTACTCATATTTGTCGTCATTTCTTTTGCTTCCAAATCAGTTCTGCAAGATGAATAACTAACCCACAAAATCAAGGACAATAAAAACAAAGAAGGGATATTTTGGTATTTCATATTTCTAATATTTTGGTATTTAATAGGACTCACTCCAAAGATAGAGTTTTTACATAAACTCATCATTTCGATATTTTTTTTTTCTAGGTAAAAAAATTGAATTAACATTGTAAAAAAATTAGAAATATACAATGAACGTTTAATAGAAGCTTAAACCTGTAAATTATTTCCATTTCTGTTGTTAGACTTTATCATTACAGCCACAATCTAAATTCTTTTAAATCTGTAATATAGCTATATTTATTATTTGCAAATCACTATCTATTATTCGTTGTTCCTAAAATATTTTTTGAAAAAGATAAATTGAGATTTGTTGTGTTTGGAAATTTGGAATACATTTGACTTTAGAAAAAAAGTGTACGTAAAAAACGATGTTTGGTTTAATAAATCAATCACTAAAAACATTTAAAATTCGCTATCTTTTAATTTAATATCAATGACTGATTTCCTTCCATTATTTCCACTCAAATTAGTCGCCTTCCCCGGCGAAGAACTGAACTTACATATCTTCGAGCCTCGTTATAAACAACTAATTAGAGAATGCGAGCAAAATGGAACAACTTTCGGAATACCTACTTTTTTGGATAATAAGGTTTTGGACTTTGGAACTGAAATTGAATTAATAAAAATCGTCAAGAAAGGTTCTGACGGTTCAATGGATATCAAAACCCGTGGACTTGGTATTTTTAAAATTCATGAATATTATTCAATCATTTCAGATAAGTTATACTCTGGCGGAGATATTGAACGATTAACAGGAAAAGAAAATGGATCCTCTATTTTGTACCTCAAAATTTTGAATTTAACTAAACAACTTTTCGGATATCTTTCAATTAAAAAAGATATTCCAAAAAATACGTCTAGTTTTTCAACTTATGAGATGGCTCATCATGTGGGTTTTTCAATCGAACAGGAATATAAGTTTTTAACTATTGGTGATGAGATAGACCGTCAAGAATTTATGATTAATCATTTAGAAAATTTGATCCCTATTGTAAAGGATATGGAAAGATTGAGAAAAAGGGTGGAAATGAATGGTCATTTTAAGAATATAATTCCTCCAACATAAAATAAAAAACCATCCAAATATCAAAGGTGCTATTGGACCCCTGGTATGACATGATTAGGGTAGCCGATTCATTTTGGGTAATCCCCTTGCTTCTTTCCTCTTACGAAGAATTCCGGCCGGACAAGTCAACGGCTTGAGGCCCGCCCTACTCATGATTCGAGTCTTTTCCCTAATATTATAAGTATCGGACCATAGCTTAATAATATTCAGATGGATTTATTTTTTATTTCCTATCAACATCTTTTGTCAATTTAAACGCAAGATATATTAAAAATGTTAATACCACAATATTGTTTTTAATTTTTGAGTAGCTATGTTTAAAATAACCTAAAAGTAAAGTTTTGCTATCTAGGACTTACAATAGATAGAACTCACTATGCTTTTTTAATATAAACAATCTTCGTAGGTTTGTGTTCAGAAAAAAATTAAAATTTTCATGAAATTAAGAGGAGAATTGTTTTTTTTAAAACAATTGGGTCTACGATTTATCGGACTACTTTTCGTTTGGATGATTTGTAGGGTTGGTTTCTTTATTTTCAATTTAGAAGCTTTTCCTATTGATGGATATTGGAGTTTTATTAAATTACTTTTTTTTGGTTTACGATTTGATTTAGCAGCATTGGTTTATCTCAATTCCCTGTTGGTTCTCACTTATATTATTCCTTCCTCTATTCGAGATAATCTGACATATCAGAAAATTCAAAAATGGATATTTATTATAACTAACTCTATTGCCTTAATTTTTGAAGTAGGTGATATAGGTTATTTTCGTTTTGCTTTTCGACGAGCAATTGGAAGTGATTTAAATTTAATCGGTGAAACGACGAATATGACTTTTCAATTTCTCTATGACTTTTGGTATTTGTTACTTTTCTATAGCCTGATGGTTAGTTTTTTACATTTTACTTTTAAAAAATTAACACTTTCTTCCTCTAGTATTAAAACTAACTTCCTAATTCAGATAGTTATTTTTCCTTTTGCCATAGGGTTTCTAATATTAGGTATGCGTGGTGGTGTACAGTTACGTCCTATTATGCCATTGACAGCTGCTCAATATGTTGATGATATGCGATTAATGCCGTTACAGTCAAATACAACTTTGAGTTTACTTTTCTCTGTTCAGCAAAATTTCATTGAAGAAAAAAACTACATGAGTAAGGAGGAGGAAGCTAAGCTATTCTCATTTACTAAAACCCCAACACCAAAAGGAGAATTCAAAAAAGATAATATTTTCCTAATTGTCTTAGAAAGTTTTGGAAAAGAACATATTGGTTTTTTTAATGATTATGAAAAAAGTCCCACCCCATTTATTGATTCTTTAATGCTGGAGAGTTGGTACTTTGAAAATGCTTACGCTGCAGGAACTCGGTCAACCCAAGGAATCGCTGCGATATCAGCAAGTGTTCCAGCCTTAATGGATAACGCATTAACTTTTTCACCTTACCAAGGAAATCAATTAGCTGGTATTGCATCTCATTTAGGAAAAAAAGGATACACCAGTGGATTTTTTCATGGTTCTAATCCAGGTTCAATGGAATTTGAACGATTTTCAAAATTGACTGGTTATCAAAAATTTTATGATAGAACTGTTTATCCAAGTCAAAAAGATTATGATGGAAATTGGGGAATCTGGGATGCTCCATTTTTTCAATTTACAGCAAAAGAAATTGATCAATATCAACAGCCCTTTACGGCACTTTTATTTTCACTTACTTCTCATCACCCCTACTATGTGGAGAAATATTTTGAAGAAAAACACCCTAATGAAGAACCAATTTTAAGAGCTATCCGATATACAGACTTTGCACTGCGACATTTTTTTGAGACGGTGAAAAAAATGGATTGGTACGACAATACTTTATTCGTTATCACAGCAGATCATATTGGGAAGCGAGCTATGAAAAAATATGGAACTGCGGTCGGTATGTATCAAATTCCGTTATTTTTTTTCAAACCAAATTCTGACTTAAAAGGTAGAAATTCTAATATCACCCAGCAGACCGATATTCTTCCAACTATTTTGGATTACATAAATTATGATATTCCTTTTTTCTCTTCTGGCGAAAGTGCTCTTGATACTTTTACAAATAAAAATGCTTATATGTATTCGAATCAAATATATCAAATATTGAACGATAGTTTGATTCTCTCTTATAATCAAAAAGAAACGATTGGAGTTTATAATTATAAAAAAGATGTATTTTTACAAAATGATTTGAAGGACAAAAGCAATACTGTAAATACAATATTAGAAAATAAATTAAAAGCAGTTATTCAAGCACATCACCGAGCTATGATTAACAATCAATTGGTGTTACCAGATAAGTAATATTCACACCTTACTCCTGTAAATATTTTCTCAGGCAACATATTCGAACTTGAAAATATAAAATACTATCCATCAATACTTTACAACTATAAATACTCAAATTTGAATTTATCTAAAAGAATAGAGGCACTTATTTACCTTGCCGAAATACTTCAATTAAAAGAGGAAGAATTAATTGCTACCCAACAAATAAGTAAAAATAAAAATAGTTGGTTTACACTCGAAAATAGTAACAGGTCTTTAGAAAATATTATTACTAATTTTTTACAAAAAGAAAAATTAGATGCTTGGGCAAATCACTACGAAATTCCTGAAACCTCTATTAAAAAAGCAATTGGGATTATAATGTCTGGAAACTTTCCTTTGGCAGGATTTCAAGATCTACTAAATGTTTTTGTGAGCGGTCATCATGCAAAAATCAAACTTTCTTCAGACGATAAATTTTTAATTCCATATTGTGTAAAAGTAATGAAAAGTGAATTCCCCGAAGTAGAAAATTATTTCTCTTTCGTGGAGAGGATTACCGATTTTGATGCAATCATTGCAAATGGAAATCGAGACTCAATAAAGGTTTTTAAATCGTATTTTTCTAAATTTCCAAATATTGTTAGAACCAATAAATTTGGTATTGGAGTTTTAAATGGAAAAGAATCTAAAGAAGAATTGGCCAAATTTAGTGAAGATATCTTTTATTATTTTGGACTAAGTTGTCGAAATATTTCAAAAATTTATATTCCTAAAAACTATGACTTTGTTCCTCTCCTAGAAGCTACTCATGAATTTAACAACATTATACTTACTAATAAATATAAAAATAACTTTGACCATAATTACACCTTACAAATAATTAATAAAATGGATTACAAGGCCAATGGTTGTATTATAATAATTGAGGACAAAGCTTTACAATCTAGAATCGCAATGTTACATTATGAAGTATATAGAGATGAAAATCATTTAGCAGAATTGTTAAAAAACAAAACTTCTGAAATTCAACATATAGTTTCTAACGCAGACCATAATACTTTTACAAATTTCAAAAACAAAGATTTCGGAAAGGCAAATATTTTTGAATTAGATGATTACGAAAACCAAATTGATGTAATGAAATTTCTAAAAAAATTAAATTATTCAATATGATCAAGCAAGAGAAAGCTAACGAAATCCATAAGATCCTAGATGAATTATACCCAACAACTCCAATTCCTTTAGACCATAAAGATCCTTACACTTTGCTTATTGCCGTACTTTTATCCGCCCAATGCACAGATGTTCGTGTGAATCAAGTCACGCCACACCTTTTTGCTAAAGCTGATAATCCTTCTGATATGATAAAGCTGGAAGTAGAAGAAATTAAAGCCATTATTCGTCCATGTGGACTTTCTCCTCGAAAGTCAAAAGCAATCTCAGACTTATCGCACATAATTCTTAACAAACATGATGGAATCGTTCCTCAGTCATTTGAAGAATTGGAACAACTACCTGGCGTGGGACACAAAACTGCCTCTGTTGTTATGGCTCAAGCCTTTGGGTTTCCTGCGATGCCAATTGACACACATATTCACCGGTTAGCTTATCGTTGGACTTTAAGCACTGGCAAAAACGTTGCAAAAACAGAAAAAGATTTGAAGAGATTATTCCCAAAAGATAGTTGGAACAAATTACATTTACAGATTATTTTTTTTGGAAGAGAGTATTGTCCCGCTAGAGGGCATAATCCTGTAGCTTGCCCAATTTGTAGTAAGTATGGAAGGAAGAGTCTATTTTAAATACCAAAAATAAAAACAAATAATTTAAAAAGGATAACCTACTGATAGACTTCCTCGAAACTTATTTAGAGCCAATTCTTTCTGAAGAGACTTAAACTGTAAAATATGGAGTACTCTATTATCTCCATCCTCATCGGGATATGGATTTCTCCATCTGTACCCCAAATCAAATCTTAATATAAAATAATCAACATCTAATCTAAATCCTAATCCAGTATTAACAGCCATTTCATTCCACAAGTCAGAAATTTTTTCAATACCAGCACCTATCCTTTCATCATCTTTATTAAGGGACCAAATATTTCCGGCATCAACAAATACTGCTCCTTTTAAATACCAGAGAATATGGAACCGCCATTCTGCATTCATTTCAAATTTAAAATTACCCGTTTGATAATAGTTGGTAGTAGATTTATCTAAATCAGGATCAACATAAGAACCTGGACCAAGTTCCCTTAATCGCCAACCACGCATACTATTTGGAGCACCCACAGCAAACTGTTTGACATACGGTACTTCATCCGAAAATCCAAAATCACCTGCAATTCCTATATTCAAACGAGAGGCAAATAATCTTCCTCCTGTAAACTTTCGATAAAACCTAAGATCTCCTTCTACTCTTGCATATTGAGAAAATTCATATTTATTGGCTAACTTAAAATTAATGTCGTTACCAAGTGTATTTCTAATTTTATTAATCCCCCATACTTCTAAACCTGAAATCTCTAAATTTCCTCGAGCTAATAACGAAGCTTTTCCATTCGTTCCAATATCTTTTCGATATACCACATTTAAATCCCTGAATAATCCCCCAGTAAACAATTGAGATCTAAAACTTCTTTCCAAGTATGCATTTTTTGCAATGACGGAGTCTCTAAATGATTGAGATAAAACTGGATCTAAAAAATCTATTCCAACTTTATTAAGTGCTACATCCCAGTTTTTGTTCGGACGAAACTTCCACCCCCAAGATCCTGCAAAAATGTCAATTCTATAATTTCCAGTATTTGCCAATACATTATACTTAAGCGACGTACTCGTTACACCCTCTATTTTTAGTTTTTGATAAAAAGATTTTCTTTTTCTTTTAAACGGAATAAATATTCTTGATAAAATATAATCATCCGTTTTAAATAAGTCATGGTATTTCGGAAAATCCATAGAGAAATTCAAATTCACATTCCAAGCATTAACACTAAAATTTTGTCTTGGAATTACTTCAATTCCTCCTTCAGCTCGAGCTGTAAAAACTTCTCCTCCTCTAAAGGTATTTCGATTTCGATAACTCAAAGCTGATGCTGTTCCAACAAAGGCGTTACTCGTGGTAACTATTCTTGAATTATTAAACTCAAAATCAACTCCAAATTCTTGTCGCTTTTTAGGGATCAATCTGATCTCATAATTCAAAATGGAATCTGCAACTTCAGAAACTGATCGTTTAATATTGACAAATTGAAAGATATCTAAACTCCCTAATTGAACCCTTGTTTTATCCACATTTTCTAATCGATAGATATCTCCCTCTCTTAAAAATATTTTCCGATCTAATGCTTTCAAATTGATAAAATGTCTCCCTTCTCCTACAAAAAAATGAGTTTTATTAAAAATAGAATCCTGAGACATTATTGGATTTCCATTTTCATCGTACATAGAAACCACCTTAACTTTCCCTATAGAATAAGTTTTATGTTGAGAAGAATTTTTTGGAAGCAAAACTTCCAATTCAACATTATTAAGCTGATTAAATAAACTGTCTTTAGAAAGGGTATCAGATTGGAGTTTTGAAAAATACTTTTTATAAAAATTAGCATATCCATTATTCAAAAGATGGAATGTAATTCTTCTAGTTTCTTGTTCATAAATAGATTTACTGGCAGGCGCTCCTGGTGGCAGAAAGGTTTCGCTTTTTAATTCTTGAAGGATTCTATTAATTGCTGTATCCTTACTTGTAAAACTTACTTCATCTAAATAATATCTTTTTCCTGTATTTATGTTGTAAGTAACATGCATTCTCTTCTTTCGGAGTCCTTTCTTTTTAGTCTCAAATTCAACCTCTGCATTAAAATATCCCTTGTTGCGTAAGGCCTTTTCCATATTCTCCGCCGAGAGATCGGCCTTTTCCATACTATAAACAGCTGGTACTTCTGCAAAGTTCTTCAACATGAATCTTCCCCACCAAGTCGTATCACTTTTTGCTTTAATACGATAATAATACCATGGGCCAAAGCTTGGTAACACTCCTAAAAATTTTGAATTAGGTTTTTGATAAGTCAAGGCATTTAATTCATATTTTAAACCATTGACATTACTAACATTTTCTTCACCCTTAACTTCGATTTTATTTTTCCGCAACATAGATTCACCTTCCTCCAAATGCTTGAGCGTCCCACAACTTGTTCCAAGAAGAAGAATTAAAAAAATAAAAAATGTGTACCTTATCGCGCTATTGCAACTCATGCTGTCAAAAATACTAATCTGATTTTTTTAGAAAAACATCGTTCTACATAGTTTAACGAGACTATTCTAAAAAAGGTAAAACTAAATTTGAAAATAAATAATGATTTCAAAAAATAAAATAAAATACCTTCGTTCGTTAAAGCTAAAAAAGATTCGACAAAAGTATGATAATTTTACTGTAGAAGGAGATAAAATTGCCTTAGAAATATTACAAACTCGAAACGTTGAAATTGAAACTATCATTGCAACAGAAGATTGGAAGAACCAACACTTTAACCAATCTTTAAGAAACCAAAACGAAATAGAAGTTGCAACTGAAAAAGATTTTAAACAATTTTCTAATTTAAGTACACCTTCATCCGTATTTGTAGTAGTCAAAAAGTTGCCTATTAGTTGGGATGAAGTAATAATTAAAAAAAACTTTTCTCTTTACCTAGATGGAATTCAAGACCCTGGAAATTTTGGAACCATTTTACGGATTGCAGACTGGTTCGGAATTCCTTATATTTTTTGTTCTGAAAAATGTGCAGATCTATATAACCACAAAACTATTCAATCAAGTATGGGAGCCTTTTTGAGGGTCAAAGTGATGTACTTGCCGTTTGATGAAGTTTTTGATAAATGTGATGAAATGCCATTCTATGGAACTATATTGGAAGGGAAAAATATATTTGAGGAAAATAATTATAAAAAAGGAATAATTGTAATTGGCAATGAGGGTAAAGGAATCTCTTCTGAAATTTTAAATAAAATAACTCATCAAATTCTAATTCCAAAAGGCGAAAATGGAGGAGCAGAGTCTTTGAATGCAGCAGTAGCAACTGGAATTGTTTGTGCTATTTTGTCTAATAATAGATTTGGGTGAAATTGAATATTCATCTCATCATAAAACCAATATCAGATGTCCAAAAACAATCAGGAACCTCTCGACCTTGAGGAAGTCTTTCCTCCTGAAAGAGAAGTTTCGATTACTCCACTACAGCGTTTCGTACAAAATTTAGAAATTATTCCTTTAATCATTTTAGCCATTGGCTTAGGAATGAAATATATAGGAATGACTTACTCAAGTGAGGTACTAATTATTGGAGGAACAACTTCAGCTATACTTTATATTGCATTTTCATGGTTAATGTTTCGAGTTAGGAAATATAAGTCGTTGGAGGTGATTTTATCGATACTTTGTGGTTTGGCATTTGGTGCAGGAATTATAGTCATACTCTTCAGATTAGAATCTTGGGAAAAGAGTGAAGAGTTGTTACCTATAGTAATTACAGTAATGGTAGGTCTACTATTTGCAAGTATAGGATTATTTACTTTCCATTTAAAGGACAAACGGGCAAGTCTTTTTTATAGAAATATTATTTCTAGATTGTTGATTTTCACTGTTTTGCTTTTATACTTCAGTCGTTTGTATTTTTAATTGATAGGTCTTTCAATCTTTTCTTGTCCTAATTTTTTTAAAACTAAACCTTATCCCTTTACTTTTATGGTTTGAAATTGGTTCCCTCAAAATCTTAAAGGGTCAAAACTCATTTATTCATCCCTTACTTCCTTAACCATTTTCTTGAAAAAGTCACTCATCCATTTTTTTCTAAAAATATTATTTAGTAATTATCAACAAAATTAGTTTTAAAATTTATAAGGATCCAGCTAGTTCGTTTTCCAAAAATAAGGTGTAAACAAAATTAGTATTGTAAACAGTTCTAGTCTACCTAACAACATTAAAAAAGATAAAAACCATTTTCCCAAATAAGGTATATGAGCAAAATTATCCAGCGGCCCAACTGCTCCTATTCCTGGACCAACATTTCCAATAGTGGTAGCCACAGCTCCAAAAGCAGTCATCAATGGCTGATCATAATTTTTCAAAATCATTGCCATAATAATTGATCCTGAAAAGAAAATTCCTAAATAAATTAACAGAAAAACTAAAATATGTGTTAAAACTCTTTGTGCTACTAACTGACCATCCACCTTTGTTCGAATCAAAGCTCGGGGATGTAATAATCGTTTAAATTCTAAAAAAGTATTTTTGATTAAAACCAAATGTCGAATTACTTTTATCCCACCACTCGTTGATCCTGCACATCCTCCAATAAATAACAAACAAAAGAAAACCAAGGTTAACCCAGGTGACCAAGAAGTATAATCTGCAGAAACAAAACCAGTTGTGGTTACAATAGAAACAATTTGAAAAACGGACTCTCTAAGTGATTGTTCCAAAGAATGATCTGTAAAATTAAAAACCAAGCAGGTAATAATAAATGTTACACTTAACAATAATAAAAAGTAGGTTTTAAATTCATCACTTTTCCAAACTTTTTTTAATTCCCCTTTTAAACCAAAATAAATTATGGTGTAATTAGTTCCAGCTAAAAACATAAAAAAAGTTATTAAATATTGGATTAAAGGATTATTAAAATAGGCAATACTATCATTTTTGGTAGAAAACCCTCCTGTTGCCATTGTTGTCAATCCATGATTAATAGAATCATAAAAATTCATTCCACAAAGATATAACAGGAAGGTAAGCAAAGCCGTTAAGCCTACATAAATTAGCCATAATCGCTTAGCTGTTTCTTTTATTCTGGGATGAATTTTATCAGATGTTGGCCCTGGAGCTTCTGCAATAAAAAGTTCAACCCCACCAATACCAAGTAAAGGAAATAATGCAATTGTTAATACAATTATCCCCATTCCTCCTATCCATTGAGTGAGACTGCGCCAAAACAATACACCTTTGGGAACTGCCTCAATGTCATTAATAACTGAAGCACCAGTAGTAGTCAGTCCTGAAATACTTTCAAAAAAAGCATTGGTAAAGTCAGAAAGAACTCCACTAAATAGGTAGGGTAACATACTAACTATCCCCATTGATAACCATCCTAAAGCAACAATTAAATAACCTTCTCTTTTACCTATTTTTTGTTGGCTTTTATTAAAATACCAAAGTCCCAATCCTGTAAAACTGGTAACTAAAGCAGAGCTAAAAAGTGCTACCGCATCTTCCCCTCCATAATAGAAAGAAAAAGGGAGGGAACTCAACATTAATGAACCAAGTACAATTAATAAAACTCCCAAAACTTTAAGAACAGCTCCTATTCTAATCATTATTTAAAAATTTCTTCTACTTGGTGAATGGCTTCTGGTAAAGCAAAAACTATAACTTTATCATTGATTTCAAAAAGAAAATCACCACTGGGAATAAAACTATCATCACCTCGAATAACTCCTGCAATAATTGAATGAATAGGTAAACGCAGGTCACTTATACAATTTCGAAGTAGTCTATTCTTTTTATGAATTTCAAATTCTATTACTTCCGCTTCCACTCCGTGTAAACTTGCAATTGCTTCCACTTTACCTTTTCTCACAAATCTGAAAATATTATTTGCTGCAATTAATTTTTTATTAATAATGGTATCCACTCCGATATTTTGGGATATATGAGTATAATTCACATTATCAACTAAAGCTATGGTTTTGTAAACATTCATATGTTCTGCCATCAGACTTGTCACAATATTCGTTTCATCATTTACTGTTAATGCAATAAATGCATCCATTTGTTCGAGGCCTTCCTCTTTTAAAATATCCACATTACTTGGATCAGCGTTAATGACTAAAGCATTATTAAGATTTTCTGCAAAAAGCTTTGCTCGATTCTTATTTTTCACTATGACAGAAACGGAGTATTTATCTTGAACCAATTCTGCAGTCCGAAAAGCAAGTGACGTTCCACCAGCAATCATTACTTTCCTTATTGGTTGTAATTGTTTTCCAACAAATTGTAAAATGGCATCCATTGACTTCGCAACAGAGGCAATATATAAGTGATCTCCTTTGATCAATTTTGTTGAACTACGAGGAATTATTGTTTTATGTCCACGCAAAAGTGCAATCCCACGAAAGGTGAAATCATTAGATTGATCAATTTCACCAATTGTCTTGTTGATAAGTGGACAAGTCGTGTCTAAGGTAAATCCAACAATAGAAATTCTACCCTTCTCAAATTCAAAAATATCCGTAAACGAACCTCTTTGGAGTAATCTTTCAATTTCCTGTGCGGCTAATAATTGAGGAGAAATCAGAACATCAACACCTAGTTTTTTAAAATTCTCTTTTTGATGTTGTTCAAAATATTCAGGATTATTTACTCTTGCAATCGTTCTTTTCGCTCCTCTTTGCTTTGCCATAATGGCTAAAAGTAGGTTTGTAGAACCAGAAGTTGTAACAGCCAAAAATAAATCTGTGTTCGAAATTTTGGCATCTTCCAAAACATGTATCGACGCAGCATCACCTAAAATAGTCATAACATCCAAATGTGTGGAAACATGATCCAATATCTCTTCATCAGTATCAATCAAGGTGATATCTTGGTTTTCTTTTGCTAATAATTCTGCTAAATGGAATCCAACTGCTCCAGCACCTGCTATAATAATCTTCATGAACTTATTATTAATAAAAAAAAATCCTTTTAATCCTAACTTACTTTTTATCAAACTTTTACATTCAATAAAAGTTTCGTTTTCAAGCTTTAGTTCCTAAACATTGAAATTAAGCTACAAAATTAAGCAATTACTTAATTCAATTTCCATTTTCATTAATAAAATCAAATACAAAGTTCAATTTCATTATAGTTCCTGTTCCTTAAAACTTTTATAGTTCTTATTTTTTTTACATATTGGATTTAATTTAAAAACGTAATAGATATGTACATCATTAAGAATTTTTCGATTAGAGATATTTTTCGATTTTCAGGCGGCCACTTGGTATGGTTAACTGCCTGGGCCACTGCGGTAACTGCTTTTTATGAATTTTTCCATTGGGAGTTTTTACATATTCCGTGGTTACCACTTTCAGTAATTGGAACAGCAGTTGCTTTTTATGTTGGTTTCAAAAATAATAGTGCTTACGATCGACTATGGGAAGCCCGAAAAATTTGGGGAGCCATCATCAATAGCAGTCGAATGTGGGGCGCAACTGTGAGAGGTTTTGTCAGTAACCAATTTTCAGAAAAAGACTACTCTAAAGAGGAACTCACTGCTATCCACAAAAAATTAATGTATCGACATATTGCTTGGTTGTACGCATTAAGAAGCCAACTATTGATTCCAACTCCTTGGGAGCATGTTAGCCTAAACAATTTTGTAGGAAGAACAACCAAGAGACGAATGAAACGTTTTGGTTTTGGCCTTAGTAATAGTGATGGTTTAACCGAAAAAGAATTGGAAGAGTATCTACCTAAAGAGGAGGTCACTCGTTTAATTAATTTTAAAAATACCGCCACACAAATTATTGATCAACAGTCACAAGATCTTCAACATCTCCGAAAATTAAATTTAATTGATGATTTTCGTCACATGGAATTGCAAAAATTGCTCAACGATTTTTATACTCACCAAGGAAAATGTGAGCGAATCAAAAAGTTTCCCCTACCTCGACAATATGGGAGTATGAGTTTCGTCTTTGTTGGAATTTTTATTTTTCTATTGCCACTAGGAATGGTCTCTGAGTTTCACAAATTAGGAGAATATTCAGCCTGGTTCTCCATTCCATTTACCATTTTAGTTGGTTGGGTTTATTTGATGATGGAATTAATAGGAGATTATTCTGAGAATCCTTTCGAGGGTTTAGCAAATGATATTCCAATGCTATCTCTCTGTCGAGTAATAGAAATTGATTTAAAACAAATGCTTGGAGAAACAAATATACCTCCGCCAATAGAGGCAAAGAATGGAGTATTGATGTAATTTTTTAATATAAAATATACTGATATTTTATATTATCATTAATTAGTCCTCAATGCTTTTCTCAGCAACTAAATAAAAGGATTACTAAAAATTAAAAACATCAGGTAACTCTTACAGCAAATAAAAAAGCAAGGCTAAAATGCCTTGCTTTTTTATTTTTACATTTTTTTTTTGAGGTCAAAAATTCGCAGTCTCTTTTTTTACTGGAACCACCCACCCAAACTTATCAACTACTTCACCACTCCTGATTCCATTTATGGTATCCTTCAGCATATGAGCGATCTTATGCGTCTCAATTGAAGGCATTTCCATATCCATCCCATCGTAAGAAATTAATTTTACATTTGAAATAACCGCAGCTGTTCCAGCTCCGAAAACTTCCGTCAAACTACCATTTTTATGAGCTTCCACAATTTCATGAATATCAACCAATCGTTCCTCCACATCTATTCCTTGATCTTTCAATATATGAAGAATCATTTTTCGCGTGATACCCTTTAAGATAGTTCCGTTCGTTTCAGGAGTTACAACTTTTCCATCGATTACAAAAAAGATATTCATAGTTCCTACTTCCTGCACATACTTAAATTCTTTCGCATCTAACCATAAAATCTGATCGTAGCCTTTCTCCAATGCCTTCTTTGCTGGGTAAAGTGAAGCAGCATAATTTCCTGCAGTTTTTGCTTCTCCAACTCCACCATGTGCAGCTCTAATAAATTGAGTATCGGCCAATAGTTTTACAGGCTTTGGATAGTAAGGCCCAACAGGTCCTGTTATAATCAAAAACTTATACGTATCAGAAACTGTTACTCCCAATTTCGCATCCATTGCAAACATAACTGGTCTGATATAAAGTGCACTTCCTTCTTTTTGGGGAATCCATTCACTTTCCATTCCTACCAATTCATGCAACGCTTGCAAAAATAAATCTTCAGGAACATTGGGCATACACATCCTATCAGCTGAGGCATTCAATCTTTGCACATGTAATTCTGGTCGTAATAATGCAGGTGTACCATCATTCATTTTAGAGGCTTTCATACCTTCAAAAATGGATTGCCCATAATGTAAAGCTAAATTTACAGGACTTAATTCTATCGGAGCAAAAGGAATAATTTGTAAATTTGTCCATTCCCCATCAATGTAATCAGCAGAAAACATATGGTCTGAAAACAATTTTCCAAATGGAATATTGTCAAAATCGATTTCAGAAAGACGAGATTTGTTAACTTTGGTGGTTTCTATTTTATAGTTCATAAATTAAACAGTTTTTTCTCAAAAATAACCAAATTCATCCACTTTTTCTAACGTTTTTAACTAGAATACAAATTTTTATTCTTTATTAGACAAAAAAAATACTTAGATGGAAAATGATATTTCGCAAGGCACTTTTTTTAACTTTTCAGTTTTTCCTCTTATTGATCCCATTGAAATACTCAAAAGGTGTAGTGGAACCAACCTAAAAAATCTTCTAGTTGTGATCAATGTGAACGAAGAGAGTGAAGAACGCTTAGAATTTTTAACGAAAATTTTGTCAGCAGCAAAATTTGATATCAAGGAAGATATCCTTCTTTTGAAATTGTCACCAAAAGAAGCATTTGGCTTCATCGATTTACAGACAAAAGTAACTCAATCTCATCCCTCAGGTGGTATTAATAATTTATTAGTTTTTGGCTTTGAGCCAAAACAATTTGGATTAAATGTAGAAGTCCAAAAATATAACCCTTTTCATTTCTATAAAATTGGATTTTTATTCGCAGATGGATTATCAATGATTGAAAACGATAAAAGTTTGAAAGGTGCTCTTTGGGGAGGAATGAAAAAACTATTTTAACAATTTTATTCACTTTAATATTTATAAAAAGTTTGACATTTAGTTCATCTCAATTGAAATTTATTGTCTATTCTTCAAAAGCTTAAAACAAATTCTAACGTAAACCATCTATTAACTTATTCAATGAAAAAAATAGTATTCGCCACGAGCAATCCCAACAAAGTAAAAGAGGTAAAGGAATTACTTAACAATCAATTTGAAATTATCGGACTCGATGACATAGGTTGCCATGAGGATATTCCTGAAACACAACCAACTATTAAAGGGAATGCTCTGCAAAAGGCAAGATATGTAGTCAAAAATTATGGTGTCAATTGTTTTGCTGAAGACACAGGTTTAGAAATCGAAAGTCTAAATATGGAACCTGGAGTTTACTCGGCCCGCTATGCTGGTGAGCAAAGAAACTCCGAAGATAATATGAATTTAGTTTTAGAAAAATTAAAAAATAAGGATAGTCGTGCTGCTAGGTTCAAAACTGTAGTTGCTTTAATTATTGATGGAGAGGAATTTACTTTTGAAGGAATTGTCAACGGTAAAATTGCTTACGAAAAATCAGGTAAAGATGGATTTGGATACGACCCTATTTTTTTACCTGAAAATCAACTAATTAGTTTTGCAGAAATGGAAAGTGCTGAAAAAAATAAAATCAGCCATCGTGGGCGAGCCGTTCGTAAACTGATTCAATGGTTATTTAATAGAAATCATTCTTAACCTAATTATCATTCTCTGGTATAAACAAAGATTATAATATTCTAAAAAACCTTTTAATTTCAAATCTTGTATTGCTTTTCAAATATAACTAAACTTAAAATTATCAACAATATTAACTGATAATCAGAATTTTACATATTTACCAACATAATATGTTAGTAACTTGTAATGAGTATTCTTCAATAACGAATAGCTAATTGGTATATTAGGTTAACAAACAATCAAATTGTTTCAAATGCCCAATCTAAATTATAATCGTTTAGAAAAAATAATCTGCCTAGAAGGAATCATAACTCAAAATGTATTAAGAGCTTGTATTGCTGGAAATCGAGAGTCCCAAGAATCATTGTATCATTACTTTTCTCCCAAAATGTTTGGTATTTGCCTTCAGTATGGACACGATTATTCAACTGCAAAAGATTTAATGCAAGAGGGATTTATTAAGGTTTTCAACAAATTGCATATGTTTCGGTACGAAGGATCATTCGAAGGATGGATGAAAAGGATTTTTATCAATACATCGATTGAATATTATAGAAAAGCAAATAATCGAAAGTTTTTTGTAGAATTAGATCAAGCTAATACTATTGTATATGATAGCATAATTATTGACCGTTTAGCTACACAAGACTTAACTAATATAGTGCAAAAATTACCCAATGGTTATCGAACAATTTTTAATTTATATGTTATTGAAGGGTACAATCATAAAGAAATTGGAAAAATGTTGGGCATTTCCGAAGGAACTTCCAAATCACAACTAGCCCGAGCAAAAGCAACTTTAAAAAGAAATATTAAACCACTTTACAACTAATACATCAAAAGAAATCAATCAAACAAGAAAGAAATTTTCTGAAAACATTTACCCAACTTTCCTAACAAGAACCTCGGAGTAGCACTTTCCTGGTAAAAAGAAATTTTCTAAAAACTCCATCTCTAACTTCCATAAGATCAGTTTATCCAATTAGATTAAAATTGAACAAATTCAGGAAAATAAGCTCACTTATCTTTAGTTCAGCAAAGTAAAAAAAACGACAAATCAAACTCAAAGACAGTAAGAAGTAACCCTTCTATAATTACTTCTTAAAAGAAATAAGAACTTCAAAATTCTTCATAAAGAAAATTCAGTATTACTAATATCAAAATACTTCCTTTTCAGATCTAAGCACCATTTTAAATTAATTTGCCTCCTATATATCTTTGTCCAATTAAATCAGTGTTTTATCCGAAATTATTTGTCAACCTATATCAAGAGGCTATTTTAGAGAAAAAATAGAAACATGATTGTACTCCAAACTAAAGAACTCACCAAAAGGTACGACTCTATAAAAGCAGTTAATCAACTTTCTCTTCAAGTTGAGGAAGGTCAAATCCTAGGAATCCTTGGCCCAAATGGTAGTGGTAAAACTACATTCCTGGGAATAGTGCTTGACATTATCAAAAAAGATAGTGGCGACTACAATTGGTTTGAGGGAAAGAATGGTAGGAATGTTCGAAAAAAATTGGGTGCTTTACTAGAAACACCAAATTTTTATCCAAACAAAAATGCTCTAGACAATCTTAAAATTATTGCCCATATTAAAAAGGTTAAAAACCCTAGAATTAATGAATTATTAGAAATCACTAATCTAGCTCATAGAAAAAAATCTCCCTTCCGTGATTATTCTTTAGGAATGAAACAACGATTAGGAATTGCGGGAGCGATGATTGGAAATCCTGATGTTTTGATTTTTGATGAACCTACTAATGGATTAGATCCACAGGGAATTGCAGAAATTCGTGAAACTATCGTTAACATCGGAAAGCAGGGAAAGACCATAATCATGGCAAGTCATATCTTAGATGAAGTAGAAAAAGTATGCACACATGTCTCAATTATCAAAAACGGTAACCACCTAATCTCAGGTTCTGTGGGATCAATTATTAGTGATGATGTACAAGTAGAAATTGCTGCAACCAATATGGATGGCTTAAAAAATATTTTTTCTAACGATTCTCGAATCAGCAAATTAGAAGAAAAAGAAGGAAAATTAGTTCTCAATATTAATAGTGAATTTCCCACAATAGAGATCAACCAAATGGCTTATAACAATGCTATAGTATTAACTCATTTAGTAGTCAAAGCAAAGAGTTTGGAATCAGAATTTTTAGAAATTGTAAGCAAAAACTAAAATAATGTTATACTTATTAAAACTAGAATTTTTAAAAATCAATAATTACAGACCATTTATTGTAATGATGATTTTGTATTTGATATTATTACCAGTCTCTTTATTAGTAGCTAAAAGTTTACCCGAAGAACTTGCAGCTATTTTTAGTACTAAAGAATTTTATACATTTCCAAATGTGTGGAGGTATTTAGGTTATATTGGTAATTGGCTAGGGTTTTTCTTTTTAGGATTTATGGGATTACTCTCTGTTACTATGGAGTTTAGTAATAAAACACTTCGTCAAAATATCATTACTGGTCTCTCAAGGAAAGAATATTTTTTTGCAAAATTGATTTTTATAACTGCCATTAGTTTAATCGGAACTTTTTATTATTTTTTATCAGGAACATTAATTGGCCTATTTCATGCAAATCCATATTATATGGATATATACACACAAGGGTTGATGTTCTATATTTCAAGCTATTTCTTGATGAGTTTTGCCTACATGTCTCTTGGATTATTTTTTGGAATGTTAGTCCGACGCACTGGTTTCGCAGTATTTACTTTTCTAGCCTATAGTGTGTTTTTAGAACGAGTTATTCGAGGTATACATATGTATTACATTGAGTCTCGAACTGCCCTTTTTTACCCTGTAAATGCGATGTCTGATTTGACCACAATACCTTTTCCAAATATAGCCAATACTGTGATTAGTGAAATGGATTTCAACCCGTTTCTAACCTCAGGTGAAGCGATCATTACGGTTACAATTTACACATTAATATTTCTTTTTGTAGTATATAGATTGATGATGAAGCAAGATTTATAACAATGTATTTACTAAAAATAAAAGCTCTTCCAATATAATATTTGAAAGGGCTTTCATTATTTGTCTTATCTCAATAATTAATTCGTCTAACTCTACTTTTTCTTTTGAGCTAAGTATTAATAATTTAACTTTACCCAAAATTAATTCAAACTTCTCTTTTCCCTATCTAAAGTGAATCTCTAATTTTAGCTCATAAATAAGTCTTCAATTTATCTCTTCTTCAATCAATTCTTTATCTCAAATTATCCGAAAACAAAAGAAATCAAATTCATACCCCACTTAAATCAAAATTTGATATTAGCACCAGAGCTACTAATTATGCCTAAAGTTCTCAAATAGTCATTCCTAGCTGAACCTTATTAATAAACCTAGCCACAGGCTTTTCCTAACATTTCACTACATATTTCCTCTCCTTAATTTGAATAGTGTCCGCATTTTCAATTTAAAACGTAAAAATATATGCGACTCCAACTTTTATGGAATAAAAATATGATTACATTTTTTATCGATCTCATTTCCTATTATTAAGTTGAAAGAAATATCCATTGCATGAATTTCCTTTTACAATTACATTAATTCGGTTAACTATCTAGGATAAATAATATTCTTCAGTAAATTCTACAAAGCTAAATTTTAGGAAAAAGAGTCCGCCATTTCAACCTAAAAAAAGAACACTAGTGTTTTTTTCGCATCTATTTGACAACTTCAATTAAAGTGTCTAATTCACACTAACTTTTTCTGATTTTCTTTGGATAAGAAAAGACATCACTCATGTGATAGAAACATTATTCCGAATTATTTAAAATTTAATAATATTATTCTTATTAACACAAAAATTATCACTTAAAAAGTGTTTATAATGATTTTTTAAAAATTATTTTTTTTTTATATAATACCTACAACCTTCAGCAAAAAAAGACTACCCACACTTAAATCATTGACAATCAGCATTTTACAAAAAAACAAAATAAATAATTATTAATGTTTATTTCTCAAACAAAGGATAACTTTTAAAATCTAACCACTTTTTCATCAAAACAGATTATACTTTGTGTAAAATTTACACTACCTTTGATTTGTTGTTGTTGATAAATAAAGTTATATTTTTCAAGTTTTGCGCTTAAATTTTTTTGGTTAAATGGTTTAATTTAAATGGTAGTTCAAATTTTCCTAGCAAAACGAAGTAAATAAAACTGTCAAGAACAATCGGGTTAATTAAAGGCGAGGTGATAACCTCGCCTTTTATTTTGCCCAAAATAAAAATCCCTTTTAGAACTAAAAATTCTAAAAGGGATTTTCATATCCTGTACAAACTAGAACAGTCATCCAAAAAATCATTACTCTTTATGGGATTAGGTTAATTTGAATTCCATTCGTTATTTCCTCTTTCGATGTCAGCCATCCTCCAGGTAGGATCAATAATAATCTGTTCCACTTCTTTCAACATACAAGGTATTTCAAACTCATAATTTGGGTTAACCCAAGGCCAATCTTCCATTACCTTAAAATCTCTTCCCTTTAACATAATCATACTATCTTGACTTTTAGCACCACGCATCATTTGCAATGGAATATGAGCAACCATTTGTTTGCCTCCGTCGTGAATGATTAGGACATCAAGAGCCATTGGCATTCGACCTATTTTTTCCAAAGTAATTTTAGTTGTTTTTCTTCCAGCCTTCTCAACATTTTTGATACCATAATCAATCGTATGAGTTGAGTTTACCCAATATTCTCGATACCAATCTAACTCTAAACCAGATTCCTTTTCCATAACTCGAATAAAATCATTCGCATTTGGATGTTTAAATTTCCAAGTATCATAATAAGTCAACATTCCTTTATCAAAAGCCTCTTTACCTATAATTCCCTGCAATTGATGCAAGAAAACAGCACCTTTTACATAGGATGCGATACTATAGGCATAGTTCGTATTAAAATGGTCTGCATGCGTTGACAATGCTTCTTCAATTCCACTTGCCACAATATTGGCATATCCAAAATAATCCCCTTTGTGAATATCTTCAACCACTTTAGATTTTGTTCCTGGGAGCATACCTTCAGAAGCTAAAAAATTCATTACCTCTGCGGAAGAATAACTGGTAAACCCTTCATCCATCCATCCGTATAAACTTTCGTTAGTTCCCAAAGCCATTTGATACCAACTATGCATCAATTCGTGAACAGATACACCTACCAAACTTCTAAAACTTCTATGTCCTGTAATCAAAGTTGCTTGAGGATATTCCATTCCACCATCTCCTCCTTGAATAAATGAATACTGTTTATAGGGGTATTTTCCATATTTTTTATTGATAAAATCAAACGCTCGATCCATGGTTTTTGGTAACATTGGCCAATTCACATTTGTCTGGTCACTATCAATATAAAAATAATGAACCGTCAGTCCATCAGAACGAACTGATTTGATATGTTTATAATCAGGATCTGCTGCCCATACAAAATCATGAACATTCTTGGCCTTAAAACTCCAAGTCAACTTTTTGCCTTTAGATGGTCGAGCTGCCATTCCTTCAGGTTCGTAACCTGCTCCTATATTCCCCCAGTTTTCTAAAAATCCAGTGGCAGCAACCACAAAGGTTCGATCAATCGAGATATTCACCTCAAAATCTCCCCAAATCCCATAGAATTCGCGAGCTATATAAGGGTTCGCGTGCCATCCTTGATAATCATATTCACACATTTTTGGGTACCATTGTGCCATTGAATAATCAACACCTTCTTTGTTATTTCTACCAGATCGTCGAATTTGAATTGGCACTTGTGATTCAAATTCCATTTCAAAAGTAGCTGAACTATTTGCCTGAATAGGTTCATTTAATATCACCTCCAAAATAGTTCCTACTACCTCGTACTTCACCTTTTTACCATTCTGTCTGAGAGATTTTATTTTATGGTAGCCAATTTCGTTGTCTTTCAAAACTTCAATACGACTTCCTATTTTCGAACTTGCATCTGAAATAGTCCGTGAACGAACATCCATCATACTTCCAGGTTGGAATGCATTAAAATATAAATGATAAAAAACCTGATTCAAATCATCAGGAGAATTATTCGTATAAACAGCAATTTGTTTCCCCTTAAATTGATGCTTTTTGACATTGAAGTCAATGTCCATCTTATAATCAATGCCTTGTTGCCATCGATCAGGTTGCGCAAAAATGAAGTTACTCAAAAGCAACAATCCCATAATAAAGTTTAATCTTTTCATCGATGTATTAATATTATTTTAGTAAAATTCGTGAATTAGAAATTTGAAGTAAATTTGATTATTTCAATGATAGTTGAAAATAAACTTTACTGGCTATAATATATATAGTAGTACTTTAATTGAACCAAAAAGAATTATTATAAATAATCATACCCACAAAAATATAAAATGTAAAGTAAAATGCCAAAAGATTATTCTATCCTAGAAAACACCTTTTCCAAAAAAGTACATCTTAAGTTTATTACTAAATTAAGACTCATTATCATTAAAAAGTTACTCAGAAAATGGTGCACTATCTCAATATTCCTTTAACTCGTTTAAATTTATAATCATATATATTTTTAGCATCTTTACATTTTAGACCTGATTAAATAAACACTCAAAAAATACACCTATTTGGTTGATAACTAACGTATTCATTTCCAATTTAAAGAACAAATCAATTTCATTTTTATGAAGTATAAGAAATCTCTACTCGCTTATTTTTTTAGTTGCGCCTTTATTTTCTCCTTGGTTGTCTTGTTCCCAAGTTGGAATAATAAAGGTGGAGGTGCAACTTTAAGCTGGGATGTGATGGGATATTATACATACCTACCAGCAGGAATAATTTACCAAGATTTAGCCCAACTTAAATTTCGAAATAACATAAAAGAAAAATACAACTCAACAGGCTTGGACATGGCCGCCTACCCTTCTAATAATGGAAATCAAATAATGAAATATCCTATGGGAATGGCGCTAGCTTATTCTCCGTGGTTTTTAATGGCACACACAATTGCAACTTTCTCCAATTATCCTGCAGATGGTTATTCTTCTCTCTATCAATTCTTTTTGGAGTTCGGTTGCCTGGCCTATACCTTTCTTGGATTGTGGTACTTTAGGAAAATATTGATTCGATATTTTGATGACGACATTTCAGCTTTAACATTAATATTGATTGCACTTGGAACCAATTACTTAAACTATACGGCATTTGACATGGCTATGCCTCACAATTTTTTATTTACATTATATGCTCTTTTAACATGGTATACAATCCAATGGTACGAAAAACCCAACTACAAAGATAGTATCATAATTGGAGTATGTATTGGGTGGTCGTCATTGGCTCGGCCAACTGAAATCATTTCAATTTTGATTCCAATTTTATGGGGATTATACAATATTAAGAGTGTTCGAGATCGATTTTTTTTATGGAAAACCCATTTCGGAAAATTATTTTTAACAGGATGTATTATTGCCGCAATTGGATTGTTACAAATCATCTATTGGAAAATATTCTCGGGAAATTTATTAGAGTACAGTTATCAAGACCAAGGTTTTTCATGGGATGGTACTCATATAAAAGATTGTTTTTTTAGTTATCGAAAAGGATGGTTTATCTATACTCCTTTAATGGCTTTTTCGTTATTTGGTTTTTACTTTTTATGGAAAAAAAATAATATAATTAAATTTTCAGAAAAACACTTCTGGGCAGTATTTACCTTTTTCTTGATCAATACTTATATCATTTTCAGCTGGGATATTTGGTGGTATGGCGGCGGCTTTGGTCAACGAGCCATGATTCCATCTTATCTACTTTTAGGATTGCCTTTAGCAGCCTTTCTAGAAGTCATCAAAAAATACTTATTTACAACAATTGGTTTTGGAGTTATTTTGCTTGGATGTTTGACTTTGAATCTATTCCAGACATGGCAAGCTCACACGCCATACGGTGGATTCGAAACAGAAAACATGACTAAAGCTTATTATTGGAAAATTTTTGGAAAAACTAACTTTAACCCAGAATGGAAAATATTATTAGATACGGATGAAGAATACTTAGACGAAATAAAAAATGCTGTAACACTCTACTCCAACGATTTTGAACAGAAGTCAGATAGCATTTCTTTTAATTCAAAATATACGGCTTCTGATTCAACTGCTATATACTTAAGTCAAGATGTTCAATTTTCTCCTGTATTTTCATTTCCTTTTACAGTAAATAAAAATTCTGATTGGGTTCGTGCAACTGCGAAATTCTATTGCGAAAGCAAAGAATGGAATTACTGGCAAATGAATCAATTCATCATTAGCTTGGAAGAAAATGATATAGTCAAAAAACATAAAATGATTCGTGTACATAGATTGTTAGAAGAAAATGATTGGCAACAAATTTGGCTTGACATAAAAATTCCAAAGGAAGAAAAGATCAATAATATAAAAATAAAATTTTGGAATGCTGGAGGTGCAAAAGAAATATGGATCGATGATTTAAAAGTTGAATCTTTCAGCGAATAATCCTTTTCTATGTTAAACCAAAAGTAAAAAGAGGAACACTTCACTCCAAAATTGGCGACACCCTAATCGTAAAAATTAAAATATCACATTACATATGGTAAAACGATAACCTCTCCTAGATCAAAAAATAAACTAAAGTAATGGAACAATACACTATTTTGCGAACCTTAGTCTTAGGATTTTAGATAGTGGCGATTTTGGAACAGTTCTTAAAAATAAAAATTAAGACTTATAGTCATCTTAACTCAAGAAAACTTATTTTTTATATCCGCACTAAGAAAATATTATTTTTTAAAAAAGTATCAATTCAAAAATATACCATCCTAAAAAACAATTTATAAACAAATCCTTTGCTTTAAGTCAAGCCAAAATTGAATTTACTCCATCCATAGGTCGATTTTGATTCCAACTTCCTCCTGACCAAAGTATTTGTTCAGGAGGAGAAAAAGATGATTTTAAGTTTCTTTGAAATTGATACTTTTTTAATTTATTTTTGCACCCTGAAGAGAATAATTTTTTAGAAAAAAAAATAAAAATGGCGAATAATAAATTTAATCCAAAATTCGGAATAATAGTTTTGATGGTAGTAGCTGCAGCTGCAACTCGGTTTATGCCACATCCTCCTAATTTCACTCCAATTGGAGGAATGGCATTATTTGGTGCGGCTCATTTTGCAAAAAAATACTGGGCATATTTGATTCCCTTTTTAGCGCTATGGCTTAGTGATTTGATTTTGAATAATGTGGTCTATTCAAGTCCTGATGGTTTCACTTGGATCACAAGTTTCGGATTGTGGAATTTTGCTGCATTTGGAATGATCGTTTTTTTAGGTTCCAACATCTTAAAAAAGATCAATCTTCCAAATATAATTGGAGCAAGTGTTATAGGTTCATTAGTTTTCTTTCTAATCACTAATTTTGGTGTTTGGGCATCTGACCCTTTAAATATGTATGCTGATAATATTGCGGGTTTAACAGCTGCAGTTGCTGCTGGATTACCATTTTTTTGGAATACTCTGGCTGGAGATATAGTTTACGTTGGAGTTTTGTTTGGAGGTTATGAAATAGCAAAAAATATGTACCCAAGTTTAGGTTTGAAAAAAGCTTAAATCAAATAACAACAATAGCGTTATGTAATCAAGAAAGGGCAACTGGCTTTTAAGTCAGTTGCCCTTTTAAAATATATCCTAAGTTCTAGATTAACTAAACAAAAAGGTGAAATAATCTTCCGATTATTTCACCTTTTTGTTTTCTCTTTCAGATTGTGCTACTACTAAACTAGTTTGTGTTCATTTATTTTTCATTTAAGCTCAATCTGATTTTCTTCTCTAAATCAGCAACAGTATCTTTAAAGATCATGTCCGTATCCAATAAATCTTGAACGGCTTTGCAAGAATAAATGACAGTACTGTGGTCCCGTCCTCCAAAATTCTCTCCAATCGCTTTTAATGATTTATTAGTCAAATTTTTAGCTAAATACATACTTAATTGTCGAGCAATAACAATAGAACGTTTTCTAGTTTTACCTGCCAATTTTCCTACTGGAACACTAAAGTGATCTGCAACTAAATTCTGGATAAAATCAACTGTGATCTCCTTGGACATTTGTGAAACGAAGTTCTTAATTACATCTTTCGCCAACTCAACATCAATCTCTCTTCTGTTTAAAGATGATTGAGCAACCAATGAAATTAAAACACCTTCTAGTTCACGAATATTATTTTTAATATTGTAGCAAATAAACTCTGTTACATTCTGAGGAAGATCAACTCCTTCTTTATTCATTTTAGCTTCCAATATTGCCATACGAGTTTCTAAATCAGGTGCTGCCAAATCAGCAGAAAGTCCCCATTTAAATCTAGAAATTAACCGGTCTTCCATCCCATTTAAATCTTTTGGAGGTCGATCAGAAGTCAAAATGATTTGTTTCCCGTTTTGATGAAGTTGGTTAAAAATGTGGAAAAATATTTCTTGTGTCTTCTTTTTATTTTCCAAAAACTGAATATCATCCACAATTAATACATCAACCAATTGATAAAAGTTTACGAAGTCATTGACAGCGTTATTTTTAATAGATTGAATAATTTGATTCGTAAATTTATCTGAAGGGACATATAACACCCTTTTCTCAGGCATCTTATCCAAAACCTCGTTTCCTATGGCTTGAGCCAAATGAGTTTTTCCTAATCCAACATCTCCAAAGATAACTAAGGGGTTGAAAGCAGTTCCACCAGGTTTCTTTGCTATTGCAATTCCAGCAGAACGAGCTAATCGATTACAGTCTCCCTCGATGAAATTAGTGAAAAGGTAATTTGGATTAACCTGTGAATCAATTTTCATCTTCTTAATCCCCGGAATGACAAAAGGATTCTTAATGTTACCCGTGTCAATAGATCCCGGACCGGTGGTCTCAGTTCTTGCAGAAATTTGATTTTGAGGTACATTTTGTTTTGCACTGCTCACCATCAAAATCTGATATTCAAGACGACCAGTATCACCCAACTCTTGTCGGATAGTCATCTTAAGTAGTGTTACATAATGTTCCTCCAACCATTCGTAGAAAAATTTGTTAGGAACCTGGATCGTCAAAGACGAATCATCTAGGCTAACTGCCTTGATGGGTTCAAACCAAGTTTTGAAACTTTGAGGATTCACATTTTTTCTGATAGTACGGAGACAGTTGTCCCATACTGTAGTACAATCTTTTACCATTATTTCAGTTCAGATAATAGGCCCGAAGCCTGATTAAGAAAAATAACCAGTTGTCCGTGTTCCCTTTTGTGTATCAGTTATAAAAGCGGAAAGAAAGGAATGTGTAAATACATTTTATTCCGCCGTTTTTGTTTTCTCATTTGTCCCCGCAGAATATTTTCTCTTTGCTTAAGCGGGGATACAAAGAAAAAAAAAATTATTAGAAAGTAAAAGATAACTAAACTATTTCTAAGAATATTTTTTTTTCGTATTTATTTTTTTTCAAATAAGTATTATCAAGTAAATGATAAACTCACTAGTTTGATTATTTTGGATATTGTAATTTGTTTGTTTTTAGAGAGGGTTATCATCTCTATTGCAAATAAGCTGAAAATAAATTAATAAAAAAAATATAACTAGGTCTTATTTCGATAGAATTGATATTTAATTAAATTGCAATATGTAAATCCCTCACTTTATCTAATTCTTAATTTTAATGTTCTCACAGGTTGTACATTTATTTTTAAAATTCTTTTCAAAATAAATATCAAGTCTTCCCAAAACAATGCCTCCAAATCCAACTTGATTGATAAAAACTTTTTCCCCTTTTTTATTTTCCACTTCTTCAGGTTTATCCATAAAAGTATGGGTGTGTCCTCCAAGTATTAAATCAATATTTTCAGATTCTTTCGCAAGGACTTGATCAGAGATTCGATTAGAAGAATATTTATAACCCAAATGTGAGAGACAAATTACATAATCACACTTTTCATCTTTCTTTAATATTGTTGCATACTTTGATGCCATTTTCAAAGGATTCTGATATTGTGTCTTTCCATAGAGTTTTCCTGGAACTAATCCATTTAATTCTATACCTAGACCAAACACCCCTATTCTAATATTTTCTTTTTGAAAAATCTTATATGGCTTAAATTGATTATGTAAAGGTGTATCAGAAAAATCATAATTGCCGATTAAAAAAGGAAAATTAGCATGTGGTAATTGTTTTAGTAATCCATCCATTCCTGCATCAAAATCATGGTTCCCAATAGTGGATGCGTCATACCTCATTTGAGACATTAATTTGAATTCCAATTCGCCTCCAAAATAATTGAAATAAGGAGTCCCTTGGAAGATATCTCCTGAATCTAAAAGCAATACATGTTCTTCATTTTTTCTAATTTTCTCAAGTATTGTAGCTCGCCTTGCGGCTCCTCCTAAACCTTTCAATTTTCCACTCTCGAATGGCTCAATTCTACTATGCTGATCATTAGTGTGCAGAATTGTCAATTTCAATATTTCAGGCTCAATAAAGGCTGCTTTAGACAAATTTCCTACTGTTAAAAATACAGAACCTGTCATTACTCTTTTTATAAATGATCTTCTTATCATGATTATTTTTTATGATTATTAATTTGTCTTTTCAAATTTATTAGTCCGTCCTAATAAGTGGATCCTCATTTGTTATTTAACCACTTCCACCCTACCTTCTAAATTTGCATCGATTTTCTTTCCTTGGGCATTTAATTCAATCACATACTCCATAATTGCATCTCGAAAAAGTTTACCTAATAACTCTTGTTTTTTATCCTCAAAAAAGAAACATTTATCACCTCCATTTGCAATAAAATCAGACAAAGCAATTTTATACATTTTAGTTTTATCAATTGGTTTTCCATTTATGAGGATATTAATTGGTTTTCCATTTTTTATTTTAAATCGTACTTGATGACTAATTGGCCAGCCACCATATTCTGCCATTCTAGTGAATAACTTTTCGATTGTTTCGGCATCTACATTGATTACAACCAATCCATTTTCAAAAGGCATTAATTCAAATATGTTAGATTTTGTAATTGGACCAACAGGAAGAGAGAGAATTCGCAATCCCCCATAGTTTACAACGGCAAAATCAATTGGTTTTCCATAATATTCTTCACACTTTTTATGGATTAAATCTGCTGTCCAATTACCTAAAGTTGATTCAGGTTTAGCCTTCATCAATTCTTTATTACACGTTCCGACAATCTGATTCATTTCTTTTTCCATTTCCTTTTTATAAGGTAATATTAAAGATACTACCTCTTGAGAAGGTTTGATGTTAGAGGATTGCTCAATTTTAGAAGAGGATATTTGAGGTGCAGACACGTGTATTATCTTGGTACATGAAAACAGAAAAACCAAGACAAAAGGAAATAAAATAGACTTATTCATTTTGACTTTTTTAAAAAAATTCGAAATTGATATAAAGTAAAAATAGTTTTTAATTCTAAGTATTTTAGAAAAACTGAGCATTGATTTTTTTTAATAAAAAACCGTGATACGATTAGAATCGCATCACGGTTTTTCCTTTTAAAAATACTAGTATATTAAGGTTATTGTAGAATTAAACTTGCTTCCTTTTTCACCGCCTCTAATGCTTTGTGCAATGGTAGTACATCTTTGGTGTTTAAAAAATCAAAAAGTGCTTGTGCAAATATCTTTGAATCGGCATCAGGATCTATAGTTTGATAAATCTGATTTATGGTATTTTGCACATCATCTCTTGCTATTTTAATAATTTTCCAAAGGTTATCTGATACATAGACTTGTTGGGTAATGTTGTGTTCAAATTCTTGCTGAATAGCGATCATCAAAGCCATTCTCAATTGGGCTGCATTTGTTCCATCTGCTCTTACTCTCAAAATTAAAGCTGGAATAGAAATGCGCTCACAAAACATAGAAAGTCTTTCGTACGCACCAATTTTAATTGGTAAAGTTGTACTTGTCTGTTTAAACTGTATTTCCATCATGGCACGTTTATGTTCACTTTCAAAATACTCACGTAACATAAAGTATACAACTGCAACTACTGCTAAGGATGGTAAAGTTAATTTTAATATTTCAAGGAAAACATGCATTCAAATTATTTTTTATATTCAAAATATTTGAGCAAAAGTACTCGGTTCGTTTGCCATTACAAAACATAGGGAGGTTTTTCTGAGTGTTTTTATATTAATGTAGATTTATTTTAAAGGCACAACCTTTTCTAAAATTCCTTGTTTTTAATTTTTCTAAATAATAACCATTTTAATCAAGAAAACGTTAAATTTGTGGTTAAATATATTTTTGAAAATAAAAACTAAAAATAAATTTAAACGATATGAGTGAAATAAAAGAAACTTTGACACAACCAATCACTTTAACAGATGGTGCAGTTAAACAGTTACAGCTCATCAGAGACCAGCAAGGTCTAGATCCTGAACATGGACTTCGTGTAGGTGTAAAAGGTGGAGGTTGCTCTGGCTTTTCCTATATACTTGGGTTTGATAAACCAACTGATAAAGATGATACCTTTGAAATAAATGGGATGAAAGTTTTAATGGAAAAATCTCATGCTATTTATTTATTGGGAATTGAAATAGATTGGTTAAATGGTTTAAATAACAGAGGGTTCTCGTTCAACAACCCTAATGCCTCTGATACATGTGGCTGTGGAACTTCATTTTCGGCATAGTTAAGTATCAACTATTTGAATTTCAAAAAACTGTAAATTTTAAAAAAAACTGAGCCATGAAAATGGCTCAGTTTTTTTTACTACTCAACAAAACGTTTTGAATAAACGTGTTTAAACACAAAAAAGGATCAAAATTGAGCATACCCTTAAATCAAAATAAAACCAGATTAATTGGAGTTTATCTTACTAATTGAACTGACAGGAACACATGCCCAATCACTGGCGTCCATCGTTGTATTGCACATATTTAATTTCATTTGTGTCATCATCCTCATACAATTACTTAACACTGTAATACGATTAGAAACATCAGGACAAATATTTTTACATGATGTCAACCAATTCATTTCTAATTCTATCATATTGATGCATTCGTCCATTTTTACAATTGGAGAAATATAAATCAAATTTGAATTAGATGTAGCATAGGTTATACTGCAAGCACAATAGTCAAAAGTCTGATTATTAATCATACCACACCAATTTGATACTTCTGAACTATTGCAAACTACTGCTGCAACATCTTTTGTAATCCAAGCACATGCAACTGGAACAGTATTACCTGACCAGTTTTCCATTCTTGTAGAAGGTAAACTACAATTAAATCCATTCCAACAACACCATTCATGCATAATTGCACACGCCAAATGTACTGGAGTATACCAAGTATTATTGAGCATATTGGTATCGATTCCAATAACACATGAAACTGAATTGCTATTAATAATTTCCATTTCTTTTTGACTGCCACATGGAATAATATTCATTACCTCAATTGAGGAAGGTTTCATTTGATTTATTACACTATTAGTTCGCGGAAAACCATCACAAATCATTTCGCCCACTTGCTGGTTAGACATTCCGTTTGATAGATAGAAGCGTTTAAAAGCAACGCCATCGCTAGTCCTCCACTGAAAATTTTTCACTTTGTTTAGAAACTCCTCACTACAAACAATCTGTTTAAAAATCTCAACTCCTGCATCAACCTTGGCAGCTTGAGCATCAGTAAAGTAACTCATTCGCGAGGAAGTAATGTTATATTTTAGAATCATACAAATAGTTTATTTATTTATGGGTATTAATAATACTTTTTTATTCCAACCTTGATCAATTATCAATGCTAGTATCTAATGTCTAGTACATTTTGATTAAGAAAAATAAAAAAATTGGTCTTAAAGAAATGAAAAAATAGTTTCCTATTTAATAATCTTTGCTGTCCTAAGACCTTGTTCGATACGTCTAAGTTTTTCTGGTAACTCGCGCAGCTGTGCGATGGAAGAATGATGGTATCTTTTAAAAGTTCCATCGATCCTATTTGCTTTTTCTGTAGCAGTAGTAAATTTTGAGAGTAATCCCAATAGTTTATTGAAGTCAGTACTATCCATTTTAACTGTTTTTTACTAGTACCTTGAAATAATCAAAATACCTTGATGAATAAAAAATAGATTATGTTTTAGTTAGTCCTTGAATTTTGTAAAATAAAACTCAGGTTTTCTCTAAAATTCATTGATTATGTCTTAGTACCTATTTCTCTTGATAGAGGTATTTCACCTTGAATGGATCTTCGCTTAATTTATTTTATAGGTAGCAAAAATATTGCCATTTTATTTAATATGTCCCCTTGATCTTCTAAATCTTATCTCTTTGAAACAGAACAAGAATAAATTTGATTTTATTTTTAGATTAAATAATCTATTTTGATCAGTATAATGCGGTGAGAATCTGCACTACCAAAGACAATATTTAGAAGAACAATTAAACATTTTTTATTCAACAGAAAAAAGGGATAATCTTTAAACCTAATTACCGATTCAACAAATAATCAAGCTAATGTCCCGACCATCAAATTGGTGTTTTCATCTTGAATAAAACTCCCATTTGAATAGATTTTACTTCCTTTCCATTACTGGCACGTCTTTCATAACCATTTGAATAGTTTGTCTTATGCGTTCCTCTAACATCACAATCTTATGCTTTTTCATTTGTTCAATAACTGATTTATGATAGTGTCTTATAGTAACTAGTTCTAAATGTTTTTCAACTACGACATTAAATGTTTCTTTTAATTCTTGAATCAATTTAGTCAATCGATCTAAATCTTTTACCGTAACGCAAACGGAAAAACTGATTGCAGTATTCTGCATCATATTTACCTTAGTTCGATACCTAGTGAACAAAGTAAATATAAAACTTAAATGATGTTCCGCAACAAATGAAAAATCTTTTGTGGAAATTTGTAACATCACCTGGTCTTTTTCTACCACTACCACAGGTGGATAAAAAGTGTCAACATCAGCTCCAATAAAAGTGCCTTCTCCAGCTGGATCTACAAATGACTTCACATACATGGGAATGGTTTTATTCTGCAATGGTTTAATAGTTTTTGGATGTATTACCTTTGCTCCATAATAAGTCATTTCTATAGCCTCCTTGTAAGAAAGTCGATCTATTTTTTCCACTTTTTTAAAAAGACAAGGGTCTCCAGTCAATATCCCTGGGACATCTTTCCAAATACTCATACTTTCTGCATCCAAGCAAAAAGAAAAAATCGCAGCAGTAAAATCTGAACCTTCTCTTCCCAAAGTAATAGTTGCCTTCTCCTCTGAACTCCCGATAAATCCTTGTGTGATAACGAAACCATTTACATCTAATAATGAATTTACATTCCTAGAAACATTTTTTTGAGTGGATTTCCAATTCACATTTCCCTCTCGATATGTATTATCCGTTTTAATAATTTTCCGAGCATCCAACCAATAATTGGGTAACTTTTCTGAAGATAAAAAAGTAGTAATTAATTTCGTTGAAAGTAACTCTCCTAGTGAGACAACTTGATCATAGATATAATCATACCCTTTTATAGCCTCCTTTTGTAACAATTTATTCACGGGAGCAACAAACTTTGATACTTCTTTCTCATAATCAAGATTTTCACCAAAGAGTTCTTTAGATATTTCAAGATGTTCAATTTCAATCTGCTTTAATAGATCTTTTGCATTTTCCTTTTTATCAAAAAAAGCATGAACAACCTTTTCCAATGCATTGGTAGTCTTCCCCATCGCAGAAACGACGACCAATAAACGTTCCTTCTTATAATCTTTTAATATAGAGGCAACATTACGAATCGCATCAGCATCTTTTACGGAAGCTCCACCAAACTTAAATACTTTAATATTTTTTCTCATCTTAATTAGTTGGAATTTAGAATGTAAAGATAGTTGATTTGGTTTCCTTTAAAAATAAATTTTTCAAATTTTTTACAGTCTTCAAGAACACATTTATGGGTATTTCGTTAATTAAAAAAGAAATATATTTTCACTATATTTAAACTGCAAAACCGACAAAGCATTAAAATTAAAACCATGACCATCTCAAAGCTTGCGAAAATTATTATTATTCTTTTTTTCGCTTTTCCCTTAACTCTTTTTTCTCAACTTTTAGATCACAAGTTGGGAGATATTCTAGTTCAAATAAATACAAATAAAAACATAGATTCTTTTGTTGAAGAATTTCAAAATTTTCAAAGTAATCCTACTCGCCTTAAAATCAAAAAAGCCGTCGTTCCAGAGATGAATATTTGGCTTCTTCAAATTGACTATGCTCAAATTAACGAGTTAGATTTTTTGAATAAAATCAAAAAACACCCTTCAGTTTTAAATGCCCAATTTAATCATTTCATCACCATACGTTCTACTATCCCAAACGATCCAGAGTTTCCCAATCAATGGCAACACTTAAACAATGGAACCAATGGAGCTCTCTCTGATTCAGACATTGATACAGATCTAGCCTGGGACATTGCAACTGGAGGTGTAACTTCTAATGGTGATACCATTGTTATTTGTGTGATTGATGCAGGTATTGATCACGACCATGAAGATTTATTAGGCAATATTTGGATTAATCAAAACGAGATTGCAGATAATGGAATAGATGATGACAACAATGGTTTCACGGATGATGTAAGAGGTTGGAATTCTTTTTCAATGACAGATAATGTTTATAATAATGATGATCATGGAACTTCCGTTACAGGAATTATTGGAGCCAAAGGAAATAATGCCATTGGAGTAGCAGGAGTAAATTGGAATATCAAAACAATGATAGTTATCGGTGGAAGTGGAATGGAAGATGAAGTACTGACATCTTACTCTTACCCGCTCAGTCATAGGAAAAAATATAACGAAACTAATGGTGCAGAAGGTGCCTTTGTAGTTGCTACAAATGCTTCTTGGGGGGTAGACCAAGGTATGGCAAGTGAATATCCTTTGTGGTGTGCATTCTATGATTCACTTGGCCAATATGGTATCTTAAATTGTGGCGCAACAGCCAATGATAATTTTAATGTAGAGATTAATGGAGATATGCCAACCACATGTACCAGCGACTTCTTAATAAGTGTAACAAACACCAATAGCTCTGACCTTAAACATTCTGATGCTGCTTACGGATCTACTTCTATCGATTTAGGTGCTCCTGGTGCATTGACATGGGCTATTGAACCTGACAATAATTATGGTTTATTTGCAGGAACTTCAGCCGCAACTCCTCATGTTACAGGAGCCATTGGTTTACTGTATTCCGCCCCTTGCAGTAACCTTTCTGCACTTGCATTGAATGATCCACCTGCTGCTGCTTTGTTGGTAAAAAACTATATTCTTAATGGCGTTGACCCTAATCTTTCCCTTGAGGGTATTACACTTACGGGTGGCCGTTTAAATGTTAATAATAGCATCCAAATATTAATGGACAGCTGCGGCATTTGCCCTGCTCCCTCTTCACTTTCTTCTTCAAATACAATTGATATTTCGAGTACCTTAACTTGGGTAGAGGCTGATTCTACCATTTCGTCCAATATCCGCTTTCGAGAATTACCCGCTGGTATTTGGTTTAATCTAAACAATGTAGTAAGTCCTTTTTCACTAAATAATTTAAAAGGTTGTACAGAGTACGAAGTACAAGTAGAATCAGTCTGTGCCAATGAGCAAAGTGGATATATTTATAGTCATTTTTTTTTAACGGAAGGTTGTTGTGTTGCTCCTGATGATTTGACTCTAATTTCAGTTAATAGTAATTTTGCACAAATAGACTGGTCTGATGTTTTTGCAGCAAATAATGGTTATAATATTTTTTTAACTTCATCCGATCCAAATATTCAACCCATAAGTATTAATACCAATCTAAGTCAACTTTCATTTTCTGAATTAGAAAATTGCACAGAGTACATGGTTAATGTTCAGTCAAATTGCGATACAAGTATAAGTAATTTTAGTGAGAACCTAACTTTCCAAACAAGTGGTTGTGGTGCCTGTCAAGATTTACCTTATTGTGAAATCAATAGTGGGGCCGCAAATTTAGAATGGATCGCTAATGTTACATTTAATACTTTAAATAATACAACTATTTCAAATGGAGGTTATGGTGATTTCACTAATTCGGTGGATACGGAAATAAATGCAGGAGAAACTTATGAAATCTCAGTTTCACCGGGATATGCGGGGAGTAATTTTTTGGAATATTTTAGAGCATGGATAGATTACAATCAAGATGGGGATTTCGAAGATGATGGAGAAACTATCTTAGCCCCTTCAGATGATGTCAGTACAACTGTAACGAACAATGTAACAATTCCAATAAATGCAATCTCAGGTTCTACTAGGATGCGGGTGTTAATGCGATGGGGAGGCTCTAATATCTCCAATCCTCCGCCTTGCGATGATATTGACTTTGGAGAAATTGAAGATTATTGCGTCAATATAATTGGAGGTAGTGGTGTTCCTTGCTCTGCTACAAACATAATCGATACAACTCATGTTAGCTTAAATAGTTTGAATATTACATGGGATATGCCTAGTACTAGTTATGAATCATTTGTGATTGAATATCGGAAAGAAGGAAACATGTCTTGGGAATCTAAAGAGAGTGCTACGTTAGAAGCTTTAATTTCAAATTTAGAGAAATGTAGTTCTTATGAACTTAGAATTCAAACGATTTGTAATACTAATACTTTAAGTGATTTTTCAGATATTTTCATATTTAAAACGAAATGTGACGTTAGTATTGAAGACATTGAAGGAAAAATATCAAAAGTAAACATTCTCCCAAACCCATTTTCCGACAACATTTTTGTTACTTTCAGCTTAAGTGAAAAAACTATTATTGAGTTAAAATTGGTGACAATCAATGGACGAGTAATTAAATATTCGGTAGCACAAAAAGAACCAGGAAAACATTCTATCGAAATTTCTGACCTGGAAAAACTACCTAGTGGTATTTATTTCCTAAAAATAAAAACAAATAATAATTTTATGGTTAAGAAAATAGTTAAATAGCTGATTGTTTTATTCCTTGTAAAACCTGAATAATCTCGATCAGTTTGCAAAAGCCGAATTATATTTATTTTTATACAAAAAATAGTTTATGAAAAACCAACAACGCACAATAACATTCCTGTTTTTAATTATTGCAGGGATATTTATTTTTAGTTGTGCTACTAAAAAAACTCCAAACACACCTTATCCACCAACGGTTGTTAAACCTAGCAATAATGTATCAGTAAATGAATGCATTAACAGAAACAAGATTAATCCAAATCAAGCATGTACACGTGAATATAAACCTGTTTGCGGTTGTAATGGAAAAACCTATTCTAATGCTTGCGAAGCAAAAAAACAAGGTGTTACCAAATTCACAAATGGAAAATGTAATGATGGATGTGTAGACCAAACGAGAATAAATAATGAATTTGCTTGTGTACAAGTTTATGCTCCAGTATGTGCCTGTAATGGGAAAACTTATTCTAATGAATGTATGGCTGAAATGGCTGGTGTATTAAAATTTGTTCCAGGAAAATGTGAGGATTGCATCGACAAAAGAAAAATCAACCCTGACCAACCTTGCCCCGAAAATTGGAATCCAATTTGTGGTTGCGATGGGAAAACTTATGGTAATGAATGTGAGGCTAATAAAGCAGGAGTAAAATCCTGGAGAACAGGAGAATGTATTACTTGTATCGATTTAAATAAAGTTAATCCAAACAGAGGATGTCCTGAAAACTGGGATCCAATTTGTGGTTGCGATGGAATAACTTATGGCAATAAATGTGAAGCAGAAAAGGCTGGCGTGATAACTTGGAAGGAAGGAGAATGTAAAAAATAATAATCGCAAAAATAAAATCATCTATTTAATAAACTGGGACATATCAAATATAATACACAGCAACCATACTAATCAATGGGTTGATAATTTTGTTTACCAAGAGTTTAAAAAAAACTTCCATCGATTATCGATGGAAGTTTTTCTGTTGGTCATTTAATTAGGGTCGTTTGTCCTTTAAAAACTTCCTTAGCTCCATCCTCAAATTCAGCCTCTATGTACCAAACGAAAACACCTGGATTCATTTCCTTTCCTTCGAATCTTCCATCCCAGCCTCCATCAGTTGTAATATTTGAACTGTTAATTGGGAAATCATTACTTTCAAATACTAACTCACCCCAACGGTCATAAACTCGGAAAGTTTTTATTATTGTTCCTTCTCTTCCGTGAACTAATAATAAATCATTCAGATTACCATCACCATTAGGAGAAAAACCAGTTGGCACTAACACTTCGCGGAACTTTTTTACAAAAATAGTAATAACATCGTACGATTCACAACCATTTTCATCTGTCACTACTAATTGAAATGAAGTTTGATTACTTAAACTGTCAATGTACGGTTCTCGGCAATCAAAACAACTAATATATTCACTACTATCAGGCGTCCAACTATATTGTAGATTTCCTGAGGTATTATAAATTTCTGGAACTAGCCAAAGTCCCTCACCATAAAGAATGGTTGTATCACTTCCTAAAAATACTCCTACTTCAGCAGGTTCATCTATCCATACTGGAGGTAAAAGAGTTGTACATCCATTGCCATCCATTACGGTTACAAAGGTATATTCTCCCGCTGATAAACCGATTTGTGTCGGTGACCCATTAAAATTAATTCCATCTATACTATAGGTATATGGAGGAGTTCCACCTACAGGAAAAAGATGAACTTGACCATCATAACCTCCATAACATATTACATTGTCCGAATCTGCTACTGCTAAAAGAGGTGAATCAGGTTGATCAACCGTTATAGCTTGAACAACCTCACAACCATTTGGATCAATTACTGTTAATGAATATTCTCCTCCAACTAATCCACTTAAGTCCTCCTCCATTGAACTAAATCCGTTTGGACCGGACCAATTTATATCATAGGTTCCAGAGACACCTCCTATGATGGTAACATCTATTTCCCCTTCACTTCCATTGTAACAATCAATACTATTATTAGTAAATGAAATTTGTAATTGAGTAGGTTCAATCACTCCAAAAATGGCTACTGCTTGACAAAAGTTCGTATCTGTTACCGTCAATGTATAAGTCCCAACAGCCAATCCCGATATATCTTGTGAAGCTGAATTGTTACTCCATTGGTAAACATAAGCACCTGTACCACCAATAACATCTACATCAATAGCTCCTGAGTTGTTTCCATTACACCCAACATTTGTAATTTGATTTTCTGTAATTATTAGCTCATTCGGTTGGATAAGTTCAACTGATTCAACTATTGTACATCCATTCCCATCAGTTACGGTTACTATATAATTGTTTGCTATTAAATTGTTAGCAGTTGGAGTGGATTGAGTATTTCCATCACTCCATAAATAAGTGTAATTACCAGCCCCTCCTCCTACTGTTGCTGTAGCACTTCCACTACTTCCCTCATAACATTCAACATCATCTACAATAACCGAGATTGTTAATTCATCTGGTGAACCAATAATAATTGAATCAACAGTAGTACACCCATTCCCATCAGTTACGGTAACAAAGTATGGGGTTTGAGCAACTAAACCATCAGCTGTTGCTATATTTTGATTACTTCCATCACTCCATAAAAAAGTATAATCTAAAATTCCACCTTCTGGTATTACTGTACTACTTCCATTTGCATCACCAAAACAAAGTACATCATTTCCAAAAACCAAAGTAGTCAAAGCTGTTGGCTCTGTTACTTCTACTTCTATTGTTTCCGTACATAAATTAGCGTCAGTTACTGTTACAGAAAATATTCCAGCAGTCAAATCAATTGCTGTAGCCGTTATTTGATTATTCGCATTACTATCCCATAAATATGTAAATCCGCCCGCACCATTGGATGGTATAACTGTTGCAGTTCCTGTGTTATTTTCATTACAATCAACTGCTAAAAAATCTGAATCCAAAATTATCTCATCAGGTGAAGTCAATAAAATACTATCTACTACCGAACATCCATTTAAATCTTCTACTGTTACATAAACCATCCCGACTGACAAATTTGTTACCATTGGATCAGTTGTATTATTTCCACTACTCCACTGATAATTAAATCCACCTATTCCACCTGATGTTACTGTCACAGTAGCATCGCCATCATTTCCATTTCCACAATTCACATTACTTGCTGAAAGAGACAAAAGAATTTCTCCAGGTGCTGATACTTCTACTTCTAAAACCTCAAAGCAATTGTTCAAATCTGTAATAGTCACAAAATGTATTCCTGAGGGTAATTCACTATGTAAACTTCCATTTCCACCAGCTAAACTCCAATCAAATGTGTATCCCTCTGTTAAGTTTGGATTCGGTGTCCCTCCTGATACAATCACAGCAACTTGCCCGTCTGCAGAATCAAAACAAAGTGCAGGAAGACTATTAAAATCTGCTATAATCTGATTTGGAGAATCTACATCAACAGTAGTTGAATCAGTGCAACCCAACTGATCCATAACCACTACGGTATAAGTCCCTTCTATTAATCCTACTGCGGTTTGGGTGGTTTGATTTCCTAAAACTTGCCATGCATAGGTGTACCCACCTGCACCTCCTGTAGGTTCAATTGTTGCTGTTCCATCTTGCACCCCATTACATGAAGCAAGGGTAGATGAAATTAATGTCAAATCAAGTTCATCATATTCTTCCATAGTTATAGACGCGAATGCTGTACATCCATTTAAATCAGTAACTAAAACAGAATAAGTCTGAGCACTTAAGTTATTCGCAACTGCATCATTTTGCATATCACTCCATAAATAAGTGTAATCTCCACTTATTAAAGGTGTTCCTCCTACTGGAAAAGCCATTGCATTTCCATCTGTACCTGCATAACAATTAATTGAATCTGCTGTAATTGAAACAGTCAAAACATCAGGTTGAATAATATCTAAAGTATCAAACGTCTGACAACCATTAAAATCTGTAATCGTTACGTAATTTTCACCTAAAACTAAACCTGTAGCTATCGAATCTGTCGAACCTGTACTCCACAAATAACTGTAAGGATAATTTCCACCAACTACCGTAATTGTACCTTCTCCATCTTCCAAACTATTACAGCTTATATCATTAATTACAGCATCTACAGATGTTAGTGAATCAGGTTCTTCTATCGTAAAATCAACCCCGATTGAACAGTTCACATCATCAATTACTAAAACAGTATAATTACCGGCAGGTAGGTTTGTTAAAATACCATCAGCATCAATTGTTCCATTAAAGGAATAAGTGAATGGTGGATTAGATCCACTTCCTATGATAGTAGCTGATCCAAGCGATTGTCCAAAACAATTATTATCAATTACATCCGTAATTAATCCAACAGGAGCAGGGCAATCTGGAGTCATACAAGTCTGAGTACCTATCTCTCCATTACAATCTGCTATACCTTGTACCTCAATTAAAACAGTCTGATTTAATGCTAATCCTGTAACAATATGAGATAATGCTCCATTTGCTGGAATCCATCCAGTTCCATTTATATTCACTTGATAACCACCTGTTGCTCCTCCAACATCATTCCATGTGAAGGTGATCGAGTTAGCCGAAATCGTACCACAATCTACCATCGGTGCTGGTAGTATATCTTTAACTACTATTGTAATAGAATCTTGGGTTGAGCAACCGTAGGTATCTGTTACAGTTAAAGTATAAGTTGTAGTTGTATCTGGTTGTGCCCAAGGATCAGGACAATCCAAACAACTTAATCCGTCAGCGGGCGACCAACTGTAAGATAATTGATAAAGCGGTTCAAAACAGATTGACCATCCATTTAATTCCCCCGCAAATCCATTCGAGTCATCTAAAGTAAATAACCTCCATATACCATTTGTTGGACTTTCACCGTCCCATAAATCTGGAAATAAACCCTCGGGACTATATGTTCCTGTAAATGGGGCATCTGATGCAGGTGCTTGATTATTTGGCCCTACATTAATTGCATTCATCGAAGTTGGAGTAAAACAAGTTCCAAAGTAATTATCTCCATTTGCACCATTATCAGTAGACAATTCAATAAACTGTCCTCCCGGAGAAAATAAAAATATATCTAAATCATCATCCCATTTATGAGTAATACTGTCTATACAAACCTGCTTGATCACTCCTTCTTGAAGTTGAATTGGGAAAACTCCAGATACAAAAATATCTGAATAAACAGGTGTATTTGTTGGAGCTATAGGGTAAGTTATTGTATTTGAGAAAGCAGGAGGAGCAGGTAATACAATATCCAATGTTCCATCAATATAAACTGAATCTCCTTTACAGATCATCGTATCATTTTGTAACTGTAACTCAGGCAATTCTGCATCTTTAATATAAATCCAAAAAGTATCTCGATTACATGGATCAATCTGAACATCAACACCAAGCGAATCTATATCCTCCATTATTCCATCATCAATTGGAATAATGGGAAAACAAACAGCACTATCTCCAGCAGCAATAAATAAATCTAGAGGAATTACCTCATAATCAACTCCATTTATTGCTGAACCAATTAAGGTGTAATCTAACAATATATCTGACTCTGCTTCATTTGGAATTTCAAAACAAAGCTCTCCATTTGCACATCCTTCCACCAAAGTTCCATCTAAACTAACAGCAGATGCAGTCACTTCTAATTTTCCTGTACCAAAACTTTTTGCTTCCATAAATACCGCAGTATCAAAAGCTCCATCACCAGCATCAGCCACGGCTAGTTTAATAGTATAAGTTTCACATGGTATCACAACTGCTTGTGCTGTAAAAACATCCAGATATCCATCATATTGTAAAGTCGCACTTCCTGTATTATCATTATAGTAAGTTCCATAATCAAAATTACAACCAGCTCCAGGATTTACACCTTGGTTATTCACATTATTAATGGTAACAGGATTATTGGTAAAGGTAAAACCAGTAGGATCAGCAGGATCAGGTATTAAGGCAATATTTTCTGTTGCATAAACTCCTCCATTGGGGTTAGGTCCAGAAATAAAAAATCCAAATACATCATTAAATCCAGAACAAGCATATTCCGGATATTCTTCAGATGCAAAAACATATCGAAATCTCAAAGTATCATTTACAGGGGTGAATGTAATCGAATAAGTTGCTACGTCATTCAACCCGGAAGTAGTTAATTGTGCCAATTCTGGGCAAGTTGCGCTGCTATTTACTGGACCTTGTGAGTTGTTTCCTGAGGTATTTGGTCCAAGTGCCCCAATTGCCCAACCCGAAGCCATAACTATACCTCTTTCCAAACCAACATCGGCTAATCCATTTTGAAAATAACCTACTGAAGCATCATCACCATTATAAGTGATATCTAAAACTTCTACTCCATCACCAAGAAATACATTTTGAATTAAATTTTGTGGTGTCCAAGGATTCTGATTACCTCCTGATACCTCTATTTGTGCAAACATGGAGCAAGTCAAAAATAGAAACCCTAATGTTTGAAAAAAAAAAATACAAGGTCTTGGAAAAAAAAAGTTAGACTTTTTCATTTTTATAATTTGTTACGAGTTGTGCTGATCAAAATTGCTTAATGATTTCATAAAAGTACAAGAAACAACCTCTATTTAAAATTAATTACTCCTAAAAAATTGCTTTAAATCTGACGAATTATTAGATAAAAAAGGTTTCTTCGAGTTACTAGACTATTACCAAGAACCTAAAATATTATGTTCGATCCTAAATTGGAAATTTTCCTTGATAACTAAAATTGAAATTGTTCAAAATAAAGATACCTCTTCAGTCATTTTATGCTGTCTGAGGTTTTATTTTTTATCAAAAAAATTAAGAATAAAAGAGATAAAACATTTCAAAAATGAGATACCACTATTGAGGTTTAGAAAAAGTTCGCAATTATTTTTTGGATGAGAAGAATTCCAGCAAAATTCAGAAATCACCAATCTACAATTTGTTGACCCATTTTAATCAAATGTAAAATATTTAACATATGTATTGACGAAAAAATGTCCCTAAATTGTAGTGGTTTTCAAGAGTTTAACTACTTGTCTATAAATTACTAAAAAATATAAATAAAAACGTTCATTTTTTTCAAAAAAATACAAACTCATCGTTTTTATATTAACTATAATTTCTCCTTTATTATTTAGATTATTAATAATTATTGGCTCTATTTATTCCATTTTGAAAAGGTTTTCAAAATGGCTAATTAGAATACAAAATAATTAAGTTTAAAAAATAACAACTTCCCTTTTCAGTAATAAAGAATCGTAATAATAAAACTCAAATTTCAACTTTCCTTTCTCATTAGGATAAAATGACCGCAACATTTCCTCAAATTCACTTTTAGGTTTTCCAACTCCTTCCAACTCTTGTTGGTATGCTCTAATCTGATAATAATTATTTGACACCTTATTTAGGTTCATATTAGAAAATTGTGCACCTTGCCTTGCCCTTAAAAACATCAAATAATAAAACCGATTACCTAGTTCAACAGAATCAGGCATCAATACATCTGATAAAACTGCAGGAAAAATAGTATTCGCATCTAGATTGTTTTTTGCAGTTGGATTTATGAATATTCTATTGGTAAAAAATGAATCAGTAATGATTTTATTATCTTTCTTTGAGAAGATTCTTTTACCAAATTGCAAAGAGGGTTGAGTATCAAAAGGAAAGATTGCAGAATACATTAAGTCCGATCCTTCATTCTCAAGTGGACGAACCATTAATCGTTTTGGTCGATTATCGCAAGCCAAAAACAAGCAGGCCATGAAAATTAGACTAAAAGCACTCCATTGCATAACAACCATTATTTATTCGATTATTTTATAAAACGTGTAAAGTGCTTAAACTCGTTGATTCTTAAAAGATAGGCTCCATAAATGGAGATGCAAGAAAATCAAAACTTGGTGGTTACAATTTGATATTTCCCTAATATTAACTTACAAAAACAAAATAGTTTTTGATATAATATTAAAAATCAAAACAAATGAATATTCAAATTTTCTGAATGGCTAAATTTTACTTAAAATTACACTCATTTAAAAAATATCACCAATTATGATAAATTTCTCCAATATCATTCTAGAAAAAATGGCAATCCACAAAGTGGGTAATAAATCAAAAGCTGAAAAGAATTTCTTTTCGGAAGTACTTTATAAGCCTAGTGCCTCTATCGAGGATAAATTGCTAAAATACTTTTTATCTCCTTTCAAAAAACTAGAAGAAACTTACCAATTTAATTCTCCTGAGAATGATACAAATACAATGTTTAATTTGTCCAAATCATTCTTTTCTACAAAAGATAATTTCTTAGAAATATCTCAAAGAATTTCTCGTCACTTGTATGATCAATCTAAGCATCAAAATATTAAATCAGGAGATGTTTTCGTGGTTCACTTTTCTGAACTTTTGTATGGAGAAGAAATGGTTGAAGCAATTGGTGTTTTTAAATGCGAACGAAAAAATGAATTTATGCAAGTCAATGATGTTGACGGCGAATTATTATTGAATTTTCAAAACGGAGTAAATTTGGGGAAATTGGACAAAGGTGTTTTGTTGCTAAATGTAGAACAAGAAGATGGTTTCCGGGTCTTGAGTATTGACAACAACTACTATGATACCTCCTATTGGTTATTGGATTTTCTAGACGTAGTCCATGTACAAGATGATTTTTTCCATACAAGTAATTACCTTGATATGGTTGATAATTTCACTAAAGAGGTATTAGCTCCAAAAATGGACAAAGCTGAGCAAATTCAATTCATGAATGATTCTGTAGACTATTTTGCAAAGCATGAAACCTTTAACTTTGATGAGTTCGCAACAGAAATTGCTCCCGAACCAGAAGTAATCGCAGAACTTCGAAATTACCGAAATGATTTTGCACTCAATGATGTTGAAGCATTTTCCATCGCTCCAGCAGCTATAAACAATGCAAAACGAAAAATTAAAAATAACATTAAACTTGACAATGGTGTTTCGATAAAAATGAACTTTACTAATCCAGATGAGTCAAAAGACATAGTAGAAAGAGGATTTGATGAAGATAAAGGAATGTATTTTTATAAAGTTTACTTCAACGAAGAAATGGAATAAATCTGGTTTTTGAGAAAAATTAAAAGGAGTTTTATTTAGAGTCCCAGAAATTTATTGAACTATTTGCTCTATATAATACTCCTTTTTTTACTTAATCGTTTAAAAATAAAATCCCTATAAAATATCCTTCATCAATAAATTTTCTCTCCAAAATTCCTCCCCCAACTTGTATTTTTTTATTTTTACAAAAAAGACTTTTATCTAATCATAGAAACAATTATAATGAACAAAAATTCAAGAATTTTATTCACCCTATGCTTTATTTTTATCTTAAAAATAAGTTACGCAGGCGAGGGAATGTGGCTACCTCAGTTACTCAAAGCACTCAATGAAGGCGACATGCAAACTATGGGTATGAAAATGTCTGCTGAAGATATTTACAGTGTCAATCAAGGAAGTCTCAAAGATGCTATTGTCCACTTCAATGGAGGTTGTACCTCTGAGATCATCTCTGCTGAAGGATTATTATTGACTAATCATCACTGTGGATACGGTCAAATTCAATCACACTCTTCCGTACAAAATAATTTATTAAAGAATGGCTTTTGGGCAAAATCTAAAAAACACGAACTACCTAACGATAACTTGGAAGTTACCTTTATAGTACGGATCGAGGATGTTAGTAAAATGGTTCTGGAAGGAGTAACTAATAAGATGAATACCAAAGAAAGACAATCCTTAATCGATAAAAACATCGCTAGCTACAAACAACGAATGCGACCGCTCAAACATGAAGAAATTCAAATCAAGCCTTTTTTTAAAGGTAATCAATATTTCATGTTCGTTACCATGACTTATACAGATGTGCGATTAGTAGGAGCACCCCCTGAAAGCATTGGGAAATTTGGTTCAGATACAGACAACTGGGTTTTCCCAAGGCATACAGGTGATTTTAGTCTATTCAGAATTTATGCTGGAACCGACAATATGCCTGCTGATTATTCAATTGACAATGTGCCATTTAAACCTAAACATTTCCTACCAATTTCGTTAGACGGAGTAGCTGAAGGTGACTTTACTTTAGTCTTCGGTTACCCTGGAAGAACAAATCAATACCTACCATCTTCAGCTGTTGCACAAACCTTGAATGTCCTTAATCCTGCTAAAATTTCCATCAGAGATAAAGCGTTAAAAATCGTAGATGCAGGGATGCGCTCTGATGAAACGATTAGACTTCAGTATGCTTCGAAATTTGCTCGAATTGCAAATTATTGGAAAAAATGGATTGGTGAAAATCAAGGCCTAAAAAAATCTGATGCCATGGGTCGTAAACATAAATATGAACAAGATTTTATGACTCGGCTAGGGGCAGATAAAGCAATGCAAACAAAATATGGTTCATTACTTGGTGATTTTGAAAAATTATATGAAGAAATTGAGCCATATGCATTAACACGAGATTATTACAATGAGATAGTTCGACGAAATATTGAGATCATGACAGTTGCCAGTTATATGAATCGATTAAAAGATTTATATGCAAATAATGGTGCTACGGGTTACAATGGTTTCAAAGCAAGATTAGAACCTTTCTTGGATAATTTTTATAAAAACTATCGGCCTGAGATCGATCAAAAGGTATTTGCCTCATTAATGGAAATGTACGTTGATGCAGAGATAATCGAAGGAGTAAAAGGAGACCTTGCTACAATGGCAAAGAAGCACGGTGGATTTGATGATTATTCGAAATCACTCTATGAATCTTCTTTCGTTCCAAATAAAAATGAAATGTTTAAGCTGCTAAGCGCTGATCCAAAAATGGCGATAGAGTCAATGGAAAAAGATCCATTAGTTCAATTAGCAAAGCAACTTTCAGATGCTTACGATTTAAATGTTTCAAAAGAATATAATAATCTGAATACTCAGATTAATGACCTTATGCGAATTTATATGGAAGGCCAGATGAAAGTTTTTACTGAGAAAAAATTCTTTCCCGATGCCAATAGTACCATGCGTGTATCTTATGGAAAAGTAGCAGGATATTCACCTAGAGATGCTGTGACTTATAATCCAGTTTCATACCTAGATGGAGCAATTGAAAAATATGTTCCAGGTGATTACGAATTTGATATTCCTAAAAAATTATTAGAATTGTATGAATCTAAGGACTATGGTCAATACGCTGATTCAAATGGGAAAGTACCAATTTGTTTCCTAGGAACAAATCACACTACTGGAGGTAATTCTGGAAGTCCAGTAATCGATGCTCATGGAAATTTAATTGGATTAAATTTCGACCGAGTATGGGAAGGAACAATGAGTGATATTAATTACGATGCTTCGATTTGTAGAAATATCATGGTAGATGCTCGATACATTTTATTCATTGTAGATAAGTTTGCAGGAGCTACTCACCTGATTGAAGAGATGAAATTAGTTCATCCGAAGAAAGATGCAAAAGTTATCAAAATGGACGAACCTAAAGCAAAGAAAAAACGAAAACGACGAAAACGCAATTAAGGGATAAACTATAAATGAAGAGTGATGAGTATCACTACCTAGATACTCATCACTCTTTATCTATAACTCATCACTTTTTACTTTATCATACCCTACTACATCATTCACATTTAATAATACCCTTGGTTCCTCTAGCTTCAGTAAGTTAATATCCGAATTAATCAAAACCTTCCTTGGACAAGAATACCCTTGTGCCAAAAAATTTAATATCACTTGATAACTCCTAGGTTCCCAAATAGTTATTAATGGCTCAGGAAAACCAGTTTCAGGATTATATATTGCAGTTGCCACCTTCGAAGAGTTTCTATTCTCAACTAAAAAATTTAAAGTCTTTTCATCTAACAAAGGTAAATCACATGCGACTACTAACCAGGATGTATTTGGATTATTTCGCATCGCAGACGCTATCGCACCAAAAGGCCCGAGTCCTACAAAGGTATCTTCCAGTAATTTATACTCCGATTGTACTACTTGATTTTCACGAACAGAAATATAGGTTTCTTCACAAAACTGACTTAACAAATCTGCCATAAATTCACGTTGTGGCTTACCATGATAATCAAGAGAACCCTTGTCTTTCCCCATCCGCGTACTTTTTCCTCCAGCCAAGACTAAACCATTCAATTTCGGAGTTTGTAACTTTACATTCCCAAGAATAAATTCAGCAATTTTATCCGTTTGAGAAAAATGTAACACTGGAATATCTGCCCAATCATTCAGATGATCTTTCAAAAAAGGATAAATTGAACTCTCCTCCCCTGTCATCAAAATCAAATCAACATTTGTCAATCGATTTAATTTCTTTTCCAAAGACTTTTCTTTTTTAGGGTCAATTACAACAATCTGATTTTTGGCTTTAAAATGATTACCATTTACTAAAATTAAATCTTGCTCATTGAATAAAGCTCTATATTGAAAAGTATTCAAATCAGATTTTATATCAAATCTATGGTGAGAAATTTTATCTGTATATTCCAAGGTTGCTCCCAAAGTTAAGGCAGGATTTTCAACTTCTAATTCTGACGGCTCATTTTCATTTTTATGATCAGCATCGACATAACTCACACTGAATGTCTTTTGTAAAACATCAATTAACGAATAAGACAACTGTTGAATATTTCCACAAGGTGTGCCGAGGATCGCCCATTCACTTCTTCCAAATTCTCCAACTTTTGGCCGAGCTAACTTTACATGTTTTTGATGTTTTTTCATAATTCTAATTTTGATGAACTGCCACTGATATACAAAGAAATAGGTGTTTTTTTAAAATCGTGACTCGAAGTTTATCTTGGGTAAGTTTTTATAACTTAAAATCTCGTTTCCCTCCTGATTTTTCAATCAATCTCGTCTCTTTAATTATTATATTATGAGAAAATGCTTTACACATATCATAGATTGTTAAAGCAGTAATGCTAGCACCTGTAAGCGCTTCCATTTCAACACCTGTTTTAGCGGTCAGACTGGCAGTACAAATTATTTCAACTTCTCTATTTTCATTAATCCCAATTTCGATTTGGCAATTATCCAACCCCAATGGATGACAAAGTGGAATCAAATCACTCGTCTTTTTCGCTCCCATTACACCAGCTATAATTGCAGTTTGAAACACTGAACCTTTTTTTGTTAGAATATCTCCATCTTCTAGTTGAGCCAATATAATGTCATCCAATATCACTAGACTTCTTGCTTTAGCTATCCGTCGGGTAACTTTTTTCTTACCCACATCCACCATGGATGGATTTCCTTTCGCGTCTAAATGTGTAAAATTCTCCATATTCAAAGTTACTAAATTATAGAATAATAAATAGCCGCTATTATATTAATCGAAGCTAATAAAAACTATAGCTTAACAAAAAAAATATTAATCTGTTACACAAGGGAATTAATATTTGAGCATTTAAATTTTTAAGTTGTTGTTGTTAATTGATAAAACACACCATGATTTACAGATACTTTAATTGATTTAAAAATACCAGCTTATTGCAAATCGTTGTATTTAACTAAAAATGATAACTTTGGTAATCCTAATAGTTCTAACTAAAACAACCTATCAATCAACTTCTTTTTCTTTACTAAAATGTTTTTTTTAATAAGACACAACCTAGTGGAGACGCAATTTTTATCTTTTACAAAAATGAGATGAAGATTTTGGAATAATTCTTTACCAGCAAAGTTTGATTTAACTCTGCAGTAAATAAACTATTTTTGTGAAAAAATAATTATGTATTTTAATATTCCAGGTCTTCGAAATTCGGGTAACGATCATTGGCAAACACTTTGGGAAAAACAATATCCCTCCAATTTCATTCGTATAAACCAAGAAAATTGGACGCAACCAAATTGTGAAAATTGGATTAATCAAATAGAAAAAATATTAAGTCAACATGATTTAGAAAATTCAATTCTAATTGGACACTCTGTAGGCTGTGCAGCGATAGTAAATTGGTGTAAAAAATTTCAACATAAAATAAAAGGTGCTCTTCTTGTTGCCCCGAGCGATGTAGAACGAGGTGATTTCCCAACCTATATCACTGGTTTTATTCCTCTACATTTAGAGCCTCTTCAATTCCCAACGATAGTAGTGGCAAGTACGAATGATCAGGTGATAGACTTCGAAAGAGCAGAATTTTTTGCAGATATCTGGGGTAGTGAATTAGTAACCATTCAAAATGGTGGACATCTCGAAAAAAACATCGGCACCAATAATTGGGAGTCAGGAATTAAATTGTTAGAAAAATTAAAAAATAATGCAACGTCCTAATGTAGGTATAGGAATAATTATCCAAAATGCTAAAGGTGAAATATTAGTTGGCAAAAGAAAAGGTAGTCATTCACCATTTTATTCTATTCCAGGAGGGCATTTAGAAATGGGTGAAACGTTTGAAATAGGAATCAAAAAAGAAGTCCTAGAAGAAACTGGACTAATCATCAATAAGCCAACAGTCATTGCCATAACAAATAATTTACGAACATTCAAAAAAACTGGAATTCATCATATTTCAGTCAATATGTTTACTGATAATTTTGAAGGAACACCAATAGTAATGGAGCCTGAAAAATGTGAAAAATGGATCTGGATAGACCCGAGAAACCTGCCCCAACCACACTTTGATGCAAGTGCATTTGCTATTGAATGTTATTTAAAAAATCAATTTTACATAACGAATCAACAGTAAATTTTCATGACGATAAAATCAATATAGAAGAGTTTGAAGAAAAATAGGTCAGTAGTATGTCTTTCTGCTCTTTAAGAAATAAAAAATTAGATTAATAAATCTCCTTATTCAAAAAAGGGATTAAAGCTAATATCATTGCTTCTACATAAAATTGTGTTCGATCAATCAAGTTACCAGTCAAAATTCCTACAGCACCATTTTTTTGTTTCGAATTTGAATGACCAAAAACAATATCATCCGCTTCTCCTAATTCTTTTCCTTGGTTAATCAAATCAACCACTTTTTGAGGAAGGAAGAATGTTCCAGTCCTAGATTTCCCCGTTTTATCATTTGACAAGATTACGACCCATGCAAAAGCCATCATCTCATCTCCTACCTTTTCTATTCCTCCTTCTATTCCTACCCAATATAATGCATTAGGAAAATCGATTTTTGCGTGAGTTGCTCGATTGGTTGCTCCTTGCAAAGTTTCTCGATTAGTCATAGGTTGATCGCTCACATTCGATGTAACTGAAACCCCCTCAAACTCAAAATCCATGTGCGCAAAAACCCTTTGAAAACCTAACTTAGTTGACTTAATTTTGATTGGATTTTTTGACGCAATAATAATTTTCGATCTCATTACTTAGGTATTTTCGTGGCATTATTTCCATAAAAAAACAAGTAAATCCCTAAAATGGCTTGAAGGCCCATTATCAACACTTTTAACTTACTTGATTCTGGAGTCCACCCTTCGAACATAAACCAATAAACTGATGGTGTAGCCAACAAAGCTCCTGCGAGAAAGAACATTTTTCTATCCTTTTGATTTTTATTTTCCATTCTATTTTGGGTTACTTATTCCTTAAAATCAGTCTTCATATTGATTTGCATTCTTAACAGGGTTTGCGTACATAGCCAATAAATATTGACGACCATCATCTTTTTCTTCCTCTGACAATTGGCTAATTTGATCCTGGAAAAACTGAGTATACTTTTCATTTTCTTCAAAAGAATATTTATTGGAGAAAACAGTCGAATCATGAAGCCAATCATAAGCAACATAATTAATAGGATTCAATTGATAATTTGTATGGATAGACCGATCTATTATTTTAGTTAAAAACTCTAATTTTTGTTTTCCATTTTTTGCGGAATCAAGCACTTCTAACTCTTCATTTAATGGCTTTCCAAAATTAAAATGCACTTTTCCTTTTTTCCCTCGGATCCCCAAAAGCATATTATTAAGATCTTCTTTAAATGATTTTTTAAAATTAGGATCATTCTTTTTATTTAAATATTCTTGGGTTTTAAGTAATCCTGTTGGATCAAATTCATAAGAGATGGAAACAGGTACGACTTTTAAACTTTGAAAATGTTCTTTTAACATTTTCCCGCCACTCAAACTTATCATTTTTAGAAGTCCAGGTTGAGTTTGATCATTTCCATCTTTAGCTCTACCTTCTCTTTGTGCAATCCAAACTGAATCAATTTTTTCAAAAATCATTCTCTGAATATAATTCGCTAGCTCTATCGAGTGAGCATATAATTCTCTGGGAGTTCCTTCGCGTTTTACAACAAAACTTTTATTGATTAGAAATAGAATTTCCGACGCACGATTTTTCATTAAATTATCTCCGATTGCAATTTGACTAGTCGAAATTTGATTTTCAAATAATAACAAATTTAAATAAGCCGAATCCAAAACAATATCTCTATGATTAGAGATAAATAGATATTTATCATCTTTATTCAAATTTTCCAAACCACTTACTGATAAATTGGAAATGCTAATTTCTTGTATAGTTGTTAAAAAAGGTTTAGTGATATTAGCTTGAAAATCATAAATAGACTTGACATTATCTTTAACGTTAACAATGTGTTCAAACAATTTTTGAGGCAAAAAAGCTTTCATACCCGCCATAAATTTCTCATGTTGAAAAATCTCCTGAATCCCTTGCTGCACTTCTTCGTCTGTGTAAAGATTTAAGCTAATTTCATTATCTTGCATATTGTATGATTGTTTTCTTTTTTCCAGAATGATGATTGAAAATACCGATCAAATAAATTCAAAAATCTGAATTCTATTAAGTGCAAATATCACAAAAAAATTGGGTTGACAGGATTTTTTTTTCGAAGTATTAAAAATTTTATACCTATTGTCTAATTACTTCCTTTTTACCTTTTCATTATATAATTTAAATACGAATGTTATATTAATGGTTCGTATTCCAATTACAATATTTTTTATCTTTTCCCATAATTCAATCATTTTGTAACCAATTCGATTTTACATAGTAACCACTGAGAATTTTTTATTTCTAATCAAAAAATAAAATCAACCATTTGTAATTTGCAAAACGACATCAACTTGATATATGAATTTTGGATTCAAGATTGAACGATGTAAAAATTACGCTTCCGATTTCGTCCAGTCTATTAACATATCTAGTTAAAGATCCGATAGACTACTTTTTAAAACCTAAACAACGACTACTGAGATTCATGGCATCTTAAAAATGGAAATTTCAATTTTTCACAACACTAAATGAATTTTGAAAACTACAAAAAATATTGATTAAGGAAAACTAAAGGGTGACATTGATTAATAGCTCTAATCCAAATTAAAACCAAGCAACATATCCTTCATTGAGGAAAATACATTGAGCAAATCTATCAGTATTTTTCTTGAAGCGCTCTTTATAAAAGTATAGTGATTAGGTAGTTAAAAATTACTGTGCAATCGCATAAAGAAAATGTAGAAAGAAGATTTAAACTTTCCTGATATATGTTGGCGTGGGAGAAAACTTAAATGATCTTGAACAAGATAAAATGGTCTTAAAAGAAATTTATTGGATTAAAAGTTAGAACAAAATATAAAAAAAGAGAACCCCATGAAGATCTAGACACTTACGGAGTTCTCTTTTAGTTAAGAAGATCTTTTGATTAATAAATTATTATTTCCCATCTTTCATGTTATACAACTTTAGTCCATCCTCATAATATTTATCTCCTTCGTTCCAAAATACCGATTCATTTGTATTAGCAATTAATCGACAAGCATAAACATATGATTTGAAAAATTTAGTCAAATAATTATAATCTAAAGTCTCCGGATTATCTTGAGGTTGGTGATAATATTTATTTACCTCGTCATCCATTTTTGTAATTCCCATTCCAAAAGTTGGTGCTGGAACTCCTTTTTTTGCAAAATTTACATTATCTGATCTATCAAACAAACCTTGCTCTGGCATATTATCTTGGATCGCAGTCAAACCAAAAGCAGTGCATGCCTTTTCTATTAGAGGCCTTGCTAGTGTTCTTTCTAATCCAATAATCATCGCCTTCGTCGTATCATTATATCCTGCATTATCACTATTGAAACAGTAAGTCATTTTCTCCAAAGGAATCGCAGGGTTATCTGCATAATAGGAAGATCCTAACAAACCTTTTTCCTCTCCCGTAAAAAAGATAAAAACAGCAGATCGTTTTGTTGGGTATTTTGCTAAATTTTCTGCTGCAGATAAAACAGTGACACTACCTACTGCATTGTCTCGAGAGCCATTATAAATTGAGTCTCCTTCAACTGCCCTTCCAATTCCAACATGATCATAGTGTGCTGAATAAATAATGTACTCATCTTTTAGTTTAGGATCAGATCCTTCAAGCACTCCTACAATATTTTGAGTTTTAATTTTCTCTTTCTTCATTCCTTCAATCTTCAAACTTCCCATTAATCCATTTGCTGATCTTAATTTTGCTACGGCTTCTCCATTTGAGCCATTTATCCAAACATGTGGAAATGGACTTGCATTATCATCACTAAAATCATCCACCTTCATTTGTGGTGAATTCAAAAATCGAACTAAAAAATTATAAGGTAATTGAGCATTGTTATAAATTTCAACCAATGCTTTTGCGCCTGCAGCTTTAATCGTATTTCGTTTTTTCCGTCCTGCAAAAAACCAAGCTTGTGGGTTATCTTCTCCTTCAAATCCACACATTACTACAACAATTTTCCCTTTTACATCCAAGCTTTTTAGGTCCTCCTCCGTTCCTCGATTTGCAAAAATCATCTCAGTTTCCATATCCATATTTTCGCCTCGAATCATCAAAAACCCATCAGGTAATGGTAAATCAAAATCACCAAATTTAAAAGCACCACCTGAGGGAGGCATGACATTTACCAATGGAACATCTTGATAATATCCTTTAACACCTTCGCCATAAGCAGGTTTGACACCATATCTCATTAAGCTAGTCGCCAAATATCTTGCAGCAATATTCAAACCCTCGGATGGTGTATCTCGACCTTTCAATTCATCTGAGGCTAAATAAAAAATATGGCTTTTGATATTGTTGACATTTACGGAAGATGCAGCAATTGATTGGTCAGTCATTTCCATCAGAGAAGTCATAGGTTTTTTCGTTCTGCAGGAAAGCAATAAAAATGCAAATCCAAAAAACAGAGCAATCTTATTCATAATTATATTTAGATTTTTTGAAAAAATAAAATAGTTTTTAAAATTTAGTACAAAGATAAAACTTTGGTGACGGTGTTTTTTATTTTTCTAAATTATTTACTCAAATGGAAATTAGTTCTAAAATATATAATATTTGGTTAAATTATTCTAAAACCGATAAACCACCCTATTCTTTCTGAAAAAAGTGGTCTATTTCTTTAAATTTTAAAACCTAATTTTGGGTAAAACAAATTTTAAAAAATAGTTGTAAAAAATTTAATAATACTTTTAATTTGTTTTGGATTAGTTATTTCTAATTTAGTTGCAAAAAAAATGAAGGAGATTGTGTTTGCATTGAAATTTATGCCACCTTTTGTGGTGATGATGGAAATGTTTACTCCAATAGTTTCTTTGCCAACTGTACCGGTGTAACTTATTTTAATGGGACTTGCCCTATCGAAACGACTGCAAAAATTTTGGACTTTGGTAGTGTTGCTTTAGATGGTTGTGAATGATTCAATTTGATGTTAATGGAATTTTACAAAACCATAAAGCAAATGCTTTGAATCCAATTTTTTGCAACATGATTTAAATGTAAAAATAGGATGCCACGAAACGACTGAAGGATCTATTTTTTCGGCCTGATTGATATCACTCCAATTATTAAGTTAGTTAACATTGAGATGCTATGATTCTTTTAAAAAACCATCAAATTTTAAAGTGCTTTCCGTAACTATTTATCTTTGAGATTGTTTAATTATGGTAGCTTAATAACTAAAGTAAAAATCAAAATATTATGATTTCAAAAAAAATGACAGATGCACTAAATGAACAAATAGCCTTGGAAGGATATGCTTCATTTTTATATTTATCCATGGCTACTTGGTGTGGTAACGAAGGGTTAGATGGATGTGAAAAGTTTATGCAGCGTCAATCTGAAGAAGAAAGAATGCACATGTTGAAAATATTTGAATATATGAGTGAAGTCGATGCAATAGCTTTGACACCTGCTATTGCTCAAGTTCCTCATCAGTTTGAGACACCTCAAGAAATGTTTAATATGGTATACAAACATGAACAAAAGGTAACTAAATCAATTCATGATTTATTAAAAATTGCTAAAGTTGAAAATGACTACACTACCGAAAACTTTCTTCAATGGTACATCGCAGAACAAAGGGAAGAGGAAAATCTGATGCGATCTATTCTAGATAAAATTAAATTAATTGGAAAAAGCCCTATGGCTCTTTATTATATTGACAAAGAAATTGATGCTGTAAATACAGCTGAAGAAAAAGCTACTGAAGCTTAGTTTTTTAATACCAAACTATACTTAAAAGAGGATAATCTGTTATCAAGATTATCCTCTTTTTTATACACCTGAAACGGATAAAGTTATTCCCAAATCATATTTTTTCCTCTTTTAATATATTTTTTAACATTTAACCAAAAGGCAACAAATAGGTAAATAATAATTGGTGACCCCATTGAAATAAAGGAAGTATAAATAAAATAAAGACGCACCCTGCTAGATGCTATTCCCATTTTTCTACCGAGGTAACTGCAAACCCCAAAGGCAGATTTCTCCATCATATCTTTTATTTTATCCATAACATTTTATTTTTATGCAGAATTGACTATTTATTTTTAAAGTAATCATACCAAAAATACAAAAAAACATTAAAAGTACAGTAGGTTTTATTCACGATTATTGTTCAAATGCGTATTGAATAATATTAGCTCCCATCCTTAAAGCTAATCTTCTAGTTTCTGTTGGATCTTTGTGTACATCTTGATCTTCCCAACCATCTCCTAAATCACTTTCAAAAGAATAAAAACAAACTAGTCGCCCCTGATTTATCATTCCAAATCCTTGGGCAGGCTTATCATCATGTTTATGAATTTTGGGCAAACCCTTTTTGAATTCAAATTTCTGATGATAAATCGGATGCTCGAAGGGTAACTCCACAAACTCTAACTCCGGAAAAACTTTTTTCATTGCAGTTCTTACAAATGGATCCATGCCATAATTATCGTCAATATGTAAAAACCCTCCTGCCAATAAATAGTTTCGCAAATTATCTGCCTCGGCATCAGAAAAGATAACATTTCCATGCCCTGTCATATGCAAAAATGAATAATTGAAGAGCTCTGCACTACCGACTTCAACCGTTCCATAATCTTTTTCGAAATTAGTTTTTAATTCTTTGTTGCAATACTCTGCTAAGTTGGGCAAAGCAGTTGGATTAGAATACCAATCCCCTCCCCCATTATATTTGAGTAATCCCATTTTCAGGCTTGGTTTCTTTACATTTATCGCAAAAGCAAAACAAAAAATAACCGGTAGTAGAAATAATATTTTTTTCATATTTATTTTAAATGATTTTAGGAACATCGGTTCTCAATTTCGTTTTCTTTAAGTCCGTTGAGACTGAAATTTATTTAAACTTATTAGTTTCCAAAATAATCTATCTCATTTTTTCCTGAAAAAGCCTTTTTTATTTATATTTCAATGTATTGAACGCCTTTATTTAGTATTAGGTTTATATTTTTTAATTCCATAGGAATCACTATTTTTTTAGTGAACATTAGCTTAAGTTGTAGATAAGTCGATTATTGGTGAATTTTAAAAATATTTACAAAAGAAAAATTTGGAAATATTTTTATTAAAATTATTATTTCTCCTGTACCTAATAGAAGATTTCCATCTTAAAGATTCAAATTGATGAGTCAAAATATTATTGTTGACTGTTGTAAAAATATAAGCGTACATCCAAAAAAAATAATCCAAACGAAACTGCCACGATGATATGAACAAAAAAGGGAATTTCTTTTTTAGATGATACTAATTAAAGTAGATCAATTACAAGCTTTGGTAGTGCTGTTACATCGTAAACAACCTAGCTATTTTTTGTGATTCATATTATTCATAGCTATCCATCGATGGCTAGGCTTATAATATGACATGCTGCAATACCAGCTGTCTCCGTCCTTAATCGACTTGTTCCTAAACTAATTCCTTGGAAGCTATTTTCCAACGCTAACTTTACTTCTTTTGGGGAAAAGTCCCCTTCCGGACCTATCAATATTGTAACGTTTTTCGCCCCTGAATATTCTTTTTTTAAATGGCTCAAGGCATTATCGTTACAATATGCGATATATTTTATGTCATCATTTCGTTTTTTGATGAAATCTTGATAGTTGGTTAACTCGTTCAACTTTGGTAAAAATGCTTTAAGTGATTGCTTCATTGCAGACATTGTAATCTTTTCCAACCGATCAGTTCTAATTCTTTTTCTTTCAGATCTATCACACAAAATCGGAGTGATTTCTTCAATCCCAATTTCAGTCGCTTTTTCTAAAAACCATTCAAGTCTAGCGATATTTTTGGTTGGAGCGATGCCAATATGCAATTTCACTTTTCGTTCATTATACAAAGGGATGTGTTCAAGGATACTTAGCAAACATTGCTTTTTATGCAACTCAATAATCTCTCCTTTGTACATTCCTCCTTCTCCATCAACGAATTGAAGTACATCTCCTACGTTCTTCCGTAAAACTTGAATATGACGTGCCTCCTCTGTTTCGAAAGTGGCAATATTCCCTTTGATATTTTTTGTAAAAAAAAGCTGCATATTTTTCTTTAATCACCACTCAAGATTGGTGAGGTTGTTTAAAAATCAACTCCTGTAATTAAACTTTGAAACTCTTGATCTAAATAGTACTTTTGCACTCGATTTAAAACATATTTATAATGGAATCTGTTTAAATTATAAATCTAGGTAGTCTATGAAGATAAATAGAATACTTTCAACAGAAATTTTCAACAAATATAAAAAAATATAGATGGGTACATTGGTAATGGTAGGACAACTGATTTTAAGTTTGTCCATTTTAATTGTGCTTCACGAAGGCGGTCATTTTTTACCGGCAAAATTATTTGGAACAAGAGTAGAGAAGTTTTATCTTTTTTTTGATCCTTATTTTTCCCTATTTAAATTTACTAAGGGTGGAACTGAATATGGAATTGGTTGGCTGCCTCTTGGTGGTTATGTGAAAATATCTGGTATGATTGACGAAAGCTTTGATACGGAGCAATTAGAACAAGAACCTCAACCATGGGAATTTCGAAGTAAAACTGCTGTGCAAAGATTAATCATTATGCTAGGTGGGGTCACCGTTAATTTCGTTCTAGGTTTACTCATTTTCATCGGGATTCTTTACACTTGGGGAGAAGAATATATTCCTAGAGAAAATGTAGTATATGGAATTCATGCGGATACCATCGGACTTTCTCTGGGATTAAAAGATGGTGATAAGATCATGAAAATTGGAGGCATTCCATTTGAAAAAGTAAATCCAGGACTATTCAGAAAAGAAATAATTATCAATCAATCAAAAACTTTAGAAGTAGAAAGAAATGGTTTAACAGAAATAATTCAACTGCCAGAAGATGTTTCAAGTACTCTTGGAAATAAGGCTAATCGACAGTATGCCGTATTTGATGTAATAACACCTTTTATAGTTGTAAAAGCAACCAAGGGGAATCCTGCCGAAAAAGCTGGAATTCTCCCCGATGATCAAGTGGTAGGGATCAATGGCTTAAAAACTCCATATTCTTATCAATTAATCAATGAGCTTGAGAAATTAAAAGGACAAGAAATTACCCTTTCTATTCTTCGAAAAAATGAGACTAAAGAAATCAGTCTGAAAACAAGTGAGAACGGAAAAATTGGCGTTGCATTTAAAAATCCCTTCGATGCACTTGGTACAAAGAAAATAGAATATGGTTTTGCAGAATCTATTCCACTAGGAATCAAAAATGGTTGGGGCGCATTGACCGACCAGGCAAAAGCGATTGGTCAAATGATCTCAGGAAAATTAGCTGCTAAAGATAACCTAGGAAGTGTATTTTCTATTGCACAAGCATATGGGCCAATTTGGAATTGGAAAAAATTCTGGACTTTGACCGGAACTCTTTCGTTGATTCTTGCTTTTATGAATTTATTACCTATTCCTGCTTTAGATGGTGGTCACGTCATGTTTTTATTATACGAAGTAATTAGCGGCCGAAAGCCAAATGATAAATTTATGGAATACGCGACTATTGGAGGGTTTGTCTTCTTAGTTATCCTAATGATTTCAATTTTAGGATTAGATATATGGAATGTTTTTATTCGCTAAACTTTCTATGAATTATGAACTACTTTGAATTTTTCAAAATACCAGTAAGCTTTAATTTGAATGAAGCGGAATTAAAAAAAGCGTTTTACAGCAATAGTAAAAAGTTTCATCCGGATTTTTTTACTTTAGAATCTAAGGAGAAACAAATGGAGGTTTTAGAACTATCGACCCTCAATAATAATGCATTTAAAACACTTTCCAATTTTGATAAACGGATGAAATATATCCTTGAATTAAAAGAGGTTTTAGGTGAAGAAGGAAAAAATAAAATTCCTCAAGAGTTCCTAATGGAGATGATGGAAATCAACGAAAATTTAATGGAATTGGAGTTTGATTTCGACAAAAATAATTTTGATAAAATCCAAAATAGTTTAAAAAAATTGGAATCTATTCTTCTTGAAGAAGTAAATCCATATATCGAAAATTATAATGATGCTGCTCCAAAAGAAGTTGAATTAGACGCAATCAAAAATTATTTTTTGAAAAAGCGTTATTTATTGCGAATTAAAGAAAATTTAAATAAATTTGCGTCGCTTTAGAAAATGGTAAGCCTTTTAGTCTACGTTAAAGCGAAGTGTACTCTTGCCCTTGTGGCGGAACTGGTAGACGCGCTGGATTCAAAATCCAGTTCCTTCGGGAGTGGGGGTTCGATTCCCCCCGGGGGTACAAAAACTTAAAAGCCTGTAAATCAATTATTTACGGGCTTTTTTAATTTACACCTATTCTCGCTTTCTTTTCATGGGTACAACATAGGTACAACATTTTCCTACCTTAATTCTTTTCCTATTTTTTGTCTTCCATCTTACTAGAAACCCTTAATAGTATTTCTTATTTTTACCTTTTGGCGGAATTTGGAAGTAGTTTAAATGTTATTTGTTTGGAATCAGAAGCGTTTTATGCTCTGGTGGAAGAGGTCGTGGGTCGCATGAAAGAAAAAAGCAACATACAACACGACAAATGGATTAGTGATGAAGAAGCAATGAAATTACTTAGAATAACTTCTCGTACAACGCTCCAAAAACTGCGAGACGAAGGTACCATTCGATATTCCCAACCTACTCGAAAATTAATTTTATATGACCGAGATTCCATTCTTCAATATTTGGAAGCTCATGCAAAAGATACTTTCTGATGGAAGAAGCACAACAACATAAAGAAATCCAAAGCTGCCAATTTATTTTCCATCTATTGTCCTAATAGTTTTTAGATTTCGAAAAATTTTTAAATCATCAATACATTTAAAATTTCCTATCAAATTTTCATATTCAAAAAAATGCTTTTCAGATAAAATCTTTAAATTCTTTTTACACCTTCTAAAATTACCTTAAGGAAGGGCGTCCCAATATATATTCTATTTGATGCCTTTTGGATAGAATAATTTAAGATTGAAATATAAATTTTTGAGTTTTAATGGAGATAGAAATTATCTAAGCTATCTTTAAGGGGGGCATAATAGTAGGTATGGCTTAAAAAAATTTGTAGAAATAAATAAAATAGGAAAAAATCAAAGCAACCATTTCCCTATTTGAAAAGCTGCAGCTGCTACTGATCCACAAAGAAACATACCCCAAATTATATCAACAAGAACTACTTTTATTGACCAGTTTTTTAATGTAGCGAGATTAGTTAAATCATAGGTAGCGTAGGTAAAAAAACCAAAAGTACTCCCTAACAAAAAAGCTCTTTGCCAATCGCCATCTTCTAATGTTGGTACAACTGAGTAAAAGAGAATTCCTATTATATAAATGAAATAAAAAGCCAATGCAGCTTTCCAGTTTACTTTATCAGAAAGTAAATGACCTATGTTGTTCCCGTAAAACTTTTTGGCTAATGAACCAAGCCAGATTAGGTCGATCAAGAAAAATACTGGTACAGTCAAGGCGTATAATTTTAAGTAAAAAGCAGTATTCATTCTTAAATTTTTATTTTTAATTAAAAGCCTTTGAAGTAGGCTCTATAAATATTTTTTCTAGGATAAAATGCAATATAAAGAGCTGGATATAACAGTAATGTAAACAAAAAACCAAATCCCTTGAAGGTCATATCATCTATTATGTAACTTTCATTTTCCGAGATTTTTTGGACGATATGTTTGTGCTTCCATGAAGTTAACGGAAAAGGAACTTTTATTCCCTCGTCAATAAAATACGACTGATTTTCATCTTCACCATTTTCAGTTATTTCACTAATCCACTCCGTTTTGAATGGACTCAAAAACCTAAGGTGCACTCTATCTCCTTTTTTTGAACCTGTAAATTCAACAATTTCCATTTTCCCGTATGAAGGCTTCAAAGCTTCAAAAAGTTTCCGATCGAACAACCTTATTATCTTTCTATAATTTCCATCAACTTTAGTTTTTAGTTGAATATTCATTTTGTGAAATTTTGTAATAAATTCTTTTAACAGTTGTTATCAGCCATTCCTTGAAAGTCTCTTCGTTTAGAAAGGCCTTGTTCATCATTGCTTGATGAGTTGTCTCCCGATAAAGAAAACGTGCAATAACAAAATCATTCGATAATTCTGTTGCAATTTCTTGTATAAGGCTTCGATTCTGACTTAGATTTTGAAAAAAAATTTCGTTCTTCATAATATTAAACCAACGTCACCTAAGTATTTTTGTTTAAAAATTGCAAAAGTCAATGAAAATTTAAAGAATAATATTTTAAACCATTTACGTTATAAGTAACTGATTTACAACACTTTATACCTCACAATAATCTATTTAAAATAGATGACAAAAAAAATATTTTTATTTTGTTTAACCTTTTCTTTGTTATTGTTAAACAAAAAATATACCTTTATAACAAGATATTAAATCATTAATACCATAAAAAAAAGAAGATGACAACTATAGAATTTCAATCAAAGTATGACCAACTTTCCCACATGCTAAATGCATTTGCTTACAAATTAACTCAGGATAAGGAAAGAGCAAAAGACTTATATCAAGAAACTACCTTCCGTGCCCTAACCTACAAAAACAAGTTTCAAACGGGAACTAACTTTAAAGCATGGGTTTTCACAATCATGAAAAACCTTTTTATTAATGATTACAGGAAAAAAGTTAGAACAAATGTTATAATGGATTCAACTGATAACAATTACTATATTAATTCTGGTAAACATGTAATAGCAAACGAGGGTGATAGTAACATAATGATGGATGAATTAACAGAGATAATTGGAAATTTAGACGAAGGTCTACGTGTACCGTTTTTAATGCATTATGAGGGATATAAATACCAAGAAATTGCAGAAAAATTCAACCTTCCTATAGGAACTGTTAAAAGCAAAATATTTTTTGCTAGGAAAGAGTTAAAACATCAAATTGAAAAAAAGTATGCTCAGAAATTTGCCTTCAATTAGGTAAATAAAATCGTCTTCTCTTTAAATGCACTATGGTGAAAATTTTACCATAGTGCATTTTTGTTGAACCAATACAGTGTATAAATTGAAATTACTACTATAAAAGATAATTTACCATCCAAAATAAAAATATGCACTTTAAAAAATAGTCTTCTCATTCTATTTATACCAACTATTTAAATTGTTTCAATTTCAGCCCATATCAGTTCCCCCTCCTATCCACACGAAACCTAGTTTTACCTTGAAACGATAATTGAAATAAAATTTTTCTACCAGTTTTTGAAATATAAAATCTGGAAACTTTACAAAAGTTAATCTGTCTGACTTTGCGATCTAAAAGATAAAAATATTGTATTAGAACTTCTGAACGCACAAGAGTGATCAAAGAAAGAACTTTTTATAATGAAGCTAAATGGAAAATACAAGATTCTTACACGCCAACGCAAAGGACTATGCCACTTGATGAGGCGAGACTAAACAAGCCATTATAAGCAAATATTGGACTTGGTCAACAGATATTGATAATATTAGTGGTAAGTAAAAAGGTGGTGGAATTAACAACAAAAAACACTATCAATTTGAGGCAATACTATCCGAAAACAGTTTATTCTATTGATCAAATATGGTGAAATTTATAAGTACCAAAAAGAAAATAAAAGTTTAAATCGTAAAATAATCCAACTCATTTAGTTACTCCAATGAAAATGAAAAAATGAAATATTTTTTTGTTACGATTAAGTTGGTATAACTATTCCAAAAGATTTTTTAAATCAAAGATTTGATAAAACCTATTTTTACAAAATCGATTAAAAGAAAATTCAAAGACAGGTTGAATTCAGAACTTAATCCGAATCCTTGTCTTTTGCAAAACCTCCATAATCTCATGTGGTTCTAAATAAGTGAATTTTTTAAAATTTTTATATCTTAAGGATGCTTCTGATTCTTCTAGAATGTAGTAATAAGCATCATACAATTTTTCACCAAGTCCTCGTTCAACTGTAACTAGATCAATTCCTCGTTCGTAATTTCGAATACTATGGGCATTTATATAAAAACAACCAGTGACCAACAATTGGCCAAAACTTTTAGTTTCATAATCTAAAATATGAGCCAATTCATGCCCTAAAATTCCTATTTGCCCTTCCTCTGGCAAATCCGAGAATGGCACCTCACAATGAGTTGCATTATTAAAAATCACCTCATATTTTCTTTCATAATCGGTATTGAAAAAACTAGTTATTACAGGACGAGCTGCTAAGGTTGTTCCAATTTCTGCTTCTCGAAATTCAATATTTACATTTTTTAATTCAGGATAAAACATTAGTGCTTTTAAACATTGAATCTTATATTTCCCAACAAATATTTTATTGATTTCCAGTTTAGAAACTGCAGGAATGTCGTTATTACAAGAATCAATTAAGACCAACGACAACATAGACCTAGGAATAAAAAATGCAATTATTATTAGTAAGAGGAGATATCTTTTCCTAATCATGAAACTTCTTTTTTAATGAAACATTTATATTTTTAAATTCCAATAAGTCATTGAAAATTATTTTTAACCATTTTAAAAAATTAAATTATGTAATTTTAGTAGGGAAGAACTTTAAAACAGAATTGTTATAACTCCTGTCATTCAAAAACTGTTCACCAAAAAATGGGATTTTTTTCAAAAGAAATAATTTCCATTTTGATCTTTCAAAAAGAGAATTCACTTTTTCAAGAATCCTTTCTACCAATAAAAAAAGAACATGGATAATTGTTTATCTATCTTTAATAATATTTCCCCTCGATAACTTCAAAAAATTAAAAATAAATTATTAGGCTTAATTTCATAGTCCACCTCCTTGTAAATAAAATCGATTTTCTGAATCATTTGACACTTAATTGCCTCTGCCTTTTAATTTAACCTTGATTTTCTTACTTCACAAAAAAAGTTGATTATTAGAGCCAAAGACAATATAAAGGGATTGCAAAAAACCTTGTATTTTGATGTTTTTTTTTAAAATAACATCAAAAAAAATCACCAAACAAATTATACAAGAAAAACTGCGCAGAATATCTGCGCAGTTTATTTAAACTTGTTTTTGGATGGTTGTTTATTAAAGTTTTTGTAAAAAAATATTGAATTAGAGTCCCTCTATTTCGTCTAGTTTTTTCTGCACAATTTGGATCTGTTCATAAACTAACTTATTCAAATCAGAAGACCTCGGAACATACAGCTGAGATAATTTTAAATTCTCCATCGCTAAATCATATCGCCTTGCAACTATATACTCCAAAGCGATTGCATACCAAGTCAATCCAAGGTTAGGCATTATTTCCTCCATCTTTTCCTCATTGCCTTTCACTTGTCTTTCCACTTCTTTAAGGTCACCTTTGATTTCTTTTCCATTCCGAAATTTATAGGTAGCCTTCCCAGTCATCTCACCTTCATCCCATATACTGATAAATTGATCTCCATTATTATAGTGAAAAGTCCCTGTTTTGTTGATTTTTCCGTATTTCCATTTTCCAATAAAGTAATCTCCAGTTTTCCAAACTATTCTTCCGGAACCATGCCGCTCCCCTTTTTTACTTTTTCCCTTATATTTACTTCCATCTATCCGAGTATAGGTCCCCTTACCATCAGCAAACCCATTCTTCCATTCACCGTCATAGGTTTCTCCATCAATTAAAATAATCATTCCTTTTCCTTGCATCAACCCCTCCACAAATTCTCCTCGATATTGGCCTCCATTTTCCCATTTGTAGATACCTTCTCCATGCATCATTCCATAAATCCATTCGCCTTCATATTCGTCATTATTACTAAAGATATGTTTTCCTTTCCCATGTCTTAATCCTTTTACAAATTGTCCCTCATATATTTCACCGTCACTCCACTTATAGATTCCTAATCCGTGTGGATCTCCGTAACGAAATTCTCCTTTATAAGAACTACCATCTTTGAAATCAATTTCCCCTTTACAATATTTAGTTCTTTTACCACAAGGGCTATTTGAAAATGATATTTCTGCAAAAAATCTTGAACTTGGATTAAATGTGTTGGCAGAGGCTTGAGTCGAATAATTTGACAAAAATAAAGAAACGGTTAGTAGAAATAAATTATTGAAATTTCTCATTTATTATGGTTAAATAAAATAATATGTATTAGAAAAATTAGTAGTGGGGAGATAGTTTTTGGAAAAAGAGAAGGGATTAAATTTCCATGTCAACAAGTCGGTGTTTTTTTCGGGGTTGAAAACAATTCTCGTTAAATCAAAAAGAACAAGTTTTATACCAAAGCCTCTAGTATAGATATTTATTTTCAAAAGAAACTAAAAAGTATTTTTTAGTTTTAAAAAAATTAATCAAGTGACGTGAGTATTTTCTCACGAAAATAACAAATATTTTGTTTGTCAAAATCTATATTTTAAAATCATATTTACTACCTATAATTTTTATAGCAATAATTATTAAATTTGAGATAGTCATCAATTTTTACAACGATTAAAAACTCAATTTAAATTGAACTAATTATGGGTAAGAAGATTCCGCTCATTCCTCGTCGAAATACTTTAGCTAATGCCTTTAGATTCGTAAAGAATCCACTTCCTGTTTTAAATGAATTTGTGGAAGAAAAAGGAGATATTTTTGCCATGTACATGGGTGGGTTTTCAAAAGCTATATTCACAACTGATCCGGAGATAGTACAATATGTTATGCAGAAAAACAATCGCAATTATCGTAAATCTGAAATTCAGACAAAGATGATTGCTCAATTTGCAGGACAAGGTTTACTGACTAGTGATGGAAATTATTGGTTACGACAAAGACGTTTAATTCAGCCCGGATTTCACAAAGCCAAGCTAGCCGCCCTTTCAGATATCATGTTAAAAGTGGTACAAGAATCGTGTATTGATTTGGATAAGTTAGCTAATTCAAATCATGCTTTTGACCTTTCTGTTGAAATGACTAAAATAGCTTTCCAAGTAGTTGCCAGATCACTTTTCACCACAAGTGTGAGTAATCAAGAATTGATTACACTATCTGATAATATTCAAGAAATTCAAGAATATATTGTTCAAAGGCTTCGACAACCCTATCTAGCTCCTTGGTTTTATTTGACCGGAAAATCTAAACGTCAATTCAAAATTTCAAAAGAATCAAGAGCAATTATTTTGAGAATCATTCAAGAACGAAGGGCAAGTGGAAAGTCTTATAATGATCTTTTGGATATGCTCTTGGGTACTCGATATGAAGATACCAACGAGGGAATGACTGATCAGCAGCTACTCGATGAGTCATTAATTCTTTTTGTTGCAGGCCATGAAACTTCAGCTAATGCACTTGCATGGGCATTTTATTTACTCTGTAAAAATCCAGATTCTATTGAAAAAATTCGGAATGAATATAAAGAAGTTGTTGGTAACCGTAAAGTTGAATTTTCTGATTTTCCAAAATTAAAATACACTACTCAGGTTATTCAGGAGACGATGAGAATCTATCCTCCAGCATGGATTACTGATCGATTAGCCAATGAACCTGATGATATCAAAGGTTATCATATTCCTAAAGATGGGATGCTTGCTATTTATATTTACGGATTGCATCACTCCAAGAGTTATTGGAAAAATCCGGAAGATTTTATACCAGAGAGATTTGAAAAAGAAAATATGAAAGGAAAACCTTCCTTTGCTTACATGCCTTTTGGAGGTGGTCCAAGGCTTTGCATTGGAAATAACTTTGCAATGATGGAGATGCAACTAGTTATTTTAGAATTACTAAAAAGATATGATTTTAAACTTGTGGCTAATCAGAAAATTGAAGCAATGCCTTACGTTACTCTTCAACCAAAAAATGGTATTCAAGTGGATATAACAAAAAGATAAGTTATCCTTCGCGAACGGTAAAAGTTAACGGTTCACAAAAAATAACTATTTCGCTGGAATCCATGGAAGTTCTTTCGCATCAAGTTTCATTCCTACCCACCTAGAAAGCACAAACAAATAATCCGATAAACGATTTAAATATTGAATCAAAATATCAGGTACTTCTTCATTCAAGGCCAACCCTACTACCCCTCTTTCTGCTCTTCGACAAACACATCTTGCAATATGAATCTGAGAAACTATCGGATGTCCACCTGGTAAAATAAAAGTTTTCAAAGGAGGTAAATCTGATTCCATTCGGTCAATTTCTTCTTCTAAAAGAGAAATAGCCGATTCTTTAACTGTTGGGATATTCATAGCCTTGGATGGATCAGTTGCTAAATTTGAACCGATTTCAAATAATCGATTTTGTACATTCTCCAATACACCTTCAGTCTTTGGAAATTCTGTCAAATCTCGTACAAGTCCAATCCATGAATTCAATTCATCAACTGTTCCGTAACTTTCAATTCGTTGATGACTCTTTGGTAATCGTTTTCCACCAAACAAACCTGTTTCACCTGAGTCACCTGTTTTTGTATAAATTTTAAATGCCATTATATTTAGTTAATATTTTTAGTATAATTTTTTAGTCAATAAATTTTGTACTTGTGGTCAACCAATTACGATATAGTTTTCAATAATATGATTCACAATGGCAACAGGCAGTATTTTTATTTTTTAAAATAAATTCCACCTGCTTGTAATAAACCTTCTTTCTCCATCAATTATTATTGGCTGATTTTCAATAAAACCTACCTGATAAATTGACAAAAGCTATTATTCTGATTTTTCAACTTCTAAAATAGATAAAGAAAATGAAGGGTAATCTTTCATTTGATTCCATATCAAATTCGTATCTGCTCCCTCAATATTAATCCAAGGTTTTGCCTTTGAATCAAAAACTTCTAGTATTTTTTTAAATCACTTAGCTGAATTAATACATTTTCCAGGTTCCCATAGAACTGTCACATCTCCGTTAGAATATTTTTTTTTTCAATTTGATTAATGGCTAATTCTAGTTTTTTGTTTGAAAAATATTTATTCATCAAAGTAAACAATTAAATCTAAGTATTAAAAAAGCGAATTTGATTTTTGTTCAAACTCGCTCTCAATTTATTTTACAATCGTAATTTTTAGACTTGATTTATCTTTCTGCCGTTCGAACTATTTTCTCGTTTAGCTCATCTAATTCAACCAATCCATCTCTCAAGCGAATAATTCGATGTGCATGTTCTGCTATATCAGGTTCATGCGTAACTAAAATAATGGTATTTCCTTGTTCATGTAATCTTTCAAAAATCTCCATAATTTCAACAGAAGTCTTGGTATCCAAATTTCCTGTGGGTTCATCAGCAAGGATAATAGCAGGATCATTTACCAATGCTCTAGCGATAGCAACCCTTTGCCGTTGACCACCTGATAATTCGTTAGGTCGATGATCCATTCGATCTCCTAAACCAACTGCATTCAATGCCATTCTTGCTTTCTCTTTTCTTGCTTTTTTACCTAACCCTGCGTAGACTAAAGGTAATGCTACATTATCTAAAGAAGATAATCTGGGCAAAAGATTAAAAGTTTGGAAAACGAATCCAATTTCTTTATTTCGAACCTCAGCCAGTTCGCCATCAGTCATTTCACTCACATCAATATCATTCAAAAAATAATTCCCACTACTTGGGGTGTCTAAACAACCTAACAAATTCATTAATGTTGATTTTCCTGACCCCGAAGGTCCCATCAATGCAACGTATTCATTTTTCCTAATATCTACAGAAACGCTCTTCAAGGCATGGATTTCTTCCACCCCCATAATGTACGTTTTCCTCAATTCTTTAACTGAAATAATTGGATTCATTTTATCTTTTTATTGATTGAATTTTAGTTTATTTACTTAATAACTTTCGGCACCTTAAAAAATTGTTCATTTTTATCTGGCGCATTTCGAAGTGCATCTTTGCGATCCACTTGATTAGCTATCTTATCTTCTCTCCACACATTTTGTTGTTCATTGATATAAACAAGTGGTTCAACATCATCGGTATTTAGCTCATTCATTTTTTCAACCATTTGAAGGATATTATTGAGGTCTTTCTGAATTTCCTCTTTTTCGGAATTTGACAATTCCAAGCGAGCTAAATGTTCTAGTTTCGAAATTAATGATTGATTGATTTTCATTTTAAAATATTAGATGATTGATAGGTTTTTATCTGTCAATCGCATTATACAGATCATTTATTAAAAGAAAATCGCAAATTAAGCTTTTTTAAAATACAAAATTAAAAAAGCTCACCTTGAATTTTTAAGCTTAACAAATTATTGACAACTTCTAAATGATCAAACATATTTAAACTACTCTCCGATTCCTCTCAAAATCATTTTTTTAATTATCATTTTTTAATTCAATCGATATTAGATATTGGATATTGGATATTGTCAAAGAAAAATTTAGTGGAAAACTTTAAACCTTCACATACCAAAATTAAATATAGGAATTGTATTTTCGCAATATATTAGCCAAACTAGAAGTTTATCAACTCTAGGCAAAAACATAATACACAAATTTTTAAAAGATAACAATGAAGCCAGAGGAAACAAAAAAAGAAGTCAAATATGTAGCTGTTGCTGGAAATATTGGCGCTGGGAAAACCACATTATGTACTCAATTAGGCAAAAACTTTGGATGGGAAGTTCAATATGAATCTACTGATGATAACCCTTACCTCAATGATTTTTATGGTGATATGAAGCGGTGGTCTTTCAATTTACAGGTTTACTTTCTCAATAGTCGATATAGACAAATATTGAATATTCTGAATGGAAATAAAACAGTCATTCAAGATCGAACAATTTTTGAAGATGCTTCTATCTTTGCCCCCAATTTGCACGATATGGGATTGATGACAACACGTGATTTTGATAATTATTCTGACCTATTTGAGACGATGACTTCACAAGTTCAAGCTCCTGATTTATTGATTTATTTGAAAGCAAATATTTCGACTTTAGTTTCTCATATTCAATCAAGAGGCAGAGATTATGAAGGTAATATGAGCTTAGATTATTTAAAAAGATTAAATCAACGTTACGAAGATTGGATTTCAGGATACACTGCAGGTAAATTATTAGTGATTGATGTGAATACGATGGATTTTAAAAATAACCCTGAAGATTTAGGAAAGGTAATAAATATGGTTTCCGCAGAATTACATGGCCTATTTTAAATGAAAAATAAACCAAAAGACTGAAAGTGAATAATTGCCTCTGGTAATTATTCACTTTTTGTTTTTAGCCAAAGGGCCTTTTTTCTTAACGTTTAGGTTTTTAGGTTGGAAATATTCTTTCACGGTGGTTGTAATAATATCAGCTATATCTGCTCCAAAAGTTATCCCACCAAAAAGTAATGCATGAAAAACGATAGTGAATATTATTGCTTTTCTTCTTGTAACCTTTTCTGCCCGCTGAAATCGAAAATTATTCATAAATGCAAATGGTTTGATTATTATTTTAAAAGAGAGATAATTAAAAAAACGAAGAACATGTCGAACTTAGTAGGTTTTAACTTGTTAATATTTTCATAAAAACCAAAATCTGTTACTTGGATTTATCATTTACAATTGACCATTATTCCATTTTAAATTACTTATTTTCAGCAACTTAGTTATATATTTTATCAACTTCACATTTTTTTATGTTAAAAGAAATCTTAAAGAAACTATCTCCTACCACTACAAAACTTGTAGCTGTTTCCAAAACTAAACCTGCAAAGGCAATTGAAGAATTGTACGATCAAGGGCAAAGAGTTTTTGGTGAGAATAAAGTTCAAGAGTTAACATGGAAATATGAGGCTTTACCGAAAGATATTGAATGGCATGCTATCGGACATTTACAATCAAATAAGGTAAAATATATCGCTCCTTTCATTACTTTGATTCACTCCGTAGAAAGCCTTAAATTGATGAAAGAAATAAATAAGCAAGCAAAAAAACATGATCGTATAATTGAGTTTTTATTGCAGTTTCATATTGCAGAAGAAGACACTAAATTTGGGCTTGATTTATCAGAAGCTCAGCAAATTTTGAATAGTGACTTTTATAAAAATGCGAAAAACATTAAGGTAGCAGGTGTGATGGGGATGGCTACTTTTACAGAAAATAAAAACCAAGTTCGAAATGAATTTCAAACATTAAAAAATATTTTTGAAGCTTTAAAGAAAGGTTTTTTTGAAAGTGATGACAACTTTAAAGAAATTTCAATGGGAATGTCTGGAGACTTTGAACTTGCTATAGAGGAAGGAAGTACGATGGTGAGAATAGGTAGTTTATTGTTTGGAGCGAGATAATCTGTTTGGATTTATGCCGATAGAAACAAGGTTTTCCTTATTTCTATCGGCATAAATAATATTCGATTAATTTTTAATCAATTTTATTAATCCTCTATTCTCCCCTATTACAATTTCACAAAAATATATTCCTGCAGGAAATCGACTTAAATCAACTCCAGACTTCCAGTAAGGTAGTGATTTTTCCAATACAACTTTTCCAACTGAATTAATCACTCGTAGTTCCGTCTCACCTTCCTTAAACCCATCTACTTCAAAGTAAACAAAATCATTTGTGGGGTTTGGTAATATTTTGATACTCAACGAGTTATCATTGTATAAATTATTGGTAGGAACTGATGAATCGGATGTAAAAAACCCAAGACCTCCTCTACTATTCCCAATAATATAATCCATTTTTCCATTGTCATTAATATCAGCAATATCGATGTGAGTAACTTGTCCTTCTCGAATTCCGCCGAAAGTAGAATCGACCATAGTGAATTCTCCATCCAAATTCCCATCGATATTTTCATACACTTCAATACGACCCCGCTGAGTTCCAACATACATGAAATATTCTCCATCTATATCAATCATGGTTGGCGAAGCGGAACCGTCATAACCCGGAATAACCCGAGTATCAATTCCCCCAAACGTAGCAATATTCGGAGCCATAAATTGATCTGGCTCAAACTGTGGATCACTTGAACTTCCCGTGTTAGGGTAATAAATTACTTTACCCAACCTCCAACCAATTAGTAAATCATTTAAACCATCTCTGTTAACATCAATAATCTGCGGATTAATTCCTTGACCAGCATCTATCCCTTGATAATTCAAATCAGCTATTCCACTAAAAATAAATGGATTCCCTGCACCTGCTGAATTTTCAAAATACAATAACTTTCCAGTCTCCTCTCCTATCAGTAAATCCAAATCTCCATCATGATCTAAATCTCCAAATGTTGGCGAAAAATTAAAATAACTACTAGATGTATTATATTGATTTAATCCTAAGTAATTATCATCTGCTAACCTATATTTAGGTGTAACCTCCGTTCCAATATTTTCGTAAAAAAAAAGACGTGAATCCTTTTGTCCTTGGGGTAAAAAATAGGTTTTGTTTCCAACAACCATATCTATCAATCCATCCCCATTCACATCAGCAAAAGCAGGATTCGCCCCTGAACCATTATCTATCATCGTTTCAACTAAAAAGTCGTTTTGTTGAAATTCAAATTCTGGAAATTTATTATCAGTTACATTTTTATAGAACCAAATATTTTGATCATCCTCTGATGACTTAAAATTATTTGGTGCTGCGATTAAATCTTTGTTCCCATCATTATCCATGTCCAAATAAAAACTGGCTAAAAAAATCGGCATATCTACTGGTTGATCGTAACTTGGATAAGTTGGATCGAAGTCAACCAAAAATGAATTTATAGAATCTCCTCCATTCTCCAAATAAACCAAAGAAACACCACTCAAATCTCCCAAAATAATTTCTTTGTCTCCATCATTATTATCATCAAAACTCAAAATCGTCGAACCTGAATGACGAGTTTCTACCGTTGGGTTCCATAGTGATGGACATATATCGGTATCTGTTCCTAATTGAATTTCAGAGCTTAATCCAGCTTCTTTAAAATTACCCCAACAGTCGTCATATAATTCAAATTTCAAGCTATCAAGCCCATATCCCATTTCTACAGATAAGTTTTTAAACATTTCCACAGTCGCACCACCAATATCAAAAGTCAAAATATCTAAATCTCCATCATTATCAATATCATCAATCGCTGGCAAATCTTCATCGGTAATTGCAATCTGAGGATACGTTCCATTCGGAATTAAAAATGAAAGGAGATTGTGTGGACCATCAGCATGGAAGAGTCGAGTAAAAGAAATTTTATCATTTTCATAGCTCCCTTTATGAACTTTTACTCCTTGGATTCCAGGGTTGTCAGAATAAGAAAACATATCCATGATTCCATCTCCATTATAATCTCTGAGCAAAACCCAGCCTTTGGTATCAGGGAAATTTTCAGCAAATTCAGGTGCAAATTCATAAGCTGCCCCATCCGTTGACCCATTATTTAAAAATGTCAAGTGCACTTCACCTGCTTTGTCAAAGAAGTGGGCATCTAACAGCCCATCATTATTCAGGTCGACTGCATTTATTTGTGGGGAGTTCAACCCTCCAGCAAATGGATTTTGTAAATCTAAACCATCCTTCATAAATCCAACATCCAGCCTTCGAATATTCTGAGCGTCAGCTTCATGTCCGATAAATAAAAAAATAATAACTGTAAGGAGAAATCTATTCATAATATTTATGTGAGTAAGATATTTGTAATATTTGCCTGTGGCAATTTTCGGGATTTAATAATTAATTTGTTTCTTTAAAATTAATAAAAATATGAAAACGAAAATTAAAACAAAGTTTAATTATCAAAGGTTTGCATAGCACTTGTCAAAACTTATTTTCAATCTTTTTTTCTTAAATAAACTGGTGTTTTAAATTTTCATCAATCTGCCTTTTATGGGAACTCTTTTTGGAATTTTGTTGGCCATTGCCTGGATCATTGGACTTGTTTTTGCAAGAATCTTAACTACATTCATCCATGAAATAGGGCATGCCCTGCCAGCATTAGCCTTCACCAATGAAGATGTCCAGATTCATATCGGATCTTATGGCGATGAAGAAAACAGTTCTCATTTTACTATTGGTAGGTTGAAAACATTTTTCAAATTTGATTTTTTACATTGGAATATCGGACTTTGTAAACACAATACAGTTTCAAATTATTGGGAAAAACTTATCATTATTCTGGGTGGTCCTATTTTCAGTTTGTTCATCGGAGTGGTATTGATATTATTACTTCTTTTTAATGATTGGAGTGATTTAATTCATCTTATTTTCACTTGTTTTATAGTGTCTTCAATTTGGGATTTTATTGTAAATATTTTTCCCTCTAAAAATGGAATAATAATGTTTGATGGGTCTGTGGGGTATAATGATGGAAAACTATTGAGCATGACAATTCAAGAGAGAAATTTGCCTGCTAGTTATTTTGAAGGTATTATTTCTTTTCGCGAAAAAAAATATGACAATGCTATTTCAATATTTAAAAATTTAATTGATCGCGGATATAATAAAAAAAACATTCGTCTTCGTCTAATTGACAGTTACACTGATGCTCAAGAATATGATAATGCCCTCGAACAATTCAATATTCTTTTTGAAAAAAGACAAATTGAAATAAGTGATTTTGCACATATCGGTTATTTACAAATGAAAAAAGGCGAACTTGCAAGTGCAATAATTTCACTCAACAAATATCTCTATAAGTATTTCCGAGATACAAATGCCTTAAATAATCGTGGTTATACCTTCCTTCAATTGGGAGAATATGAAAAAGCCATTCACGATTTGAATACAGCTATTTTACATGATTCAAATTTTGCTCATGCTTATAATAACCGTGGACTTGCAAAAGTTCGGCTGGGACAAACAGATGAAGGCTTTGTGGATATCAAAAAATCTAAATCTCTAAATGATTCAAATTCCTTTGTTTATCTCCACTTAGGTTACTATTTTCAAAAAATAAATCAAATGGAAAAAGCTCATGATCATTTTCAAAAGGCGAAAGACATGGAAATTGATTTTCATGGAATTGAATATTTGATTGAGACAACCAGAGAAAATAAATTTTAGAACAATAAAATGACTCACGAATTACTTGTTTTATTAAAAAAATAAAAGCATTGCAAATGCTATAAAACTAATATACCACACTGAGCAAAACATATTTTGACTGCTGCACAAAATTCTAAAATCGTAGTTACAGGTCAAGAACCTGGGATGAAAGTACATCTCAATAAACAACCGTGGGCCGACAAAAAGCAGAGAACGATTAAACAAAACTATTTTAATTACTTAAGGTAAATAAACATATTTCAACAGACTAAATAATCATGAAAAAAATACCACCTAAAGGCCTTTCCGAAACTGAGTTGTTCGCAGAAATGAATGCCTTACGAAAAGACGATTTAAATTGGCGAGATGGTAGAAACTTTGCCTACGTTTATTATCCTGGAGAAGAAATTTTAAACGTAGTAAAAAAAGCTTACCAATTATTTTTTTCAGAAAATGCGCTCAATCCATCTGCGTTTCCAAGTTTGCGGAACATGGAAAATGATGTCGTTTCGATGTCTGCTCATCTTTTTGGAGGTAACAATGAAACAGTTGGAAGTCTGACCACCGGAGGAACAGAATCTATCTTAATGACAGTCAAGACAGCAAGGGAGTGGGGGAAAAAAAATAAAAAATTAACTGCCAATCCTGAAATAATTATACCCGCAACTGCTCATCCTGCCTTCTTCAAAGCTGCTCATTATTTCAATTTAAGTATTGTACTATGCCCAACAGAAAAGGACTTTCGAGTAGATGCACAAAAAATGGAAAACTTAATTTCTAAAAATACAGTTTTACTTGTTGCCTCTGCTCCTTCGTACCCACAAGGTGTAGTTGATCCAATTCAGGCTATCGGTCAAATTGCAGAAAAGCACGATTTACTTTTCCATGTAGATGCCTGCATTGGAGGTTTTATGTTACCATTTCTAAAACAGTTGGATTACAAAATACCAGCATTCGATTTCTCCGTAAAAGGAGTGACATCTATATCTGCTGACATTCATAAATATGGCTATGCAGCCAAAGGAGCATCCGTTATTTTATACAAAAATTCAGCACTACGAAAACATCAATTCTATACTTATACAGCATGGACCGGTGGTATTTATGCCTCACCGACCATGACAGGAACTCGTCCTGGTGGATCAATTGCAGCAGCCTATGCTGCTCTAAAATTTGTCGGATATGATGGTTATTTGAAACTAGCAAAATCTTGTATGAACACAACTCAAAAATTACAAAATGCAATTCGAGAAATTCCTGAAATAGATATTTTAACTACACCTGAAGCAACACTTTTTGCAATTACTTCTAACAGTTTAGACATTTACGAAGTAGGCGATGAAATGGGGATTTTAGGTTGGCAAATTGATCGTCAACAGATGCCACCTAGTTTACATTTTTCCATCAATCCTGCACATGAAAAGGTAATCGATCAAACTATCGAAGATTTAAAAATTGCAGTGCAGAAAGCTAAAAAATTATCATTGAATAAATTGGGGAAAAATGTTCAATTACAAGCAATCAAGACGATGCAACGAATGTTGCCAAAACCTCTTTTTGAGAAAATTAAAAAGTTAGCCAGCAAACACTCTGATGTTGGAGGAAAAAGATCTGCAGCGATGTATGGTATGATAGGCGAACTTCAGGGCAAGGGCGATTTAGATGATATGATCAAAGATTTTCTAGATAAAATGATGAAGTAGATTTAAAGAACTTAGAGAGTCTCCCTGATTTAATCGTCTATTTCCAACTCATCAAAATAAATCAAACTCTGCTTAAATTCTTTTTTAAGTAACAATTGAATATTCGTTAATACAATTTCACCCATATTTCTACATTTCATAAAAACATCATTTTTATGATGAACTGAAAGATCTTTTTTTAGTAACTCCACTTTATTTGGAAACGAAATTTCATCCTCCACCATCACTTCAAAAAGATCATTGAGTCGAGTCCGTTCTGCTTTAGCTCGAACAGCAATTAGACTCCGTTCCTCCATTTGGTATTGTGTCACCACCTCCGGCCCCATGTGTTCTATTCCTAAAAATATTATTGGATTATTTTCTTTAAAATACTGAGGCATGTAAAAACTTTTTCTTCCTTCATAACTTTGCTGGTCAAAATCTATCGCTCTAATTCGATACTGAGATCCTTCAATATCCGGCGTAATATCTACCACAAAATTATAAGAACGCATATCTCCCAAAAGTCGAACAAAACAACGTTCATTAAATTTGATAAACTCTTTGGCGATCCTCGTCTTGTTAAAAAGAGACTCATTCATATTATTTTTCATGAAATCATCACCTGGAATACCAGCCACATGTTCCTCGATCAAAGTTTCTCCATCTACAAAATACTGAATAGCATTTGGTGACAAAAGGTACTCTAATTCTAATCCGTAAATTCGCGAAGCATCTGCTCTTTTCACATAAAAATGGTCATAATTATCATTGAACCGATTGATAATTCTGACTCGAAAAGGTTTACTATTTCCAAAAGTACAATAATCAATTCTTGCTACTGAAAGGTGTTCCATCACATTTGTATCTCCATCCGTTTTCAGTAATGCATAAATTTCTTGCATCGCTTTGTGCAGCTCTCTAGTGTCAGATTCACAAAAATAAACCGTCTCCCAAAAAGTATCATTTTCATCATTATCCATTAATGGTACTGCAGTCGTAAATCGTAATAAATCTTCATATTGCAAAGGCAATTTGATATTGCGATTATAGGCATCCAAGTACAAATTCAATTCTTTCTGAACATGGAACGAGACTTTCTTTTTAGATGGTTTATTACCTTTCATTATGGATTTTTTTGAAAACGAAATTAAGGTTAATTTGGGGTAACTTTTCAACAAATAATATATAAAATGAATAGATCCAAAACGCTTACTTTATTAATCATTTCTTTCCTCTTTTTTTTATCAACTATACAGGCTCAATCTCTTCTTTGGGAAATTTCTGGAAATGGATTAGAAGAATCTTCTTATTTATTTGGAACAGTCCATCTAAGTGATAAACGAGTTTTTAATTTTAATGATTCTGTTTTTGCCAAAATTAATGAGTGCGATGCCTTTACCATGGAAATAGAAGCTACACCTGAAAATACTACAACTTTAGGAAACAGCATCTATTTAGATGATGGACAAACTATAGATAAAGTGCTCTCCGAAAAAGAGTATGCTTATCTAAAAAAATTCTTCAAAGAAACATTTGATTTAAATTTGGATGGTCTGAAAATTTTCACTCCAATGTCTATTGTCTCCATGGCAACTATGAAACTTTTCAAAAGTGATATGGATACTTATGTGGACAATTTTTTATATCAATATGCCAAAAGCAAAAACAAAAAAACATTTAGTGTAGAACCGGTGCAACTTCAAATTGATCTATTGAAAAATGTTCCTGCAGAGTATCTTCTCGATGTTGCTAATGAATGGGACACCTATCAAGGTATGAGTGACAAAATAGTGAATGCTTATGCCAAAGAGGATATGGATGCTCTGATAGAAATTATGTTTAGTGATAGTGGTTTTAAAAAAATGGAAGATGCATTTATTTGGGATCGAAATAAAACGATGGCTGATTCGATTGATCTTTTTGTTAATCGTCAATCAACTTTCATTGCAATCGGAACTGGACATTTACCTCTTGAAGGTGGTGTGATTGATTTGTTGAGAAAAAAAGGATTTGAGGTAAATCCAATTATTGCACCTAAAACTATAGCCTTACCCGAGATTAATAAAAATGGAAGCTGGGTAACTCTTGCACCTGACGAATCTGGGTTCTCAATTGATTTGCCAAACCAACCAGAATCTCAAGAAATGGACAAAGTTTCTGAAATAGGTATTCTTAATATACAATTTTATATATCCGAGATGCCCGCAGAAGATGAAAACCTAGCTTATGGAATTGCTATAACTGATTACCCAATTGAAAAAATCAATTCAGAAACTATGACAAAAGCTGAATTAGATGAGTATTATGATAAATCATTAAGAGGAGCTACAACTGGAGTCAAAGGGAAAATTATTAAACGTGGTGAAATGAAACTCGATAACTTTGTTGCAAAAACAGCAGATTTTAGTGCCTATAATGGATTGGCAACAATTAAATACGTCGCTTTACTTCGCAAGAATCGATTGTTTTTACTTCAAGTAATAACAAAAGGAAACATCGAAAAAAATGCAGGATTAAAAAAATTTTTTAACTCATTTAAGTTAGAACATTATGATTTGGAGAAAACAACTTTAACAAAATTACCGTCTAAAGAATGGGAAACTTTAATTTCTGAGGAAGGGAATTTCTCCATCTCTATGCTTGGAAAAACTACAGGAAGACGAAACGCCTCGGAAGGTGAAGCACCCAAAAATACAGATCCACTTTATTACATGAGCGAAAATTTTGATGAAGATGGAAATGAATTATTCCTATTTGCCCAATTTGAAGATTTCCCACCTGAAGATCACTCCGACTCTATTTCGACAGAGGTTCTTATGACCTTTTACGATAATATTTTTCTAGGTATAGTTGGTAATGATAAAGAAAGAATTTTAAGTCAAAAGACATTTAAAATTAACGGATACCTTGCTCAACGAGGGGAATATCTTATTCCTGACGATGGAAACGATATCTGTGTCAATGCAATTGCCTTTTGGTATAAAACCAGATATTATTTTATCCAACATGGAACAGTTGGCAAAAAATTAACCGAAAGAGAAATCAACAAATTCCTGAATTCCTTCAAAATTCTTGACGATTAATGCCCGCGAGGAGTTTTTTTTATTGGTAAAAAATGAAAAAGAAGAAACCGTTAATTTAAAATTTCAGGTGATTTATTTTTTTTCCAAAGCAAAAAGTTGCCGATAAATTTCACCTCTTATTTTATCATCTCGACCTTGACCTCTTCGTGGCACTCCAAACATTTGAGTCATAATTACCCCTACAAATTCTCTTTTGGGATCAACCCAAAAGTGAGTTCCTTCATATCCGCCTCCTATCCAAAGTCCCGCATCCCCTATTCCTTTTAATCTCATTGAATCCCCACTTACCCATAAGTTGTAGCCATTATGACCATATTTATTATCTATAAAAGTGTGCGGCGAATGCAGATCTTCGATGGTTGATTCCTCCAAAAGTCGATGCCCATTTAATTCTCCACGATTCAACAGCATTCGAATAAAATCAGTGTACCCATCAGCTGTTGCAACCATCCCTTCTCCCCCTAAAAACAATTCATGGTCTGGTTTGTAATCAGGAACATTTGGGCCAAAGATATCAAGTTCACCTGCGTGAGCCATTCGCAAAATGGAATCTTTGCCTGAAACGGTAGGCGGTAATTTTGCTTGAGTTGGTAAACCATATTGTAAGCCTTTGATATTCATAGGCTCTGTCACTCGTTCAGCTACTAATTCTTTTAAACTTTTTTTAGTTGCTCGCTCTGCCACAAAACCTAAAACAGTTGTATTCGTTCCATAAAAATAACCACTTCCAGAGTGATGAATCAAAGGTAGTTTTGCCATCCGATCAATCATCTCTTGCGTATTTATTGAAGTAGGGACATTCTGTTCTGCCAACATGGAATCCAAACATTCATATCCGGTTACTGCATAATAAAATCCAGCTTTATGATTGAGAAGATGTAAAATAGTCATAACAGAATCATTGGGGACAAATTTCAACGGGCAAACTTTATCCAAATCTTTTGAAGAAAAATCAGTAATTGGTTTTCCTTCTGTAGTAACTGCCACTTCTAGATTTTTAAATTCAGGAATAAATTTAGAAACCGGGTCATTAAATTTTAAAATCCCTTCTTCAATTAAATCCAGTACGACCGAAATCGTAATAATTTTACTCATTGACCAAATCCGAACCCATGAATCACCATCAATTTTTTGATCACCTAAAATATTGGAATTTACTGCTGAATGCTCATAAATAACTGAACCATTTTTATTCTCTAAGCGAGCATAAAGAAACGGATACGAACCATTTTGAACAAAAAAGTTTATCGTAGAATCAATTGCTGAATGATTTGGGAGTACTATTCCAGGAGCTGGTTGATCTTTTTTGCAAGAAAAATAAAATAATGATATCACTATCATATTCAAAAATAGAAAGGTAAGGCGAAAGTGTATATGTGATTTTTTTGGTTTCATGTCTTTAGGGTTTAATTTTTTTCTAAAAAAACAATAAAATAATGGGAAGAAAAAATATTGTAACCTATTTTTGCAATCATGGAAAAATACATTAGTATTGGGTTTACAAAAAAAGAGCATAGACTTAAAGGAGAACTTAAAGTTTTAGTGGAAGATGAATATTTAGAAGATTTATTAAAAACACCCGTTATCTTTCTCTCTATCAAAGGAAGACATCTGCCTTATTTTGTAGAGGAAGCAAAACTTGACAATGAATTAATTATTAAGTTAGAAGATATCGACTCCAAAGAAGCTGCTCACCTTTTAAGCTCCAAAGAAATTTTTTTGCAACCGGCCAATCTTCTAAAAGAAGAAGAAAGAGAATTGGAATTTGAAGACCAATCAAATCTACTTTTTGGGTATTTAGCAGGATTTACTATTGTGGATTTAGAACTAGGTGAGCTTGGAAGAATTATAGAAGTGATTGAATTTCCTCAACAAGAGATGGCAGTAATTTCTCACAATAAGAATGAAATTTTCATCCCGATCAATGAAAACCTAATTGAAAAAATCGACAAAGAAAAACAATACATTTACATGAATCTTCCTGAAGGAATCTTAGATATTTAAATTTGAAAAAATGAGCTTTATTATCATTTATACTACTCACCCTTCCAAAGAAAATGCACAAAAATTAGCTAATCATTTACTACAAAAAAAAATGGTTGCCTGCGCTAACATTTTTCCAATAAAAAGTATGTACTGGTGGAATGGAACTATCGAAAATGAACAAGAATATGTTTCTATCATCAAAACAACTCCTGAAAATTGGGAGATTTCACAAAAAGAAATATCTGAGATTCACCCCTACGAAGTGCCCTGCATCATAAAGATTGAAGTAGAAGCCAACAAAGAATATGAAAAATGGATTTATTCAATGGTACATATATAGTGGTGAATAACACTACCTAATTCCAGTGTGACATTAACCATTATACAAACTTCATTAAAAAAAACTATTATCAAACGGCGTCCACCATTAAAAAAGCCTTTAAAAAACCATCCAAGTCTCCATTCAAAACTGCGTCCGTATTATTATTTTGAAAATTAGAGCGATGGTCCTTTACCCGCCGATCATCAAGAACATAACTCCGAATTTGTGAACCCCATTCGTTTGCCATTTTTCCTGCTTCAACTTTATTTTTTTCAGCTGCTAATCTTTTAATTTCCAATTCATAAAGTCTAGATTTCAACATTTTAATTGCTTTCTCTTTATTAAGATGTTGTGATCGTTCTTCCTGACATTCAACGACTAAGCCTGATGGCAAATGCCTTAATCGGACTGCAGATTCTGTTTTGTTAACATGCTGACCTCCTGCTCCACTCGCCCGAAAAGTATCCCAATCTAAATCTGCAGGATTTACATCAATTTCAATACTATCATCAATCAACGGATGAACAAAAACGGAAGCAAAAGAAGTCATCCTTTTTCCTTGAGAATTAAATGGACTCACTCGAACGAGTCGATGAACACCATTTTCTCCTTTTAGTAATCCATATACAAAGTCGCCTTTGATTTCAATCTCAACACTTCGAACACCAGCGACATCTCCATCGACCCGATTAAGTTGCTTTACTTTATAACCTGATTTCTCTGCCCACATAATGTACATTCGAAGGAGCATTTCTGACCAATCACAACTTTCCGTTCCACCTGCTCCTGCATTAATTTCCAACAAACAACTCAGCTCATCTTCCTCTTTATTCAAAGTAGATCGAAACTCTAAATCGTCAATAGCAGCAAGGGTTTTATCATATTGAACATCAAGTTCATCCTCGGTAACTTCTTCTTCTCTGTAGAACTCGTAGAGCACTTCAAGTTCATCAATTTCTGACTTTGTTTTATTATAGTTGGATACCCAATTCTTATGCCCTTTGATTTGTTTGATAATAATTTCAGCTCGTTTGGAGTCTTTCCAAAAGTCAGGATCGAGAGTTAGTTGTTCTTTATCTTCAATTTCTAAAAGTCGTTGATCGACGTCAAAGATACCTCCTTAGAACGCCCAATCTTTCCTCCAATTCTTTGTATTGGTCTTGAGTCATAATTTTTATAACAACACTTATAAAGTGTGTATTTCTTTTTGTTAAAAAATATTTTATTGAAATTATTTAAACTAAATTTATATTAATTTCATTTTTTCGAAACTTCTATTTGACATGAAAATTGAAGAGTACTCAAAATTATTATTGAACTAATAAATAATTCCGAATCGCTTTTAATTAATTCGAGTGCATTATTTGTAAAAAAGAGAAATTGAATCTCATTTCGAAATGCAATTTTTATATTTTTGATAAAAATAAATCTTTAAACTCTTTTTTCAATTTTGATATCAGTAACTACTTATTAGTTCAATGTAAAAAACTAAATCAGCTTTATTAGGTATTTTTCCAGGCCACCCTGCTATACCATAAGCCAGTTGGTAAGGTATAAAAAAAGTAGCACTAGAACCTACTGTTAATTTTGAAATCCCTTCATCCCAACCTTTAATAACTTTTCCTGCACCCAATGGGAATACAATAGGGTTTCCATCATCAAAAGAGGTATCGAATACTTTTCCATCTGACAAAAAACCCATATATTGAACTTTTACCTTTTGTAGAGGAGTCACTTTTTTCCCTTTACCTTTTTGATGCAAAATATACTTCAAACCTGAATGAGTATAATTTAAATCATCTTCCAGTTCACCATTATTAAATTTTTCAATAGTCGCTAAAGTTATTTTCTCCACTTCCTTTTTTCTTGCAATCGTCTCTTTTTTGAGTTGTAGGCTATTTGCTTTTTGAAGTATTTTGTCAATCTCAAATTCACCAGGAGTAAAAACATCTACGATTTGAATCCTATAATTTATAGTATCGGTTTCCTTTAATCCTTTTGGTAGTCGATCTACTCCAGCTAGCAATTGTCCTAAATGTAAACTATCCCCAATTCCACCTAACAATAAAGCTTCATAATTTCCAGGGGGTGGATTTGGAACCGTATTCCTAGGTGGCAAAGATGCTTGCAATGGTTGATCCATTGGAGTCTCTTTTTCCAATTCATTATTGACAAATCGATATTCTCGATATCGAATTCGATCACCAGGTTGAGCAACTATATTTCCGGTTTTTTTCAAAATTTGGTAAGGATAGTTCGAGGTAGTCTTATTTATTTTTGTTGTAGTTACTAATTTTTCTTTAGAAGTGATCTCAATTATTTTAATAACATATTTTAACTGCCCTTCAGTCGTAAATCCTTTAGGAAGATTATTTAAATCTTTTAACTCTTGAACCACCATTACACTATCCCCTTTGGACATCTTAAACAGTATTTCATAATTCGGAGGCAATGGCCGAATCAAAATTCCAGGGTGAGGTAAAACAATTTCTTTCAATCCAAACTTCCTGGTAGAAAAAATTTCTTTCTCATTCAAGAAAACAGTCTCACTAAATTTAACAAGATCTCCAATTTCTGGTGGCTCACCTTCTTCATTAACAATAAATTTGTTAGAATAATTAGAAGAAATTAGCCCATCGCTATTTTCACAAGATGAAATTATTAGAAGAAGAAATATAGAAAAAATAGATTTGATACGCTTCATGTATTCAAAATTTAATACTTTTTTGAATATTGCAAAATAATTTAATCTTTAAGGATTTTGACTAAATTATTTTTATTCCGTTCGAAGTAATATAATCAATACTAATAAAATCCTTTTTCAATATTCAAATTACCATTACAATGCATCCAATTGTTCTTTAAACTCCGGTAAAAGTTTTTTGAATTTATTCACAGTTGCACTCAACCCTGAATAAGATGCTCCACCTGATGCATTTTTATGTCCACCACCTCTAAAGTATTTTCGACAAATTTCTTGAACTGAAAAGTCACCTTTTGAGCGCATTGATAACTTTACTATCGTTGGTTGTTCATGTATAAATACTGCCACCTTTACTTTTTTCATCATCAATATTTGATTAACTACACCTTCTGTATCCCCCCGCTGAATATTGAAATCTTCGTAATCTTTTTTAGTCAAAGTGATGATCCCAGTTTTATATTCTGGCAAAATCTCCATCCGATTATTCAATATATGCCCCATTATTCGCAGCTGCTTTTCAGTCATACTATTGAAGATTAGATCCTGCAAAACATAATCATCTACTCCCCTTTCTAACAAATCAGCAACAATACGAAACAACTTAGGAGATGTACTATATTTAAAAGAGCCTGTATCTGTTAATATTCCTGTAAACATACATTCACCTACCGTCAGGTCAATTCCTTTCTTTTCATCCATCATCACTAAAAAATCATAGATCAATTCACAAGTAGAACTTGCAGTTGTATCTGACAATACATACTCCGCAAAATTTTCAGGATATAAGTGATGATCGATTAAAACCTTTACGCCACTTGAAACACCTATTATCTCTCCCATCTTATCTACTCGTTCCAAAGCATTATAATCTAGACTAAAGATTATATTTGCTTTCTTCAAATATCCATTACAGTCCTCGGGCTCGATATCATGAATTAATATTTTATCTGCATCTGGCATCCAAGCAAAATTAGCAGGATACTCAGATGGAAACATTACTTTAACCGTATGCCCATTTCGAATTAAATAATGATACAGAGCTAGGGAGGAGCCAATAGCATCTCCGTCAGGATTTCTATGTGAAGTGATAACAATATCCCTCGGTATAGAGAGTATATTTTTTAATTCTTTAATATTTTCCATGTCAGGTTTTATCGGAATTCCTTTGAAATTGTCTGTTATAAAATTTGCTTGATCTTTTCCAAAAAATATTTTTTTCAAAGAATCAAAAAACTGGAGTGCGAAATTGACAAAATTTAGGGATTTAATTATACTTTTGCATCGTTTTTTTAAAAATGCCTTTGAATAATTGTAACTGTATTAAAATTCAAGGGTTTAATTTCTGAATTCATTTTATTTTTAATAAAAATTTTAACAAATTATCATGGCAGGTAAAATCACCTTTACAATGATTAAACCGGATGCAGTTAAAGCTGGACATACCGGAGCTATTTTGAATCACATCAACAAAGCAGGTTTCAGAATTGTAGCAATGAAAAAAACTCAATTAACGAAAGCATCTGCAGAAGCTTTCTATAGTGTTCACAAAAAACGTCCATTTTTTGGAGAGCTAGTTGAATTCATGACAAGCGGACCAATAGTTGCTGCTGTTCTGGAAAAAGAGAATGCAGTTGAAGATTACCGGGCAACAATTGGTGCTACCAATCCGAAAGAAGCGGCTAAAGGTACTATCCGTAAAAAATATGCTAAGAGCATCGGAGAAAATGCAGTTCACGGAGCTGATTCTGATCGAAATGCAAAGAAAGAAGCGGCTTTCCACTTTTCTGCTATCGAAATGTTCTAGTTTAATGGTGAATGGTTAGCTTTAGTGTTTTCTGTTAACCATTCACCGTTTCCTAAATTCCTCTTCGATCCATTTCTCTTTTTATCAACCCATACTCTCTACTCATATCTCCACTAACCGATGTATTCTCTTTTGCTCTTCTAGTCAAATAAGGAAAAACCTCATTTACTTGACCATAAACCATGTACTTAGCTACATTGTATCCAGAGTTGGCTAGGTTGAAAGTTAAGTTATCACTCATCCCATAGAGTTGGCAAAAATTAAGATGTGGATGATCTTTTTGAATGCCTTTTTCATCAATCATTTCAGCCTGAAGTCGAGAACTCTCTTCATTATGAGTTGCTGCACACGAAGCAATCGATTGATAATTATCTATACAAAAACGCAATGCCATATTATAAGCGTCATCCGTTGCTTGTTTACTTGATTGAATAGGTGTTTGATAACCATGCTCATCAGCTCGTTTTCCTTCCTTTTCCATGTAAGCTCCTCGCACTAGTTTTGCACCAAGTAAATAATTTTGTTCTTGAGCTTTGTCAAATGAGTTGGTCAAAAATTTCAACCGATCATGTCTATACATTTGAAAAGTATTATAAACTACTACTCTTTCTTGATTATATCGTTTCATCATTAAATCTGCGATATGATCTATTGTATCTTGAATCCAACTTTCCTCCGCATCTATCATTACAGAAACACCGTTAATTGATGCAGCATAACAGATCGAATCTATCCTTTTTAATACATTACGATATTCTACCAACACAGATTTCGGTAGCCCTGATCTATCTTTTTGAATTTTTTCCAAAAGACCAAATCGAGCTATTCCTGAAATTTTAGAAACGACAACCGGAGTACTTTGATTTACTTTAGCAAACTCAATAGCTCTAATATTTTCATTCATCGTTTTATTAAATTCATGCTCCGTGGTCTTAGCCTCAGCACCATAATCTAATACTGATAAAATATTAAACTCATATAATTTTTCTATTGAGGGGGTACTTTCAAATAATGTTCTTCCCCCTACAAATTGCCTAAACATGGTCTCTCTGACTATCGATTTTGTAAAAGGGACATGCAGTTTAATTGCTAGCAAACCTAAATCAGAAAGTGGATTTACCAACCAGGTTTTATTCATCAAACTAAACAACCATCCTGCTTTTTTTAACTCCCTATTAGTCTTATAGGCAAAAGCAATTTCAGTATTGGAAAAATCTAAAATTGACTTTTGGGGGGTTAAATTCTTATTGGTTTTACTCATAGTAAAGTTTAACTTTTTATATTTTAATTGTTAGCTAATTTCATGAAATATGGACTATCCAATCATTTTTCGTTCCAAATTTCCCATGATTTTTCTGCTTGCAAATGTAGCATTTCCAAGCCATTTTTGATCGCTGCTCCCTTTTTTTCTCCTAGCTTCAAAAATACTGTTTTTTCGGGATTATAAACTAAATCATACAAATGATATTTCTCATTAATCCTATGAAAAGGCAAATTGGGGCAACTATCACTATATGGAAACATTCCTAGCGGTGTTGTGTTTACAATCAATAGACATTCGTCAAAAATACTTGTATCTAAATCATCATAAATTAAATCTCCCTTTCCTTTTTTTCGAGAAACCAAAATTGGTACAATCCCTAGTTTTTTTAAAATAAAAACTACTGCTTTTGCAGCTCCCCCTGTTCCTAAAACTAAGGCATTCTTAACTGTATTTTTTTGATACTTTTGAGTTAACAAGTCTAATAATGATTTTTCAAAACCATACACATCAGTGTTATAACCAATTAATTTTCCTTCTTTTATTTTAATCGTATTAACCGCTCCAATAATTTCAGCTTCTTGTGAAACTTCATCTAAATATGGTAATACCTTTTCTTTGTGAGGAATAGTTACATTTATCCCGGCTAAATTTGGATGACCTGCAATTAATTTTTGCAAATCTTCTACCTTTTCCATAGGAGAAAGAAAATATTCGTGATTAAATAACTGCTCTTTGGCAAATTTCTCCGAAAAATACTTTTGGGAAAAAGAATGAGAAAGTGGAAAACCTATTAGAGTAAATTCTCGCTTTTTTTTGGACACTTTTATTGTTTTTTCATTAAAAAAAAGAGACTGCAATTTAGATAATCAAAATGAAATTCTGATATTGATTTATTGGAATGCAGATACTACCAAACATACAAATTTTAACGAATTTGAAGATCACTATTGATACTAAAATATTCAAAATATTTTTAATTATACAATTTGCTTTTACCTTCAAAATCAGTGGCATCCGTATTCCATCAAAACAATTCAATTTATGAAAATACAATACCAAGATTCCACCACCACTATCTTCGAAAGTGCACTTTACCAAACCACTTCTACCGTCATTAATTTAGAAAAACTTATCCTTATCGTTGACCCAAATTGGTTGCCCATTGAAATTGAAACCATCCAAATCTATGTAAGCAAAATAAGATATTCTAAACCAGTCTACCTACTATTTACTCACTCCGATTACGATCACATCATCGGATATCGTGCATTTCCTGAAGCAAAGGTCATTGCCTCTGAAGCTTTTAAAAATAATCCCAACAAAGAAAAAACCATTGCACAAATCAATAACTTCGATGATGAAAATTATATCCTTCGCAACTACCCAATCGAATATCCAACTGTCGATATTATGGTCTCATGTGATTTTCAGAAAATAAAAATAGAGGAGGTCGAATTCATTTTCTGTAAAGCCATTGGTCATAATTCAGACGGAATTTTTACCATGATACCAAGCTTAGGGATATTTATAGTTGGAGATTATTTATGTGAAGTCGAGTTTCCATTTATTTATGTAAGTGGATTTTTATATTTAGAAACTTTAAAAAAAGCTAAGAAATTAATGGAACAATTTGAGCCAATAATATTAATCGCAGGCCATGGGAAATATTCGAAAAATAAAAAAGAGATGCTGAATAGAATAGTTGAGTCAGAAAAATATATCAATGATTTAATTTATTCCATAAAAAACAAAACTCCTTTCAACCTTGATTTATTTCTCAAAAAATATAATTTTTCTAAAAATATGGTATCAACCCACAAGAATAATTTAGAAATTTTAAAGAAAGAATTGACCAAATCATAAACAGTTTTCAACTAAAACCTAGACCACATTTTATATCTTTGTGATCTTTTAAAAACTATAAATAAAAATTCATGTCAGCCAATATCCAAAACCTTGAACCTAAATCTCTTTGGAAAAACTTTGCCCTCCTTAACGCTGTTCCGCGCGCTTCGAAAAAGGAAAAACGTGTCATTGAATTTGCCAAAAATTTTGGAGAAAAATTAGGACTAGAAACCACTGTTGATGACATCGGAAATGTAATTATCAAAAAACCTGCAAGTGCTGGAATGGAAAACAGAACCACTATAGTTATGCAAAGTCATCTTGACATGGTTCATCAAAAAAATACAGACACAGAATTTGATTTCGATACAGAAGGCATCAAAATGTTAATCGAAGGAGATTGGGTTAGGGCTGATGGAACTACTCTTGGTGCAGATAATGGAATTGGTGTAGCGACAATTATGGCTCTTTTAGAATCTACTGATATTCCACATCCTCCCTTAGAGGCACTTTTTACAATTGATGAAGAAACTGGTATGACAGGGGCTTTAGGACTTAAAGGAGGATACCTTAATGGAAAAATCATGTTAAATTTAGATACGGAAGATGATCACGAATTAACGATTGGTTGTGCTGGTGGAATTGATGTAACTGCCGATGGAACTTACGATATCGATAACTTAGCTGCACCTCAAAGAGCCTGGAAAGTTATTTTAAAAGGATTGGCAGGAGGGCATTCTGGAATGGAAATCCACTTAGGTAAAGGGAATGCAAATAAATTGATGAATCGATTTTTGTTGGAAGCCACCAAGAAATTAAACATTCGCATACACTCTATAAATGGAGGTGGATTACGAAATGCAATTCCAAGAGAATCTTTTTCTATCGTTACTGTTGATAAAGACAATGAAAATGAACTTGTAAAGTTAGTTGGTAAATATTTAGATATTTTCCAAAAAGAATATCAAACTACTGACCCTGAATTAACTCTTCAAATCGAACCCTCTGAAAATATTAAAACGTTGATTCCAATTTCAGCTCACCTAAATATGTTAAGAAGTATTTATGCTTGTCCAAATGGAATATACCGAATGAGCCCTGATATTAAGGACCTTGTTCAAACATCTAATAATGTTGCTAGAGTATTAGTCGAGAATGGAAAATATAAAGTTCTATGTTTAACCAGAAGCTCAGTTGATAGTGAAAAGATAGACGAAGTAAATTCCATTTCTAGCACATTTGAGTTAATCGGCGCAAATGTAAGTTACAGTGGTGCTTATCCAGGATGGACGCCGAAACCAGGAGCAGAGATTGTAAAAATAATGAGTAACTTATACCAAGAAATGTTTGATGGAAAAGCAGATGTCAATGCTTGTCATGCAGGTTTAGAATGTGGAATTTTAGGTACTAATTATCCAGAAATGGAAATGATTTCATTCGGCCCAAATATACGAGGAGCCCATTCTCCTGATGAAAAGGTTCAAATTAGTTCTGTTCAAAAATTTTGGAAATATTTATTGGAAACCTTGAAAAGAATTCCCTAAATAATATCCATTCGAATAAAATTCTTTAAATTTTATATAATTCATATTTTGAATATTTTAAGTACTTGATTTGATACTATATTTACTAAAGAAAATAGAAGTAGTATACTTTGTAATTCAAAATATTTAACTTCGATTTATTTCGCTTTTAAATTTTAAAAAGTGATACTGCCTAAATTAAAACTGATGCTCAAAACTGATTCAAAAATATTCCAAAAACCTAATTAACTTAGTCTCACTGTTAAATTTCATAGATACATCAATAATCAAAGTAAGTATGAACACATACGTTGGATTTGCTTTTATACTTATTGACACATAATTAACCAGATAGTGAAAAAAGGTAAAATAGAAAAAGAGAATAAACAAAAAAATTAACCACAATTCGGAATATTAAAAAAAATTTTGTCCGTTTACAAGACTGCGATCATCATGTTTAGTATAGAAATTTAAAAAACAAAAAATGAATTTGTTTCATTCAAAACATCTAACTTTAAATTTATTATTTCACTAAAAGATACATGAAGGAAATAAAAAAAATTAAGCAACTGGGAATTGAAACTCTTCCAAAATTTATTGGGATTCTCGCCTTATATTGTGTTGAAAGGTGCACTTTAAAAAATGAAACTATTTAAAGTACAAATGACTCTATATTAACTTTAACTCAAGAGATTAATTAATATCAATGGTTCGCTTAGTTATTGGAATACACAAGCCAATTACAACAATATGTACCAGTGGATGATTACCTGGGTTCCAGAGAACATTTATTTCAAAAGTCTTATCAACTTAGGAAATTTAGTGCTGATTAAAAACCATAGGGTACTAAAAGAAATTAAATCTGTATACACCACTAGAAAAGAAAGAGTATTGGTAAATCTTACTTTGTTAATGGAAAACTCATTTAAAATAAGAAAATGGGCTGGAGAAAAAGGAAATAACTCAACGTCAACAGTTACAAGGAAATCAATTTACAATCATTTAAAGGATACCAAACTTAAAAACCTCTCAGAAGATTGGGACTATCATGTTGGATTGAGGGTCATGACTATTGAAAATTATATCAAATCCTTAAAAAATTCGAGAAAACAAATTGATGAAAACTATGGCTAAAAAATAAAATTTCTTGTTTAAACTCAATTCGTTTTACTTTCTCTACTAACCTATTAGATATAATGAAAAATTCCTCCTTCGTGTCCTCAAATAAATTTCAACATATAATTTTATTGGTTCAATTGGCCACTATTTCTGTTTTCTTGGGACGAGCATGGCAACACATTATTTGGGATGCGCCTTTCCGTACTTTATTGTGGGATGAAAATTGGATGAACTCCATCTTACCTTGGTTTTCCAATATTTCTTATGACGATTTTATCACGAGTTCAGAGATAGATGAAAGTATTCAAAATATCATAAAAGCGAATGGATGGTTCTATATTTTGTGTGCTTTATTAACAATTTTTATCAAAAAAATCCCGCGATTGTTGACATATATTTTATGGTTAGGAGCTGCAAGTTTAGTGATTTTGGCATTTTTATATTGTAAGGAAAAATTCTTTCAATGGGGTCAATTTTGGGAATACAGTTTACAATTTGGGTCACCTATTTTTCTTTTTTATTTGTGGAAAGGTCAAAAGATAACTGATCAATTAATTTTTTCTATGAAAATTGCCATTGCAATAACGTTTATTTCTCATGGACTATATGCAATAAATTATTATCCAAGACCTGGACATTTTACAGAAATGGTAATGACCATTTTAGGTGTGAAAGAATCAACTGCTATTCATTTCCTAAATTTTGCCGGGATATTAGATTTTGTTATGGCAATAGGAATTTTCATCAATGGAAAAATTAGAAAATGGATGCTGATGTATGCTATTTTTTGGGGATTAGCAACCACTTCAGCTCGAATAATTGGTCATTTTTATTTCGATATGATGGAAGATACTTTGATGATGTGGGTTCACGAGGCTATTTATCGAATGCCTCATTTTTTGATTCCAATGGTAGTTTATTACTTTTATTGGATTAAAGATAAAAAACAAAACAATGAAGAAAATAATCTTACTTTTTAGTCTTACACTACTGTCAACTCAAATCATTTTCTCCCAAAATAATGATTTTAATAAAATAAAAGAATTGATGACTACTCAGTCTGAAGCATGGAATCGTGGTGACATTGACGGATTTATGACTACTTATTGGAAGTCTGAAAAGCTACAATTCATTGGATCTAAAGGTATAACTTACGGCTGGAAAAATACGCTTGATCGATACAAAAAAAGTTATCCGTCAAAAGAAACTATGGGTTTTTTAACTTTTGATATTATTAATCTGGATAAAAGAAGTAGAAAAGTGATTTCAGTCGTGGGGAAATGGCACCTCAAACGAGACGCTGATCTTGGAAATTTAAAAGGTCATTTTTTACTCATATTGAAAAAAATAAAAGGAAAATGGCTAATTGTGGCTGATCACTCAAGTTAAAAACAATTAGCTTCCAAAAAGAAAAAACGGGAATAAGTATTTTACTTATTCCCGTTTTTTTCAAAATTTCAAATTAGTTATGTTCCACCACTACTTGCCGTAATATTAATCCTCGCTCTGCTTTTTCCTCCCAAGGAATATTATTACAATACAATAAACCTGAGTCATCTCCATCGCATGCTGAACTTGAAATAGCACATTGCGTATCCAAGATCTTCATTTCTTTATAAATCAAACCAACTCCTCGAGCATATTTTTCTATTGAAACTCGGTGATTAATTTTATTTTCACTAGGTTCAGATTGGAATACAGTCAAAACTGAGTCAAACATAATTCCATTAAATTCCTCTGGGAGATCTACTGATTCGTAATTGTATTCATCTGACCAATATTTATAAAAATCAATAGTTTCACCACCAATAACAGTTGCTGTATCTCGGAAATAAGTATTTCCATTCCAACTTTTACCTTGACTTACTGGAAAAACAACTTTTATAAACCTTAAATTTTCCTCTACTCGTTCAACTTGAGTCTCAGTTTTTTTTGTGTTCCAAACATCTGAAACTTGCCATGGGCCATTTAAATCTTGACTAATGAACCTTTCTATGATATAGTTTACCTTCCCTGAGTTGTCTTCAAAAATATCAACAACTTCCTCCTTTAAAAAATGGCTCGCTGTATCCTGGATGAAAAGACAATCACTTCCTGTCAAACCTCGATAAATAATAGAGTCTAATTGGTATATGATATATTTTCCTATTTCGAGTGGATAATAATCAAAACCTTTTTTGAGCATCAAATCTTCAGCTACTGTATTCTCGTTACAAGAGAACTGAGCAAAACTCATAATTACTGTTGCCAAGATTAATATTATTCTATTTTTCATAATTTAAAACCGATGTATTAAAATGGAAAAATTAAACTAGTATCTGTTTTAATTTTTTCAAGTAAAACAAAAACTTATGATTGCAAAAAATACTCCAATTATTTCAACTAATTAGACCATTTATTTGTCCACCATGCCAAATATTTTTTTTAATTCTCTCCTTTTTCAACAATCTAAAAGGTTAATCAAGCAATCAATTTCATCAATTCATTACCTTAAATGGTCTATAAGTAAATACCCAATTTTGAAAAAATTTTGATTCATAAAACAGAATTAATCTCTAAATTCAAAAAAGATTGTATAATCTTGGAAACTTAAATTTCACCCTGCAAATGAAATATAATTATGAATTTCAAAATAGGTATTGAAGTAGGTGATAATCGGATTTAATTTATTTTCTTTTTTAATTAAAATAATGAATTTTTCGGTGAAAGGTAAATTTACTTTTGCTGATTATTTATTCAAAAAACTACCGTATATCAATCCTCCTCCTACCACATCATCTCCTTCATAAAAAACAGCAGATTGTCCAGGTGCAACTCCCCTAACGTTAGCTAAAAATTCTACTTCAATTTTGTCACTCCCTTCATTTTTTATCTTTGCTAATACACCTGGATCGTTGTATCTAATTTGAGTAACCGCCTCCATTCCATTTGGGATAGATTCATACTTCATAGAATTGATTTGGGAAACAGTCATTCCATTTCTAATTAAATCATCAATTCGTCCTAACACAACTCGATTAGTTTGGGGTTGAATTTCAGTTACAAACATTGGCTCTCCAAATGCCTTACCCAAACCTTTTCGTTGACCAACAGTATAAAAAGGATATCCCCTATGTGTTCCTAGAATTTCTCCTTTTGGACTAATAAACTCTCCACCTGCTACTCTTTCTTCCAATCCTTCTACACGACGCGTCAAAAATCCACGATAATCATTATCGGGAACAAAGCAAATTTCGTAGCTCTCTCCTTTTTTTGACAAATCAGTATATCCCCAATCAAAAGCCATTTTACGAACTTCAGGTTTTGTAAAACCACCTAAAGGAAACCGACTTCGATCCAAACATTCTTGACTCAAACCCCAAAGGACATAAGACTGATCTTTACGTTCATCTTTGCCCTTAGTTATAAATTTCCGACCATTTTCTTCCTTAATTTTAGCATAATGACCAGTTGCTATAAATTCGCAATCTAAAGCATCTGCTCGTTTCAAAAGAGAACTCCACTTGATATGTGTATTACACAAAACGCATGGATTAGGAGTACGACCTGCCAAATACTCATCAACAAAGTTATCAATTACGTAATCACCAAATTCATCTCGAATATCAACAATAAAATGGTGAAACCCCATATTTACTGCTACCATTCGAGCATCATTGATTGAATCCAAACTACAACATCCAGTTTCTTTTTTATTTCCTCCAGCATTAGCATAATCCCATGTCTTCATGGTGACACCAATCACCTCATAGCCTTCTTCGTGCAACATCATAGCTGCGACTGTACTATCAATTCCACCACTCATGGCTACCAAAACTCTTCCTTTTTTACTCATATTTTGAACCCCCAGCCCTTGAAAGGAGCTTTTATAGGTCATTTATTTGTTAGAAAATATTGTTTAATATTAAAAAAATTATTGTTTTGTTGCTTTCAACTAGTTTTTTCAAAAAATAAAAAGATATTTGTAAATAATTTATAACGTATAGTACTCGTTAAATTAATCTAATCCTTTACTCAACTATTCTCAAAAAACATACTAGTTTGTAATACATTTTATTACTAAACAGTTGATTCCATTTTTCAAGCTACAAAAATACAAAATTTGGTGCTTATTGAATCATATAATCAATGGCATTTTGACTGTTGAGTTATATACTCTTAAACAGCTTCCTCTGATGGAAAGTTTTGGCTTGTTGATCAATAAACTTAATTTCAAGAAATTCATAATTAAAAACAGTTTCATAATGAAAACATATTTCAAACTTACGCTTTCAATGTTCCTCCTAATTGGATTTTCAGTTGCGATGGCTGCACAAGATGATCAGTTTGGACAAGCTTCCTATTATTCAGATGCTTACCACGGTAAAAAAACAGCAAGCGGCACCAAATATGATAAAAATAAAATGACTTGTGCTCATAATGACTATGCTTATGGCACAATGTTAAAAGTAACTCATTTGGGAAATAAGAAATCTGTAGTAGTAAAAGTCATTGATCGAGGTCCATACATCAGAGGACGAATTGTTGATTTATCAAGAGCTGCAGCCACAAATATTGGGTTGATTCAGGATGGAATTGCTCAGGTAAAAGTTGAATTAGTAAATACTAAATCACAAGAATTAGCAACTAAGGGCACTAAAACTCCAGATAAATATTCCGTTCCATCTAATACTAGAAAGTCTGTAGAGGAAACAATCAAGAGAAATAATGCGAGAGCTGTAGACACCCAAAAGCCCGTCAAAAAAGCACCTGTTAAGACTACGACTGTTCCCAAAAAAGAGGCTCCAATTGTAAAACCTGCTCCTAAAAACATCAGTAAAGTTACCGCTAAAAGTGCCCTTCCAATGATGAATGGCTCAGATTTCAAAAATGCAGAATTATTACAAATTTCAATTTTGAAACCTAGAAAGGAAGGTTTCGGAGTTCAAGTTGCATCTCTTTCTGACTATAACGGTGTTTTAAAAAAAGTAGCTGATTTGCAAGGTAAATGGTTTTCAAATATTTTAATAAGTACTGAAAAAGATGCTGGTGCTAAAAATATTTATAAAATAATTTTGGGTCAATTTGAAACTCGTGAGCAAGCAAATTCCTATAAAAAAGACTTAAAGAAGAATAAGAAGATTTTAGGATTTGTTGTAGCATTGGGTGACGAATAATCACCAAAACTTGAATATGAGTCTTTAATTGATACATTGTAAGAATAGAAGACCTGACATTTCAAGAATATTAAAAATGGACTTTGAAAATTAATTTCAAAGTCCATTTTTAATTTCTGGCAGTCGAAACACTTTTACTAACTCAAATGGTTTATTCTTTTAGTAATACACTAAATCATTTTAAAAAAATATTTCCTTAATTCTTCAGCCACATCCTGATTCCTCTCGTTTTGTTTGTACAATATTTGGGTTTGATGATAGAAGGGGTCTCTTTCTTCCAGTTTTTGCTGAATAAAATGCTTTAACTCTTCTTTTGAAAGACCATTGAGTAAAGGACGTTTTTGCATTTCATCAAATAATCGATCAGATAAAATCTCAACTGAAGTTTCTAAAAAAACAGTTACACCATTTTCATTCATCCATTTTATATTATCAAAAAAACATGGAGTGCCTCCTCCTGTCGAAATAATAGTCATTTCTTTCTCTCCCATCTCATGTAAACATGTTTTTTCAATTTCACGAAAATAATTCTCTCCCTTTTCTTCAAAAATTTCACGAATTGTACTTCCTTCTTTAGCTTCGATGTAATCATCCAAATCAATAAAAGACATATCAAATTTTTCAGCCAACTTTTTGCCTGAAAAACTTTTCCCACTTCCCATAAAACCTAATAGGTATAATCGCATGAAAGTCTATATCTTAATTTAATGTGCAATGAAATCCTAAACGAAGGTAATCTTAAAAAAAAATTATCCAAAAACCAACTCCCAATTAAAAAGAAAGCTCAAAATTCAAATCCTATTTTCTGCTTTTATTGGGTAAAAAATATAATTTTGCATTCGTTTTAAAATTATTTTAAAAAATGATGGATATGAAAAAATGGCTAATTTTAATTTTTAGTACAATTATTCTTTTTACTTGCAACGAAGTAACAACGACGAATACAGATAATGATGCGGTGAAACAGATGGAGCAAGAAGACATTGCTAATATTATTCGAAATCCAGTTTCGGCAGAAGAAGAAATTGATCCTGATTTTGTTCCTAAAATTACTTTCAAAAAAGTACTTCACGACTTTGGAGAAATGAAGGAGGGCGATAAAAAAGAATACACTTTTGAATTTACCAATACGGGAGAAGTACCTTTGTTAATTTCTGATGCTCGTTCAACTTGTGGCTGTACTGTCCCAAAATTCACCAAGAATTATGTCAAACCAGGGAAAAGTGGAAAAATTAATGTGGCATTTGATTCACATAACTTAATAGGTACTCAAACAAAACCAATTACAATTATCGCAAACACATACCCAAGAGAAACTGTAATTCATATCAAGGGCTTTGTCAACAGTGGAGAGGGTAATCACGAAGGACACAACCATTAACTTTTGAATTTTTAACATTATAAAATAGAAAAACAAATACTATGATTTTAAATATGATAATTTTACAAGCAGCTACCCCAGATTCTTTACTTCCCAATCTACTATTGATAACAATGGTAATTATATTCTGGTTCTTCTTTATTCGCCCTCAATCTAAAAAGGCAAAAGAAGAACAAACCTTTATTACTGAGTTAGAGAAAGGGTTAGAAGTCGTCACAAAAAGTGGAATGATTGGGAAAATCAATAAGATTGACGATAAAGAAATTCAACTTCAAGTAGACACTAAAACTTTTATAAGAATCACTCGAGGCGCAGTTTCTAAAGAATTAACAGATGCGTATCATTCGCCTGCTGAAGAAAAAAAGTAATTCAAAAAAATTATAACGATTTAAGAGCAAGGATTTGAAATCTTGACAATTATCCTATATAAGTAACCTATCATTTCCTTGACCTTAAATCGTTTTTTTAACATTACCTATCTCTCTATGGCTAAAGTTACTATTTGCTTTTTCCGCAAATACAATAATCCTATTGTGGCGATTCCTGCCAATACTCCCATAAAATTCCATAGCACCGCATAGCCATAACTTTCAGCAATTCTAAATCCTAGAAGCGGAGCAATAATCAACCCTACAGAAAAAGCCATTGAATATAACCCCATATATTGGCCACGATTATTTGGATTACTTCTTCCCAACGCAAGTGAACTCGATAAAGGAAAATTAATAATCTCTCCAATTGAAAACAAAGTCATACTCATTACAGCTGCATAAATATTGAAGCCCATAATATTAAAAATCACCAAAGACATAGCAATCAAAATTACTCCCCAAATAATGTAACCCATCTGATCTCTTTTTTTGGCAAGAATATAAACTAATGGCATTTCAATAATTGCAATTAAAACACAATTATAGCTCAACAACACTCCAACACCTGTTTCACTCATCATTAATACTTCTTTACAAAAAAGAGGAAGCACATGAAAAATTTGAATAAATACTATTGCATTGAGAAACCAACATAAAACAAATATCAAATACCAGCCATCTTGGTAAGCAGAATGACGAATAATTTTGGGAGTTTTATGTTTTATTTTTTTTTCGACTTCCTTTTCCTCTTTCATCAAATAAATAAATAAAAGAGCAGCTATAATACAAGTCACTCCATCCACAAAAAATAAAACTCGATAGCCGAATAATCCCGCCAAAATTCCTGCAATAGCTGAACCCAATCCGATTCCTAAATTTATGGCTAAACGATATAGCGACATAGATCGAGTTTTTAATTCTTCGCCGCCGTAAGCAACAATAGAAGCCATCCCTGCAGGTCGAAATGCATCTCCAATTACACTTGTCAAAAATCCCATCAAACAAAACATCCAAAATGTTTTTACTAAAGAGAAAGCAAAGAATAAAAATCCAACTGATAATAACGACCAAAACATTACTCGATAATATCCTACCCTATCAGTCAACCAACCACCGACAAATGCGCCTGCAACGGAACCTGCTCCATGACTTGCCATGATATAACCGATGTCTATTTTAGAAAAATTCAACTCAACCGCTAAATAAATAGATAGGAAAAAAAAGACAACTGACCCTGATCGATTAACAAATGTAATGAAAGATAGTAACCAAATGTCTCTGGTTAATCCTGAAAAAGAATCAATATAAAGTTGACGTAGATTTTGATACATGGAATTCGAGTTGTTTGATCTTTGGAAAATGCGAAGTAGCGCTTTATTTTAATTCGGTTTCAAACACACTCATTTGAAAATTAGTTCATTAGGTTGATTATTTCAATAAAAAGGTTTGCTATTAATCTAATAACCAACAAACCTTTTTCCAAAGGATTAATCTTTCTTATAATCTTGATATCCAATCTTTTCTAATTTGGTATATTTTTTTGCGACCTCTTTTAATAGTTTCTTTTTGTAAGCAGAAATTTTCTTTTGAATTACTTTATCATTTGAACCTAAAATTTGAGCAGCCAAAATTCCAGCATTCTTTGCTCCATTTAAAGCAACTGTTGCTACAGGAACACCACTTGGCATTTGCAAAATTGATAAAACAGAATCCCATCCATCAATCGAATTCGATGATTTAATCGGTACACCTATTATTGGTAATGGCGAAAGTGATGCAACCATCCCTGGTAAATGAGCCGCTCCACCTGCACCTGCAATGACTACTTTGACACCTCGACTATGTGCCTTTTTTGAAAACTCAACTAAGCGATCAGGAGTTCGATGTGCTGACACGATAGTGAGTTCAAATGCGATTCCCATTTCTGTAAGAAAGTCAGCGGCTTGGCGCATGATAGGTAGGTCAGAATCGGAACCCATGATTATGGATATTTGTGGTTTTATCATTTTATTTTTAGTTACTTTCATAAAATTTTCTTAATTCTTCAAAGACTATTTCGTACAAATTTTTAATGTCTTCATCACATATCTCCCCCCCTCTTTCGCCTTTTCAATATCTCGATTCAAAATCGTAGCATGCCCCATCTTTCTAAAAGGTTTTGTAATCTTTTTTCCATACAAATGAAATTTTGCACCTTCAACTGCCATACATTGTTTCATATTTTCATAAACTGCATGCCCAGTATACCCATCTGCCCCTAACAAATTTACCATCACACTTGGCATTTTTACATCAGTATTACCGAGTGGCATATTCATGATTCCTCTCAGGTGTTGTTGAAATTGAGAAGTGATGCATGCATCAATCGTATGATGCCCGCTATTATGTGGGCGCGGTGCCACTTCGTTTATTAATATCTGATTATCCTGAGTCAAAAACATTTCCACCGCTAACAATCCACAAATATCAAAAGCCTCAATCGTGGCGATTGCAATTCTATTTGCCAATTCAACCACTTCTTTTGAAACTTCTGCGGGACAAACTAAAAACTCCACCATATTCGTTTCAGGATTAAATTCCATTTCCACAACTGGAAAGTTTCTCACTTCTCCTGATTCATTCCGAGCTACCACCACACTTAACTCTTTCTTGAAATCCACCAATGGTTCCACAATAGATTTAACCGGCAATATTTTATCCCAATCAGATTCATTTTTAATTACAGCAACTCCTCTTCCATCGTAACCTCCTTGCCGAGCTTTCTGAACAAATGGAAATTGCAATTCTCCATTGCCAATTGCTACCTGAATATCCTGTTCATTTTCAAAATACTTAAAAGGTGAAGTAGGTAGATCATTGTCCACATAAAACTGTTTTTGCAAACCTTTGTCTTTGATAATTTGCAAAGCTTGTGGTCGTGGATGAACCTTTTTTCCCTCTTCCTGTAATTTTAACAATGCTTTTACATTAACACTTTCAATCTCAACAGTAATCACATCCTTATCTCTTCCAAAAGCCAAAACATCCTCATAATTTTTAAAGTCTCCTTCAACAAAATTATTGCAAACTTTTCCTGTTGGAAAATCTCTAGAAGCATCGAGCGCCCACATTTCCACATCCCAATTATGAGCTGCAAGAGCAAGCATTTTTCCTAATTGACCTCCACCAAGGATTCCAACTTTATAATTTGAATTGATAATTTGATTCGACACGTTCAAGCATTTTAATTAATTCTAAAAACTTAATCTTTAAGTTATGCGAAAATAAAATTTATCCACCCAACAAAAGAGTTTTTCTTAATAAAAAAACCCCTTTCCTCGAAAAGAAAGGGGTTTGAATATTTTACAAAACTCAATAAAATAAATCTTTCAATTTAATGAAACAATTTGCCAATTGAAAAAAACGTCAATAGAACGTTAGAATTCATGAGACAAAGAATTAAATTGAGTCGATGATTTCATTCAATGTACCACTTGGTCTCATTGATTCTATAGCTTTTGTTGGGTTAGGAGAATAATAACCTTCTATGTCTATAGCCTCCCCTTGCACAGCGTTTAATTCCTCCACAATTTTTGCCTCGTTTTTAGTTAAAGAATCTGCAATAGGAGTAAATTTAGCTTGTAATTCAGCATCAGCTGTTTGATTTGCTAACTCTTTTGCCCAATACATGGCTAGATAGAAATGACTACCTCTATTGTCCAACTCATTTACCATCCTTGAGGGAGACTTCCCATTTTGAAGTAAAGAAACAGTTGCACTATCTAATGCGTCTGCTACAATTTGTGCTTTAGAATTACTATTGTATTTGGCTTCATGCTCTAAAGAAACAGCTAGTGCCAAGAATTCACCTAAAGAATCCCATCTTAAGTGATTCTCTTGATTGAACTGTTGTACGTGCTTTGGAGCAGAACCACCTGCACCAGTCTCAAACAAACCACCTCCATTCATCAAAGGAACAATGGACAACATCTTTGCGCTAGTTCCCAATTCTAGGATAGGAAATAGGTCTGTATTGTAATCTCTCAAAACATTTCCTGTTACTGAGATTGTATCTTCCCCATCTTTCATTCGTTGGATAGAAACCTTAGTAGCTTCCACTGGAGAGAGAATCCTAATGTCTAAACCTGTAGTGTCGTGGTTAGGCAAGTAAGCTTTTACCTTTTGAATTAATTGTGCATCATGAGCTCTGTTTTCGTCTAACCAAAAAATAGCAGGAACATTAGTAGCAGTTGCTCTGTTAACAGCCAATTTAACCCAGTCCTGAATTGGAAGATCTTTTACTTGACACATTCTCCAAATATCCCCTTTTTCTACTTCATGCTCGATCAAAACAGCACCTGTATTATCAATTACTTGAACTTTACCAGATGAAGAAATTTCGAATGTCTTATCATGTGAACCATATTCCTCCGCCTTTTGAGCCATCAATCCAACATTAGGAACTGTACCCATCGTGGTCGGATCAAAAGCTCCGTTTTCTTTACAGAAATCTATCGTCGCTTGATAAATACCTGCGTAAGAACTATCAGGGATAACTGCTTTAGTATCTTGAGAATTGCCTTCTTTATTCCACATTTGACCAGAGGTTCTAATCATAGCAGGCATCGATGCATCGATAATCACATCACTTGGCACATGCAGATTCGTGATACCTTTATCAGAGTCAACCATTGCCAAGTCTGGGCCATCAACAAAACAATTCTCTATTTCAGCCTCTACTGCTGTTTTTACAGCAGGGTCTAGGTTGTTTAAATTAGCTAATAAATTACCGAAACCATTATTTACATTCACACCAACTTCATCTAGTTCTTTTCCATACTTTTCGAAAACAGAATTGAAAAATACTTTCACACCATGACCAAAGATAATAGGATCAGAAACCTTCATCATTGTTGCTTTCATATGCAAGGAGAATAACACTCCTCTGGCTTTTGCATCTGCTATTTGTTCTTCAAAAAAAGAAAGCAATGCTTTTTTACTCATAAACGTACCATCGATAATTTCTCCAGCAAGAACAGGTACAGATTCTTTTAAAACTGTAATTCCATTAGCATCTATTAGCTGAATTTTCACACTACCCGCATTAGTAATAGTAACTGATTTCTCGTTGTGTGCGAAATCTCCTGATCCCATAGTAGAGACATGAGAAGTAGAATCAGCAGACCACTTACCCATCCGATGTGGATTTTGTTTCGCGTATGCCTTTACTGGCTTAGGAGCTCTTCTATCTGAGTTTCCTTCTCGTAAAACAGGATTTACAGCACTCCCTTTTATTTTGTCAAAAATTACTTTTATATTTTTTTCCTCGTCGTTAGTGGGATCGTCTGGATAATTTGGAACTGCAAAACCATCTCCTTGTAATTCTTCAATAGTTTTTTTGAGTTGAGGAATAGAGGCCGAAATATTTGGCAATTTAATGATGTTTGCCTCTGGCATTTTAACCAATTCACCCAACTCAGCCAATGAGTCTGCTATTTGTTGTTCTGGCTTCAAATAAGATGGAAAACAAGCAAGAATTCTACCTGCAAGGGAAATATCTTTTGTTTCCATTTCAACTCCACATTGCTTTACAAATGCTTGAACAATAGGTAAAAAAGATTTTGTTGCCAAAGCAGGCGCTTCATCAGTATGTGTATAATAAATTTTAGACGACATATTTTATTTATTTTTTAAAATTTATTTATTTAAACCAAAGAATTGATCATAGCTACATCTAAAATTCTTAACAGTAGCTAAACATATTTTTGGTTCGATATTTCTTCATTCGATGGAAAGGAATTAGTATCATGTTGGACACGCACAACTTGTTACTTTACAATTGTAATTTTAACTACACCCTTTTTTATTGATAAAAACTTAAATTAAAAAAAACATAAAAATATTTACCTAGAAATTTAAGTTTTGTTTTTGGTTAGTTATTTAAAATCATTCCTGATTTCTATTTTTTGAAAAAAAGACAAAAAACGAATATGAATTGTTAATTTGCACTTTCGAAATATGAACTCATTTACCCAAAAACGGTGCAAAAGTAATCATTTATTTACTTCTTTGTGAAAAAATATTCAATTCTGTTTGGACATTATAAAAATAATTAAACATGCATAAACTATTGATTTTACTTTCCTGCTTTTTTATTTTAACTGGTCAAACTTGTAAGCAAAAAAATGGGAAAAAAAGTAATGATTGTCAATTTATGGGAACTATTAAAGATTTCAAAGGTTTGGATGGTTGTGGTTTTATGGTTGTTTTAGAGGATGGTAGTAGATTACAACCTGTAAAATACTCAAGTAAAAATCTTGAAATTAAAGATGGACAAAATATTAGGTTTAATTACGAAGAAATAACCAACCAAGTTGGAATATGTATGGCTGGAAAAATGGTCGAAATTACTTGTATTGAATTCCTGGAAAATACCCCGAACATACCTCCTGGAACAGGAGGAATAAAACCGGAGAAAATTAAGTGTATTAATACTCTTAATCCTTTCGAAACGGAATGGATGATTACAACCATGGAAAAAACAAACGCATACCAAGTAATTAGATATAATTATAGAATTGATGGTTTTGCGTACTACTTTTTGGGGCCAAAAAAAAATATGATATTTGATTGTCAAGGAACTTTGATTTGTGAATCAACATCAAGAGGAACTAAATGCGATGAAAAGACAAAAAGTTACATTGGTGAATTGGTAATTTGGGAGAAAGATTAACTAAAAATTAAACTATGGAAATCAAAAAAATTAATAAAATAGATTAATAATTATTGTACCATATCACCTATAATTACCTAATCAAAATGACACACTAAACAAGGTATATTAATAAAATTATGTCAAATCCAAACCTCGATCCTTCTGACGAAAATTTCACTTCGGAAGAACAACAATATGAAAAGGCATTGCGTCCCAAAATGCTTGGCGACTTTAGTGGTCAACCTAAAATTGTAGAAAATTTAAAAATTTTTATTGCTGCAGCAAAGTTACGAGAAGAAGCTTTGGATCATGTACTATTGCATGGCCCACCGGGACTAGGGAAAACAACACTGTCCCATATTGTCTCTAATGAATTAGAAGCCAATTTAAAAATGACTTCTGGCCCAGTCTTGGAAAAGCCTGGTGATTTAGCTGGCCTTCTTACTAACCTAGAAGAAGGTGATGTTCTTTTTATTGATGAAATACATCGACTAAATACAGTCGTAGAGGAATATTTATATTCTGCAATGGAAGATTATCGAATTGATATTATGATTGATTCAGGACCAAATGCTCGAAGTATTCAATTGTCACTCAATCCGTTCACATTAGTTGGAGCAACTACTCGAATGGGTCTTTTAACTTCACCAATGCGGGCAAGATTTGGTATCAATTGCCATTTGGATTACTATTCAGTAGAAGTATTAGAAGGAATCGTTAAACGAAGTGCTAACATTTTAAATGTGCCAATAACGGATACTGGGGCTCATGAAATTGCTAGAAGAAGTCGTGGAACTCCTCGTATAGCCAACGCTTTACTCAGAAGAATGCGAGATTTTGCCCAAATAAAGGGTGATGGAACTATTGATGTGAAAATTGCAAAATTCGGTTTGACTGCCTTGAATGTGGATGAAAGTGGATTGGACGAGATGGATAATAAAATTTTGTCAACCATCATTCATAAATTTAAAGGTGGTCCAGTTGGTTTGACAACAATTGGGACTGCTGTCGGAGAAGAAGCTGGAACCATTGAAGAAGTTCACGAACCGTTTTTAATTATGGAAGGTTATATCCAACGAACGCCCCGTGGAAGACTCGTCACGGAAAAAGCCTATGTGCACCTCGGCATAGTCCCACCTACCAAAACCGGAAGTCTGTTTTAAAAAAAATCCCTTCTAGAAAATTAAATTTCCAGAAGGGATTTTTTTAATTTTCTTCTTGCATCATTCGTCGCTTTTTGTATTTTTTTCTTTTGAACTCCCAAAGTCTCCCTTTAGTGTCTATCAAAAACAATAAATTATTATATAATTCAAATTCAATTACATTGTGATAATTTAACGTTCTTGAAATCTCTATATCATCACAACAATTTTCGGTGCAATCTAAATTAGGAGTAAAAACCAATCGCCCAATATCTGTAGCTTGATATTTCATTTCACAAATATTAACCGTTCGATTAAATCGCAATCTCCCCTTTGCCAAAAATTCAACCCAAAATTTTTGTTTCGGTAAAAAATTAATCTCAAACGTCTCGGCATCTCGAATATTGACTAAATCCCAACCTCCTGAAAACTTATTAAAATCAGAACTAGTATACTTTTGTTTTTTATATTTATATTCAATATTAATTTGTTTCGCGTAGGATTCGATTGATGGAAGTCCAATAAAAATTCTTCGCTTATTTATTTTTTTTTCATCTACGATTTTATCAAAAGAAAGCTCACCTGTTTTTGTATTTGTCCTAATTTGTGTCCCATAAATTTGAGGTCGCCCTTTTCTTACTTCTATTCTATCTATCATTAAAGCAAATGTTTTCATTTCTAAATCTCCATTTACTACCGCTTCTTGAAAAAGTGGAATATACTTTTGTTGATAGCTTAATGCAGCATGTTGAATTACCCTAAAAATAGAAATAGCAGCTTTTTTGCCTACAATTTTTTTACTTGGATAACCATTTTTAGCAATAATTTCCTCGCAACGAGTTAAATTTTTTGAATCAATTACAGATTGTTTCCTCCGCAATTCATTGATAGAAGTAAAGTTTTTATCTTCTGTTTGAGCTAGTTCTTGAATTTTAATTCGATATTTTTGATCATCCTCTCCCATTTGAATTAACTCTTCGCGCAAAGTCAAATCCATTCCTGTTTTTTGAGTTTTGAATTCCATTTCAACTTTTTTCCAACAACGTTTCCTCTTTCTCAAATTTATAAAATCACTTTCATTATCCGCTAACCAACCTTCCACACCTTCCCAATCAAACTGAATAGCTTGAGTTATTTTTTTTTGTGCTTTTCTATTTTTTTTATTAAAGTCATAGCATCGAGCGACAGCATATTTTAACCAGGCATTTTGAGGTTGAACTATTGCAGCCTTTTCATAACAAATTATACAATTGTTGTAATCTTTGTTTTCAAAAGCTAATCTACCTTTTTCCAACAAAGCTAAAAACTCATCATCCACTTTCTGCGCAGAACTATTTCCCTGAAAAAGAAAACAACTAATTATTATTAATATCCAATTTCTCATATCGTTTTTTTACAAAATTAATCAAAAAAACAAAAAACGATGTTAGTGCAGTTTGCATTAACATCGTTTTTTAGAATATCGTTATTCCATACTCTATAAATCATGCATATCATTAAACCACAGAAGATTGCTTCTCCACCACCTGCGCTCGAACCAAATCCGACAAACCAATAATCCAGTCTGGATGATCATTTAAACTATCCACTAAATCAATATGCTCACCACCAAGTTCTTCAAATTCTTCTTGATATTCATCTAAAATTTCTATTGTTGTTTCCAAACAATCAGAAACGAAAGCTGGACAAAAAACCAATAATCGTTTGTCTCCAGCATCTGCTCTAACTTTTAAAATATCGCTTGTATATGGTTGGATCCAAGGATCTCTTCCCAATCGGCTTTGAAAACAAATAGTATATTTTTCTTTTGGTAAATTTAACTTTGCTGCCAATGCATAGGTTGTATCATGACATTGTGCAGAGTAACAAAATTGATTTTTCTCTGACAATACTGCACAACAATTATCTGTTTTTAAGCAGTGATTACAAGTATCCGCTTTTTTCATTTGTCGTTGAGGCAAACCATGATAACTGAATAATATATGATCGTAACTATCCAAATCATATTTTTTGGAATTCTTCACAAACACATCAATCATAGGTTCATAGTCATGAAATGAATTTACTATTTTTAATGAAGGGATTGCTTGTTTTTTAGATAGCAAACGCATCACTTCCTCATAGACAGAGCCAGTCGATGCTGAGGCATAATGAGGAAATAGTGGAATCACAATCAATTCTCTAATTTGATTAGACATTAATTTACCCAAAACAGAGGCGATTGAAGGATTTTGATAGCGCATCGCCAATTCGACAATATATTCATTACCTAACTCTTTTTGTACTCCTTCCGCCAATCGTTCACCATAAAATTTTAATGGTGAACCTTCTTTTGTCCAAAGCTGCTTGTATAATTTTGCAGAGCTGTTGGATCGAAATGGAGCAATAATACCTCTAACCAACAATTGACGTGGTAACCAAGGGATATCTATTACTCGACCATCAGTCAAAAATTGTTGTAGATATCTCCAAACTGAACCATAAGAAGGATCATCAGGAGTTCCTAAATTGACAAGAAGAACCCCGATCTTAGACTTTAAATTAACTGGCATTAATCATCTTTTTGAAAAAAAAATAAAAATACAACAGCGTAAGGGAATACATGTTTAGCTTAGCGTAAAAAATATGTCATATTTATCATAAAGAAGAAAAAGATATTTCAAATAATTGGGATACTATTTTCCTAAACTTACCTTTGTTTTTTCTTTGTGGTGGACTATTCCTAAATAAAAACTTATGAAAAAACCATTAATTTTAGTTACTAATGATGATGGCATAACAGCCAAAGGAATCAAGGCATTAGTTGAAGTTGCCAAAAAATTAGGTGAAGTTGTAGTAGTAGCTCCTGACTCTCCTCAAAGCGGAATGGGGCATGCCATCACCATTCACGATCCATTGCGCCTAAAAAAAGTAGATATATTTGAAGGTGTGGAATCTTATGAATGCTCTGGAACTCCTGTGGATTGCGTAAAACTGGGTAAATATGTGGTACTAAAAAATCGAAAACCAGATCTTTGCGTTTCTGGAATAAATCATGGTTCTAATGTAGCCATCAATATTTTGTACTCAGGAACCATGTCAGCTGCAATGGAAGCTTCATTAGAAGGTGTGAATAGTATTGGTTTTAGCTTATTAGATTTTGATGCTGATGCTGATTTTGCACCTGCTCAAGTTTGGATAGAAAAATTGATGCGAATGGTTTTAGAAAAAGGACTATCAGGAGGTAAACTTTTAAATGTAAATATTCCGAAATTACCTTTAGATAAAATTAAGGGAATGAAAGTTTGTTACCAATCTGATTCTCGTTGGGTTGAAGAATTTGAAGAAAAAAAAGATCCCATGGGAAAAAATTATTATTGGATCACAGGTTCCTTTGTGAGTAATGATTTGACAGATGAATCGGATGTAAAAGCATTAGATAATGGATATATTTCAATTGTTCCTTCAATGCATGATTTAACGGATTACAAGGCAGCCAGAGATTCAAAATGGATGGAAGAATAAATAAGAACATGATTTAAATATCATGATTGGAAATAAATATTTTTTATTAAAAATCGGATATAGCATTTTTAACCCTTTATTCCCCAAAAAAAAGTGTCAACAAGACGTTGAATAGTTAATCTCTCGTTAAAATTCATCATTTATTGGTTAACCAACTCCATTTCTTTTTGTCATTCTATGAAGTAGAATTATCTTTAGGGCTCAAGCAAAATTCTTTATTTATTTTGATTTTATCCTAAAATAAAAAACATACACGTTAAATTTTGACAAAACTTTAATTATGAAAAAATTTTTACTTTTTACTTTTTTGATTTTCTCTTCATCCATTTTTGCTCAAACTCGAATGATCGAGAAAGTGGAAAAAAAAGGAGATGAAATCGTAATCCCTTACGAGAAACATGTACTGTCTAATGGACTGACATTGGTGATTCACGAAGATCATTCTGATCCTTTAGTTCATGTGGATGTAACTTACCATGTAGGCTCAGCTCGTGAAGAATTAAACAAATCTGGATTTGCACATTTCTTTGAGCACATGATGTTTCAAGGTTCTGAAAATGTTGCAGATGAGGAGCATTTCAAAACAGTTACCGAAGCAGGTGGAACGCTTAATGGGACAACCAATCGTGACCGAACTAACTACTTCGAAACTGTACCTAGTAACCAATTGGAAAGGATGCTTTGGTTGGAAGCTGATCGAATGGGATTTTTCCTTGATGCTGTAACTCAGAAGAAATTTGAGGTTCAACGTGAAACGGTAAAAAACGAAAAGGGCCAAAATTATGACAACCGGCCGTACGGTCCTTACAATGAATTACAAGCAGCTGCTTTATACCCTTTTGGTCACCCATATTCTTGGTTAACAATCGGGAAGTTAGAAGATCTTGATCGAGTTAATGTAGAAGATTTGAAAAAATTCTTCTTAAGATGGTATGGTCCAAACAATGCAACATTGACTGTAGGTGGTGATGTAAAACCAAAAGACGTTATCAAAATGGTAGAGAAATATTTTGGAAATATTCCTGCTGGACCAGCTGTAAAAAACATGAAATTGGAAAAACCAGTTTTACCTGAGAACCGATACGTTTCCTATGTAGATAAAAATATCAGATTCCCTGCCGTAATTTTTACTTACCCAACTGTACCTAGATTTCATAAAGATGAGGCACCTTTAGATTGCTTAGCTGAAATTTTAGGAACCGGGAAAAGTTCATATTTTTATAAGAATTTCGTAAAAACTCAAAAAGCAATTCAAGCTTCCTCTTTCAATCCAGCAAGTGAATTGTCCGGAGAATTCTCTATGTTTATTTTGCCTTTCCCGGGTCAAACCTTAGAAGTTTTTGAATCGCAGGTATTGCAAATCTTAGAAGACTTTCAAACAGCTGGAGTGACTGATGCTGATATCGAAAAATTCAAAGCAGATACAGAGTCAAGTATGATTAATAGCTTGGCAAGTGTAAGCGGAAAAGTTTCTCAATTAGCTAGCTTCCAAACTTTCAAAGGTACTCCAAACGGAATTGGTGCTGAGTTGGATAGATACATGGGAATCACCAAAGAAGATGTAATGCGTGTATTTAAAAAATACATTAAAGACCAACCTTATGTACTAATCAGTGTATTGGCAAGTGAAGGTGCCAAACCTGCAAAAGAGGATAATTTTGTATTTCAAACAGAAGGGAAAAATCCATTTCCCACCACGGACTACTCAAAAATGGTTTACAATAAAGCTAGTGGCGATACATTCGACAGAAGTAAAAAACCTGGTTTAGGAGCTAATCCCGTGGTTAAAGTTCCTGAATTTTGGACATCAACCTTTAAAAATGGAATGAAAGTTATCGGAACTAAAAGTGATGAGATTCCTACCGTTTCTTTGCAGTTGACCATTAATGGAGGACATAAATTAGATGCTATTGACAAATCAAAATCTGGTTTAGCCTCGTTAACTGGTAACATGATGAATGAAACCACTAAAAATTACACTTCAGAAGCAATCCAAGAGGAACTTCGAAAACTTGGAAGTAGCGTCAGTATGTTTGCAGGAAGAGGTTCTACAACTATGTTTGTAAGTTCTTTAAAAAAGAATTTACCGGCCACTTTAAAATTTGCAGAAGAAATCTTAATGAATCCTTTGTTTGCAGAGGAAGATTTTGAAAGATTGAAAAAACAACAATTGGAAGAAATCAAAAGTAGTCGTAAAAATCCAAGTGTTACTGCAAGCCAAGTTTACAATAGACTACTTTACGGAAAAGATCACATTTATGCAATTCCAGCAAGTGGTGATGAAGGATCAGTAGTGAATATTACTTTAGATGATGTAAAAGCGTTTTACAATAAATATTACTCTCCGTCTGTTTCAGAATTAGTAGTAGTAGGTGATATTTCTGAAGAAGAAGTACTCCCTCAATTACAGTTTCTAAAAAATTGGAAAGCAAAACAAGTAACTATTCCTTCCGCTGCTGTTACAGAGCAAAAGGAAAAAACAAAAATCTATATCGTTGACAAAACAGATGCTCCTCAATCAGAAATCAGAATCGGTTACTTAACTGATATGAAATATGATGTAACCGGTGACTACTTCAAGTCTTACTTGATGAATTTTCCATTGGGAGGTGCTTTCAATAGTCGAATCAATTTGAATCTTAGAGAAGATAAAGGTTGGACTTACGGTGCTCGAGCAGGATTCCAGGCTGATGAAGAAGTAGGTTCATTTACAGCAAGTGCTGGCGTAAAAGCTGTCGCTACTGATAGCAGTGTGGTTGAATTTATCAACGAAATCAAAGGTTACCAAGAAGGTGGAATTACTGATGATGAGTTATCATTTATGAAAAGTTCTATAGGCCAACGTGATGCCAGAAATTACGAGACACCTCGTCAAAAAGCTGGATTTTTGCGAAGAATCGTTCATTATGATTTAGATCGTACCTTCGTTGATGAGCAAACTAATATCGTTAAAGATGTAACGAAAGATGAATTGAATAACTTGGCTAAAAAATATTTACAACCAGAAAACATGTACATCTTGGTAGTAGGTGATGAAAAATCTATTCGTCCAGGATTAGAAAAATTAGGCTACGAAATTATTGTTTTAGATGCAAGTGGTGAAGTAAAAATCGCTAAGCCTTAAAAAAATAAATTTGTATTTAGCCAACTTGTTGATTGGAAAATCAACTGCTTAGTTATCTATTTATTAGTGGTGATAGCGTTTAATACGCTATCACCACTTTTTTTTCCCTTCTCAAAAAATAAAGATCTATGCTAATCTTGTAATCTGTAACCTCTGTAATTGGTAATCGTGAAATACTTTCCCAAAGTAACGTCTTAGTTTTGAACAGGTAACGAAAATGGGAGATTTATGATATTAAGAAGAAGAGTACGATTATTAATAGTCATAATGTTTTATTTGCTCCAAAAATCCATAATTTGCATTAATACTATTCATTAAATTTATTTTTATACAAATGAAAATAGCTTTTATCCAAACTGGAGGAACAATTGATAAAGACTACCCTAAGTCAACCAAGGGGTATGCCTTTGAATTTGGTGAACCTGCTACTCGACGGATTCTGGAAAAACTAAATCCATCTTTTGATTATGAAATTTTGACTACATGCCAAAAAGATAGTTTAGATATAACCGATAATGATCGCCAAGATTTAGTGACTTTAATAAATAAAAACCCTGCTAATAAATTTATCATCACTCATGGAACTGATACGATGATAGAAACTGCGAATTTCATTTCCTCCAAAATAAAAAATAAAGTAATTGTCTTAACTGGAGCAATGCGACCTGAACAATTTTCCAATTCTGATGCATCGGTTAATGTGGGAGGAGCAATTGCCGCAATCCAAATTTTAAATGAGGGAGTGTATCTTTTTATGACTGGTATTTTGAAATCCTATGACAAAATAAAACGTGATATAAGTACTGGAAAATTTTATTAAATTACAAAATCAACAAGATAAAATTATAGATGGAACAAACCACAAAACATATCCAAAATGTTCAAAAAAAGGTTTTGTTATTTGGACCTTAAGCTAAAAACATTTAACTAAAAAATCATAAAGCCAAGTTCAAAACCATTCGAATCACTACTCTATTATTTTTTTTCATTTTTTGGGAAAACACAAATCACTTATCTACAGTGCGGTGCGGTCTCACATTGCAAAGGTGATGTCTCTCAAAAAGAACAAACTATAATCATCGAAAAAAATCAAATCAAAAAATTGTTGATGGTTACGAAAAGTCATTTAAATATGTTGAAGTCATGGATTTAAGAGATCAATCTGTTATGCCTGGATTTATGGATATGAATGTACATATAGAACGTAAATTATCTCCAGTTCGATACTCATAAAGTTTTAGAATTAGCAATGCTGAAGTTTTGCTTAGAACTACAATGTATTGTGAAAGGGCTTTGATGGCAAACATCACAACAGTTCGATAACTTGGAGGAACAGGTGTAAATATTTCTCTCATAGATGCCATTTGTAAAAATTTTATTCGTGGCTCAAGAATTTATACTGCCGAAACAAGCATAGCAACTACTGGAGACATGCCGATACAAAAAATGGTAAGAAAAAAGAATTAATGAAAGATCCAGGCCTACTTGACGGAGTTATTAATAATCCTTAAGAAGCTCAAAAGGCTGATCGGAAAAGATATAAAAACGGTGCAGATGTAATTTAAATTAACTCTACTGGAGGTGTCCTTTCTGCTGCTAAAGATGGGAAAGCTACTCAATTCAGTATAGAAGAAATTAAAGAATTAGTCGAAGCAGTTGACGATTATGGATTAGTAACTGTTGTAAATGCCCATGGTCCACTTGGCACGAAACGTGCAGGTGGTATAGAGATCCAAAGTATCGAACATGGAACATTTATGAACCTAGATACTATTGAGTTGATGAAACAGCGAGGCACTTACATGGTTCCAACTATCTCTGAAGGAAAATTTGTTTTTGAAAAAGCGATGAAAGATGTAATTTATGTAAAAACGAGTAGGACCCTACGCAACAGATAACAACAATTATCATCATAGCACTTATATTATCTACGGCAATAAAACACCGCTCAAAATATTCAATCAATCCCCCATCTAATTCCCCAAAAGATAATTTTCATTATTGATTCAACAAAATTATGACTATAAAACTCCTCCCTTTATGTTCAATTAGGGGGAAGAGCTTTTTCAATTGTCATGTATTCGAAGTTTGCAAATTTTGATTGATCAAAACAAATGTTTAGTTGAGAACAGCTCTTCGATTTAATCTAAAATCAAATTTAATTAAATAGTAAATGCAAATTTTATGTAAACTAGTTTACAAGAATCATGAATATAAACAACATTTTGAAAGATAGCTGAGTTACTAAGTAAACAAGACAATTACAATTTTATCTTAAACTTGAATCATAAATATAAAATCAAATAACCATTTATTAAATCTCGTAAATACATTGTTAAATTTAAAAATAATAACCTATTTACATAAACTTATTACAATATGAAAAATGAAACAATTCTCCTTGGAATAGCCTTAATTATCTTTTCCAGCTTATTCACTTCTTGCCAGAAAGAGAATATTGCTCCAACTGCAACCAAAGAATTTGCCACTAATAATTTGTCTACAAATACCAGTATTATTACTTTAACCGATCCTGATTTGAAACCTATGAGTGTCCTCAGTTTTCCGATCACAATTGTATCTACTAATTGCCCAACAGGTGGCTACAACCTGACAGTCTCTTCTCCGGATGTTGACATTTCAAATGGTACTTTTTCCATAAATTGGTACAAAAATACAGAGCAACATATCTATTCCAATGGACTAAATGTAGATTGTGTCTGTGGATTTGGATTACGTGTTGAAATTATTGATGACACTGGTTTATTAGTCGCCGACAGTTCTATAGATATTCCAGGTTGCTAGATAGTTCTCATAAGAATCGGGCTCCACAATTTTCAGGACGGTCTTCTTTATAATATGAGACTTTCAATAAAAAAAATTAGAGCATTTAGAGCTATTTATTTTTTTGGATCCAATTTGTATTTTAAGTGGTGTAAAATTCACTTTATCCTACAAAAACCTCAGATTGAAGTTACAAAGATATTAACCAATGAATTTTTAACCTAATTCATCAATAACCAGAATTAAAAAATGGACAATCAGAATTAATTTTCTAATTGTCCATTTTTAGTTTAATAATAAAATTAAAATATCATTTTTTATCTGTTAACATTCTAATTTTAATACTCAAAGCTGCAAACAACAAAGTCATGAATGGACTCAACCAATTAAATATGGCATAGATAAAATACTCTCCAACTGAAACGCCAAGTACTTCACTTTGATATGCACCACAAGTATTGTGAGGAATTAATACTGATGTAACCGTTCCAGAATCCTCCAAAGTTCTACTTAAATTCTCTGGTGCTAACCCTTTGTCTTCATAGGCCTTAGCAAACATTTTACCTGGAACTACAATAGCTAAATACTGATCTGAAGCAGTTATATTTAAAGCTAAACAACTTGCTACAGTACTTGCAAACAATCCAAAAATAGAATCCGATAAACTCAACAATGCTGAACTAATCCTTGACAATGCACCTATTGCATCCATCAATGCACCAAAAAACATGGCACTTATAATTAAATAAACTGTCCACATCATTCCCTCCATACCCTTCCCTTGAAGGAGTTTTGCTAGGTTATCTTTTGTGTCATTTCCTAATTCTTGAAATTCAGAGGTAGATGGCAATGCTAGCTCTGTACTAGTAATTAATGATTTCCAAACCGCTTTAATAATTGCCAAAAAATTTAATGTAGAAACACCTACTAATTCTTTTATCACCTCAGGTTGAAAGATTACCGCAAATACTCCTCCCATCAATGCACCTATAGTCAATGCTACTAAAGGTTTAATTTTCATAACAATTGCCCCGACCACAATGGCTGGAACAATAAATACCCAAGGAGTTATATTAAATTTGCTAGTTAACATATCACTAATCAAAGTATCCTGTGTAGTTGGTTCTACAATATCCATCGTAAATCCAATTACTATAAAGATTACAAGAGTAACCAAAATTGATGGAATTGTAGTCCATGCCATATATTTAATATGAGTGAATAATTCACCGCCCGCCATTACAGGAGCTAAATTAGTCGTGTCACTTAATGGAGACATTTTATCGCCAAAATAGGCACCTGAGATAATTGCACCTGCTGCCATACCCAAAGGAATATTCATTGCTCCTGCAATGCTAACTAATGCAATTCCTACAGTTGCGGATGTTGTCCAAGAACTTCCTGTTCCTAACGAAATAATAGCACAAATTATAACGGATGCAGCAAGAAAAATGGATGGACTTAAAATTTGTAGACCATAATAAACCATTGAAGGAACGATTCCACTAATCATCCATGTACCTGCCAAAGAACCAACTAATAGTAAAATTAAGATTGGTGTAATTACGCTTTTGAGGTTTTCCCATATTACTATACTCATAGCTCTTATACCTACCTTATTAAGCGAACCTACAATTGCTGCAATAACTCCTCCTGTCAATAAAATAAAGTGATTTGAATACTGGCCAAATAATTCACCACCATTATATATATTGTAAGCCAACATCATGATCAATAAAACGACAGGAATTAACGCCTCCCATATATTCAATTCCCTGTTAAAAATTATTTCCTCATCCTTTGGATTATTATCTTGGTTTTTCATAAATATTTAAAATTCGTTTTGTGAAATTTTCAAAGCAGTAAATATAATCAAATTCCAATAGTCTCAAAAAGTGAAAAAACTAAGACTTAAACTTTAAGTATCGGTACCAACAGTTCTATCATCCTAGCAAGATTGATTAAAATGAAAATTTGAATTTTTATATTATCAATCGAAATAAGAAAGATTCGATTTTTATCAAAAAAATCTTAGTTTAACAAATCCCTACCTTATTTGAATTAATTTGTTTTTAAAACCAAATAAATAAAGCTAGTGCTAGTTTATCAATTGAACCTTTTTTCCAATAAATAAATGTTAAAAAATGCTTTATTTTTCTTAAGTTTCTTTTGTTTAACTAGCAAAAACAGTTATCTTTGCACTCCAATTGAATAAAATGGATTCATTTTGAAATTTCTGGCTTTGTAGCTCAACTGGATAGAGCACTTGACTACGAATCAAGAGGTTGCAGGTTCGAATCCTGCCAAGGTCACATTTAATTAATTATTTTTAACACAATCACAATGTCTAGAGTTTGTCAATTAACAGGAAAACGTCCAATTGCAGGAAATAATGTTTCTCACTCTAATCGTAGAACGAAACGTCGATTTCTTCCAAATTTGATCAAAAAACGTTTTTTCATTCCTGAAACAGGAGAATGGGTGACGTTGAAAGTTGCTACTAGTACATTACGTACTATCAACAAATTAGGAATTTACGAATACCTGAAAGAAGCACAACGTAAAGGAATGAACGTTGGAGTTAAATTAAAATAATCACATTTTAAATATTTCATAAAATGGCTAAGAAAAGCAAAGGTAACCGGACTCAAATTATTTTGGAATGTACAGAACATAAAGCTTCTGGACAGCCAGGTACTTCTCGGTATATTACCCAAAAGAATAAAAAGAATACACCAGACAGATTAGAATTAAAAAAATATAATCCAGTCCTTAAAAAGTATACTGTTCATAAAGAAATTAAGTAATTGACTTGAAGATTTTAATTAATAGGGTTATTTTACAACTCTTTGTATTATTTTCTTCACTAAAAAATATCAATCATGGCTAAAGTATCCAAAAATGCAAGAGTAGGTCAACGTGCAGCCAATGCAGGTTCAGGAAGAGATTTCGTTAAAGTTGTTAAAAGCATCAAAGACGAAGCAACCGGAAAATATACCTACAAGCAAGTGATGATTCACAAAGACAAAGTGAAAGAATTTTTCGCTAAAAAATAATTTGAACTTTTTTCGTTTAAAACAGTTCACAAAAAGGCTTTTCTTCTATCTTTAGGGGAAAGCCTTTTTTCGTTTTTGATAGATTTTATTGAGCTAGGTAGAACTTTTAATGTTCAACGTCAAAAGAATAAACTATTCTCATTATTCACTCTTAATCATTAAAAAATAGATGAGTTTTTTTAAAAAAATATTTGGTCAAAAATCTGAAGAGGAAAAGAAAGAGCAATTAGACAAAGGATTGGAGAAGACTAAATCAGGATTCTTCGACAAAATCAAAAAAGCAGTTGCAGGTAAAACGACTATCGATGTCGAAGTACTGGATGAAGTAGAACAAGTTCTCATTACGTCTGATGTTGGTCTGGAAACGACAATCAAAATTATTGATCGAATTGAAGCAAGGGTAGCTAAAGATAAATATGTCAATACCTCTGACCTAAATGAGATCATGAGAGATGAGATCGTTCAATTATTGTCAGAAACTAATACAGAGGAGCTTGAAGATTTCAATCCTCCTGTTGACAAAAAACCTTATGTTTTAATGGTTGTAGGTGTGAATGGTGTTGGAAAAACAACCACTATTGGTAAACTTGCCAATGCTTACACTCAACGTGGTCATAGAGTAGTAATTGGAGCAGGTGATACTTTCCGTGCAGCTGCGGTTGACCAATTGAAAATTTGGAGTGATCGAGTAGGTTGTGATTTTTTTGCAAAAGGTATGAATACTGACCCTGCTGCTGTTGCATATGAAACGGTTCAATATGCGATGAACAATGATTGTGATGTGGCTATTATTGATACAGCTGGTCGATTGCATACTAAACTGAATTTGATGCGAGAGTTGACTAAAATCTATAATTCTGCAGGTAAAAAAATGGAAGGTGCTCCTCATGATGTAATGTTAGTTTTGGATGCTACCACAGGTCAAAATGCAATTGAGCAATGTAAACAATTTACTGCCGCAACAGATGTAAGTTGCCTAGCATTGACAAAACTAGATGGAACAGCTAAAGGTGGAGTTGCTATTGGAATCTCTGACCAATTTCAAATTCCAATTAAATTTATCGGAATTGGAGAAGGTGTTGATGACTTGGCTATTTTTAATAAAAAGAAATTCGTGGAGACGTTTTTTGAGAA
>JAQXDE010000063.1 GCA_029251525.1 Saprospiraceae bacterium | reverse complement strand
GAACAAAGTATTTATTACTTGTCTCTGAACCTCCCAAGAATTGAAAAATGTCTGGCACAATTAACCGAAAATCAAGTTTGGATAAAACCAAATGCAAATACAAATAGTATTGGTAATTTAATATTGCACTTATGTGGAAATATAACCCAGTATGCACACTCAAGCCTAGGTAATGATAAAGATGTTCGAAATCGGGACCAGGAATTTTCTATCAAAGGAGGTTTCACAAAAAAAGAATTACTCGAAAAGATTACTTCCGTAACTAATAAAGCAATTGAAGTAATCGAAAAAATCTCAGACTCCGAGTTGACGAGAAGACGAAAAGTACAAGGTTTTAATTATTCAGGTATCAGTATTATTATTCATATCACTGAACATTTTTCTTACCATGTTGGTCAAATTGCTTTTATCACAAAACAATTTTGTAACAAAGACTTAGGATTTTATGAAGATTTTGATTTAAATATTCTAAATGAATAAAATCAATTTATTAGGATCCAACCTTCTCTTTTTCAAGCTGAAAATGTTCAAATTTTTAAACAAAAAATATTCTAATACCATCCAATCTCATAAAAATAAGTCATTAGTGGGTTTTATTATTTTTCATCCCATTTATTAATTTGATAGCTTTAAATAACAGGAGTTTTTAATCAACCTAATTTTTTCTCAATAGGCCTATTTTTTCTTCCATTTATTTTTTCTCAATTTTAGCATTTGGACAAAACGAGTACATTCATATTGAGCATGAATTAGTTAAAGATGATTTAGATTTGGAAGATCATCTCGTACGATAATCTCGTATTCACTTACTAGGAAATTTAGACATAAAAGATCAAAAAAAGTCCGCCAACTGAACTTAATCAATTGACGGATTTTTATTTTTACAAACTATCAATGCCGTTGTTTTCTACAACCAGATTTTATGTTTTTATAAAGTACCTCTTAATTCTTGCTCTCTCTCAATCGCTTCAAATAAAGCTTTGAAGTTTCCTTTTCCAAAAGAAGTTGCACCTTTTCTTTGAATAATTTCAAAAAACATGGTTGGCCTAGCTTGAATAGTTTTAGTGAAAATTTGTAATAAATATCCTTCATCATCGCGATCTACTAAAATCCCTAACTCTTTTAGTGAATCAATATCTTCATCAATTTTCCCAACTCGCTCCTCCAAAACATCATAATATGACGTCGGAATATTCAAAAACTCGACTCCTCGGTCTCGCAAAGCAGTTACTGTTTTTACAATATTATCTGTAGCAACTGCTACGTGCTGAACACCTTCTCCTTCATAAAATTCCAAATACTCATCCACCTGAGATTTCTTCAAACCAGCTGCAGGTTCATTGATTGGAAATTTGATCCGACCATTCCCATTACTCATCACTTTACTCATCAAAGCTGTAAATTCAGTTGAAATATCTTTGTCATCAAAAGATAGAATCTGAGTAAAGCCCATCACTTTTTCATAAAAATCTACCCAGTAATTCATTCTACCCAACTCTACATTTCCAACCATATGATCTACAAATTTCAATCCAACAGATTCTGGATTATAGTGTGTTTCCCATTTTTCGAATCCTGGTAAAAAGATACCATGGTAATCTTTTCTCTCAACAAAAACGTGAACTACCTCACCATAAGAATAAATCCCTGAACGAACTATTTTCCCATTCTCATCTTCTTCAATCACAGGTTCCATAAATGATTTAGCTCCTCTTTCCATTGCGGTATTGTAAGCATAAGTAGCATCATCCACCCAAAGGGCATTTACTTTCACGCCATCTCCATGCTTATCGATGTGTCTTCCTATATCCGACCCACTTCTAAGTGGGGAAGTCAGCACTATTTTAATCTTGTCCTGAACAACGACATATGATTCAGTCTCCCTATTCCCAGTTTCTAAACCAGAATAAGCCAATGATTGAAAACCAAAAGCAGACTTGTAATAATGTGCTGCTTGCTTCGCATTACTTACGTATAATTCTAAATAATCAGTACCATTGATCGGCATAAAATCTGCCGCATCATTATATACTTTTGGTAATTCTAAGTTTACATCTGACATGTTGAAAATATTTTTTTTGACAAAAAATTAAAAATAGTTGCTATAGCAACTGTTGTTGTGGCAAATATATTTCTTTTTCAGGAAATATACTTTATTTTTTCTCCTCAAAGTTTTCAAAAATTTGATTCATGATCCTTAAAAAGAAATCATAATCCTCATTACTTAAATTTTTCCATCCTTTTCTCCTCAATTTTACAACCACAGGTTTTGTCTTTGTGTATGTATCCTTTCCTTTTTTTGTTAAAAACACTTTATACCGTCTTTTGTCATTTGCAAATCTTTTCCTTTCAGTCAAGCCTTTTTTGCATAATAAATCAACAATTCTTGAAACTGTAGGAGCATTTTTAAAACTACCATTTGCCAATTCATTTTGTGAAATCCCATCTGTTTCATACAAGCTATCCAGCAAAACCCATTGCTCTGTTGTCAAGTCCACATTAATCTCTTTGAAGGCTTTCAAATAATTTTGGCGAATAATCTTAATCGTTCGATCTATGTATGCTCCAAAATTTTTAGTGTTTTGTCTCTTCACCATTGATCCTTTTCTATTTTTTAAAGAAATATTTTCTATCTCGCTCTTTTAAAAAATACAAATATAAAAAATCAGCATGAGCAAAGGTTATTTATTGAACGATGATACCTAATAAAAACTTCAGGAAACAAATTCATTTTAGTTTTACTTTATAAGAAGTAAAAATATTTAGTAATAAAAAATGAATTTTACTCAATTCAAGTCACTCAAAATATACTTGGGTTCGTAATCCACTCTTTACTCCAAGACCTTGAAGATACTATGATAATTTCCTTTTGGGCAAGTCATTTTGTTTTGGCAAATGTTAAAAAATTGCAACTGAATTATGGTCAAAAACCAAATGGTGCTTAGAATATAGTTATCGACAACTCAGTGAAGAAGGGTATAAAGAATCTAAATCAAAATGAATGGAATATCGGGTAAAAATAGTCATATAAAGTTCAACATTATTATATTTTTATTCACTTAGAATGAAAAATAATTCAAAGAGGAATAAAAAACATCAGACAAAAATTAAACAAAAAAATATAGTTTAATTTATAAATCAATTTATTAAAATTTGGTTAAATGTATCTGGAATATAGAAATTCACCTATTTATCATCTAAATTTGTCATTGAATTTGTAATAACATAAATCATTTTTCATGAATAATATTTTCTTGGCATTTTTGAGTTGTTCCCTATTGTTTTTTTCCTGCAAAAAGGATAACCCCACTATTGAATTGAGATACGATGATGATAACTTTTCAGCTCCTGCTCTACCCATTGGAACATTCGATGTAGGTCAAAGGTATCCTTCCTCTATTGTTGATAATTATGTGGGAAGGACTTTGGATGAAGTAGATTTTTATATCCAAGATAAACCTTTAGACTGCGAAATATTAGTTTATGGCGAAGGTACATCAAGCTCACCAGGAACACTCTTATATTCAAAAAATGTAATCAATCAAGTTTCTGATAATTCATGGAATTCTCACACATTATCTACTCCTGTGGAAATAACTAATGAGGACCTATGGATTGTTGTTAGAGTTATTCATTCTTCAGAGACCAGAAGTATTGGCTGTGATGAGGGGCCAGCGAGAACAAATGGTGATTGGATGTTAGGTGAAGGGGAATTTGAATGGAAGACTTACCGAGATCTCTCAGCAAATCCAAGTACAGGTGCAAATGTGAATGTGAATTGGAATATTCGTGGGATTCTAAGTGAAGAATAGTCAAATCCAAATCATAAAAAGTAAGTTTGTTGTTTTTTAAAATTAATATAATAAACTTACGAAATATCCTTCCCTATTTATTCAGTTCTCCCCAACTTACCATTTCAATATTTGGATGTTTAGAAAAATCAAATTCCATAATTGACCTATACTCTGAGTAGCGACTGTCAAAGTATCTTAAATCGACCCCAGGATAATCAATATCCTTATACCTATTAGAAGTTTCAGGTTTATTTTTGGCGATATATAAAATAAATTCCATCGAATTTTGATCCACAGACTTTGCTAATTTCTTTAATGATTTATTTAGAGTATGATGTTTTTTTCAATCCATCTCTCAATATTCTCTTTAGTATTTTGAATAGGGCCCCCTGGTATCGGACCATAATGTCCACTATCGTGAAAACTTGTAAATTTATATTTACCCTTGATATTGTCTTTAAAAAATTGTTTGGAGCTTTTTTAGTAAATTTCTTAATTTCCTTACGATCTTTCTTTTTCAAATCGTCCATTAGTTTGATTTTCAAAAAACTAAGGAATTTATTCATAGATTTTTTAGGATGGCTATTAGCAGAACGAATGGCTAACTTATAATCTTTACAGACTTTCAAGTACTCTTGATATAATTCTGGAAAAAAGGTCAGTACGTTGTGATGGCAACTTAAATGTGTAAGCGGAATATTTGCCTCAGTAAAAACTTTTATTTGAGCATTAAGTTCTTCCCTCAGTTCTTTGAGGTTGATGCTTCGTCTAAATTCATAAATACCTCGAAAATATCCATTTTTACCTTTCATGGATTTAGCTTTAGTAATCGGCCGCCCCGAAATTAACGTTAAATGGCAACCAATTTCCCTATTTCCATTTGTCTTATTCAAGAGGTGTTTAGCATTCCCTGCAGAGTTTTTATACTTTTTTTCTTTTATTGGTTATCCCATCATAATTTGGGAAGACTGCAATAGAATTTACTTTGCCTGCATTAACTGCATTTATTATGGCATCATTAACGCTAGGATTCACACCAAAATCATCTGAGGTGACTATTAAATTCTTCTTTTTAATTTCGATCTTTGAGATTAATAAGAATAACAACTTTGTAGCTTCAAAAATTGATTGAAAATAAACCATTTTGTAGATTTTTTCCATCAAGATTTTAAGATTAATACTAAATCAAATTTTAGACAACTTTATCCGCACATGATGAACTTGCAAAAGCATCTGGCTTTGCTTTAAATTCAAACCCCATTCCTAGGATATATCCCATAGCCTCCTTTAGGGCAATATTAGACTGAAAATGAGGATCAGTATTAATATCCGCATGAACTTCAAGTGCTACATTAAATTTATCTAACAAATCACAAAGCCCATAAGCTACCTCTACTGATTTAGCTACTTCCAAAATCATTCGTTCTCGTAAGCTCATTGTTTGTTCTTTCTTATAACTATGGATAAACATGAATCCACCTTTTTTTTCCCTTAAAAAAACTATTACAGAAGCAAACTCAACAACACTGCCTCGTACTTGTGAATCTGTGCCAATACAAACTTTTAAATTGTACCCTGCTTCAATTTCTTTGATAATTGTTTTTTCAACTGCTTCTTTAATTGGCAATTTAATTTTATCTCCATTTAATCTTCGCCAGTTCATAATTTTTATATTTACTTATTTTAATGTTCACTAAATATAAGATTTTATATTCGGTTAACTCATAATTCTGTTTTTTAAAAACAAAAATTTATTAACTACACAACTAATGAATGAAAAAAAAATCATTTTTTATCAAAATTTATACTTAAAATATTTTCTTATTTTCTTTTACAAACTAAACTTATATAACCTTTTTAGAGTTTCCCTATTTGTTACTTATCTCTTTAGCTTTTAGGTAATTATAAATACAAAAACTCATTAGAAAAAACCTCAACAGTTCATAAACCTTCCTATTTTTGCAAAAAAAAACCGTTCTTGGATAAACCTTTTAATCAAGTAAAAATTGGAATCGAAAACAAACGACGGAAGTAGTAATTCAATTTAGGATAAGTTGATAAAACAAACTTCATTTAGGAACAAAATAAATCAATATGAATAAATATTTAATTTGCTTTACACTATTAGCATTCGTCTCTTGCAAATCTTCTCAAAATGGTAAATCATCCAAAGATGGAAATCATAAATACACCAATAAATTAATTAATGAAAGTAGTCCGTACTTATTGCAGCATGCACACAATCCTGTAGATTGGTATCCTTGGGGAGATGAGGCGTTAGCTAAAGCAAAGGCAGAAGATAAAATGATTATTGTCAGCGTCGGTTATGCAGCTTGCCATTGGTGCCATGTTATGGAACATGAATCTTTTGAAGATACTTTGGTTAGTAAAATTATGAATGAAAATTTCATTTGTATCAAGGTGGATCGAGAAGAACGTCCAGACATAGATGATGTTTATATGTCTGCATGTCAACTAGCAAGTGGACGAGGTTGCGGATGGCCATTGAATGCTTTTGCTTTACCTGATGGACGACCTGTTTGGGCTAGCACCTATTTCCCAAAGAAAGATTGGTTAGGAGTTCTAAATAACTTTATAAAAATCAAAAAAGAAGATCCTGAAAGACTCGAAGAATCTGCAAACCAATTACAGGAAGGAATAAAACAACAGGATAATATTGTTTTAAATCAAGAGGATCAAGATTTTAATCCACAAAATCTAGCCAAAATAGCTACTAATTTTCTAGAAAATATTGATTTCAAAAAAGGTGGTCGAAAAGGTGCTCCTAAATTCCCGATGCCGAATAATTATGAATTCTTGCTTAATTACTATCATTTCACAAAGGATGCTAAGGCGCTTGAGGGAGTTACCACTACTTTGGACAATATGGCAAATGGGGGGATTTATGATCACTTAGGTGGTGGTTTCGCTCGGTATTCAACTGATGATGATTGGTTTGCTCCCCATTTTGAAAAAATGCTTTACGACAATGGACAGCTCATCAGCTTGTATTCTGAGGCTTATCAATTAACTAAAAATCCATTGTATAAAAAAGTAGTTGTAGAAACTTTAGAATACACCAAAAGAGAAATGACTAATCCAGATGGAGGATTTTATTCTTCCTTAGATGCTGATAGTGAGGGGGAGGAAGGGAAATTTTATGTTTGGAAAAAATCAGAGATTGATTCTTTATTGGGTGATGATTTAGCAAAAGTATTTAATGAATTTTATGAGGTAAAAAGATCTGGAAATTGGGAACATAAAAACAATATTCTCCATCGAAAATCTTCCAATGAAAAAGTTGCGAAAAAATTTGACCTTACTGCAGATCAATTATCCAAAAAAATTGATGATGCAAAAATCATTTTGATGAGTGCGAGAGGCAAAAGAATCCGTCCAGGATTAGATGATAAAATTTTGACTTCATGGAATGCTCTGATGCTCAAAGGGTACACAGATGCCTACCGAGCTTTTGGTAATGAAGAATATTTAGAATCTGCTATTCGCAATGCTAACTTTTTAGTAAAAAATTCCATTAAAGACGAACATCGATTGAATCGAAATTTTAAGGATGGACAATCAGTCATTAATGCATTTCTGGATGACTACGCCTTATTGATTGATGCATTTGTTCACTTATACCAAGTAACATTTGACGAGCAATGGTTAAATCACGCCAAAAAACTAACTGCCTATACTCAGACTCATTTCTATGATAAATCGACAGGGATGTTCCACTATACCTCTAACTTAGATCCAGAACTAATCGCTAGAAAAAAAGAATTAGCTGATAATGTAATTCCAGGGTCAAACTCCACGATGGCAAGGAACCTTTACAAATTAGGTACCATGCTTTATCAACCTGAATGGGTTGATCTAAGCAAACAAATGCTCCATAATTTATCGGAAAGTATCACCGATACTCCACAGCCAAATTTCTACTCCAACTGGTGTAGTTTATATTGGGCAATAGTAAATCCTCCTTTCGAAGTGGCTGTTATAGGTGATAATTCCAGAGCACTTTCCAAAGAATTAATGCAATATTATCTACCAAATGCACTTATTCTAGGAGGGAAATCTGAAGGTAATTTACAGCTCCTACAAGACAAACTGATCGAAGGAGAAACTCGGATTTATGTTTGTAAAAATAAGGTATGTAAATTCCCAGTGCTGGAAGTGAATAAAGCTTTGGAATTAATGGAATAAAATATTATCACCACAGATAACGTAAATCCTGAAAGTAAACAATTCAGAATTAGTTTTACTAAAATTTGCTGTATCTGTGGTAGATAAAAAAATCCCTGACAATCAATTGATCGTCAGGGATATGGTTATTAAGGATGTTATTAAGTCAAAATAAAGGATGTTGTTATTTATTTTAAATAACTGTCAACGCAGTTGAATTTTATTATTTTTTCATTGGATTGTTGAACGTGTATTTAGCTCCGATTCTTAACCCATAAGAAATTTGTTTATTCTCCAATAATGAATTTCTGAAAATAGATTTGGTTATGTAATTCACATTTGGTTCAAAGTAAATTCCAAAGTTTGGACGATTCGGCATCTGTACATTAAAACCTAAAGCAAATTCCGTTGAAAGATTTTTTTCCCGGATATCATCAATCTCAAATGAGGATTTATTTAGATAAGCTGGATCAGACATTGTACCCTCCGTTATTAAAGCTTGCTTTTGAAATCTTTCTGCTTTTATTCCAACTTGTGCATAAACCATTCTCCAAGTATATTTCAACCGAATGGGAATTGCTAAATATTTATATTCAAATCGAGTTACATCAATTACTGAAAAGCCAGGATCCTCCCCGATTATTATAGGTTTGTTATTGTAGTTATATTGATTCCCATAATTTGACATTTCCAAACCTGAACTGATTGCAATTTGTCCAACTGGAAGATTGACTGGAAGTTCGAAACGGACGCCTAAAGTAGATCCTGCATTACCTGAACGACTCATGGCGTATTCGGAAAAAAGAATACCTCCATCTACGCTTATTGAAAATGAATTGATTTGTGCGTTTGCCAGCACGTTAAAAAATAATATTAGGATTACAAATAGGTTTTTCATGGTGATTTGATTTTAAATAGGTTTTCTAAAAAATTAAATGATATTAAATTCAGTAAAAATTGAACAAAAAAGTGATTTTAAATAAGCTGTATATTTCTAAGACACTTGAAATTCGAATCCCCCCTATAAATTATTTTGTTAAATTAAAAAAAAGAATACTGTTTGTCATTTTCTCAAAGCGCGCGCAAATAACTGCTTTTATTTTCAATAAAAAGCAATTTTCTTCTAACTATTTTTAAACCATTGAATGAAATTATATTTCACCAACAACAAAATTACATGCAATATAATTTATAAAAAATTACATTAATCGATAAAACAAAATATAATTTTGTTTTGTAAAAATATAGATATTTGAAAAACTTCCTAAGAACTAGTGAATAAAATAAAGAATGGTAACTTTTTTTCCTATATGTCTTGTATTTATTTTTTTAACTCCGAGAAAAAATAGTAGTTAAGAGATTAATTTGTCCTCATCAATTACTCTTTTTTAGATTCTCATTTAATAGCTTTATTTTATAATGAAATAATTTAGATTAGTAACAGTTTCGAACTAAGTTTTATTATCTAAAAACTCATTTAAAAAAAATGGCTTCGCGTTTAATAGCATTCTCTACTATTTCCTTATTGTAAATGTCATGTTTCACAAAAGGAATATTTCATAAAAAAATGGTCTTTCAAGTATAACACCTGAAAGACCATTTTTTATTTTTTGATTATATCGTACTAAAAAACAAAGTTTTCCTCGTCCAAAACTTTCCCTTTTTGGCAGCGAATGATTCGTCCATTAAATTTTTCTAAAATCCGATAATCATGTGTCGCAAATACTACTGCGGTATTGTTATTTCGAGCTATATCTCTCAGTAAAAATAAAATCTCATCACTGGTTTCAGGATCTAGATTTCCAGTTGGCTCATCTGCCAAAATTAACTCCGGTGAGTTTAATAAAGCTCTCGCTATAACCACCCTTTGCTGTTCCCCTCCAGAAATTTCATGTGGCATTTTAAAGCTTTTATGAAACAACCCAACATCAGTTAATATGTCATTAATTCTACCCTTCCGTTCTGTAGGATTTTCCCATCCAGTAGCCTGCAAAACAAAATCAAGATTTTCTCCAACCGTTCGATCTTCTAGCAAATTAAAATCTTGAAAAACAATTCCTAGTTTTCTTCTCAACATTGGAATTGATTTTCGATTCAACTTGCTTAAATCAAATCCAACCACTTCTCCTAATCCATTCTTTAAAACTAAATCACCGTATAAAGTTTTTAATAAACTTGATTTCCCACTTCCAGTCTTACCTATCAAATAGCAGAACTCTCCTCGATCTATTCTCAAGTTCACGTCTTCCAATACCATATTTTGTTGTTGAAAAATGGAGACATTGGTAAGGCTAACTACAGTATTATTCGTAATTTGTTGTTCGTTATTACCCATAAACCAAAAATACAAGTTTTAACTCTAATTATAGACAATTGAGGTTATTAAGTTATTAGGATTCTATCTTTAGATTTAAATTCACTCATTCTTAATATTAACTCAACCACCCAATAATTAAAATTGGTCAACATATTTTACATGATAAAAAATCTTCTCTTATATCTCCTTATATTTTCTTGTGGTAGTATCATAGGTCAAACTAAACCTTTGAGTGAAGAAGCCGAAATTAGTTTACTGACTTGCTCACCCGGAGAAGCAATTTATGAATTATTTGGACATACTGCGATTCGAGTTAAAGATCCTGGACAAGGACTTGATTTGGTGTTCAACTATGGAATATTTGACTTTGATACTCCAAATTTTGTAGTTAAATTTATTCGAGGAAAACTATTGTATAAATTAGGTATTGATCAATATCGAAGATTTGAATACCAATATGTTGCCCAAAACCGCCGTGTGGTCGAGCAAGTTTTTAACTTTAATCTAAATGAAAAGCAAACCGTCTTTAATTATCTGCTCTACAATGCAAAACCGAAAAATGCTTACTACCAATATGATTTCTTTTATGATAATTGTTCTAGTAGAGTATTTGATATTTTAATAGATACTTTAGGCCAAAATTTAACCTTTGACATTCCTGAAAAGAATTACCTCTCCTACAGGCAACAACTAGATTATTACATTGATGGAAATACTTACCCTAAAAGCCCTTGGGCTGATTTTGGTATGGATTTAATTTTAGGAATGCCGGCAGATGAAATTGCTGATTTTGAAGGCGAAACATATTTACCCGATCTCCTTTCTCAAAATTTCACCTTTGGAATACTTCGAAATTCGGATGGACTTGTGCAATCAAATTCGGTAATTGTCCCTCAAAAAAAAACATCAAATATTGTAAATTTTAGAATAACACCTTTGTTACTATTTTGGACTTTATGCGGATTAACTAGCTTTTTATTCTTTGTAAAGAACAATACATTCACTAAATCTCTTGACTTTATTCTTTTTCTTTTTTTGGGACTATCGGGAGTTCTTTTTACTTTCATGTGGATGGGAACTGATCATGAAGTTTGTTACAAAAACTTAAACATACTTTGGATGAGTCCATTTCACATTTTACTGGCAATCAACATTTTACGTGACAACATCAATGATTTTTGGAAAAAATACTTAGGGTTTACACTGGTCGTAAATGTATTGTTAATTTTATTTTGGAAAATACTTCCACAGGATTTTCATGCTGCTGCTTTTCCAATAATTTTATTAATTTGTATGCGAATTGTTGCTCTGATAAAAAAAACTGAGTAAGACTTTTCAAAGGTAAAATTATTATTAGAAGAACTAAGCAATTATTATAGAATCTATTTATTGCATTATTCTCCAATTCGTGTTATGGCCAAACCAATTGTTTATTAATCCTATTCTTTTTGATAAAGTAGTCAGGTAGATTTCTAAGATTTACACTAGCTAAGCATTACCAAAAAAGAGTCCATTAAATAAAAAATTGTACTAGAAAAAGTGGCTCCACTTATATAGCATTCGGTTCTTAAAAACAGGTTGCTTATCATGTATTGATCCACCCCCCTCGCAAATTATTGAAACTCCAATGGACTTAAAATACTACTTTAGTTTCTAAAAATTACCACTTACCTATAATAATAGTAGTAGATATTCTTTTCAATTTAAATTTTGATGTTGATGACTATTACAAAAAGCTATTATTACATAATTTTACTATTGTTTCTTTAGTGTTTTGTCATATACAACCTCAATTTATCAATGTTTTCCATTCTAAAATATTTTCACTGCCAGACATTTGTAACGATAGTAGTGAAAACATTTGTTAGGCATTGAATTGAAAAAAGATAATCAATTAAAATTCTCAAAACTAAGTTTCGATAATATTTTGCCAAATAGTTTGAAATTTTACATAAAAAAGAATGTTAGCAACATAACACATCTTATCTTTGTTGAAAGTCATAAAATCACAAAATAAATCGAATATGAAAAAGATACATCTTATCGGAATGATTATGATTGGAATTGCAATTTACCTAATAATAACAGCTGGAGGTGAAGTTGCAACCTACTCTAACTTCGATGATGCTCGAGGGGCTGCAGGTAAAGTTAAAGTGGTCGGGCATTTGGTGAAAGATAAAGAGATTATTTATGATGAACTTGTCGATCCCAATTATTTTACTTTTTATATGGTGGATGATAACAAAGAGGAAAGAAAGGTAATTTTGAATCAAGGAAAACCTCAAGATTTTGAATTATCTGAACAAATAGTTTTAACTGGAAAAATGGAAAATGATGAATTTATAGCCTCTGAAATTCTACTCAAGTGTCCTTCTAAATATAAAGATGAAGAAGTGTATTTGAAGAATGAAAAAGGATAATTCAAACAAGTAACAAAAAAGAACCTATTAAAATTAAATATAGAAATGGACGAAATCCAATATATTGGTGAACATTTATTGCCAGGTCAGATAGGTAGAATGACTATAATTCTATCCTTCGTTGCAAGTTTTTTAGCAACCATTGCTTACTATTTTGCAGAGCAAAAAAAAGAATCAGTAGAAGCAACTGGTTGGATTAAAATAGGACGATTCAGTTACATCATTCATGGAGTTAGTCTTTTCATAACCATAGCATGTATCTTTTATGTGATGTATTTTCGGATGTATGAGTACGAATATGCAAGACTTCATGTCAGTAATGATTTAGAAATGAAATACATTTTGTCTGCTTTTTGGGAAGGACAAGAAGGTAGTTTTTTACTTTGGATGTTTTGGCATGTAGTTCTTGGTTTTATATTAATCCGAGTTGCCAAAAATTGGGAGGCTCCGGTAATGTCAATACTGTCCTTAGTTCAATTATTTATAGGTTCGATGATCTTGGGAGTTTATATTCTTGAGACAAAAATTGGAGCAAACCCTTTAATGTTGTTCCGAGATACAATGGACATTCCTCTTTTTGCCCAGGCTGATTATGTAGATTTATTAACTGGAAACGGCCTAAATCCTCTACTTCAAAATTATTGGATGACCATTCATCCACCTACTTTGTTTTTAGGGTTTGCATCAACTACAATTCCATTTTGTTACGCAATAGCAGGCTTATGGAATGGAAAACATCAAGAGATGCTAAAAGTATCTTTTCCGTGGGCCCTATTTTCTGGAGCTATTTTAGGAACTGGAATTTTGATGGGTGGAGCTTGGGCTTATGAAGCATTAACTTTCGGAGGATATTGGGCATGGGATCCGGTAGAAAATGCGTCTTTAGTTCCTTGGATTTTAATAGTGGCTGGAATTCATACTCACCTCATAGCAAGAGCAACTGGACATTCAATCAGAAGTACTTACCTATTTTACCTTATGACTTTCTTCTTCATCTTGTATTCAACATTTTTGACACGAAGTGGCATACTTGGAGAAACATCAGTTCATGCATTTACAGAAATGGGATTAGAGAGGCAATTATTGGTTTTTACTGCCTTCTTTTTTGTCTTTCCACTTTTCATCTTTTTTATCAAACAAAAATCTATTACTCGAATTGAAGAAGAAGAAGCTTTAGCATCCAAAGAATTTTGGATGTTTATTGGATCGTTGGTTCTACTTTTTTCAGCTTGCTTGATCACCGCTTCTACTTCTCTTCCAGTATATAATAAAATTGCAGAATTATTCCAACCAGGTTTTGAAGGGTATGTAATTCAAGATCCAGTAGAACATCACAACAAATATCAATTGTGGATTGGAGTTTTTATAGGTTTACTTTCTGGAGTAGCACAGTCATTTAGATTTAGAGAAGCTAACTGGGGAGCTGTATCAAGAAAATATTTTTTACATTTAGGAATTAGTATAGTAATCGCTGCAACCTTGACTTTTGCTGCTGCTCAATGGATTAATGTTTACGCATGGCAATACCAAATTTTATTATTTTCTGGACTATTTGCGGTAGTAGCTAATTTGGATTATCTATTTACTTTCGTTCGTGGAAATTTAAAGTTGGCAGGCTCTGTGATTTCACATATTGGATTCGGGTTAATGATTGTGGGAATTTTAGCCTCAAGTTTAAACAAAGAACATATTTCAACTGATCCCTTTACCCAAAGGGGGTTGCTTAATGAAGAAATGTTAAAACGTAATGTTATTCTTTTTGAGGGAAAACCTGCATTGCTTAATGGCTACGAAATTACTTATCAACGTGACTCGATGATAGATCGAATGCGAACCTATGATATCAATTTTAAGAAATTAAACCAAGAAGGCAAAGTGGTAGAGGATTTTATGGTTTATCCAACTGCTCAATTTGATAATAAATTAATTAAGGTAGCTGCATATAACCCAAGCACCCAACATTATTTAGACAAAGATATTTTCACACATATTGCTACCTTACCTAAAAAAGAAGCAGATCGAGAAGAAGCACAAAGAATGGAGGATAGTTTAAATTATCGAATCATTGAGGTACCGCTTGGAGCTGAAATGACCTTTATTGATACATTGAATTTATCTGATACCACAATGATAAATCAGTTCCGCATATCCATTGAATCAATTATTCCAAATGCAACCCATCCAGATTATAAATCTAAGGAAAAAGACCTCGCCATTGGAGCAAAAGTAAAGATTCAGCAAGTTGGTAAACCTGAAAATTACGAAGCAAGTCCAGTTGCTGTTTTGAGAAATAATTTGGTTTATACTTATCCTGTCCAGATCAATGACCTAGCATTTAAGATTAAATTACCTAGCAGCTTTTTTGATAAATTTTTTGCGGCAGAAATGAATTTGGAATACCGTAATTTTGACTTAAAAGAAGGCGATGCTATCAATTTTAATGGCTACGAAATTAAATTGGAACAAGTGGCGCGTGATCCTAAACATCCAAATTATCAAGCTAAAAAAGATGATATCGCTGTAGGTGCAATTTTGAAGGTTACTAAAAATGGTGAATCTAAATCCGAACTCGCTCAACCAATTTATCTGATTCGAAAAATGAATCCAATGATGATTAAAGACAAATTGACTACTCATGGATTAAACTTCCAATTTACAAAAATAGATCCTTCAACTGGGAAAATGAGTATCGGAATTGCGCAGTCTGAAGCAAATATTACTTACCCGATTGAGTTCGCTACCAATTCCCTTAGAACTGATTATATCGTTTTTGAAGCGATTATTTTCCCTGGAATAAATTTCTTTTGGACTGGTTCAATTATGATGATGTTAGGATTAGCAATGAGTTGGATTAAAAGAAGATTTGAATTAAAAAGATAAAACCAATGTCCAAGGAATTAAAAATAATTTTAATTGGAGTAGGAAATGTAGGTTTTCACTTAGGTAAAGAACTACATGAAGTTGGTTTAGAAGTTAATCAAGTTTATAGCCGAAAAATAACTAAGGCTAAACGTTTATCCAAAATAATAAAATGTGAAGCCATTAAAAACTTAGAGGACATATCTAAAGAAGCCGACATTTATATATTGGCGGTTCCAGATAGTGCAATTGAAAATGTTGCAGCAAATTTATCCAAACAGATCCCTTTATCTAAGTTGGTCGTTCACACTTCAGGTGCAACTCCTTCAACAGTTTTAAAACCATATTTTAAAAACTATGGTATCTTTTACCCCTTACAAACCTTTTCCATCACACGAAAAGTTAACTTTTCCAATATCCCCATTTGTGTAGATAGTAATTTGAAAAAACACAGGGCATCTTTAGAGAAGTTAGGGCGAAGAATTTCTCAGAGTGTGCATCAAATTAATGATCAAGAAAGGAGTATTTTGCACATCGCCGCCGTGTTTGTAAATAATTTCTCCAACAATCTTTTTACTATTGGAGAGAAAATAACATCTACTGAAAAATTACCCTTCGACTTATTAAAACCATTAATTCAGGAAACCGTCGATAAAATAATTGTACAATCCCCACATGAAATGCAAACTGGTCCTGCAAAAAGAGGTGATAATACAACCATCCAATTACATTTAAAATATTTAAAAAAACATTTTCCAGAATTCATAGAAGTCTACCAAACAATGACTCAAAATATTAATTCTAAGCTTTCAAAAATAATTCTTAGGCAAAAAAAATAATTATGAGAATCATCGGATACATCGAACATCCTAATTTAAAAATTACTGTATTCAAGATGGATAATAAAACTTCCATAAAATTTGAAACCGGTATGTATGAACAAACCTATAAGTTCCGGGAGATGGATGAGCTAAATAATATGGAAAAAATTAAAGAAATGGTGAACAGTAGTTTTGTGAAAAACGTTTTGACTGAGTTTCAAAAGATGCATCAATTTAAAAATAGTGCCTTGAGTAATATTTCTCCAAAAGAAGCTGAAGAAGAATTTGAAGAGATCATATGATCTAAAAAAAGTCGTTTAAAATGAAAAAAGTAAAGCCTCGAAGTAAACTTCGAGGCTTTGCTTTGTGATTAGAAGTAGGACACTAATTCTTAGTACCTTCCTCCGCCGTATCCACCGCCGCCGCCGCGGTTGTATCCACCGCCGCCACCGCCACCGCGGTTGTAGCCACCACCACCGCCGCCTCGACGATCATTATTCCTTGGTTCAGCTTTTTTCACAACAATTGTTCTGCCGTCTACTTCAGTATCATTAAGCCCATCAATAGCAGCTTGTCCCTCTCCATCATCAGCCATTTCAACAAATCCAAATCCTTTGGATCTTCCAGTATCACGGTCATTAATAATCTTTACAGAATCAACTGTACCGTACTCTGAAAAAAGGTCTTGTAGCGTACCCTCGCGAGTATCGTAATTTAATTTTGCTACGAAAATATTCATCTAAAAAAAATTTAAAAAATTAAAAAAAACGAGAAAACAAGCGAGGAGCAGAGAAAAATTAGGGACGAAAGAAATTAAACAAAACTTCAAATAACACTAATTAGAAATTGCTAAATACTCGGTAACTCTAGTTATTAGTGCAAAGTTATTACTAATTAATGAAAAATCCTATTTTATTTAAAAATGCAGAAAAATATTTTTTACTATAAAAAACTGACTATCAACGCTTTACAAAAAAAAATATTAATTAATATTAAAAAAAAATTATATAATACTCCTTTTTTATAAATATTTATTTGGATTGTGGAATAAATAAATAGTAGATAATCAGAAACATACCTTCATCCTTGTTTCAAAAATCCCACCTAACCCCATTTCTCATACTATAATATGTTGCGGGTACATTTTCAGGAACCCTAGTATCGTTTGTTATACTGAATATGGTTGAGAATCGAAGTCGCTTGGAAAGAAAAAAAGTTAAACTTGTTTGTGATGATAATCTTACATCTGACAAACTATTCAGAACAGGTTGATAATAAGTCGTATTTGAGATGGTAACATTATCAGAAAATGGCTGAATCAAGGCTGAAAAATAAGCACTCATCCTGTGATCATGAAAAAAAGAACCTACACCTGAGACAATTTCAATTTCATCATATTCAAACATATAGGAAAGCCCAAAATAAACTTGCTGCCTTTCAGTCTTAAAAAGTTGTAACCGTAAACCAGTCCCTGTCAATACCCTGAGTGTTAATCTGACCTGATTATTAAACTGAATTTGTGAATAAATTTCATATTCAATTTTCTTATTGACTTTATAATTGTATCTCAGGTGCAAAAAACCATTATCAATAAATCGATCTGAATTGGCTCGAATTAAATTATAGTTAATCAAAGAAAGAAATCTACCTTTTTTTTTAAAAAATTCTACTCTTGTATCACTTGAAATAGTGGTAATAGATTTCGTATTTTTTACAAAATTCGCTCCTAAAGACAGGTACCCGAAAACGCCAGAGGTATCAGTTAGACTAGACCTCTTATTTTCAATATTAACAATTTGAGCTTCAAGGCAATTGGACTTAAAACTAAAAAATGTTGTAATCAAGAAAATCATGAAATATAAAATTAGTTTTTTCACTTCGTTCACATTCAATTAAGCTAGGTAGTAATAATTCAGAACATAAGTAAACCTTATTTCCCCTCTTTTAATTCAACGATTTTGTTTTTTAGGAAACCTCTGACCATCTCCAAGCCATTATTGAAATTTGTATTATTATTAATCACCATGTCTGCACTATCACGATAAGGCAAAATGTATTTTTCGAAGGCAGGTAAAATATGTTTTCTATATCGATACAATACATCATCCAATGGATAATTTCTTTCCACCTGATCCCGTGTTATCCTACGAATTACTTTAAGGTTTTCCTTAGCTTCTATGAAAATTTTCATATCCATTTGTTTCCTCATTTTCTTATAATGAAAAACAAAAATCCCTTCAACAATAATAATTGGCGCTGGTTCAAAAGTTAACATTTTTGGCTCAACTTCTATGTTGTTAAACATATACTCTTCAATAGTTACCGTCTCCCCAGCCATTAATTTTTTGACATCTCGAACAAATGATTTTTTATCAATTGAATTTGGGCGGTCAAAATTTTCAATTCCTTCATCATCTTTTTTTTGATGATCTTTAGTTAAATAGTAATCGTCTTGCGATAAAAAACATATTTCCTCTTTAGAAAAAGATTGTTTCAATGCCTTAATGAATGAGGTCTTCCCACTTCCACTCCCTCCGGTTATTCCTATGATATATGGTTTTTCCATTTAATTAACTCTTTTTTTTACAAATTTAATCAGAAAATTAAGAGTAAAAAAATAGATTAGTCTTTATTTCAAAAACCTAAAACATTGATTATTGACACCATGACTTATCCGGTTAGTAAAATAAAAAAAGTACTAATCTCAACAGATTAATACTTTTTTTTAAAATCATTATTTCAATAGTTCTTATTTTATCATTTTTTCTAGCTTTTCTAATCTTTTTTCAACCGATTGATGTTTTTGTTCCAAAAGCTTAATTTGCATTTCCTCCATTTCGATTAACTTATCAAATTCATGAAAATTAGCGTCAATTTTTCCCTTAATATTTGAAATGTATGTTTTTAGTTTCTCGTTGACCTCCCTATCCAACCGAAGTCTTCCACCAGCAATTGCTTCTTTGAAACTTCCTATAATTTGACGTTTCTTTTTTCCCATGCTTACTCCTGCAAAAAGCAACCCAACCGTAGCTAATATTCCACCAGTCACATCTGCCACCATTCCACTCAAAAAAGTTGAAAGAATAATTCCTACTGCTGCAATTCCACTACCGGTAGCTAAATTAGGAACTAAATTTTCTTTATCTCCAAACAGTTCCTGATCAATAAAATTTTCAGACTTCGACATAAAGTTTGCAAATGTTTTTTGCAAATCAATCAACACATTACTTCGTCTCTCAGCAATATCGCTAAATATGTCATGATTGTTTTTTAATATAGTTTGACTATTTTGAATTTTCAAATCAATCATTTTTCCCATCTGCTGAATACTATTGGCGATCTCCACTACACCATCATTGAGTTTGCTTTTTAACTCTGAATTTAACTCTTGATCGAAACTATTTGCCAAATCGTCCAACCACTTTTGAGGGTTTTCTTTTTTGATGAAAATTGAACGAATTTGTCGTCGAAGAAGAGAAACAAAAGACAAACCAATACTCAATTCCGTTTGCTTTTTGAAGGTAATTCGATCGTAAGTAGAAAGTAAATTACCTACCAATTGATCTACCTGAGCACTAGATTTCACAGATTGTTCATCAAGTGTTTGAGTAATGATATTTCGGAAAACTATATCAGATTCCCATTGCTTTTTCCTATCATTTACTCCACTCGAAATTCGTTCGTTGATATTTTTAGAAGTGGTGATATTGTTCTGTAATTTTAATCCAGGTGCTTTTCCGCCAGTAATATTTTCTTTTATATATGCACGCAAAGGTAAGTATCCACTAGCTTCATGACTATTTTCTAATTCTAATTTTGCTGAAACCGCAAAAGTGATTGGATCAGGAATTCCTTTTTTCACCGCATAATCATGCACACCTTGAATATTTACTTTTAAATCTTCTTCAGGCATTAAATCTTTTTGTTGCAAAACAAAAATTATTTTTTTTCTCCAATCTTCATGAATAAAGTTAAAGAAGGTCCAAGCCGATTGTCGATAAGGATTTCTAGCTTCAAAAACAAAAACAATCAGATCTGAAGCAGGGATAAATCGTTCTGTAATTTCTTGATGCAGATCGATAATAGTATTAGTTCCAGGTGTATCGACAATCGCAATTTCCTTCAGTATTTCAACAGGCTGAGTTATTTTTTTTAAGAAAGGACTTACCATTATAATCTCTTCTTTTTCGCCATAAATAATTTGCTGAATGGTGTCTGTCATTGGTGCAGGTGAAACTTTACATATTTCTTTATCACTCCCTAATAATGCATTGACAAAACTACTTTTCCCCACTTTCACCTCACCAACGATAACAAACATAAATGGTTCATTGATTCGATTTCGTAAATCACTAACCACTTTTTCTAATTCTGTATGGGAAATATCAATAGTCAAATCGTGAAGTTCCCTTACAATTTGGTCGATTTGAATTTTATATTTTTGAAGATTATCATTTATTATATGATCCATATTTCTTTCTATTTTGGCTTCTAATCACTTGTACATGACTTAAAGCATTGAAAGTATCACACTTTAACCACACTTCTTTCTAAATAAATTATTGCTTCTGGGCCTACACAAAATATCAAGTCTAAGATACTTAAATTAGGTAAAAATCCATTTTCTGCTTCGAAGACTTGAACATATTTTACCTGGTTAAAACCAGTATCCTCCATTTTTTTATTTTTCTTTGGAGAAATTCGATTGCGTAAATCGATTACTTTATCACATGTGTCTTTCTCAAATTTCTCTGTTAATTCCATTTCTTTATCTAAAAAAATTATATCCAAAATCAATTGCAACAAATCCCAATTCCAATCCCATAAGTACTTATATCTTTTTTTAAAAATTGGTAGAAACCGATGTTCGTAATGTTCAAAAAAAGGTGATTTTCCATAAGCAGATTTAATCGCAGTCCAATGTTGATTCTGCCATGGTTCATCATATTTTAATTCTACTTCTCGAATTGGTTGTTGTTGATTTTTCCCTCCTGCGAGGGGAATACTTAATCTTAACAAACCTGTGGAACTAGCCAAGTGACATCTATTTCGGAAACTACCCTTAGAGTAATTTTCATGCTGCTCCAATATTACTTTCGGATATTGTAACAATTTACTTACATATTGAATAGGTGGTAAATAATGAAGTTCAAGAAGTGCTGTTTTTTTCAAAATATGTTGAAATAAAAATTTAGTAAATGATTGATAACATAATTATAGCTTTGCTAAAGTTGATTTTAAATTACTTTTCCTAATTATTGGATATGAAATTCGCTTTTCCGAGCAACAAAATCATCCAAGTCTAGCGGTATATTATTTGATTTTGATACAAAGATAGAAGAATGATATACTTCACCAAAGTATTTTTTTCAAATATATACATAGCTTTATTTAGACTCCACATTCTTCCAAAAATCTATTTACCTTTACCTTTTATCCTTAAATTTATTTGTATTTTTTTTTAAAATATTTATTTAGTTTCTTCGAGAGACAAACCCACGTTTTAGTTAATTATTGAAACAGCAATAGAAGCTAAAACACTTCCTGAGGGTAGGTTTAATTGGGCACATCTATTTTCAAAACTGTTTCTGATACAACCAGAAATCATACAGAAAATCGATATAAAATTGACTTATAAATTCAATAGCATTACTAACTTTGAATATATAAATAACTGATTGACCAAAGGATTATAACATAAACAGAGGCAATTGACTATACAAAATTTAACAATATACTTACAAATGAGTTTCTATCAATCACTATTTATTTAAACTCATTTGTAATTCCCATTTTTGACATAACAGAACAATTACTTCTAGGTTAAAAGAGTATTTCATCCAACTTTATTGATATTATTAACTCGAAAAAAGGATTTTTTTTTGCAAAAAATTCTAGTAGCTTTGGTGAGGTTGTTAAATGCTAAATTAAATAATAAAAAACAAACATCAATCAATTTACAATATGAAAAAACTCCTCCAAATTCTTAACATCCTCGCTTTTGGAGCGATGATTTATGTCAATTATTTATCCAATTCGCTACCCATCAATGGTAAAACTCCTGGTGAAATTTCGGACTCTTTCCCTAATCTTTTTGTTCCTGCAGGAATTACCTTTTCAATTTGGGGTTTGATTTACTTATTTCTTTTGGGCTTCCTGATATATCAATCCAAGGACTTATTTAAGTACCCACAAGATTCTACACCTTGGTTTTCCAAAATTGGTCCATTCTTCCTTTTAACATGTATTGCCAATATCACTTGGATATTCTCTTGGCATTATCATTATGTAGAAATTTCGGTAGGAGTAATGGTCTCATTTTTGGTTTTATTGATCATAATCTATCAACGTTTAGGAATTGGTCAAAGTGTGGTTTCATCTGGTGTAAAGTGGTTTGTACATACTCCATTTAGTATTTATTTAGGCTGGATAACTGTGGCAACAATCGCAAATGTAACTGCATTGTTAGTTAGTATTAATTGGGATGGATTTGGAATTTCAGAAATATTTTGGACAGTTGGGATGATTTTCATTGCAACTTTGATTGGGCAAAAAATGTTAAATTCTAGAGGCGATATTGCTTATAGTTTAGTGTTGATTTGGGCATTTGCCGGAATCATTTTAAAACAAAAAGGAGTAGAACAAAATATTGTGATAGCAGCGAGTATTGGAACTGTTCTTATCCTTCTATCTTTGTTGCCTATTATAATTCGAACTATTCGAGGACGTTGATTTCATCATTAAGCATAGAAGGAGTTTGATCCACAGTTTCGCAGAGTTTTTTACTCCATGCGACTATGGATCAAACTCCTGCTATGCTCCACCGTAAAAATATATTATTAATCAATAATTGTAAAGAATGAAGAAAGGATTAAAAAAACGAAAAATATACGATTGTACCTGTGATTCTGATGGAGTAATTATTGAGAAAAACTTAACCAACATTGCTCACCTAAATGAAAAAGGAAATGTGATTCGAGAAGAAGTATATAATGATGGAGAGATAGATATTTTAATAGAGAATACTTTTGCAAATGATTTATTACAAGAAACTAAGCAGACTGATTATGTCAATCAAATCCAGCAAATATGGGAATTCATTTATGATGAATTTGGACGAAAAACAGAACAAAGAGAACACTTTCAAAATGGGGGCTTTGTTCCTACAAAATTTGAATATACCGCTGAAGGGAAATTAAAACTGGAAGCAATCCTCAATGATGATGGTGAGGTAGAAAGTAAGATTGATTATGAATATAGTTCAGATGGCAATCTCCTCAAAAAGGTTGAATATGACACAAATGACTTTACTACTCCATGGATATTAACAAATTACGAATACGACATCAATAATAATGTTATAAAAAAAGAGGAAAAATTTGCAGATAAAGATGCAACCACTTCCACTTTTAAATACGATGAAGTAGGTGAAATGACTGGAGGTCAAATCTATTACTCAGAGGATGAAGATTTAATTGTAGATCAAAAAATAATAGAAGATGAAGAAGGAAAGGTTATTGGTACTGAAACCTTTTACCCTAAAGAGAATATGAAAAAGAAGTCGCTCGTTAAACGAAATGAAAATGATAAAATTATTGAAGAAGAAGTCTTAATAAATGGTAATTTTAATAGTTTGACCATCTATGACTATAACCAGCTAAATGATTTAGTTGCTGAAAAGTACTTAAATATTGTGGGTAATGGTGAATTTCAACAATGGACTGCTAAAGCCTTTGATCTTGAATATTTTAATTTCCCTCCAACAACAAACGAAAAAGAATAGATGGCAACTTATCTTGAAAAAAATGCTCTTTTTCAAAAATTAATTGATGAACCTGCTCCTAAAAATTTAGGTATGGTTATAGTTATTCCCTGCTACAATGAAACGGAATTGATAAAAACCTTGAGGAGTATAAAAAATTGTAATGCAGCTAACTGTTTTACCGAAGTTATCGTCGTAGTGAACGATGGTGAACGAACTACTGATGAAATTAAAGCACAAAATTTAACAACTTTTGAAAAAGCAACAACTTGGGCAAAAGAAAATATAACGCTGCAACATTTACAATTCCATATAATTTACAAATCTAATCTTCCAAAGAAAATTGCTGGTGTTGGAACTGCTCGAAAAATTGGAATGGACGAAGCTGTTCGACGACTTGAATCTGTTGGGAAATCCGAAGGAGTGATTATTTGTTTTGATGCAGATAGTTTGTGTGAAAATAACTATTTACAAGCCATTGAAGAGCACTTTATCCAAAATCCAAAAACACAAACTTGTGGTATTCACTTTGAACATCCTCTCGAAGGAAATGAGTATGAATCTGAAATTTATGATGCTATCACAAAGTATGAATTACACTTGCGATACTATATTCACGCACAAAAATTTGCAGGGTTCCCTTTAGCTTTTCAGACGATTGGATCGAGCATGGCAGTACGTTGTAATGCCTACCAACAACAGAGTGGAATGAATAAAAGAAAAGCGGGTGAAGACTTTTATTTCCTTCATAAGTTTACAATTCTTAATGCTCATACTGAATTGAATAAAACTAAAACAATCCCCTCTCCTCGTTGTTCAGACCGAGTTCCTTTTGGTACAGGTAAAGCTGTAAAGGAGATTTTAGCAGAAAAAGAATTAAAAATAACATCAGAATATTCGACCTACAATTTTAAAATTTTTGAAGAATTAAAACCATTCCTTTCTATCGCACCTAACCTACTTTCATTCAAAGATGAGCAAATAGAAATGATGAAAAAAAACTTACCCGAATCTATTCGTACCTTTTTAGATCACAACAATTTTAATGCAAAACTAGCCGAAATTCAATCAAATACGAAAATACCAGCCACTTTCGGTGGACGTTTCTTTCGATGGTTTAATGCTTTCTTTCTGATGAAGTATGTTCATTATGCGAGAGATAATTACTACCCAAATATACCTGTAGAAGATGCTGCAAGAGCATTGTTGCAAAAAAATTATTTCAAAGAAATGGGTAATGCAAGCGCGAAGGAATTATTATTGGAATATCGGAAAAAAGACTCATCTCATTGAGACTGATTCTCAAAATAACTTTTAACAAAAAGTCAAACACTTACTAATGCCATCTCACTAATCATCTTTACTATTATTTCACGATCATTATTTATTTCTTTCAATACCAACTCATCTAATTTATTAACCGCCTTAGCATCTCTGTATTTATTCCAAAATTCTAAATATACTAACGAAAATCGACCTAAATAAAACAAAGATAATAACGCAAGAATTGACCACCAACCCCACAAATAAAATCCACCCGAAACTAAAAATAACATTAAAAGAATACTTAACCCTAATCCAACAGCTAAGGCTACCGGTGCCTTAAATTCAAGTTGTTTCACTTTAGTTTTAGATACGTATTTAGCATAACCAAAGATGGGATAATTAGACCAATAACCTAAAAAGTATGGTACAAACCCTAAAACTAATAACAAAGTGTTTTTCCAATTGTAAATACCAGCATCTTGCAACGCTTGATCTTTCACTTTATTAGTTTCTACTTTAGAGAAGTATCGTTTTATTATATCTGACCAATCGGATTTTTCGTCCTCTGACATTTGACTTACATAATTTGCAATATCCATTTCTCCTTCTAGTAGTTGCCGATCTTCCGAAACGATGGGAAAAATCTTCTCAGGGTGATTATTTCTCAAAAGAGTAAAAATATCTTCGGCTAACTCATCATCTTTTGGATTTGGTATATTAACGATATGGTTTTCCAAACCTTCTTTTACTTTATTTGTCAAATTGCGAATTGTCCGTTGTGGATTTTCTTGATATTGATCGTAATAGTCTTTTAGTCTAATGGATTCTCCAACATCAAACATCGCAACAGATCTAAATTTATCTGCTTCAGTAAAATTCACACCAATTGGAACAATATGCAAATCAATATCCCCATATTTTTCATACGTTCCAAAAGCAATCCGAGCTAGTCCTTTCCGAATAGGTCGTAACCGCTTTTCTTGAATCGTTTTTCCTTCTGGCAAAATAACAACAGTCTTATGATCTTTTAGTGCCTTATAACAAAAGTCAAAAGTTTCATCATTTTTGCTCAATTGATCCAATCCTTCCTGCTTTCTAAAAATTGGAACCATGTGTAACAAATTTAACATCTTTCTAAAATGTGCCTTTTTAAACAAATCGCCACGTACTAAAAAATATAATTTGATTGGCAAGAAACAAGCTAAAATACAAGGTTCAATGAAAGCGGTAGGGTGATTTATAGCAAGAATTAGCGGCTTACCATCCGGAATTCGATTCCTATTCGTAAAGTAAATTTTACGAAAAAATATTTTTAAAGCGAGAGCCGCAATTGGTCTGACAAAACTATAAATCAAGGTTTAATATGTTTGTTATTTGAATTTGATTTGGACAAAAGTAAGGAAAAAAATACTACTTTCTTTTATAATTTTATTTGAAAAAAGAACTCAGAGTAGTTGAGAAAAGGAAGAGCTTTATCTCGAACAATCAAATTAAAGCTCTCTAAATTTGTTATGCAAGACCAATTCTAGAACGGCAATCAGTTTCGATATATTATACACTCTCATATTATTTCAAAATAATATTATTCATTACCATTAAAAATACCTAACTATAATTAAATATATTTTTATTGATGTTGTGTCTTTCAGTAAGCTACAAAATTCTTGTTGGATCATTTCAGCTTTTGAGATTAACAGCATAGTGTTAATTTCAGCAACTTTTTTTAGGAAAAAACAATATGCCAGATGGTTAAACCTAATTATAATGTTGAAATATTCGTATCAAGCGAAAAAAAACGTACAACTAATTTAATTCGCGGGGTATCTTCAAATTATTTCAATAAAAAATAATAGATATTAAATTGAAAGGATGAACGATTTCAATATCCTAGGAGGTTAATAATCACTGAAGTTTAGTATCGACAAGGTATAGCTTGTCGATACTAAACTTCATTTTAAACTAATTTTCATTAAAATATTCCGCTGCTCTTCGATTCAAGTTTTCTGAGACACCAGTAGCATCAATATAATTTGAACCCCTAATTTCATTAGGAACAGCTTTATAAAGTTCTAATTGCCATTGGGGATTGTTTGTCTCTCCTCTAACTGTAGAATGTAACAATCGAAAGTTTGTGCCCAACTCAGGTGCGTAAAATAAAAACTTCACATCAGCTTGATTTGTTTGAGGAAAATCATTGTAAAACCATATTTCATAAGGTGGTGCGCTTGGCTCATTATCTACTTTAATCACATCATTAGGGCGTCCATATTTTATAAAAACTCTTCCTCTATCAGACTCAAATCCATAACCAAATCCTGAGGGGTACAATTTATCCACAGCCTTGGCTACCTCCATAAATGCCTTGTAGGTTACTTCAGAATTATTTGGGTTTTGATTTACCCAGAAATTAAATAAAAAACGTTGCTGAACAGTAGAATCTTTATTTTCAATAACCGAATTCAACAACTCCACATCTCCATCCTTGACCAAGGGTGCAATTGCCTTCAAACTATATCTTAACTCTTTTCTAGAAAGTTTACCTACAAATTCATCTTTCAATTCTACTTTTTCAATTTCTTCGTGAGAAGCTTGAAGATAAGGATTACTTCTATTGAACTCCACCGTTTTCCTCGAAAGCAACTCTTTCGCTCGGTTTCTAATTTCTACAAAGAACATATAATTACCAGAAGGTAAGTCCTTAATATCCATCTGTAAAATTAATACATTAATCGGTTGTGGTTTTCGTTTTTTATGTCCAATAATAATGGGTTTGACTTTGTTGTTCACAAGCATTTCGATTCCATAAGAAACTTGAAAATCATCACCGATTTTTTTATCTGTATCATAAATTTCATTGTAGAAAATTAATTTATCTAAATTTTTATGATAAAAATTATGCGGTAACGGTTCAATAAAAAAACCATTTTTCACCAAAATATTTTCCTCATTATCAGCTTTTTTCACAGAAGCCAGTAATTCAATATCAGATTGTAACAATACATTGGCATCTAATGGATAGTTCATTTTTATTGTGCCTTCATAACGCACCACATTTTCTACATCCTGATTATCTTTAATAGATACTTCAATTTTGAAATTTCCATTTGGCAAAACAAAACGCTTCAGATCAACAAAGTCCTCTTTCGAACTATTCTTTGGTGAATTCAAATTATATTTATCAAACTTAATAATCTCTTCCCCTTGTTTAAATAAAATCACCACTTCAACCCCTGCTTGGTATAAAGTAGAATCTAAATTTGGAGTATACGTTACCGTTTTACCAACTACAAACAAATAAACTTCAACATAATTTTGAGTTGGACTTTTAAATGTTGAATAGGTGATACTGGCATCCAGAGCTTGGCTAGAGAAAGACCATAGCATAAAAAAAAACACAAATTGGAAAATCTTTTTCATCGTAAATCTTTTGACTCTTAAAAAATAGATAAATTGATCAAAGTTACAAACCATGAATATGTTAAAATTCGGGAAGAGGATGTATTATCTTAACCAAACTATTAAGCGCTGTTATCACTTAATAAGTTAACACCCATTATTTATTTCAGGACTTTTGCAATAAAACAACAAACTTTTTGGAAGCAACTTCCATATTCATAATCAAAGAATCTTTGACTAATTTTTCAACATTGTATTCTATTGTTTTTCCGGTCCGTTGTATTAAATTTTCCTTCTCAATTGACATTTCGTAATTTCCTTCCTCCTCAGAACCAAATATATTTGTTTTTAAAATACCTCCATCTGCAAATTCAAAATAAGCTCCATCTAAACGAGCGCTTGGAATTTTATTTACTGTTGCTCTTGTTAGTTCCCATTTTCCGATTAATAAGGTAGGGTCTAAGGTTTTAATGTCAGCATTCGATCCATTTTCACATGTAAGGAAAAGCGTAACCAGTAAAAGTAAAGGAAGTGTAAATTTTAAGAATTTCATGTATATTAAGTTTTGTTCTCTTTTAATTGTTAAAAAGAGGAGCTATCTCGATTTTTTCATTGTCAAATAAAATAATAAACCAACTGACAATTTATTCTTTCCGTAACTCCATTACCGTTATTTCAGGTAAAATCCCCACTCTTCCTGGATATCCTAAAAAACCAAAACCCCTATTAACGTATAAATATTGTTTGTTTTTCCGATAAAGTCCGGCCCATTGCTTGTAAATATATTTTATTGGACTCCATTTTATGATTCCAGGTATTTCGAAACCGAATTGAGCACCATGCGTGTGCCCTGAAAAAGTAATATGAATATCTTTAAATTTTTCTAAAACTTCATCTTCCCAATGGGACGGATCATGTGAAAGCAACAATTTCAACCCTGCATCACTTGTTCCTTTATTTGCTTTTTTTAAATCTCCATATTTCATGAATCTGCCGTGAGCACTATAATTTTCTACACCGATTACGGCAACGTCTTCTCCTTTAATTTTTACTAATCTATTATCATTTAAAATTAAATCCCAGCCTAACCGTGAGTGAATATTTTTCAAATTTTCAAAATTTTGCATTTTATGTGCGGTACTTTCCCAACGAACATAATCACCATAATCATGATTCCCTAAAATAGAAAAAATACCATATCGTGATTTTATCTTATCAAAAACATCAACAAAAGGCTCCATTTCATGCGCAACCGAATTCACCAAATCTCCTGTAAAAAATACTAAATCTGCTCTCTGATCATTAATCATATCAATAGCCATCTTAATCGGATGTTTTTTTGTAAAACTACCTGAATGAATATCTGAAATTTGGACAATTTTTAATCCTTCTAATGCTTTTGGCAAATCAGGAATAGTTACCATAGTTTTATAAATTTTATACCGATATTGATTCCTTAAGATTCCATATAGCAATATAAAAAAAGGAGTTACACCAATGGCAACTGCAATTTGAGAAACCAACTTTGTTCGCCCATAATCAAAGGCAACTTCATCGGTTATTGATTTAAAGAGTGAAAAAACTAATTGACCAATATCTCCGAATATTAATACCGCAATGATCAAAAACTTGGAAAAATAACTCAACATAATTGTTGAGCGAACTATAGTAAAAGTATTTTTACTCCAATTTGCTGTAGCTCCGGTAGAAAAAGAATAAGTTAATCCAACAGCTAAAATTGGGAGCATCCAATAAACTGTATTTACTATTGTTCTCCCCCAGTTAGACCAGTCTTCAGAAATAGCCGCGAATGCATTGAATGCAAAATAGTCTAAAAGAAAAAGTAGAATAATCAATGGAAGAACTCTCATATATTATTTAGTGATTTATTATATCTTAATATTCAATAATAACGTTTGAAAAAAAGGAATGTTTACTTCACCAACACTAGGAGAACATAGTAAAATAAAAAACACTCGGTTTCAATATATTTTTCGATATTTACCAAAAAAAAATGAAATACGTTTTAATTACAGGAGCTTCTACAGGTATAGGATACACCTCTGCTAAATATTTATTAGAAAAAGGGTTTTTCGTTTTCGGAAGTGTAAGAAAATCTAGCGATGCTGAAAAACTAGAAAATGATTTTGGTAAAAATTTCAAAGCATTAATTTTTGATGTAGTTGATGAAACAGCTATCAAAAATTCAGTTCCAATAGTCCAAGAAATTGTAGGCCAAAATGGGTTAGCAGGATTAGTCAACAATGCTGGTATTGCTGTTTCTGGGCCGATGCAAAATGTAACAACAGAACAATTACGTTATCAGTTAGATGTAAACGTATTGGGAGTTCACAGGGTAACTAATGCCTTTTTACCCCTTTTGGGGGCAACTGAAAATTGTAGTCATGAACCTGGACGTATCATTCAAATTAGCTCAGTAAATGGAATACTTTCCCCTCCTTTTACTGGTCCATATGCTGCCTCCAAGTTTGCATTAGAAGCAATGTCAGATGCTTTGAGAAGAGAGCTAGTTCTATTTGGAATAAAAGTTATCATAGTTCAACCTGGTCCAATTAAAACTCCTATTTGGAGTAAAGCACTTTCTAACGAAGTATTAGATTATGCAGATACTCCCTATGCTCGAATATTAAGTAAAAGAGCTAAGAGTTTGAAAAAAATTGCAGCAGAAGCAATACCTTCAGAGGAAGTTGCTAAAATAGTTCACACAGGCATAGCTGGAAAAAATCCTAAAATCAGATATTTAGTTGCTAAAAAATCATGGCAATATAAATTATTCAGCATGCTTCCAGATAAATGGTTGGACAATGCAACCACAAAAGCAATGAAAAAATATTCTTTTTACAACCCACCAAAATAACACGCACAACTTTCTTTAATAATGAAGCGCACCCTAATATTCTTTTTACTTTTTACTTTCTTGCAACCTTCTTTTTCGCAAAAGAAGTTCTTTAAAAATTATAAGTTCACAGAAGCAGATACGCTAAGAGGAATGCTCCGCCCTGAGAGAACCTGCTACGATGTTACTTTTTACAATCTACAAATCAAAGTGGATATTGAAAAAAAATACATCAGCGGTTACAATGAAATTTATTATCGAGCAGTAGATGATTTTACTAAAATCCAAATAGACTTATTTGACAATTTGAAGATTAATAAGATTCTATTTAAAGGAAAAAAATTGAGCTTCACTCGAAAATTCAATGCAGTTTTCATTGATTTTCCCAAACAGAAAAAAGGAACCAAAAATTCATTTATAGTGCATTACGAAGGTGCTCCGATTTCTGCCAAAAACCCACCATGGGATGGAGGATTCGTATGGAGAAAAAATAGCAATGGTGATCCTTGGGTTGCTGTATCCTGTGAAGGGATTGGAGCAAGTTTGTGGTTCCCCAACAAAGATCACCTATATGATGAACCAGATAGTATTCGAATTGGAGTGGCTGTTCCAAATGGGTTGACTTGCATATCCAATGGGAATTTGGAAAACACCCAAAAAGAGAACGGTTTCACTCGCTTCAATTGGTTCGTATCATATCCAATAAACAACTACAATATCACCCTTAATATCACTAATTATGCTCACTTTTCTGATACTTATAAAAGTAATGATGGTGAAGATCTTGAACTTGACTATTACGTCCTTCCTGAAAACTTAAAGAAAGCAAAAAAGCATTTTCAACAAGTTAAACCAATGTTGGCCTGTTACGAAAAGTTTTTTGGAAAATACCCATTTTGGAATGATGGCTACGCATTGGTTGAAACTCCATACCTCGGTATGGAACATCAAAGTGCTATCGCCTACGGCAATCAATATATGCGCGGGTACTTGGGAGGATTAATTCCAGATGGAATTGATTTTGATTACATAATTATCCACGAAACAGGGCATGAATACTGGGGAAATAGTGTTAGTTGTGCTGATCATGCAGAGATGTGGATTCATGAATCCTTTTGTACTTATTCTGAGGCATTATACGTGGAATACATGTATAACTTTGATGAAGCTCTTCGATATTTAGATATGCAAAAAATGCTTATCAAAAATAAAAAACCAATCCTTGGCCCAATGAATGTCAATTTTAATGGATGGGGACATAGTGATCATTATTATAAAGGTGCCTGGATTTTACATACACTTAGAAACTCTATTAATGATGATAAAAAATGGTTTGGCCTAATCAAATCGTTTTATCAAAAGAATAAAATCTCAATTATTTCAACAGAAGATTTTGTAACCTATGCTAGTGATTATCTTAAAAGAGACTTATCTAAATTCTTTAACCAGTATTTAAAATATCCAACTATTCCTGCATTGCTTTACAAAATCAAAGAAATTAAAAATGGAATTGAAGTGAGTGTTGTACTAAAGTCAGATGTAAAGAAATTCAACATGCCAATCTTGATGGGAAACCCTAATAACTACAGGAGTGTAAATGTGTCCACATCAAAATCAAAACACTACTTCCCTGATATGGAAGTGAAGGATTTTAAAATTGCAAATGAGTTATTTTTAATCAATGTTAAAAGACTGGATTAATCGTAATAAACCAATTTGTTTAAAATAATTACAAAAAAAAACAGTTTGTGAAATTCTCACAAACTGTTTTTTTATATAGAAAATAAGATAATTACTATCTTCTTTGCTTTTCTTTAATACGAGCTTTTTTACCAACTAGTTCTCTTAGGTAATATAATTTAGCTCTTCTAACCTTTCCTCTTTTCAAGACTTTGATGCCCTCTATTGCAGGAACACCAAATGGAAAAATACGCTCAACACCTACTCCATTTGAAATTTTCCTCACTGTAAAGGTCTTAGTTGCGCCTGTACCGTTAATCTGAATAACGTCACCTCTGAATTGCTGAATTCGCTCTTTAGCTCCCTCTACAATTTTGTAACTTACAACAATATTATCACCAGGTCTGAAATCCGGAACATCATTACCTGTTTTTAATTGCTCATGAACATATTTGATAGCTTCCATGATATTGAAATTTTAAATTTATTTACGTGTTTTTTAAAAGGACTGCAAAGATAGATTCTTTTTTACATAAAAGGTAGCTTTTTATTAAAATATCTTTAATAATTTTCCTTTTGTTTGTAAGGGTTTTAGTCATTTCAAACGCAAAAGTTATCCACATCTCAGAATCTTCAAAAAAAAATTGATACTATTTATTAAAATTTACAAATCTCTGAATTATTGTTGAATCAATATTAATTCTTATTGCAACCCTATTAAAATTGAAAAGGAAGTACTTTGCAATCACTTTGATAAATAAATTAATGGCTACAAATATAGAATATCTTTCTTAGCAACTTCCGAATGAAGTTTCTCCATCTCTAAAAAGTTTTCAATATGCTCTTCTTAAAATTGACTAAACCTTGCTTTCTTCGACGCAACTTCATTTACCTAATCTTAATTAGTTTGAATATTTTGGTTTTAGCTTTACAGATTTTATAAAACAACAGTTTTGTATTTCTCCATCTTTTTCTTAGGACAAACAAAAATTCACTTTTCGCAATTGTACTTTAATTATCTATTGATTTCAACACTATTTTTATTTAAAGTCAAAAGATATCATATCTAAAACAACTTCTCTTTACTGATATTTCAAAAATGTTTCATCAAAAAAAAATTATAGACAAGACTATTGCAAAAACCAACCCCATGAAGAAGATAAAAGCAACTGGACAAAAAACATAAACTAAGAGAACTGAATTAAACTTGAATCATTATTTTACAAGATAAACATCATTAAATAATTAAAATTAAAATATAAAATCAGATTGTACAACCTTCATTAATTAGCATTAATGGGCAACTAATGATAAAAAAGAAGTTTAAAAAACCAGATTCAGGTAATCATCTTAAAGTTTTAAAATACTATTTATTTTTAACCCCGACAAAAACAAATCCCCTTATCCCTTGTCAATAATTTAGCAGATCTTATTAAACTCATTATTAATTTTGTCCATGAACTTATTATCTTTGTTGTCTAATATTTTCTTGGATAAATTTTAATATGAATATACTTCAAAAATTACAAGAGCAATACGTAAACGAATTCAACGCCAATATTCCTTTAGATGAATTTCTTCTGAATATATTTGTGGTAGCAATTTTGGTTTCCATTTTGCGAATTTTTTATATTAGATATGGAAATTCTCATTCTAATCGAAAAAAATTTGCTTCTAATTTTTTGCCATTAGCTTTAGCTACACTGCTAGTAATTATGATTGTTAAATCCTCCATTGCTCTATCTTTAGGACTAGTTGGAGCACTTTCAATTGTTCGTTTTCGAGCAGCGATTAAGGATCCTGAAGAATTAACCTATTTGTTTTTTGTAATTGGGATTGGTTTGGCAGGTGGTGCTAATCAACCAATCCTTGCAGTCGTTTCATTTTTGGTGATTATCGGTTTGTTATTTATTAATAAAATTATAACCAACAAAATTGCCTTTAAAAATGAAAATAGAATGTATGTAAATATCCAAACAGATGAAAATGATTTAAAAAAAATCACTAAAATCCTGACAGACATTTTACCCTATGTGGAATTAAAACGAATGGATATGATCGAACAAGGCTTAGATTTGTCTTACATTTGCAAATCAGAGTCTATAAACCAATTAGACCTACTCAAAAACAATATTTCAGCTCTTTCATCAAACACAAAACTATCCATCATTGACCAACCTGATTTGATAGTATGATCGTCAAAAACGACACACCAAAGACCTCTAATATATTTACTGCATTTATATTGTTATGTAGCATTGGCTCCATATACGGTGTATGGTATACTTTACCCTTTCTCAACTCTTGGAAAATTGAGGGTACCATTCATTGTGATGCAGAAATGGTTCGGGGAAATAAATTCATTTCTCATGGCGATTATTTCTTCAATGCAAAGTCTCAAAGTAACGAAGAAGCATTTGCTGGAGAATTTTCCTCCAAAATAGGAACAGGGGAAGGATTTCAATACGGTTTAGGAATAAATTTCAACCAATTCCACCCAGGTAGATCTTACCTTGTAAGTGTATGGAGAAAGATAGGCACTAAAACTGGTAAAAGTGCTTTGGTTATTATGGACAAAAACAAGAATTTTTACTTTGAAATAGATAAATCCGTCAAAGAAAAAAATGGATGGGAATTGTTAGAAAAAAAAATCACTATTCCTTTTCAAAAAGAAATTAAAGAATTAAAAATATATGCCCGTTCCGATGGTAGGGCAGTAACCTATTTTGATGAATTAAAAATCATTGAAAAAGAAGATTACAATTCTGAAGCAACTATTTCCACCGAATTTAAACCTGAAGTAATTGAGTTAAATATATCTGATAAAGGATTTGAAAAATTAGATCGAAAACGAAAGAATGCGCTTCAAGTTGGAATACTCGAAAGTGCCGAAAATGACTGGGTCAAAGGAACTCTCAAATCGTCAAAGCAACCTGAAACAATGGATGTTGAGCTCCGATTAAAAGGAGACTGGTTAGATCACCTTAAAAAAAACAAATGGTCATTTAGAGTAAAAGTAAGAGATCCTTTTGCTTGGAACCAAATAAAAACATTTTCTTTACAGTCACCTAAGACTCGTGAATTTCTTGAAGAATGGGTTTTACATCAGTGGTGGAAAAAAGAAGATATACTTACTCCTCGTTATGATTTTGTAGAGCTAAAATTAAATGGAAAATCATTAGGCGTTTATGCATACGAAGAGCATTTCGAAAAACAACTTCCAGAATATAATGCCCGCCGAGAAGGGGTCATTGTTCGCTTTTCAGAGGAAGGCTTTTGGGCCGATGTAAAAAAACGATTAGGAGATTTGGAGGGGAATCCTATTGCACATGTTAATAATTCTGCTCATTATTTAAGTTCTGAGGTTCGAGGTTTTAAAGAAAACCAAATACTCAATAATCCACTATTGAAAGAACAATTTGAAACTGCTCAAAGTTTACTAATTGATTTTATCGAACAAGGAAAACCAGTCTCAGAAATTTTTGATACCGATAAAATGGCCAAATATTTTGCGATTGTAGATTTGATGCAGGCACACCATAGTACTGCATGGCATAATATGAGGTTTTATTTTAATCCTGTTTTGAATAAATTAGAACCAGTTGGTTTTGATGGATTTCCAACATATGATTCTCCTTTTTTATTAATGAGTGAAGGTGCATTAAGTAAACATTTCAAAGAAGATCAGGAACCGATTCATTACTTCTTCTCTGACACTACTTTTTTAAGACAATACATTTACAATATATTTATATTTTCAGAAGAAGGATATTTAAATAAGTTATTAGAAAAAATGGATAATGGAATTGCCTCCCGATCAAATTTTCTAACTAAAGAGTTTCCATTATACAAATTTGATAAGGATCAGGTTTTCAAACGGTTATCTGGCATTCAATCCAACATTTTCCCTTTCAATAATTTGTCTTTAAAAGCTTATCTCCAAAAAAAACCTAATGGGGAAAGCCTAATTCAACTAGGGAATATTCATAGTCTTCCAATCGAAGTAATAGGGACTGGGTTCCAAAACAAAAAAGTAAGTAATTATTTTACTTCGCCTATCGTATTACCTGGCTTTATCACTTCACCTTTTTACAAGGATAAATCAAGAAAAAAAGAATCCATTTCTATCCTGAATTTAATCCGGTATCAAATTGAATATCAATCAACTGTGATTCCAGCGAACTCAAAATTCGTTTTTTATAAAGTACTAGGATATGATGAAATTTTTCATTCAAAAATACTAAATTGGGAAATTCCTCAGGCAAATTCAAAACCTTTTGCTGCACCAGAAAACTTACCTTTTTCCAGTAATAACCTATATACCATTAAAGATCAAAAAGTCTTTTTCCATTCAGGAACTTTTAAAATAGATGAAGATATCATCATTCCTGAAAAGTTCGTAGTTTATTTTTCAGAGGGGACTCATTTAGATTTCATAAAAAATGCGAAGTTCCTATCCTACTCGCCCGTACAAATGAATGGCAAAAAAGATAATCCAATTAAAATTACCTCAAGTGATCAATCCGCAAATGGTTTTACCATTTTGCAAGCCGATGGTATTTCAAACCTAGAATGTGTTATTTTTGAAAATCTGAACACACATAGAAAAAATAACTGGAAATTAACAGGAGCTGTTACTTTTTATGAGTCAGAAGTTAATATAAACGATTGTGCATTTCTGAAGAACCATTGTGAGGATGGACTAAATTTAGTTAGAAGTAATTTCGAAATCAACCGAAGTATATTTAATCAAACACAATCAGACGGACTAGATTTAGATTTTTGTAATGGGTCTATTAATCAATCCTATTTTTTAAATACAATAAATGATGGATTAGATATCTCAGGAAGTAATGTTTATGTAGTTGGTTGTGAAATGGATAATTGTGGTGACAAGGGTATAAGCGTTGGAGAACAATCAAATGCAACTATTTTAGAGGCTACAATTAAAAATTCCAATATAGGAATTGCATCAAAAGATTTGTCAAAAGTATTTATTGAAAATATTCATTTACAAAATTGTCAACAAGGATTTGTGGCTTACCAAAAGAAAGCTGAATTTGGTGGAAGTTTAATCGATGTAAAAGATTACACAGCTTCTGATGTAAAGCGATTACATAATATTTTGGCTGGGTGTACTCTAAAATTGAAAAATAAATTAATCGAACGCTGAAAAATATTATCAGCAACTCCATAACAAAAGAAAATGGTTCAGAATTAAATAATTCTGAACCATTTTCTTTTGCTATGGATGTTAATTTCAATTTAATTCTGCAAAAGCTTCTATATTAACAACGATTGCATCATCAATCCTGATTTGGTCGCTAAATATTTCCTTAGATTCTTGTTGGAATTTCGCCATTACCTTGACCTCAAATTTTCCAGCTCGGGGATACACATAACTTGTAATCTTTTCTGACATCTCTACAGAATCTCCATTACCAAAATGGATCACATATCCTACTTTACTGTCGGATTTGTAGGTATTTAATTCAAATTTCAAAATTTCTCCTACCTCATAATAGCCTGAGATGCTAATTGGATTTTCGACCATTAAATCTACCGGTTCGACATCCTCAGTATTTTGAGTTAAAGCAAGTGAACTAGAGGCAAATTGACTGGAATTGGAAAATGACTTTTCTAATTTACCATTATTGAAAACACCATCACGAGGTAACATAAATACCACTATAAAACCAGCAATCCCTATCATAAAAACAAATCCATTAAGAATTTCATTTCTACGTCGATTGTGTTTATATGTCATCTGCAAATCAGTGAGTTGTCCGACTGACTCGTCAAAATTTAAATTTGATTTAGATTGAAATTTGTAATTTTTATCCATAGGAAAACGGGTTTTAGGTATAAATAAATTCTACTTTGAAAAAGGAAAATTTATTTATCTGAAAAAATATTAGATCCAAGTCTGTTTCTAATATTCAATCAATCAATTGGAATCTATTTACGACAAAATATTTATCAATTGATTGATCGAATTTGAAAAAATAAAGCGATGATCCGGCTAAAATAAATCCTAATTTGCCAAAAGGATTTGTTATATCTTGTATCTTTTAAGTACAAATATTAAACCATACAATGTTAAATTGTAAAATGATCTGAACATAATTAGCTAGGAAATAGCTATTTATATATTTTAAATTAAAGTTAAATGAGAAATAAAATGTAGTGTGAGAAAAGAATAGTTATCTTTTATAAAATCTCTATTTCTTTTTTTTGACCGTAGGATAAATCAAAGATAGAAAAAAAAATACAAATAAAAAATAATTGAATATGTTTTTTTATTTAATATCCATTTTTTCAATAGAATCTAATGAATCCAAGGTAAAAAAAACAAAAGATTAAAAGACATTAGATATATCATTGAACAAAAAAAACAAAAGGTGCTAGATCCCCTCAAAAATAACTAGTGACGCTTACCTATTACCATTTGGATATTCCATATACCGAAATCCTTGAACTTGAATAAGACAAATGTATTGTTTACAAAATACATAAGCAATCTCTGAATTATCACTATCTAGGGTATTCACTCAATTAAACCATAATTAGGCAAATGTCTCTTCTATTTTTAAGAATATTGATAAAAGAATATTTAAATTGGTAGATAGGATAACTTTTAATAATGGAATAAAATATCTTACTATTTTATATTTCCTTGTGTTTGATTGGCCTCTAATCCTTATTTCACCCCTAATAAATTACTAAACCAAACAGATAACAAAATTTTTATGGTCTCACTAAACTGATGTTTTGATATCATATGGTACTGGTTATTTTTTATTTAACCGCCTTTGATATTTTACTAATTTAGGTTGATGTCTTAATCCAATAGTGATCTCTTGATTGATTTGAGTAAAAATATCAAACGTGACAAGAGATACTTTAACCAAAATAGACTCAAAAAAACATTTGGAAATTCACCATCTTCTAAACTAAATAGGACTCTTATTTTTCATTTAATTCTTTTCTATCTTATTCAAGTTTTTCACCATCTTTACAATTTCTAAGAGGAATACGAAATAAATAAATGTGCCGATAAATGATTTGGTAAAAGTATTTTGATTAAAAAAGCGAATTCGTGTTCATAATTTGTACTTTTTTTCAAAAAAAAAATCAAAATCAAACTAGGCAGATAAAATCTCTAAAACATGATTTTCTTTTGATTAAAAAAAAATATAAAAAAGCGATTGCTGATTTTTTAGATGTAGACCCAGCTCAAGTTTCTCTTTATTGGAGAGGCCGAGTAGGATTATATTGTATATTGAAAGCGATGGAAATCCAGCCTGGAGATGAAGTGATTTTGCCATCTTTTACTTGCGTTGTTGTTCCTAGTGCAATAAAATATTTGGGTGCCAAACCTATTTATACAAGTATAAACCCAAATACATATAATATTGATGTTGAAAAAATTGAGGAAAAAATTACAGAGAAAACTAAGGTAATTTTAGCCCAAAATACTTTTGGTTTGAGCTCTGACCTAAATCCTATTTTGGATATTGCCAAAAAATATGATATCAAAGTAATAGAGGATTGTGCTCATGGATTTGGAGGGACTTATCGAGGTAGAAAAAATGGAACCTCAGCAACTGCTGCTTTCTTTTCAAGTCAATGGAACAAACCTTTTTCAACAGGAATAGGTGGAATAGTTTTAAGTAATGAACCAGAATTAGCAAAAAAAATTCAATTTATCCAAGAATCATTTAAAAGTCCTTCCACTAAAGATGAAATCATGTTGGCTATCCAAATTTTCATCAGAAATAATATTTTAAAACCATCTATTTATTGGGCAGCTTTGAGATTATATAGATGGGCAAGTCGACGTGGACTCATATCTGGAAGCTCGGATGCAGGTGAACTAGAAAATGCCGAAATGCCAAATAATTATTTAAAAAAAGGAGCTAATATTCAGGCAAAAGTTGGGATCAGAGCACTTCAATGTTTTAGTAAAAATTTATCACATCGAAAAAAGGTTGCTACGCTATATAACAATGGTTTTGTCAAATTCAACATACCTCCTATCTATTGTCCTAATTATGCAACCCATACCTATATAAAATATCCAATTTTAGTAAAAAATCAAGATACATTTTTAAGATTAGCGCAACAAAATCAGATTCCATTGGGTGATTGGCTAAATAGTCCAATCCATCCTATTAGAGAAAATTTAGGTCGATGGAATTATAAGAAAGGGAGTTTCCCTTTAGCTGAAAAAATTGGTTATCATATACTAAATTTACCCACAGATGAAAGTATTTCATTAAAAGAGGCGAAAAGAATATTGCTCTTTTTAGAAAATAATCAAAAGGAAATACTTTGTACTTGGAGGGATTTGTAATGAATTAAAAATAAAATAATTAAATACTTCGTAAATATTCAATCAACTTTTGATCTACAGGCAATTTTAGTTTTTTCTTTATTCTAAACCTTGCCTGCTCTATAGATCGAGGCAAAGTTCCAAGCAAACCTGAAGTCTCTTTTGCAGAAAAACCAAGCTTTATATACGCACAATGACGTAAATCTTTCTCAGTTATTTTAGGAGCTCTATCAATCAATTTATTGAAAAAACTAGGATGCATTTTAATAAAATGAATTTTTAAATTTCCCCAATCATCTTCAAATACATTTTGACGTTTTATTGAAGTGACAATTTTTCTAATTTCAGTCTTGAGTGAACCTTCCTGTTTCTTTGATAATTGTGTTAATTTTTCACCTAACTCTCTTATCAAATTATTCTTTTGAGCAATTAGCATTTGATTAGTTGTTAATTCTCTAATTCTTGAATCTAAATCTTCTTGAAGTATTGATTGTAGTTTCAAATTGACCTTTTCTTTAGATTTTAATCCTTTTAATTCTTGCTCTTTTATTTGAATTTCTCTTTGATCAGAAATATCCATCGTTGTGATTAAACTACCATTATACTTATCATCTTTGTACAAGCCATTTACACTGATCTGTGTATATTTATACACATCACTATCATATTTAATCTTCAATTCACAGGTAAAGCAGGAAATCTCTTTTTGGTAAATTCTCTTGACATTATCGATCAATAGTTGAAACTCATCATTGGAAATAAAATCTATTGCCTTAATATTTTCTAAATTATTATTTGAAATACCTAGTAATTTACAGAGTGAATCATTTGCTTGAATCATCACATTTCTTGCATCTATAATTCCAATACCCAGAAAATTATTATCAAACAAATATTGAAATTTTTTGTGATTTTGATAATCATGTATTTGCTCTTTTTTTAAGTGCATGATATCATTTACACAGACGGTGCAACCTTCTATTTCATTTTTTTCATTCTTTAAAGGAGAAAGAGTTAAAAGATCACAAAACTCTTTATCACCTTGTTGATAACTTTTATCCAAATATATTTTTTCATCAGAAAAAATAGTGTTAAAATAGTTTATCCATTCTTCTTCTAGTTCCTCATTTATAAAAAAGGATTTTCCAATAACCGGTTTTTCTTTTAATAAAAATCTCAGTAATGGAATCACAGATTTACTAAAAAAAGTAAGGCAATAATCTCGATTAACTGTAAATACCGCGATTTGAGAATTAGCAAGTATCTTTTCAGGAATACTTTGTTCAATTGAGTTATCTTCAATTTTATGGCAGGTCAACTCTATTGCATGTTTTACCCGTTTCTTTCGATCATCCTTGAAGTGATTGATGGTAACCTTTATGAATTGCATCTTTTCCCCAGTCTTAATTTTCCCTTGAAAAGCTGAATAAGAATTACTTGTTGTAGAAATGAAATGTAGCGACTTTTTGAATTCTTTTAAATTATCGAATTCAATGAGATCTGTAATTTTAACAGGGAGTTTTTTCAAATCCTTCCGGTTGCTGAAAAAATCATCAAAAAAGGAATTTGATTCTAAAACATTTAAGTTAAAATCAATTATGGCGTTTGGATGTAAATATTTTTTACTTTGTAACAATACCTAAAGTTTCAATTAAATAAATTGTAGTGAAAATCTACTAACTTTTTAAAATTATTCTAGGCGTGATTGATGAAATATCTTTATTGTTTTTAAGAGAATAAAAACAATTGAGTCTCATACGTAAAAATAACATTTTTTATTATATGTACAAAAATCATATTAAATAATAAGTAATCATTAGGTTTCCATATCCTCTTTAATTTTATTGCATTCATCTAAAATTTCAATCAATAATGGCTTTAATTTCCTTTGCTTTGTTTTTAATACTATCTCACAGATTAGATTACATAATCTAAATTACAGCCTCTTTAACCGTTAATAGTCATTATGAATTAGAAAAAAACCGTATTTGATATAGTAATGGAATAGTTAAAAACATAGGTAACATAAACAGATAAGAAAATGGGACATAGAAAAAACTATAGAAAACAACCAAATATAACTTTAATCCAATCAGGAGATAAATTGAGACATTTAGTCCTCGTTTTCGATTTTTCCAATAATAATAAAATACTCCAGCCGCTACAATCAAACACATTCCTAGATGAACAAGTCGATTTAATCTTAAACGATTCATTAAATCACCATCCACAAAATCATAAAAGTAAATGGCATGACTTAAACCATTTATCAAAATCAAAGGTCTTCCATCCTCTCGTTGCCATTGCCAAGCAGTCTCCGCTGTTTTGCCATAATAGGCTAAACCTTCAAAAAAAACATCCCAGTTTTTTGATAAAAATGGAATAACATAAACTACCAAAACTCCTCCAAGCACCCATAAAGAAACCTTAAAAACATCTTTAAATCCTCGCTCCATCCAGATCGTTAATAAATAAACTGGCAACCAAAATGTAAAGGCATATCTCGACATCAAAACCAAAACAATGGGAAATGCCACCCAATATGATTTTTTCCATTTCATAGACAACACCAATATAAAGTACAATCCCACAGGCATTAATTCAACTCCATATCCTAAAACATCTGGAAAATGTTCAACATACAAAAAAAGAAAAATAAACGGAAGTGCTACTTTTAATCCTATCTCAAAAAGCGAAATATCTTGTTTTATCAATTGCCATTGAAGCATAAATAGCGGAATCAGAAAAAATAAATAAGCTGTCCAACGATAATCTATTTCGAGTATTTCCGAAAAACAATAAGGCAACCACATCATTGGAAAATAAGTAGGCATCACCGTCCAACCATTAAAGACCAATGGTTGATACGGATACTCACCTGACAAAAACCTTTGCACATAAATTTTTAAAGAAGGGATTACGTCTGATCGTGTTCCATCTCCTTGACTTGGAAATTCCAATTGAATTTGATGGTACTCCCACCCTATCAAAATAGTTCCTATCAAAAAAAAAGAAATAATAACAATAATTTTACGGACGTTAATTTTATGATTTACAGTCATAGGGATTGACGGTTTCTCAAAAGCAATCAACCGATATACCAACCAACAAGTTGCCAGTCCTGCTAAAAACATAATGGTCGGACTTGCATAATCACCCCATTGCTTGTTCCACCAAGTTTGCAACCCAATCTCAAGTGTGACGGAAAACAATAATAAAATAACAAGATTGGATCTGAAAATTTTCATTAATTATTAAATCGTATATTTTAAATTACTTCTGCGACCACAAAGGTACTTCCTCCCACATAAACTAAATCTTTTTTCTCTGCTTTCTTTTTAGCGGCACGCAAAGCATTTTTCACAGATGAATATGGTCGCCCTGTTAAACCAAGCGCCAAAGCTTTTTTAGCTAAAATTTCTATATCTAAACCTCTTGGAATATTTGGCTTACAAAAATAAAAATTTGCATCCTTAGGGAAAAAATTCAATATCTTTTCAATTGACTTATCATTTACCATCCCTAAAACAACGTGTAACTCCCTAAATTTCAATGACTTAAGCTGAATCATCGCCAAACTTAAACCTGCTTCATTATGTGCACTATCGCAAATTACAATAGGGGATTTTTGCAAAACTTGCCAACGCCCTTTGAAATTTGTTAATGATTTTAAATTAGAAAAAGCGGATTTAATTTTTGACTCTTTAATCTCAAAACTACTAGGAAGGGAATCAATTACTTGGAGCGCAGTCGCAATATTTTTTGATTGATAACCACCATGAAGGTTTATTTTTTGATTGAAAAAAAGTGGTTTCCCATTTTTTAAAATATCAAATTTTGTATGCGTCAAGTTCTCTGATTTTTTGACTACTCGATAATTTTGATCAGCAAAAGTGATTTCAGATTTTTTCGCTTTTGCTTTTTTCTCAAAAACAAAGATGATCTCTTCTTGAGTTTCACCAATCACAACTGGAATATTCTTTTTGATAATTCCAGCTTTTTCCCCGGCAATTTTTTTTAATGTATTTCCCAAAAATTGCTGATGGTCAAAACTAATATTTGTAATCACACTCAAAATTGGAGTGATGATATTCGTTGAATCTAATCGACCTCCTAAGCCTGTTTCAATTACTGCAATGTCTACTTTTTCTTTCGCAAAAAAATCAAACGCTAAAGCAACTGTAATTTCAAAAAAGGAAGGTTTTATTCTTTCAAAAACTACTTTGTTGTTTTCTACAAAATCAACTACATATTTTCGAGACACATATCTCCCATCGACCTTAACCCTTTCTCTAAAATCTCGATAATGAGGAGAAGTGTATAATCCAACTTTATATCCATGCTCTTGTAAAATTGAACTAATTAAATGAGCAGTCGAACCTTTTCCATTTGTTCCTGCAATATGTATGCAAGGATATTTCTCAAAAGGATTTCCCAAATGCTCACACAGCAATTTTATATTTGTCAAGTCTTTTTTCATCGCTTGACTTCCCACACGCTGAAACATAGGCAACTGTGTGTACATATAATTTAAGGTCGAATTAAATCGAGTATAAATATTTTCTTTTTTCATCGCCCAAAAATAAAAAAGGGTGAACAAATAATTGCTCACCCCTAGATTTATTTTCTAAAATAATTTTATTTAAGTTTAATCACATAAGTTACGGTTCCACATGCTTCATCTCCCGCTTTAAACTTCCATTTCTTTGCAGCTT
>JAQXDE010000062.1 GCA_029251525.1 Saprospiraceae bacterium | reverse complement strand
GCCTTTGATAGATATTGTTCTAATTGTGAAAGGGTTATCTTGTCCATAAGATTCAAATTTCTATTTGTTTAACTCTTGTTTTTAATTCGTTATTTCGGGTATCTTAATAATCTTCTATCTCTACTTGAATCGGCATCTCATCTGTTAGCGATGTTCCAGAGTTGGGCTTTTATGTTCTGTGTTTGTTCTGTCATTTTGTTTTTGTAGTTCTTGCTAATAGTATACACATACTATTTATTCTAAAAGCTATATTTTACTGGATTTGCAGCTTCTTTTTTTTATCGTTCAATTTTTCCGTCTTTCCCCTTATATAATTTATCGTCATCTGAACCAAGAGCATAGTCTTCTCCAGCAAATCTCATTGAATATTCTGAGGGACTAACTAATTTATATTCCAATCTACTTGCACCGATAAAATTAATCTCATTTTCGACTGCTATGTCATCAAGTGATTTTGGATATTTGTTATTACCTACAAAATATCTATCTAATGTCCCAGCAATTTTTCCCATGGCAGTTCCTTCTTTTTTACCTCTTTGGTACAGGTAATTATTTAATGTACTCTTAATTTCTTTTTGCTTTGTCTCGTTTTCAAGTTTTGTTTTTAACTCCTGCAATTCGTAATTCTTTTTACTTACACTTTCAACAAGTTTATAATGTCTTTCAGAATTGGCACAAGGGTCACGAGTAATTGCCAAATAGCTTGCCTTATATGTTTCTTGAAGTCGGATACTTTCTTGATTCAATTTCTCTCTCAATCGCTTAGATTCACTCTTAATTTCTAAGTTATCTACATCAACATTTACTCGGTCCATTACATCTACTGTCGCTTTTAAATTGACATTAAAATCCTTTACAGCATCTTGGTAAATTTTAATTGCACAGCTTTCTGATTTTGGAAAACTAACAGGTCTTCCATCTGGACAGGAGGCCATTCTTGTTTCGCAACAACTACTTAAAGTCATTGTAACAATCGAAAGATAAAGTAATTTTAAAATTACATTTTTCATAAATATTGATTTTTAGTTTTTCAGTTTGTTGCCAGCTTACATATATACTCCCTCATACAAGGAGCAGATTCCTTCAATACCTCTCAAGATTAAAAACGAAAAGATAGAGAAACTTAAAGAGCTTTTTTATATATGGACCCTGGAATTTTTCCCTAGATAAAGCACTATTAAATAATAAGCTTTGAAATAGCTGAAAGCGTTGCATTATTTGTTGTGTTTGAAACCGTTGTACATATTATTTTTACAAAAATAAGAAAACATTTTTCTTGTTTAATCGATCTTTATCAGTAGTTGATTTTTATATTGCTAATTTTATCTGCATAAATACTGCACATCAATTAAGCTTCTATACTTTAATTCAATGAGCTATATAATAACGTCACACCTTCCCCAACTCCTCCCAGATCCGCACCATTGCCCAAGTATCCAATTCACAATATTTCAATAAATCTTGAAAGGTTTGTTTCGCCTCCTCTTCCGTCATTCGGCCATCCGTCATATGGTGCCATTGAATCACGGCATCACCACCATTCTGAATTTCCAGATCTTGGTAATTCAACTCTGGGCATAAGACAGGCAATACTTTTTTGATGGAAGCACTACCCTTAAAGTCTGGATGCACATAAAGCCCTTGACTAAATACTTTCATCAAGTCATACACTCGATCATTGACGGAGTGTAAGAAGTCAGCATATTGTGGCAATCGTTTTGCCATCAGTTTATTTTGTGTTTTTTCAAAACTCTCATTCCATACGATTACCGTTCCTTCTGTCGGATGGATCTGCTGGCTCATTTGCTCAAATAATTCCTCCATTGGTGTCTCCTTAGAGGGCATCAAATATTCAAAATGTTGCACTTCGCTTCCTTCCGATTCGATCACGTGCAGACTGTACTGGAAAACCATTTGCTGATAAGGATAAATCCCTTCGTGTGAGGGAAGGACATACGCAAATGTTTCATAATCTAGAAAATGAATTGGGTAAGCTAAGTCACTCAAGACTGTTTTTATATCTGCCTGATTTATCACTACCTTCTTTTGTTGTGC
>JAQXDE010000033.1 GCA_029251525.1 Saprospiraceae bacterium | reverse complement strand
GAATTGCTTTCTTTGTCAGGTGAAGCACGTGAGAAGTTGGCGAAGTTACAGCCACATACGATTGGGCAGGCTAGTCGAATTAGTGGGGTGAGTCCTTCTGATATTTCGGTTTTGTTGGTTCATTTGGGGCGATAGAATTTTAAAAAATAAACTAATGAAAATACAAAAAAAGATACAGCGAAATTTTAAAGAGAAAAGATATTCAAGAATCACTCGAAAAATTTCTAAAAAAGAAACGGTAATAAGTACTGGTTATATTCTTAATTTCTCAGAGAATTTTATTTTGATGCAAGGAGATGACGATTTTAGTCTTTCGAGTTTTTGGATTTTCGAATCATCAAAAATTACAAATTTCCGATACAATAAAAATGATAAATATTATGATTTCATCATGGAGTCGGAAGGTTTGAAAAAGGACTTAAAAGCTAAGACTAAAGTGAACTTGAGTAATTGGAAAACTATTTTCACTTCGCTAAAAAAAGCAAAAAAACATATCATTGTTGAATGTGAAAATCCAAAGATTGATGAATTTATTATTGGAGAGATTACAGATGTAAATTCAAAAAGTGTTTCGATTTGGTATTTTAATGCAGAAGGAATTTTGGATAAAAAACCTATCAATGTAAAATTTAAAAATATTACAAAAGTTACTTTCGATGATAAATATATTGATACTTTTAGTAAATATTTGAGGAAGAATAAATAGTAAACTTCTTTTTAAATTCCCATTTTTTTAAAACAAAAAAAGGTCTAATGAAGATAAAATTCATTAGACCTTTTATGATGAAAAACAAAGAGTTATTTTTTCAAAATAATTTTCTTTTGAGAAAACGTATAAGCCGCTTCCAACATTTCCACTAAATGACTCCATTCTTTTTTAGAAATGCTTTGTTTCTTGTAAGTTTTGGTTGTGTTGATAATTAAAGTATTGCCTTCTTGATTTGCTTCTGAAACAAAAGCAGCATATAAATTATCCACATTCATATTTAAAGCATCTATACCTTGAGCCTTGTAACCTTCTGGTAGCGTTATTTTAAAACTATTTTTGATAGTGCGAGCATATCCCAATTCAATAGTTTTATTACGTTCTTTTATTTCATCATTGTCTAATTCGATTTGTCCAGAAATCAATTTTCCAATGTCAAAAATTAAATTCGGTCCAGCTTTTTGAAGATAACTTTTGGCGGTGAAATTAGCTTCAATGGAAAGAATATTATTATTTGGAAAACGCCCATGAGAAAGCACTTCAAAATTTTCAAGTTTATCTAATTCAAAATCTCCTTTCAACCAATTCTCAATGGCTTCTTTTTTATTTTCACTTAACTCTTCTTTTTTTGTTTCATTTCTTTCTTTAATTCTACGATAAGATTTTCTGTTTTTTGCTCTATTCATTTTTGCTTTATCCTTTTCAGAACTTAACTTATCATAATCCTCTTCTAGGATAGGAATTTGAAATAAAAATAAAGAGTTATGACTTTCTTTATATCTACCTGTATATTCGAATACACTATTAACATCAAATGAATTATCTTCTTTTACCTGAATGTTTAGTTTAGTTGAAGAGATATTGTCACTTGCTTCTGAAGCAGGAATGGTAACTTCATCAAAAGTATTCCCTCTTCTTTTTAAGTTCTTTTTTGCAATCTTATATCCTGTAGCGCCTGCCATGTCATAATTAATGTCTACTGGATTTCGATAATTATTCAATGTCCAAAAATATTTATCTAGGCTAGGAACATAAACGCCATATTCTATTTCTTTCCTCGTGATCACATCTTGAACTTCTCCAAAATATCGTGGTACGATTTGCACTATTTCTGATTCAATATCATTTTTTTTCAATAGGGTGGAGAACATTGCAGCGAAGACATTACTTTTCATTGAAAAATAAGTGTCAGCATTCATAGACCCAGAAGTTGAGGTTGTAGAGATTTTATTTGTCATTAAAGGTGTTCCTGCAATAGCGGCTCGATAGATTAAACTTTGATTGATAAAATCAAGTCGGAGAGCAGTATAAATGGTATTAACCTTTTTTTCTTTTTTGCGCATTTGTTTTACACCAAGACTTCTCAATCTTTTGTTGGTGGTTCCCAATATTGTTGCTCCAGCGGTTTCACCACTACTTATTGCAGGTCTGAATAAGTCTCTGATTTCGATTGAATTTTTAACTTCATCCCTTTTTCTACCACCTGCAAAATTAGAATTTGGGGGCAATGCCATTACTTTAATTATCGGTTCTGTCAAATTAATGAAATCCCATCTTTCTTCTTTTTGAGCTTTTTGGTTGGTATTTTTTAAAATGAAACGCTTAATAATTTTTCTCTTTCTTCCTTTAATATCTATGCCTCCTTCTTTATCTTGAACAAACTCAGGAGCGCCATTAAATGTGTTGTAATAAAAGTTCCACAACTTATCCACATCAAAAATAATATCTTGTGAAACTACAGGATAAGAATATGAGATGGGAGCTATTAGTTCTACATTACCGCTATATTTTTCCGTAAAAACTTTGAAATAATCTAGGATGTCTCCCACTTCCAAATCAGGAATCGCAATCTTATTATAATCTTCTGAGTGATAGTCATCGGAATAAAAACTTGGAACATCACTTTCAACTTTTACAGCATTTTTCAGATCTATATCTTTTTTTGTTCCATCTGGTTTGATATGTTGAATTCCAAACGCACTAGAATTTTGGTAGTAAAATTCTGAAAAATCATCCAATGCAGCTTTATCTTGAATTAGAACTCTTTTCCTTATTACGCCTTTGGTTTTGCTACCATTTTTTTCGGAATCTCTCAAAAAACTAATGTGAATTTTTTGACAAAGCATAACAATTGGTTCCGTATTCCATTCTGCAGGTGACTCCGTTATATTGAAATCAGCATCCTTCGCACCAAAGATATCATTGTAATATTTTAGGTTAGTCTCATACGCTTTTTTGTCCTTTGCTCTTTTTCGGCCTTCGCCTCTTTGAGCAGAAAGGAATAAGGGAAAAATTAGAAATAAGAATAAAAATATATTATAAGCCTTCATGATTATTTTTTATTTAAAATGATTTGATCTGCATAAAATTCTTTAACTCTCTCGATAGTTTTGTTCCAATCTGAAAAATCTTTAAGATCTAAAATAGGTGCTTTGATTTCTATTTTTTTAGAGTACACAACGGTATCATTTTCTTCTTTGATAGAAAGAGAAAATCCATATTTTTCATTTTGTTCATCAATAGCAGTAGGTAAATAATTAACTTTCCAACCTTCTGGAACTTTTAGAGTAGAGGTGTTTTCAATGAAATATTTTCCTGAAAATTCATAAGGTGTATTTCTTTCTTCAGGCATTTCAAAGTTTTCAAATTGCTTGTCAAATTCCAAATTCACATATAGCTCTTCTCCTAAATCTATGATGTGATTTTCCATTTTAATTTCATAGGAAAGTTCTACATCTACATCTCGATTTTTTAAGGTAGGTTGATTAAATAAGTTGAGCTGTACATTTTTATCTCCATTGCTTAAATAACTCAAAGCAAAATCTTCCCAATCATTTTTTGGAATAGTAGAAAGTAAATACAAAATATAAGTTTTTCGATTTCCCGTAAATTTCACCAGACCACTTCCTTCTAACTTTGATTCATTGATTGAAAAATTATGTTGCCCCGACTCTTTGTTATGACTTGTCTCCAAGCTAGGAATCCGTTCTATCATATATCCATCTCCATCTTCAATCAAAGCTTCTTGCCCTTGTATCCGAAAAGCATAATTATATAAATCAGCATATTTTTCAGTTGGATCAAGGAATATTTTTTTCCCATCATATATTACTGTACATATCATATGATTATCAACAAGTAAAGAAGGAATGGTATAATCATATGGAATATCGCTAGTTCCCAGCCAAGTCAATCGGGCATCATAACCAGCTAGAATAAGCATTTCTTTAGTTAAGTTTGCCATCCCTTTGCAGTCGCCATATTTATTATTGTAAACTTTCTGACACGCTTCAGGTTTGAAACCCATTATTCCATTTTCGAAAGCGATATATCTAATATTATCTTGCACCCAATAAAAAATGGATTTTATTTTATCCATATCATCGGTTTTATCTTTTGTTAATTCAACCACCAACTCTTTTAACCCATCATTTTTATTTCCAATTTGATCTACAAGAGAAGCATACCAACCATAAAGATCTTCGACATCTTCAATGAGTTTTACATTTCTTTCTCCGACTTTGTAGGCATTAGGAATAAGGATGAGGTGCGCGTTAATTTTGCTACGTCGAGGTTCTCCTTTGTTTCTAAAGGCTCCTCGAATGTTTTTTAAACTATACGTGTGTATATTGTTTTTTTCCTCTTCGATGGTGGAATGTTCGGGAGTCTCAAGCTCAAAGTTTAATTCTCTAACATCCAATTTTAACCATTCAGGAATTTCGATCACAATTTCACTATCATCAATTTGGTAGTAATCATTGAAATAAAGTGGATCTAAAAATTTTAAATCGGTAAAAATTTTTTCGTATTTCAACATGACCTCTTCTCCCTTTTTTTTAAAAATATGTTCGAAATAACAAACTTTTAAATCAGAGTGAAAAATACCATTTGATTCATAATCAGAGATAATTGGGATGACTTTTCGAGTTCTTCGATTTGCATTTTTTGTTATTGTTTCAATTTTGGAATTGTCATCAAAAAAAACAGAACGAGTGAATTTATATTGTAATGTAGTTTTAGAAATAATCTTTTGAGTGACAGTTAGTTTGGCATTGAGTTCCTTTCTTTTATTTAAAAAAAAGGTTAATACTTTTTTCTGTTTTTCAATGATTACTTTTTCATCATCTTTTACTGATTCATTTTTGGAGAATACTTCAATCGGAATTGAAGTACCGATCAAAATGATTATCACAGTAAATAATATGTTTTTTAATAGTTTCATATTCTAATAATTATAAAAAATTACATTTTTTTTAATATCCAATCACTCTTCCAAAACCTATTTTTAATCCTAGTGGAGGTATATTTTGATAATTGGAATCTTTATGTTTGTTTGTTCTATAACTAACTCTAACAAAAAATTGCTTTAGCAAGCTTGTTCTTTTTCCAAAAAAACGAAATGCGAGAGAAAAATATGGAATCGAGTAAAACCTTTTTAAATCCCCTTTAATTCCATTTGTCCCCCATTTTATATCTTCTTGATCTGATTTAGCAAATAGTACAGGAGAATAATTAAAGTCAACCCCTGTGCTTATCGCAAAACCTCTATTTTTAGCAGAGTTGTATGTCGAACCAGCTCCTAAATTATAACTTATTCCTAATGGCAAACTAAATGATCCTAACCCAGAGGCTATTTCATCATCAAGTAAATAGCCTCCAACAGATAATACTCCTACACTAGGATTTATTTCTATTCCTAAAGATTTATTGTCTCCTAGAGTATATAGATTATATCTAAGACCATAATAGCCTCCTATTAAACTTATACTAATACATTGAGAAATAGGAATATCACTTGAACCTGTTTCAAAAGTTGGGAAAATATTAAATTCGCTTTGTAGCCCTAAAGTTTTAAAAAAGTTATCTTTAAAATCTTGAGCTTGAAGATTACAAGAAACCAAAAACAATATTATTATTATGTACCGTGAATGCATTGTTATTTTTTTTTAAAATCAATTAAGAATGGGTTAATACCCAATTATAGAGTTCATTCCTACTCTTATATTGAATGGAATAATTAAATCATCTTCATCTGTAACTCCCTCCGTTTGGCTAAGGAAACTAAATCGAAGAAAAACATCTCTGAGAGCGGTTCCTCTTTTTCCAAAAAAACGACCAGATAAACTCACATAAGGGTCTACATAGAATTGATTAAAATCTCTAAGAGAGCCCTCTTTCGACATGAAGATTGGGAGAAAATTCATATCAATTCCTCCTTTGATGGCAATTCCAAATTCTTTATTTGAATTATAAGTAGAGCCTGCTCCTGTATTAAAACTTAATTCTATAGGTAGGTTAATTCCTCCCAAGCCTATATCATCACGTTCTATAAAACCATAAATACCTAATTCAATAGCTGGAATAATTCCTATGCCAAATGAATTATTGTCATTTAATTCAAATATGGAATATCTGAGGCTATAATTCAGGCCTGCGGCATAACCAAAAACTTGGTCATAACGATCAAAAAGAGAATTGACCTCTTGACCGGGCATGCTTGTCAATGCTCCCGTTATTCCTGGGCCATAAAAAAATTTATCTTTAAATGATTGTGCATCCATTTTACCAACTGTCATCAGTAAAATGAGAAGAATGGAAAATTTTAATTTCATGATTTTCTATTTTTTAGTATCCAATATATTTAACAAATGCAGCTCTAACACCAAATGATTTTACTGCTTTCTCCGCATTTTTCGAGTCATCTGAATGTTGATTATTTCCAAATTCTGCTCGTATAAATATTTCATGCAATTTTGTTCCTTTGTTTCCCCAATAAGAAACCCCCAAACCAATATATGGTAATGTGTAAAAGTTTTTAAGTGACTCAGAATAATAATCCTCATTTACATTTTTTCTACTTATGAACAGATCAGGAATACTAAAGTCAACTCCCGTATGTACAGAAAAACCATAGTCTTTTGCTGAGTTGTATGTGCTTCCAGCTCCTAAATTATAGGAAACCTCAATCGGAATATTGACTCCTAAGGATGATCCACTTGTACTTCCAGCTTTAGATCCTTGACCTATATATGACAATGCTGGAACAATACCAATTCCAACTGATTGGTCATCATTAATTTCGAGTATGTTATAACGTAACCTAGCAACTACCGAAATTTCGTATAGTAATCCTTGAGTTGTTTGAGCTTCCGTTTCGGTTGACCCAGAGAATGGATCAATGTATCGAAGCCTATCATAAGAAGGTAAGATCAAATATCCAGCTTGATATCCCCATTGAGAAATTAATTTGTCTTTGATGGATTGAGCTTCAGCAGATCCAAACGACAATAGAAAAATAGTCGCTAAAATAAATCGTAAATACATTGTTATATTTTTTTTGGTAATAAAATTAATTTGGAGAGAAAGTATCTGGCTATTTTTTAAGTTAATACCCAATTACTGTTGAGAACCCTATTGTCAAAACAATAGCAGGAAGTAGGCCTTCATTCTTACTTAAATCAGAGTTTACATTTTTTGCAAAATTATATCGGAGAAACATTTCAAACAAAGAAGCTGTTTCTCCAAATCCATAATATCCTAGAGTCAAATGAGGAAGAGGATAAAATTTTTGAGATTAAGTTCTGAATCAAAAAAAAATAATGGAACAAAATTTAAATCAATTCCTCCTCTTATAGAAAATCCATTATTAGCAGAGGAATTATAAGTAGAACCTGCTCCTGTTGTAAAAGAAAATTCAATCGGAATGGAAGCTGAAAGTAACCCACTTGTTTCTGATATTGAAAAAACTCCAGCACTTAATATTCCTACATTAGGGTCAATTCCAATACCAATAGATTGATTATCACTAAGTTCTACAATATTATATCTTAAGCCATAATGATATCCTATGAGACTTCCTCCAATATATTGTGCTACTCTTTGAGGAGTTGATTCGGTCAAGTAACTAGGCATTAGCGTTGCATCAAATTGAACACCATGAGTTCTAAAAAATTTATCTTTAAACGATTGTGCTTGTATTTGCCCTAAGCTTACTATTAGAAATAAAAATGTAAAAAGATGTATTCTCATTGTTGCAGTTTTTTAAAATCCAATAAAAGCAGTATAGGCCAATCTTATTCCAATAGGAGACTTTACAACTTCATCATTTAATATCGGTCCAGTATGTTGATTTTTTCCAAATTCAACTCGAACAAAAACTTCTTGTAACCAATTGTCTGTTTTGTCCCAAAAGGAAATTCCTAACCCTAGATGAGGAAGTATATATCTGCTTTTGAATTTTTGATATTCGTTATTGTATGATTCATCAGTAGAAAATAAAAAATTGAAATCAACTCCTCCTCGAACGGTTAATCCATAATCTTTTGATGAAAAATAACTTGACCCTGCACCATAATGATAAGAAAGGTCTATAGGAATATTGAATATTCCATTTTTATCTGATAAAGACAAAATTGACTTTCCTGCAATAGTTCCAAATCCAACATTGGTAATTAGCCCAATGGTTTGTTCGTCACTAATCTTTTTAATATTATATCGAACTCCAAAATTCAAACCTACATCATAGAATTGATCTTGGTCGGCAACCTTATCTCCTCCTACGGTCAGACGATCATAGGAAGGTAGGGTAAAGACTCCAAGTTGACCTCCCCATTGGAAAAATAAATTATCTCTTATACTTTGTGCTTGTGAAAATTCTGTGGTAAGGAAAAATATAAAAAGAACGAAAAAGCGGATTTTCATAAATTTATGTTTGTTGCTAAATAACTTATAGGACTTAACGTAATTAATGGAACGAATTAAGGTAGTATTTTTTTTTCAAAGATATAATTAATTATGGATTTTGAAGAAGGAAAAAACTTGCTTCTTTTTCTAAAAAAAAAAAATTCTAATAGCCCAATCCACCTAAAAAGTCTCCCACGTATTTTATATTTGTTCAAAAGAAAAAAATGAACAAACAATTTCAATTCCTCCTCATCGGACTTTTAATCTGTTGGAGCTCATCAAATATTTTTTCTCAAAAAATGAATAATCCATTTTTGCAAACAACAGAATCAGGGCAATTAAAAATGACTCAAAAAGGTGCATCACATTTTGCAGGTTTAGCTTTGTCTTGTTTGCAAAAAGAATATCCGAACAAGTTGAATCAAGTGTTGAAAGATGGAAATGATTTGAAACGACCAACGGAATTACATCCTGCATTTTATGGATGTTTCGATTGGCACTCTTCAGTTCATGGTCATTGGATGTTGGTAAAATTGTTGAAAGACTTTCCCAATTTGCCAGAGGCAAAAATGATTCGAAAAAAATTGAGAGAGAATTTGACTGCCGAAAATATTAAAGCTGAAATATTATATTTTAGTAATGCGAGTAAAAGTTGGGAGCGTATGTATGGATGGTCTTGGATAATGAAGTTAGCAGAGGAACTTTATAATTCAAAAGATGAAGA
>JAQXDE010000029.1 GCA_029251525.1 Saprospiraceae bacterium | reverse complement strand
GTAACTGTAGGTTTATACTATCGAACCATCAAACATTTACGTCCCATTCAAATTCAATATCGTATAATATACGGTTTGAGAAGTCGATTGAGAAAAGTAACTAATTTTAAATACTCACTTCTTAAACCTCTTTCCAAAAATCGTTTGCCATTACTTATCGAACCTTCGATAAGCACTTCTACGAAATTCAATAACACTACAGTTACATTTCTAAATTTATCCAAATCATTCGAAGAGAATATTGATTGGAATTATGCTGACCATGGAAAACTGTGGACTTATAATCTCAATTATTTTGAATTTTTACATCAAAAAAATATTTCAAAAGAAGAAGGGATAAGTTTAATGTTGGATTTTGTTCAACAAATGAAGTCTTCAAAAGATGGATTAGAACCTTATCCGATTTCTCTTCGAATAATTCATTGGGTGAAATTTTTGAGTTATCACAAGATTCAAATTCAAGATATTGATGAATCTTTGAATGCTCAAATTTCTATTCTTCTCGATCAATTAGAATACCATATTCTTGGAAATCATTTATTAGAAAATGGATTCGGGTTGTTCTTCGGAGCCTATTATTTTCAAGATGAAAAAATATATCAAAAGGCTTCTGAAATTTTGAAAACTCAATTGGAAGAACAAATTTTGGAAGATGGGGCACATTTTGAGTTAAGTCCAATGTATCATCAATTGATGTTGTATCGAGTTTTGGATTGTATTAATGTGGTTGATAATAATTCATTTTTCCCAAAAGACAAATTACCTTTTTTGAAAAAGAAAGCAGCTATCATGTTGGGGTGGCTTGAACAAATTACCTTTTCCCAAGGAGATATTCCCCTTTTAAATGATTGTGCTTTTGGAATTAATCCAACGACTTTAGAAATTTTTGATTACGCCAATCGCTTAGGTGTTTTGAAAAAAAATGTTCCTTTGAAATCTTCTGGGTATCGCTTTTTTTCCAATAAAGCTTATGAAGCGATTATCGATATTGGCCAAATTGGACCTGATTATATTCCAGGACATGCACATTGTGATACATTTAATTTCGTGATCTATGCTCAAGGGAAACCTTGGATAATTGATTCTGGAACTTCAACTTATAATGCAACCTCAATGCGTCATCAAGAGCGTTCGACTTCGGCTCATAATACAGTCGAAATAAATGGAAAAGAGCAATCCGAAATTTGGGGAAGTTTTAGGGTGGCGGATAGAGCTAAGGTAATTATTGAAAAAGAGACTAATAATTCAGTTAGTGCAAAACATGATGGCTATGCTAATATGAATATTTCTCATCGACGGCATTTTGAATTTCATGAAAAAGATATCATAATTCAAGACGAGATACTTGGGAGTGAAAATATTGAAAAACGAAGTAAAGCATTTATTCACTTTCATCCAGATCGTCAAATTGAGTTGGATAAGAATAAGATTAAAACAGATTTAGGCAATATAGAATTGGAAGGAACTTTTGAAATAAAATTAGAAAAGTATAATTTCGCTCCTGAGTTCAACACTTGTATACCCGCACAAAAAGCAACCATTATTTTTTCTGATAAATTATTGACGAACATAACGATATGAAAATCCTTTTCTTAACTGACAATTTTCCTCCTGAAGTAAATGCACCTGCAACGCGTACTTTTGAACATTGCAAGGAGTGGGTAAAAAAAGGAGTGGAAGTCACGGTGATTACTTGTAATCCTAATTTTCCACAAGGCCGAATTTATGATGGATATAAAAATAAATTTATTCAACGGGAAGAGGTAGAGGGAATTAAAGTCATTCGAGTGTGGAGTTATATTTCTGCGAATAAAGGGTTTCTGAAAAGATCAATTGATTTTGTGAGTTACGCATTTATGGCATTTTGTGTTGGATTATTTATCAAGACTGATTTAATCGTGGCAACTTCGCCTCAGTTTTTTACAGCAATTGCAGGAAGATGGCTTTCTTTTTTTAAACATACTCCTTGGGTCATGGAAGTCCGAGATCTTTGGCCAGAATCGATCAAAGCAGTAGGTGCGATGAGTGGAGATTCTTTTGGGTATCGAATGCTGGAGAAAATGGAAATGTCAATGTATCGAAGTGCTCGACAAATTGTAGTGGTCACGGATACATTTAAAAAAATAATTGTTGAGAAAGGAATTGATGCGAAGAAAATTTTTGTCATAAAAAATGGAGTTCGGTTAGATAAATTTAAACCGATAGAAAAAGACAAGACACTTTTAAAGGAACTAAATTTGCATGGAAAATTTATTATTGGTTATATAGGTACTCATGGAATGGCTCATGCATTAGATTTTGTTTTACAGAGTGCTCAAAAAATTAAGAATAAATCGATCCATTTTATCCTTTTAGGGGACGGGGCTGAAAAGAAAAAACTATTATTATTAAAGGATGAACTTATGCTGACGAATATTACTATGCTTCCTTTTGTTGCAAAAAGTGAAATTACCCGCTATATAAGCATTCTCGATGTTGCCCTAGTAAATCTTAAAAAATCGGATACATTTAAGACAGTTATTCCATCAAAGATTTTTGAAAATGCAGCGATGAAAAAACCAATTCTATTAGGGGTGGAAGGCGAATCGAAGGGGATTATTGAAAAATATAATGCAGGAATTTGTTTTGAACCAGAGAATGAATTAGAATTTATAGAATCGATTGATACCTTATTTGAAAACACCTTACTTTATTCTTCGTATATGAAAGGATGTCAAAATTTAGCAATGGATTTTAATCGGGATAATTTAGCGGAGCAAATGTTGCATATTCTTAAATACGAAGAAGTCAAATCAAATTCTGATTCAATAGATGATACTTTTTCTAGTATAAAATTAAAAATTAAATCTAAATGAAAAAAGCATTAATAACAGGAATTACCGGTCAAGACGGCGCCTACCTCTCCGAATTTCTTTTAGAAAAAGGATATCAAGTTCATGGTGTAAAGCGAAGATCCTCTTCATTTAATACTAGCAGAATTGATCATTTATACCAAGATCCACATATTGATAACCGGAACTTTATCTTACATTATGGAGACTTAACTGATTCCACTAATATGATTCGAATCATTCAAGAAGTTCAACCAGATGAAATATATAACCTTGGTGCGATGTCGCATGTCAAGGTAAGTTTTGATACGCCAGAATATGTAGCAGATGTAGATGGTGTAGGAACATTGAGGATTTTGGAAGCGGTGCGAATTTTAGGGTTAAAAGAAAAAACAAAGATTTACCAAGCCTCTACTTCTGAGTTATATGGATTGGTGCAGGAAGTACCTCAGTCAGAAACGACGCCTTTTTATCCACGTTCCCCTTATGCGGTGGCTAAAATGTATGCTTATTGGATAACGGTTAATTATCGGGAAGCATATGGTATGTATGCCTGCAACGGAATCCTTTTTAATCATGAAAGTCCGCATAGAGGAGAAACGTTTGTTACTCGAAAAATTACTCGAGCAGCTGCTAAAATCGGTTTAGGGTTGCAAGACAAATTGTACTTAGGAAATATGGATGCCAAACGAGATTGGGGACATGCTAAAGATTATGTCGAATGTATGTGGAAAATCTTACAACAAGAGGAACCAGAGGATTTTGTTATCGCAACGGGAGTAACAACAAGCGTAAGAGATTTTGTGAGAATGTCATTTAGGGAAATTGGAGTAGAATTAGAGTTTACAGGTGAGGGAGAGCAAGAGGTAGGGACTGTTGTTTCCTCTAATAATGCGGAATATCCAATCGCAGTTGGTACCCAAATAGTAGCAGTTGATCCACAGTATTATCGACCAACAGAGGTAGAATTGTTAATTGGAAATCCAGCCAAAGCTAAAGCAAAGTTAGGTTGGGAACCAAAGTATGATCTCCAAGCACTTTGTAGTGAAATGGTTCAAAGTGATTTGGAATTATTTAAAAGAGATCAAGTACTTCGATCCGCTGGATTTGATGTAAAAAATGAGTTTGAGTAATGGAAAAAAATGCAAAAATATACATCGCTGGTCATCGTGGAATGGTGGGTTCTGCGATCATTCGAAAGTTAAATGCGGAAGGGTTTGAAAATATTATTTTTCGCACTTCAAGCGAGTTAGATTTACGAAATCAGCAAGCTGTTTCAGATTTTTTCCAAAAGGAAAAGCCAGATTATGTTTTTCTAGCGGCAGCAAAGGTTGGAGGTATTTTAGCCAATAATACTTATCGAGCAGAATTCTTATATGATAATTTGATGATCCAATCTAACATCATCGATTCAGCGCATAAAGCTGGAGTCACGAAATTAATGTTCCTGGGTTCCTCCTGTATTTATCCAAAATTAGCGCCACAGCCGTTGAAAGAAGAGTATCTATTGACTGGTGAATTAGAACAAACTAATGAGCCTTATGCAATAGCAAAAATTGCAGGGATAAAAATGTGTGACGCTTATCGTGCTCAATATGGTTCAAATTTCATATCAGTCATGCCTACAAATCTATATGGGCCAAATGATAATTATGATTTAGAAAAATCACATGTGTTACCTGCCTTAATTCGCAAATTTCACGAAGCAAAAAAGAATAAAGTACCTCACGTGATGATGTGGGGAACAGGAACGCCAAAAAGAGAATTTTTGCATGTAGATGATTTGGCAGCGGCTTGTTTTTATCTAATGCAAACTTACAATGAACCTGGATTAGTGAATATAGGAACAGGGGAAGATATTGCCATTAAGGATCTTGCCTTAACTATAAAAAATATTGTTGGTTACGAAGGGGAGATCAAACATGATTTAGAGAAACCTGACGGAACACCTCGAAAGTTAATGAATGTAGATAAATTGTCTAATGCTGGATGGACTGCTTCGATTTCTTTAAATGAAGGAATAGAAATGGTATATGATGGGTTAAAAACTAAAGATTGGTACTAAACCATCTAAGCATATCTTATCAATTCTCGATTCCCTACTTTTTTTGCTTGATCAAAAATAGGCAAGACATACCGACTGGATATGGCGGCATAAAAAAATCAAGGCTGTATTCTTTTTTTAGCGGAAAATGGAATTCATAAAAGCTAAACAGTTTAAACTCCCCCAACTTAGAAAATTTAACTCCTCCTTCGTCGGATAGATTTTCTAAGTCGGTCTCAGTCAGTAAACTATTTTTAACGCCCTTATGAATCCAATTTTCTTAAAAAGAATAAGGCCGAAAAGTAAATAGTATCTTTCGCTTTTCCAATTTAAGAGCAAAAAAATAGGGAAGCGGGAGATTAGTTCTTGGTTTGTAGCTTTTTTAGTAAAAGTTAGATCTTGTTTGAAAATTAATTTTGGTTAAAAGCGTCTTTTTTTTGGTAAAACTTCTTTGAAAAAAGTCTTTATGGAAAATAAAAATCAATACATCGCGATCATGGCAGGAGGAGTAGGTTCTCGTTTTTGGCCAGCAAGCCGAGAATCTTTACCTAAACAATTCCTTGATATTTTAGGAGTTGGGAAATCTTTGATTCAACTGACTTATGATCGAGCGTTACAATTGGTTCCAAAAGAAAATATTCTAATCGCTACCAATAAAAGATATAAAGAATTAGTTAACGAACACCTTCCTGATATCTCTGATAATCAAATATTATTAGAACCTTCTCGAAATAATACGGCGCCTTGCATCGCCTATTTGGCTTTAAAAATAGCCAATCAAAATCCTGATTCCACTTTTGCTGTTTGGCCTTCTGATCATGTAATCTTAAAAGAGGCAGAATTCAAAACTAAGATGAATTTAGCTTTTTCCTATGCTGAAAAAGGAGAGTCACTAGTGACATTAGGTATTCAGCCAACACGGCCTGATACAGGATACGGATATATTGAAGTTAATCATAAAGATGGTGCTCAAGCGATAGAAAAGGTGGTACAATTTAAAGAAAAGCCAGATTTAACAACGGCTCAGAGTTATTTGGATGCAGGAAATTATTTTTGGAATGCCGGTATTTTTATTTGGAGTGTAAAAGCAGTAACTGCAGCATTTCAAAATAATGCACCTTCCATTCTTGAAGTATTGGGTGAAGATGTTTCAAAATATAATACTACTGAAGAGCAAGAATATATTGATCGAGTTTATCCCAATACGGAGAAAATATCTGTTGATTATGCCCTATTGGAACGTTCCAATAATGTGTATACGATTCCTGCCGATATTGGTTGGAGTGATTTAGGCACTTGGAATTCGTTGCATGCTTATTTGGAAAAAGATAAGAAGGACAATGTGATGCAAGGGATTATTTTAAGTGCGGAAGATTGTGAAGATAATTTTGTTCGATTACCACGAACTAAAAAAGCAGTGATTAAAGGATTAAAAAATATGATTGTTATTGACGAAGGAGATGTCCTTTTGATTTATCCAAAAGACCAAGAACAAGAAATCAAATCTGTGAGAAATGGTTTGAATGATGACTCTGTTCTCTAATAATCAAATGAGGAAAAGGAAAAAAATAGCATTTGTTGCCAACTCAACTTGGAATATCTACAATTTTAGGTTAGTACTTCTTAAAGCCTTTATAAAGCAGGGTTTTGAAGTGGTTGTGATTGCTCCAATCGATGAGTACATCACTTACCTTAATTATACTTCAGGTATTCGACATATTCCGATTCAAAGATTATCGAGAAAAAGTACTAATCCGATTAAGGATATTTTTCTTTTTAGAGAACTAAGGAGAATCTATAAAAAGGAAAATCCGGATTTAATAATACATTATACGATCAAGCCAAATATTTTTGGGAACCTTGCTGCAAAAGTTTGTATGATTCCATCTGTTTGTGTGGTAACTGGCTTGGGATATTCTTTTTTAAAGGATGGTTGGATTAAAAAAATTACAATTGCTCTTTATCGTTTTTCATTTAAGTATAGCAACAAAGTTGTTTTTGAGAATAAAGATGATACACAACTTTTTATTGATTCGAAAATTGCTGCGGCTGAAAAATGTATTGCGGTAAAGGGATGTGGCGTTAACCTAAATAGATTCCGACCTCTTCCAAAACAAAAATATAAAGATAGTATTGTTTTTACATTTATAGGAAGGTTGCTTTATGATAAAGGAATAGTGGAGTTTGTTGAAGCGGCTAAAATATTAAAAGAAAAATTTTCTAATGTAGCATTTCATGTGGTTGGAGATATAGATGTTGAGAACCCATCTTTTATTCCAAAAACTCATTTACTGAATTGGATTGACGATAAAATTATCCGATACTTTGGAGTAACTGAGGATATCAGAAGATTTATAAAAAATTCTGATTGCATTGTTCTTCCTTCCTATCGAGAAGGCATGCCTCGAGTCGTTCTTGAGGGAATGGCTATGGGAAGGCCGATAATAACTACAGATACTCCTGGGTGCAGAGAGACAGTTGAGGTAGGTGTGAATGGCTATTTGACTCCAATAAAAAATGTTAAAGATTTAGCTGCTCGGATGGAAGAGTTTTACCATCTGAACGAGTATCGCAAATTAGCTATGGGAGAAAAAAGTTATAAAAGAGCAGTTAATGAGTTTGATGAAAAATATATAGTAAAAGATTATATAAATATTGTCAATAGTATTTTGAATAGTACACCTTTTGATATTTTAAAGAAAAATTTATCCATGAATCTAAACTATATAGAAAGTGAGTAAATTATAATTTACCGAAATTTCTATCTATTCCTCTGAAAACATCCCTATAAATTCTCCAAAGTCACTTATCCCTCCCTCAATACTCAAATCTCCTTTTACCATCGCCAATTTAGCATTTCTAATCTTCGCCACAATTTCTCTCCAAAATTGTAGTTTTATATTTTAATCAAAGGAAGTATTAATTCTAGTACTTTGATTACCATCAAGACTCACCAACAGAAAAGTTCTTTCGATTTATTTAATTACTAGATTAAATTATAAGATCTTCCATTACGCTAATGATAAGCGGAATTATGAGCTAAGGCACCACCACAAGTATTACAGGTACCAGCAGCACCTGCTCCTCCAGCACACCCTGTGTTACAGGTATAATGCCAGATACCATCTACATTTTGAGCAGGTTCCGTAGTAGGAGGTGTGGCAGGCGGAGTCATCATATTAGTGTTTGTCGGCGTATTATTAGTATTGGAATGGTAGGCTGAATTATGGGCTAAAACACCACCACAAGTATTACAAGTACCAGCAGCACCTGCTCCTCCAGCACATCCTGCGTTACACGTATAATGCCAAACACCTTGTGTATTTTGAGCAGGTTCAGGGGTAGCCGAATTTGAGTTTGTAGGTGAATCGGAAACTTTTAGTGATTCTCTAGCTTCTTTTTTAATGGTAGAATTGTCATTACACGCATAGAAAGATATGACGGAACTAAATAGCAGCAATGCAAGTATTTTAAAATAATTCATAATGATTTTTTTTAATATTGTTGTTTAGAAAGTAGGTTATGTTGGATTTTTAGAACTATATAGTTTTACTACTTATAACAATGATTTTACATTGTTATTGTTATTTATTTTTTGTGCAATAGTTTATGGGGAGATAAGAAAGAGAAAAGTATAAGAATCTTAGTCTACAGATTTATAAAAGGTTATTTCATTATTTTCAATAATTATATGGTAATATAGGTAAAATAAGTTACCAAAAAAAGCTCCTTCCATTTTTTAAGTAGTTGGGTTATACCAATAAATATCCTATTTAAGCTACTAGTTTATTCCTCTGAAAACATTCCCATAAATTCTCCAAAGTCACTTATCCCTCCCTCAATACTCAAATCTCCTTTTACCATCGCCAATTTAGCATTTCTAATCTTCGCCACAATTTCTCTCCAAATAATAGCCGTAGTCGAAACAGTTAAATCTGGATTATCCAAAGCAAATGGTTGAATCTCAGCAATGCCTCTTCGAATATGTATCGACCATTTTTCACCTATATCGGTAAAATTAAAAACTGCTTTTTTATCAAAATCCATACTCTTTTCAGGTATCAATCTTACTGACATAGAATTGAACATCGCTTCTAAGGGAATTTGATGAATCATGTTTAAAGATCTCTCTCCATCTATTCTAGTTAATTCTCCTTTTGTTTCTAATGCTTGACTCAAGTAATAATTTCTAGCATTTGGGTTGGATTGTTTTTCTCCTAAACCTATTAAACAGGCACTACGCAATTCATCAATTTTTATATTATCGGGCGACAATCGTTTGAGGTAGTCAGCTAGTTCCAAAGCCCATTGGTATTCTTTTTTTTCGACAGCCATAATGGTGTTTTCCAATAGTTGTTTTTTTCCACCTGCTAGGGCTGCCATTTTTTCGGCTTTTTCTTTTACAGGTAGCGGAAGTAATTGAGCGGAGTTGCCATCAAACCAACCGAGGTAACCATTGAAGATACTTTTTACGGACCAATCTACTCGTCCATAAAATTCTTGTAGATATGGTGATGAACTTAAATGCTCTGGCAAAATAACTTTCTCCGCCAATTCATCAGGTGTCAAACCTTTATTCATATTTCGAATTGTTTGATCATGCACAAACTGAATCGCATCTCGATAGTCTTGTAAAACTCCTTGAATATTATTAACTCCCTTAATCGGGCGAGTATGGCTTGGAATTAAAACTTCTGGTTTCAAAAAACGCATTTTATCTAAACTTGTTGACCACATTTTTACATCTCGATAAGAGGTTCCTCGAATGGTGTAGAGATTGGGAAAAGCTTTGTAAATATTATCACCAGGGAGCAAGATTTTTCGATCTGCTATCCATACAAACAACTGATCATTCGTTTCTCCAGGGGCATGAACCATTTTTACTTTAATGCCTTCAATTTCAACTTCCAACTCATCTTTAAATGTAATGGTTGGTCGCAACAAGGATCGTGTCGTATTTTCATTGGCATCTAACCTTGGACCAATACCGCAATTGACATGAGTGTCATTATCTAAACTTGTCCCAAACATTCTAGTACTTCTTTGGCTAATTATTGGTCTTACCACATTCAATAATCGATCGATATAATAGTTGGTTAACTCATGAGAATAAATTTCAGGGTTGTCCTCCCCTGCCATTGTTCCTGCACCAAAAATATGATCTGCATGATTATGAGTATAGATTAATGCCTTGATTGGCTTATTACTAATTTTATCAAATTCTGCTTTCACCTTTGCCGCCGACTCATTACTTTCCATGCAGTCGACAATGATATTTCCATTTTTACCTTCAATCAAAATAGAGTTAGCCAATCCGAATCCAATGGCAACATGGACTCCTTTGACTACTTCAATAATCTCTGGAGTAATAAATTCTTCAGAATGCTTTTTTAAATCATCAACAGAGGAAATTGGTTTTTCAAAAGTAATATTTTCTTTTTTCGTTTGACAGGAAAAAAGAAATAGAAGACAAAGGAGTAAATTGAAATGAAATTTCATATTGTTTGTTTTTACAAATATACTTTTAGCAAATGAAAAAATTGAATCTTGATTTTTTTTATAATAAGTTCTTACTTTTGGTTGCTGAAACTGATTATGAAAAATTTTTCCAATAAAAAAATATTGATCTGTTCCTACTACTTCCCTCCTACCAAAACGGTGGCGACGGTTCGTATTTATAATTTTCATCTTGAAGCACAAAAATATTTTGCTTCAGTTTTTGGATTGACGACCTCTAATCGTCAACTATTCCCAAAAGATGATTTTCCTTTGGATGATAGCGCTATCGCTAATACCACAGAAGTTTGGACCTATGATTTACGTACTTTTTTAAGTGAAAAAGATAGTGGATCTGCAAGTATTAATGAAGGAATCAAGAAAAATCGATTAGTACAATTTATCTCCAAGTTGGCCTACTCTTTTCCTTTTAATCTTGTTCTTGCTGACGGTGGGATTACTTTTATCCTTGGAGGATTTTTTAAGGGAAAAAAAATGATTCAGGATAATGAAATTGAGGTCATTTTTTCATCATTTAAACCATACTCCAATCATTTGATTTGCTATCTATTAAAAAGATGGAATCCGAAATTAATCTGGATAGCAGATTTTCGTGATTTACATGTAGATGAAATTAGAGGAAATGTTTATTTTCCAAAATTACAACATTGGTTTAATCGAACGGTCTTGAAAAAGGCAAACGCAGTGACTACTGTTTCACAAGGTTTGACAAAAAACTTACAAGCATATCACTCCAAAATTTTTGTTCTAAGAAATGCTATTGTATCTACTAATGGGCAAGTTGAATCGACAGATCATTTTAAGAAATTTTCAATTTCATATACCGGTTCCATTTACGCGAATTTACGTTCTGCGGAATTACTTTTTAAGGCTTTGGCGAATTTAATTTCCAAGGAAAAAATAGATAAAGAAAAAATCCAACTCAACTATGCTGGAAAGGAAGAAGCCATTTGGATGCAATGGGTGAATAATTTTAATTTACAAGAAATAAATGTAATACATGGAAATGTCTCTATGCAAGAGGCAAAAATGATTCAGCAAAAAAGCCATCTCAATTTATTACTAAGCTGGGCCAGTGAAGGGCAACAAGGTATTCTGACTGCAAAATTTTATGAGTACCTCGCTGCGCAAAATCCAATTTTACTAATTATTAAAGGGTCAAAGGATTTTGAATTTGAGAAAATATTTGATGACTTGCAAGCAGGTCTTGTTGCTTATGATAATGCTGATTTTCAAAAAGAAGTGGAAGACTTTATTTTAAAATATTACCTAGAGTGGTTAGAGAAAGGAACCATAACTCATTCAATAAAGTCTGAAGAATTGCGAAAATATCGTTGGGATGATCAAATGAGACAATTTTTAAATTACCTTGGAAAACAAGTTTAAATGAAATTTAATTTTTCTCGATATAATCTCTTCGGATTTCTTGGAGGATTAGTTTTACTCATTTTACCTATATTTTTTGACAAAAATTTTAACGGAGGGTGGTTTTCTGTTTTATTTTATATGCTTTTAATACTAATTGGTGTAAGTATTAGTATTTGTTTTCTTGCTAAAATGTGTAGTATAGATCCTATCTACGTATTTCTATTAGCAGGACTTTGCGAGATTGGTATTTTCCTTTCAATTCAAGCAATTAAAAATGATCAAATTACTTCTCCTTCTTTAATAAAAAAATGTCGGAGTTTTTATACGAGTTATTTACGTAGTATTCCTGCTTACCAGTCAGGCCTTGGAAAGTACGATACTGACTTGTTTTATACACTTAAACCGAATATTTCAGATAATAATTTGGATTATGTGATTAACGCGAATATTGAATTTTCAAATACATATAAAATTAATTCTCTTGGTGTTCGAGATGATGAATTCTCTCTTAATTTTCCAGAGATAATTGTTTTAGGAGATTCTCATTCGATGGGTTGGGGAGTGAATCAGAATAGGACATTTTCTAGTTTACTTGAGCAACAGATAAAAAAGAAAGTATTAAATACTGGTATTGCATCTTATGGTAGTGCTCGAGAGTATTTAATGTTTAGTAAAGTAAAAAATGATTCTTGTAAAACGGTTATATGGCAATACTGTGCGAACGATATGCTAGAGAATCAATCGTTCCTAGAAAATGGAAATCAACTTAAAGTATCATCAGAGGAAGGATATGAATTTGTTTGCAAAAGAAATTTTATTCAAGCGAGTTACTATCCTTTTAAATTTAGTTTTGAAATATTTGCTCATCAATTTAGAAGAATAAAAGGTCGGAATAAGTTTAAGAATCAACCGAAGTTTGAAATTAGTGAGCAAGTCAATAATTTTTTTTCTATTGTAAAATTACTTCAAGAAGATTTCGCAGGAGAGATCATCATTTTTAATTTAGAATCGAATAAGACAACGGACAAGTATTTTTTAGCTTTTAAAAATTACTTAAAAAATAATCACTTGGAGAAAATAAAGCTAATTAATTTCTCAAAAATATTGAATGAAGATGATTATTTTATCATTGATGACCATATTAATGTATCAGGACACCAAAAAGTGAGTGACGCCATATTGAAAATAATTCAAAGTGAATTAGATACAATTTCGGAAGAATGAAAAATTAATAGCATGTCTTTTCTTAAAAGAGGGTTTAACTTTTCTTAAATGAAAATATTTAGTTGGGAAAATAATATACCTCTCCATCCACATCCACTGCAATATGGCTAAATGTTTCCCAAAGTGGTGGTGCTAATTCTTCTTCCCATTTGGCTAAGTCATTTTGCAACTCTTGGACTTTTTCAGGCAGTTGATTCCAAAGATCATTTTGTTCTCGAAAATCATTTCTTATGTCATATAAATGTTGATGATTTGATTTAGGATTGAGGACTAATTTATAATCTCCTTTTCGGATAAACTTCGCATAAATACTTCTTGAAAATAAGATTTCATGAGGGGAATTATTTTGTAAAGTGTCTTTTACAAAAGGAAGTAAATCGACGCCATCGATTTTTTTCTTTGGCAACTCAGCTTGCGCTGCAACTGCAGAAGTGGTAAAAATGTCCATTAAACTAATCGGCTTTTCAAAAACTTGCTGCGGTGGAATCTGACCTTTCCATTGCATACAAAATGGAACCACTTGACCACCTTCGAAATGGGTAATCTTTCCACCTTTGAATGGTGTATTATCCATCAACTTAGTGTATGATGCACCACCGTTATCACTAGTAAAATAAATGATCGTATTTTCCTCTAAACCTAGCTCTTGTAATTTTTTAGTGATTGTTCCAACAGCATCATCTAATGATTTTATCATAGCATAATAAACTCGTTGACTATGGTTTTCAATATGAGATAACTCATCGTAATATTTTTTTGGCGCTTGAATAGGCGCATGAGGTGCATTGAATGCAGCATACAAAAAAAACCGATTCTCTTTATTTGTTTCAATAAATTCTGCTGCTTTATTTCCAAACAACGAGGTTTGATACGGATGACCTTTTACATCTTGTTTTATTCCATTTTCTCTAATATCATAATTTAATTGCTGCCATTGCATATCATCCAAATATTGATTTAGATGAGCCTCTTCCATTGTTGTATCCCCAATATCTGCATACAATGATGCTCCATTATAGAAGCCATAATGATAGTCAAAGCCATGTCGGGCGGGTCGATAATTGGGGTGCATTCCTAAATGCCATTTTCCAATTAGCGCAGTTGCATAACCTTGGTTTTTTAAAATTTCTCCGAGTGTAATTTCATTCGAAGGAAGCCCTCGTCTGCTAATTCTTGTGGTATTATACCAAGGGTATTCTTCGCGTTGATTTCCACCATTTTCAAAATCCTCAAGCCGCATCCTGTAAACCCAAGGGAATGGATCGGGCAATGCTTCGAAGCCGTAACGGTTTTGATAGCGTCCTGTCAACATCCCCGCACGACTTGTTGCGCAAACTGGAGCAGTTACATAAGCTCTTGTAAAATTAACTCCCATGGCTGCAATACGATCAATGTGAGGGGTTTGGATTAATTGATTTCCATTCATGGACAAATCATGGAATCCTAAATCGTCAGCTAAAATGACAATTACATTTGGATGATCTTTATCTGATTTTAGGACTTGGGCAGAAGTTATCTCTGATTGATCAATCCCGGTGTAAAACCAAAACAACAAACTCGTAAAAGAACCTACTCCACTCGCTACAATTATTTTATTGGGCAATCGTCTCATCAATTCACCAATAATAAGAGTTGGGAAAAGATAAGTATATGCCTTGGTAAATTCATCTGCAAATAACCCTGCATTAAATATACTTCCTGTACGCCAAGTATGAATTCGTAACTCGATTAATTGAAAAAACCAAGCTGCTATCGCTCCAAGAGTTGCTACGAGTAAAATAGAAATGATTGGTTGCCAGTTTCTTGATGATGAAATTTTATCTGAAAATTGAATAATGCCTCCGAGCACCCCTAAAAACAAAAAGTACAAAGGGAGAATATGTTTTAGTGGTGCTGTCAGTAGGAGAATATATCCTACAAAAAGAGTAACGATTCCGAAGGTGATTATCTGGGTGAAGAAGTGAGTGAGGATATTTTTTTTCATGTCCTTTTTTGTTGTATCTATCAATTATTTACAAGTTAATTAGCAGTCGTCTCGTGAATAGCTAGGTATTTATTTTACGATAAACATATCGCCATCATTGGCAAAATGAATAGATCCATTGAATTCCGACAATTCTTTTTTGTATAAATTTTTAATTACTCGGAAATCAGGTGGTGGCGCAAAGTGATGTAAAATCAATTTTTTCACATTGGCTGCATTAGCCAATTCCGCTACTTCTTTTGGAGTAGTGTGATAGTCTTGAATGTCGTGGATAATTTTTGCATTTCTACTATTGCCTGTTTCTACTAATTTTGTTTCTAGTTGTTTTAACAAAGAAACTAGTAATACTTCGTGCAGCAACAGATCGGCATCTTTAGCCATTTCCAAAACCATATCATTTTTTTTAGTATCACCACTGATGACTACTTTTTTTCCATTATATTCAATTGCATAACCTACAGCTGGTTCAATAGGTTCGTGATTGACATCAAAGGCGGTAATGGTAATTCCATCTTTTTGGAAAACGATTTCTTTCCCATTTTGTACATTTTCAAATTCATGGGAAATACCTCTTGCTTTAGAAATATCCATTAACTCAGCACCATGATGATCGACACGATGTTGATTTTCAATATATAAAAATTGATCCACCGCTTTCATCAAAGTATCCAACCCATCTGGTCCGTATACATGCAAATCATTTGTCCGGCCAAGCACCCAAGAACGATTAATCAAATTAGGTAAATCCATAAAATGATCAGAATGATAGTGCGTAATAAAAATAGCATCAATTTTGTCTAAAGGCAGTTGAATATTTTCTGATTTTTGAACAATACCTGCTCCAACATCAAACATAAAAAAATGTCCATTAACAAAAACAGCGGTTCCTGTTTGCGCTCTTTCACCAGGCAAGGGAGAAGAAGTCCCGACAGTAAAAACAGTTATAGCCTTTTTGTCGTCCAATAATTCACTAGACGGAGTGGTTCGTTTTAGTTGTTGATCGAGCAGAAATGGGACTAATTTTTCTGGAAAAAAAGTTATTACTATCCAACCAAATGTAAAGACGATTACAACCAAGGTTAAAATATGACGAAGGATTTTTTTCATATTAAGTATTATTTTTTCGATACATTTTCCTTAACAATATAAAAAATCCAATTATGAAAATTATAAAACCAATCAACCAAGGAATGAGTGATCGCCGCACTTTGTTGGTTATCTCCTCAAGGGTTTCGTAATCATCGGGCATTTCTAAAACATTATATTTAGTAACATAATTTTTATAATCGACTTTTAACTCATTAAATAACTTAGGGTTAGATTTGGACAAGTTTTTTGTTTCTCCAGGATCTTTTTTTAAATTATACATTCTCCAAATGGCATCTCCATAGGGTTTCCCATTTTTCACTAATTTATAATCTCCTTTAAAAAGAGCAGCTTGTCCTGCTGCTTCCATACCAATTGTTTCGTCAGGTGCATAAATTTGATTCGTATCTTTTTGGATGATGGGGAACAAACTATGACCTGTAATCAAGTTTGTAGATGTATTGTTTTGTGAATTAATCCCGGCAAGATCCAACATAGTCGGAGCGATATCTGTGATAAAGGAAAAGGCATTTGATTTTCCTTGAGGAATATTTTTTCCAGAAAAAATTAATGGTACACGCAACCCACCCTCTCCTGCATAGAATTTGAAAAATGAACTTGGACCAGCTGCAGCACTTGCAAACTGTGGGCCAATAAATCCAAAGTATCCTTTCTCCCCTAGCCTATTTTGATCGCGATGATTCTCGTTATACCACATCCATTGTTTTGATCCAGTCAAAAGTGATGGATCGCTTCCCTCTGGTCCATTATCGGAAGTAACGATAAATATAGTATTTTCCATCATCCCATTTTCTTCTAAATATTTTAAATACCGACCGATGTGAAAATCCATGGCTTCTAACATAGCAGCATTTACTGCCATATCATTAGAGGCAATCTGTTTTTCTTCCTCCATAATATTTTCCCATTGTTCAAATCGAGATAAAATTTCTGTTTGTTTTGCATCGGCAGGAATGATTCCTAGCTCTATTGCTTTTTTAAAACGTCGCTGCTTCATTTCTTCCCAGCCAGCATCATAAACTCCTTTATATTTTGCTACAAATTCCTTTGGTGCTTGCACCGGAATATGAATTGCTTGAAATGAGAGGAAGGCAAAAAATGGCTCTTCTTTTTTAGGCTCTTCATTCATAAAAGAGATCATTTTATCCACGTAAGTTTTGGAGGAGTAAAAATCATCGGGTAAGTCAACGAGTTTTCCATCTTGATACCAAGGTGGTTTTGCCTCTTGTGTGGCAAGGTAGGGTTTATGCTCCCAATTGTCAGCGCCTGAGGCATCTAGGATAAATGTACGATCAAATCCTCGCTTGCTTGGTAAAGTTGTTTCAGTATGTCCTAAATGCCACTTTCCAGTTATATAAGTTCGATAGCCATTATTTTTTAATCGAGTGGCGATAGTTTGAACTTTGTTATTTAGTATGCCTTCATATCCTGGTTTGGAAATATATTCAGGTGGTAAAAAAATGGGTAGGTTTGGAACACCAGTCAAATGACTGTCACTTCCTGTAATCAACATAGCTCGAGAAGGAGCGCACATAGGGGAAGCATGATAATTAGTAAACATCATTCCTTGGTTCGCCAATCGATTAATATTTGGAGTGGAAGCTTCTCCTCCGTAGGCCCCAAAATCCATCAAGGCAACATCATCTGCGAGAATGAGAACGATGTTGGGTTGTTGGTTAATTGAATCTTTTTTGATTGTTCTTTGTGCAACTAGAGTTAAAGGCAGGATGCAACTTAGAATGATAAACATTGATTTTTTCATCGTTTTGTTTTTTAACCTTCTGATCACCAAATTAAAAAATAGTGAAATCATTTTTCTTTATAAAAGATAAGAAATGGATTGTTTATGAATTTAGAGTTTTTAATTTTTATAAAAATTACTTACATATTTTACCCATTTTTCAGGACTGCCTAATTGACAAAAATGACCTAAGCCTTCCATGATCGTCAGCGTGGCATTTTTACAAATTTTTTCTTTTAGATAATGTGCCATTTCAACTTTTGCGACTGCATCTTCATTTCCCCAACAGATATGAATAGGTAACTTGGTTTGCGCAAGAGCTGGTAACCAACGCGTTTTTTCAAATCGTTTTCGATCATTTAAATATTTAATCGTGAGGTAAGATTTTTTATGTCCATCTTGTAAAGTGTTAGCTTCCCAAAGAATATTGATTTCGTCAGCAGATAGATTTTCATTGCCATGTGCACTTCGAATTTGTTGATTAAATATTGTAAACGTGGATAAATTTTTCATTAGGTAACCATAATTAGACAACAAGATTTTTTGCGTAATTCTTAAACTCGCTAATTTCAAAACCATGCTCCCATTCGTAAATGTCAAACTTTGTAATCCCTCTGAAAACCATGCGGGCATCAATCCATTCTCATGGCGAGCAACAATTTCCGTTGATACACTATCCCCCATATCATGAGAAAGAAGATGTCCTCCTTTGATATTGAAATGTTTCCAAACCTCAAAGACAGTATCTGCTTGTTCGAAAAGTGAATAGGTATAATTTTTAGTTGGTTTATCGCTCAACCCATACCCCAACATATCAAACAAAATGATGCGATCAAATTTTTCTAACAATCCATCTACAACTGCATGGTATGAATAGGAGGATTCAGGAAAGCCATGAATTAGCAACAAGGTTTTTTCAGTAGAGGCATTTGAGTTGCCCAATTGTTTGACAAAAAGCTGATGTTGGAAAGAACTGTAAAAGATATATTCGCCTGAATTTTTCCAAGTTGATAATTGTGGTGACATCGTTTTGTTTATTCTGGTTTAAGAATTATCTAAAATAATTTTCATGATTTTTTGAGCAGTCTCATGTCCTGCATTTTGATTTTGTCCTGTGACAAATCTTTTCTCTTTATCAATGACCGTTAAGTTTTGAAACATATCTCTAAAACCAGAATTACTTTTATAGATAGCACCTGCTTGTTTTAATTCTGCTTCTGGATGTTGAGGAGTAATGGTGATGCCTAATTCTTCTAATTGCTTATTAGTTACACCAGTTATTTCTCTTCCTTTGATGAGTAAGTTACCTGTTGTGTCTTGAGCTTGAATCAATCCTAATGCACCGTGACATACACTTCCGATAATTGGTGTTTTCGCATAATAAGCTTCACTAATTTTTTCACCTAGTTGTTTGGAGTAACCTAAGTCATAAGCGGCTCCCCATCCTCCTGCTAAAAAAATCGCGTCATATTTCGTAAAATCTATGTCATCAATTATTAAAGAATTATTTACCTTTTGTTGAAACGTTTTATCCTTTAGGTATCGAGTATCTGCTTTTGTTTTTATCATATATAAAAAAGACATTGGGTCGATGGGTATTTTTCCACCTTTAATACTAGCGACATCGACATCCATATTTGCATCTAAAAATTCATAATATGGAACGGTCATTTCGGAGGCAAAAACTCCTGTCGCTTTTCCCGTTGTTTTTCCAGGAGCATTTAGAATCCCATGACTCGTAGTTATGATTAATGCTTTTTTATTTTCTAGATTAAATTGTTTGCTAGCATAGCTGGGATGCAATCCTACAGCCTTTAAAATGGAAGGCAATGCTATTGCGAAAATTATTAGGATACCGAAAATGATTGCTGCTATTGTTATGATTTTCTTTTTAAGACTCATTTGATTTTTTTTAGAATAAAAAATAGGTTGTAATCAAAGCTAGGACTGAATGTAAAATGGCAATTTTAGTATCCGCTTTTTCTCCTGCAAAATTTGAAATAATAATTGCTAGCGCAACCAATGAATGAAAAACTAAAAAGACAATTAGGAACGGATGTCGCAATTCGGGCATGTCGAAATGTAGCCCAACAATTGCTGCATATGTTCCAATGGAAATAGCAGCTGCGCCATACATTCGTGCAGCTGTGAGTGCTGCGGCAGATCCTTTTTTTAGATGAGGAAGCAAGCTAGGTTTTAATAAGAAAACTAACCCAATTAAGATCTCACCAAATCCTGTGATTAAAATAAATAATTTCATGTTTTATCGTTTTGAGATGATTAAAGCGGTTCGTTCCAATCCTGCTCTTCGATGATTTAATGCCTCTATGTAGCCAGGCATTTTTTCCAAAGAAAATATTTTTAACGGATTGGAGTATTCCATGATGCCGATGCCTTCCCATGAACCTTTGGTTGCCTTCGGAGCGGCAGTTTCGAGAATTGGTTTACCCATTTTTCCTGCTAAAATTAAATTTCCACCAATCATAATTACACTTCGCATAGCTACCAACCCATAACGTTTATAATAAGCTGTTGCACCTGTTATATTAGATTGCTGGTCAGCATATTTTGCCTTTTTATAGGACTGCAAAAGATTAATCATATATGCTTTTGATGTTCGGGTGTTGGATAGATGGCGAGCAACTTGGTTTTTTGTAGGTGCAATACCGCCTTCAGTTTTGAAAGGTACCAACACCTTATTCAGAGATAATTTTTCTGATGAACTACTAAAAAAATATGCAAACGGTCGGAGTAATTTAAATAGAAAAAGAATAAATTTTGGAGGTATTGTTTTGCGAACGGCAAATACTTGTAAGTGCTCAACTGCCTCATTCTTGATTTTATTTTTTACTGCATTTTCTATTGCTGCGAAATTTGGAAATTCAATAATTGCAGCGTGAGTCCAGTAATCATCTTCAGCTCCAATAAAAGTATATTCGCAGTTCACCCAAAAATTGCATTTTCCTTGAAACAAGGCAAATTGCTTTTTAATTGAATGTCCCTTATCATATTTATTTTTTAATTTAAAAAAATAAAAGAGAACTGTTCTATTTTGGAAACTAGCTAAGGATTCAATGTTCGGTAATAGTTCTTGCATTATTATTTTGACTTACTTAAATTCAATAATTCCATCATCTAAAGCACCTTTTTCAAAAATTTCTTTATCATAAAAATAACTTTGCTTTACTTGCCAAGGTACTTTTGAACCTGTCTTAGGTAGACGATCCAATACTCTCGCAATATAACCTGGTGTGAAATCCATATAGGGTTCTAATGTTAAATTGGGATCGTTTTGCTTTGGGCAACATTGCTTAAAATCATTTTTGTCCATATAATTAATCAACCTACAAATATATTGACTGACCATATCACATTTTAGGGTCCATGATGCATTAGTGTAACCAAATGCTAAATTCATATTTGGAATATTACTAAACATGCATCCTTTGTAAGATACAGTATCAGAAAAATCAACAAGGGAGCCGTTTACTTCAATATCGAAGTTACTAACTATTGTTGGGCTCAAACCAGTTGCAGTTACGATGATGTCAGCTTCTATAGATTTTCCAGATTTTAGTTGAATTCTGTTCTTTGAAAAGGAGTCAATATGATCTGTTACAACAGAAGCTTTCTTTTTTTTGATTGCTAGAAAAAGATTTCCATCTGGATCTAAGCATAAGCGCTCATCCCATGGAGCATACTTAGGACTGAAATGGGTTTTAATATCAAATTCTGATCCTAACGATTTTTCCACTCCTTTCATTAGTGCTTTTTTCATAAAATTGGGATAGGTTCTACATAGATAATACGAAAATTGTTGCCAGCGAATTTTCCGCCAACGATTAATTTTAAAAGCTGTTTTGATGGGTAATATTTTATAGAGCCATTGTCCTAGTTGATCATAAGATGGCTGAATTGCAATATATGTTGGACTTCGTTGAAGCATTGTTACATGTGTTGCTTTTTTGGCTAAGGCTGGAATTAATGTAATTGCAGTTGCACCACTTCCGATAACAATAATTTTTTTATTGGAGTAGTCGATATCCTCAGTCCATTTTTGAGGATGAATTATTTGTCCTTTAAAATTTTCAATTCCTTTGAAATTTGGTGTGAAACCATTTTCATAATTATAATATCCTGTGCAAAGTGATAAAAAAGAGCAAGTAAATTTTTTTGAATGATCGGAATTAGGAGTATTTGTAGTAATTGTCCACAGCGACTCTTTTGAAGACCATGATGCTTTGTTGACTTTGTGCTCAAATAAAATATGTTGATCGATCCCTTCATCCTTGACTGTTTTTTCCAAGTATTCGATAATTGCCTCTCGTGGAGCGATTGTCTTTGCATCTGTCCAAGGGCGAAAAGCAAATCCAAAAGTGTACATATCAGAATCAGATCGAATGCCTGGATAACGAAATAGATCCCAAGTACCACCAATATTTTTTCGCCCTTCTAAAATAGCATAGGTTTTATTAGGACAATCTGCTTGCATATAATGTGCTGCGCTGATGCCTGAGATTCCTGCACCGATAATTAATGTATCAAAGTGAGTTGTATTCATCTAATGAAAAAATTATATTGGATTATTTAAAATAAATTGATGTGTCCGATCAGCCATTATATCTCCGATATCTTCTTGAATAAAATGGTTAGCATTTTCAAATTGTTCGTGATTTTGGCCTTTGGCTCCAGGTACTATTGCAATCCATTTTTTTTGAATCGAACGTCTACCGAGTAATCTATCTTTTAATCCAATTAAAGACAAAAATGGTTTTTCAAACTTTTTCAAACCTTCTATAGCTACTTTTTGTTGACCTCGAATACCGGCATTCATTGAGGGCAATGTTCTAGGTCCAGCCATAAAAATAAAAGATGGAAACGGGGCTTGGTAACCGGCAGTTTCAGCTTCAGTCAAATTTACTTCCGTTGAAAGATTCATCACTTCTCCTACAAATGTGTTCATATTGTTGAGGCAAAAAAGTATCCATGACTGAAACCAATAATCCATTCCTTTAAGTGCGTATTTTGCAACAGCAGGTTTGAGTAAGTTTATTTTTGGATTGACAACGACTGGATTTGGAATATAAAATGGGTTACTGTCTGTTTTAAAAGAAGGTAAATCTCCATTCGCTAAGATCACACGGGCAAAGTAATTTGGATTTTCTCCAACTATTCTCATTCCAATCAAACTTCCCCAGTCTTGAACGAAAGTGGTAATATTCAGTAAGTCTAATTTTTGGATAAATACCAAAATGTTTAGGCAATGTTGATCATAAGAATGATATTTTTCATGAATTGGTTTGTCTGATTTCCCCATTCCAATCAAATCAGGTGCGATACATCTATAGCCTTTTTCAACTAAACCTGTAATCATTTTTCGATAGAGATAAGACCATGTTGGTTGACCGTGCAACATTAAAATTATCTGCCCATCTTTTGGTCCCTCATCAACATAATGCATTCGTAAACCATTGATATCTATATAATTTTCCACAAAAGTATAGCCGGATAAATTTTTAAATCGGTCCGTAGGTGTACGAACAAATTCTAAACCTGAATCGGTTTTATGCACAGGAACAGAACTGTCCCAAAATACTTCCTTTGGATAAGGTGCTATTTCTTGAACAGAGCTACTTCCTCCTTTTTGGAAGTCAATTTTTATAGGAGATGGAATAAAATTAGCAGCAACCTTTTTTAGTTTTTTTATAAAACTCATGAATCGACCTTTTAAAGCATTAATAATATTGAATAAGATGAAATTAGGTTTTAATACCTAAAAATTAAAATAAAACGATTTTTATTTTCTAAATTTGGTTTAATGAAATTTTATCAAATATGAAAAAAACACAAAAGAAGATTGTGAATACTGCAATTGATTTGTTTAACAAAAGAGGTGTAGGTAATGTCCGATTACAAGATATTGCCGAACAAGCAGAGATAAGTCAAGGTAATATTTCATATCATTATAAAACAAAAAAGGATTTGATGGAAGCCGTTTTGTCTTACATGAAAACGGAACGGGCGGAAGTGAAAAGTACCATGCAATCATTGATAGTAACTACAGATGTGGTTGGAATTATTACTAATTATTTGCGGTTACAAATCGGGTGTCGATTTTTTTTTAGAGATATTTTAGAAATCATCAATTTGGTACCAAGTGCAAAAAAGCACTTTGAAAAGCAAATTGAAGATGTAATTAATTTTAATAAAAAGGCCATCAACTTATCTATTCAAAAAGGATTTATGATTAAAGAACCTCACGAAGGTCATTATAATTTATTTGTCCAAAATGTATGGGCGATTTTACATTCCTGGTTAACAAAACGAGAAGTTTTGGGAAATAGAAAAGTGAGTTTAGATGATGCAGTTTTAGCCGTTTTGGAAATGCATTTTTTGTATTTGACTAAAAAAGGAAAAGGATTGTATTATGATTGGAAGGAACAAATACCCAAAATGGTTCAAGGAAAATTCATCATCATATAAATAGCTTTGAATCCCGCATGATTAAGATTTATTTATTGTAGAATATTGAAGCCTTCATTATATTTTTCAAATTTCTTAGATTATTTCAAATTCGATTGTTTCAAGTTCTGTTCCATTTTTAGATTTGATGACCAAATCATACTCTCCTTTCAATAATTTCTTTTTCACGTAAGATCTCCAACCATTTGGGCTAGAGTTAGAAGGAATTTCTACAGGAGAATAAACAGTTTTATCCCCAGATTTTTGAATGAAATGAAAATCTAATTTCCCTTTGTTATCCTTAGAATAGGATCCATAATATTTTACCGCTAAAAATAATTCACCATAATTCAACGTCTTATTATTGCCATGTGGTACAGTAGAAATATTTAATTGGCTAATTGGAATTTTAAATCGATTCTTAAAAATTGTGGAGTCAGGTTTCCTTTCCAATTTATTATAGCCATTACAAAAAACTATTTCAATTGTATCTAGAGGGTTATACTCTACTGTTTTAATTTCTTCGCTATAATTCAGAAAAAAATCTGCAACGCCCTCTGCTATAAATATTTTACAAATGTCATTTTCTTCATTAGTTTTTATATCGAATTCTCCTTCTTCATTTGCGGTGATCAATTTTTCTGCTGGTGATTTCTTTTTATTCTCTAAATCTGTTTTATAGGTTCCCTTTTTCGGCTTTCCAAAAATATTGATCAATCTTCCATTATGAGTTATAATTTTTGAGGGGGGCGATTTTATAGTAATTTCCAAGTTAGCGGTATCTCTTTCCCCATTACCATCTGAGACTTGATAAGTAATCAAATCTTTTCCAATTTCATTTCCTGTATATTTTAAATTATTATTAATTAAGGATGTCGATCCAAGATCTGCATCATCAACGATTGATACTTTTAATAAATCAAGATCATCTTTATCCTCAACATGATCCAATATTGAGATAGTTAAGGTTTCTCCCTTTGTGATAGTTTTTGAGTAATTAGATGCGGTTGGAGGATTATTTTTTGCTTCAGGTCTTATAATTATAAATAGTGCTAAGATGATTAAAGAAAAACCTAATCCACCTAACAACTTCGCTTGACTCGTTTCAATTTTTGGAATTTCAAAAGATCCCAAAGATATACCGCCTTTGGTAATTGCACCAATAATCAATAACAAACCAATTACAAAAATGGCAATTTCACGATATTCTACGATGCTTTCAATTAAATCATTCATTTTATTTATACGATTAAAGGATCAATTCAAGTTTATTTGGATATATATATTGAAAAAAAAAATTGGAAGCTTTTAGAATTTAGATTCGTTATTCTCTGAGCCTAGTTAAATATACATATAAAAATAAAAAATCATATTATTTTACCCTTTTATGGGAGTTTAATTCTTCCTATTTCAATCCTAAATTAATACTCTGGAAAAGAGTATGTTTTCTATATATTTTAGTCAACTATTTTTCTTAAGTTTACTAAAATCAATAAACGCTAAAATGGTGAATTATCAAAGGACAAAGCTATTCTTACTTATCGGTTTTTTATTCATCTCCTCTTGCCAGAGCGACACCACAAAGGTCACGACTTCTGAAGGAGAAAAAGAAATCTCCACTGATGAATTACTCCAAACGATTGGTGCTAGTTATGCATATGGTTATCCATTAGTTTTAATGGATCTCACAAAAAAAGTATCTACTAATATAAAATCACCTCATCCTAATCGACCGATTGCACCAGTCAATCAATTAGGACATTTTAGAAAATTTCCAGATCATACTTTAACGGCAATTGTTAAACCTAATGTCGATACCTATTATTCTATCGCTTGGTTTGACTTGGAAAAAGAACCACAAGTGCTATTCATGCCTGCCACAGAACGATATTATTTGTTACCGTTTTATGATGCCTACTCTAATGTTTTTGCCTCACCAGGAACTCGTACTACAGGAACTGATGCACAATTTCTTTTGATTGCTGGACCGAATTGGAAAGGTGAAACACCAGAAGGAATGAGTTTAATTCAATCGCCTACTCAAATGACTTGGTTGCTCGGAAGGATTCAAGTAAATAGTCCTGAAGATGGAGCGACTACAGTAAAAAAAATTCAAGATGCAATGCGGTTAGTTCCGCTTAGTGAGTTTAGTAATGAAGATTACACACCTCCAACTGGCATGGTAAAAGTCGAAAACCAAAGTATCATTCCTGTAAAAACTATTCGTGAATTTAATGTCAATACTTACTTAAGTCGCCTCTCAGAATTAATGGTAAAGAATCCGCCTGCTCCTGCCGATTCTGTAATAATTAAAAAGATGGCAAGAATTGGTTTAATTCCAGGACAACCATTTGGAGTGAGTACAGATAATTTTATTTTAAAAACTAAACTTAGCAAACTCCCAGACTTTATCCATAAAAAATTTGAAGATCGCCGAGCTGAACCAGATCGAGCACTTTTGAATAATGGTTGGATGTTAGTTAGTGAAGGAATTGGTACGTACGGAACAGATTTTTTACGAAGAGCATATATTGACTTTATTGGCCTGGGAGCATGTATTCCTGAGGATGCCGTTTATCCAAATTGTTCCTTTGACAAAAATGGAAATCCTCTGGATGCCAATAATAAATATACGATACATTTTGAAGCTGACCAGATTCCCCCTGTTAATGCTTTTTGGTCTTTAACCGCTTATAATGAAGATGAATTTTTGGTAAAAAATGAATTGAATCGATTTGCATTAGGAGATCGAGATGATTTAAAATTCAATGAAGATGGTTCGTTGGATTTATACATTCAAACAAATAAGCCAAGCGGGGATCAAACACAAAATTGGTTACCAATTCCATCAAATGGGCCATTTTATTTGACGTTAAGATTGTATTGGCCGAAACAAGAAGTGTTGGATGGGAAATGGAAAATTCCGTTTGTGGTGCCTGTGAAATAATGGCATAATCAATTATCGGATACCTATAAAGTGTCCGATAACTGATTCCAGATGTTCCTCTCTGGCTTCTTTAAAAATAATTGCATCTACATTGTAGCGACTAGCTTCTTTTTTCATTTTTCTAATTGATCCTTTATCCAACTTTGATCCATTTCTAGTTATAATAATTTTCTTCCAACCTTTTTTGTGAACACTTGATGTGATTACTAATTCAGACTCAATAATCAAATTTTAATCAATACAATTATTCATGAAAAAGACAAAAGACAAAAATTAATTAGAGTTAAGTTGTTACTAAACTTGAAATAGCAGAAGAGCCCTATGAAACAATGACTTGAAGCTTACTTCAACCATCCTGTAATGCTCAACCGATCCTTCTTACTAACCATTACTTCATGCTCCAATAAATCACTTTTAAAAATAACTGTTCTCCCCCACTCTGGCAAAATCGTAATGGCTCCCTCGTTTGTATAAATCATTAATGCCCCACCATCATCTGCTTGTCGATTTTGATTGAGATAAGTGACGATAGAGTATTTTCGACTGATGTCATTTTTAAATCGGTCGATATGTCTTTTATAAAATGCGCCTTTTTCGAAAAGTGCATAATGGAATTCCCAATCTTTAATTCCTGTATAGCAAGTACGATTGAGGTAGGTACAAAAATCATCAATTTGAAAATTGAAAGATTTTTCAAATTCATTTTCTGACTCATTGTCTATCCATGAAATTTTATCAGAGCGAATTGCGAGTGCTTCTTTTGCATTCACTTTATTACCAATATTCGCTTTTTTAAAAACACCATCTTGTTCTTTTTCCAATAATAGATCTCTTAAACCAATACAAGTTGACTCTGTAAAAAAACCATCTACTTGAGCATAATTATTATTAATGAGATCTTCAATGACTTTTTCGTACAATATATTATTATCCATTTTAATTTACATTTTTGTAAAACAAAGGCGAATAAAATTTCTCCAAAAGACCTGATATGTGCACGCAGGGTTATCTATCGTGCAATCAACCAAAAATGGATTTAACACAGAACATCCTAAAAAGGATTTTATAAAACCTCTCAGCGAAGAGTTATTGAGTCAGTCACGGATTCAATGTATTTTATAATTCTATTGCATCAAAACTCTTTTGGTTTACTTATAAACCTTTGTTTTGTCATTAGCGTTTGACCAACTTATTGACTTGTTAAAATTTAAAAAGTAATCTATTCCGCTAGCTCCCGGATATAATTTAGAAATGAGATTTTAACCGAAGTCCAAAGGGGAAAGATAGGTAAGATTTTGGATTGTTTTTTGAAAAAATTGACCAACTATTAATTAATTTTATATTAAAGTTTTCAAGTTGAAAATAATATCATGCCTAAAGTACCATAAACAATGATCAGCACAGTATGCCTGAGAAAATAGGCAAGCCATTGGAGGAATGGAAAGAAGTTGAAAAAGAACTAATCGATTGGCCTAAAGAGGTCTAAGAAAAGTAGTTTTATTATTTATAAGTTTATTTCACCCAACCTTCTATCGCAATTTTTCGTATTCCTAGATGACTATCACTACTGATTCTTTAATCTGTTTAAAACCATTAACACGTTAGTTTTATGCAAAATTTACAAAAAGCATTTTTATTTTATTTCTCCCTCTTCACCATTTCTATAATTATCCACGGATGTTGTACAAACACTTATACCATTATAGGTAATGGTGCTTTAAGAGCCTACTCAATTGACGAAATTTATATTCCTATTGATACGATTAAAGGTGAATTTATTTTAAGAAACGAATATGAAACAGCATTTTCTGGATTAGGAGATTTTAGTATCATTTCATCGGCTATGGCAACCTCCTGTGCTGAAGAATTTACCAACACAATCGATACTATCTCAGTTCAAATTACTTGTGATCAAGATTTTATTTTTAATGGAAATACTATTTCCGCTCATTCTAATTTTTCGCATTTGGGAGAGTTAAAAATTAATTTTCAACAATTTTATACTAACTTTTTAGAATTACATTTTAAAAAATCTTTTTTAGATAAAGTAACTTTTGAAAACCAGGAATATACTTTTACGATTACTAGTAAAACAAATGATGGCCTTGGTTTAGAAAATAAAGTTACCATCTTCATGAATATATAATTGGAGTATTCAATCTAGAAATTATTTGAATAAGTTTCAAAACAACTTCTAGTGCACTACAATTTCATCTATCGCAATTATACTATTCTCCCCTACTCGATGATGCCCTTTTCCTAACGGACGATGCGAAAATACTTTAACTTTTAATTTTTTGACCATCGTTGGCGAAAAAGAGATTTTACTTCTCACCTTGTTTCTCCCTTGTTCTAAACTTTTCTCTAGCTCCTCAATTCCTCCCAGTAAACTAAATTTCTTTCCATTCTCACTCCCCCACACTTCTACTTTTTTTGGAGCATAAATTCCAAGAATCGTATATCTCAAAGAATTAAAGTCAATTTCTTTCACCGAAGCTGGTTTCTCAAATGATAAAATAATTTCTGCATCATTTTTAAATCGATGCCAAGCTTTATCAGCTGAAGTATTTCGACCATAGTTCAAATCTGTCATCTTTGGAAGAGGTTTCCCATTTTTATCAGTAGCATTTTTATTTGCTGCCATATGAATTGGAAAATCTAAAGCAGAAAGATAACCAACTGCTACTGAATCTTTGAATGCTTGTGCTCTTAGTTGAATACTTTTATCAACCGTAAATTTATTGTTATAAAGCATAGAGTTGGTTGTTGGTTCACTTCCATCCAAGGTATAATAAATATTTAAATTATTTACTTCCGTTTTTAGTGTCACCTCAATAGTTTCACCATTTCCTTTATGATCAATCCATGGACTAAATGAACTTATAGCATAGCGCACTTCTTGCGCATTCAATCGTTTCATTTGTAGCGATAGTCTTTCAGTAAAATTATCCCAACTTTTATTTTCTTGTTTGGTCCAACCATTTTCAGCCACGGCATACAATCGAGGGAAAGTCATATAAGTCAATTTTCCCCAGTCACTAATCGACTCGGTCCACATATTAGCTTGAATTCCTTTGATGAGTTTTTTCTCTTCATCTTTAAGTATTTCGGGAATCAATTGGTAATTATAGGCGTCAGATAACAACGAGCGAGAATAGCCCAAGTTAGGTTCCAAATCATCGTGCCCCTGCTTAAGATCAACATAACAGTATTTATTCGGTGTCATGATAACTTCATGTCCTGCTTTAGCAGCAGTAATTCCACCTTCTTCCCCTCGCCATGACATCACGACGGCATTCGGAGCCAATCCTCCTTCCAAGATTTCATCCCAACCAATCATAATTCTACCTCTTGCATTAATCATTTTCTCAATTCGTTTGATAAAATAACTTTGCAGTTCTTCTTCCGTCTTTAATCCCTCTTCTCTCATTCTTCGTTGAGCATCAGGATCAATCTTCCATTGATTTTTATTGCATTCATCTCCACCAATATGTACATATTCATAAGGAAATAAATCCATGACTTCGTTTAACATTGTTTCTGCAAATTCAAAAGTTTTTTCTTTTCCAGGGTTGTAAGTATTGTTTTGAAAAACTCCACCTGTAGCTACAAACTTGCTAGCATTGAGGCAACCGATTTCTGGATAAGCCGCAATAGTCGCTTGAGCATGACCAGGCATATCTATCTCAGGAATGACTTCTATGTATCGCTCCTTGGCATAAGCAATAATTTCTTTGATTTCTTCTTGGGTATAAAACCCACCGTAAGTTGCATTCTCTCCTTCCTTTTGAGTAGGCCTTCCCCACCAATCAGATTTCGTTTCATCTATATTTTTGTAGTCCATTCTCCACGCGCCAATTTCTGTCAATTTTGGATATGCTTTTATTTCCACGCGCCATCCTTGGTCATCTGCAAGGTGCCAATGAAAACGATTAAGTTTAAGTTCCGCCATAAAATCTAATACTTCTTTTACTTTTTCTACCTCAAAAAAATGACGAGATACATCTAACATATATCCTCGCCAGCCAAATGCAGGCGCATCCTCAATTTTTACTAAAGGTATTCTCCATGTAGTTGTTTTTTGTTCTTTTTTCTCAAAAAAAGAGACAGGCATCATTTGTTTTAAACTTTGTATAGCATAGAAAAAACCAGCATCGGAACTTGCTTGAATACTAATTTCACTTTTTTGAATATCCAAAATATAACCTTCGTTGGGAATAGATTCTTTGGTTTCAAAAATGATATTACCATTAACATATCCTTCTTGTATCGCAGGTTTTAAATCTTCAGCTACATTAAGAGAGGATAAAAAATGATTGGCAATTTTTGACTGTGTTTCACTTTGGACAACAATAGTTGATTTTTTATTGAGTAAAAAAAACCCTTCACCAACTTTTTGATTATTAGGTTTTGGAATAATGGAAACGATTCCATCTTCCATATTTTCGACAGGTATTGAACATGATCCTAAGATTAGGGTAAATAAGATGAGGTATAAATTTCGTTTTTTCATAAAGGTTGATTTTCGTTTAACCAAAGATATAAAATGAAGTTAAACACCCTCGAAAGAACGTTTAAAAAATATTCACATTCCAATTATTCTAAACCACTTCCAAGTTCCATTAAATAAGTTTAAACAATTACTTATTTTTAGCAAAAAAATTAAAACCTACCTATGAAAAGCAATTGGAAAAACGAAGAGGCGAAAAAGCTAAAAGGTGATTTATTAAAATTAAGAGTTTACACCTCTCAATTATTAGGCAACAACGAAGATTTGGTCATGCATGGCGGAGGAAACACTTCCGTCAAAATCAAAGAGAAGAATATTTTTGGAGAAGAAGAAGAGATCCTGTATGTAAAAGGAAGTGGTTGGGATTTGGGTACAATTAAGGAACAAGGATTTTCTCCCGTAAAGTTGAGTGCTTTATTAAAATTGGCAGAGTTACCTACTTTGACCGATGTAGATATGGTGAAATACCAACGCATGGCAATGACCAATCCTTCTGCCCCAAATCCATCCGTTGAAACTATCTTACATGGAATTATCCCCTACACTTTTGTCGATCATACTCATGCGGATGCTGTGGTGATTATCACGAATACACCCGGAGGCAAAAGTCGCATTCAAGAAATTTATGGAAAAAATATGTTAATCGTTCCTTACGTGATGCCCGGATTTATTTTAGCTAAGACGATTTATGAAATGACTAAAAATATTAATTGGGATACTTTGGATGGAATGATTTTGATGAGTCATGGTGTCTTCACTTTTGACCATGATCCAAAACGAGCTTATGAAAATATGATTGACATCGTTACCAAAGCTGAAAATTATTTAAAGAAAAATAAAGCGGCAACAATCAAAGGAGCAAAAAAAGGAAAAGTGAATGCGCTAGATATTGCCAAAATTAGAAAACAAATTTCTACTACTTGGGGCGCACCTATTTTGACTCGACTAGATGACTCGGCTGCGTCAGTTGCATTTAGCCATTTACCTAATGTGAAAAAAATCACTAATCGAGGTCCATTAACACCTGATCATATTATCCGAACGAAACGAACTCCAATTGTTTTTTCTAAAAATTTAGAAAGAGATTTAGAAAAATATGTAACTGATTATAAAGCCTATTTTAAAGCTCATAATCAAGGGGAAAAATTATTAGACCAAGCACCTCGTTGGGCAGTTTTGCCAAAAGAAGGGACGCTATCTTTTGGTCCAACACCAAAGCATCTTCGAGTTATTGAAGACATCACCCGGCACACAAAAAAAGCAATTTTCCAAGCGGAACAATTAGGTGGTTGGAAGGCTTTGGGGAAAGCTGATTTATTTGAAGTGGAATATTGGAGTTTAGAACAAGCTAAATTATCGAAGGCTGGTACACCAAAATCCATGCAAGGAAAAGTGGCGCTAGTAACTGGTGCAGCAAGTGGAATTGGAAAAGCATGTGTGGAAAGTTTGGTGGCTCAAGGAGCGGCAGTTGTCGCACTCGATATTGTAAAGTCTATCCAATCTACATTTTCCCAAAAAGAAGTTGTAGGCATTCAATGTGATGTAACCAATTCAAAACAAATAGAAAAAGTAATCGAACAAGCGGTCCTACATTTTGGCGGAATAGATTTATTGGTGAGCAATGCAGGTACTTTTCCACCGTCTTCAAAGATTGTAGACATGGATGAAAAAACATGGCAGAAAAGTATGGATATCAATTTGACGAGTCACCAGCGCTTATTAAAAATGTGTACGCCATTTTTAGAATTAGGCCATGATGCAGCTGTCGTTTTGATTGCCTCCAAAAATGTTCCTGCTCCTGGACCAGGTGCTGCAGCATACTCAGTTGCAAAAGCTGGCTTGACTCAATTGGGACGAATTGCGGCAATGGAATTAGGAGAAAAAGGAATCCGAGTCAATATGATTCACCCGAATGCAGTTTTTGATACAGCGATTTGGACAGAGGAAGTTTTGAGCAGACGAGCGAAAAATTATGGATTAACGATTGAAAAATACAAAACGAATAATTTATTAAAAGTAGAAGTTACCTCCACAGATGTAGCGAACCTAGCAATAGCGATGCTAGGAAATACTTTTGGAAAAATTACGGGCGCACAAGTTCCAATTGATGGAGGAAATGATCGTGTAATTTAAAATATTTTGTATTTACACTTTATAGAAACTAAATAAAATCAACTTATGATCACACCTAGAACTTCAAGAAAAGAAATTTTAGAAAAACTCAGAAAAAAAATAGAAGATAGAATTCCACTTTTTATTGCCAGCGCTGGGAGTGGTCTAGTCGCTCAATTGCTAGAAAAGGCTGGAGTAGATTGTATCAATACTTTTTCAGGCGCTCGACTAAGAGCAAATGGAATGGGAACGATGTCGATGCTCTGGCCCATTTTGGATTCCAATAAACAAACCTTAGATTACACGCGTGAAGATATTATGCCAGCGATCAAAGGTGATTCTTTTATTTGTGCTTGCCTTAATGCAAATGATCCATTAAAAGATATGCGAATGGTATTAAACGAGTGTAAAGCAATGGGTGTAGAATCCGTCTCAAACATTGGACCATCAGTTAGTTATGTCGATAAGGATAGTGAAATATTTAAGGTGTTGACCAAGAGTGGAATAACACTTGATAACGAAATCGAATTACTTAAATTAGCTAAAGAAATGGATATGGTTTCGATTGGTTTAGCTTTTAATATGGAAGATAGTATTCGTATCATGAAAGAAGCACAACCTGACATTTTCTGTTTCCATGCAGGGACGACCAAAGGAGGATTGAAAGGATACGATTCTGGAGAAACGATTGAACAAACCGCAGCAAGAACGGAAGAAGCCAATATTATTTTACGAAAAATAAAACCTGATGTGATGTTGATTGCTCACGGTGCGGCTTTAGAAAATCCAATTGATGCGCAGTATATTTTAAATCACACGAGTTGTGATGGTATTTGGACGGGATCATCCACCGAACGGATTCCAATTGAAAAAGCAGTTTATTCAACTGCAAAGGAATTTGCGGATTTGCGTTTTCCTACTAAAAAATAATCATGAATCTATGATTAACCAATCTCACTACATTTGAAAAAATTAGCAAACTTGAAATTGGAGGAAAACCCATGAGTAATAAGGACCGCAAGAGTATCCTGTGCAGCTTGATTCTGTGAATCAAAGAGCGGGTGGAAAATAAAAATGAGGGAGCAGGGGCCTGTTTTGAGTCAAGCTATTTTTTGGTTTTTTTTTCAATAAAAAAAAGAACTATGCTAAATTCAACCACCATCATTCCGAATTTAACGTGAACTTCAAAAGTAGAACAAAGAGATTTCAATTCATTGTGAGTAACTTAGTATTTAAGAATTATGGGTTCAAAATTTTAGGATCATAAACTATTTATAAAGATGAAAAAAACCATTGCACTTTTAGTTACCCTTGATACCAAAGATCAAGAAGCCCAATTTTTAAAAGAACAAATTGAAGCCATTGGACATGAAGCTTTATTAATAGATATTGGAGTGATAGGCAAAGCAGGAATTCAAGCAGATATTTCTCGCGCAGAAGTCATCGAAAAGGGCGGCGGTTCCATCATCGAAATTTTAAAAGACCCGACTAGAGAAAAATCGAATCCATTCGTAGTAAAAGGTTGTATCGATATTTTAAATAAAAAAATCACCTCGAATGAAGTGCATGCCGTTTTAGGTTTAGGAGGGACACAAGGAACTTCCACTTGCTGTGAAATCATGCAAGCCCTACCCTATGGTTTTCCAAAAATTATGGTTTCGACGATTGCCTCTGGAGACACTTCCGGCTTCGTCGGAATCAAAGACATCACCATGATGTTTTCAGTAAGTGATATTTTAAAACTAAATCCGTTCACTCGAAAAATCCTTGCGAACGCAGCTGCTGCAGCTTGCGGAATGGCAGCAGTAGAAACTAAATTCGTCATGGAAAAAGGAGACAAACCATTGATCGGAATGTCCAACTTAGGTGTTTTGACCAACGGTTCCATGGAGGCGATCAAACATATTGAAGCCAAAGGCTATGAAGTAATTGTATTCCATGCCGTCGGATCTGGAGGTCGAGCGATGGAACAAATGATGAAGGAAGGAATCATCGGAGCAGTCTTCGATTATGCGATGGGCGAGATTGCAGATGATGTTTGGGGAGTTTTGCGAGCAGGTGGTCCAGAGCGATTGACAGTTGCAGGGAAGTTAGGTTTGCCGCAAGTTTTATGTCCAGGTGGTGCGGAGCATTTAGGTATTTTAGTTCCGCCCAATGAAGTGCCGGAGGAATTTAAAAATCATCAACTTGTTTTTCATAGTCCAGTCGTTTTTGTGCCTCGATTGAATGAAGAAGAAATTATAAAAGTGGCTGACGACATTTGCCAACGATTGCAACACACCAAAGACAAAGCCTATTTTATGATTCCAAAAGGTGGCGTGGGAAGATATTCTTACGAAGGTGGCGTGTTGGAAGACAAAGCATCTGACGCAGCATTTTTTAATCGACTAAAGGAGAAGATGCCTGAGAATATTATTGTTTTGGAAAGAGAGACTTATGCGGAAGATCCTGAGTTTGTGAAAGAGGCGGTTGATTTATTGATTGAGTTGATTGAGGATACTGAGTGAGTTTAAAGAATCTTTTTAATTGAGTCTAAAAATATCCTTAGAATCTAAACCCAAATGAAACTCCAGGCAGGAGGTATTCTGGAATGAAATATCTCACATTTTTAGGTTTGGCAATATATAAAGGTGATAAACCAAACCTAAAGAAGGCTGGCCTTCCTTTCCATTGATATCTATACATAATAGCACTTGAAGGAGCGATTAAATGTTTTGAATAGGTTACTCCAAAACCCACTTCTATTTTATGATTGCCTTTTCCTAAAAGATAATTAATTTGAAATGGAATATTTAAACCCGTATCACCAGTATAAGGAAGTTCATAAACTCCCAATCCGATTCTCATCCCTAATCCATCTGTCTGCTTCGAAAGTCTAGTATCATAATTCAAAGAAAGCATTAATCCTGCTCCTAAAAATTCAGCATAGAATACATTGTTTTTTTGAGCTGTTAAAGCTTGAAAAGAAAAAAAAGCAAATAAAAGAATCAAAATAGCTAGTTTTCCCATAATTTGAATCTTATTAATTAAAGAGTTTCAAGCTACAAAGGTAGTTACAAAAAAACAATATGATTTCGACCAATAATCCGCCGATAGTCTGTGAGAAAATATTATTGTTTTGGAAAGAGAAGCCAATGCAGAAAATCCTGAGTTTGTGAGGGAGGCGGTTGATCTGTTGATAGGGTTGATTGAAGGTGTTGGAAGGGATTAAATTTTTATAAAAAAATAGGGTCAAATTACTTTAAGCGCCTTGCTTATCAAAATCGAAAGTCTATAGCAAAATAATTGACCCGCTTCATTCTAAAAAGCCTGACAGTTGCGCGATGCCACGACTATCAGGCTTTAATATATTTGGTAGTATTTTATCTTTTCTTTACAAAATAAGTTTCAAAGTTTATATATAGTTTTCATCCTATACCTTAAAACATAGTTCATATTAGAAAACTATTTCTTCAATTTGAAAATATTATTTGACATTTTTAACCCTTCTTGATTCATACCCTTTTTTATTGGTTCTACCTCGCTAAGAGAGCCATTCAACGCTTTTACCACATGGTCATTTCCACTTGTTCCATTATCCTCAAATTTGTTGCCTTTGATCTCAATTGAAGTTTCCAAATCATACAAAATTCCGTATTCACTATTATTATAAATATAGTTTTCAACTACGCTCAAGTTTTTTGTATTATAAGAAGTCACTCCAATTATACCACTTCCATTCAATGCACATTTCTCAATCAATACATTTTCATTTTCTCTTACTTGTATTACACTTCCAGTACAGCCAATAGGCCCATTAGGTTCTATATGAGTGGCCTTAAAGTTTTTTAGTGTAATATTTTTACTATTTTCAACAACTAAAACATCTTCACTTTTATCCCTCATAATAAAAGTACAGCCATTCCCATCAAGGGTAAAATCATTTTTATTTGAAATCATTAGTGGACGATCTAAATAATAAACCAATTTCTTTAGCTTAGTATTTTCCCCAGTTTTTAATCCATCAAACAAAAAGTCTAATTCCTTTTCTCCAGCAATTTTATCCTTAGCAAAATCACTTAGTTTTAATTGTTGAGTTACTCCACAAGATTGGGTTAGAAAGCTAGATCCAGTTACAAAAAATGTAAAAACTATTGTAGCAAATTTGATGGATTTCATTTTATCTTATTTGTTTATTTCGCCTACTCTATTTAGGATTTTCGACAGTCTCCTCGTCCTAGACAAACATACGGAATATGAAATTAAAAATGGAAAAATATTGCTGCCCGCAGATTTTAAGCTTTAAATGACAACTTTATCAGATTTGATTTTTACTTTTCTAAGTACTTACCGAACCAACGAATTTAATCCCCTAATCTACCGATTAAACAACACACCAATATCATATAACGTTATCGCTAATTCAGTTAATAATGGAAAAAAGGTCTTCAACGAGAGTTGAAGACCTTTCTATTTAAATTATATTTTACATCTAATTTATTTGTTTTTGTTACAGCTATCATATAAACCCAAGATCAATTGATACACTTCCTTTAATATTAGTAAGTCGTCGTTCAAAACCATTTCTATAATTATTCTCGACCGCTTACGTAGTTTCTATAAATGGTTAAATTGATAAATAGTTAAAAAGCCCGTAACGAACGAACGCCGAAGTTGCTGGACTTAATGAAGTTGCCCTGGAGACCAAAGACGAAATTCTGGTTGTGGATCACCACAAATAGTTACAAGCCAGTTTAATTATATAAAATTTGATTAACTGGATTTGTTTTAACTTATTCAAATAAATAGAAAAGGTACTGGGTAGGTGAAAATATGCTCTGTAAACTATTTTTCTGAACCAGAATTAATATTATTTTAGAAATATAGCAACTAAATTATTGGAACTTAAAGCTATAAGTCAATGAAACTAGGGCGGAGTTAAAAATAGAAACTTGATAAGCTCCTAAAGCTCCTTGGGTAACATTTGTTAAACCACCCGCTTGTTTAGCTTTAAAATATTTGTTGTACGCATTATTTCTTCCATACAAATTATAGACTGTTACAATCCAATCTCCCTTCCATCGCTTTTGTTTTTTGGTAGTAATATTATGAATTCGCCATGAAAAATCAAGCCTATGATAATCGGGTAATCTTGAATTATTCCTTTCTAAATAAATTGGAACAGCAACACTATTTACTGCAAAAATTGCATTTGGAATCGTATAAGGTTTTCCAGTCTGATAAATAAAATTAAAGCTGAAAGTATTAAATTCATTATATTCGATATTGATTGTCCCGTTAAAAACATGTGGACGATCAAAGTCGGAATTAAACCAATTATTATTATTGATTCTATTTTTGAGTTCTATGGCCTCAAATTTTCGTAAACTTTTTGACCAAGTATAATTAAACCATCCATTGATCTTTCCTTTAGGTTTTGCAAAACTAAATTCTAATCCATAAGTTTTTCCTTTCCCCTGAACCACATCTTTTTCAATAAACTTTTCGAGGAAAAAATCTGCGCCAGATTTAAAGTCTAATACATTTTCAATTGATCGATAATATCCTTCCAGGCTAATAGAAACATTATCATTTTTTAAATTTTGATAAATACCTAAACTGTAAGTTTGACCAACTTGAGGAGTGATATATTTATCTGAGGTTTTCCATCGAGAAGTAGGTAACGGAGTAGTACTGTTATAAATATTTTGTAAATATTGTCTAGTTAAGGAATAACTTCCTTTGATTGAAGTACTAGCTGCGATTTTCCACCTTGCTCCAAATCTTGGTTCTAGTCCTCCATAAGTTTTTACTACTTCTCCTTTTGAAAAAGAATTTATAGAAACAATTTCTTCAGATTCTAGACCATCATATTGCGCCTCTTCATATGCACCTAACAATATAAAACGAGTATATCTTAAACCTAACGATAAAGACACCTTTTCGGAAGGTACCCAATCAACATTAGCAAATGAAGAGAGCTCTAAACCATTTTCATTTGCAAGTTTTTTCTCCTCGATTCCCTCTGCTGTTCCAGGTAATAATGCTCCCGGAGAAAGTATCGTTTGATCAATCTGTATACCTGTTAAATATTTCCAGTTAACATTTATTTCTTTAGCAAATTCAGATTGTAAACTTCGATATTGAATTCTTGATTCGTATGTAATTACATTATTATTACCTTCTTGAGGAAATAAAATTTTGGGCGAATAATCACTATTGACCAAAGTAGTTCTAATCGATGCCTTGGTCCCTATAGTATGTAACCAATTTAAAGTTCCATTAATAGTCGTATAATCATACTGATTGCTTGATGAGGTAATTGAATTTATTTTTGAACTAATATCTAATTGATAAAAGTCATTGCTGAAAAATCCCGTAAAAAAAAAGCTATTTTTTTCGTTAGGTAAATATTTTAATTTTATGGTTCCATCAATAAAATTCGCTTTTGTATTTTTTAATTCATCAATTGCTGAAAATAAAAAATCATTATAAAAAAATCGAGTGGAAGCAAGAATAGTTAATTTATTTTTGATGATCGGAGTCTCTAACGAAAATCGAGTAGATGCAAATCCAATTCCACCTGAAAGGTTTAATTGTTCTGCATTGGGATCTTTAACTTTGACATCAACGACAGACGATATTCTACCACCATACCTAGAAGGCATATTAGATCGATACAAATCTACACTGCCTACTGCCTCGGGTGTAAATATGGAAAACAATCCAAATAAATGAGTTGGATTAAAAATTGGTGCATAATCCATCAACACTAAATTTTGATCTAAAGATCCTCCCCTAACAGAAAGTCCATTACTTGCTTCACCTGCCGAACCTACCCCAGCCAACATAGATAAACTAGATAATACATCTACCTCTCCTGCTGCTGTAGGCAATAATCGCATTTTTTCAGAAGACAATCGTTGGACTCCCATTACGGTTCTATTAATATTATCTTTCGATTGTTCACCTGTAACCGTAATATTTTCTAATAGATATCCAGTAGGGCTTAACTTAACTTTAATTAATTTTTTCTCATTTAAAAAAATAGTTGTAGTATCGTTCTCATAACCAATCATTGAAGTAATGATGCTATATTCATTCTCTTCTAAGTTTATTTTAAATATACCTGCCCTTTCTGTTGTGCCTCCGCATGAACATTGCACAATAAAAATATTAGCAAACTCCATTAAAGTAGAAGCTGTATTATCCCTGACTTCTACGGTAAGTTCGTTTATTTGTGATTGAACATTAATTGCTGCTAAGACACTACATATTAAAAAAAAATATCTTTGAATAATCATTTTTTTCAAGAATTTATATAAACACTAAATTTTCTAAACCACAGGCACTTAGCGGACTAACCCTAGATCAATACTCGCAAGTAATGAACTTGTGATTGATAGCCTATTACAAAGCGGTTATTTTTAATAAAATTATATCACGGCCAACCATTTGGTTTTATTCCAGTTCTAGTAAAGCTTTCCATACATGGGTAAGAGGTTGGGCAGGTAGGACAGTTCTCCAAAATAATTGGATCAGGTGAAGTAATTGCATACTCTGTTATTTGAGAACGATCAATAAACAACCTTTTTGTAGAAATTCCGGCTGCAGTAAAGTTACCCAATATTAAATCAGAAGCATCATTTGGATTAAATAGATTTCCAAGTAATGCAGCAGGTGGAGGAGCATTCAACCCTCCACTTTGACTTACTTGACTATTGACAACTTTAAAATATTCGTAGGCTGATTCGTCCAAAGAAAATTGCTGAACTTCAACTAAAATACTTGGTTTTTGATACATTGGGAGAATAGCAATTTCCCTTTCGGTTATCATTTCTCCATCCTCTAATCGATCGTTAAAAATAGGCAGTTCTTTTCCGATATTTATCTGCCAACAATCGGGAATGCAAACATAACTATAATAGTCTGGGCCCCAATTTAATCCAGTTGGTTCGCATTCTCCATTTCGAAGAACTCCTCGTTGGCACGTTTTACAAACAAATAATGGTTCAAATGTTCTATATTTCCACAATTGAAAATTTTCCTCATTTGCAGGATCTTGCCAATCAATACTCAACCGATGTCCTGGAACCAACCTGTCAAATTGAGTATTAAATTCAATTTCAGGAGAATATACCGCATGAACACTATCTATTAAAACGGGTGAAGTAACTATTTGAGAGTTGGACTCTATTCGCCTACCATCTTCAAGTTCAACATATAATTTCCACTCCTCCCCTGTTGATGCAGCAAAATTAGATGGGCATCCATAGATACCAGAAACATCTTCTATGAATTCAATAATCTCACCTGTATTAATATTTTCTATTTGAACGCTGGCATTAAGTACATTTACCACTTGATAAGTAGTTTGATTTTGGAAAGTGGATTTTGAAATTGTAACTGAAGAAGTACCAGGTTCCGTCAGGACATAACCATCAACAAAAATAATATCCGATTGCAAATCAAATTCTGCATCCACTTGTTCTACACAGCCTTGATATATTGGAATCAACATTAAGAATCCAATTAAAGAAAAAAACATTTTTGGTATCTTCATAAAGAATTAAGTTTTTAATAAAAAAGATATTTGTTTCTACTTAATTTAAAGTAATAGTATTTTGGTTGCAATTAAATTTGCTAAAATATAGATTTTTTATCTAAAAATTAACACGCTTTTTTGCACTCGTTTAAAAAGTTAATAAATCGATATAATATGATACATACAAAAAAATACCTCTTTTGTTTTTTAATCATCTTCACTTTCACACAAATGGAAAGTCAGACGACTGCCATGTCTTATAATATCAGATACGATAATAAAAATGATAGGGAGAACTGGTGGGGAAATAGGAAAAATGAATTGGTTCAAATGTTAGATTATTACCATCCTAATTTTATTGGAATCCAAGAAGGTTTAAATCATCAAGTGAAATTTATTGACCAAAAAATAAAACAATATACTTACATCGGAGTTGGAAGGGACAATGGAAAAGAAAAAGGAGAATACACCGCTATATTTTATGACAGCACAAAATTTGAATTGTTAACATCCAATACTTTTTGGCTATCAGAAACACCAGATAAGGTCTCAATTGGTTGGGATGCTTCCATGGAAAGAATTTGTACTTATGGTGTTTTTAAAAATAAAAATTCCAATGCAATTATTTATGTTTTCAATGCACATTTTGATCATAGAGGAAAAGAATCTAGAAAGGAATCTGCTCAATTAATCCTTAAAAAAATAATAGAATTAAACATAAATAAAAAAAGAATAATTGTCATGGGAGATTTCAATTGTATCCCTGATGATGAACCAATTTTAATATTTAAATCCTTATTGGATGATGGAAAAATTAAATCTAAGAAAGGATTTTATGGCCCTCAAGGTACATTTAGTGGTTTTGACCATCTATTAATCATGGAAAAGAGGATTGACTATATTTTCACTAAAAATATAGAAGTACTAAGCTATCGACATTTAGACGATAGAAGAAAAAATAATCTTTGTATTTCAGACCACCTTCCCATTCTGATTGAGATAGATAATTAAATAACAATGAAACAGAATCAAAAAAGGTGAACAAAACCATATCATTTTATTCACCTTTTTTATTTACAATTAGATTAATGTCACACAATTTCTTTGATTAAATCTTCATTAGGTTTTCTCACCTTTTTAAGATTCACTAACCAGTCCTTTTCAGTCGCTCGATAACCTAAAGTTAGTATTACACAACTTCTCAATCCCTTTTCTCTTAAACCTAAAATTTTATCTAAAGCTGCTGGATCAAAACCTTCAAGCGGAGTAGCATCTACTTCTTCAAATGCAGCAGCAACTAATCCATGTGCAAAAGCAATATATGCTTGTTTAGCCGCATGATTGAAATTTACTTCGGCATCCTTTTGAGGATAACTGCCCAATAACATTTGACGATAATTTTCCCAACCCTCATTTTTAAATCCTCTCACTGTATTAGTCAAATCAAACATTTTATTAATTCGATCAGCAGTATAAGTATCCCAAGCGGCAAAAACTAATAAATGTGAACAATCTGTAATCACGGATTGATTCCAAGCAATTGGTTTAATTTGCTCTTTTACCTCTTGATTAGTAATGACAAAGACCTCAAAAGGTTGCAACCCACTTGAGGTAGGTGCAAGCGATATCGCTTCTATAATATTATCAATTTTTTCTTGAGGTACTTTTTCGCCAGTCATGGCTTTAGTGGCATAACGCCATTTTAATTTGTCTATTAATTCCATTTTTATTTAAATATTTTATATTTATATTTTCAAAATTCCAAACGCTACAACTATTTAATACCCAACCTAGCACCATGTCCAACTGGTACAAATACCGCTAAATATGATGAGAAATTACAAAATAAAGACACAAAGGTAATAATCAAAATAGTTAGAAAAATTGATGTATGGTAAAAAATTATTATTATTTATTCAGATTAGACCCCCTAAGGACTAGTGTTCAGATTTGAATTATCCTCGTAATGCCCAATTAAAACCAAACAAAACAATATCATTATAGTTGGATAAAGTTTCTAAATGAACATTTTCAAAGCGATAATTATATACAACAAAACAGGATAAACCTTTAAATAATTTAAAGCTAATCCGAGAATTTAACCGAAGATCATAATCCGCACCTTCTTTAAGTGATTGAAAGTAAAAAAATTGATAAAATAAATTGATTTTATTTTTGGCGAAAGAATATCCATTATCTATTCTAAATAAAAATAAACCATTTTTTCGATTAGAAAAATCTCTTTCACTATTGACGAATTCGGAACCATTAAAGGTTGACTTTTCTTGGACAATAGCCCCTAGTATAGATAAATTCATAGCGCCCTTGTCTAATACAGAACCCAACCCTATTCCATAGTTATGGCGACCTTTCACTCTGTAGATTAAATTATTTTCAAAAAAATAAAAGGCACCTGGGTATAGTCTCTTGTTTTCAGTTAGATAATATTTAAGATTAACTAGGTTATACCAATTATCTTCAATTAACCTTGTATTTGTTTTATTATATCTATAAGTAGTAGTATTTTCTAGATGCCAATTTTTGTAACGTAAATTTACATTGACTCCACCTCCAGCTACCACTTGGCTAAAGGTTCCTGAAATTCTTCTTCCTGAAAAATTTACATCTACTTTATATTCCAATGAATCTTTTTGGCTTTGACCATAAGATGGAAAGATTGTCAAAAGTAATCCTATAAAAAAAAAGGTGGGTATATATTTAATCTTAAACATACATTCTATTTATATTGACCAGGAAAAAAGAAATAGCGGTTTGAATTAAAAATTCAAACCGCTATTTCTTTTACACATAGTTAATTATTTGTTTACTGCTTTAAGAAGCTCGGTAGCAGCTAATTTCCCAAAATCGTTTGCAGCTTGAGGACTTGCTCCCGTAATTAATTTCCTGTCCATATGGACCGTATTATCAGCTGCTTCATTAATAATCGTAACACCTAATTCATTTAATCGCTCACCATATATCCAAGGCATATCACCTGGTGTATAGCCGATCATTGGTCCTTGCGCATCAACAGCATCAGGGAACGAAGCAATTTTGTACCCTTTATAGAGATATGAATCTTTGTCGTTCTCTAAACTTGCAGCCAACAATGCTGCCGGTCCATGACAAATAGCAAGCATATGCATATCATTATCATGTGACCAATGAATCAATTTATTTAAATCTTTATTTTCAGGTAAGCCAAGCATAGCTCCATGTCCTCCTGGAATAAAAACTGCTACATAGTCTGAGCTATCAGTCATTGAATTTTGAACAAATTCTGAGAGCTTCCCGGGATGCTCAATTTTATTCTTGAATTCTGAATAAATATCTTTTATATTCTTATCCTCCTGTGGCATTGCCCACATTTCAACTTTGACTGGTTTTCCTGTAGGAGTTACAATATCTACATCAAAGCCTGCATTCTTTAGGTGTAATATTGGTAATAACATTTCGACAGGATGATTTCCTGTTGAAAACTTTTTACCATTAGCCATAGTCATATTTCTTTCCTCAGTACAAACCATTAACACTTTTTTACTCCCTGTGTGAGGATTATCGTAAGTAGTATTATCAAAATTTGTTGTAGGAGATGTAGCCAATTTTAATGCAAATGGAGATGGAATATAAGCGCCATCTTCAGTAGCTGTGGGTTGAGATACAAAATAGAAAGTTGTAATGGCAAGGAGAAATAAAACGGCTAAACCAATTAATATTTTTTTCATCATCGTTAAATAAACTTTTGTATTATTAAATTTTAAATCTAGCACAAAAGTAGGTGATATCAACAGAATAAAAATTGATGTATGGTAAGAAACTATTTTTTATTTTTTTCAACTCTAATACGACTCAAACTCTCTTGGGTAATTCCTAAATAAGATGCGATGTGATAATTACGAATAAACTGTTCAATATCAGGATATTGCTCTAAAAATAAATCATATCGCTCTGCAGCAGTCAATTGCAATTGATTCAAAATTCTTTGATGCAAACTGACCACATGTCGTTCTAAAAGATTCCTTTGAAAGGGTTCAAATTCAGGAAATGGAATAAATATATTATTTAGTTTTTTAGAATCAAATTCAATTACTGAGGATTCTTTGAGACATTCTATAGTTAGTGTTGCGGATTCATTATTATGAATTGCGATATAGTCACTTATCCACCAATTCTTAATAGCTAATTGCAAAGTATGTTCCTTACCACCTTTGTCGATACAATATGACCTTAGACAACCTTCTAGAATAAAAAATACTTTGTTGACATTTTGTCCTTGTTGGATCAAAACTTCTCCTTTAGAGTAGGTTCTTTTCGCTGAAATAGAATAAAGATATTCCTCAGCTTCCGGACTTAAATCTAAACTACTTTTTATTTTTTCAATTAAATCTCTCAATGCTTATTTCTAATTCTTTGATTACAAAAGACAATCAAGATATTATCTAACTGCTTCAACAAAATCTAAAAAAACTTTTTTATGCCGCTCAAGATCCAATTCAGGTGAAACGGCGACTCTTGCAATATAATCTTTATCTCCTTCTTTTGTTGTCCCTTGCGTAGAGGTTGCTGGTATCGTCCAATAACATCCTTTTAACTGACCATAGCTTACACAGTATTTACTTTCATTGGGAATTTCCGTAATCATCATCTTGATAAGGCGATGATTTAAAGCTCTTTTATAAAATTCTTTCCTCTCTTCTGTATCACCTTTTGTAGGAAGATCTAACGAAAACACAGATGGTGTAAATCCTTGTTCGGCTAACTCTTCTGAAACAAAATTGATTTTTGCAGTTGGAAAAGTATCTTGAATGAAGTTGACGAACTCACGTGTATTTTGGTAAGCCTCTTGAATTCTTTGTTTCATAGAAGGTAACTGTTTGGCTAGTATCTCAATTTGAAAATCAGTAGCCTCATTATCACAAAGTCTTAAATGAATTTCTATTTTATCCATCAAGGCCTTCGTTTTCTTATTTCCTACACAATAACCCGCAGTGCATAATCCACCACTTGGAAATTTGGATCCGCTCGCATAAGAGATAGTTCTTATCGTTGAAAGGATTTCACCTTCTCCTAAGAAATGTACATTGGGACAAAATGTTTGATCTAAAATAAAAACTGGATCAACAGCCAATTCTCCCGCAGCTGTTTTACGATCCTTATTTAAAACAGCTTTCAATTTTAATAAATCAGGAACTTCAACTCTAGGATTGGTTGGAATCTCTGCGATGATATAAGGAATGGCATCTTGTTTAGCAATTTCATCCAAAACAAAATCAATACCTTGAACCATATCATTATCACCATCTACCGGCAGATCTACTACTTCTACATTATCAAGAGTAGCAGCCACTCGCCTAGCTTGGTCATTGGTTCCACCGTAACAATTTGGAGGAACAATAAATTTGATTGCCTTACTCTTATAATTTTCAAATGCATCATGAATTAATCCCATCATAATCGCATATTGAATAGAAAGACCACTTGAACCAACTAATGATTTTGTGTTAGTACCAGATATGTCTGCTATAGAATCTGAAACCAAGGCTTTTTCGGATTCGACTTTTCCTTTATTATAATCAAAAGAAGATTTTCCTATAAACGACTTTAAGGCAATTAGACAATTTGCTGGCGTCATTGCAATTGTCTCTCTTCTTCTTACATGCTGAATAGCCGGAATATAATTTTTATTTTGCTCGCCATTAATTAGCAGTACACTCCCAAGATGAGTTGAAGTATTCATATAAAAGTCAATATCCTGAGTAAGACTAAAATTAGAAATTTCATCCCTTTGTGAGATAAAAATGGTACTACCGTCAAACTCGGAAACCTCTTCAATTTTCTGAACTCTTTTTATATCAAAATTATAACCATAAATATCTTGGATAATTTCAACATCAAAAAAATTAGGCAACTCTTCAGTACAAACGATTTGAGTTCTTTTATTATCTAGTAAATTTTTTCTTAGAACAGCCAGAATAGGCGTTGTCTTTGATGAAAAACTTATTACATTTTCTGGATTAAGATTATTTAGATTAGCAATTACCCATTCAAGTACGCAGGACAATGGATGTCCTAACCGAATATAATCGTAAGCGGTGGGCAACTCTTGTAGTGCAGTTGATGTCCAATTATTATCATTAAATAAAGTTTCAAAATATTCTAGAAACTGGCTTTTAGCCAATTTTTCATCATAAATATCTAACCGATGAGTTGTTAAATTCAACCAGTCAGCGGGCATATTTTCTATTAGATTACTAATAAAGATTAGCATTTTATTTTCTTCCATGATTTACCTTTAATTTGCGCCGCAATGTACATTATTTAGACTTATTTTAAAAGTACAAAAAGCTGTTTTACTAGAATGTGTCTGACCGTCGCTATTTAAAACAGAAGACATCAAATAAAAATATTTCACAGGGTGTAATAATTTTCAATTTCCACCACTAACTATTAAAACACAAATTTGAGTAGCGATTTTTACACATTATCAATTTTACCTTTTTCCGCAATCATCATCAAGATTTGCAAGGCGTACACTAATACGCAAGAAGATTTTGAGGATTATTACCAAGAGGTTTGTTTGCAGATTTGGCGAACGAAAGACAACTTCAAGGAACAATCAGAATGGTCCACTTGGATTTACCGGTTGTCTCTAAATGTTTGTTTGACCTTGATGAAAAAAGATAAAAAGAAAAAGCAATCACAATTTAATGCTGATGAATTACCAAATAAAGAGTCGGTTGAAAATCATACTTTTTCAGATGAATCTTTAAATCAATTATACAATGCTATCCGACAATTATCAAAAATTGATCGAGCTGTCATTTTGCTTTACCTCGAAGAGAAATCTTATCAAGAGATTGCAGATATCATTGGTACAAACCCAAATAACATTGGCGTCCGAATTAAACGAATCAAAACTCGACTCAAAAAATTATTAACCTTAAAAAATAAAATACATGGATAAGTCAATCGAATTAATTTGGAAAGAAGGTTTTTTAAAAGACGATGCATTGGTAGCACCAAAGTTAAATGATTTATACAATCAAAAATCAATTCACTTATTGGATAAGTTTGAAAAAATGTATAAATGGAACTTAATTTTCTTAGTCGGCTTCTCATTTTTTATTTTGATTATTTCTATTTCTATAGGAATGAAATATATGGGAATTCCGATTTTTTTTATTTTTAATATTTTAGTACTTATCAGTAAAAAACATTTTGAGTCTTTAAAAAGTATCGACAAAACCCAAAGTAGTTATCAATATCTGAAATCCTATGATGGATGGTTAAATGAGAAAATTACCGCAATCGGAAAAGTATATACGGTGGTTTACCCGTTGATCTTTTTATCAATGGTTTTTGGCTTTTGGTTTTTGGATGTTGGCGACAAAGGTTTCCTCGGACACATCGTAACGAAATGGATTAAGGAGGAGTTTCCTAATACTATTTTGCTCAGCGGAGTTCCCCTATATGGAATTATTGTAGTTATTATAATAACAGTAATGATTTCGTTCTTTTCCAAAAAAATGTACTTGTTAGATTTAAAAGTAGTGTATGGAAATTTGATGGAAAAATTAGCAGAATTGCTTTCTGACATGGAAAAATTAAGAACATAATCGATGTAGCAATGAAAGGAGTTAAAAAAATAAATAATAACCTTTTATCAATTAATTAAGTTTTTCTTTAAACGAGAAAAAATCCTTAGTCAACAGAAAAGGGAGAAGTTTATGGATTTCCCTTAACTAAACACACAGGAAGCAAAGACTTTTCAGTTATACTTGGGTGACATAAGAAAATTTCTACAGGACAACTACTTTTTTGATTTGAGAACCAGTCTCATTTTGTATTTTCAAATAATAAATTCCAGAGGGTAGATTTTCTTCCTCAACTTCTTTCCGAGAAGTTCCTGGTGATACCCATAACTTACCTTTTTGCAGGGATTTTCCTTGCAAATTAAATAGGTTCCAATTTAACTCATCACTTTCATTTGTTTCAATAACGATTTCAAAAACACCCTCATTTGGATTAGGAGAGATAGATAAATCAAAAGAAGTTTTTATATCAAAAATAGACGTTGAAACAGCATCAACAATTTGAAAGGTAGTATCACTTCCACAAGGATTGATGGAAATAAGCATTACTTCAAAAGATCCAGCTGAGGAGTAAGCATGAGTTGGATTTTCATCGGTACTTATATTTCCATCTCCAAAATCCCAAAAATAATCATCCCCTTCTAGAGAGTTGTTGATGAAATCAATACCGAAATCATTCAACGGCTCAAAATCAAAACTAGCTTCAGTCAGATCATCAACTGGATAAATACCATTATAAATTAACGCTGTAGAACGTCTGGATTCTAGTCCATTTTCGCCACTCGCCGATACTGCAAAAAATCGTGAATCTGTTACAGTCGCAGGATCTACATACACTCGATAAGTCTTCTCAGTTGTCGTTCCTATTTCTTCCATATACTTTTCCCCTAACTGAAATACTCTATATTTTGTTACTCCTACAACTCCTCCCCATCTTAACTCAATATGATCTTCACAAACATTTTTAACTTGCAATCCAACTGGATGCCTAGCAATAGAAAAATTAGCCTCACTCATACTTGCTATGGTATCTCGAGAGACTCTCACTCTTGCCTGTCCAGTAAATTCAATTGGCACACTCCAATCATACATTCTTTTATCTGGATTCACAGAAGTAGTAATCGTATCCCAATTTATACCAGCATCAATAGAATATTCCAATGTAAATGATCCAGAATCTCCAAAAGCATCCCAATGAATTCTTTCTTCTAAACCCGGAAAAAATCCCTCTCCTCCAACGGGGTAAGTTAATTTTATATCGTCATAATAAAATTCATAAACTACATAATAATCATGTGTTCCAAATGGAACTTCCATTCCTTTTACTTCAATGGTATATGTTCCAGCAACGGGATCATTAATCGCAATCTGTTCTACATTATTTATATCATCTATCCCGGTTGTTGCAGGAAGATCCAATGAGTCAGGATCTGGAAATGAATTTAACACCCAAGGGAAACTAACATTTCCGGAGGTATCCACTAACCTTGCATCTAGGTTATTCACTAATGCATTTGCAGAAAATGTAGAGCCTTCATGATCTGACCAATAAATCATTATTTTGGCTTGTCGAACATTCTCAGGAATGACTAAATCATGTATTTGAATTGAATCTTGTGCAACTGATGCAGCAAAATAATGTTCTTGTTCCAATAGTCTAATGGCACGATAAGCGTTAATATGCCCCCAACCGAATTTATAATCAGGACCAACATTTCCCAGATCATTTGCAGTATTTAAAACTACTGCTTTAAGTAATGCAGAATTGGCAGTTGTCCCTCCATTCATTTCTCGATAAGCTTGATGTAACTGAGTAATGACTCCTGCAATGCCTGGAGCAGCTCCCGAAGTTCCACCAAAAGACTGGTAACCATTATTTAGACTAGTAGAAACATGGTTTGTTCCATTAGCCGATATATCTGGTTTAATTCTTCCATCTGTAGCAGGACCACGGCTACTTGAGTTTGTAAGGTCTCCATCAGCTTCTAAATTGGCAGTGGCAATTACATTTTTTCCTTGCTTATGTCCTCCAGTAATATTTCCCCATTGATCGCCAGCTCCATATCCGCAATCTTCGTTATTAGAATTTCCAGCTGAGAAAACATGCAGCAACGTTGGATTATCAAAGATTTGTTGATCAACCGTTTGAGCAATAGTAGTATAGCCAGCTCCACATCCATTACTGTAAGAGGAATTAGTAACAATAACATCATCATTAAAATGCAAACTCATTGTTTCATCTAAATGATTCGCTTGATAATCCAGTACATGAATTTCAGCTCCAGCTGCCATTCCTCTATTTTTCGGGTTAAAGTTTCCAGCTCCAGCTAGAATTCCTGCAACCCCTTCTCCATGAGTACCATCATCAAAATCAGTAACAAATTCCTGTCTTAACCTACCTTGAAAATCAATATGTTCATCTACTATTCCATCATCTCGAACTAAAATACTAACTCCTTCTCCATCGTATGAGCGACCTCCCACATAAGAGGCATCTAAAAGATTGGCTCTATGAAGTGACCTTCCTTTATCATCTTCTGCTTCCCCCGGTATAGGAATTAATTCCAAATAAGAGATGTAAGGTAACGCCGCAACTTCATCCACCTTATCTTTCTCAATAGTCGCTTGCAAAAAATTATTATATCCATTTGCCATTTCCACCTCAATTCCATCATCTTTTAGATGAGGCAATAAATGTCTTTGCTCAATATTTTTATAATATTTAATTTGAACCAACACTCGATCTCCTCGATCTGCCCAATATCCAAATGGCTTTTGTTGAAGACTATTTGCAATCTTAAAATCAGGTGTTATATCCAATATTGCTCGAACATTTAAATCAATTAATTTTTGTGGATCTAAACTGTTAGGAATTGCAACTATATATGCTCGATGAGGCAGATACTCTAATAACTCAATTCCATTTTGTTGGATCTCTTGATGCTGAGCATTTGTTGGAATATCATAAAATTGAACCATTCGATAATAATAACCACCATAATTTTCATTAGCACTGATGACTGCATTAGCAACAAAATCCCTTACATTCTCAGTTGGAGTTATCGTTCCAGTTGAGAATAAAATTTGATAGTCTTGCTGTGCTGATAAATTTGCAAAAAATAGAATTAAAAAAAATAGAATTGTATTAATTTTCTTCATAATTAATTTTTTCCAAACGATTAAAACAATTTATAAAATAATAGCTCTAGGATTTCTTATGATAAGTGAGTAAAAGTAGGAAACTATATTAGAATAGTAAAGAATAATTGGGCAGGTTGTAGAGCAGATGACAAATTCAAGATGGAATCATTATACATAAAAAAATCCTACTCAAATGAGTAGGATTTTTAAAATCAACTGATTTTGATGATTTGTCTAAGTTGATCCTTCTTACTTTTTTTGTAATCTATAATCCGAATGGTGGTGGATCACTTTTCACTCCTAAACCAAATGGTGGTGGATCGCTCGCACCGCCTTTGATACTAGTTAATCTTTTCTTGTTAATTACTTGTGTTGCATTTAATTTGCTTGCGAATTTTGAAATATTATTCATCTTTTTGTTTTTTAAGTGTTTGTAAAATTAATGTGTTTGTATGTTCGATGTAAATATAGATCGAGAAATAAAATTCTTTAGGTAGACTGGTTTCAATAATTGAAAAAATAGTTACATCAACTAATAATTAAACATAAGTCATTGACTTACAACAACTTACTAAGCTACTTTTTTTCAAAAAAACATTATTTTTTTTGAAAAAAGAAGAAAAAAATTTTGGTTAGTTCTTACGCTACAATCAATCGTAGCAATTTTAGGGATGATATGCAACGATAATACCTATAGAATGTATCCTAATTACCAGCATTTTTTTTAGGAATATATTTTGCAGTAATAAGGGCTGAAAAACGAAAGGAAAATTGATTGATTTGTTAAAAAAAATATGTGACTTTAAGTTTTCTTATTTTGATGGTGAACAAAAATTATTGAGTTAATACCGCAATTAATTAATTAGCCTGACATCTAATTACTCGTGCATAGAGAGATACAGAATAATTAAAGGGTTTTGGAAAATTCTAACCACAATTATTATTGAAAATAAAGTCGATTATTTCAAAATTCAGTTGTCCCATTAAAAAAGACTATTCAATTTACGGAGTCGTCTCTTTTTGCTTATTTTGCAAAAAAATAAAATACATCCAAATTTTAACATGAAAAATATTTTAACTTACCTTTTCCTTCTAATCACAACCTTGGGCTTAAGTCAAGATTTTTACAATCTCAATACAATTCAAACGATTGAAATTACTTTTTCTCAAACAAATTGGGATCAATTACTTGATAATGAGTATGCCTCAACAGGCAATTATATTTTGGCCGAAAATGTTACCATTAACGGTGAAGTTTTCGATAGTGTCGGCGTAAAATACAAAGGTAATAGTACCTACCAACCTAATCAAATAAAAAATCCATTTCATATCGAATTGGATACTTACAAAGATCATCAATATGAAGCCTATACAGATATCAAATTGAGTAACGTAGCGAAAGATCCCTCATTCTTGAGAGAGGTTTTATCTTATCAAATCTTGAGGCAATATATGAATGCTCCACTTTCTAATTTTGCCAATGTATATGTCAACGGTACCTTAATTGGATTGTACAGTAACTCGGAAGCAGTTTCAAAAAAATTTGTCAATAGCCGTTTTTATTCCAAGAAAAATACATTTGTCAAATGTAATCCACCTGCTGGAGCAGGGCCTGGCACCAGTGATTATCCAAACCTATTTTACTTGGGACAAGACAGCGTAAACTATTATGATTCATATGAAATTAAATCTGATTATGGTTGGGAAGAATTAATCAATCTCTGTGATACCTTAGCGAATAACATTAATGATATTGAAGCCATTTTAGACGTAGATAAAGCATTATGGATGTTAGCTTTCAATAATGTATTTGTTAACTTGGATAGTTATTCTGGCGGATTTACGCAAAATTACTATCTATATCGAGACAATTATGGCCGATTTCTCTCAGTCGTTTGGGATCTGAATGAGTCTTTTGGCCGATTCAGTATGGCTGGAGGAATTGGAAACAATTTAAATAGTACCACAGCAAAACAACAAATGGATCACCTACTTCATATCAATGATGGGGATTTTCCATTAATCCAAAAACTGTTAAGCATACCAACTTATAAGAGGATGTACCTCGCCCATATGAAAACAATGCTTTTGGAGAATTTTGATAATGAATCTTATATCACAACTGCGGAAACATTACAAACTTTGATCGACGCAGACGTGCAAGCTGACAACAATAAATTTTTCTCTTATGCCAACTTTACATCTAATTTAAATTCTGATATTAATAGTGGTGGTGGTCCAGGTGGAGGAGTAACCCCTGGTATTACAAACTTAATGGATGGAAGAAATGATTACCTTTTAGGCTTGTCAGATTTCACACAAACTGATCCTACTATTTCAAATATATCTGTCTCCAATTCTACCCCTTTAATCAATGAGACTATTTCCATTACTGCAGTTATTACAAACGCTAACGATGTTACTTTTGGATACCGAACTGAGATGGGAGCGCCTTTTACCAAATTAGAAATGTTCGATGATGGTGCACATAATGATGGTATAGCTGGTGACGGTATTTATGGACAAGACTTAACGATAACTGATGCCTTTGTACAATATTACATCTACGCAGAAAATAATACTTCTGGTAAATTCTCGCCCCAACGTGCTCAATATGAATATTATACTTTAACTGCGACCACTTCCAATCCGATCGTTGGAGACCTAGTGATCAATGAATTTATGGCTTCAAATAATACAACCGTTGCTGATCAAGATGGTGAGTTTGATGATTGGATAGAATTTTACAACAATAGTTCTACAACAATTGACTTGGAGGGATATTACCTCTCAGATGATGCAAACGATTTACAAAAATGGGCTTTTCTCCCAGGGGCAGTTATTGAAGGAAATAGTTACGCTATCGTCTGGGCAGATAACGATGAAACGCAAACTGGTTTACATGCCAATTTTAAATTATCAGCAGCAGCAGAGTCTATCTTTTTATCAAACACTGCTGGGACAATTATCGATGAAGTAAGTTTTGTGGAACAAACCTCCGATATTTCTTTTGGTCGGATCCCAAATGGTGTGGGCAATTTTCAAATAATGAACCCAACTTTCAATGCTGAAAATATGGGATCAACGAGTATTTCAAATACACCTTTGGAAGCGTTTAAATTGAAAGCAACACCAAATCCAGCAGATGATCATTTCTTTTTGGAAGTAAATGGTAAAGAAGGAGAAAAATTAAATATTAATGTTTATAATTTAAACGGTATTATTATACATCAAGATGTTATTTTCAAAAATAAATTTATTTATACTCATAATTGGGCAGCAGGAATGTACATCTTAAGAGTTAATAACTCATTTTTAAAAATAGTGGTCAACTGACAAATTAATACTTAGCGGTCTACATTGGTAGACCGCTAACTTCTTTTCTACAAAAAGATGGGTCAATTTAACAACCAATCATTTCCATTTCTCTCCAATATAACTTTTACTAGCCGTGGACAAAAAAGTAAACAAAAATAAGCGTTTTACTACACCCTATTCTTTTTTTCTTTGGCTGTCTTATTATTATTGAATGATTAAATTAATTATTTGATAATGGTTAGACATAACATTTAATAATTCCGTTCTTTGTAAACTGAATATTGATTTATATTTGTAAAAATTTAGCAGAATGGTACTAAGAATATTTTGGCTTCTCCTTTTTATGTTGACTTGTATTTTGGCTATATCTCAACCAGAGCCTTGTGGGCCGAATCCAGCAACTACTTCTACCTGTTTGGAGGCCTGTGCAATTTGCGATATTGATGGATTCACTGGTACAAATAATACCTCCCAAGGAGGCCAAGGGTTCAATGAATTTTGCACAACTCAATATAACCGAATGGGATATATTGCTTTTATAGCAGGAACAGAAGATTTAGAAATACAGGTTACTGTAACTAATTGTATGGGTTTTTCGGGTTTGGAAGTTGGAATTTTTGAAAGCTTTGACTGTGAGAATTTTTCTGCAGTTACCTTTTGTGATACAGATATACCCTCTAATGCATCAGTGATTTTTTCTAATACCGTTCCTTTGGTTGTTGGTCAACATTACTATTTAGTAATGGATGGTTCGAACGGAACTATTTGCGATTGGACTTTTGATGTACTGACTGGGAGTACAGCTGTTGGACAATTAACTACATCAGGAGATATCAGTGGATTATCACAAACTTGCCCCAATATGCCTACCTCCTACTCTACAACTGGTGATGTAGGTGCAGCACTTTTTTATTGGACAGTAGATGGAAATCCTGCTGGTGGAACAACACAAACTGTTGATATTACTTTTCCTGCCGATGGAACTTATGAGTTATGTGTAACTGCTGCTAATGTTTGTGATAATGCTCCACCAAGTTGTGTGATAGTCGATGTTGTGACTCCAGGAACTTTAAACTTGGTAGAAGAGATCTGTGATAATGACTGCTATGATGTTGCAGGTCAGAATATTTGCGTTACAGGTATTTATGATTTCGTAATCACCCTTCCAAATGGTTGTGATAGTTTAATATTTTTAAATTTGACTGTTTTACCTCAGGCACAAGAAGTAGTTGATATTAATTTATGTGTGGGCGAGGAATTTCTCATCGGCTCAACACCTTATTTATCTACTGGCATTTTTGTGGATACAATTTTGACTGCGGCAGCTTGCGATAGTATAGTGACACTCGATTTATTTATGGTCGAATGTGAAATTATTGGATCGACTGACTTCATCCCTCCGGTTTGTAATGGAGATGCAAATGGCTTTTTGGTTTTCTCTGTGCAAAATGGGACACCTCCTTTCACCTACGTTTGGGAACACATTACTGATGTTACTATTTTCGGATCAGGAAACACTATTTTATTCGATAATAATCAAATCTCCAATGTTCCAGCAGGAATTTATGAAATCAATATAATGGATGATTTTGGAAATAATGTGGTCCTATTTCAAGAAGTAACTGAGCCCTCTATTTTAGCTGTGGCAACTGATGCAATTGATATTGACGGATTTAATTTGAATTGTAATGGTGGAATGGATGGAACCGCTTTGGCAACCGGAATTGGTGGAGTTCCTCCCTACTCTTTCGCTTGGAGCGATGGACAAATGCAAACGGGAGAACAAGCCAATAATCTAGCTGTAGGATTTTATTCAGTCAGTATTACCGATAATAATGGTTGTGTGCAAACGAATAATATTACTTTAACCGAACCAACTCCAATTGAATTTTTAATCAATTATATTGATCCCAATTGTGATGGATTCGAAACCGGTTTGGTTCAAATAGATTCAATTTGGGGTGGGACACCATCTTACCAGACTGCCATGGGAAATGGTATATTTAGTCCAGCAAACGTTTATCAAAACCTCGCTTCTGGCACTTATAATATTTCTATCATAGACGATAATGGTTGTGAAACAACTAACAGCGGAACTTTAACAGCTCCAGATATTCCAGTTCTTTTTATGGGGCCAGATTTAGAGGTGGACTTAGGTTGTGATATTTTGATCCCAGTCACAACCAATAATACAAACCTAATTGACATAATTTGGACTAGTACAGACTATACCATAGATTGTGATAATTGCCTTCGGCCAATAGTTGCACCGCTTAATAATGCTTCTTATTTTTTAACGGTAACCTCCATCGACGATTGTTCTACGAGCGATTCAATTAATGTTTTTGTAAATAAAATTCGAGACGTTTTTATCCCTAATGCTTTTTCTCCAAATGGTGATGGCGCTAACGATTATTTCTTTATCAATGCTAACAAATCAGTTTCATTAATAAAGAATATGAGCATTTTTAGCCGCTGGGGAGCAGTAGTTTTTGAAGGAAATAATTTACCACCCAATGATTTTAGCTACGGTTGGAATGGATTTGTTAAAGGAAAATTAGCTAGTCCAGGAGTTTATATTTGGATGGCGGAAATTGAATATTTAGATGGGGAGGTTATTCAAATATCAGGAAACCTAACAGTTACTTTATAAATTAAAGATTACATTAGTTTCGTTATTAAAATAATGACCGCAAGTATTTAAACATCTTGCTATCTAAAACAAATGAAATTTTACACTATTCTTGTTTTCCTATTTCTTTCACTCATTTCATTTGCCCAACAATCAAATGAAACAATCCAATTCAAGCTCTCTTTTAATCATAATTCTATAGCTGTAGGTAACAAATATTTTAATCACACCACTTCAGATAGTATCAGTTTTGATGTTATCAGGTTTTATATTTCCAATATTCAGTTTTTTCAAGAGGAAGCATTTGCCTTTTCTTTAGAAAAAAAGCATCACCTTATTGATTTGGGAAATCCTGAATCGTTGATTATAAATTTCGATAAGAATACCAAACAAAATTATAATTTAATAAAGTTTGATCTTGGAATTGATAGTTTAACAAATGTTTCTGGAGCTTTTGGTGGAGACCTTGATCCAACCAATGGAATGTATTGGACTTGGCAGAGTGGATATATTAATTTCAAATTGGAAGGGGTCACACCAAGTTGTCCAGCTAGAAAAAATTTTTTCCAATTTCACCTTGGTGGTTACCAAGCACCATTTTCAATGGTACAATCCATTGAATTAGTCATTCTTGATAAAAAGAATATTATCATCCAGTTACCAATAGAGCAACTCTTAGAAAAAATAAATCTTAAAGAAACCTATGAAATAATGAGTCCAAATCAATCCTCTGTTAACATGGCAAAATTAATTGCCTCCCTATTTTCTATTTCAACATGAGCCTAAAAAATTTCTTTTTCCTTTTTTTGACTATTAGTTGGTTCGCATTTTCTTCGGAGCAAATCTCTTATTTTAACCCCCCGAACCATTTTCCAAAACCAGCTTACGATTTTAATAGCAATAGACTCACAAAAGAAATAAAAGAGCTTGGTAGAGTTCTTTTTTATGATCCAGTTCTATCCAAAGACAATACCATTTCGTGTGCCTCTTGTCATTCGCCTTATAATGCTTTTGCTCATACCGATCATGATTTGAGTCACGGAATTAATGATCAAATTGGTACTAGAAATGCTCCTCCACTTTTTAATCTTGCATGGCAAAAAACATTTATGTGGGATGGTGCAATTAATCATCTAGACATGCAGGCACTTGCTCCAATTAGTCATCCGAAAGAGATGAATGAAAATTTGAAGAACGTCGTTAAAAAATTACAAAATAAAAGGATATATCCATCTCTTTTTTATCAAGCATTTAAAGATAGTTTGATTACAGGCGAGCACATACTTAAAGCACTTGCCCAATTTCAATTAACATTAGTTTCAGCTACCTCAAAATATGATGACGTTCAAAAAGGAATTGCACAATTTTCTCACCAAGAAAAAAAAGGTTACCTATTATTTCAAAAAAACTGTAACTCCTGCCATACTGAACCTCTTTTCTCAAATCAAAAATTTGCTAATAACGGACTTCCTATTGATACAACTTTAAATGATTTTGGAAAATGGATGATTACTAAACAAAGTTCCGATAGTTTAAAATTCAAAATTCCCTCCTTACGAAATTTGACTTACACCCATCCTTATATGCACGATGGTAGATTTCAGAAATTAAATCAAGTCTTAAATCATTACAATAAAGGAATTATCACAAGCCAAAATAAATTCAACGATTTAGAAAAAAGTACTGTATTAACTCCAAATGAAAAATCAGATTTGATTGCTTTCTTACTTACTCTGAACGATAAAAAATTCGTCTTCGACCATAAACATCAATTCCCCAGAGAGATATTAAAATAAATAACACTAATTTGAAAAAACTTTGGATAATAAAAAGTAGGCAAAGATTAGCAAAAAATGAGGATACGAAGGCTTTTCTTGAACTACGTATTTTGTTAGTTTTTTCAATAAAAAAGTAACAATCTCACTAAACCAATAATCTCTAAAGAATAAAAAAATCTAGAAAAATACCACAAGTATTTAAACAAACTGACTTCTAATACATATTAGAATTTATAATACTATTGTTTTCAATAAGGTCATCTGTTAAATACAAACAATATTAAAAATGAAAAAAATTATCCTCTTCAATTATCTTTTTAGTTTAACAATAATGGTTGTAGCACAAAGCCCCGCAGTAACTTCTTGGTTACAAAACACCACCGAAACGGGGAGCTATTATATGCAAGGCAACTCCACTTCAATCGATAATGGTATTTTATACAATTGCCAAAAAGTAGAATATTCAGCAGATTTTGTTTATGTTTCAACTAAAGGAATTCCTGCTTATCCAACTGGTCCCTTTTTAGATGGAAATCCCTCTCAAGCTACCGATCAAGATGCCATTTTTAAAATTCCATTAGCTCCTCAAGAGAATACCGGAACTCCTATTTCTACCACTGGAGGAAATATCGGAGTATTTATCAATGGGGTCGCACTCTTTGATTATAGAGATGGTGTAGCGTGGAATCCAAATACAAATGCACTTTGTGGTGGACCAGGTAACCCACCTTGCCCGGGCGGCCCAATGGCTCAAAATGATTGGAACAGAGACGCTGTACCAGCAGAGATGGACGGATTCGATTGTTCCAAAGCACACCCTGCCATGGGAAATTATCATCACCATCAAAATCCATCCGCCTTCAAATTGGATTTAGATATTATATCAGATATTTGTAATCTATATGATGCAGAGGGTTTATATGCGATAGACCCTAACCAACATTCTCCTTTGATTGGGTTCGCCTATGATGGTTTTCCAATTTATGGCGCTTATGGTTACAAAAATGCTGATGGATCCAATGGAATCACTCGAATAAAATCTAGCTACCAATTAAAAAATATCTCTACTCGAGCTAATGGGCCAGATGTTGATGCAACTTACCATTTAGGCTACTTCCGAGAAGATTATGAATATATTGTTTCTACTGGGGAAGATCACTTAGATGAACACAATGGAAGACTTTGTGTGACTCCCGAGTATCCTGACGGTACTTATGCTTATTTCGCCACAGTCGATGAAAATTGGAATTCTACTTATCCATATGTAGTTGGGCCAACTTTTTATGGAGTTTCTGAAAATCGAAAAGTAAATATTATTAGTGAGATAACAACAGTTTACAATGGAACGTCAGGTCTTTCAGAAACGAGATTTGGTAACTTGAATATTTCTATTTTCCCAAATCCAGCAACTGATTTGATTGCGATTCAAGTTGCAGGTTTAGTGAATGAAAAATTAGAAGTTGAGTTATTTGATATTTCTGGAAAACTGGTGAGCTCTTCGCAAATAAGAGAAGGAAGTACGATTGCTTATTTTGATCTTCAGACGATCTATGAAGGGATTTATTTAGTGAAAATATCGAATGAGAAATTGAGTATTTCGGAGAAGGTAGTAATTATGAGAGAGTAGATTTTTTTAAATAAGTACTTCTTAGTAAATGCCTCTTAGTATCAGCTAGATATTTTATCGTTTTATGTTACTTTTGTAAAAATAGAAATCAATTAAAACGGTCGAACTAGGCCATTTTAAGGTTCTCATTTTAAATCTCAAATCCAATTCAATAAATGCCAGATAAAAATTACTTCGCTCACGAATCTGCCTATGTCGATAACGGTTGCGAAATTGGAGAAGGAACTAAAATATGGCACTTTTGCCACATAATGCCCAATTGTAAAATAGGAAAAGATTGTAGCCTTGGACAAAATGTGTTCATCGCTTCCAAAGTCATTTTAGGTAATAATGTCAAAGTACAAAATAACGTTTCAATCTACGAAGGTGTGTTTTGTGAAGATGATGTTTTCCTTGGCCCATCGATGGTTTTTACCAATGTTTATAATCCTAGAAGTGGTGTTATTCGCAAAGACGAATACCGAAAAACTATCGTTAAAAAAGGGACTTCTATTGGAGCCAATGCCACAATCGTTTGCGGCAACAATATTGGTCAATATGCATTTATAGGTGCAGGTGCAGTCATCAAAACTGAGGTACCAGATTACGCTCTCATGGTTGGTGTTCCTGCTAGACAAATAGGCTGGATAAGTGAACATGGCGAGCGACTAACTTTTAACGAAAATGGCATCGCAACTTGCCCTGGAAATGGAGAAAACTATCAACTCAAAGATAACAAAGTAACAAAAGTAATTATATGAAAAATTTTGCATTGATTGGTGCAGCAGGATATATCGCCCCTCGACATATGCGCGCAATAAAAGATACTAATAACAATTTAGTAGCAGCTTTGGATACTTCTGACTCGGTTGGAGTAATAGATAGTTACTTTCCAAAATCTGCTTTTTTCACTGAATTTGAACGCTTTGATCGGCATTTAGAAAAACTAAAAAGAAAAGGAGATGCCGTCGATTATGTCAGTATTTGTTCTCCTAACTATTTACATGATGCCCATATTCGATTTGGCTTGCGAAATGGAGCAGATGTGATTTGTGAAAAACCGATCGTCCTTAATCCATGGAATATTGATGCGCTCGAAGAATCCGAAAAAGAGTCCGGACAAAAAATTTATAATATCCTGCAGCTGCGTTTGCATAAAAGTGTTATCGAACTAAAAGAACAAGTGGACAAAGCTCCAAAGGATAAAATATTCGATATTGATTTAACTTATTTGACCTCTCGTGGAAACTGGTACTATGCCAGTTGGAAAGGAGATAAAAGTAAATCTGGAGGAATTGCAACGAATATTGGAGTACATTTTTATGACATGCTCTCTTGGATTTTTGGAGATGTAAAAAAGAGTACGGTGCATGTGCATGAGCATGACCGAGCAGCTGGTTTTTTAGAATTGGAAAGAGCTAATGTTAGATGGTTTTTGGGAATTAATTATGACTTGATTCCAGAACACATCAAAGAAAAAGGACTAAGAACTTATCGATCTATTCAAATTGAAAATCAAGAATTTGAATTCAGCGGCGGATTTACGGAGTTGCATACTCGTAGTTATGAAGAAATTTTAAAAGGCAATGGATTTAGAATTGGATTAGCACGAAAAGCTATTGAAACAGTTTATGATATTCGACACAAAACACCAATTGGACTGGTCGGAGATTATCATCCTTTAGCTAAAATTTCATTAGCAAAACATCCATTCAATAGGAGTTAAGCATTCGATAAAAATAAAGATAACCAAGGAAGCAATTTCATGAGTTATCTATACTATAAATAATCATCAAAGTAAATTCTAAATTGGAAAATCATTAGATTTACGCATCACAATTTTTCATAATCCCATTAAGAACGAACCTCTGTTTAAATTTTTTAAAATCAAAACTCGAATTATTTATTCTTCACTTTATTTTAAATGACTAATAAAGAAGCTTATATTTTATTTTGCAAAAAAGAAAGTGAGATTCCTCTATTTTCGAAACCTTGGTATTTGGATGTAGTTTGTGGTGAAGAAGGTTGGGATATTTTGATGATAAAAAAAGGGAATGAAGTAGCAGCAACCATGCCTATTCTAAAGAAAAACAAATTTGGTTTTTCACTTTCTCGGATGCCGTTAATTACTCCTTACTTAGGTCCTTATTTTACTAAAAAATTTCGCTCCCTTAAACAGCAAGAAAAAATGATGCGAGCGTTAATTCAAGAGCTCCCAAAGTTTGATTTCTTTGATCA
>JAQXDE010000013.1 GCA_029251525.1 Saprospiraceae bacterium | reverse complement strand
AAAATTGCTTCTTTTTTATTTTTAAAAAAGTACAAAATTGCTTCACCAAAAATCTTTTTTTCTTTAAGCGAATAATTGTTTCGAGTAGACCTCGAAGGTTGATTTCCATTTTTTTCGAAGATATTAAAAAGCATTTCCTTAAAAAAAGTATTTGGTAGAAAAGAGGACTTTGGATTGTTTGTAAAGAATTGAAATACTTCAATTTGGAGAGAATCATTGAATTTTAATTTAACGGAATCTGAATAATTTTTTTGACGGAAAAAAGCTTTAAGTTCTTCCATTGTTTTTTGTAGAATAAAAAACTGTTTACCTGCAAGAATCAAATTAATTGCATGAATTCCTTTTGAAGCAAACTGCTGCGTAGCTCTTAGGGAATTTTTTTCTACAGAAAATAACCGAACTAAATTTTCTTTAAATTTTTCGTTAAAATGAGTTGCATTTTGCTCCAACCAATTTTCAATTTCGATAATTTTTTTAAACTTTCCATCAGCTAGCAAAAACCCATTTTCGATAAAGTAACAAAAACTTTTTTCAGCGCTAATATTTGAAATTTCTAGTGAAGAGGAGGAATCGAGAGCTGGGTTTTGGTTTTTAAAGTTATTCTGTTTTTTATCTTGTTCTTTTGTTTGAGAAAAAATTACGTTATTTTCTATTTGTTTATTTAGTAACATTTTCATTAATCCAACTCCTTGCCCTTTCAAATCTTTCCAGATACTTCTTTTCGCTTCCAGTGCACTATAAAAATTGCTGCGTTTAATCTTTGATGAAATACAAAAATAAGTGATCACATTTTCCAAAAAAACGGCAGCATCAAAAATGGTAAAATGATTTTTTGTCCAATATTTCAATACGGAGACCTGAATAAGAATTTTAATTTTTTTATCAGTGAATCCTGGAATGGGAATGAATTTTTGAATTAGATGAACCAGATTGTTGAGATAGTTATTTTCAATATTAGTATTGGTTCTATTTAAAAGTTGACATGTTTTTTGAAGGAAATTAAATGATAGATTCCTAAAGATAGATTCCTGAAATTTTGATTTTTTTAAATGACCAATAAAATGTTCTTTAAATGTTAAAGGATTTTTATCCATCAAACTTGATAAAATCAATGATAGTTTTTCCCAATCTGATTTTTGAAACTGGTTTTGATATTTTTCTATTTTTTTCCAAAAAGTACCTTCGTTTAAATCCTTTTTGATTTGTTCTTTTTCAAAAAAGTTAGTCCTGATTAATTGGGCATTATCAGTTTTTTTGATCGTCTTTGATAACTGTTTATTTTGGGTTGGTTTATCTTTTTTAATTTGCAATTCGATTGATTTCATTAGAGTTTTTTCTACTTTATTCGTAGTTGCTTTTGAAATTCTTTTTTGATAAAAATGTTGAATTTCTCTCAGGGAAATATTGAATTTACTTGTCAAGTTGTCTAAAAGAAAAACTCCAAAGTTATTTAAAGAAATTTCTTTTTGAGGACTTTGTCCGCTATAAACAAAAAGTAAATGTTTTATATATTTTTGAAAATTCTTCTTTGTGAAACCTCGTGTTTTTATTTTAGAATGTTGGAATAAGTAATGAACTTGATTCAAATACGAATCATATTCCTCTATTTGATTACCAATCATTGCAGTATTAATAGAATCTATGGTTGCTTCTGAAAGTTGATATTTTAATCGTTTTCGAATTGGAGCAGATCGCAAAAGGCTTTCAAAAATATTTTTTGCTTGAATTGGATTTTTGTTGAATAATTCTATGATTAAAATATCAATATTTAAAGTTTTGTTATTGGGAAACCACCATGGGGAATAACCATTTTTAAGGAAAAATTCTAATAATTGGATTTTTGATTTTTCAGATGACTTTCGTGAAGTACCAATAGTTGGAGATATGGATAATTGGGCGAGGATAATTGGAAGTTGAGCTTTTAGTTTTTGCTTAATAGTTGCTTCCAAATTGTTTTCAGATATTTGACCTAAGTCAAGAAATAGCTGGTCAATTTTGAGTACCTCATCAGTTTGAAAAATACTTGAAAAAATATCATCTAAAAGTGTTGTAAAATCCTTTTTGATAAATTGACTAATTTGTTCTTGTAAAGCAATGGTATTTTCCTCTTTTGTAATTTGCAAAACAAATTTTTGACGTTGGATTATATGTGTATTATTTTTTTTGATTAGTTGTGGCTGTTATAGTTGATTAATCAGAAATTGAGCTAATTCATTATTTATTTTATCCTGCTTTTTTTCATTGGTATCCTCTAATAAAGCCAAATGGTTTAAGGACTTTAGATAAAGGTTTTCGAAAACTTCGAATTCACTAATATTTAACCAGTAGAAATTGACTTTTAAGTGCGCAGGAACGTTCTCTAAAATAAGACTACGGATGTGTTCTCGATTTTTATGCGCAAAAAAACGAGGTACCCATTTAGGAAAAATAAAACTTAATTGAGCATTGAAAAAATTAGAAGGAATGTTCTTATCCTCAAAGGATTCATCCGTTGATTTTTTTTGAATAAATATTTTTTCATTAATTTTATCAGGATCGCTATTTTTTATTTTTTTAAAAAAATCACGAACCTCTCTTTGCTTTTCCATAGCTGAAGAGAGAATGAAATGACTAGGAGTTTCCATGATGCGAACATCATGTTCATCATAAAGTCCTACTCCATATGTAGAATTGTCTACTGTGAAAATTTTTATATTGGCAAGGTCACATCCTAATAAGAAAACTTTGTATGAAAGCCGTTCAAGTTTTTCATGATTAGTTTCATTAAGGCTTGCTAGTAATATTTTTTGTTCATTGTCATATAGTATTAGAGACCATTCGGGTTCACTTCTCTTACGCAAAACAATATGGTCAACAATAAAAAAACCTGTACTTAATTTATTTATTTCTTTTAATTCTTTGCATAAATTGTGAATAGCATTGTTACATTGTTTAACAGTGGAACCCTCATAAATTGTATAAGGTAATTCTTCGTGAGATCTGTTAGGTGAATTGAATAAGACTTTTATTTTATCATCGATATGAGAAAGTGTATAATATCTTTTTTGTGCACCATAAATCAATAAATCATTTGCAGGAATAAGTGATTGGGAAGAAGAATTTTTTGTTTTTGTAAAATCGATCTTTCTTTGTTTTTTTTCTCTTTTAAATCGAGTACTGTTCTTAAGAGGGTAGATAAGACTTTTATTTTGGTAATTAGATATGCCCAATTGAAAACAAATTCTTTTTTTGAGTCCTGAAACATTTTCATTTAGCCAAGCCCGTTTGGTATAATTTAAACCAAGTCCTCGTTGACGACTTGACTCAGGATAATTTTGTAAAAAGGCTGTTTTCGCTTGGATTATTTTTTTTAAATCAACATCCTCTTCATTCAATTTTTGTACAAAATGTTCCTCAGAAATTTCCTCACTAAACCGTGCTATTAAATGATTTAGAATATGATTCTTCTTTCTTAGGGGACTAGAATTTTTAAAATAAACGTTTTTTAATTTTGTGTCAATATATTTGATATTGTTTATAGCATCAATCTTATTATTGGATTGGTTTTTTTTCCTAATCAATGCATCAACATCAGGGATATCAGAAGGGAAATGATGAAATTGGCTAATGGGAAACTTTGCCTCACTCGAGAACAATTGTCTCAGGTCTGTTAACTCAACCAGATAAGAAGAAAAGAAATGTTCAAATAAAAGTAAATACCCTTTTAATTGTTTGGCTTTACTTTTTTGTTCAACTGTCGCACGTAAAGGTGTTCGCGATTGTGTGATACCATAGACATGTGGGAAATTTTTTTGGATAGAAGAGTAAAATGCAATATCTTCAGTCAGAATATCAGAAATAAATTTCTCTGGTTTTAAAGATTTATCATTAGTTGATTTTTGAATTAATTTATTAATCTCAGTATTAGCAATTCGTTTGATTTTGAAAGAATCTAATGGAACAATTTTATTTTGTTTATCCATTTGTATAGGAATAACTTCCATCGGTTCAATTAAAAAATCTTTATCATAAGTGGGAAATTCATCTTTCTCAAATTCAATCGTTTCATTTTCAATAGCGATATTATTTTTTCGAAAACGAATTTGCGAAACTGATAAAACATCTTCAACGTCTAATAAAAGTTCTCTGATTTGATCGATATGAATTACTTTTCGTCTACTTTTAAGTTCACTATCATCAATATACCCATTTTCAAGAAGAGGCCCATCATAAATATTCTCAAGACTTCCTCCGTTCTCTAAAATTTCTTTGCGGGAAGAATAATTGATATTCATATCAAAAAAAGTATTCAAGGCTAGTATAACTTTCACCATTACATCTTCCGCATGAGAGTTGTACATTACAGCTAAATTTGCTTCTACAGCAATTGTTTGCTTTTTGAGAATAATAATATCTGAAACGTCTTCGCCCAAATTACGATTTGCCATTAATAGCTCTTTCGTATTTTCTATTACTACTTTTTCTCCTTCTTCTAAAATAGTCAGCTCATCTAGTTTGAGATAGACTTTATGGAGTCCTTTTTGGCCATTGATTGGAAAATCTTTTTCTATCCAACAATTTTCGATTTCTGGAATTTTATCAATAAGGAGTTTTCGATAATCTATAAAAGTTAAAGGTGCGGCAGGAAAAATTACATGTGGAGGAAACAATGCATCGGCAATATCTGTCCCTGATTTTTTGTCATTTGCATATAACAAATCCTTTACATCAAGGTTTGTTCGATAACCTAAATCTGTAATCCCATAGCATAGATATTCTAATATGGTAACTCCTGGATCATGGATATTAAAATCCGTCCATATATCACCTGATAATTTTTGTAAATAACGAATCGCTTCCTCATAGAGAAAGTGATAATCCAAATTTTTTGGTTCAAGTGGCTGGTTTGATATGGTAGTTGATTGCTTCAATCCTTAGAATTAGAAAAAATGTTTTGTGTTTAGTTAATTTTGTTTTTAAGAAATAGTACAAGTAATAGTAAAACGTTCAATTTTAAACGAATATTTATTTACTTATCCAGCAATCCATTCATGTGTTTGTCATTCCATAAATTGGTTACATGATACTTGATCTTGAAATAGGCATTATTTGCATCTACTCCGTAATGGGTTCGAGTTTTCATTTGTAAATTTAAAATACCATCAATGGTTTTCCATCTAAGTTTGATTCGATTCCAAGGCCAACCAATAAAAGTGTTTGTTTGGCGAATTTTATTAAAGAAAGCATTTGGGAAAGTACAAATTGCAATGGCATGTGTCATAGCATATTTGCCTCTTCCTTTAGGTCCGTCAATGCGAGCAACAATTTCGAAAGTACTAGGCCCTTTTATATTTTCAATAATATTATGGTATTTATTATCTCCATCTACCTCCCCCGAAGCAAAGGTTCCAATCCGTCCATTTATTCCAATATATCCATTTACCGTTAGTGGCATAATGGGGGATAGCGTATTGACTCCGATATTTCCATCTTGATCAAAAAAAAGAATACTAGGTCTATCAGTATGATCAGGCATCTCAAAAGCTAAGCCCTCTTCATTTTTTTTCCCTTTTATGGAAAATTGCCACATTGGATCATCATGATTTTCTAGGCTCTTAAAAAAACTTAATAAACTGTTGGAGTCTCCTTTTGGGGCAAATTCATAACCATTTTTCATGGATTTATTAATCCCATCATCAATAATATTAATTGTCGAGTCAATTAAATTAGCAAAGCCAGCTTCGGTAGGAACATTTCCTTTTTTGAAAATTCTTTTAAGTGATTTTCTTGTACGTCTTTGTGGTTCTTCCATAAGAGATTTTTTTATTTCAATCTAAATTTAAAATTGAAAAGAAATCCGATTGAGCACTTGATTTTGTATAAACTTTCTTAGAAGGTTCTTCTTTTGGATCAAGAATAAGCATATCTGTTTCTAATGCCATTTTGCTTAAGGAGGTTTCTTTAGGTTTTATAAATTGAGAATCTTTAATGAATTGAATATTATGAATATCAGCAGGTACTAATATACCGTATGAAGAATTTGCTGAAATTTCGTCTCGTTGATCTATAGATTTAGCAGAATCTAACAAGTTAAATTCGTACAATTTTTCTGATAGTTTTTTAACTTTTCCATTTTCTTTTATTTCTTTTTCAAAAATATGTACGATTGAAAAACTAGTGACATATTCGATATAAGGTCTACTTTGAATATAATTATGCAAATCCTTTTTTTTGAAACCTCCTCCAATTCTGATGTCTCCTTGATGAAGCCAGGGGCAAATAAAATTCTCTATTTCATCAGATAATTGCTTCAGGTATTTGCCAGTTTGATTTTGAAAAGGTGCTTTCAATAAAACCTGCATGGATAACTTGAGCCATTCATAAGAAGGGTTTATAATATTGAGATCAACATGCGGACTTGTAAGGTTTTGTAAATATTCATGGATATTTCTTAGTAGGTTAACACCAATAGTTGGGCGCAAATTGTTTTTGCCAATGTGCTCAGAAACAACAGCAACGATTACTTCACCAGAGATTATATCTCCACCATTTTCACCTGGTCCAATACACTTCACTTGTCTAACTTCTGGAAATTCTTGAATAACTAATCGTTCAAAATCCCATAAATTGACCGCTCTACCTTTATGTCTAAGTCGCTCACTTACTCTGGTCCAAAGTAATTTTTTAGATTCTTTTGGATGACCACCAAAGAAAGGCCCGACTTGTTCAACTGATGCTATTGCGCTCTTTTTTTTGGCAAGTGCTTTAATTTTTGGTAAATTTTCTAGATTAGAATAATGGTTTGGATCGTTATTGTTCACCCATCGAGCTTCAACAGCATGAGTTTTAATTTGTATAATTTTACCCAATACTTTGGTGATTTTACCTCGTGCAGCTACTAATATCCAATAATGGTCTCCTTGAATAATTGTATTATTCTTATTGATATCTTCGGGTATTCGCAAACTCACAATACCGTTGGAAGTAAAATTAGAAGTGGTATCATAATAAATGTCCTCTTTTTTAAATTGATAAAAAGTATTATCCGATAAATAAAACCAACGAATATTGACAGGTGTTTCCATTGTTTTATTTTTGGATCCAGAAAATTCGAACATCAAGTTGAGCGGTAGTCCCGGTTTAATATTATTTAACCCAATAACCAAATATCCGTCAGAGCCAAACGGTTCTAGTAATTCACGACTGTCACTTATTCCGTTTTTAAAAATAGTTTTGTAGCCAAAAGGAATGATACGGATAATTTGACTTTCCATTTCATCTGGTTTTCGTTCCCCTCCTTGTCCAATAATGTTGATAGAACTTTTGGCGGTGTAATTAATTGAAATACGTTTTACCACTGGAGTAAAAGGTTCGTTCGGTAGAGGAATCAGTTTCGTTTTTTGATTTTTCCACCAGGCCTTTTTTGCTGAAGCAAAAGTATTGTGTGTGACTGCATGGGCTAAAATTCTAGGGTAGGGGATATGCCCAAATGCAAACTTAGGTTCGCACATTGTCAACCGAATATATCCTAGTTGAGTATCATTTGCATAAGGTAACAATTCAATTGGTTCATCGAGGTTAGCGTTTAAAAGTAATTTTTTGGTTTCAATAGTTTTTTGAATTTTAGTAATAGTAGACAAGCGATTATTCTCGTCCATTTGGAAAAGAGGTAAAATTTGTTGGTCTTTAAAATTATTAGGAAAAAATTGAGCTTGAGACAGCGCAGAAATCTTCATTTTAAAAGAATCATTTCCAATACCAAGAGATTCGCCACTTTCATTGCTTATGTAAGCATCATAATATTTATCAAAGCCACCTTCCAAGTCCGGAAGGTTATTCCATTCGATATCAATACCTAAGCTTGTTATATTTTTTAAAAATAGCTCTCGACTCCCGATGAGTAATTCAGAATTTTTATCAGGTAATGCTCCAAAAAGAGGAAAAGGAGTATTGTTATTAAATTGACCAGCAATATTGGTAAGCGTTAATTTTTTAAGATTCTGGACATCTACTTTAATTTCAATTCGTCTCATCTTTAATACTTGCAGAAAAGAATAGGCATAGATAGAAGTTCCAGACCGAAGCATGATTTTAATAGCGGGCCATTTTTCTGAATAGCGATTACCCTCTGCTTCTTTGCCAAGTGGAACTAAAGGAGGCATTTCGTTACCTAACATTAAATCTATACATATGGAATTATCTCCCCATTGACCAATTGGTTTAGTATTATAATCTTCAATTTTGAACCAGCCCTCGGTGGTGGTTCCGAATATTTCAATAGAACTTCTGAGGAGCGTTTCAAAAACAATAGCGACTGTTTGATTTTGACTTTGCGCTAAATCTTTTAAGAGTACAAATAAATTATCTTGTGTATCAGGATCTACTTTTAGGTCTAAAGTTATTTTACGAGAGCCTGCTTCCAGATATAAAATAGGGGCTACAATAGCTAAACCTACATTACCTGTCATCATGTTCTTTTGTCGCTGACTTAATAAGGACTGATCTTCACCAACAATGGGCCAACTTTTATTTGTTTCATTAAATGGGGTGCCGAGTCCATCTTTAGAATTGGCAATAGGAGCATGATAAATATTTGAAACAGTATTAAACGAACTTTCAAAATTGAAATCAGAATTTCGACTGATATTAAGGGTCTGTAGTGAGGTAATCTCTGCTCTAGAAACCAAAGTGTCATGCAAAGTTTCATAATGAGATTCTAATCCATCATCATTAATATCAGCTAATAATAGAGTACCCTTTGGTACTAAATAAGGTAGACTCTCTTTCTTTAATGTAAAACTTGCATGGGTTCTATCAGGAATGGCATTTTTATTTTTTTGCCCTAAAACTTGGTGATAATAATACTCCAAGTGTTTCCCTGTAAATTTATTTAAATGATCTTGTTGGAAACGGAAAATTTTTAAAAATGCAATTAGTAATCCCATCAAAGGTTCATGATCACTTTTTTCGGAATAGGCAATCTTTAGATCATTTTCGGCAATTTGTTTTAAATAATTTAACTGTTCATAAAAAGTATTGAATATCCCCTTTAGTTCGTCGTAAACGAATTGAACAGAGAGCAGAGGGTTATTCTGTTCTGTTGAAGGCGTGTCATGTTTTAATATTTTATTTGGATTAGTGGTATTTGTTTTTTCGTCTAAAAAACGCTTCACCGTAGTTAGATGGGATCTTTGTTTGTCAAAATAACGTTCTTTACAATACTTAATTTTTAAATGAATCTCTATATAATTTCCTAACTTAGAAACTTCATTAACCCGCTTTTGCCAATTGGTGATGATAGAATAATATTCATCAATGATTCCAATTAAGAGTAATAGATAACTTGCCTTTTTATTGTCATTTCCTTTTTTTGAAAAATGGTATTTTAATAACAAGTTACTTCCTTTCTTATACAGAGTAGTGATATCTTTATTGACGATTTCTGCCATAAAGAAAGAGTTGTTTTTCTGGAAAAACTGACCCCAATTCCCTTGGATTTCATTATCCTCTCCATAAAAATTAATCAAAGTGGCGACTTCTTTTGTATAGGCCAATAAATCAGTTAAAGAACGATTGTCGATCTTAATATTATCTGGATTCAAGGATGAAACAAGACGGCTATTTCTGGATGTTCCTGATCTTTTTGTAGTCATTTTTAAATATGCTAATATTCTATTTTAAAGAATATTTATTTTTATGGTTGTGTTTATAGTACCACCCTTTTTAAAATGTTCCTAAGTTTAAATTAGTTCCCTCTTTAAAATAAAATGGATAGACCATATTGTGTCTTGAGTTAACTTTTGGAACGTGATAACTAATATTAATATATGCCATACTTTCTAACGGATCAGTAGAAATTTCAATATCATTTACCCTTATGCGTGGTTCAAAATGTAAAATGGCATTTCTTATCATATCCTTGGCATCTGTTTGAACGGTTGCATTAAAATTTTCAAAAACTAAGCTGTGTAAATCACATCCATATTCAGGACGCATTAATCGTTCGCCTGGAATAGTGGAGATTAATAAAAAGAGACTTTGTTGAATGTCTTCTAGTTCTTTAGCAAGTACCACAGATCCATCGTTAGGATCAAAGGAGGTAGGAAAGGCCCAGCCTGTTCCCAAGAATTCTAAATTGTAATCATTTGTCATACTAGTACTATTTATTTTATAAAGATTAGATTGACTAGCCTCCAATCATAACATTAAAACATCCTAATGCTATAGTCCCTCCATGCGCAGTACTATCTCCAACTCGTGCTGCGGGCTTTTTTTCAATCATAACTGTGGCTGAACCTTTTACGATGGTATCTGGAGGTCCAACACAGGTTGCCATATCTCCCATGACCGCTGCAGGTAATTTTCCTATTAAAACAGTTGGTGCTCCTGGTCCAATAATTGGTCCTCCAATATGAGGTATTGGAGGTACTCCCGGTGTAACCATAGGGCATACATGCATATCTGTCAGTCTTGCTGCTGGTGGCATATTATTTTGTTTTAAAGTATTAATTAATCATAACCATCAATCCCTGAATAGTTAAGTTCATTCCTGATTTTACAGTTGCATTCATACCTGCTTCCAAGGTGGTATTCATGTTACCCTTTGCAGCTAAGTTCATATTTGCAGTAACATTAATATTGTTGCCTTCAAGGTTAAGATCTCCTGACTCAGTAGAAACTTCTACGTCTGCGAGTGATTTGATATTTACATTGGATTTTGCACTTATATTTATTTCATTTGGACTGTCGAGTGTGATGCCATCAGAATTCATTTCAATACTATTTCCTGTATTATCTTTAAGTAAAATAGAGTTATCCTTATCTGAAAAAATGGCTTGATTTCCTCCAGGGGTTTCTATTGTTATGATTTTGTCTTTATCATTAAATTCTAATTTCAAATCATTTTTTGTAATAATGGCTTTGATAGAATTTTCTTCATCAGGAGTATAGGGTGCTTCTATTTTGCTGCTATATAAGCTTCCTAAAATGATAGGAAAACGAGGATCATTATTTAAAAAACCAACGATTACCTCGTCATCGACCTCAGGCATAAAAAAAGCACCTTTCCCACTGGTTGCGTAAAATTTAGATAACCTTGCCCAAATACCATCTCCTGATTCGGCAATAACAGGAATATCGACGAGTACCCGAGTTTCTCCATCTGGATCAGTATCTATTTTTTTTACTTTACCGTTTTGTAATCCTTGAACGGCAGGCAGTAATCCACTCGCAAGAGGAGCGTGTACATCGGGGCGTTCGGTAAAATGTTCTGGTGATAATCCAAAACCAATGGTTGTTGTCCATTTTCCTTCTGTCATACGATGAATGATTTTAGTAATTAATGCTTTTCCATTCATCAGTTTTCCAAAGCCATTAATTTTAATTAAAGTATTTAATTTAGCTAGGGAAGTACCTACTATTGTGATATCTCCATGAATACGTGAAAGGCGCGATCTCAATAGTCTTGCATTGGCCCATTCTTTCAAATCAGCTTGCTCCAATGGACCGGAACTATGAAGCTCATATTCACCTATATCAACTACTTTTGCCAACTCCTCTCCCGTCATGCTACCATGTTCATTAACAAAAGGTTCTTCAGAAGTTCCTTCCATTAATTTTTGTTCAGACATACTCCAACCGTATGTTTTGATAGACGGTATTTGATTCAAGGATTCTATTTTTCCATTAATACTGACTACGTCTTTCGAATAGGTAACTTCTAGCTCTTCGTTACCAGACGTTAATGGTTTTTTTACATAAATTGTCTCTTCATCTGCATAAACCATCAACCCATTTGCCTCAGCTCTCATCCGTATAAAGTCCCAATCAGAGGAATAATATTGAATCAGTTGTTTGTAGCTATAAGATGTTGAATCTACTTCTGCTTCCAGCCCATTCTCCTTTACAATAGCAGAAATGATTGCATCATCTGTTTTTTCATTGAAATACTTATTTTTTTTTCCGAGGGTCATTTTTATTGCTTGTCCACTACATTCTAAAATCAATTTATTTACGGAGAACTCAGCTCGCACGCCAACATTAACAATGATGCCTTTAAAAACTTTGACATCAGTGCTATGATAACCCAAGTGTATTTCTATATCTTCCCCATGAGCAAATTGATCTTCTTCAGACATTTCAAAGGTTTCATTATCACCCGCAGCAAATGATAAAGCAAGCACGACTCTGGCAGTGGCAATTCGATTAACTGATTTTTCTACTTCGATATCTAATACTTGGTAGGCCTCGCTCAGTGCTTTCATCTGACCGCCAACTTTTGCCATTAGCCTAAAAGTAACTAAATCCGTTTTTCCTGTTAGTGGAGACTTCTTTGAAAGTGTTGCCATATTTTATTGTAATCTTTTCATGAAAATATTGTGTATAAAAATTATTGTTGGCTGCCTAAAGCTAGTTGGGAAATATGATTTAGATTAAAAATTAAATCCCCCCATAAGCTCTTATTTTTTGTCAAGGATATTGGTGGTGTGAGTTAATTTCGTCCACTAAAGGAGGAAATACAACTCGTTGTCCAGGACGTAAATAACTAGCTGAGGCTAATTTATTGACTTTTGCAACCTTTAAATAATGTTGACTTGAACCATAATGTTTATAGCATAATAATGGAAGAGTATCTCCTTCTAATACAGTAACTACACGTGTCATATCTGGAGAATTTCCCGCATCCTCTATTGCTTTTGTCACAGCATCTTGGAATTCACTAAATGTACAATCTAGTTCAGCACGCAGTGGTTTTCCATCAGATGAAAACAAAGTATAATTGACAGATAGACTAGTCAGTTCGCAATTAAATTTGAATTCTCCCCACGTTAATTTAAGGTAACTAGGGGCATGTACTTCAGGGGAAACATCTAGGCACATTGCCTTAAATTTGTCAATTAATTTAGTGATACTCATACCCGATTGAGATTGACTACCCCGTAAAATAGAATTATCAAAAATCAATTTAAACTTTGCTGTAGCTGGTGGGAAATCGGTTTTTTTGATTATCATTTGTTTTCCCCCTGTTAACTTCAATGTATTACCCATTTGCTCGTTATCTCCGCTGTTTCGAGTTCCCCAAGTCATATTGATATCAGCGGGGTTAAACTGAACCTCCATTTCATCTATTTCGCTTTTGAAATTTTCTTTTTCGAAAGCCCTAATTTTTAATTTTAATAAACTCATATGTAAAGTGAAAAATTAAACCAGTGTTTTTTGAAATTCTTTGATAATATTCTTCTTGCAACAAGAATCATTGATTAACCTTTTTATTTAAAACTTTCGTTGCTGTTTTTCTAAGTATTCTACCACCCAAATTTTTAATTCATTTAGTAACTCATCTTTATTATCTGAAGGGGAAGAAGGTGAAAGGTTTCTTTCTTTTTTTTCTACTTTTTCAGCTGAGTTTTCGATTGAAGCATCTTCTTGCTTTGCTACCTGAGCTTGAATAACTAATTCTCTTATTTCTACTGGCATAAATAAATTTTGAAATGATACTTAAATATGTTTTTACAAAATTGTCATAGAATATTGAGTTGCTCTCAGCTTGGAATAACCACAAAATGATTATATTTAAAAGAAATTGATTCTACTACAATATTACTTTCTTGTGCATTGAAACCTGAAACTTCCCATTTAAATGGATAGGCATCATGAAAAGACCATGTCATTTTTGGAACCTCTTTATCATTGAGTAATTGAACTGTTATCTGTTTAGAAATTATTGGCATCATAGAGCTTGTTCCTAAAGTATCGAAACACCATAGAGCTAAAGAGGAGGACATGGTAATTAACCCTCTTTTTAAAACTAGGTCATCAAATTTGGTTTGCTTTGGTACTTTATGTGCACTGAATTGAGCACCTCCCTCTCTTATTTCCTCTGTTTCGAGTTCCATAGAAATACCACTAACCTCTTGAAAAGCATTATCTTTCTCATCAAAACTATTGTTTAAGAAAGACACCTTGAAATGAAAACCAACTGGTGGAGAAAATCCTTTACTCATAATTGAAGTCTTATTTTAGAAATTAATTCCAAGCCCATAAATGAGCTTGGAATTTAATTTTAATCATATAAAATTAAGAACCTTGTGCCATAGAAAGTCCTTCATGAGCTAATACAATTTCTTCAATAGCAATTTCACTATTTTGAGCATTCATATCGGTGGAAGTGACTTTTAATGGCCAAGCATTTCTTAATGTCCAAATAAATAGTGTTGCTCCAGCCTCATCGAGTAATTCAATTGTTACCTGTTGTCGTTCGACAACATTCATCTGAACAGACATGAAATAATCGAACAAAGTAGTATCTGTTTTAAACATGCCCTTCTTAAAAGTTACGTCAGAAAACTTCATTAAACCAGGTTGCTTTACCGTTGACCACGGCTGCCAAGTACCAGCTCGGTATTCAATAAGATCGTATTCTGAATCTAAGCCAGAGACTTCTTGAAAATCAATTACGCCAACATTTCCAAATGTAACTTTAAAGTGAAACTTAGGCACAGGCCACGGATTCATTTGTTCCGATCCGTCTGCATCATTATTTTTGGGAGCAGCTGCTTCTGCTGCTGTAACTTCATTTTTAGCCATAATAAATTAATTTAATTTTTTAAAAAGTTGTAGATATCAATACCTATATAACAAAATATCTACGTGGTTAAATGAGAATAAGTAGGACTACGACTACATTAAGAAGTCTGCATTTGCTGCTCAAATGTTATTACAATAAATTCTGCAGGACGAGTAACTGCGATTTTAACAGAAACTCTCATATAACCATCAAGAATATCTACAGAAGTCATTGTCGTTCCTATCCCTACATCCACACTGAAAGCACTCTCAGGAGTAGCTCCAGCTAGCGCCCCAGCATACCACATGTTTGTCAAGAAGTTAGTAATCATTGCTTTAAGGTTCGACCAAGTACTTGAGTTATTTGGTTGAAAAACGAAGACTTCGGCAGCGTATTTAATGGATAACTCAATCATACTTACTGTTCTTCTAACAGAAATGTATCGCCAGTCTTGACTATTTCCGTCCATGGTTCGAGCACCCCAAACCAAAACACCCTTTCCTGGGAAACTACGAATTGCATTTATTGCTTTTCCATCAATTGGAACATTGAGACCCTCTTGTTCGTGATCGTCTAAGTTAACCATAGGCTTACTTACAGATATTAAACTGATATTTGCAGGTGCTTGATGTGTTCCAACAGATGAGTCAGTTGCTTTATATGCTCCAGCCATAGCTGCACTCGGAGGTAATACATTCGCTACTTCTCGAAGTCTCATCATAACAGCTTTGTACAGTGGGCTAACTTGAAGCATAACATTATGCTGACGAGATATGATTGCTGTATCATTAGTATCGATTGAAGCGGCAAGTTCTGATGCTACTGCTGCTGCTGCATCAGTTGCAGCTGTTGCAATTTCAGCATCAGTTGCAGAAGGTGCTGATGCTATTAATGCAGAAGCATCGGCTTTAGCCTTAGCATTATCAGCTGTGGTGATAGCATCAACCACAGCTTTAGCCTCATCAGCAGCAGTTTTTGCTGCAGCTTTAGCCTCATCTGCAAATTTTGCTGCATTTGCGAGAGCCGCATCATCCGGGGCCGCTTTCGCAGCCGCATTTGCAGTCTTCGCAGCTGCATCAGTTGTCTTAACAGCAGAATCAGCATCAGTTTTTGCAGCAGCTGCTTCGGTAGAAGTAAGAACTACTTTACCCATTAAGGCTACCATTTTCGTAATCTCAGCTACCCTTGGATCTTCAGAGCCATCTGATAATGGTTTATAATTAATTGGAGTTATTCTTGTAATTTCAGCTTTTAATACATCTAAATTATTGAGATTTCTAAAATCTAGGTCAGAAGGTTGAACTACGGTGGCTTGAACCCAAGGCCAATAAACAGCTCCATAGTTAAGATCATTAGTTCCTATACTATTTTTAAAAACTTTATGTAGATTGGCAATTTTACTTGGCTCACTCAAATTATCTTTAACTCCTCCTCCATGAATATCCAAAATCGCAAATCTATTAATCATTTCTCTACAATGGGGTAAAGCTTTTGTAAATAAGTCATAATAATCAGCTGCACTATCCATTGTATGTCCATCAGGGATAACAATCATTGTTGGCTCTGGTTCTTTCAACAGTAATTGCAAAGCATGATCTACCATACCTGCTTCCAATTTACTTGCTGCGGCTGGAGTTCCATATCCACCACAAGAATAGATGTAGCAATCTCCACCTCCATTATTAAAATAGAGTTTTAGTGAATAATAAAGGTAAAGTTGAGAAGCTTTGAATGGAACTACTTTAATAGGATCATTTGGATCATTGAACGTAGCATCATATTTAATAAGAGGTTTTCCCCCAAAATATTTGATGTATTCGTCAAATGACGCTATTTTAACTAACTGTTTAGTTAAAGATTGATGATCTCGAGTAGCCTTCTCTGTAAACCCGATAAAACAGGGGATTGCAGTTGCGACAGGCACGACCGAGTTGGTAAAGGCGCTTTTCTCTTCGATATAAACACCTGGAGTGGAATACAATTTTGCCATAAGTATTAATTTTATTAAAAAATAAAAACTACCTGAAAATTTTCAGGTTTAATCTTTAGTTGGTTGTCAGAGTATTTAATTATATGTGGACATATATGTCTGAATACATTTTAACTGTCTTTACTATAATATTTGAACCAGATTTTTTTTCCATATCCATTTCTCCTACCTCTCTTCTTGTCTTTTGGTAATCAGCATTTGGTAAAGTGATCGTAACTTCTCGTTTTGATTCTCTGCTAGTTTTAAAGGTTGCATTAAAATGATCTTGGTAATTTTCTCTTAAAGGAATAGATTCTTGAGAAGTAACTTCCCAAGCCAACGTTCCATTAGTTAATTTTTTTATTTGAGCGGGTAAAAATTTTATCCCATTTTTAGGATGGGAAATTTTAAATGTAGGAGGTTTTTGGGATCTAGATTTTATAAAATAATATCTCCAAAAAGTTGACCTATTCGCAAATCGTATTTCATAATTCCATTTAATATTATTTTTATCTTCCTGCTCCTTTAACATTTTAAAATCGAAGTATAAATGAATAATTCCAAGACTATTATTTAGCGAAAATTCAAATTTTGATTTCTTTAAATGGATTAAATTCTCTGCCTCAACAAAGTCACTTTTATGTAGTAGGATAGTTTCTTTCCCATTTGATTGAGTATTCAAATTATCAAAGTATAATAATTTATCGTTTGGAATGTACGCTGGTAGTTTTGTGATGTTTTGGAAATATGGATTATTATTGTTTATGGTAAATGCAAACTTAGATTTACCAGGAAGATCTTTTAAGTACATAAGTGTTTTTCCACTATATCCAAGTAGTAAAGAAGTATCATTTGCCTTGAAAAAAATTCCCATTTTTTTCATCAACTGTCTTGTTCGATGAGTAGGAATAATCTGAATATCTTTCATCTTTTCATTTTTAAAAAAAAGATGTTTTAAGGATACTTGGTTAAAAGGAACTATTTTATTTTTAATCATAATTTTTATTCTATACTACTATCTATTGTTCCAATTTCGCTTACTTCGTCTAACATCATATTTTCAAAAAAGCTAATCGCTTTTAGTTGGTATATTGTAGAGGGCATGTATTTTGCCCCGATAGCACCCCACAAATTGCTCAGGTTATTCATTTCAAGACTATACATGGTGATGGTTATTTTTTTTAAATAACTTGGTAACCTTGGGGTATTCGCAGGAGTAAAAACTGTTTTTCCTTGAAAGAATCCAATTACTAGAGCCAAAAACCTTAACCCTTCAGCATAGTTATCTTCTGTATAACTTGATGAAAACATCAAGTTTAATTTAAGATCGATCGGAGGATTTTTAGCCCCTTTCCCCGAAGTCATAAAAGCACCAGCAGATCTCAATTGCTCTTGTTCTATGTTAATCAAGGAACAAATTATCTTATTATTATTTGTTGATGGCACCGAGCCGTCTTGATTTACCAAATTAGAAAAAATCACCTTTGGTTCTTCGACTCTAAACTTTAATTTGATGAAATCATTAACATTGTCAATGATCGCTTTTACGGTCTGATGTATCATTTGGATGCTATGTTTTTAGATGTAAATGCATTGTTATTAAAGTATATTGATTATCATGCAGACACTTTTGATTTTGAATTTAATTAAAAATCAACGGATGCAAAAGTTGATGAAATCTTTGGGGACTTCAATTATATTTGCGTAGTTTGGTCGAGGTAAGTTTGTGTATAAATCAAACTTGATTTATTTTTTTGTAAGAGATTGAGGTTTAAAAAAAAGAATTTGTGTTAAATCCTTTTTTCTATTCTGATATTTTTTTTACCGAGGCTACAATAATTCGTACAAGATAAATTCCCATTACATTAATTATTATACCGGCAATAAAAAATTCTATGATAACTATTTCGTTGGATGATTCTACCATTTCAATGCATGAGAGAAATAAAAAAGACAAAGGAATCGCCGCTAAAACAGAGAATATTAACCAGAGAAACTCTTGTGCTATTTTTTTTATCATGTTCAATTTTTCAAATTAAATGCTCGATTAAAATAATCATCAATCAAGGTAAATTGCTTCGGTGATTGTGATACAAATACATGATTATACCGGTTATGATCCCTCCTGCTATTATCCCACCTAAAAAAACTACTCCGTTATTATATCCAAATGAATCAAATTGATCACTAAAAAAATAAGTAATAAATGTAAAAGTTGTTAATCCAAAAATGGCTAAAATGAAAATAAGCCGAGAGGATTTATTGGAGAATAAAAAATTCCTAACCCTCCAATCAAATAAAGAAATAAAAAAACCCAATGCTAGAAATGCTGTCCAAAAAAGAATTGTAATGAAAATAGGTACTTTGAAAGTACTCATCCAAGAGGCTAAACGAAATCCAACATTACCTTTTATTGGTACAGCTATTTTTTCATTTTCAGCAAACGAGGAATCTATGGTTCGCCATAGTTCTGTTCTTCCATTATCATAACCTAATGCCCAAATAGCAATACCTCCTAAATTATTTTCTTTTACCCATTCGTATTTCATTTTTAAGGTTATTGAATCATCAAACCAAACTTTTTCATAATTGTTTGGACCTATTTTTTTTTGATAATATGCACTTTTACTTATCTCGTCGTATTCTGGAGGAGCGGTTTTTCCATATCTAGCCATAATACTTCTATATGTAAGTTGCTCTTTGAATTGGCGATTATTATTTTTCATATCAGGAATACCACTAGTCCAAGCCGTTCCATAGTAGGGAAGTCCCAATAAAATTTTAGTTGGTTCCAAACCGTTTGTTATATATGATTCGACAACTGTTTGAATACTTAATTGTCCATTAGTTGCAAATAAAGGAGCAATTGGACCATCTTTTTTACTTCCTCTTGTATGAAAGTCATAACCAATCAAAACAAATAAATCAACATATTCATTGAGACTAGCAATATCATTATATTGCCTTTTATTGACTTTTGGAATAGTAAGTGAAAATATATAATCTGGGTTTAATGCTTTTAAGCGGTTAGAAAGTTTTTTGACAAATGCTGTCATTTCTCTTCCATATCTTGGATGAATATTTTCAAAATTCAAGTCTAAGCCATCCATTTCTAGCGTTTGAATTAATTCCAAAACACTATCAATAAGTACCATTTGCTGAGCCGAGGTATTACTTAAAAATTGTTCCGTCTTTTCACGTCCATGGTTTGTTATAGTTAATAATACTTTACTATCTTTTTCTTGAGCCAATTGAATCAACTCTTTACCTGAATCTCTCAATTCTTGGATTACATCTGGATTACTGTAACTTCCCGAAATAGGATCTACATCATACGAAAACCAAGAAATATAGCTTAGTAAGTCATAATTATAACTTTTAAAAGCTGATCCCATCCAAAATGGATGCCAACCAAATATTTTATATCTAGAATTAATATGACTTGAGTCGGACTTGTATACGATTGAGTCCCAAGTTATGTTTCCTCCTGTCTTAATTAATAAACTATCATAATGTTTTTTATTAATACCATTTAACTGAGCAAAGAGATCATTATAATTTCCTAAGCCGAATTTAAGTCCAATTGAATCTGTTTGGGAAGTATCGGTGGGAAATGTAAGTTTACTCTTAATTTGTTCTATTAGAGTTGGTTTTTCTTTAATACTAGGATCAGACTTATTGCAAGTACATAGACTTATAAAAAATAAGAATATAAAAAGTGTCGTAATTTTTCTTTGATAAAAAAACACCATACTTACTTGGAACTTGTTTTTTAAATTGAGGAAAGATGTCTTAGTTTTAGTACGATCGAGTGCCACTCAATGTTACCTCTTTGTCTTAATTAATTTGCTATCGTAATTTTTTTATTAATATAATTTAATTGGACAAAAGGATCATTTATGTCTCTAAACAAAACTTAAGTGGAATTAAGTACGTTGTAGTGGGCATTATAGAAAAAGCAACTTTATGTTCAAAATTGTTCTTTTGGAGTTGATCTTCTTAAGTTTCAGTATTAGATTTCTAGGAGGCTATGGAAATATGATCAGGTAAGTGTAGTAGATAATGTTAGAATCGAGCAAAAATGCTTGTTATAATTGGCCATGCTCTTTTTAGTTTTAATTTTCTTTTGGAAAAAAAATACGTAGTCCAATGGTTGCAATTGTTTTCGATTAGATTAGCAAGGTCTTTTAAATAATTTTTGTGGCGAAAATACTATACCTACCTAGGATTTACTTTTTTAATTCGAGATTTAAAATTTGAATAAAAGAAATAGAATTATCCTTTAGATTTTTTTTCTTTTTTTGGGCGAGGCTTACCAATTTGGTATTTAATAATCTCTTTCTCTTCTATTTTTAAAAGCAAACGCGTTGCTATTATTTTTACATATACCTTATATCCGTTAACACTATCTTGATTTGCAAGAAATAAATACTGCGATTTTTTTTTGTTTGGTGAAAATTTAATTTCCTTTCCCAACATTGAAGTAGGCATATTTTTAAATGTCGAAGGTGTAAATTTTTTCTGGAGAGAAAGCATTTGAAGAGAATCGCCAATCATCATTCTAACATAACGATGAGGTTGTTTTGGTAATAATATTTTTGCCCCTAGGATATAGGCTCCTAGCGGTTTAGATACTCCAGGCTGAGACCAATTTTCGGGTATAGTTTCCTCTAGTTCCTGATATTGTTGGAGTGGTTCTTCCCCGACTCCAATCCAATAAGAAAATGAATAAAGGCTATCAGTTGAAATAGGAAATTCAATTTTATTGATTCTGATGGATGTATTTTCTATATCATAGAGGGGAGGAAGATATATCATCTCTTCAATCACTGGTAATAATAAAGTATCACTTAGAGTATCTTTGATAATTACTTTTTTGGTCAGTGTATCCACAACGTAATGAGTAACATTGGGAATGGCTTTCGGTATTTTGGTTATGTTGACTTGATATGATCGTTTGAACAAGCGGAAAACATTATGAATTTTTAAAGTAAATTCACTATTCTGATCAACTAAATCTTTCCATAGAATATTAGATTTTCCTTGACTCGAAAAACGTCCTCCTTTTTCTCCTTGGATAAAATCAATTTTTCTAAATTTTCTTCCCTTTTTTTCGTCAATTCTTATGATAATTGAATCTCCTTTTTCCAAGGTGTACTTTAGTTCAACATCTTCAAATATCTTTGGTTTGATATTTAAATCAGCTAATATAATGGAATCGTGAGGAAAATATTCTATTTCTTTGCCTAGTATTCCATTGATATACTCTTTGATTATTTGACCTTTGTTATCAAATTGCTGGGTAATAATTTCTCCTTTCTTATTTGTAAAAGAAGCATCAGGTATTTGTCCAAAAGTGTGTCCTGACTTGGTGAGCAATATTCCAAAGAAAATGATTAAGCCGAAATATCTGTGTGGGAATATTGATAATTTAAACTTTAGGATGTTTTTTTTAAAGTTATAAGTGGCCATAGTTATTTCGGAAAAATAAAAAGTTAATATTACATATATAGAAATTAATCAATTCAAATATAGGGTAAAAATATCATTAGTCAATACATTCTTATATATATATAATATATTTATTATATTTATTCTGGTATCATTCTTCAACTTATTATATATTTGACTTTTTATCTTTTTTATCCAAAAAAATGCCATGCTAAACCTCACTTTACTAGATGAAAAAATTATAAAATCAGCCAAAGATGTTTTGACAGGTATTAGAACTAATCGTTTTATAGCATTACTTGGTGATGCAAAAAGTACCCAGAGTCTCTCTATTTTTCAGCATGTCGAAAAAATTATAGAAAAAGGAGAGCCTCATTTACAAGAGGATATTTCATGGCGCTGTATCAATTTTCGACCTGGGATTTCGCCAATAGAAAATCTTGCCGCAGCGTTGGCAACTCCTGACATTTTGATAAACAAAGGCGAGGTTTCAATTACTTTTCAACAAGAGGTAGAGCAAACACTTCGGAAGAATAGCCTTGGGCTTATATCTTTATTTAATGAGGTAAAAGAAAAGAAAAGTAAATCAATCAACCTATTAATTTTAATCAATCGCTTTGATGATCTTTTTGAATTAATACCTGATGATAATAATCTCAAGATAGATCGGTTAAATTTTGTCAATCTTCTTTTAACAGCAAGTATTTGGGAGGAATCATCAATATATTTAGCAATTTCTATCTCTCCCAATTTTATAAGTGAATGTTTTAAGTACGGTGGATTAGGAAAAGCAATTCAAAAGGGTAGCTATTTTTTTAAAGCATTATCTCTAGTTAATTATACGCAAAATGTAGAAATTCAATTTAAAGAGCAAAATCAAACTTTCAGAGACGAATTAACTAAAGATTTGAAGACTGAAAAATCTATTGGGGATTTAGGTTTCAAGTGGAATTTTCTAATGGCAGAATTAAATAACAATGAGCAAGATATTGCAGAGGGTTATAGACAAGTTGGTGGATTACATAAGGTTATTAATTCTTCTGCTGAAAATCTCTTCAATAGTTTAACTCCTAAAGAACAATTATTTAGCAAAAGAATTTTTAGAGCTTGTAGTCAGATTAGCAAAAATACTGTTATTGTTAAACCTGTCACTTTAAATCATATTTGGAAACTTAATCAAGCCAATGATGAAAAACCTAGTGTTGAGGTATTGATGACACTTATTAGAAAATATCAAAGCATTAATATTATTGACGTAATAGAGCCAACCAAGATTATAAAAGGCCTTGATTTTTCGCAAAAAAAAATACTTATTTTACCTGTTAATTCTCTAGTGCTCAATCAATGGACTCGCGCCGTGAAATGGGCAAAAGAGGAATCAATTTTAGCTTTTAATTATCAAAATATTGTACAAAATGTCGTTCAGCATTTTATTAATAATAAGGGAAAAATCAATGATGAAGAATTATTAACCAATACGAATTTAGAAAACGCTAAACATCTATTTGAAGTTGAAGATATCAATGATACTTGGGCTGAACAATACTTTGATCTCAAAATTCCCTCCATTGAACATGATGAGAAAGAGGTTTTTAATGTTAAGGAGAAAAATAAGAGTAAACAAGAAATAGCCTCTTGGGTTAAAAATTCTAGTAATACTTTGTTGCTCTCTAAAAAATTTGTAGACAGGAGTTGGGTGAAAAAAGAGAATGATAAGAGGGTAAAAGAATTAAAGAAAAAGCGTATCAATAGATTTTTTCAATTAGCAGCATTCATAGGAATAGGATTGGCCTTAATCGCAATAGTTTTTTGGATCAAGGCTGAAAAACTAAAATCCAAATTAATGGAACAAAATTTCATTATTGCTTTGTCAGAAGCTCATTTAATTGATATAAGTTTTGATCAAGTGTCAGAAGTTTTAAATGATAAAAACATCAAAAATTATCAAGATATAATTGATCATTTTGAGAAAAAAAATATTATTTCTTATTGTGACGAAGGACAAAAAAAGATAGTAGAAAATGCATTCTTTTCTGTTTTTAATTTAGATCAAGCTATAGCAAATAATCATGCCACGGTGGCTGTTATATCAAAAAATGCAGAGGATTTACTTGATTTAATTACTCAAGGGAAAAATATAGAAAACCAATATTACTATATCGCCCTAAAGGCGCATTATGATAAATTGCTAAAACTTAAATATCCTTCAAAAAGTGAGGGTTATGATAGTTTTGATGGATTTATGGTAGTGAAAAGTAATCCTACGAAGGATAAGCAATTTGCATTTATTAATAAATTTGGGCAGATTTTTATTGTTGAAAAAACGATTTCGGTAGAGGAAGGGATTAATTTTAAAAAAATTGCAACTGTAACCCTTCCAGAAGACGTTAATGCATTAGCTTATTCTGAAAATGGTAAAAAACTCTATGCTGGAACAATATCTGGAAAATTATATAGCTGGTTAGTTAGTGATATGACAATGTACACAAAGGGGAAAAAGCCTCTGATGGATGTTGGTGAAAAAATTTATTTTATTGAAGTTCAAGGAAATAATGACCAATTATTTTTCACAACCGAGCATAAAATATTTGATGTAAAAAATAAGGAACTAATATTTGATACTCAATCAAACGGGAATAATTTTAAATTAGAAAAAATAAATTCCCTTGCAATTTCACCAAACAATCAAGTTGAAAAATACCTACTGGTTGGAGGAGCAGAAAAGACATTGGTTTTCGATCTTGAAAAAAAGAATACTTATGGAAAACGAAGAAAACCAACTATTTTCGAACATTTTCACGATGTCAATACGGCGATGAGTATTGATGACAATAATGATATTGCCATAGGCACCGTTCTTGGTAAAATATATCTTTTTAATTTAAATGAAGTATTAGTAAAAAATAAAAAAGTCTATTTCATTGATGAGATAATTCATGACTTTATTAATCATAATAACAAAGAGATTACAAGTGTGGATTTAATTGATAATGATGGGCAATCGTTTTTAGCTTATTCTAATATTTATGGTGATATTAAACTTTCGATTAAGAATGAAATAGAAACTAAGGTTTCTGATTTAGAATTAATCGGTCATCAAGGTGCATCTAGAATGATCATGTTCAACTCTAAAAACGAACTGATTAGTATGGAGGATAATAAGGTCTTATTTTGGAGTGCGAGTGTTGAAGAACTAGCAAAAAGGTTAAGGAATTTGATTGCGAGAGATTGATAGGAGTCATCGTTCTCAGAGGAAATACGAATACTTAAATGTAGAGAAAGGTTAGGAAGTTGTTTAGAGTAAACAGAGCTCTCTAGGATTGAAATCATTTAATTTAATTTTTGAAATAAAGTTTATTATTAAAAGAGAAAATTATCTAAGGATATATAGTCACTAATAATTTTTCATAAAACGATATTATCAGTTAAAAGTATCAATTTTTTTTCGTGAATGACTAAAGTATTAAACCAACTAAACTAAATTTTTAAAATAATTAAATCTTAAAATACTAATTTTAGCCTCCAACATTTTAACTTTGATTTTTATTAAATAAAATAAAAATACATGAAAATTGAAACTGTAATTTTTGACCTAGGGGGTGTTTTAATTGATTGGGAACCTCGACGATTATATCAAAAAATATTTGATGATAAAGAGGAGATGGAATATTTTCTTAATAATATTTGTACACCAGGATGGAATATCCAACAAGATGGAGGACGACCTCTAGCTGAAGCAACTCAAATATTAGTAGATGAATTCCCTAAATATACAACACAAATTGAAGCGTTTTATAGTCGATGGGAAGAAATGTTAGGCGGTGCTATTTTGCCAACAGTTGCGATTTTAGAAGAGTTGGTTGAAGCACAAACGCACCGAGTTTATGCTTTGACTAATTGGAGTGCGGAGACTTTTCCAGTTGCTTTGCGTGACTATGATTTTTTACAATGGTTTGAGGGGATTCTTGTCTCAGGTGATGAAAAAATGATAAAACCCAATCGGGAGATTTATGATCTGACATGTAATAGATTTAATATTAATCCTGCGACAGCAGTTTTTATTGATGACTCTTTAAAAAATATTAAAGGGTGCGAAGATTATGGTATGCAAGGAATTCATTTTAGATCAGGGGAGCAGTTGCGAAGAGATTTGCAAGTGTTGGAGATTTTATAAAAAATAAAAAAGAAGTCGTTTCATGTTCGTGCCAATGTACATGTATTGGATTGACATATTATATAGCTTCTGAATTTATGTGAAAAATATATATTAAATTTAAAACTATCCTTTCTTAATCTACTCGCCAATTTTAAGTGTTAATGCAAAAACGGATTCCTATCTCATCAAGCAATTTTATATTTTTAAAATATTCTTTTATTTGAAACCAGTTTTTTTAATCAATTTAAAAAAATAGCTCATCATGAAATTACTCCAATTTATATTGTTTAGTTTCTTTTTCATTGGATTACTAAGTTGTGGAAGAGAGGGAGAACCTGCTGTAACTGATGCCTTAACCATTACCGAAAAAGATAACTCACGAATGGTTTCTTTCAAAGGAAGATCAATTGACTTGACACCATTTGTGGAAGGATTTCCTTACAGTGGTTTCAATCCATACTATGCTGCTGAAAAATTGTATTACATGAAAAGAGGTGCGACAACAGATCTGTTGGAACTCGACCTAAGTAGCAATCCTGATTTGACAAAAGGTAAAAAAATTTCTGATATTGATTACTCTACCCGAAACGTTTGGGGAATACGCTATAATAAAAATGATAACCATCTTTACTGGACAGGCGATGAAATTAATGATGAAGTAATTAATTTAACTCGCCTTGATCCCAAAACAGGGAAGGTGGAAAAATTGACTGACGTCCCATACATATTCGGTTACCGATGGAATGAAGCTGGAACTAAAGTAGCCTACATTGCTCGGCTAGGAGATAAAGAAAATCGTTTAAGTGAATTAAGAATTTTGGATTTGGAAACTAATAATGAAACTAAAATTATCCAGGATAAAGCTGATATGAGATATACTTGGGGAACACCAAGTTGGCAACCAGATGGAAAAGGTGTGGTAGTAACCGCACTTAAAGATGCTGATCGAACTTATGGGAATATTGTTTATATTGATTTTAATGAAAAATCGCAGACACTATTAACTGATGCATCGAGAAAAAGAAGTTTCCCGGAGATTTTTAAAGAGTGGCTGGACAATAATACTTTTATGTATGTTTCCAATGAGGACGGTTTTAGAAATATCTATAGCCTTAATGTTTCAACAAAAAAGTCAACTCAACTGACAACATTCAAAACTGATTTGGGCACCTCAGAGATCGTTACCATTGAGGGAAAGAAATATGTTTTTGCTACTACTTCATCACCAATTGAAACTAAAATCTACTTATTGGATCTACCTTCAGGTGATATTGTCATGCAACAAAAAAGTAATGTGTCTTTAGAAGTATATGATTCAGATGGCGACAAAATGATGATGTCAGCTAGGTCCAATGCATCGATGTTTCGAATTGATGAGATGACGGTTTCGACGGATAATTTGATTTCTAAAACGGTGGTTGATGTACCTAAAGAATTAAAGGAAAAAATTTACAATGCTACTCCTGAACGGATTACTTACCCAACTTTTGACAAAGATCCTATGACTGGGGAAACAAGAGAACTCCATGCCTACCTGTATAAACCTAAAAATCCACTTCCGGCCAAAGATCAAATAGTGATGATTCAATCTTTCTATGGTGGCGGAAATAATTTTAGCACTCGATATCAAATTTTGGCAGATGCTGGAATTTATGTTTTAAGTCCTTCGCCTCGTGGCAGCAGTGGTTTTGGGAAAGATTTCTCAGCGTTAAACGATAAAGATTTAGGTGGCAATGAAATTATTGATGTATTTTATGCAGCCAAGTATATCTCTGAGAAATTAAATATTCCTGCAAAAAATATTGGTGTATTCGGCGGTAGTCATGGGGGATTTGCGACGATGCGAGCTTTGACTTTTCCGGGAGAGATCAATGGAAACAAAGCTGAATTTGATTGGGGGTTTGGATTAAGTCATGCAGGGTTTTCAGATATTATTCATTTTTATGAAAACTGTAATATTCCAGATTGGGTAACACTCGAAGCAGGTGATCCAAAAACTGAAAGTGCAAAACTCAATAATCGTTCGCCACTTTATCATGCAGATAAAATGAAAGGTCATCTTCTCTTAACTCACGGAACAAATGATAGTCGTGTACCAATCGCAGGTAGTACGATGATGGCGGATAGTTTGAGAAAATATGATAAAAATGTGAAACTGGTTACTTTCGAAGGACAAGGTCATGGAATAAAAGGATTAGAAAATACAGTTACTTTTTATCAGACGTGGTTTGACTTTTTAGAAGAGGTGACTAATGAATTGAAGATGTAAGCTTTTGTCTTTGTGTTGTTTGTTGACTTTAGTAAAGATTATTTACTTAATCTAAAAATTAAAACGAGCCAATCATTAATAACATTGATTGGCTCGTTTTCAAAGCATAGAGTATGAAAAAATAAAAAATAATCTAAGATGTCTACTTATATTAAAGTGTATCATTAGAAATAGAAGTTGTTTTTTAATTGTAAATTAATTGTTATAAAAGAAATCGATATAACTACCAAACCATTTGTAATTAATTATTTAAGTAAATCCACAAAAAAAATTCTAAGTGAAAACATAGTTATTATTGTTGCCAAAGTAATAGCTAATCCAATCTAGTTAATTTAATAAAATCTTTAGAAATCAAGTGAAGAATAAAACCTTAAATTTTAATATTCAAAAATGATTGATTTTTTATTTTTCAATTATTCTCTCAAATGTAAGTATTTTTTTAGTCAGTAAGTTTTCTTGAATCATTACCTTGTCATCAAGTTTTAATATTCTATTTTCACTCGTTTCAAGTTCTTTATTTCCCATGTAAGAATTTACCATTAATTGAAACGACTCAGGTTTGCAATCAAACATACTTTCTGCTAGGTAAGAATAAGATAATGTATTATTTAAAAATGAGAAGGTACCGTTTGATGACATTTGACAGGTATAGCTTGGTTGAAATGATTTAATTACTCCATTCTGTTTAAAGGTGTCATCCTCAAAATATTCACTTATAATCTCACCTTCTAGAATTGGATTACTATCAGTTAGTTTCCATTTGCCGATAATTGAGGACAAATTAAATTCTTGTTTGTTATGAGTTATGTTTTCATTATTATCATTGGGCTCATTTGAACAACTTGTAAGAATTAAAAGCATTAAAAATATTTTTTCCATTTTAATCATAATTTTTTTAAACTTTTTTTCGAAAGATATACTTTTTTTAAACTTTTGTGAAAATTGATTTAATAGTTCTAGGTGGAGAATTCTAAATAGTTGTCGATTCATGACCTTAAGGTAATGAAGGATAGAGGTAGGGCTTAATTTTGACAGCTACTATCTACTATGCTAATTCAATTAATCTAAAAGTTGAAAAAGCGATGGTGGTATTCTTTCGAATTAATTAATTGAACAGACCTTCTAATAATATTTTAATATTATTAGTCTTTTTTTTAATAAGTTTATTTGTAACCTCCACTTTATTTCAATTATATCTATCAAAATTAGGCGTACTCACAAATTGGAAAACAATCGCATCGATATCTTTATGATATTTTGTTTTTGAGAGTGTTAGTAGATTTTAGCATTTATATGCTTGAGGATATTTCTTTTGAGCAATTTGAACCTATGGGAGGTGGGCCAATAATCTCATGGAATATTCTTTAAGAAGTTATTAACCTTAAAATAGGTCAAAGTATTTTAATTAACAGGGTACTTGCAGGTTTGGGGACAGCTACTGTTTAAATTACAAAATACCTTGGAATTTGAGTTGCAGGAATATGTAGTACTCAAAGATTTAAGTTAGTAAAATCGTTTGGAGTAGATTATGTAATTATTTATGGAAAAGAGGATTTTACAAAAAAAGAGAAAGCTTATGATGTTATTTATTGTATAGGTGGTAGAAATTATTTGAACTTCGATATTTGGAAAAAAGAAAGCCATATTATCAGCGACGGAAACCCTCCCTATTTTTAAGATTAAAAGTTTTCTTGAAAAGAATAATTTTTTTTGAGATAGGAAAATTAAAAACGATTATTTAAAGTCGATATCCTTTAAAGGATACGGGAGTGACTCATAAATGTATTGATGCAGGATAAAAAAATAAAATGTTGTCATTGTTTTAAAGTTGCCTATATGAAAAAGTATCCAAGTTCTCTAGGGTATTTTTATGTCGAAGTATTAATTTGTAGTGTTTAATTTATCTAGCTAATACAGCATTTATATCAATTGAATAATTAATGGAGGTAAATCTAATTGGGGAATTTATAACATTAGTCTTTTTTTAATTTAAAAGTCTTTTTATCGATGACGGTTGGTTGGTATTTGTAATTTGTTTGAAAGTACTAAAAAGGTATTTTGATGGTTGAATATGTTGCTAAAGTTATTGAAGATATAATTTAGATAGAGATAAAGTTGTTAAATATATATTGCAATTTTTTGCTCTTACTTCTGGATGGATATTTTTTGTTTTTTGTAGCTACTATCTCTTAAACTTATAATAATTGAATTATGAATGTTTTAGAAAAATTTAATGAAGTCCCTAATTATTTTTCTCCAAAGGTGATAGGAGAAGTTAATGATACCTATATAAAAATTGCAAAAATAAAAGGCGAAAAAGTTCCATGGCATGCTCATCCAAATGAAGATGAGATGTTTTATATTTTGGAAGGAAGTTTGTTTTTTGAAATAGAAAATGACAAAAACTTTACAATGACGAAAGGCGATTTTTTTATTGTCAAAAAAGGTATCCGACACAGAGTATCCGCTGCAGAGGAATGCAAAATAATGTTGATCGAGAATAGAACAACGGAACATACCGGTGATGTCATTTCCGAGATTACGAAGACCATAAGCGAGCAGCAAAAATAAATTGGGGTTATTCATTGAAATAAATTGCAATTTATTTCGACTTAAAAAGGTCAAATAAAAGATAATACCTAACTCAAAAATATTTTTTTTTATTAGCATAATATAGCATAATGATATTTTGTGAAAAGTAAATGATAGGACAAAGGATTATCGAAACAATAGTTTACCATTTCATTTGGGATTTTATTAAGTATTTATTTTAAATTGGATTTTTTTTGGAGATATTATTTTTTGCCTTTATCCCTAGTTTATTTTAGATGGATGTCTAAAATTCAAAGACTTGAAATAAATAATGTAGATTGTTAAAAAACAGGATGTCATAATTTTATGATATCCTGTTCTGGCCTAATATTTAGTTTGAGTAGAACCAAATTTAATAAATAGCATGAATTATTAGTTGGTCCATTCAAATTCACTATAACTAATTTCAAGAAAAATGATGCTATGAGGCAAACGGTAAATTCTTAATAGTATATTGTCGTCAAACCAAACAAATACAAATATGGTTACGCAGTACATTATTTTAATTTTATACTTTTTTGTCTTATTGGCAATTGGTTACTATGCTTCCAAAAAGATTCATAGTATCGATGATTATTATGTTGGAGGTAAAAAATTAGGTTTTTGGGTTGTTGCGTTTTCCAGTAGAGCAACAGGAGAATCAGCTTGGTTATTATTAGGATTGACTGGAATGGGTGCCATGGCAGGCGTTTCGGCATTTTGGGTAGTTGTTGGAGAAGTGATTGGCGTTTCGGCTGCTTGGTTTTTGATGGCCAAACCTTTTAAAAAATTGACCAATGATTATAAATCCATAACAATTCCCGATTACCTAGTCAGTCGATTCAAATCCAAAACACATACCCTTCGAAAAATAGCTGCAGCATTACTTAGTTTTTTTGTGGTCATTTATGTGAGTGCTCAAATTGATGCAACAGGATCTGCATTCGAAGCATTTCTAGGTTGGGATTATTATACGGGAGCTATCGTTGGTTTTTTAATAGTTTTAACCTACATATTTTCTGGAGGATTTGTGGCCGTTGCTTGGTCTGACTTATTTCAGGGATTATTAATGTTATTTGGACTACTACTCTTACCAACTGTTGCTTGGTATTTAATTTCTGAACCTTCCTTATTTGAAGGTATCCGAGCAATAGACCCAGAATTGATGAATATCTGGGGAGCAGGGGGATTGACCACTGTCAATATTTTTGCAATCTTAGGTTTTATGATGATTGGATTAGGTTTTATGGGATCGCCACAATTGTTTGTACGATTCATGTCTATCAAAGATGTATCAGAAATTAATAAAGGAAGATGGGTAGCGATTGGTTTTACAATTTTGACTGATTCTGCTGCCGTAATGGTGGGGATTATTGGTCGATATTATTTCAGCGAAACAGGAGTTGATATAGAATCCACTCTTGGGAATGGTGCACAAAATGTTTTGTCAATGTTAGTGAGTGATGTGATGCCAACGATTCTTGTTGGACTTTATGTTGCAGTAGTTTTGTCAGCAATCATGTCAACGATTGACTCTCTTTTAGTAGTTGCCTCAAGTGCAATTACTCGTGATTATTATCAACAAATCATGCATCCAGACGCAGACGACAAAACACTGACAAGTCTGTCAAGGAAAGTAACTATAATAATGGCTTTAATTGCATTAACTATCTCTCTTACCATTTCAGTGCTCTCCCCAGATAGAACTATATTTTGGTTTGTAATATTTGGATGGTCTGGAATTGCAGCTACTTTCTGTCCAGTGATGATATTATCCCTGTTTTGGAAAGGATATACAGAAAAAGGAGCCATCGCATCCATGATTACTGGATTTTTATGTGTTCCATTATTCAAATTCGGGGCAACAAGGATTCCCGAGTACGGAATTCTTTTTGAAAAAATGGACGTGATGTTACCTTCCTTTTTATTCGCAATGCTTGCGGGATTTATTATTAGTAAATTGGATGACAAACAACAGGGACTTATGATAGATGTTCATAAATAAATCAACCCATAATATGATAAACAAGAAGAGATGAGTAATTATCAATACTCATCTCTTCTCATTTAAAAACTGAACTACCATTTAATAGTTTCTTAAAGCAATTTTCCTTCTTTTGAATGGTAAGATAGAACCTTCCAGTCGAAGGATTTAGTTTTGTTATTATATACTTGGCAAGTATCTATAGGATTCATGTAAAGGTGTAAACTCATACTTCTGCCTGGATATATATTTTTTAATGAATGGTAGCCCATTTCGTCATTCATGTATGAAAACTTTTTTTCCTTTACCATCATTTCATCTATAGGAAGAGGAGTATTTGTATTTTCTTCATCTTCATATCGTACTTCTTTCATTTCTCCTTGAAGTAAATATACCCAACATTCCTCCCCTGCATGACAATGAATTGGAGTTTCTTGGCCTTCTTCCCAACAAAGTAATATTAATTCGTGTTTTTTAGTTCTTACGATACAGTTTCGAGTGTAGTGATCTTGAGACCAAAATTGATAGGGAGAGAAGTCCATTGTGTCCAAATCGATCCGCTTTATCAGACCTACATAATCTTTACCGGAGCATCCAGGAAGAACTTCTAATAATCCTTCAAGTGATGTTATTTTTTCTTTTACCATAGAAACAAAGGTAGGAAAGCAAGAGGAATATTTCAAATTCAAGTTTTTATCATATGATTTTCATTAATTTACTTTTTAATCATGTGGTATTAAATTTCGTTTTTAAACAATTAAAGAGTATATAGAATAAAACTATAGTAAACTCTATATTTAAGATCATAACCCATTTAATTTTAAATCAATTATAAAATACAAAGTATGAAAGGCGAGTTAAAAATATTTAATTCTATCACAGAAAAGCTGCTGAAAGCAGAGGAAGAAACTCCAGTTGTGGAGTATGTAGAGGCCAGAAATCTCCATGATCGAGTCGATTTAAGCTTAAATCAAAAGGGCATGGAGGAGGAAAGTTTCCAAGAATTATTAGAAGATTTAGTCTTAACTACTCCTCGAACTTCTTCTAATTTATTTTTCAATCAATTATTTGGTGGTAGGAAAAGTAAAGCTGTACTAGGTGATTTGCTTGCTGTTATGTTGAATAATAGCATGTATACATACAAAGTTGGCGGGCCGCAAGTTGGTGTTGAAAAAAGTATTATTAATAAACTTTGTGAAATGGTTGGCTACGGAAAAGCAGGCAACGGTACTTTTCCATCGGGTGGTTCAATGAGTAATATGATGGCTATGATTATGGCTAGAGATGCTCACGATGCTGAAATTAAGTTAGAAGGAACGCCAAAGAAACTCATCGTTTACACATCTAGAGAATCACATTATTCTACTCCAAAAAATGCTGCAATGATGGGCATAGGAAGAAATAATGTTCGATATGTTAACACTAATTTTAAAGGTGAATTAGTATCTGACCACTTAGAAGAGTTGGTTTTGGCAGATTTGGAAGTCGGAAATACACCCTTTTTTGTAAACCTAACAGCTGGTACAACTGTATTGGGCGCTTATGATCCAATACTTCCAGCTAGTCGAATTTGTAAAAAATATAATTTGTGGCTTCATGTTGACGGCGCCTATGGAGGAGGTGTAATTTTTAGTGAAAAATACAAACATTTGGTAGCAGGATTAGAGGAAGCAGACTCTTTTAGTGTAAACGCTCACAAGATGTTAGGTACTCCATTAACTTGTTCAATTATTTTGACTAAACACAGCCAACAATTGTATGATTCTTTTTCTAATGATGCAGAATACTTGTATCAAACAGATGGTGATGATTATAATTTGGGTAAAATTTCCATGCAATGTGGTCGTAGAAATGATGCATTGAAATTTTGGACGCTTTGGAAATCAGTAGGTACCGAAACCTTAGAAAAATATGTAGATCAACAATTTTATCTAGCAGATGTAGTTAGAGACTATATCAGAAATAATCCTGATTATACCTTGTATAGTTATGATGATTCAATTTCTATATGTTTTAACTATAAGGGAATAGATGCCAGTGAACTTTGCACTTTAATGTATCAAGAAGCAGAAGTTATGGTAGGTTTTGGCAAATTCCGAGAGGATGAGTTTATTCGATTTGTAACAATTAATTCTGAGAATAAAAAAGAGGACATATTAAATTTCTTCGCTAAGTTAGAATCATTTGTAGCAAAATCTGTTAAACTATCTTCAGTAGTAGTTGAATCATAATTAAGTTTAAATATCTTCTTAATTCAAAATATAACCTGATCCTCCGTAAGTAGGAGATCAGGTTTTTGTTTTGATTTTATTGGTATTAATAGTAACCAAATCCTCAATTTGTTTTCTATTAGTTAAAATATAGCTAAAATGGAAATCTAAGTACTTAATAAAGTAGCTCTAATATCACCTTTTTACATTTACTTCATCCCCCACCATTAAAGAGCATTTTGTGTCTAAATTGTCGACCTAAACTATATTTGAATTATCACTTACAATTATTATTGTCCATTTATCGATGCTAATTTGGCATGTGGTACTTTTATAAACAATTAAATTTTTTAATTTCTTTTACAATTATTGGATTTGAAAAAATTGAAGTTGATATTTCAAGGATAAGAACATTTGAGTTTTTATCTGTTACCAAATGGTTATTCCAGATTTAGTTCTTTTTTAAGAGGTGTATTTCTATGTGTTTTATTGTTTCATATTTCCGTATTTTTGACTAGTAATATAGTAAAAGCCATAAATGAAAAGCGATTAGTAAGTTTTTTATAAAAGGGAGATAAGGTTAAATATTTTAGAATGGTTAATATAACCTAACTGTAAAGATAGTGCTTCCGATTTGACTATAAATAAAAATAGAGTAGAGAAAATCAAAATGATTGTAGGGACATACATGGCAGTAGTAAATATGCCGACTCAAAATATTATCAATCCTAATATGTTGTAAACGTAGCCTTGGTTATGTAATATTTCAAGAGAAAATAATAGCAATTATAGACGAGTAAAGGGTACAACTTTTTAAATAAAGAATAGTAATTTGTTATAACTCACAAATAACGGATATTGTTGAATTAAGAAAATTTGGCTTTGATATCAGGTTTGATCCTGGTAATATCAGTTAATGATGGAAGAAGATTGAGTTGTTAATAAAATAAATATCAGTTAATAAATGGAATAGTTTACTATAAGATTTAAGCAAAGGTAAAGGGCGCTATAAGAGAGATTTTTGTAGAAAAAATTGTTTTACAGCTTCTTTATTTTTTAACGATTCATTAGAAACAAATAGTCAATTGTAATTATTTATTCTATTTTAACAAAAATATTATGGAGGGATCATTTATGGAATTTTGGCTTCGAGAAGCTTTTGGAGTTGTGAAGGACTATTTTCTTTTTGCAGGTGGCGCATTTATTTTGTTTTACTTCATTCTTAAAAAACCAATGTGGTTTAGAAAAGTGCAAAAGAAAATGCCTAAGAATAAAGACTACTTCCGAGATATCATGTATTCTTTGGTTTCAGTTACTATTTTTGCAACTGTGGCTTTGGTTGTATTTTATTTTTACATGCCTCAAACAAATATTTACTTTAACTTTAATGATCATAGTTTAGGTTATTATATAATCACTTGGGTGTGGATGTTTTTTTTGCATGACTCTTATTTTTATTGGATGCATCGAGGAATGCATCATCCCATTTTATATAAATATGTTCACCTCGTTCATCATAAATCAACTAATCCATCTCCCTGGACAGCTTATGCTTTTCATCCCATTGAAGGATTTTTGGAGGCGATGATTGTTCCTTTGATTGCATTTACGGTTCCTGTTCATATTTCTTCGATTGGACTTTTCTTTTTATTTCAAATATTTTATAATGTTTATGGACACCTTGGGTTCGAACTTTATCCAAGAGGGTTTCACAAGACATGGATTGGAAAATATATCAATACTTCTGTAGCACATAATTTACATCACAAAAGATTCGATGGTAATTATGGGTTGTATTTTCTTATTTGGGATAGATTGATGGGGACAGTTAGAGAAGATTATGATTCTACTTTTGACAAAGCCACAACAAGAGAGTAGAGGGAGAAGATTCAAATTAAGTATAAAAGGGAATAGCAATTATGAAGCTGTTCCCTTTTTTTGATTTAGAATTTAAATTTTTAGAAAGATGGTTTTTATTTTTTTCCAAATTTCAAATCTGAAGCTTTAATTTCCTTTTTCCAATATTCTTGTCCATCACTTCCCAAAATGGTAATTCGCAATGTTCGTTTTTTTTGCGAACCAAAAACATCCATTTTTGCGAAAGTTTTGTTAGTGACTAATGTTCCCTCAACCTGCAAAGGATTTTTATCCGCATCTCTTCCAGAAACACCAGAGGTCAATGGCGAAACGGTTAGATCATAAATTGGATAACCTCCTGTAATTTTATACTCTGATAATTCAGTATGATGAACATCTCCAGTTAAAAAAACGATTCCATTGATTCTTAATTTTTGAATTGCTTCTATTATTTTTCTCCTCTCTTTAGGGGCACACTTAGAGTGATTCTCACCTTTTATTAATGGATTTAAAAATTGGCCACCAACGACTACAAATTTAAAAGAGGCATAACTATTTACCAAAGCATCTAATAACCATTCAATTTGTTCTTCTCCTAAAGTTTCTGGATTTTCAATATCACTTCTTTTATTTGGAGTTCTCCAGTATCTATTATCAAGCATAAAGAATTCACAATCTGCCCATTGTATATGACCAGTAACTCCTTCGTCGTAAATATAATTTGGGTTTGGGAAAAAATTTTTAAAAGCTTTCTCTGTCACTCGTTTTAATGGAAAACTTCGATCTGAGTTATTTGGTCCAAAATCATGGTCATCCCAAATAGCATAGTGATGCATTCCACCTAACATAGCTTGCATTTCTGGAAGAGAACGGGTATGGGTGTAGCGATGAAGGATTCCTGTTTTACTATTCCAATCTGCTTCGCGTAAATAAAAGTTATCACCTAACCACATCATAAATTGCGGTTGTTGCTTGGCAATCGTTTCAAAAATTTGATAGTTACTCCCATAGGGATCTCCTGGACGATCATATTTTTTTTCGCTCACATAATTACAGCTTCCTGCGGCAAATGAAAAATCTGGAGCATCACCTCTCCACAACCAAAGTGGTTGTGATTCAAATTGAAGTGGGTAGGGACGATCTATTTTTTGATTATTGATAAAAAGTTTAAAGTTATATTTTTCTGAAGGTTCTAATTGGTCGGCCAAAAGGTGTGCAACGAAGGCATCAGTTTTAGAAGTAGTAGCTGAAACTGTTTTTATTTTTTTAGTTGGATTTTTGATATTCCAGTATTCGAAATGTACCTCAGCTGCCTCATTGGTTTGTACCCAAAGCAAAACTTCCTTCATAGTTGAATAACCAACCATTGGACCTGACTGCAATATTTCTTTTTGGGAAAAAAGAGAGATAGAAGTGATAAATATAAAAAGAAAAATGAATTTAGGTTTTGAGTTTTTCATGTTGTAATATTATCAATATATTGTGAATAGCTGAAGTTAGAAACACTGATTTATAAGAGTAAATTAAAAGAAAGCTGATAGGATAACAATATTACCAGCTTCCTTTTTTGACTTAGTTAGATTGTTTTGCGAGCCAGCTCAATCTATTCTTTACAGAAGAGACTAAATTTTGGTAATTGTATAAAATGATAGTGTTATTTACTGAACTTGATTTTAAGTCTGGTGCAATATCTTTTCCAATGATTAAGATGGAGACATCAGAATTTGGAAACATAGTTTTTAATACTTTTCGATATTGTTCTGCTTGAGTTTTATCAATTTTATCAATGGTATGGCTTGGAGCTTTTAATCTGATTAATAATATGTTATTCTTATAATCTTGACAAAGAATTAAAAAAGGCTTTTTGTTTTTATGATTACTTTTTAATTTTGGAGATAAAAAATCATTAGAAATTTTATTTAATATTGCGTTGGAAGTCATCATTGGAAATTGCTCGTCTAGTAACCATAAATTGTTTTCAAATGATTGGTGTATCTCTTTTTCAGTCGTTTTATTATTAGAAATTAATCGTTCGAAAAAATCTAAAAAAGTACTTCTGTTTTTTGTTTGTCCTCCAATCAAAGATGATTCAACAGTACCAAATTGTGAAAGAGCTATTGCAAAATCCTTAGTTTTTTTTGTAGAAGAAGATTTTATATTTGATAAGACTTCGTGGTATTCGTCTTTTTCAATAGTATCTAGGACAACTGAAATAATAGTATTTATTTTTTCATCAGATTCATTATAATATGATTTGAGTACCTTGTCCAATGATCTTTTCGCAAAATCTCTTTTGTGGCTTGGGAGTTGTTGGAGGTCTTTTGAAATTTTATTTTCAATTTTGGTTTTTGCTATATGGATTTGTTGGCTGTAAGCATATTGGATTGCTTTTTTTATTTTAGGTTTGATTAATTTTTTAACCTCTTCTAGTTTTTTTGAGTTTTCAAAAATAGCCCCCCAGTCTGCTGTGATATCGTCGGCTAATCCATCGACTTCAACTTCTGCATATATTTTCTTTAGTAATATTTTAGGAATATCATCCTCTTCTTCTAATCCAAAGTAGGTCGGTTTTCCAATTATTTTCCCTTTTACTCTGATGGCAATTCCTGATTGTTTTAATTTCTTTTTTCCTTCTGAAATGGTAAATGAATAATTGACTTTACCAGCCAATTTTGTAACTGAAGTGCCATTTTCGGAATATCCAACAAGATCTTGAATATCTAAGGATTTGTCATTAATGAGTATCTCAAACCCATTCTCTCTCCCATATTCTGTTAAGAGTATTTGGCTTAACCTTACCGGATTAGGGAAATTCAAATTCTGATTCAGTTGTCGCAAAATGATAGTTGTTCCCTTATCATCTTTGGTGCAGTCTTTAGTAGTGATTTTTAAATCTAATTTCTCCAAATCATCTTTCCACTTTAAGATTTCATCTTTGACAATGGTAACGGTTGTTTCTTTACCTCGAGCCTTAGAGATTAGTTGCATCTCTCCTGCAACTAATAATCCTGCAAATTTTCCAATTCCCTTTCTACCTTTTACTTTTCGTTTTTTTAGAGGTGTGATTTCTCCTTTTCGGGAAGTTCTACTTCTTGCTATAAATAAATATTCATTCCTAATTTCCTTTTCTGTCATTCCGGAGCCGTTGTCCTCAATAATAATTTCTGCCTTTGCAAAAGGTTCAGGCATTATTATTTTCAATTGAGCAGAATCAGCATCCCATGCATTATCTACTAATTCTTTTATGGCAGCTTCTGTTGATCTATAGTTTTCACCCAGAATAGAGGTAAGACTTGTGTCAACTTTAAAATTTGCTATTTTCATTTATATCTAAGACTTTTATTTTGATTTAGGGTATGATCGAAAAACATTAAAAATAGAATAATTATTGAGTTTTTTTGACCTTGGACAACCAGTTTATTTAAGGATAAATTAGATTTTGAAAAGTATTGATGATCGTTTAAAGGAGTAAATCAGTATATTTTTGGTTATAAATTATTAATTCAATTGTATCAGGTTCAATTTTTTTTTGATTGAAAAACAAATATAGAAAAAAAGACTAGTTCCTTTAATTATTGAATCCCTTCAGATTTTTTTAATCGAAAATTTTAATTCTTTCATCGAAATCTCTTCTTTCTAAGAAAGTAGTATGATATATTTATGATATTGTTTTAACATTAAAATAATTAAAATTATGGAAGTTGAAAAAAATCAAAAATTCGAAAAAATAACAAAACCTATTTCAGGTTATTTAGTACTTATCGTTTTATTTGTAATAATTGCTTTGATAATATATGGAGTTGTAGTTATTCAAAAACCCTTTGTAGTTGTGCTAATTCCAGTTGCCATATTTCTAATTCCTGGCTTCTTTTTGGTTAATCCAAATGGATCAAGAGTATTAGTTTTATTTGGAAAGTATGTAGGTACAGTAAAAGAAAATGGATTCTTTTGGGTCATTCCATTTTACAGTAAATCAAAAATTTCACTTAGAGCACGTAACTTCGAAACGGAGCGAGTTAAAGTAAATGATAAAATGGGTAATCCAATTTTAATTAGTTCAATTTTGGTTTGGAAAGTAAGTGATACCTATAAAGCAGCTTTTGAAGTGGATGATTATGAAAGCTTTGTAAGAATCCAAAGTGATGCTGCTGTACGGATTTTGGCAAGTCGTTATCCTTATGACAATTTTGATGATGACCAATTGGAAACAACTTTACGTTCAGGATTGGAAGAAGTCAATGAAGCAATGGAAGAGGAATTGACTAATCGACTATCGATGGCAGGCTTGGAAGTTTTGGAGGCAAGAATTGGCTATTTAGCTTATGCTCCAGAAATTGCAAGTGCTATGCTAAAACGACAACAAGCTGAAGCGATTGTTTCTGCTCGTTTCAAAATAGTGGAAGGGGCAGTTGGAATGGTGGAGCATGCGTTGGAAGCACTTTCTGAGAAAAAAATTATTGATTTGGATGAAGATAAGAAAGCGGCAATGGTGAGCAACTTGATGGTGGTGCTTTGTTCAGATCAGGAAGCGACTCCAGTTTTAAATACTGGAACTTTAAATACTTAAAACATAAAATCTGTGGCACGGTTGAAACTGTGTCATGGATATTTTTTTTGCAAAAAATTGAATGAAATATTGGAGAAATCCAACATTTCATTTAGTATTTTAGGGGTGTAAATGTATTGTTATGGAAAAAAAGAAATTTGTACTTAGAGTAGATGAAGAAACTATGAAGCTAGTTGAGAAATGGGCTGCGGATGAATTTCGTAGTATGAATGGCCAGTTAGAATGGATGATAACCAAAGTGCTAAAGGAAGAGGGAAGATGGAAGAAAAGGAAGGAGGAATAGTAGTCACCTTAAATTTAGTTTCAAACTTAATATGCGATTGCAAAATAAATTTGTAATCGCTTTCTATTTTATCATTCTTAGTGTAAAAAATACATGTTGCTTATAAATCATTTTATTTTTTGCTATATTGACTATTGATTACTATAAACTAGAAGCTTGCTTTGAGTTTTTGGTATTTTAGAAAATAATTACAAAACGAAAAACAAACATTTTATGGCTACAATTAACAAGGGAAGACTATTTAACGCAAGTTGTATAGCTCTTACCGTTACTGCAATGACCTTTGCAATTAGAGCAGGAATTCTTTCACAGCTTGGAGTTGATTTTAAATTGACTGACACAGAGTTAGGCTGGGTAAATGCTATGGCATTCCTAGGGTTTCCAATTGCAACTATGATTGGAGGACCCTTATACAATGCAGTTGGACCTCGAAAGATCATGTGGGTTGCATTTATCACTCACCTCCTTGGGCTTATCATGACCATCTTTGCTGGAGGTTTTTGGACATTATTGATTTCAACTTTTTTTATTGGTTTTGCAAATGGATCTGTTGAGGCTGCCTGTAATCCAATGATTGCAAATATGTTTGACGGCAATAAAACAACAATGTTAAATAAGTTTCATGTTTGGTTTCCGGGCGGAATCGTAATTGGAGCCCTGGTTTCTGCATTGATGACTAACCTAGGTTTAGGCTGGCAATTACAAATTGCTATTATGTTGATTCCTACCTTGATTTATGCTTGGATGATATTTGGCCAACAATTTCCTGAAGAGCCAGAGTCAGAAGCTATTGATTTTAAAAAATTATTTCCGCCGATATATTTAACTATAGTATTTGGGTTAGTTCTTATTGCTGCTTCTGATTTAACATTGCAACAATGGTTTCCAGGAGAGGCCAGTACTTATTTGAAATATGGTTTGATTGTATTGGTTGCAGGGTTAATTTATCAATATTTTGGATTATTATATTCGATATTGGCATTATGTATGACATTGACTGCGACTGCAGAATTAGGGACACAGCAATGGGTAGAAAAGATATTGGGAAATTCAGGAGCTCATCCAATGTTGATTTTGGCAATGATTACAGGATTAATGGCTGTAGGTAGATACTTTGGAGGTCCACTTATTCATAAATTTAAGCCAATAGGTGTGTTATTTGGATCAGCTGTTGTTGCTACTTTAGGAATTGGATTGATGAGTGTTGCAACTGGGGGAATGGTTTATTTTGCGGCTGTTCTTTTTGCAATAGGAGTGATGTATTTTTGGCCAACAATGATTGGTGCTGCTGCTGAATATACACCCCAAACTGGTGCACTTGGGTTATCTTTTATAGGTGGAGTTGGTATGTTTGCAACTTCATTATGGCAACCTGTGATTGGGGGGTGGTTAGATACAGAAAGAGCTTCTGCTATTGCTAATGGATTAGCTGAAGAGGCTGCAGATCTTGCTGCAGGGCAGGCTACATTGGATAATTTAGCTGTTTTCCCAGCAATACTAATTGTATTGTTTGGGATACTTTATTTTACACGGGGAAAATGGCAGCCAAAAGCTATTTAATTTCATATTTTAATAAAAAAAAGGAGGCTACTTCAAATTGATTTTGAAGTAGCTTCTCTTTTTAATTGCAATATTTTACTAATTCTACTTCTCAAAAAACGTCTCCACGAATTTCTTTTTATTAAAAATAGCCAAGTCATCAACACCTTCTCCAATTCCGATAAATTTAATTGGAATTTGAAATTGGTCAGAGATTCCAATAGCAAC
>JAQXDE010000003.1 GCA_029251525.1 Saprospiraceae bacterium | reverse complement strand
TCCCATTTTTTTATTCTAAATCAAAAATTAAGAGAAGTAAACATACGACGAAACTACAATTATCAAAATGACCAAACTTACTTGCTTGACATATTTGTAAGGAGTAATATCAACTTCTTCACTGTATGCTAATTCGAAGTCGGTTGTTCTTGGTTTTAGTTGACCGATAATTAACATGATAATAATATTCATTACAAAAAGAATCGCCATAACATGAAGAAAATTAGGGTAACTTTCGTCTCCAAAAACATAAGGTTTTAGGATGAATTGACTAATAGCATAAAGGACAGCACCTAAAATAATGGCAACTTTTGCAGCGATTGCTGGAACTCGTTTGGTTAAATAACCCACAACGATTATGGTTAAAATAGGAATACTATAACATCCATTTATTTCTTGTAAATAACCAAATAGACCATCTGGTGCATTTGCAATAAATGGCGCAATAAACATGGCTAAGAAAGCTAATAAAAGCCCAAACTGTTTCCCATATTTTATTACTGTTTCATCAGAGGCATCTTTGTTAATATGTTCTTTATAAATATCTAAACCAAATAAAGTAACTGAACTATTTAAGGCACTATTAAATGAACTCATGATTGCACCAAAGATTACTGCTGCAAAAAAACCAACTAAAGGTGCAGGTAAAACAGCTTTCACTAATTCAGGGTAAGCTTGATCTGGAGTATCTAATTGGCCTTTAAATAAATAGAAGGCAATCATACCTGGAAGTACTAAAATTAAAGGACCTAATATTTTTACCCCTGCAGCTAGTAATAATCCCTTTTGACCTTCTTTTAAGTCTTTTGCGGCAAGTGCTCGTTGGATAATTGCTTGATTTGTACCCCAATAAAATAGTTGAACCAACATCATCCCTGTAAAAATAGTAGCGAAAGGAACAGAGGCAGAAGAATCACCAATTGCATTAAACTTGGAAGGATCAAATTGATATAAGTTGTCTACACCTGTTACAATTGATCCATCTCCAATATGAAGTAAACCGAGAATTGGAATCATTAGTCCTCCAATCAATAATCCTATGGCATTAATTGAATCAGATATAGCAACTGCTTTTAATCCTCCAAAAACAGCATAGATAGATCCAATAATTCCTATTCCCCAAACACAAAGCCAAAGAGCAGCTGTATGAGAGATACCTAATTGTTCTGGTATGTTAAACATGGATACAAAAGCTAAAGCTCCTGAATAAAGTACAATCGGTAATAAAACCACAACATATCCAGATAGAAACAAAGCTGAAGCAATTGTTTTAGTCTTGGTATCATACCTAGATTCAAGAAACTGAGGAACAGTAGTTAGCCCCCCTTTTAAATATCGAGGTAAAAGAAATAATGCTGTTACAACCATAGCAATAGCAGCAAGTGTTTCCCAGCACATCACTAAGATACCTTCAGTAAATGCTGACCCATTCAAACCAATTAATTGCTCTGTTGATAAATTAGTCAATAGTAATGATCCAGCAATAACTCCAGCAGTTAAACTTCGTCCTCCTAGAAAATAATCATCAGATGTTTTATTGGTATCATTACTGGTATAGTAATAAGATATGGCAGCGACCAGAATCGTAAAGGCTAAAAATGATATTAATGTCATATTAGGTTTCTATTTTCGTTTAATTTTGAAATATTTATTTTCAATATAGTAATTGTATCTCGTACGTTAAGGTTGTTAAGACATTTTTTTAAAAAAAAACCAACAAAAATATTTTTTTTCCGTTTCATATAGATAATTCTGCATGGTTATAAAAATTATTATATATTTGCAATCGAAAAAATCCGAACGTGGATTTTAAAACTAATAAAAAATGGTCGCGTGGCCGAGTGGCTAGGCAGTGGATTGCAAATCCATGTACGGCGGTTCGAATCCGTCCGCGACCTCAAAAAAGCTCATTCAATTAATTTTGGATGGGCTTTTTGTTTTTGCGACGAAAGAAAAAGGGTTCCTGTTCATTGAACAGAAACCCTTTTTTTGAAAATGGTTATCTAAAATTTACATTTTTTTGATTTTATCCAATAACTTTTGAGTTTCAGAATAATCCTCTTTCATTTTTTTTGCAAAATCAATTGCTTGATTAATAGCATTTCTTGCTTTTCGCTTTTTCTTTAATTTATAATAAACTGCAGCCATCGCTTCATAACTAAATAAACTAGCATCTGTTTTTACTGTATTCTTCGTCCATTTTAGGGCTTTTTTTAACATTTTTTTGTTACTCACATCTAATTCATAGAAATTATAAGCTACATCACTCAATTCGCTTGGATCTCTGGGAGGGAATTTTTCATAATATTTTACCGCTTCTTTTGCGTATTTCTCACTTGATCTTTTTTCCAAATAATAATTTAGCTTAAATCTAGAGGAAGCTTGCTCAGCGACTTTTGGTTCATATACTTTGTTAAATAATAAATCTAATTCTTCTAGTGAGGCATTTCCTTCCTCATCGTAAACTTTTTGATAAATCAAATTTTCAATTTTTCCAGCGACTTTTGATGCCTTAAATGTTTTTTCAAAAAGGGTTCTATTTTCTAAAATATAATTAAATAATTTTGAGTTAGTATCGTCTACTTGTTTAAAAATGAATCTCAAGTTTTTCTTTGTAGTCCAATCGTTTTGAGTAGATAAATATATCTCAGCAATAGCATTATGTGTGCCATCCATTGTAGCTTTTCGCACATCAGTATATTGCATTAAAAACTTTGGATTACGGTCCCCATTTTCAAACCTCTTCTCAAAAGCTGAAAGTCTCTTGTTAGGATCGATAGCTGTTTTACCTAATTCTAATAGCTTTGGAACAGACTGATAACCTGCAATTCTATGGACAATAGTTCCGTCTGCAGTCAAAAAAAGGAACGTTGGAAAAAAGAATACGCCATATTTTTCTTTCAATTCTTTTCCAATTCCTTTTTCCATATTCAACTTAATATTTATGAAGTATTTGTTATAAAAATCACC
>JAQXDE010000055.1 GCA_029251525.1 Saprospiraceae bacterium | reverse complement strand
GTCGCTGTAGCTGTTGGCAATTGTACCGCTCCTAAACAATCGTTAGAATTAGTTGAAATTGTCAAATCTGCCAATGCATTTACTGTTGGTGCTTGTGTATCTAATACTTTGATGATCTGTAAGTGCTCTAAAGTAGAGTTATCACACCAGTCAACTAATGTATATTGTCTTAATAATTTGTAAGACCCTTCACAGATATCAATAGTTACTTCATTATTTAAAGTAATCCCAATATTAGAACATCCAATATCAGTCATTACAGCAGGAATAGCATCTCCACATTCTAATACGATATCAGTTGGAAGACCACCTGCAACATCTCCAATAGTTGTTGGAGTAATTGAAATAGTTTCTGTACAAGTAGTTGTATTTCCTGAACCATCAGTAACAGTCCAAGTACGCTCGATCTGAGCATCTCCTGAACATAATTCACCTGACTCAACATCTGAATTTGTCAATGTAGCTGGACCACATGGATCAAAGTCTATCAGGGTCCAAGTATTAGCTCCTGCTGGAATTACAGTTACACCTGCCCCTACTGGGAATTCAATAGTTCCTGAATTAGCAGCTTTTAAGCTTAAAGCTACATCAACAGTTCCACCGTCACCACCTACTAAATCTTGAACAGATACTGTCCATGTTCCTTGAGCATTCTCTCCGTTGAAAGCAGCAAGTGCTTGCAATGGTTGGAATTCTCCAACTGGTGGACATTGTGAATCCATATCTGCATATGTAGATGCTGCTGCATCATCCATTACTACATCTAAGTTTTCACCTGCTGCATTATTACATCCAAATCCAGGCCCTCCTAGATTATTGAATAATTCTACAGTTGTTCCATCAGGAGATGTAATAGATACAACTAAATCACCTACCCAAGTGTGAGTAGAAGAAACTGCTACATCTAAATCTTGAACTGTTGTTCCTGCATCTACAGTTACTGTTTCTGTTACTGTTGCGTTATCTTGTGTAGTTAATTGTGCAAAAGAATAATCTTTTCTTGCATCAAATATACTACCTGGGGCAGTAGGATCTGCGCAAGTAACTTCTGCATCGTTACAATCTAATTCTGGAATTAATTTATCTTCGACTAAGATATATCCCCAACATGGTACACCTGATGGGTTAGTTACCATTACTTCAATTGTTTGACCAACATGTGAACCATCTAATACCAATGGTAAACCAGTTGAAGCAAACGTCACGTCATAATTATCATAACATCCGTAGTTATTACCTTCCAAAATTTGGTCAGCTCCTACTGTTGCATCACAGTTTTCATCTAAAGTAATGTTTACTAAAGAGTTACATGTAATATCATTTGAAGTAGGCACATATTCTATTACAGTTACAGACCAAGTACAACTAGCTGTGTTTCCACCTCCGTCAGTAATTTCATAAGTATTGGTAGTTGTTCCGATTGGGAACCCAGATCCACTTGGTAATCCTGCAGTTTGCAATGGCTCAAGAGGAGCATTTGCATTCAACTGCATCGCTACAACATCAGTAAGTCCACCAATAATTTGTCCAATAGCTTGTGGATTTGGTACACCACAGAAATTAGAAGCCAAGTAGCTTACACCAGAAGACAATCCTTGGTTGTTGTAACCAGGTACGAATCCATTTGTGAAAGAACCATTTGGTGCAATCAATTCAAGTACCACAACAGTTCCAGCTGGAATTACTCCTGAAACAGGAATATTTCCAAAACCATTACCTTGTCCACCAAAGTTTTGAGTCCCAGAACCTAATAATGTTAAATCTGCATAGTTAAATGTAGCACCTGGAGTAGATCCAATGCTATAAACGTTTACAGTCAAATCAACATTTCCAAAGATTTGGAAAATACCGAAATCAACACTTTCTATAAACAAATCAGTAGTAACTCCCATTGCTGGTAAGTCATATGCCAATAAAGTTTGGTATCCACCACCTGGGCATGCTACAGAATTTGTAATTGCTGCATTAAAGTCATTATTAGTTGTTAATGATACTAATGGTCCAACTAATGGACAGTTATCAGTAGCTGTAGCACTGTAAGTAATTACTTGCTCACAAGCACCTGGATCCAAGTGAATAGTTTGGTCACCAGGACATGCAAATACTGGAGCTTCAGTATCAGTCACTGTTACAGTAGCTGTTTCAGTAACTCCTCCTCCTGCATTAAAAGTAACAGTAGTAACACCTACTGGATATAATCCAGATGCATCTAATCCACCTGAATTAAAATCATTTGTTACTGGATCAGTACAAGTTGGGGCATTGGCAATCAATGTTACATTTGCACCACAAGTTCCAGGATCGTTATCTACAACAACGTCAGCAACTGGGTCAATAGCACACGTAGCACCAAAAGTGATTTCAAATGAATTTAGGTTTCCATCATCTCCACCAACATTATCTACAACACTTAATGTCCAAGTCCCATTTGGGTCTTCACCAGCAAATGTTGCTGCAAAAGTTCCGCCTTCTGCTTGGAATGTTCCTGTAAAAGGAGCGGAACCAGTAGTAATTGAAGGAGCTCCATCTTGGAATACAGTATTAGTATAATTATTAGCTGAACCTCCGTTACCAGAAGATAAATCCAAAGTAGTTCCAACAGGAGAAATTAATGTAATATCCATATCTCCATCCCACGTATGCGTTATGTCAATAGTTACATTGTCAACAAAGGCTCCTGCACCAATAGTACCAGCAACTGCAGCAGCAGTTGCAACTGAAGTAGTAGGAACAGCATTGTTACTTGAAATAAATGGATTTGCTGAAGTCCCTGTGAATGTTTGTGCCATCATTGAACCAGATAAAAGTAGCATGGTCAATGTGAACAAACATGAGAAAAATTTAATGTTTAATTTTTTCATGAGAATGAATTAATTCTTTTAATTAAGAAATTATTAATCATTATTCAATAAGAATGATGATTAAAGAGTTAGTAAACCAAGGATTTCTTGGTGAAGAGGAGTAAGACTAGCTGTCTTTCCTGCTTTTGCTGTAACCCAAGAACTAGAAGTCATACTTCCGCTTGTGTTTACCAACAATACACTTTCTTGAATCGCTGTCTCTACAGATGATCCTGCAGCAATCTGGTCTTTTACAGTGGTGTAAAAAACTATTTTGCTGTTAAGGTACTGCCATGTAGCATCCTTATTTGTTGCATTTGAATAGCCAGGGTCGTTGATTGCAGATTGCGTTTCAGCCGCTAGAATGATCGTAGCCTGATCATTTGTTACAAACTGAGCAGTTGCATTTTGAACACCAACCACAAGGAAAGCAAAAAATAACATTGCTGTTAAAATTGTCTTTTTCATGAGATATCATGTTTTTATTAAGTGAAAAAAAATTAAGTAGTTAAAAAGATATATTTGATAGTTAACCGACTTCTAAGCCGTTACCTAATTATATTTTAGAAGAAAGTCAGTTTAAGAAACTAACAAATGGCTTAAACCACGGGTGTACCTACTCATATGGTGAGAGATATGTTTGTTTAAACTAAACAGCTAATGAAACTTGGAAATCACCAAGTAAGCTATTAATTTCTTATAAATCGGTTTGGGAAAAATTCTGCGGACAGAAATTAAACTTAATAGTGGAAAAAACTTCCACTGATTTGATAAATAAAACGGTATTAGGGAGGGAAGATTAAACAAAAAAAAACTTGATGTTTCTATCTTATGTAAAGTTACTAATTATAAAATATAAATCTATACCTTGTAATAGGTAGATTTGATATGCGTTTATAACTAATATATTATAGTTAGATACTATGTTGTTACATAACTATAATTCAAAGATAGTGTTCTTCTTGAGATTGAAAAAGTATTTTAGTTCTTTTTTTATCCAAATTTATTTTTAGAACATTACAACTATACAACTAATTGATAACCAATTCCTTACAGAAATAAAAAATTACCAACATTAATGATTTTTGCTATAATTAAATATCTTTTACAGCTTAAATTTTAGGATTAATAAAACTGCTCCTACCATATCTACTTAAAAACTAATAAAATAGTAGTAAAATCTAGTTAAACCACATTCCTTAATCTTTTTTCCTTTTTGCATAATTAATTATAAAATAATCTTAAAAAATTCTATCTCCACATTTTTAACTTTCAAAAACATACTTAAAAAAATTGGCGAACTAAATGTGCTTAGATACAACTACTACCTCAATGGAGGACGCATTTTAATATAAATGCTCTAAATAACGATGGATTACAGAAGGTATGCTTTACAATAGTCAAATAACAGATAATTTTCTCTTAATGTAAGAAAATTTAAATTTGAAGATATTTCAAAAAGTCAAAAATTTAAACCAGCAAAAGTGACAAACAAAAAAATTGGTCAAGTGGAGTTAAAACTGTTGATTAAGATTTATATGTTCTCAATCATTAATTTAATTTAATGCCACTCTAAAAATTTATTTAGAAACGAATCAGGACAAGAATTTTTTGGCTAGCGTTTCTGGGAAGATCTATTTAACGACTATGACATTTTCTCAAAATTAACTGGTGAAGCGGTATTGCATCACCATGCTTTTGATCTTGGAGTAATACCTTAAGATTAAAACAATGATAGTTGGATTGATTTTTATGTTTCATAATTAATAATGCTATATTGAAAAAATCAATTTTAGCAGCTAAAAATAATGATAAAATTCATCTGTTTGAAGTTTTATATAAACCTGTGACATACCAAATTTTCCGAACTTTTAAGGCATAAAAAATCAGGAGATTCTTTATTAAAAAAATAGCATTTTGATTAGAAATTTTTAGTTTTGAATCATGATTGAAAAAATAAAAGAACTCGAAAAGCACGCGCTTCAATTAGAACCCAATAACGAAGACCGATTACATTGGCAAAGGAAAGTGGAGCAGTACGCTTTTAAATTTATCGATGATTTACCCCATACAAAAACTTATATTCCAACTGAAGATGGAGGAAAAGATTTATTAAATCATCCGTTCTCAGACCAACCAATTAAAATTGAGGAAGCACTAAATATTTTAGATAAAAATGTTGACACCCCTGGCTTAAATCCAGCCTCTGGAGGACACCTTGGTTACATTCCTGGGGGTGGAGTATACCCTACTGCGTTAGGTGATTATTTAGCTGCAATTACAAATCGATATGCAGGAATTTACTTCGGTGGCCCAGGTGCTGTGCGAATAGAAAATATGTTAATTCGATGGATGTGTTCCATCATGGGTTATCCCGAAACAGCATCTGGAAATCTAGCTTCAGGTGGTTCAATTGGAAACTTAATTGCCATCGTTACCGCACGAGATTATAAAAAAATTGAACCTCAAATAATTCAAGAATCAGTAATCTACTTAACAAGTCAAGTCCATCATTGCGTCCAAAAAGCCATCAGAATTGCTGGACTCCATCGAGCACAAACGACCTATATTCCAGTTGATGAAAATTACAAAATGGACGTCAATGCACTTCAAGAACAAATCAAAAGTGATATAGCCGATGGTAAAAAACCATTCTTATTAATTGGTTCGGCAGGCACGACAGATGTTGGAGCAGTTGATCCATTAAATGATTTAGCCGACGTTGCGGAAGAATTTAATCTTTGGTTTCATGTAGATGGTGCCTACGGTGGATTCTTTATGCTGACGGGGCAAGGGAAAGCAATAATGAAAGGAATCGAACGATCAGATTCTTTAGTGATTGATCCACACAAAGGGTTATTTTTGTCCTACGGTTTAGGAGTTGTTTTGATAAAAAATGTGCAAGCGCAAAAAGATGCTCATCAGTATCAAGCAAACTACATGCAAGATGCATTAAATGATACAACAGAACTTTCTCCCGCAGACTTGTCGCCTGAATTAACCAAACATTTTAGAGGTTTGAGGTTGTGGTTACCTCTCCAACTTTTTGGACTCGCTCCTTTTAAATCTGCCTTAGATGAAAAATTAATGTTAACTCAGTATTTTTACCATCAAATTCAAAAGTTAGGTTTTGAAGTAGGACCATTTCCAGAGTTGTCAGTAATGATTTATCGCTATGTACCAACCAAAGGAGACGCGAATGACTTTAATAAAAAATTAATACATCATGTACAACAAGATGGAAGAGTCTTTTTATCCTCGACAACTATTGATGGGAAATATTGGCTGCGAATAGCTATTCTAGCTTTTCGAACTCATCTAACGACTATAAACTTATGCCTTGAAGTTTTGGGGGAAGGCGTTGAAAAATTAAAGTAATCGATTTAATTACTTTAATTTAATAATCACGAACTGTCGTTACTTATCGTTTATTTAAAGAATATACTTTTAGAAAAAACAAACAGTACAAATAATATGAGATTTATTCTATTAATTTCCATAACGTTAGCAATATTTAACTCGCAAAATATACTTGCCCAAGATAATGGCAATGAACCAGCTGATAAAATTTATAAGGTAGTTGAAGAAAAACCTCGTTTTCCTGGTTGTGAAGCAGGTATTATGACACTTGAGGAACGATATAAATGTTCTGAAAAAAGCATGCTCAATTTCATCTATTCTACTATTGTTTACCCTGACTCAGCAAGAGTGCATGGTACAGAAGGTAGAGTTGTTCTTAGCTTTGTAGTCACAAAATATGGCCAAGTAAGTGATCCCAAAATATTAAAAGATATAGGTGATGGTTGTGGCGAAGAAGCACTTCGAGCACTTAAATTAATGCAAGAAGAAAATGTTATTTGGAGGCCAGGGAGGAAAGATGGACAACCTGTAAGTGTTCAATACACTTTACCTGTAAAATTTAAAATAGAAGAGTACACTCCTCCCCCGCCCTACACCATTTACAAAGGTGATTCTATTTATCTAGAACTCGAAACAGGTGTCGAATTCAAAGGAGGTGATAACGCTTTGAAAATATTTATAGCAACCGAAACGATGTATCCTAATAGTGGTTTGGACAGTTGTTTAATCGGAAGTATGAAAAGTGATTTAATCATTAAAAAAGATGGATCTGTTCAACTTTTAGAGACTATTGATTACAGTAATCTAGGGACTGATTTCCTATTTGAAGTAATCAAACTAATTCCAAAAACAGAAGGTAAATGGACACCTGCTATCTACGATGGAAAAACAGTCGCAAGTGTATATCCAATCAGGGTGGAATTTAGACCACCTTCAACAGGTTGCGAAACTAAGATTGACAATTATCAATCCTTACTTGTTGAGGTAGATAATGCAATTTCTTTGCATGATGAAGGAAACTCAGTAGAAGGAATTGCTATCATGAATAAGGCAATTAATTTCGAGCCTAACAATACTGAATGGTTATATTTCAGAGGAGTAATGAATTTAAATTTGAAAAATAATGACTTGGCATGCGCAGATTTTCAAACAATTAGAAAAATATTGACTTACCCTTGGTATGAAAAATGGATAGATGTAATATGCGCGTTTTAAAAATTATAACTGACTAATTATAAATTTATTAAACAAAAAAAGGTATTAATCCATTGAGATTGATACCCTTTTTTGTTTATTTTTTTTACTAAAACGACCAAATTCGACCTTCTTGTGGAATCTCCGACATTGGAACATCTCCCCAGTATCCACCAGGAATTGGTAAATAATTTAGAACATCTTCTCCTACTTTTTCCGAAGTGAAAAAACCTAGAAGAGTTATTCCCTTTAATGCATAAAAGAAAGGTTCGACTTCATTATCTTCCCCCTCAATAGACATCGCTTCTTCACCAACTTTAGTAATTAATGCATCCATCTCAGAAGGTTGTAATTTTGAAAATGCATTGTTATGTGCAGTTTGAGCAGCAGCCTCAAGATCATCTAGACCTTTCTTAAAAGAATCAATTTCTGCTGGCTTATAAGCCCCATCTAACATTTCATCAACAAACCTTTCAACCAAAACATCTTTTGCTCCAACCATTCCCTCAGTAGCTGGTAATATTCTCTCCGAAGCCTCTCTAAGTGTGTTTAGCTGAGTATCTGACATAGTTTTGGATTTCCACATATCTACTGATGTTTTAGTGTCAGCTTCACAACCACTCATCAATCCTGCAATTGCAGATGCAGATACTGCGTACCCCATCAAAAGGGCCGTATTTTTTATGGCATCTCTACGTTTCATTTTTCTACTTTTTATATAAAACTGTTTCTTCTTCTAACCGAATTACATTAATAAATTTTTCAAAAAACAATAATGTAATTACAAAAACAAACGAGTTTTTTTTATTAAGATAATAATTCTAATTTGAAAATTTCCTATTGTAAAAACAGAAAATCATTAAATGAAAAAAATTACAAATTCTGTTTATTCAATTCTTTAACAGCATGATCCGTTGCCCTAGCTGTCAAGGCCATATATGTTAATGATGGATTGACACAAGCAGCTGATGTCATACAAGCACCATCCGTTACAAAAACATTTTTAGCAGCATGCACTTGATTGAAACCATTCAGAACAGAAGTTTTTGGATCACGTCCCATTCGAGCAGTTCCCATTTCATGAATACCAAGCCCCGGATAGCATGGACGTTCATATGATTGAACATTTTTAAAACCTGCAGCCTCTAACATTGCTACACCTTGTTCTCGCATATCTTTTCTCATCTCCCACTCATTTTCTTTCCATTCTACATCCATCGTCAAGGTTGGTTGATTCCATTTATCACGAACCTCCTCATTCAGCATGACTTTATTTTCATGATATGGTAAGCACTCACCAAAAGCATTAATTCCCATTCTCCAAGGACCCGGAGCCAACATATCAATTTTTAAATCCTTTCCAAAACTAAGCTCTTTAACACTTCGAGTCCAATTAGACCGACTTGCTCCTCCTTGATAACCATATCCTCTTATAAAGTTTTTCCCTTTCGTCTTTTGACTACCCAAGTTTCTAAATCGAGGAATGTAAATACCATTTGGTCGACGGCCTTTGTAATATCTATCATTAAAGCCATCTATCTCACCACTCGCTCCTGTTTGGAAATGATGATCCATTACATTGTGTCCTAATTCTCCACTATCATTTCCAAATCCGTTTTCAAAACGCTTTGACTTTGAATTCATCATAATAAAAGTAGAGCCTAGGGCAGACGCATTCAAGAAAATCACCTTTGCAAAATACTCATAAGTTTCATTAGTTTCGGCGTCTATAATTCTTACTCCCGTTGCCTTCCCAGATTTCTCATCATAAATGATAGAGTTCACTATTGAATGTGGACGCAAAGTCATATTTCCTGTTTTTACAGCAGCAGGTAAGGTCGAAGCATTACTTGAAAAATACCCACCATAAGGACATCCTCTCATACACCGATTTCTGAACTGACAACCTCCTCGACCATTATGTGATTGAGTTGTGATATGCGCTGTTCGGCCTATAGTTAAAATACGATCATCAAAATTCTTCGCAATTCTTTCTCTCACATGCTTTTCAACCACATTTAATTCCATTGGAGGTAAAAATTGCCCATCTGGCAATTGAGATAATCCCTCTTTTTGACCGCTAATACCAGCAAACTTTTCTACATAATCATACCAAGGCGCAATATCTTTATATCGGATTGGCCAATCTACTCCATTTCCATCTTTTTTATTTGCTTCAAAATCAAGGTCACTCCACCTGTAACTTTGACGCCCCCAAACGATAGATCGTCCACCTACGTGATACCCTCGCATCCAATCAAAACGCTTCACTTCTGTGTATGGGTTATCAATGTCATCTACAAACCAATGCTTCCTAGACGGTGTTGTGGTATAACCAGTTCTGCTCTGTTTACCCTGCCTTTCTCTTGTTTTTTCGGTGATTCTATTTCTATTAGGTAAATCCCAATCATCCATGTACATAGTTGGGTAATCTTTGACATGCTCTACGTTACGTCCTCTCTCGAGAACCAACGTCTTAAGGCCTTTTTCACAAAGTTCTTTCGCAGCCCAACCACCACTTATACCTGAACCGACAACTATTGCATCATAGGTATTTTCTTTTTTGGATTTTAAATTTAAATTCATTTGAGTCTATAGTTTTGATTTTTCAATTATGGTTAAATTTAGTAAAAAAAAAGATAGACTTAGTGTAAAATAGACGAGATTAGAAAACAAAAAATTAAAACTAAAAAATTACGGCTAATTCGAAATTTTATTTTTCAAAAATCAACAAGAAAATATTAAAGAATACTGTTAATTTTATCGAGCTATGATTATCTTTTTCGTCTTAAAACCAAAGTCTGTATGAACTGTAACAAAATATTCGCCCATAGGAAGCTCTGACATTTCTAACTTCACGGTATGCCTTCCTTTATCAAAATTCTGTTTAGGAATCGATTTAATTTTTCTTCCTAGGACATCAAACAACAATACAACTACATCAGAGGACTCATTTAAAATCAATTCAAAAACTGCGCTATTGGTGATTGGATTCACTCTAGGTCCTTCAAAAGAAAATCGAATATCGATAGAAATAATTTCTTCTTCCTCAAAAACATTTAGAAATGCTGCGTAAACCATAATTTGTCCATCATTCGTCCGTCCATCTCCCCAAAATGGAATTGTATAGTTTCCAACCGTTATAATTTGATTGTACTCACCGGGACCAATCCCAACATTTGATTCAGAAATTTGGCTAAAATCACTCGATAGAGTTGTTACATTTTTTTGTTCAAAAATAACTCCACCATCCATAGAGTACGCCATAAAATATTCTGTATTTTCCGTTCCATTTTTTTTTCTTTGATCATACCAACTTAAAAACACAACTCCTTCATCATTAACAGAAAGACTAGAATAAAACTGGTGAATTTCATCATCCGAGTCATCATTCACCACAATTGGCGATGACCATGAATCACCGCCATCCTCTGATATTGACAAATAAATATCTAGGCCATTTGAAACCTGTGTATCAACTCCAAAAGCAGTCCATGTCGCATAAACCTTTAAAGGATTTGATGGATCAACAGCAATATGTGGACAAGGATAAATTCGATTATCATCAATTCCTTCAATAGAAAAATTTCCTGAAAATAATTTTGGAAAAGCAATATTAGAAATTTTTTGTTCTGTAGAATATGTAAGACCACCATCTAATGATTTAGTTACATATATACCATAATTATCATTTCCTGTATCTGCAAAAAAAGTTGCATATACTGTCCCATCTTTTCCTACATCAATACTGGCAAATTGTGCTAACGAATAATTTTGAGTAGAAATTATAACAGATTCATTTTCAAAAAAATCATTGCCAGGCAATCGCCTTTTGACTTTCATATTGTAAGTGCCCGTCATCGTCTCAATATCAACGTAGGCAAGATACATATTGCCTAGGAAGTCACTCGTTTGGGAATGATCAGATACCATCCATTGCTTATCAACAGCATGATCTAAATCCCCTAAATTGATAAAATTAGTAAAAGTATCTATCTCTATAGGAGTTTCACTTATTTCCCAATTGGATCCTTTATTTAATGATTTTGCTAAATACATTCCCCACCTACCCTTTTGATCTATATTATTTATGGTCAATAATATCCACGTAAAGTAAACATCTCCATTTTCATTAAAAGCAATCATGGGGTCACCCCCTCCAATTACTGATTCGTCCGGAATAGTTCCATCAAATGGACTTTTCAACCAAGTTGTTCCAAAATCCAAAGTATAATAAATGGAAAACTTCAAAGAAGAGGAACCTCCTGAAGTAGAAATATTCATTGCTCCAACTACAATATTAGTAGAATCAAATGGATTAACTGCCGCATGAATTTCAAATTCAGATTCACCTGGATCGCCAATTCGAACATCTTCATCTGTCCGAATTCCAGTCTTTAAAGAGGTGGATAAAGGTTGGTTTACCACAAAATTCTTTTTATCACTTTGATCTAAAACAAAAGGTAAGTTTTTCTTTAACAAATCAAATTTTTCACAAAATATTGGACTACCATCTGGAAGCGTTGGCATCTTAATATCTGGAATTTGAGAAAATATAGTTTGAGAAAAAAAAAAAGAACAAATGAACAAAAGAAGATTTTTTAACCTCATTTAAGATTTTTTTTGAAATTCGAAAAAATTAATGACAATACGTGCCTTACCGCAAAATCTAATTTTAATTACTAGCCAAAAGTTCATCTACCACTTTTCGTACTCCTTTGGTTGCAACCTCAGCAACAACAACTAAATTTTTAGTCATTTTCATTTCATAATTCAATGATGGCTTTGGATCAACATAAATTATGGGAGCAAATTTAGGTGCAATTCCAACCAAACCTGCTGCTGGATACACCTGCATAGAGGTTCCTACTACCAAAACAATGTCTGAATGACTCACTATTCCTGCGGCCTTTTCTAACATTGGAACCTCTTCTCCAAACCAAACGATATGAGGTCGTAACTGATATCCTTCTTCACACAAATCTCCTTCTATCAAATCCTTCCGCCAATCATAAACCAATTTTTCATTTCCTAAACTACGAACTTTAGTCAATTCTCCATGCAAATGAATAATGTTGGAACTACCTGCTCGTTCATGCAAATCATCTACATTTTGAGTGATAATATGTACTTCATATTTGTCTTCTAAATCTACTAAAGCATCATGCCCTAAATTAGGGGTTACTTCCAACAGTTGTGCCCGTCTCTGGTTATAAAAATCAATAACGAGCGAGCGGTTGTTATTCCAACCTTGCGGTGATGCTACCTCCATCACATCATGCCCCTCCCATAATCCTCCTGCATCTCGAAAAGTCTTTATCCCGCTTTCGGCAGAAATACCTGCTCCAGTGAGAACTGTTATTCTTTTTTTTGACATAGTTTTACTTTTTTTTAGAATACTTTTATACTTTAAACTTTTCTCCAAAAAGAATATTAAAAATAATTTTTCCTAAAACTACTAGAAAAATTCCGATTGTTTTTCATTTCGTAATTTGTGCCTTTATTTTATCGAAAAAGAATAGAAATGCAAGAACAATTTTTTAAGGGATTAAAGGTCATTGAATTAGCAAGTGTTTTGGCTGGCCCGGCCGTTGGGATGTTTTTTTCTGAACTTGGCGCTGAGGTCATCAAAATTGAAAATAAAAGTACTGGTGGTGATGTTACCAGGAAGTGGAAATTACCTACTGAAGACAAATCAGTATCTCATTCTTCCTATTATTGTAGTGTAAATTGGCAAAAGCGTGTCTTATTTAAAAACCTAAACGACAAGCCAGATCAAACTGAAGTATTAGAGCTTATTAAAAATGCTGATATTATAATAAGTAATTTCAAACCTGCTTCTGCAAAAAAAATGGGGATGGATTATAAGTCAGTTCGCTCTATCAATAATCAAATCATTTACGCTGAATTGACTTCATACGGAAAACAAGACGAAACACCAGCATTTGATATTGTAATGCAGGCGGAAGCGGGTTTTTTGTACATGTGTGGTGAACCTGACCAAAATCCAGTAAGAATGCCTGTAGCATTGATTGACCTCTTGGCTGCGCATCAATTAAAAGAAGGTATTTTATTGGCGTTGTTGAAAAAAATGAGAACAGGTGAAGGGAGTTTTGTAACTACTTCTTTGCTTGAATCAGCGGTGGCCTCTTTAGCAAATCAAGCGACCAATTGGTTAATGGGAGATACTATTCCGCAACGAATGGGGAGTCAACATCCTAATATTGCACCTTATGGAGATATTTTTTTGACAAAAGATAATTTACCCATCGTACTTGCTGTAGGAACAGAAAAACAATTTCAATTGCTTTGCGAAGTATTAAAAGTGGAGTTTTTGAAAAATGATAACCGGTTCAACATCAATACTTTACGCGTAAAAAACCGGACAACCTTAGCAAAAGAGTTAGCAAAAGCAATTCTTCTTTTTGATAGAAAACCACTTTTAGATTTATTAAAAAAAGATGGAATACCTGCCGGAAGTATTCGAAATATGAAAGAAGTATTTGAAATGGAGCAAGCCAAAGAAATGATTTTGGAAGAGACCTTAGAGGATGGTTCTGAAACAAAAAGAGTGAAAACAGTTGCATTTACCGTTTCATAAAAGCTCTTTTTGATTTCTTATATTTAGACATTATTTTTTAATTTTAGAGATATGAAAAACAAACACTACTCCTTGTTTATTGGATTTTTTTTACTAGTTCTTCCTCAGATTAGTCGAGCAACACATATTGTGGGTGGCGAAATGAATTATAGATGCTTGGGGAATGACCAATATGAGATTCAATTAACTATTTTTAGAGATTGTGATACTGGGGTTCCAGATTTTGATGATCCTGCCTCCATTGGAGTTTTTGCACTCGATGCAGTAACCAATTCTTATTTCTTAGATACGGGTGTTGGGCAAATGGGACAATTATTAATTCCAAAAATGAATGATGATACATTAAACCCAGTATTAAGTGATCCTTGTAAAGTTGTCCCTCCGAATGTTTGCGTGAATACTTCGACCTACACTGATACCATTTCTTTGCCTTTTCGAGAAGGTGGGTATACTTTAGCATATCAAAGATGTTGTCGAAATCAATCAATTTTAAATATTATTGATCCATTAGATACCGGAGCAACTTATCCAATAGAGATTTCAGAAACAGCGCTTATTGAATGTAATAGTAATGCTGTTTTTAATGAGTGGCCACCAATTTATATTTGTGTAAATGACCCAATCGACTTTGATCACTCAGCGACAGACATCGATGGAGATTCATTAGTCTATAAATTATGTACACCTTTTGAAGGAGCTACTCCCGATCTCCCGATGCCTCAACCACCAAATCTACCTCCGTTTACTGAAGTGACCTGGATTAATCCTCCCTATAATTTAAGTAATATGATGGGCGGAATACCATTAGCAATTGATTCTCAAACAGGATTTTTAACAGGGGTACCCAATACGATTGGACAATTTGTGGTTGGAATATGTGTAGAAGAGTATAAAAATGGAGATTTGATTTCAACTACTCGACGAGACTTTCAATATAATGTAGGAGTTTGCGGTGAATTTGTGTCTTCTTTCTTTGTTCCTGAAGTAAGCTGTGAAGGTTTAGAGGTTACATTTGATGATCAAAGTATCAATGCCCTTAGCAACAACCCACTAGAATATAACTGGTCGTTTAATGATCCCGGAAACTCTGGAGCTGGATCCACTCTTTCTGATCCTATATTTATTTATTCAGATACAGGAACATATACCGTTCAATTAGCTATCGAAACTCAAGTTACAGCACCTAATGGCACCTTCCTTTGTACTGATACATCATTTGCCACTTTCTCGGTTTATGAGCCTTCATTATTTCCTGAGTTTACAGCGTCCATTGTCGATTGTAATGAACCTATTAATATTGATTTTATAAATAACTCAAGTGATACTGTTTTTAACCTAACTGATTGGCAATGGACAATCAACAACACCCTTTTTTCTATTAGTGAAAATCCACCTTCTTTTATCTCAGATGATAATGAGCAGGAATTTGAGATAGAACTTATTATTACCAATGAAAAAGGATGTCTAGACACGACTACCCAAATTATTGATATTGGAATTGATTTAGAATATTCCAATAGTATTTCAACTTGTGAGCCTGTTACAACTTTTAATTTAGATGTCAATGTCCTCGGAAATCCAGATATCACCTCTTGGGTATGGGAGCCAACAGCAGGAATTATTTCGGGTGGAAATACTAATACTCCTTCCGTTGATTTGACAATAGCTAGTACTTATTATTTTTCTGTAGTTTATGCTGACGGATGTGTTTTTGAAGATTCAATTGAAATAGATAATAGTGGTTTAGATTTAGGTTTAAATATTACTAGCACTCCTGACACACTTAATGATGGACAATCTTCCCAATTGGAGGTGACTGGAAATAATTTAGATTCATATGTTTGGGAACCTACTGGAAGTTTAGATGATCCAACTATTTTTAATCCTATTGCATCTCCCGTAGTTTCTACTGAGTATACTACTTTTGTTACCGACATCAATGGTTGTGTCGATACCATTTCCATTTTAGTTGTGGTGCTAAGTACTATTTGCGAGGAACCTTATTTATTTATGCCAAATGCTTTTACACCAAATGGCGATAGTGAAAATGATGTACTTTTTGTAGAAGGAAATGTAATAGATTTAATGTATTTAGCCATATACAATCGTTGGGGAGAAAAGGTTTTTGAATCAAAAGATAAATCAATTGGCTGGGATGGAATTTATAAAAATGAATTACTAGAACCTGATGTCTATGGATATTATTTAACTATCAAGTGTGTAAATGGAGAGGAATATTTTAAAAAAGGAAATATCAATTTAATACGATAATTGAATTCGGTTTATAAAAAAAGATATAGATAAAAAATTATCCCTATCGTTTAGTTTTGGTTTAAATACATTTTAAAATAATTATAACTAGCAACTAAATATAAAAATTACAAACTGCTGAGGGATCATGTATTGGATTATATTACGATCTAGAATTTGAATATGAGCTTAAAAATGAATTCTTTGCCATAAATTGGTATCTCTTACCATAGATTACAAAATACATTTACTTTTGATGAAAAATTAGAGGTAGTGAATAACTTGTTGGAACGAATTTAAAGAAGAAAACATGTCTTCCACTGCAATTATTTTTACATAGTAGCCTTTAATATTGAGGCAAAAAAGATAATTTTTTTTGGAAGAAATTGGGGAGGAAAATTGGGTTGAATATCAATCCATCCTATATGATTATATTAAAAGACCGAACTCTTGACGACAATAAATCAATAATTGACATTGAAAAAAATTCTGCTTAACAAAAATTATCCTGGAGTACGGGAATTAAGCTTAAATTATTTTACATATAAAAAAGTAATTATATTTTCACGAGCTTGGGGTACCAACAATCAATATCGGATATCAAGCTTATTGAAAATCCAACCAAGAATTTCATTTACCAACCTTGGTGTTAGCAGATTATTTTATTGTAAATATCAACATAACATTACCCAGTCAAATCGAATCAAATAATTTTATTACAGACTGGGTAATTTTATTATCTATTTAATTTCTATTACTTCAAACGCAGCTCTTGCAGGATAAAACATCGCAGCATCTTTATTTAAAGCCATTACGTAGTATTCTGTTTTTGAAGTCTTTGGAATAATTACACTATAAATTCCATCCCCCGCTTCTGAATCTCCATTTGATCCTTTATCCTCAATCGCTACTCGTGTAAAAATTCCAAACCCTTTATCTCTATAGTAAACAAAAGCTTTTCTAACTCCATCAATTTTTGCTGTAATAACCGTATCATCATCCCAAACTTTATGTTTAACGTAAGAGATTTTTGGTGGAGTCTTTTTCAGTAAAGGATGTGCTTCTAGATATTGAGTTCTAGCTGACATAAGTTCGGTAACACCAACGATTTGGGTTTTCCCAGCCTTCGTTGTAGTAGTAAGATTTTGTTTGAATTTTTCGTAAGTGTATAATTTATTAGTATCATTTTTCACATAAAAATCAATTGAAGCTTGAATTGCTTTTGCTCTTTTTTCATAATCACCGTTACTAAAATTTTCATTTAAAATAGTTCGAATATGTGCAATATATATCTTTCGATACATGCTATTTTCTAGTAATTTACTTATTAGTGGACGAGTAATATTTTTATAATTAGTAATCACACTCATTCTTTGCATTTTCTCTACGGTCAAGACAGTTCTATCATCTAAGAAACGAAAGCCGCCAAAGTTCATATTCATATCCCAAGGAATCGTATTAAAACGACCTTCGGCATCTTTAAAAATGTAAAAATTATGACATAATCGGCCTGTGTAACTATCCAAATTCACCAAAACATTATTAAAAGCTAACATCCACAAGGCTCTATCTACGTTCAATATTTTTTCAATATCCTTAGGTTCTGTTTCTAATGTTCGAACTAATTTGATCAAGTCGTTCCACCCATGGTCTGACTTCATTTCATAAAAATCAAAATAACAAACAGAATCTTGTCCTAAATAATTTAGAGAACCATTATGACCTTTCATACATCCCTTTTTAGTTTTCCCATGCCAATTTGGATCACACTTTATGAGTGTACCTTTGTCTGTTCCAAAATTTTCCTCAAGGAATTTTTCATCAACAGATTCTGTACTATTGTATAACCCAAGTAATTGATCATTAACATATAATCTAACAAAATTAGCTCGTGGTGCAGGCATATACTTACCAGCAATTTCATAGGCCATTGCTTCTCTTAAAAAACTTGGATCTCTAAATACGTTGGACAACTTTAGGGAAGTATATCCGCCTGGAAAGCGCTGACCTTTTTTCACATGATTTACTTTAATATTAAATGGCAGCTTTGAAGACCCCGTTTTTCGAACATTGAAATAGGAGCTATTTCCTTTGTGTCGAACACCAACAGAGTCATATTTAACTCCATCAATTATAACCGTAGCTTTTAATCTTTTATCTTTTCCATCTTCTTTATAATGATCCAAAATGGCCGCCCAATTGTCTTGTTTAAAAGTTAATCTTATATCTTTCACAACTCCTAAATCATATAAATCTTGAGCATAAAATACAATTGAAAAAGACAATAAAACTAAAGTGAATAAAAATTTTCTCATCCTAAATAATTTGATAATTAAGCTATTGGATTTTGTCTTCATAGTTCCAAAAAGAAAAAACTTACAAAACAACAACACAAAAAACTACTAAAGTATTGATAATCAATAAAATATATTTTACTGTATTTTAAAGGAAACAAAAAATTTAATCATTTCCTAAAAATACAAAAGCTGCAAACTTGATATAACTAGGTTTGCAGCTTTTGTTTTAGTGAATCCAAAAATAATATATTTTATCGTAAATAAGTAAAAAATTAGAATTCCGATATCTTTTTGATTTATATTTTCTTTTTTATAACTAACCCTCTCGTTTGGATATTACATTTTTAGAATAAAAGTCACTTCGAATTTCGAAGTGGCTTTTCCTTGAAAGAAAACATTTAAAACATCAATTATTTAATTCCCTCAAAGATACTTTTCTCAATTCAAACATATAATTTGTTGGTTCATAACCTACGGAACGCGGATTTTCTGCCAAAACATAATACTCGATTGTTTCATTTCCATTACTAGCAATCATTCCCCCAAAAATATTATCGGCTTTAGTTTCGTCATTACTGTTTCCGTCATCTTTCAAATAAACCATTTTAAAATCCTCTAGTGAATGGAAACGAAAATATACTTTTACTTGCTTAGCTTGATTACCCGTTTTTACTTGAATATTAAAATCTTTTACTCTTTCGTTAGAGTATTTTTCTCTACCTACAAAATTTACTTCCGTTATTGATGGGGGTATCGCCCCAAGGCTTTCATGTTTTTTCAAAAATTTAGCTCGTTTACTCATTAAAGAATAAATTCCTGGGATTTTACTTCGACGGCCTATAGTTGAATACAAACTTCTTTCAAAATCTTCTAAAGTGTATGTTTTATTTGGATCATTAAGAAAGGCTTGTTGAACTAATTCCTGTAGATCCTTAGCTCGCTCCTCAAATCCATTATCCATAAAATTATCAAACAAAATAGTTCTCATATGAGAAAGGTAAGTCTTTTTGTAATTAGGGTTTTTCATCAATTGGCTAATCAATGGTTTGTAAGGATTATCAACATGCAAAAGTGGATCTAATTTGATTAATTCTTTATAGCTGAGATCAGAACCTTTCCCTGTATTTTTAAAACTGCCAAAAGCTAAATTCAAATCCCAAACCATTGGAACAAATCGTCCATTATTATTTTTATACAAATAATAATTTTGGCTATTCTGTCCACTATAACTACTTAGGTTGACTAACACATTATTAAATGCTAGCATCCATAATGTTGCATCTACATCTAACAAGTTTCCCAACCCACCATTATTTTTATACAATGCATTTGCCAATAGTGCCATTTCATTCCAACCTTCCACTGATTTTAATTCATAGTTGCTTTTGTAGCATTCCATATTATCTTCATATTCTAAGGAAGAGAAAATGTTTTGCTTACAACCTGAAGGGGATTTCTTATTCAAATCTGGGGTACATTTAATCAACGTATTTTTGTTTGTTTGAAATTTTTTAGACAAAAATACATCGTCAATTGCTTCTACATTTACAAACAAGCCATAATATTTATTATTAATATAAATTTTTGCATAAGAGGCTCGTGGAGCAATCATATACTTACCTGCAATTTCATACCCCAATACTTCCCGCACCATACTTGGGTCTCTGAGAGCATTTGATAATTTTAGAGTTTGATATCCTTGGTGATTTTGTTCTGCATTTATGTGATTTAATTTAATATGTAAAGCATTTCTTTTGTTACCTATTCTAAACGAACGACTTCCTCGGTATCGGACTCCAATATCCGTATATTTTTTTCCATCAATTTTAACGCCTCCATTTAACAAATCGTCACCATATAAACGCAATGAATCCATTACACCTGACCAATTATCTCTATCAAATTCCAAGCGAATTTCATGAACTTGGTCTAGGTTATACAAGTCTTCATTGTCTTGCCCATAGGAATTGGGAAGGGTAAAAAAAAGAAAGAAAAATAGATAGGTAATTTTTTTCATACTTATTAAAATAAATAATTTTTAATTATGGTATACCAATTCGGCTGCAATATTAGTAAAATAAAAGCAATTGCTATAAAATTTACTTGTAATCTCTCATGCCTTCTAATTGGTGTAAAACTTTCATTTCAATTTTCCAACTCCCAATACTTTTGACCTTTTTTTCAAATTAATCGCATCACCCTTCGGGTTCAAGTAAAATTTTAATGCGTCTCTCAATCTCGTTTTTCAAGGAAATATTTAAAAAAATAATGTAGCATTAATATAAATCTGGCGTACATTTTTCCTCCTCTAAAATTATTAATTCAAATCCACTTGGAATTATAGCTTTAGTTATTTTTTGATAATCTTAATTTTTTATTTTTGTAAAATTTATTTACAACTACTTCCAACCAAATAAGATTTAGTTCCATAGATTCATTAGATAAAAATGGTGGAATTATTTCACTTAAATTATTGCCACAAATACAAATTGACTGAGTTTTTATAATCATTGACAATCAAAGATTTCTTTGAAAAAAAGTCTCAAAATAAGACATCATCATGATTTCAACTTTTCTGACAAATGAAAATTATTTTTGTAATTCAATTTCTAATATAGGTTGCCAATCAACCATTTTCCATTGTTCTTCCAAGTCATAAATTACTGCAAAAACGTCAATATCAGAGAAACCATCAACTTGAGGCTCCTCGAGCTAAGCTTCCCCTCTGATAAATGCTATGTACTTTTCTGCCAAGATGATGTAGGTAAGAATTCTTTATTTTTCAACAATGGGAAGCCATTGATTGGGTATTTTCTTGAAGGAAGTATCATTCAGAATAAAACCTTTTTTATCCTAAGGAAAAGATGAATCGATGGGTTTTATTTTTCTGATTTTAAAAATATTTAAATGGAAAAATAATACGGTTAGTCAAGAAATTTCGAGCATTTTTTGGATAATTTGATGGAATAAATCATATCAGTATTTCCATTTTTTTAAAAAAAAGATTTGACATTTAAAAAAACTTCAATTGACATTAATGAAATTAACAGCAATGAAAGTAATCTCATCCAAGTACTATTTTCTTTTCTAAAAGACTCTGCCTTTTCATTTATTTTTACATCCTTAACTTTTAATTTACCCGTAGAAAAAAGATAAATATAAACGCCAAATGCAAGAATTATTATTTCAAAAAACAGTGCTAAAATTTTCATAATTATTAGTTAAAAAGTTAGGTTCTACATCTATCAATGTACTCTTCTAAATCAATTCTTCAAAGTTCCCTGTTTGTCGATTCTTTCTCACATTTTTCCAATCAAAATAGCGTCCATTCATCACAACATAAACTCCTTCTGGCAAAGATTGGGCAAATGCTATCGCACTCCCCAAATTAAAAAATCCATCTGAAGAAGTTCCAAAAGCATAGGGAACCATAGCGCCGGTCAAGATAATCGTTTTTCCTATCAGATTTGCCTCAGCTATTTTCTCTGCTGTCTCAACCATCGTATCTGTTCCATGAGTTATGATAATTTTGTCATGGGTAGATTTTTTACAATTATGGATTACAATACCTCGATCATCTTCGGTCATCTCAAGACTATCCACCATCATCAAAGTTTTGATATCAATATCAATCGTACATCTTCCTAATTGAAACATATCCTTTAAATGAGTATCTTTAAAATATAACTTACCCGTGATAAAGTTATATTCCTTATCAAATGTTCCTCCAGTAACAAATACTTGAACCATGGTTTTTTTTCTTATAATTTCCTGTAAAAAATCTTGTTCTTGTACAAAAATCAAGAGTTTTAATTGATTTTTAAATCAACCGAATACTCCATTTTCACGAAGATACCAAACTCCAAAAATAAAAAAAGCAAAAACTAAGATAAGCCCTCCAATTTTCCAATAAGAAATTGGTTTTCTACCATAAACTTTTCCCGTTTGACCATTTATAGAGAAATGATATAGTTTATTATTGTAATAGTAAGAACACAACCAGACAGGTAGGATAATATGTTTAAATGTCTGTGCAGACTTTTGATTTTGCACATGCAAATTACGTTGTGTGTCTCCGCCAAGTTGGGCAGAGCACATATTCCGCAATTTATAATTCATAATTTGTTCGGCTCGCTGATAGCCATCATCAACCTCGACATTGTAAATTTCTGCTTCCCAACCGATCATTAAGCGAGTATCAAAATTAACTACCTCACTTAATCGATATGGAAGAATTCGTTCCACATCTTTTTGCTTTAATCCATCGGCAGCAACCACTAATACATCATCGAAAAAATGACTTAAACTTCCACTTCGATGAGTCCAACGTACTTTTCGAACTTGTTGAGTCACCATTTTCCCATTAACCCGCACTTGCCTAGTTTCATAATAATAATGACCTGCTTCACCACTCCATTGCGCATCTGTTTTTGCATCAAAAGTCCAAAAAGGTAGATACACACCATGCAGTTGTTCAACCTCATCCAATCTTTTTAATTTGTTAGGATGAAACCAACCTGAGCGAATCCATCTTTTAAAAATCTTATCTCCTTCAAAACGACTAACGTAAAATGGGATAATTCCTGATGGTTCAATAAACTGATGGTCGTAGGCCTCTACATTAACTTTTGTAGAACCACAGAAACCACAATTGATTTTCACTTGGTCACTATCGACCATAAAATGTGCCCCACAATTTTCACAATCATAAACCTTTTTCCCTTTTTCCTCAGGAGTAAAATTACTCACACTATCAACAATAGCATGCAAAGACTTTTCAACTACCTTGTCATTAGCCTTGTTGATTTCCTCTAAATAACCGCAATATTCACAAGAAATTTTTTGATTTTCAGCTGCGTAATGTAATCGACTCCCACAGGACGGACAGGGCAATTCGACAGCAGATTCTACATGTTGTTGATCTTCACTATTAAGCATTTTTATCAGTTGGTAATTGCCATTTTCAGTTGGCAAAACATAGTCTGCTAACTGAAAATGGTCAACTAAATTTACAATCGGGCAAGCAATTCTTTTTTCTTTGCATCAAACTCTTCATCAGTCAAAATACCCGCAGTTTTAAGTTCACCTAATTGATTGAGTGTGGACAAAATTTCTTCCCGGGTTATTGCTTTGCCTGAATTATCTGCTGGTGTGACAGGAGCTGATTTTGGCGTTAATGGGGCGTTTTGTTGATTCATTATCATATTAGCCATTCCAAACCCCATTCCCATTCCAACACCTTCGCTACCTCCACCTGAAGGATTTTCTGCTACCTTTTCAATCGCTTGAGCAGTTTGAAATTGTTGAAACCTATTCATGTCCTCAACCATATTCATATTGGTCATCTTATCATAAAACTCCTCCACATCTTTTGGAAGAGAAACACTTGATACTTGAAATTTCACTAACTCTAATCCAAATGGATCTAAATCCGCTTGCAAAATTGGCGAAACTTGATCACCTAATTCTGTATAATTTTTCACCATATCCAAAACCGAAACTTCTGCTTCTGCTAAAGCTTCAGCAAATTTTGGCGAAATAATATCTCTCAAACTTGCTTCCACTTCTTGAATTTTCACAACACCTTTTGTTCCAGAATAGTTAGAGAAAAATATTTGTGGATCTTTTATTTTGATAAAATAAGTTCCATGTGCTTTTATTCTTACTTGTTTAAATTCTGGATCTCGTAGGATAATTGGATTAACTGTTCCCCATTTTAAATCCATAAAAATTTTGGTACTCGCGAAATAAACATCGCAAAGAAATGGTGACTTGAAACCTGATTTCCAATTTTTCAAACTAGTCAACAAAGGCATATTTTCAGTCAATAATTCGTATCGTCCTGGCTCAAAAACATCTGCAAATTCTCCTTCATTTAAAAATACAGCAGTCTGAGATTCTCGGACAGTTAAATTTGCTCCATATTTTATATTAGCATCACTATCTGGAAATTTCCAAAGAATCGTATCACGATCTTCTTCTCTCCATTCAATAACTTCTACAAATTCTTCAATAAAAAAACGTCTTAAACTCATAGTTGGGTGGTTTTTATTTTACAAAAATAATTTTAATTTAATTTAGATACACAACGCTCAAATCTTAACAGAAGATACTACAAAAAGAGAAGGATTTCCCGTTTTTTCCGAGGAAATAATAGAAGTTGTCGATGAATCTTCTTTTTTGAATAAAATTCTTTTCTTACACTTAATTTAAAAAATCCAAATCATTATGTCAACAAACCTTTTTGATCTACTTGAAAATTATTGCCAAAGCTTCGAAAATGAATTCGATCTAATTCATAAAAATCGAAAAACACAGCTTGAAGAACTCGCTCAATATATTGCTCAAAAACAAAAAGATGATCAACCAACTAAGTTAAATGTAATTTGCACTCATAATTCCCGTAGAAGTCATATTGGTCAATTATGGTTATCCGTTGCTGCTCTTTTTTATCACAAAAATAAAATACACACATTTTCAGGAGGAACGGAAGCTACAGCTTTTAATTATCGCTCAGTGGCTGCACTTCGACGTGCAGGTTTTGAAATTAAGACTGCTGACTCATCTGTTGAAAATCCTATTTACTTGTCCACCTTTAATTTTTCTCAAGCTCCTTTGAAAATGTTTTCAAAAATATATGACCATGCTGAGAATCCTCAAAGGGAATTTGCAGCCATTATGGTTTGTTCGGATGCTGATGAAAGTTGTCCAGTTATTTTAGGAGCAGAAAACAGATTCGTATTAACTTTTGATGATCCAAAACATTTTGATGATACTGACTTGGAAAGTAAAAAATACGACGAGCGAGTAAGACAAATTGGGAGGGAAATGTTTTATGTGATGTCTAGGGTATAATCGAAATCTTCTTCTCTCAATATTTATAGGGATAAAATCGTTTATATATTTTGATCTAAAAATTCCATTGCACGTTCTTCCATCCATCCATTTTTTTCAAAAAACTGACGAATAAATCCACAATGTCCTCCGTGCTTTGGTAATTCTAAAAATAAATTTTCATTCTTCTTCGATATTTCGAAAGGATAACAATTCTCAGAAATAAAAGAATCATCGGCTGAGGATACAATCAAGGAAGGGATTTTAATCTTCTCCAAAAAAGGTATACAACTACTTGATCTCCAATAAGTAACTACATCATCAAACCCATTAGCAGGCGCTGTAAAATGAGTATCGAAGTACACAAAATTACCAGACATAAAAAAACCATTATAATTTTCCAAGGCCTTTGGGAATTGCTTTTTCTTTCGATTAGCTTTGTAGTTTAATGGCAACATAAACCATTTTAAATAGTGCCAATTATACCATTTATTCAAACGTTCATCACTTGCTTGAATATCCATAGGAACAGAAAATGAAATAGTAGCTTTAATTTCTTTTGGTAAATTATCCGCTTCTTCCCCTACATACTTTAGTGCCAAATTCCCGCCTAAACTGTAGCCAACAATTACAATTTTTTTATACCTATTTTTTTGTAAAACATGGTTTATCGTAAATCTTACATCATCACTTGCTCCCATGTGATAGCCACGTAAATTTCGATTGGGCTCACCACTACAACCTCTATAATTCATCGCCAAAGCATCCCATCCTTTTTTATTAAAATATCGAATCGCAGATCTAGAGTACAAACTATTTGATTTCCCTTCCAAACCTGCGAGTATAACAACGAGATTCTCGTTGTCATTTTTTAACCAATCCAAATCCAAAAAATCACCATCAAGCGTTTCCAATCGTTCTCGTTGAAATTTCACTTTGGGTATCCATCGACGGATTAAGGACGCATAAATTGTGCTTACATGCGTATTACGAAATATCCAATAATAAGGTTGAAAACCACTTTGTAGGATTGGCAAATTGAAATACTTTTTTAAAAGAATAAATATATAATGTTAGAATCAAATAACAGAGGGAATGTTTTATAAATTCATGTTTATTTAACACAATCTAATAAAGTGCTCAATTTTTAAGCAATAGATAACCTGCTTTTTATGAAAAATATAATAATAGTTGTTTCAGCTCGATTATAGTTATAAATGTGAGGATTGATAAACATTACGGTAATACCTAATCTTGTGTTTTTATTCTCAATTTTCCCTAACTTTGTAGTCTTCAATAAATTTATTTTTCAAATCTTATATGAATATGAATTATTTCCTCGTAAGCATAATCCTTTGCCTAAATACCATCACTTTTGCTCAACTCCCTTCTATAGCCTCTGTCAAAGCACTCAATAATTATGTACAATTTACTAATGAAAGTATTCATGGGATGATGATTGCTCATCGGATTTTTGAAAATATTAATCAAGAAGTTAATCGTTCAGTAGATTCTCCCAGCGAGCAAATCAATTTTTATGGAAACAAAGACTTACCTAAAAATATATTTTTAGATTCAGAAAAATGGTTTTACCAAATTTCTCCTTACCAATGGTTTAAGGTAACCAAAACAGAGAGCCGTTTTCTAAAGAGAGAGGAAGCCAAAGTATTAAATATTTCTGCTGACAAAATCAAAAAAATAATTGACCGGATCAATAAACTACGATTCCAACTTGATGAGTTTATTAAAAATAAGGATTTACAAGACTCAAAAAACCAAACAGAGATTTTTCGACAAATGGAAATTGTTGCAGAATTGTATGAAAACTTTTATTTGGAGAAAGAACAACTTCGAAAAAATCTAAATAAAATTTATCAAAAAAATTACTATTCAAAATCTACTAATAAAAGCCTGGGTGTTCCTGTTTTAACTGAAATCCATAACAACATACTTCCAATTTTAAAATCGTTGCGATATGATGTATCTGGGAACCTCCCCGAATATATTCAAAAGCTAGAATCAAATATTAAAAAACTCAACGGAATTGTAAATGTTAATGCACGATACAAGACAGCAAAAGCTGCCTCAAAAAAGTTTTTGATTGAACTAAAAAAATATCAAAACTCCAATCAATTTGATCCAAAATACAAGCTTTATGGCAAAGCTTATTATTATCACAATGTTGAGTTAGTTGCCTCTTTTAATAATTACTCAGGACGTATGATCAAATCCTTAAACGACTTGATCAAACTAGAGTCAGATTATAGCTTATTCTTATTGGAAGAACCTCACATTTTAAAAGTAGTTTATCCAGAAAAAGTAATACAAAAACCTGATAACCATATAATTACAAACGATGCACCAACGATCATAAATGATCGAAATGTAGTAGTAAGACAACAAAACATTGTGGTTGATAAGACAGAATTCACATTACAATTTTTAGATCATAAAGAACAAGACGGAGACATTATCTCTATCAACTTAAATGGCAAATGGATAATTGAAAATCAAGTACTAAAAAATCGTCCTCTACAAGTAAAAATAAAAATTGATCCACAGTTGGAAAACTATATGATTTTGCATGCTGAAAACCTTGGAACAATACCTCCTAACACTTGTGCCATTACCTATTATTACAACGGCAGAAGAAAACAAGTTGTCTTAAATTCCAACTTAAATGAAAGTGAGATGATTCAAATAAAATATGAAGAACCAAAGAAAAAAAAATAGAACATGGTTAGTATTACTACTTTTGCATTATTTTCTTGAGTTTGATTGATTTATTAATTTTTACTTGTTAGTTTTAACCTTAAACCAAAATACCTCTCATGCCTCTTATTACCACTTTAATTTTTTTTGGATTAATCTCGTATTATTTGTATCAAAAGCGACAGACTTTTACCGGTCAAGAAGTGGATTATTCATTTGGAGATCCCGTCATACAAAAGATAAAATCCAAATTAGATGAACAAGAATATACCTCTGCAGAATTTTTAATCAACCAGTTAGATTCTGATGAATTACGTCAAGCAATTGATCACGTTTCTTTAAATGGAAATGTAAAAACTATAATGGATTGGAGAGAAGCACTTCCTAACTCTCAGTTAGCTATTTTATTTTTGGGTGTGAGTTATATTCATCAGGCATCCCTTGATCGAGGAAATTTGCCTGCAGATTCGTTATCTTCTGAACAAGAGGAATTATTTATTGACAGCTCAAACAAAGCAATAAACCTATTGGAAAAAATAAACTCAGATCCTGAAATTAAAGCAGAGGCATATGCACAATTACTTAGAGTTGCTGGATCAACTGGCGACTTCAAAAGCGCTGATACTTATTTTGATAAATGTCTAGAACTCAATCCAAATCACTTATGGGCACATATGGAATATGCTGAAAATATTCAACCAAAATGGGGTGGAAATTTGGAAATTATCGAAAAATTTATCGATGATTTAACTGACGACCCATTGGTCAATCAGACTGTTTACCTAAAAATGGTTTGGGATTCTGTTCTAGCGAATGAAAACTTGTTTGGTGGATCAATGAAAGATTTAAAACAGCAAGCAAAAGAATTGCTGTTTGAAATTGATGCCGAATTGAATAATCATCCTCCTTCCTCAATCCAAAAATATGTTTTGTATAATTACATGACCGTCGTTTCTGAGGAATTTGGTATTCGCGCATTAAATCAAAAATACAATAAAATGATAGATGGGAATTTTACATTATATCCATTTGGTATTATGCGTTAAAATAAATGAGTTTATAACCGGTCTTCCATATCTATCCATCTACTCTGTTTTATATGCAAAACGACTAGGTCAATATTAGGGTTTTATTTCATGAATTAATTATCATTTTTTATTTGACATGATTTTTTTTAGTAAATATTTTCTTTTTAAAATTGATTTAACTGATGCAAAATAAGCGTATTAAGTTTATATGTTTTAAAAGAAAAATAGATTTTCTCGTTTACTCCTCGAAATAATCAAGTTCTACATTTATAAAAAAATCAAGATTTAACAAGAGAAATAAATCACCTGACCAATTTAATAACATAACATTTACAAATTGATTCAGCAAACCATTAACTACGTAAAATCTGAATTAGAAAATGCCGAAGGCGGTCATGACTGGTGGCATATTTACCGAGTATGGAAAACTGCCATACAAATCTCAGCTTCAGAGCCTGTAGATCGTCGCATAGTTGAACTAGGAGCATTGCTTCATGATATTGCTGATTCTAAATTTCATGATGGTGATGAAACTGTTGGACCACGAAAAGCAACTGATTTTCTAAATACTATTGGAGTAGATCAAAAAACAATCGATCATGTTATTTTAATCATTCAAAACATATCATTTGGAGGAGGTAATTTTGAAAAAAAATTCCAATCTCCAGAATTAGATGTTGTGCAAGATGCAGATCGTTTAGATGCACTCGGCGCCATTGGTATCGCAAGGACATTCAACTATGGTGGATTTAAAAACCGGACAATCTACGACCCCAATATTCCTCCTCAACTTAATATGAGTAAAGCAGAGTATAAAAAAAGTACCGCCCCATCTGTTAATCATTTTTATGAAAAATTGTTACTACTAAAAGATCGAATGAATACCCAAACTGGAAAGGAAATGGCACAGCAACGGCATCAATTTATGGAAACTTACTTAGATCAATTCTACCAAGAGTGGGAGGGTAAAAAATAACACAGCAACATAAAGAAATCAGTATAAAAAGAGCCTATTTATAAATAACGAACTACTTTATTTTCTTACAACTCAAAAATATAGATAAAAACAAATAGTCAAAATCAAATCTATTAAAGTTTCGATTTAAAAACATGCTCATTTTTTTCTAATTTTTATTTAAACTTACCACCTTTACATTTGTTTAATCAAAAAATTATAAAAATGTTATTATTAATTTCTCCAGCCAAGACTTTAGATTTTGACAAAACAGATTTAGAGAAAAAAACCAAATTGCGTTTTCTTCCCGAGAGCCAAGAGTTAATCGATATCTTAAAAAAGAAATCAACTAGTGATCTAAAAAAATTAATGAAAATTAGTGATAACATTGCCATTCTCAATATGGAGCGCTACCATAGTTTTAAAACTCCTTTTTCCTTAAAAAACGCAAAGCAAGCCATTCTTGCTTTCAAAGGTGATGTGTACACAGGACTAGACTCTGATAGCTTTGATGAAGCTGATTTAGAATTTGCTCAAGGCCATTTGCGAATCCTTTCAGGTCTTTATGGTTTGATTAGGCCATTAGATTTGATGCAACCATATCGCTTAGAAATGGGAACAAAATTACAAAATGATTCTGGAAAAAACCTCTATCAATTTTGGGGTAGTAAAATCACAAATACCATCAACAAGGACGTTAAAAAAGCAAAAGCAAAAGCAATCATCAATTTAGCTTCTAAAGAATATTTCTCAGCCGTTCAACCTAAATCACTTCAAGCAGATTTGTATAATATACACTTTAAAGAAGAGAAAAATGGTGAATTCAAGATCGTTGCTTTCTTCGCAAAAAAAGCAAGAGGTATGATGTGCCATTATATTATCAAAAATAAATTGACAGAACCCGAACATCTAATTGGTTTCGATTACGGTAGATATACCTACAATGAAAAATTAAGCAGCAAGCGAGATTTAGTTTTTACGAGGTAAATTGTATGCGTTGGTAAGAACTACAATCTTCATTCGAAAAAAAACGTTAACTTTGGAGAAATAATATTTTTTTGATCAAAAAGTCTCTACATATAATTCTTGCATTTTTATTATTAATCAGTACATCTGGTTTTTCAATAAGTACGCACTTTTGTCAAAACCAATTGCAAGACTTGCAATTATTTTGTCAAGCAAAAACATGTAGCGAACTTAGAGCAAAAAAAGAAAGCTGCCATAAAGTTGTTGAAAAAAACATCAAATCCTGCAAAAAAGGATGTTGTGAAAGTAAATCAGACTTTTACCAACTTGATCTTGATCAACAAACTGCCCCAACGGTACTCAAACCGTTAAACTTCAAAGTTATAATTGTAAACTTAATTACATTCCTAGACATTGAATCACCTTCAGTTGATAAAAAATCAACTGACTATTTTAACTACAAACCACCACTTATTCTCCGTAATTATACTGCTGAATTACAAAATTTTCTTATTTAAATATTAAGCTGAATGTGTTCTCATTTTTCAAAATTGGAAAGTGAGCTAGCTTTATTTTGACATGGTCGAATGCTTTTTCATTCACCATCCATCATTCACCATAAATATTTAGTAATGTTAAAATCAACCATTAGATTTTTTCTGGAAAATAAATTAGTAGCCGTTTTACTACTACTACTTTTCGTTGGATGGGGGTTGGTCACCACACCATTTGAATTTGGAATATCACAATTACCACGCGACTCTGTGGCAGTTGATGCTATTCCAGATATTGGTGAAAACCAGCAAATTATCTTTACCAAATGGGCTGGCCGCTCACCACAAAATGTAGAGGACCAAGTGACGTATCCATTGACAACTGCTTTACTTGGGATCCCAAAAGTAAAAAGTATACGAAGTAACTCAATGTTTGGATTCTCTAGTATCTATCTCATATTTGAAGAAGATGCTGAATTTTACTGGAGTCGGTCTCGAATTTTAGAAAAATTAAATTCACTTCCTACCAACACATTACCTTCAGATGCAAGTCCAATGTTAGGACCAGACGCAACTGGTTTGGGTCAAATATTCTGGTATACGTTAGAAGGTCGAGATACTGAAAACAACCCAACTGGCGGGTGGGATTTACATGAATTACGCTCCATTCAAGATTACTACGTTCGTTTCGGATTAAATGCGGCAGAAGGAGTTTCAGAGGTTGCATCGATCGGAGGCTATGTCAAGGAATACCAAGTTGACGTTGACCCAGACGCAATGAAAGCCAACGGAATTAATCTTAACCAAGTGATGAGTGCTCTCAAAAATAGCAACCTTGATGCAGGAGCACAAACCATTGAAATAAATTTAGCAGAGTACTTTATACGAGGATTGGGCTATGTCGAGAGCATTTCTGATATCGAAGAAAGTGTTGTTCTGGTCAACCAAAATGTGCCAATCCGAATTCGAGATATCGGAAAAGTAAACATTGGCCCGGCAACTCGACGAGGTGCAATTGACAAATCTGGAGCAGAAGCAGTTGGTGGAGTTGTAGTCGCCCGATATGGAGCCAATCCACTGAACGTTATACAAAACGTTAAAGAAAAAATTGTGGAAATAGAAGCAGGTTTACCCAGCAAAGTCTTATCTGATGGAACAATTTCTCAAATAAAAATCATACCATTTTATGATCGAACCCAATTAATTCAAGAAACATTAGGAACATTACAAGAGGGATTAACTTTAGAAATTCTAATTACGATCATTGTTGTAATCTTGATGCTATTGAATTTCCAAAGTAGTCTTCTCATTGCTGGTACGTTGCCCATTTCAGTTTTGATGTGTTTTATTGCAATGCGATATTTTGGAGTAGATGCTAACATCGTAGCGCTCTCAGGAATTGCGATTGCCATTGGAACGATGGTCGACATGGGAATTGTTTTAGTCGAAAGTATGGTAAAACGATTGGAGGAGGCTCCTCCAGAGGAAAATAAATTTACTTCAATTTATGAAGCGACAACAGGAGTAGCTTCAGCGGTTTTAACAGCGGTTGCTACGACTGTAATTAGTTTTATTCCTGTCTTCACTATGGAAGCAGCAGAAGGAAAATTATTCCGTCCACTTGCCTATACTAAAACTTTTGCCTTGGTCGCTTCGATCATTGTTGCCATCACAATTCTACCACCACTCGCCCACTCTATTTTTACTAGCAAGAAAAATAAGACTAGTCAAAACTGGCGAATATGGATTACCAATCTACTTATTTCATTAGTAGGTCTAATCGTTTTATTTTATTTTAAAAACACCATTTCCGGAAATGTAATCATTGCAATTGGTTCTTTTGGGTTATTGAGTCTTTTGTTAAAAAAACATACATCAGAACAAATTTATTATTGGTTTAACATTCTAAAAAATATTATTTACGCAGGTATTGTCATTTATTTTTTAACTCAAATATGGATGCCACTAGGAGTTAATAAAAGCTTGATGTCTAATTTCTCCTTCATTGCAATAATTGTGATTTTATTGTTATCATTTTTTCAAACAATGATATACTTCTATGAAAATATCTTACGTTTTTGCTTACAATTTAAGTTTATATTTTTTGTTTTCCCAGCGTTCATTTTATTTTTCGGTTATCAATCTTTTCAGCAAACCGAGGAAGAATTCATGCCTGCCTTAAATGAGGGGAGTTTTCTTTTGATGCCAACATCGATGCCTCATTCAGGTATGCAGGAAAACTTAAAAAACCTCAGAATGCTAGACATGGCAGTGACTACTATTCCAGAAATTGAAAATGTAGTTGGCAAATTAGGTCGAGTAGAATCTCCTCTTGACCCTGCTCCTATCTCGATGTACGAAAATATTATTAATTACAAAAGCGAGTACAAAACAGATAAAAATGGTCATCGGATTCGATTCAAGACTAATAAAAAGAATGAATATGTTCGAAACGAGATGGAAGAGCTCATCGAAGACAAAAATGGCAGATATTTTCGACAATGGCGAGACGAAATCCAATCACCTGATGACATTTGGGATGAAATAGTCAAAGCCACAAGGATACCTGGAGTTACCTCCGCCCCTAAATTACAACCCATCGAAACGAGACTTATCATGCTCCAAACAGGTATGAGAGCGCCCATGGGAATTAAAGTAAAAGGTACAGATTTAAAAACCATCGAATCCGTCGGTTTATTGCTAGAAAATGAATTAAAAGAAGTCGAAGGCGTTAAAGATGCCACCGTTTTTGCAGAGCGAATTGTTGGCAAACCTTACATGGAATTAGATATAAAACGAAATATCATCAGTCGATACGGGTTGACAATTGTTGATGTACAAAATCATATTCAGGCTGCTATCGGCGGAATGAAAATGTCAGAAACAGTAGAAGGGCGAGAGCGGTATGCTATCCGATTACGCTACCCAAGAGAAATGCGAGACAATCCAGAAGTGATCAAAAACATTTTAGTGAGTACACCAACTGGCGCTCAAATCCCTTTAGGAGAATTAATTAAAATAAACTTTGTCCGCGGTCCTCAATCAATCAAAAGTGAAGATGGATTCTTAGTTGGTTATGTTTTATTCGACAAAGAAATTGGTTACTCTGAGGTTGAAATTGTAAAAAATGCAAAACAGCTCTTTTCTGAAAAACTCGAAAATGGAAGTCTGAAAATTCCTGCAGGAACAAGTTTTGCTTTCGCTGGAAATTATGAACAACAAGTACGAGCAAATAAACGATTGGCGATTGTGATTCCTATCGCTCTAGCCTTAATTTTCTTGATTCTTTATCTCCAATTTAACTCCATCTTCATATCGATGATGGTTTTCACAGGAGTTTTTATCGCCTTTGCAGGAGGGTTCATTTTGCTGGATTGGTATGCTGATCCAGCATTCTTAGATTTTCAATTTTTTGGAAAAAATATGCGCGACTTATTTCAAGTTCAAACAATAAATTTAAGCGTTGCAGTTTGGGTAGGATTCTTGGCACTATTTGGAATTGCCACAGATGATGGCGTTTTAGTTGCGACATTCCTTAAAGATTCTTTTGAAAAGAACAAACCTAATTCCATTCAAGAAATAAGAGATGCAGTGATTGAAGGAGGAAAAAGAAGGGTTCGTCCTGCAATGATGACAACCGCAACAACGATTTTGGCTTTGCTCCCTATTTTGACTTCAACAGGACGTGGATCTGACATTATGCTACCAATGGCGATTCCATCTTTCGGAGGAATGTTATTTCAAGTGATTACAATGTTTACAGTTCCTGTTTTATTTTCTATGTGGAAAGAGTGGAATTGGCGAATTACTAATTTTAAAAAATAGAAAAATGGAAAAAATAAAGAAAATTTCAAATAAACTATTTATCAAAAAATCAATTTGGATATTCATTTTTTTAGCATTTTACAACAATGTTTTTACGCAAGTAGAATTAGAATCATATATTAATCTAGCGACTGAAAAAAATGAAAACCTAAAAGCTCTGCATCAAAATTACTTAGTGGCATTATCTAAAGTTAACCAAGTCAACATTTTGCCTAATCCAGAAATAAATTTAGGAGTGATGCTTCCCAAAATGCAAGGGCATACAGGTATCAATAGATTTAATTTGGGAGCAATGCAATCATTCCCTTGGTTCGGAATATTGAAAGCAAAAAAGGATTTAGCACTCGCTCAAGCAGAGGTAAAAAATAAGAACGTCCCAATTGCCTCCTTAGAAATCATTTACCATTTGAAAAAAACTTGGTTAAAGATTTATGAATTGGAAAAGAAAAAGGAATTTTCAACAATAAACTTACAACTTTTAGATCGATTAGAAGATGTAACACTTTCCAATATCGAAGCAGGTAAATCCTCTGCTATAAATGTCGTAAAAATCAATTTGAAAAAAGAAAAAATAAAGACAGAATTAGCACTTTTAGAAAATCAAAAAATTGCTCCTTTGGCTACTTTTAATCAGCTTTTACAATCAGATTTAAACCAAGCAATTGATATAAAATCAAATTTAAATTTTGCCATACTTCCTGATATTAAAAATGATTTTTCAGTTACGAACAATCAACCTCACCCAATTATTCAGAAATTAAATATTGAACAACAAGTCGCAAGTAAGTCATTGAAAATTAATGACTTAAACAGGAAGCCAACTTTTGGAATCGGTTTTGAATGGACCTATGTTCAAAAATACCCTAACATTAGTTTTGATGCCAATGGTCGAGACATGAAAGTTGCTAGAGCGAGAGTTACTCTTCCTATTTACACAAAACAGTATCGGGCAAAAACACAAGAAGAGGAACAAAAAATCATTGCCATCGATCATCAAAAAAAGGAAATCATCAGTCAATTCTCCATGATAATTGAGCAAGCAAAAGCAGAACATGAATCAGCTAAAATTAAAATTGATTTATACGAAAAACAAAAACGATTAACTCGTTCAGCTATCGAAATCCTGGAAGGGAATTTCAGTACAAGCGGGAAGGGTTTTGAGGAATTACTACAGATGCAAATGAATCTCGTGGATTATGACGTGATGATACTAGAAGCCATTGTGATGAGTCATCTGGCTGTAGCGAAAATTGAAAAAATAATCCTTTAATCAAAGAAATTTCTAAATCTGTTTTTTTAAACATAAAAAATATGGAAAACATAAAAAATGTAATTGTATTGTTATTTGCTGTGTCAATCGGAGTTGGGATTGGCTATTTTGCTTTTGGAAAAAACAAGAAACAATTAGTCAATCAAAACGATGGACACAATCATTCCACAGCAATAAACAACCTAAGTGCAGCCGAAGAAACAATTTTCACTTGCTCAATGCATCCACAAATTCGTCAAAACGAAATGGGCATTTGTCCTATTTGTGAAATGGATTTGATTCCTGTGGAAACTAATGCTTCTACCGACCCCTTAGCTTTTCAAATGACGGAAGAAGCTGTTAAAATTTCAAATATACAAACGACCTTAATCGGATCTTCCAAAAGTGGGGGTAAAAGTATTTTACTCAATGGAAAAATCAAACCTGACGAAAGACGCTCGGCAAGTATCGTCAGTCATTTACCTGGTCGGATTGAAAAATTATTCATCACCTTCACGGGTGAAAAAATTACTAAAGGTCAAAAGATTGCCACCATCTATTCCCCTGAGTTAGTGAGTGCGCAAAGAGAACTTTTAGAAGCCCTAAAATTAAAAGATATTAGTCCTAATTTGGCGAAAGCCGCTCGACAAAAATTAGCTTACTGGAAAATCCCTAAAAATTCGATTGACCAGATTGAACAAACTGGAGAAGTGCAAAGCCTAATGAATATTTACGCTGATGACAGTGGAACTGTGATGGACAAAAAAGTATCAGTTGGTGATTATATCCAAGAGGGAAGTATACTTTTTGAAACAATTGGTCTCGAAAGGTTGTGGGTAATATTTGATGGCTACGAAGAAAACTTGTCTAATATTCGAATCGGCAATGTCATAAAATTTACTACACCTGCTGTTCCTGGAAAAACATTTTCAGCTAAGGTGACTTATATCGATCCGATTCTAAATGCAGCAACAAGAGCAGTTGCCATCCGCTCGGAAGTCAATAATCGAAACGGCTCCCTTAAACCTGAAATGTTCGTAAAAGGGATGTTACAAACTTCCAATTCTTCCAAATCTAAAATCACCGTTCCTAAAACTTCTGTGCTCTGGACAGGAGTCAGATCTGTGATTTACCTCAAAGATCAAGGGACTAAAATTCCAAGCTTTCGATACCAAGAAATTACACTGGGCGAAAGCCTTGGGGAATTTTACGAGGTGAAAAATGGATTAAATCTAGGCGATGAAGTAGTGACAAATGGGGCATTTGTCATTGATGCAGCCTCCCAACTAAACAACCAAAAATCAATGATGAATCAAAATATAAATGTCAAACCTCAAAACGCTGGAATGCTTACTATTCCTGACTTTACAGTAGAAACACCTGAAGCTTTCAAAACCCAATTGAGTTCACTTTCTGATAAATATTTACTATTAAAAGATGCGTTCGTAGAGACAAATGCAGCAGCAGCAAAAGATGCAGCTAAAACTTTTTTAAAAGAATTGAAAAATGTGGATATGACTGTAATCAAGAGTGAAGCTCATCAATATTGGATGCAACAATTAGCAGCTCTGCGAAGACATGGAAAAAAAATAACTATGCTTGAGGGGGTAGAAATTCAACGCCAACAATTTGAATTCTTAACAGATGCAATGATCAATTCTATAACTGCTTTTGGTACAAAAAATAAATTATTTGTGCAATTTTGTCCGATGGCTTTTGACAACAAAGGTGCTGATTGGATTAGTGATGTCGGTGAAGTTCAAAATCCTTATTTTGGAGATAAGATGATGAAATGTGGGTTGGTGACTGATACGCTTTCAATCAAATAATTTCATATTTCTGTAGCTGCTTGCTACATAATTTTAAATAAAACGAAATGAAAAATTTATTTTTCCTTTTTTCCACAATACTAATAACAGTCCTTTTACATTTTGGATGTCAACAAGATTCAAGTAATTCAAAACGATTTATCAACTTGAACAATTTCACATTAAATGAATTAACAAGTCCAGTTAATTCCGGAGGGGAACCCAATCTTTTTGTTTCCAGTCAAGGAGAAATTTATTTAAGCTGGGTAGAATATATCAATGACACAACTGATGCTTTGATGTTTTCTAAAATAGTAAATGATACTTGGACTACACCCAAAGAAATTGCTAGAGGTTCAGATTGGTTTGTCAATTGGGCAGATTTCCCGTCCCTTGTTGTTTATAAAAATAATAAGCAACACATAGCTGCTCATTGGTTACAAAAACGAGCATCCGGAACTTATGATTATGATATCCACATTGCTCAATCTAAAGATGAAGGAAAAACTTGGGGTAAATCTTTCATCATTCATTCCGATGGTGTAGCAGCCGAACATGGTTTTGTAACAATGCTTCCAAAAGATGATGATAAAATATTCGCCACTTGGTTAGATGGACGTTTTACGAAAATCGAAGGCGAAGAAACTACTCATGATTCTCACAATGACCATGGACATGGAGGCGGCGGAGCGATGACTTTACGCACCGCTACTTTTAATATTGAAGGTAAACTATACAATGAAAAAGAATTGGATCATCGAATTTGTGACTGCTGCCAAACAACTGCTGTTATTACTCCAAAGAAGACTTTAGTGGCTTATCGAGATCGCTCGGTGGATGAAATTCGAGATATTTCTTTTGTCCAAAAAAATAAAAAGAGTTGGTCAAGTCCATCTTTAGTCCATCCTGATAACTGGAAGATTGCTGGTTGCCCTGTCAATGGACCAGCATTAGCCAATAATAAAAATGATATTGCTATTGCATGGTTTACAGCTGCTGAGGAAAACCCAAAAGTAAATATCTCATTTTACAACAATGAAATTACAAGCTTTGAAAAACCAATTAGAATTGACGAAGGTAACCCTTTAGGAAGAGTTGGAATCGAGTTGTTTGATAATTTTGCTATAGTCAGTTGGTTGGAACAAGTAGGAGGAAATGCAGAAATAAAATTGGCTCAAGTTTTTCCAAACAAAAAAAGATCTAAAACCATAACACTCTCTAAATCAAGTACCTCTAGGCGAAGTGGTTTTCCTCAAATAGAAAAAACAGAAGATAAACTTATATTCGCTTGGACAGTTTCCGACGGAAGAAAATCTACTGTTCAAACTGCATTTTGGAAATTTAAATAATTAAAATAATTTTTAAAATCTAAACCTTACAATTATGAAAAGTTTAAAATTAATGTTCCCTTTATTTTTATTCGCAATGATAATCTTTGTTTTTGCATGTGGAGATAGAGCAGCCAAAGGTGCTGCTGATGCTAAGCAAGGAAAAGAATATACTTCAGCCTATATTTGCACTATGCATTGTAAAGGAAGTGGAAGTGACAAATCAGGCACTTGTCCAGTTTGCCCTATGGAATATGTGGTCAATGAAAATTTTAAAGGAACTGATACTCCTAATACACAGCATGAACACGATCACGATGATCATGATCATCATGATGGACACAATCACTAAAAAAAATGCCTGTCTCATGGGGCAGGCATTTTTTCTTCTTTGCAATTTATTGGTACCTCCTTTAATTTATAAAATTTGATCTACTAATTAATTTACCTCGCTGCCAGCCCTGCAAGATTGAGTTTCAGTAATTATAATTTCACACTTATTCCCCATAATGAATATCACACAAAATATTAATTTTGCATACATTTTTTAGGCGTATAAATTAAACTGAAATCACGTCTTAAACTGATGTGGACTAAAAAATAACATGATTTAAACAAACAACAAAAACCTAAAAAAGTATGGTTCAAGAAGTGATTTATATCGATAATAGTTATTGTTCTAATAGTAATCATTCAGATGTTTTCCTGTGTGTGACATGGACTATTTAGGAAATCCAGATTCGTAATCTAATAAAAAGAGGTTTAAAGCTAATTCAAATCCTATGACTGGTCAAACACTAGAAGAATTTGGAGTATAGATAATTAATGCTTACGATGATGAATTTAAGGAATTATTACATGAAGAATTTAACAAATTAAAAACAAAGTTCCAATGAATCAAAGCTGTCTTTGTTCTTTTAAGATGGGCATTCCTTTATCTGAATAAGAAAGTCAACAATTCCTTTTTTCATGAAAAGAATTATCACAACTAAACGTCTCTATCTTCGAGCAGCTAATTTAAATGCTGTTGAATTTATTCAGAGCTATTAAATTCAACAGGCTAGTTAGATAATATTGGCGATAGAAGTGTCAAAACAATTGCAAATACTAAAAAATATATTGCTACAAAGTTTCTTCCTTACTATAAAAAAGATGGCTCAACCATTGTAATTCATGGAAAGAAAAGATGATGAATTATCAATTGGAACTTGTGGATTAATTAAGCGAACTCAATTAGAAGAAGTAGATATTCGATTTGCAATGTTGAAAACATATGAAAAGATAGGATATGCGTACGAGGCTGCAAGTGCTATTTTAAAAGATGGTAAAGAAAATCTAAAGTTAGAAAAGGTTGTTGCGATCAAAGTATTGAAAAATTAAAAATTACAAATGCTTTTGGAAAAAATCGGTTTGTCTTTTAAGAAAATGATTCCATTTAAGATAGAAGAGTTGATGTATTTTTCAACAGGCTAAACATTAATTTTGAGAATTTTAGTACTGAGCATAGAGGCAATCCCTATACTCAATACTAAAATACTCAACACTATATACTTGCAGCTACCTTCTCCACCTCATTCCAAACTCGAAAAACATTTTTATAACAAATTTTTGCGATATCTTCCTCAGAATAACCTCTTTGCAACAATACCTTTACAAGATTTGGAAATTGAGATACATCCTTCAATCCGACAGGCAAACTATCTCCTACTCCATCAAAGTCAGACCCCAAACCTACATGATCGATACCTGCTATTTTCACCACATGATCAATATGATTGGCTACCATTTCTACATCAGAAAAAAGTCTTGGGTTATCTTTTCTGAATTGTTCGATAATAGATTCCGCTAACGAGTCTCTAAATCCTAGCCCTTTTTCAGTTAAAATTGCTGATAATTTTTCACGATCTTCATCTTGTTTTTTTCGAAGTTTACCATCAAGGAAAGTCGAGCCAAAATTGATGCAAATCACTCCATTTTTTTCTCCTAAAAGTTTAATCATATCATCATTCATATTTCTTTCGAATCCTGGAACAAATTTTCGAACGCTAGAATGAGAAGCAATACAGGGAGCTTTAGCCAAATTCATTACCTGATAAAAAGTACTATCGCTCACATGCGATATATCCACCATGATACCAACATTATTCATCTCTTTTACAACTTCAACTCCGAATGGACTCAAACCATTCCAAGTACGAATGGTATCATATGACGAATCACAAATTTGATTCACCTTAGAATGTGTCAAAGTGATATATCGAATTCCTCTATCATGGAAGTGTTTTACATTTGCCAAATCATCCATAATTGGAGCACCATTTTCCATTCCCATTGGGAGTGCGATTTTTCCTTCAGCAAATGCTTTTTCACAATCAGCAGGTGAATCTCCTTTAGTGAAATTATCAGGATGAGCTTCAATAATTTTTTGAACCATATCTATTAATGAATCAGCAAACATTTTTGCTCCGCCATTTTCTTGAAAACTTGCTGGAACATAAATTGACATAAAAGGTGCATCTAGACCTCCTTGTTTAGCCCGAACAAAATCAAAATCACCTTTATCGGTTTCAATTGGAATACCAATAAATTCCTTGGTCAATTTAAAATTTCGAACATCAAGTCGATAAGGTAAATCTACATGGCCATCGGTGATGATATATTTATGAGCAATCTCATAAGCTTGATCTTCCAATTTTTCATCCTCTGTGAGCTGTGTGTTTTCCTCACAAGAGAATAGAAAAATAGAACATAGAACATAAGTTAAAGATGTAAGTTTCTTCATGATTGAGTTATTTTTTCGTTATACTTGTTTGCGTTCTAAAACTAATCAAACTTAATAATTTTTTATCATGAAAAATATTATCCGATTACTTTCCTTTTCTATTTTATTATTCATTCTTCATAACAACGCATTTACGCAAATAAAAACATCTAAACCCTTTTTTCAAATTTTGGAGGAAATGGATTTGGAATTTCTAGCCCCTCTAGAAAATAGTTATAAAAGAATAAAAGCAAGTGAAAGTATCATCGTCGATTTTGATTTTGAAATCAAAGCAAGGAAAGCTGATATGAGAATTGGATTCGCTCTTTTCCCTAAAAGAAAAAATACGATAACTTTCCCACATATAAAAGTGTCGAATATGGCTATTTCGGCCGCAACTAATGAAGATGAGAACGCTCGATTAGTTTTACATGAGATGTCAAGAGAAGATTTGGAAAGTTATCAGGCAGATTGGGGCGCAGTTGTCTTCTTTCAGCCTAAAAGAATTTTATCAGATAAAAACCACTGCAAAATGTTAGCATTGTACAAAGAAGAGAAAGGGTTAGTTTATGTTTTTTATTTGTTTGATGAAGCATCAGAGGAAGTTGATTTGCAAAAAAACTGCTTGAGTTTTTCACTAAAAGAATTCAATGAAAATAACTAGCACCTAATCGTTTAACTTTTAATAATTCCTCCTTCAATCTCCCAAAACACAAGTTTATTGGAGAGAACTGCAATTCTTTACTTCTCTTCTTTCTTCCACATTTCCTTTTAATTTTTCTACTTTTTAAATTTTCAACAGGCAGTTAGCCCAATGAAATCGGTCATTTTAAGAAAAAAAAAAAAAGAGTGTCACTTTTTGTGAGCTGCTAACCTATATATCTATGAAAGACTTCGAAATCTCAATGTATTTATTTTCTTAAAAAATTAATTAAAAATATCAAAACATGAATAATTCAAAATTATTAGGACTTTTAGCAGCAATGTTTATCACTCTTTCTATATTTTCATCTTGTACTAAAGATGATATTGATGAAACTAAAACTACAGAAACAGAAACTACGACCTTTGATTGCCCTTCATTGAGCTTAAATATTGGAGATACATGTACTAATGCTTCAGGAAACTTTAATATTGTTGATACAAATTGTGATTGCCCAGATTATGCTACATATGATTGCCCATCATTAAATGCAAATATTGGAGATGCATGTACTACTTCTTCTGGGGCTAATGGTGTTGTCGACGCAAATTGTGATTGTGAAGAAAATGGTAGTTCAGTTGATTGCCCAGGTTGGGGATTAAATATTGGTGATGACTGTATAGTTTATGATTTAGTCTATGATTCTACAGCAATGACTTATGATAGTATTAATATCAATGGCGTCCTTGATATTAATTGTGATTGCTTGTAATTAAATAAGTTTTCTTTATAAAATGATAGTTAAGTGACTTAAAATTCGGAATCAAAAAGGAATAATTTTAGTCAAATCTATATAGATTTGACTGATCTGAATTAAAGTTACTTAACTAACATCCACTATAATAAATCCTTTAAGTCATTTTTTACCCCATTGTTGATAATTCAGATATCAATTATCATAAACTCAAATATTAATTATTAATCTTGAAAGTAGAAGTTAGTTTAAATCTGATTTTAAGCTGCCTGGATAAAAATCCAAAAGTCCAAAAAGAACTTTACCAAAAGCTTCTCCCTACCATGATGGCAATATGTAGACGTTATTTGTGGAATAAAAATGAAACCCAAGATGTTCTTCAAGAAAGTTTTATCAGTTTATTTAAAAGTTTGAAGCAATACGATATCAACAAAGCAAGCTTCAAAACATGGGTCTCATGAATTACCATAAATGTATGCTTGGCATTTAACAAACGTAGTACAAAAAACTCGTCTACAGAATTAATAATCAACTTGCATGAACCATCTATAAATCCCAATTCTTTGGACTCTATGAGTGATGAAGAAATTATTAAGTACTTGGAACAAATGCCTTTTCCCTATTTTCAAATATTTAACTTATTTTTTTTCGATGGATTTACTCATCGAGAAATTTCTGAAATGTTGGATATTAAAGTTTCTTTATCACGTAAACGATTGGCAAGGGCAAAAGAGTGGTTGAATAAAACGATCACAGACAAGAATGAATTTTGTAAAAATTATATTTTCAAACAATAAGAGTTATGAATGATTTTTTAAATAAATTAAAAGCTCGCATAAATAACTTAGAGTTATCTAATCATACTGAGGTGAACGAAGATGCTCTATGGAATAGCATTCAAGTAGGAATTACTGAAGATGTTAAGGTAGAAAATCCTAGAAATTTCTTACTCTATGTTCCTTTTCTTTTAGCTACTTTATTCCTTATCGGTTTTACTGGTTTATATTTCAAGAATAATAAAGTCAGTAATGAGCAACAAAAAAATGTTTCTTTAAATCAACAAAATTCAATAGATGATTTAATGAAAAAATCAAATTCAACTCCTATTCCTGGTGTTGAAATGAACGATTTAGATCAACCTATATTAACTCCAAAAGATGAATTAGATCAATTTACTTTTAATTCTTCAGTTGAATTGTCTAAAAGAAATAATTCTTCACCTGAAAATAATTCCAAAAAATCAGCTGTAAATAGTCATTCAACTATCTCTAAAAATAGTACCGTAAGAAATAAAGTTATTGCTACACAAGACAATAACAATAAAGATCTGCAAAAGATTATCGTTCTATCAAATAATTCAGTAGTAGAAATAGAAAATAAAATTACAACGGATCAAAATAATGAAGAATTGCAACAAGACAATGTTGAAATCAACAGTTCAGCATTAACAGGAGACAATGAGATTATTGCAGGCCAAAACAATGAAGAGTCACAAAAAGATATCATTCCATCAAATCATCTAGCAATTGAAATAACTAATGAAAGATTGATGGTATCAATGATACCCTCGGTTTTTTCAAATCTTGATCAAAATCAATCTAGGAAATCACTTGATTTAGAAAGGTATTTCACCATGAAAGAAAAAGAGAAGCGAAAGATTAGCCTAGGTCTCTTTACCGGAGTTCATTTATTACATTCTAATTTAGCAAGCAACTCAGCTGACGATCAAATTAGAAAAAATTTAGTCAATGCTGGACTAAACCTCAACTTGGTTGCTCTGCTGGAGCTGAAATAACTATTCAATTGTTTAAAAACTTAAATTTAACAAGTGGTATTGAATATGTGAAATCGGTGGAACAATTCAATTACAGCACCAAGTGGGATACTACTTTTCAGAATGGTCAGAATACAATCAATCAATCTTCGGAGCGGATTGTAAAACACTATAATAGACATTCTTTTTTCTCTGTGCCTGTTCTCTTAGGTATGGAATTTCAAAAAGGGAAATTTGAATTTGGTGCAAATATTGGAGTTGGGTTTAATTTTATTAGATCACAAAGAGGCAGAACTTTAGATAATAATTTAGATTTAACTAATTTTCCGTTGAGTGAAAATAGTAATTTATCACCTCGACCTGATTTTTATCTTTCTTATCAGATTCGTCCATATTTAAGTTATCAATTAAAAAAGAATTTGAAAATTCAGCTACGTCCTGATTTCCGAATTCAAAATTATGGAAAGTTGGAATTCTATAATAATATGAAATTTTCATCAATTTTGACGGGAGTTCAAACGGCTATTGTTTTCGATTTATTTAAATAGATCTTTCTACACACGCTTAATAAAAAAAGGAAGTCATTTAAAAATGACTTCCTTTTTTTATGGAATGAACAATTAAGGTTTGATCTAAAAAATAGAAAGTCGCGTATTTGAAATACGCGACTAACCACAACAAATTATAATCCCATGAACATATTCTTTATAAAAAAGCCATATTTTAGCTTGTTATTTATTTCTGTGTTTAGATACCTCATAAACCATATTAGTATCTTATTTATTCTACCAAAGAAAAATATTTGCATAGCAAGTCAGATTATTAAAATCCGACTTGCTATGATGCAAATTATAATCCCATGAACATATCCAAATTAAGTGCTGAACTTTCAGCATTGACTGCATCATTTTGCAACCCCTCGATTCATTCCCTCATTTTATATTTTTATCATGAAAAAAGAAGTAGGTCAGAATCCTAAAATTTTCAGGATTCTGACTAACTACAACAAATTATAATCCCATGAACATATCCTTTTTGTAAAATTTGAAGGTTAACTTTTTAAACCTTTTATTTTCCTACCTCGTCTATTACTCCCGATTACCTTACAAATATAAAGCGACTCTCCTCCTTAGACAAAGACATAAATCACTTATTGTGAACTTTATAAAATCAAACTACCTTCCTATCAAATCAATAAATACACAATAAACCACTGATTACCAATTAGTTAATAAATAAAATAGATGGAAAAAAATATTTATTGTGAATTTTATAATAGTATTTTTTACAGAAAAAAAGCATGATTTTAATTAAAAAATCATGCTCAATAATTTTATGAAATAAAAATGAGTTTCATGGTTACGATGCTGAAATAGAAGAAACTATTTCAGAATCATATCATGAGGTAATTCAAAACTACTTATCACTTTTCAATATTGGAAAAGTTAAAGTCTTATTTGATGTTTGGACACATAAGAAATAAGTACCCGAAGCTAGTTCTTTATCAATTTCAATTGTTAGATCTTTTATGTCCTCAAATTGAGATGATTCAAAAACAACCTGTCCTAAAGTATTTAGAATTTGTATATTTTGTAAAACCCCATTTTCTGGTAGATTCATTATATTAATTTCCCCAATAAATGGATTAGGAAAAACTGCTACATCTGTAAAGGTTCCAAAGTCAATACTTCTTACATCTGTATAAGTGGTACTTCCATTAAAGTCAAATTGTTTTAAGCGATAGTAACGATACCCGGATTTCAATGGGGAGTTGTCAGTAAATGTGTAATGATGGTTAGTTGTTGTTGTGCCATTACCGAGTACCGTTCCTATTTGCTTAAAATTCTCGTCTGTAAGTGGTAGCGGTGTTTTTGCTACCTGTATTTCAAATCTATGATTATTAAATTCTGATGCTGTTTTCCAGCTTATGATTGCGTCCATTCCCTCTTTTACGGCAGTAAATGACGTTAATTCGAATGGTAACGGAACCAAAGAAATTACATTAAAGTTATCCAAGGCATAGCCTGAATTTCTTCCTTGTGAAAAGTGAATTTGTGTACTACTACTAAATTGTTGCCCATTAACTGAAAGTAATCTGCTTAAATCAATTTGACCTGAATTTGTCCAATCACTATGAATCACTAATTCTGTAGCCTCAATCCACGAGTCTATATCCGAACCTCGCAGATAAATATAATCTCCATCAACTAAGTTGTTAGGGGAAGTATATTTATAATCAAAACTGATCTCTAATCCTTCATTCCCTATATAATTCATTAAATTCAAAGTAACCGTTAATCCCTCGTTAGTCCCACTGTTTGAAAAATCTAATGATTCTAGATATTTATTGGATCCTTCATTAACAAAGTTCAATTTCCCATCAGTATCAGGTTTAAAATCCCATTCTTCAATTCCTTCCATCCCGACTGTATTTTTAGTAAAAGTGGTCACTGAAATCCCTTCAAAGTTTTCCTCGTAAGGTAAGGTAATTGGAAGATTAGGTAATTGAGTCACTTGATAAGATCCAACAATTTCATTATTACTAAGATCTACATCTTGAGGTATATTAATAAACCCATCTAATTGATATGTCCCTGGAGCTGAAAAATCTGCAGCAGCAGTAAATATTTTTTCTGACGCATCTCCAGAAGGTAAGGTCTCATATATTATTTCGGTTTCTAAATTTCCATTATCTACCTGATAAGAAATTTCAAAACTATCGATGGTATTGATTCCTAAATTTTTTAGTTCTATTGTGACCAATTCCGAATTTGATAACGCTAGGGAGGTATTAGCTCGCCCTACTTGAATCGTAGAAATCTCTGTTAGACTCATATCATAATCCCATGGACAAACATTTCCCGATTGAGCTGTTACCTGAAGTGCTATAGACCTTTCAGTATTACCCCCATTATAAGTCCTACCCCTAACTGCAAACCAGTATTCGTCGCCAATAACAAGAGTTTCTGATTGATAGATATTTGTGAAAACTGTGTCAATTATAATCATTTTAGAGCTGAGCAAAGTATATATTTCATAAAAATCTACATCTGGTACTGCGTCCCAAGTCAACTCTAAATGCCCTTCACAAACTACTGAGGAAGAAAGATTAGTTGGTCTTTCTAAGATAGAAAAAGGTATTAAATTATGACTAGTTTCAGATCCACTATTTTTTGAAACTTTAATAATTCCTTCTTCTGTTGTTGAGGAAGGTGCAGTCCATAAATATTGTCGATCTCCAGCGTCTATATCTGCATCTATTAGCTCCCAAGTTGTTCCATCATCAATTGAAAATTCTAAAGAAAAATTAGATGTATTGTTTACATTTGCATCCCATTGAAGCATCTGTGTTGATCCAGGTATTATGCCTTCCTCTCCATGCGGGTAAGTCAAAACTATATCAGTAGTTACATAATCAAAGACAATGAAAAACTCTTGTGGCCCAGTCGGGATACTACTTCCATCAATTGAAATAGTATATATTCCTGCTGAAGGATTATTTATTGTCACTTGTTCAATGTTATTAAGTGTATCTAATTTCCGAGTAGCTAAATCTGTAACATGTGCGGTGCTATGGTTCAATACCCAAGGCAAATAATCTAAACCATTTGGAGTAGTCAGTTTTATATCCAAATCATTTATCAATGTCTTAGTAGCATATGCTGGAGCTTCAACATCATGCCAGTATAACATTACTTTTAATTGTCCTAAACCTGATGGGACAGTAATATTAAAGGTTTTTGTTTCTCCATCAGATACGGAATCAGTATCATATCTATTATTCTCTATACATTCTGCTGCACGCCTTCCATTTATTAACCCGTAGCCGTAAGCATAATCAGGCCCAATATTTCCTAAATCATCTGCCGTATTACAAGCAATAGCTTTCATCAATCCTCCTTGCGGTATATCTCCTCCATTTAACTCTCTGTATCTCTCATTTAATAAGGTTAAAGTTCCAACAGTCGAGGGTGATGCCATACTTGTACCGGTACCATTATAATAATCGTAATCTCTTCCAGTGGACATTACATCAGATCCAATAGCTACTACTTCAGGTTTTAAACGTCCATCTGCAACTGGCCCTTTACTGCTTCCTCCATTTAACTCTCTACTTTGCCTTACATTTCCAACTGTCAAAACGTTCTTTGCACTTTGGTAATATCTTAATATAGATTTATACCCATCTGGATAATCTCCACAAACTGAGTACCCACTATTTCCAGCAGCATAGACATGGAGTAACTCAGGCATCTCTCTCATTTGCCAATCCAATGAGTTACTACTGTAGTTATAAGTTCCATTCGTTTCACAATTGTATCCAACACCATAAGAATTATTAGTCATCACCATCTCATGATTGTCATAATAAGTTTGAGCATTGGATATAATTGAAGTAGTTTTTTGAATAATCAAATTGGAAGATGGTGCCATACCCCGATGAACAGGATCAATATTTCCAGCACCGCCTACTATACCCGCCACATGATCACCATGAGCACCGAATGAAGAATAAGATCCGTTGGCGTAGTTGGTTACTCGATCATTGAAATCAATATGATCACCCAACTCGCCTCCGTCTCCTATTCCTACATAGATGCCTTCACCGCTTAGGTTTCGAGCCCCAGAAACATTCGATTGGAGTACATTCACTTTTTGTAAGATTCGATTTTCATGGTTAAGTGGCTCAACCGCAGGCTCAATTGCATCTACATGCGCAACCATTGGTGAAGCAGTAAGCATTTGCAAATCAATTTGCGCAATACGCCCAATGATGAGATCACCTCCTCGAAGAGGTGTTTGCAAATGTGTAATGTTAAATGTGTGAATGAATTGAAGACGATTGGCTTCCAGATTATCTGTCAAAAGTATCGCTACATCAACAGTGCCAGGCGATTTTATAGCCCACTCTGGAAATCGTCCCTCCCTAATCTCAGGTGAAAGTTTTTCTTTAACAATGTACTTACGTAAGGTCTGAATTCCACAATTCTTCAATTCTGAAAGATTTATTTTTGTGGGTACCTTAGCTAAGTAGCTATATTTAGATTGGTAATTTATTAATTCGATTCCTGAATCACGCAAGGCTTTCATTTCTAATTTTGAAGGAATCCTATCAAAAGAAATAACAACAACATAGTCATTAATTAATAAATCTTCTTGGAATTCTAATTTCTGATCAACAAATTGTTGAGGACTCATTTTTTTAATTGTTGAGTAGTCAATCAATTGGTTTTGACCGTAAATCTCAGGTACGCCTATCATCAAAATGACAGCGCAAAAACTCATTATTGCATTTTTCATAAAATGTAACACTTTGAAATGTTCATGAAATACTCACAGGAATGATCCAACCCTTAGCTGTTATTATTTTGCATCGTAATATTCAGCTGTTGTTTTTTCAAAAAACCTGTAATAAGAAAATGGTGTTACTGTTGATAGTGTAATTGTTTGCGAAAAACTGAAAACGGGGAGAATTGTGGGAGTTTTTTTGTTTGTGTATCCTGCATCGGAACAATTTATTAATATGCAAAATATATGCCTAGACTTTCATTTTCAAGATTGAAAACTTTATAAAAGTAAAGTTACTGTGACAGTCCTTTTACTTTTATGTAAAAAAAAAAATATTTAAAAAAAATTAAATATGGAGGAAAATTCCTCCTAAAAACCCAATAAAATTGAAGGATTTCAAAAAAACATGAAATCATATAAAAAAAACGATACTACGTTATCGTCAAAATTGTGGGAGGTAATCCTGCAAATTTCATAATGAATAATATATGTTTTTTACGAAAAATTTACTGATTATTGGTATTCTCATTTCTATTAGATACCTAAATCAAGCATGCTAATTCATTATTTACGTAAAATAAATTTGTTCCATCATCCCCATATGAATATGACTCTAAATTAGTTTAATTACCATGCTCAGAAATTCAAACTTAAAAATTAATTGCTACCTAATAGTCCAACTAATATTTTAATTGAACCTAAACCAAATGATTTATTTATTTTAAAATAGCTTCCCCACAAGAAAGCCATTCTCAATCATGGTAAAAAAAATTTAAAAATAGTTTATTTATCTAGAAGGGACTCTGAAATGCTGGATTTGTAGTAAAGGTAGTGTCGGTGAGTGTATGCAAAAAATTAACTAGATCTTGTTTTTGCTCGGAAGTTAATCCCAAAGGACGTATATTGACATCTATATTAGCTGCATTATTATGATTAGGGCTTTCATTATAAAAATCAACGACTTCCTCCAATGTTTCGAATCTTCCATCATGCATATAAGGTGCAGTTAAGGCAATATTCCGTAATGTAGGTGCTCTAAATTTTCCATTATCAAACGTATCCTGTGTAACTCCTCCTAATCCTAAATCGATAAAATCTTTTAAAGAACCAACTGAATCTAACCCATTATTAAAAAAACCATCAGTAGTTCCAAGGTGCAATGCATGACAATGAGCGCATTCTGCATCAGGCAATCCACCCTGAGCATCTGTAAACATTCTCATTCCTCTATCTTCTGAATCGGTAAATGCGGCAAGACCTTGAAAAATAACCTTATCATATTTTGAACTAGCACCAATCAAAGTTCTCTCGAATTGAGCGATAGCTTTAACTGCTAGCTCTTTGGTAATTTCTGATCTATCTTCAATGCCGAAAGCCATCCGAAACTTCTTAGGATAACTAGGATGATCTTTTAATTTTATTTCTACATTTTCCCAAGTATCATGTAATTCAATCGGATCTTCAACAGGATCCAAAGCCTGATCCTCTAGGTTAATAGATCTTCCATCCCAAAATAAACCCTTTTCCACATAACCTATATTTAATAAACTCATCGAACTTCGTAGTCCTGAAATCCCATCAATCCCAGTGCTTGTTGCTCCACCGTCTGTAAAGCTTAAAGAGGGCGAATGACAACTAGAACAAGACATTGTACTATCTGCCGATAAAATTGGATCAAAGAAAAGATGTTTACCTAGTTCAATTCCATCTAGAGTCATTGAATTATCAGTCGGTATAAACATAGAAGGAAAGCCATCAGGCTTTGTGATTGAAAAAGCTTGAGGGCTATAGGGAATATATGAAAGGTCTCCCATAACACCATATTTTTCCTCATTATCATCATCACCACAACTTATAATAAAAAGGAAAAGAAAAAAGGAAAGAAGATATTTCTTGCTCATAGTTAATGATTGGGAATTAACAATTTATCTTATTGGTCAATTTCTAAAGATTTTTGTTGCAAATTGTCCATAATTTCATTCACCAAGACCATATCATTTATATTATGAGTCCCAGTTTGAGTCATCACATTTATATCCTCAAAAATCCTTTTTGCATCAACATTAAATGAGATCTTGGAGGTTGTTCCATTTTCCAATATAATATTTTTAGCAAAAAACTTGGTCCGATAAGCCTCATCTGATCCTGTGTGGTAAGCTAATTTATGAGAAAATGTCCCATCAGAATCTATATCAATCTTAGCTTCGGTTTTGGAAAAAATAAAGCTGTTCCAAGCAGACCAGTAATGACCTGCCTTTCTTAGTGGATGACCACTACCGTAATCCTCCCAGCTAGTAATATTCAAATCTGGGGCAACTCCTATATTTATCTTAATACCTGAATACTCTCCTACAGGAATATTAGGAGCAGTTATCACAACCCCTTTTGTCGCATCTTCAACATCAACTGGCTTGAAACTCAAGTCAACAAAATTAATTTCAAACAATTCAGTTTCTTCTGGATTCCCAACTATATCTTTAACCAAAACAACATTCGAAATGTAAAAATTAAACTGATCAAATCTAATAGGATTTCCATCATAATCATAATCATTATTGATCATCAGAACTTCATCAGCGTATTTACCTTTAAATATCAACTCAACATCACTTGTCTCCTCCAGTGTAGGGTCTGGCCTACAAGAGTTTTGAAATAATAAAAATGAAGTAAATAAAGTAAACCAAAATATTTTTTTCATAAGAATTTATTTTTACCAATAATGATGGATTGATTTCTTTAGAGTAAAGAAATATCATAAATCACACCTACCTAACGAAAAAAAGCCTCTTTGAGTTTTTGATACTGATGAAAATATTGATGACTTTCATCAATTATTCCCCAATTTCAAATGCCTCTGCCGTATTACTGACAATCTTAGACTTTATAGTCTCCACATCATTTGTCGTAAAATCTATGCCTTTAAGCCATTTTGTATAGTTTACTTTTAATGGAATTTCTGAATCAAACCCCGGTTCTAAAACCCCAAATAAAGGAAGGATCACTTGAACTGAATTAGCTATTTCTTTTCCCATCTGAAAAACTTCTACCTCAGTTGGATTCGTCAATGTATCTTTTACCAGAGAGAATTCTTGATAAACGAATCCCGAATCTCGAGTTCCAAAACACATCATATTTTCACTACTCAAAGGGTGTGTATCTGCCAAGGTATCTGAATTGATGGAACTTAACCCTTCATCTATTCCTACTGAAAACCTTAATTCCATGAAGGTCCCAGGATTTCGAAACTCACCAATAGTATAATTAAAAGAACTTCGTGAAACCAATACAAAATCATCCTTAACAGTGGTATCTTTAGAAGTTTGAGATGCCCCACTTTCATAAATCATAAAAGTCATTTCATCTTCTACTTCTGCGATACTTCCGTCCATTAAGACCAACTGAAAATCAGATAAATAAAACTCAATTCCTTTTATTTGAAAAAAGTTATCATTGAAGTTACTAAACGTAGAATCAGCAGAATGATTTATCACAGAATCTTGTCCAAATGCCCCTTTTATTGTAACACTGTGAGTAATTTTCAAATTTAAATTTGGAAAGACGCAACAGTCATCACAAGGTTCATCTGCAGAAGCATCATAATTTGTAGCATCGATATTTAAGCATCCATCAATTGGCGTATAACAGCTACCAAGCAAAACAATGAATGATAACTGAAAAAATAAAAGTTTTAGGATATCTATAAGTTTTTGAGAATTTCTAGAATTCATTTTCTTATTTTTTGTTCAAAAATTGGCGGCAAAAAAATAGTTCATCGCTTATTATTTTCCATAATCCTTCACTAATTTTTTAACTAGTTGTTTAACCTGACTTGAAAATTCCTTATTCAAAATCCAGTTATAATAAGCCTTGTCATTTTTCAAAACTTTAGCTGCGTGCTGTCCCTGATATTTTCCAAAGTTAAAAACGATTACTCCTTCATGGTTATATTTTAATCGCATAGTTGCATCTATCATTTTATCATCAGTTGTGAATTCATGTAATGCTTTCATATCATTTTGAACCGGCCTTTCAATAATATTGCCGTCTCCATCCTCTAAATCAACGTCTTGATATCTTTCCAATTGCCCTTTTAACACATCAATTGTTGCACGAACATCAGAAAGAGCATCGTGTGCATTTTCAATTTTCTTACCCGTGTAATATTTTAAAGCAGCACTTAGGGTTCGAGGTTCCATTTTGTAAAAAATTCGTTGGACATCAATCGTTCTTCGTCGAGACATGTCAAGTTCAATACCTACTCTTGAAAATTCTTCCATCAACATCGGTACATCAAAACGATTAGAATTATAACCAGCTAAATCAGAGTCTCCAATAAATTTAAGCAATTGGTCAGAAACTTGTTGGAAAGAAGGTTTGTTTGATAACATCTTTGGTGTGATACCGTGAACATTCATTGCCTCCTCCGAAATCGGAATACCAGGGTTAATCATCATCTCCAACTCTTCGGGTTCAACTCTGTTTTTGTGATATTTAATAATAGCAATTTGCACTATTCTATCTCTCACTACATTTAGCCCAGTTGACTCAATATCAAAAAAGCAAAGATCTCTCTCTAATTTAAAATCCATATTTCGTTATATTTTTAAATAAAATTTTATTCTAAAATTATCCCTTCAAACCCTTTCGTATAAAAAGTTTCTAACTTACCAATTTCATTAGCAAAAATAAAAAAGGCATCTATATTTTCGACTTTTGCTGCTAACGCTTTTGATTTTTCCAATCCCATAACCATCATGGCTGTCGCATAAGCGTCAGCACTCATGCAATCATCAGCCATAATGGTGACGCTGAGTAAATTACTTTTTTCAGGAAAGCCTGTTTTTGGATTTATCTCATGACCATACCATTCACCATTAGCCTCGTAAAAATTTCGATAGTTACCTGAGGTAGCGATACCTTTATTAAATACTTTAATAATGGCTTCGTACTCGTTAAGCTGAGCATTGATTTTTGGAGTATTGATTGCGGTAGTCCATATCTTTTTCTTGGAATTTTTGCCTGACGTTCTAAGTTCACCGCCAATTTCTACAAGAAAATTTTTTATTTTTTTTTCCTGAAAAAAATTAGCGACAATATCTACTCCATAACCTTTTGCAATCGCAGAATAATCAAGTTGGATATTTGGATTGTTTTTTGAGAAACTACAAATTAAACCAAGATTAGTTTTATCACAATTGATTTTAATTTTTTCAAAACCAACTAATTTTTTTAACGAATCAACTCTAAAACTATCAATGTCTGTAATTGCTTTTTTTTCCGTGTATCCAAACCCCCAATAATTCACCAAAGGCATAACAGTTGGATCAAATAACCCATCAGTCTCTTCAAATATTTTTTGTGATGCTAGAGTTACATCTCGAAAATACCTATCAAATGTATTTATTTCTTTATTTTGGTTAAACTTCGAGATCTCTGAATCAGGAATATAAGTTGAAACCGATTGATTTAACTTTAATAAAATTATATCTATTTCATTCTTAAAATTACGCCCCAACTCATCTTCGTAAGTAATATGATAAGTCGTCCCCATCGTTTCTCCTTTAATTTTTAAAAATTTAGACGCTGAACCTTGAAATTCATTTTGACATGAAAAAAGTAAAACCAAGCAGGCAAGTATGAGTAACCTTTTCATAAATAGCTATTTTTTTAAAAAAACAAAAATAGAGAAAATTTTAAAGCTCTATGTTCAGTTCTAGGTTAAAAATATCATAAGGCTTAATAATAAAAAGAGACCTACTCAACTTAATGAATAGGTCTCTTTTTTATTTTATGTAAATAATAAATAAAAGTTATATCAATCTATTTTATTACAAATATTTTTGCTTGCCTTTCCCCTACAACAATCAAATTATATGTTCCAGGTGGAAAGCTAGAGATATCTATTTCAAATTTATTAGAAATTCCACTTTCCACTTCAAAATTTAAGCGTTGGATCGATCTTCCTAACATATCGTTAATTAAAATCTGTGATTGAGATCTTGAAGGTATAAATTCGATGTTTACAAAGTTGGAATTCAATGAAACTGGATTCGGATAAATTGATAGTGTATTTTTACTTTTACATTTCTTTTTTACAAAAATTTTCTTTGAATAATTAAATGTCCCATCAAATTTTACAAATTTCAACCTGTAATAGTTACTGTACATAGAATTATTATCAAGATATTCGTAAAGTCCACTACTTGGAGATAAACCTGAAGACCCTTGAGTATGAATTTTGTAGAAATTTTTTCCATCTCCACTCCATTCAAGTTCAAATAACTTTAAATCGGTTTCGGACACCGTATTCCAAATTACTTTGACTTCACAGTTTTTAGAATTTGCATAAAAACGACCCAAGTTGTTTGAGTTAGAATTATTAATATTTGCAAAAGACAATTGAGTCAATAATAATGTTAAAAGCAAACAATAAATAGTTTTTGGAAAAATAGAGCTAGGATTAATTTGATTGTTAATTAATTTCATGATTTAGATTTTTTGAAGTAAAAAAAAAGGAGGGAATTTATAAAAGGAGGATAATCAGTGTTAAGAAAAAAACATGCCATAAATTCTTAACAACAGAGTCTTTTAAACAAAACAAAAAAGGCATCCACACAATGTGCGAATGCCTTCATATTTAAACTAATCCCTTAAAAGAACCATAACGGACTCTAGGAATCCTAATGGAACCTAATGAGTAATTACTTACTCATTTTCTTTAATCCGGACGGTCATGTAGATAAGAATTTTCCTTCCTGATTTCAGGTTCTACATCATCCGTAATCGAAAGTCTAGATAAATTAGACACCTCATTACTATGAGGAACATCATCTAAATTTACTTTTCGACGTAAATAAGCTGGTTCATTTTCCAACTCATTTACAGTTTGTGGATTATTTAATTTTACGCTGAGGTTTCTCAAACGCTCTTCTCTTTTTAACGCCTCGAATTCAAGTCTTTTTCTTCGTTCTTCTTTTATTCGTTCTTTGTCTTCACTTTTCACATAAGGCTCCTCATACGAGTACCCCATCTGTCTTTGATACTGTTCGTAATTAGATCGGACATTATCAAATTCTACTGTATTTGCAGATTGGCCATTGTCATATCCTATTTCAAAAATGCCATTCTTTTTTTTAGTGTTATCTGAACTATCCAAAGGGATTTTAATCTTGGCATTTCCAGTTTTTGTTGCTGTTGGCTGACTTTCTTCAAAACCAGTTGCGATAACTGTTACACTGAGTTGGTCACCCAATGATTCGTCGTAACAATTTCCCCAAATCAAATCTGTTCCAAAACCAGCTTCTTCTTGAACGAACTCTGTTATTTCAAAAATCTCGTCCATTGTCACTTCTTTATTTCCAGAAGTAATATTTAATAAAATGTGCTGCGCACCTTGAATATCGTTTTCTTCCAATAATGGAGAATTCAATGCTTCATCTACTGCAAGTTTGGCTCGATCCTCACCTTCAGAAGTTGCAGTTCCCATAATAGCAACTCCACTACCTCTCATAACAGTATTGACATCTTCAAAATCAACATTTACATATCCAGGAACTGTAATGATCTCTGCAATACCCTTTGCAGCTGTTGATAAAATATCATCTGCTTCAGAAAATGCTTGAGACAATTTCAAATTACCGTGAATCTGACGCAATTTATCATTTGAAATTACGATTAAAGTATCGACATTTTTCTTTAACTCATCCAATCCATCAACACCTTGTTTTGATCGACGACGACCTTCGAATGAAAAAGGAAGAGTGACAATTCCAACTGTCAAGATGTCCATTTCTTGAGCTGCTTTAGCAATAATCGGAGCAGCACCTGTACCTGTTCCGCCACCCATTCCGGCTGTTACAAAAAGCATTTTTGTCCCATTAGCTAAAAAGTTTTTAATCTCATCAATAGACTCGATACAAGCTTGGCGGCCAATATCTGGTTTTGAACCTGCTCCTAACCCTTCTGTTAAGTCTGGTCCTAATTGTATTTTTGTTGGAACTTTACTAAGTTCCATGGCTTGGTTGTCCGTATTGCATATTGCGAAATCTACACCTACGATCCCGAGATCGAACATGTGATTTACTGCATTGCTTCCGCCACCTCCAACGCCAATCACTTTTATTATTGAGCTAGTTTCTTTAGGCAAGTCAAATAACATAATTAAGAGTGTTTTAATTTATATTAAGGAATTAGATATAATGTTTCTTTAAGTGTTTTTTGGTAGAAATATTTAAAATATTAAAACTCAGCATCTGGTTCATCTTCAAACCATTCCTTGGTTTTTTTAAATAATTGATCATACCATTTACCACCAACCTCTATTGCATTGGATGGTTCTTTTTCTCCCATCTCGGCAGCAAATTCTAGAACTGGCTCTGCAATTTTTTCAGGTCGTTTTTCATTGGCATGAATACCTTTGATTAATAATCCAATAACCGTAGAAAATACAGGGCTACAAATTTGTTCTGAGTAACCATGAGCCAATTGCTCAATAGGCAAACCAATTCGAGTATTCATACCTGTATGATATGCAGTTAATTTTTCAATATTACTCAACAAAGATCCCCCACCTGTTAAAACTATTCCTCCAATCAACTTGCGCTCATATCCAGATCGTCTTATTTCCCAAACCACATAATCCATAATCTCCTCTACTCTTGCTTGAATGATTCTTGCCAAATTCTTTTCAGATATTTCTCTTGGGTCACGTCCTTTCAAACCAGGAATAGTAATAATTCTATTATCATAAACTTCCTCCGACAACGCAGATCCGAATTTTATTTTCAACTTTTCAGCTTGTTGATGAATTACAGAACATCCTTCTTTAATGTCTTTTGTAATTACATTCCCACCAAAAGGAATAACTGCCGTGTGTCGAATAATACCCTCCTGAAAAATAGTAATATCAGTAGTTCCACCACCTATATCTACCAACGCAATCCCTGCTTCTTTTTCTTCCTTACTCAAAACACTTGTAGCTGAAGCGATAGGTTCTAATGTCATATCAGCTACTTGTAAACCAGCTTTTCGAACGCATCTATCAATATTGTGTGAAGCAGTAATTTGTCCTGTTATAATATGGAAATTTGCCTCCAATCTTACTCCTGACATACCGATAGGATCAGTAATTCCTTGTTCACTATCAATAGTATATTCTTGAGGAATAACATGTAAAATTTTATCACCTGGAGGCAAAACTAATTTGTACATATCACTCACTAATTGATCTATATCTTTTTGACCAATTTCGTCATAATCATCTTGCCTAGTCAAAATTCCACGATGCTGTAAACTTTTAATGTGCTGACCTGCAATACCTACATGAACAATTTTAATAGGTTTCCCAACAGAACGTTCAGCGGCAGCAACAGAATCAGAAATTGCTCTCACTGTTTTTTCAATATTAGTAACGATGCCTCGCATCACCCCCTCAGAATTTACTTTACCAACACCTAAGATTTCGATTTTCCCATGCTTGTCTTTTCGACCTGCAATGGCACAGACCTTTGTTGTTCCTATGTCCAAGGCGACGACGACTTCTTGTTTTGGTAAATTTGTATCCATCATAATGTTTCTAGGTTTAAAAAAGAGTGTTATGTTCTTTTATGATTAATTAATTTAAGGGAATCAATTTATTTATTTTGAAGTTGAATTATTTGATATAAATAATTAAAACAATTACTTTGAAAATTTAATTTTAATTGATTTTATGCATAATCAATATCGTATTCATCTCCTCTCACAAACTACTTGCTTGCGATATTTCAAATTAATGGTTTTATACTTTTGCCAACCTTCTCTTGACATACCTTCTTGGTAAAATAACTTCAAGCGATTAAACTTGTCTTCTATGTCTATGTATTTTCCAAAAATTATCTTTTGTCTTCCCACTTTAGGGATGAGTATAAACTCTTCATTCTGACTCACATAAATTTGTTCGATCATTGGACTCAAGAATTCGTCACCTCGAATATATTCTGTTAGTTCAAACATTTTTTTCAAAAAATGCATTTTCTTTGCCTCTAGAAAATCAGGGGTATAAGGTGGAATTTCCCCCGTTGCTACCAGCACCCTTGCAGTACTATGATCGGACATCGGCATTTGCCTACCAGTTATGTCCAAATAATAGGTTTGATTATCCTTGTCAATAACTCTTAGAATAGGTGTTCGTTGACTTACATAAGCATATAATTGATTTTGATTATCTACATAAACCTCCGCATCTAAAACAAATGGTTCGGCCTCTAAGATCTTTTCAATTTCACCTACTTTCAATTTCCCCAGAGGAACTTTTTCCTCTGTTAAATCATAAACAAAACTTCGTTGTATAATTTTTTGAATATCACCACTAGTCAACAAATCTCTTCCGTTCACTAGAGGTTCTACTTTTATTTTCAATCCTTCTGAAAGCGAACCTTCTCGCTTATTAACTGACCACACAATGAATCCTAACAATACAAATACAGTCGCTATGATTGTAAGTCGTTTGATAGTTTGTATTATCTCGGTATTCATTCTTAATTAGTTATATTTTCAGTTTTTTAATTTAAAAAAACTGAAAATCCATACTTTATAAAACAAAAACTCATTCATTTTTCACTAAGCCAATTTTTTATTTTCAAAACAAAAGTATCAATATCTCCAGCACCTAATGTCAATAACACTTCTATATCTCTTCCTTTTAGTTCCTCCATTAAAGTTGATTTTGTCACCATCACCTTTTCTGAATTTTTCATTTTATCAAAAATAATTTCAGATGTTACTCCCTTCATTGGCAATTCTCTAGCAGGATAAATATCCATCAAAATAACTTCATCCAACTCATCTAATTCGGTCGCAAATCCATCCACAAAATCATTTGTTCGCGAGAATAAATGCGGTTGAAAAATGCCCGTAATCCTACTATTGGGAAAAAGCATTTTTGCTGCCTCAATTGCCACCTTTAGCTCAGATGGATGATGTGCGTAATCATCAATATAAACTACATTACCTTCTTCAAAAACCCTTTCAAATCGTCGCTTAATTCCTTTGAATGTTGCTAGTGATTTTTTTATATCATCACCTTTAATACCTAATTGTTGGGCAACTGCAATTGCAGCGGTAGCATTTTCAACATTATGTTTTCCTGCCAATGTGATTTCTATATTATCAATATTCTCAATACAACTTTTAAAATCAAAAACAAAGAATCCATTTTCCACCCTCACATTTTCTGATCGATAACTTCCTGTGTTGATTCCAAATTGACCATACGTAATGCCATTTTTGGTAAATGGTATTCGCAAACCATCTTTTATAAAAACAAACCCGTTGGATTTCGTTTTATCAGCATAATCAAAAAATGTTTTTTGCATCGTAGCAACATCTCCATAAATATCAAGATGATCTGCATCCGTTGACAAAATAATTGATATATCAGGATTTAGATGCAAAAAAGATCGATCATATTCATCAGCTTCAATCACCACCCAATCACTTTTCCCTTCAATAAAATTGCTTTCAAAATTTTGAGCAATTCCACCCAAGAAGGCTGTACAATCATTACCTCCAACCTTTAACATCCAAGTTAAAACTGAACTTGTAGATGTTTTCCCATGAGTACCCGCTACACCAATCGTCTTTTTACTTCGGCTAATAATTCCGAGCACTTCCGATCTCTTTTTAACTAGAAAATTATTTTCCAAAAAGTAGTTTAACTCGTCATGAGAATTTGGAATAGCTGGTGTAAATACCACTAAATCCACTTCCTCAGGAATTTGCGAAACATCATCTTCAAAATGGATTTCCATCCCTTCGCCAACTAACTTTTTAGTCAACTTTGTCTCTGTTTTATCGTATCCAAAAACTTCAACTTGCCGGCTATTAAAATATCTCGCCAATGCACTCATCCCTATTCCTCCAATTCCGATAAAGTATATTTTTTTAATATCTTCTAGCTTCATTTTATTATTTGAAATATTTCAGAAACTATATTTTCAGCTGCATTTGCTTTAGCTAATTTTTTTATATTATTTTTCAATCCATCCACAGCGTGCTGATTTTCTAAAATCTGTAACGCTTCTTTCAACATTCCTTCAGCATTTTTATCTTCAACCAAAACTCCTGCATCTTTTGTTGAAAGTGCTTTTGCATTCAAAGTTTGATGATCTTCAGCCACATTTGGTGATGGTATCAAAATTGCTGGTTTTGCCACCAAACACAATTCCGAAATTGTCAATGCGCCTGCTCTACAAATTACCAAATCCGCCATCGCATAAGCTAAATCCATACGATCAATAAATGATAAAATCTTAACGTTATCCAAATGGGCAGCTGCAGATTGTTTGAACTCCTCAATATATAATTCCCCTGCCTGCCATAATACTTGCACGTTTTGATTTGCGTCCAACAAATCTTTATTTGTTGCTATCGAATCATTTAATGTTCTTGCTCCTAGGCTACCTCCAAAAAGTAGAATTGTCTTTTTATTTAGGTCTAAACCAAAATGCTTTAATCCTTCTTCTTTTTTATCAGTCAACTCAACTATGTCTTGTCGTACTGGATTACCTGTGTGTCGAATTTTTTCTTTTGGAAAAAATTTATCCATTCCTTCATAGGCTACACAAATTCGATTTACTTTTTTTGCTAAAAGTCGATTTGTAATTCCTGGAAAAGAATTTTGTTCTTGAATCAAAGTTGGAATTCCTTTCATAGTTGCAACTTGAAGGGTCGGCCCACTCGCATAGCCTCCAACTCCAACCACCACATCAGGCTTAAAACTTTGAATGATCCCAAAAGCTTTGAATAAACTACTCACTAGTTTGAAAGGAAACAACAAATTCCGTAAGGTCAACTTTCTATGGAATCCGCTAATCCAAAGACCTTTGATGGGAAATCCCGCTTTCGGGACTTTTTCCATTTCTATTTTCCCCTTTGCCCCTACAAATAGAATTTCAGCATCAGGTAATTGTTTTTTGATTTCATTTGCTATTGCTATTGCGGGAAAAATATGCCCGCCACTTCCGCCTCCACTTATTATTATTTTCAGCTTATCCACTACCACAATCTCATTTGGTTCAAACTCTTCGTATTCTTGCAAAGCAATACATCTTTGAACTTCAACTGATTATTAAATTTTCTAAAATCGAATGGTAAATGTTCTACCTCATCTTCCAAATCTTCATCTTCTGTTTCCCATTTTTCCATTACTCCATCTTCACCATGTATCCATAAATTTTTCTCATTAGAATCAATACTTGAGAAAAAATAAACCTCACCATATTCCTCACTCAATATCCTGAGCTTACGAACCATTTCTAAATTATCATTAAAATATTTCCCAACGATAATTGACCAACCATCTAAACTTGGAGGCATTAAATAATTTCCACCCAATGCCCTTGCCGCATCATTTTTTAACAATAAACCTGCATCCCAATTTAAATTTAAGGAAACTTGCAAATCTAGTTTCTCCATCAAATCTTTTCTGGAGATGTTTTTAACTGCAATCCAAGTGTCAGCCAAAAGCTGTTCACTTACTTGTCCTTTAAACTCTACCTTTTTGTCAAAATATAAAATTGTTGGTCTCATACGTGAAATAATTTATTTTTTTAGGGACGTTGTACTTTTATTTTCTAAAGTCTATTTTTCATTATCTTACTAAGATTCTTTATGTTGTCTTTTCTATATATCGGCTCACGCTTAAAATCATCCCGAAGGCAATTCCTGAAAATAGAACCGACGTTCCTCCTTTACTTACCATCGGAAGTGCCAGTCCTGTAACTGGTAAAATATTTACATTTACTCCCATGTTCATCATCGCCTGAAGAGATATCAATAATCCCAAACCTAATGCTAGCATAGCTCCGAACGCTTTTGGGCTTCTCGTAACAATTGCCACAACTCTAAAAAAAAGTGCAACGTAAAGAAAGAGAATCAAGAAACCTCCGAAAATCAATCCATATTCCTCAAAAATAATAGCATAGATATAATCTGAATTCGAGGCTGGAATAAAATTCCTTTGAATACTATTTCCCGGCCCTTGTCCAAACCACTCCCCATTTGCAATTGCGATTTTTGATTGAAGAACCTGAATATTTACATCTCCAGTTTCTCCGTACCAAAATGCTGTTAATCGTTTTATCCATGTTCCAATTCTTACTGTTTCTGGAAAAATAGTTCCCAGCGTCACTAAAAATGAAAAAAGAACAACTCCTAAAAACATCAAGAGTAAAATATATTTCAAACTAACACGCCCCATGAACATCATCAGTAAGCAAGTAAAAAACAATACAGCTGCTGTTGACAAATCATCTGGTGCAATCAACCCACAAACGATCAAGATCGGAATAATGATTGGCATAAATGCATCATTGAAATCATCAATGTAATCCTGTTTTGAAGAGATTGCTCTAGCCACATAAACGACAAGTGCAATCTTTGCAAAATCAGAAGGTTGAAATGTCAAACCCACAAATGGAACTCTTATCCATCGGGTAGCTTGGTTCAGCTCAACTCCAAAAGCCATGGTATAAACCAACAAAGGAATTGTAATCAACATCAAATAAGGAGCTAATTTTGAATATTGTATGTAAGGTGTTAAGTAACATACATAGGTCAGAAACAGCCCGAACAAAATCAATGTCGTATGCTTAATCATCGCAGCCTCTGTATCTCCTCCACTCAATCTATAGGCCTCAGTGGTCGATGCACTATAAACAGTCAATATGGAATAAATGGACAAAATTGCCACAATCATCCAGATGACTCTATCACCTCTTAACTTCGCATATAATTGATTTCCAAATGACATTCTTTCTTTTTGATGCTAGATTTAGGGTGATGAATTTAGGTTTTATAAAATCCATCATCTTGAATCTTTAATCCTTAATCTTTCTTTCAAGCACAGCAGTTCTAAATTGATCACCTCTGTCAATGTAATTGTTAAATAAATCAAAACTTGCACATGCCGGTGAAAGTAAAACTACATCACCTTCTTGTGCATATTGTTGGGAAATTTTAATTACATCCCGACAACTTTGAGTTTCTTCAATTATTTCAACCTTACCTTGAAAGGCCTCGATAATTAATTCATTGTCAACTCCTAAGCAAACGATAGCTTTTACCTTTTCCAAAACTAAACTTACAATAGCTTCGTACTCATTACCTTTGTCTACTCCTCCGACCACCCAGATGACTGGTTTTTCCATCGCTGAAAGCGCATAAAAAACAGCGTCCACATTAGTTGCTTTACTATCATTGATAAAATCAACTCCATCAATTGTAGCAACAAATTCAAGACGGTGCGGAGCATTAACAAAAGTGTCTAAACCTTGCTGAATACTTTTTTTGTCAATGCCAATTGCTTGAACCGCAAGGATCGCGCAAGTGGCATTGAACATGTTATGCTGCCCCTTTAGGCTGCACTTTTTAGTATCAAATTCTGAGACCCCTACTGTCAATTTATTTTTCTGATGAAAAACTTCATTAATAGGTAGTTCTCTAACTTCCAATTGTTTGTTCTGTAAATGGGTTTTAATATTCCTATCAAAACCATTATAAATAAAAAGATCGTTCTCTTTTTGATTTTCAATTATTCTGAATTTCGATTGGATATAATTTTTCATTTCGTAATTATATCTATCTAAATGATCGGGGGTAATATTTAACATTACACTTACATTTGATCGGAAATTCTTAATTCCATCGAGTTGAAAACTACTCAGCTCCAACACGAAATAATCGTAATTGCCTTCTACCAATAGTCGAGCAAAACTAGTCCCAATATTTCCACCTACTGCTACATTTAATCCTACTGTTTTGAGAAGGTGAAAAATGAGTTTCGTGGTAGTAGTTTTCCCATTACTACCTGTAATTCCTAGGATGGTAGCTTTGGTAAACCTTGACGCAAATTCAATCTCAGAGATAACTGGAATTCCTCGTTGTTTCAATTCTTTAATTAAAACAACTTTGTCTGGAATGCCTGGACTTTTGATAACCTCTGAGGCTTCGAAAATTTTAATTTGTGTATGTTGCAATTCCTCGTATGGAATTTCAGCTTTCTCTAATTCTAATTTAAATTCTCTTTTGATTTCTCCTTTATCTGAAACAAAAACTTCATAACCTTTTTTTTGTGCTAATAAGGCAGCCCCTACTCCACTTTCACCAGCTCCTAAAACAACTATTTTCATTTCAAAACAAATTTGATGTCCTTTGAGAACTTTTTTATTACGAAAAAAAACATAGAGACTAAATACTCAAACCTTTTAACTTTGACCGAGAATAGAAATAGCTTTTTATGTATCCCGATCTCTATGCTTTTCCGTCAATTTATAATCCTTCAATTTCTCACAAAAAAAAGATTTTAGTTGAAAAGACCTTTGCCTTTTACTTATCTGAACTTCAAAGAAATGAGTGTTAAAACTGCTAGCAAAACTCCGATAATTAAAAATCGGGAAACAATTTTTGACTCATGCATTCCTAGTTTTTGGTAATGGTGATGCAAAGGAGACATTTTAAAAATCCGTCTACCCTCTCCGTATTTTTTTCGAGTGTATTTGAAATAGGAAACTTGAATCATCACTGATAAATTTTCTGAAACAAATATCCCGCAAAGAATCGGAATCAACCATTCCATCCGAATTAATATTGCAACTGCTGCTATGATTCCTCCTATAGTCAAACTTCCTGTATCACCCATGAAAATCTGAGCAGGAAATGAATTATACCAAAAGAAACCGATACATGCACCTAATAAACAAGCAGAAAAAATTACTAATTCCTGTGCTCCGGGCAAGTGCATAATATTGAGATAATCAGCCGTAATTGCATTACTGGAAACATACGCTAATATTCCTAATGTAGCTCCAATTATTGATGAAACCCCAGTTGCTAATCCATCTATACCATCTGTCAAATTCGCAGCATTCGAAACTGCTGTAACTATAAGTATGACCATTGGAATAAAAATTATCCAAGCCCATTTTTGTCTTTTGACCGGATCTTCTACAAACGGTTTTAAAAAAATGGAATAATCTAACTCATGGTCTTTCAAAAAAGGAACATTCGTTAATGCTGCCTTAACATCTGTCTTATTTAAATCTTCATTTTCAGGTTGTTGGACAGTTGTAACATACTCACAATTTTCTGCCACTTCATAATCCATTCTTATTCTTATGTCATCGCTATGGAACATAACGACTCCCACAATTAATCCCAACACCACTTGTCCTAATATTTTGAATTTCCCAGCAAGACCATCTTTATTCTTTTTAAAGACTTTGATATAATCATCAGTAAACCCAATTATCCCCATCCAAGTCGTTACGAGTATCATCACCAAGGAATACATATTCAGCAAATCAGCCATTAGCAAAAAAGGAATCAAGATTGCCATAATAATTATTATCCCTCCCATCGTAGGAGTTCCCTCTTTTTCTTTTTGTCCTGCCAAGCCTAAATCTCGAACAGTTTCACCAATTTGCAATGCCTTCAGAAATTTGATTATGTGCCCTCCGAACAATAATGATATTATCAAAGAGATAATCATAGCCATACCTGCACGAAAGGATATAAACTTATGCAAATTACCTCCTGGGCAGTCCGGACAAATTTGCGCAATGTACTCAAGTAGGTGATATAGCATTATTCAAAAAGATTATTGTTTTCGTTCGTTTTAAATTGTCCCAAGTAAACTAGGGCGTTACTGTTATTTCCTTTATCCAAAAAAACAGGTATTTATTCTGCTACTTTTTTGACTTTTTGAAACCGATATTATGTCAAAATATTATTTTAAACTCATGATTCATTTTGTACCTTTTAAAAAATTAATAGCTGCAGCAGTAAAATAACTTACCGCCGCAACTATCAACCAAAGTGAATCTGAGAATGATAATCTTTTTTTATCCCTTCAAACATTCTCCCAAAACTTGTTTGTCGTCGAATTCATATTTGACTCCTTTTATATCTTGGTATTTTTCATGGCCTTTGCCAGCTACCAAAATAAGGTCTCCATTGTTTGCAATTCGACTTGCAGTTTTGATTGCTTGTAAGCGATTAGGAATGGTCAAAACTTTTTGTTGTGAATAAATCGGTACTCCTTTCATCATATCTTCGATGATTTCGTCAGGATTTTCCGTTCGAGGGTTGTCTGAAGTGATAATGACATGATTGCTGTAGGCACATGCCATTTTTGCCATCACAGGACGTTTCGCTTTGTCGCGATCCCCTCCACATCCAACAACAGTTATGATTTGTTCATTTCCTGTTTTTAACTTTTCAATTGTGCTTAAGACTTTTTCCAAAGCATCGGGCGTATGTGCGTAATCAACTATTCCTACTGTACCAGTTTTTTCATTTTTTATATAATCGAATCTTCCCTCCGCAGATTTTAGTTGACTCAAAATAGTAAGTGTATACAAACTGTCTTTTTCTAATAATACTCCCACAGCATATGCAGATAGTAAATTATAAGCATTGAACTCACCAATTAATCGTCCAAAGAATTCGTTATCATTTATTTCAAGGTGGAGTCCCGAAAGACTATTGTCCACTATTTTTACTTTAAAATCTGCTTTTTTTCGTAGGCTATATTTTTGGATTTTGGCTCTAGTGTTTTGAACCATTACCATTCCATTTCTATCATCTAAGTTGATCAAAGCAAAAGCATCTTCTGGCAAATCGTCGAAGAATTTTTTCTTCGCATTCAAATATTCTTTAAATGTTTTGTGATAGTCCAAATGATCGTGAGAAATATTGGTAAAAACACCACCTGCAAAAGTTAACCCTGCAATTCTACGTTGATGAATAGCATGTGAGCTTACTTCCATAAATGCGTAATCACAACCAGCATCGACCATATCAGAAATCAATTCATTCATCACAACTGCATCTGGTGTAGTATGTGTAGAAGGAATTATTTTATCTCCAATCTTATTCTCGACTGTAGAAAGTAAACCAACTTTGTATCCCATTTTAGAAAATAAATCATGTAAAAGAGTCACAGTGGTTGTCTTTCCGTTGGTACCAGTGATGCCGATTAATTTCAATTGCCCAGATGGATTTCCGTAGAAATTAGAAGACATAACCCCTAGGGCTTCATTTGAATCTGAGACTTTAATATAAGTCACACCTTTGTGTAACCTCTCTGGTAAAACTTCACAAACAATTACTATCGCTTTGCCTTGAATTGCTTTTTCAATAAAATCATGTCCATCAACTTGGGTTCCCGAGACAGCTACAAAAATGCAATTATCATCTACTTTTCGGGAATCAAAAATTATATTACCAACGATTAAGTTTTGTTTTCCAATCAGTTCTTTTACTGATACATTTTGCAATATTTTATTTAGTTCGTGCAATTCATGACATTTTAATTTTACCAATTATTATTTTCAGGAACGTTTAGTTGTTATTTTTTTTATTCATGAAAAAAGTAACACCAAGAATATTTTGATTTTTCCCTTTCCTAACAAAAGTTTAAAATTGTTTAGTTTCTTTTTTGTAAAAAAACCTATGTGCTATTTTTCAATGAGTGGGAGAAATTTCTCCTTTTAATTAGTTTAAAAAAACTCTTACACTTCTATCGTCGATAAAAATAATTTCTGTAGTTAAAACTATTTATCTTAGTTTTAAATTTATCTTTTGCCCTCTGATCTTTGTACCGCCTTTGAGCGACTGTTGGACAACTTTCCCAGCCCCTTGAAATGTTACTTTCAATCCTAAATTTTCTAAAATGTAAAGTGCATCTCTCAATCCCATCCCAACTACATTTGGCACTAAATCTCGACTAATATACCGAGGAGCTATATGAATTGTATCTGTATCTGCAGTCAAAACTGCCCAATTTTTCACTCCACTATCAGTATGTATTAATTTCAGATTCTTCAAAATCTTATCTACATCTTTCCTATAACCTACATCTAGTTGTGGCAATTGATTTTTAGTTAAAACCTTTTTTCGCTCATTTCCTTTTGGATATAATTCTTTTTGTTGGATAAAACATTTATCCGCAATCTGTCTAAAAATTGGTCCTGCGACTTCTGAACCATATCTACCACTTTTTCGAGGTTCAGTTACAACTACAATGCAAGAATAGATTGGATCTTCAGCTGGAAAATACCCAACAAAAGATGCGCGATATTTGATATTGTCCCGTTGATCAAATTTGTAGTAATTAATTTGAGCGGTTCCTGTTTTACCTGCAAATTGATACCGATTTGATTTTAATTTCTTTGCTGTCCCAGTTTTAACAACTCCTTCCAAAAGCTCTTTTACCTTTTGAATCGTTTCTGGCCTTGCAATTTCTTTCTTTATTACAGTTGGCTTGAAAGTTTTTAATGCTTCTCCAAATTGCTGAACTTGAGTTACTAAATATGGCTTCATCATTCTTCCATCATTAGCAACTGCATTATAAAAAGTCAACATTTGTAAAGGCGTTAATTCTACCTCATAACCGATTGACATCCATGGTAATGAAATTCCACTCCAACTATCATCTTCATTGTAAGCTTCTTTTATATATGGTTTAGCTTCACCATTAAGTTCAATACCAACTATTTGGTCTAATCTAAAATCTTTTAGATGCTGAATAAATTTTGATGCCTCATCTGTATCTCCGTAATATCTTTGAATTAATTTTGCCACTCCGACATTTGATGAAATTTCAAATGCTTTTCTAATCGTAGTTGAATCTAATTGATGAAAAGAAGCATCTCGCATTTCTTCTTCGTAAAAAGTATATAGTCCTTGTTCCAGATTTATTGAATCATCTAAATCAATGTATCCATCTTCCAAAAGGGCCATCATAGAAGCAAGTTTAAAAGTTGAACCGGGTTCTACCTTTGTTCCAATTGCATGGTTATAATTTTCGTACCATCCTTTGGTGGTTTTCCCGACATTAGACATGGCTCTAATTTTCCCAGTTTTCACCTCCATAACTATAGCTGTTCCATCCTCAGCATCATGATGTTCCATTCCTCGAAGCAATGCCTTTTGCACTACATCTTGAATATTAACATCAAGAGTGGTGACAATATCGTTACCACTTTTTGGCTTAATTGAATTTAAATCATCAACTGGCACCAAAATTTTAGAAGCAGCTTCGTAAACTTTTAACTTTTTTCCATCAGAACCTTTTAGCTCTTTGTCAAACCAACCTTCCAAGCCGACCATTCGATTATTTCGAACGTAACCCAAAGTTCTCAGAGCTAACATTCCATATGGACTTTCTCTTTTAAACTTTTCCTCAGCAATAAACCCACCTGCCATTTGACCTCTTCTAAAAATTGGTAATTGCTTTATCTCTTCATAATCTGCATAAGAAACATCTCTCTTTATAAGCATATATTGCTTACCAGCATTTCTAGCTTTAATTAAAGAATCTCTGAATGCTAAATTGGTCATATTGAAATCATCAATGACATATGGCATCAAGCCATCCACTAATGAATCAAGATTAGAATTTGTCCACAACCCTTGCGAGGGTCTTGTCAAATCAAAAAATATGTCAAAGAACGGGAGCGAAGATGCCAATAATGCACCATCTTCTGTTATTATATTTCCTCTACTGGCTTTCACTACATGGTTTCGAAAATGATCTTTCTCACCTTCTTTTCTCCACTTATCACCTTCCAGTACATTTATTTTTACAGCATTATAAAATATGAATCCCGCGAAAACCACCAACAATCCCAATACTATATAAACGCGATATAAAACTTCATTTTTATTCTGACTCATTTTTTTTGAGTATTGAGATTTTTTTGGTTTTGAGATTTGAGAAATTTATTTCTCTTTAGTTTTTATCTCAATTCCCTTTTTCACAATTATTCTTTTTGGAGTAGAAGCTGAATTTTTCAACCCAATACCTCCTAATACTTTTGCCACTTCAGACTGTTTAGTTTGATACATTAAGTTCGCTTTAATCGCATCATACTCCCATTTTAATTCCTCAATTTCATTTTCGTACTTTTGAATCTGCCACAATTTTTTTTCAGAATAATGTGCATTCATTATATACATCATCCCAATAAATCCTAAAAACAAAATAAATGGTAAATTTTTTAAAACCGTTTCTGCGCTAAAATCTAGCGTCAAATACTCTTTTAATTCTTTAGGTTTATTCTTAGCCATTTTTTCTATTATCTTCTACTTTTTCCGCCACCCTTAAACTTGCACTTCTTGCTCTTGGATTTAATTTTATCTCCTCCTTTGAAGGAAGTAATGGTTTCTTTGTGATGACTTTGAATGGGCGATAAATATTACCAAAAAAATCTTTTTCAGGTTCTCCTTCAAAATTTCCCGCTTTTAAAAACTTCTTTACAAACCGGTCTTCAATTGAATGATAAGTGATAACTACCAGCCGTCCTCCAGGCTTCAATACTTCTAACGATTCTTGAAGAAAAGTTTTTAAAACACCCATTTCATCATTTACCTCAATCCTTATTGCTTGAAACACCTGCGACAAATAGCGTAATCTTTGCCCTCTGATATATGGATCTGCTACTCTTAAAAAATCGCTAGTAGTTACAATTGGTTTCAATTGTCTTTCTTTGACTATTGCTTCAGCAAGTGTTTTAGAATTACGAACTTCACCATAATCACTAAAAACTCTTTGCAATTCATCAGCAGAATATGAATTCACTAATTCTTTAGCTGAAAGTGCATCCTGTTGATTCATCCGCATGTCAAGTTCAGCATCGAACCTATATGAAAAGCCTCTTTCGGCCTCATTTAATTGATGTGACGAAACTCCTAAATCCGCTAAAATTCCATTCACCTCTGTTACGCCATGAAGTTTTAAAAATCGTTTTAAGTACTTGAAATTGTGATGAACAAATGTAAACCGATCATCATTTGGCAGGTTCGGTAGAACGTCTTCATCTTGATCGAAGCCAAAAAGCCGACTGTTTTCATCCAGCCTTTCAAGTATTGCTTTAGTGTGTCCTCCTCCACCAAAAGTAGCGTCCACAAAAATACTACTTGGCATTATCATCAAAGCATTTATACTTTCATCCTTTAGTACAGGGTCATGATAGGTCATAAGGTTTAAAGTTGGTTATTGGTTTTTTCGTAAAACTTAAGCCTCTTCAGGCGAAGTCCCTTTATTGACCTTCCCCATAACCTCTTCTGCCAGGTCGGAGAAATCTTCAGGTTCTTCTTCTAGAACCCCATCATATTTATCTTTTGCCCAAATTTCAATTTTATTAGTATGAGCAAACAACACTAATTCTTTTTCAATCCCAGCATATTCCAATAATTTTCTTGGCAAATTAATTCGATCAGAACTATCTGTATTCAATTCAGTTGCACCTCTAAAAAAATACCGGACAAATGCCCTGTTCTTTTTCACGTATGTATTCAGCTGATTCACCTCCTCGCTTACCTCATCCCAAACTACCTTTGGATACAAAGTCAAACAATCTTCAATCCCCCTATTCACAACAAAAACAAAGGCCTCTCCATCTTCATGTTCACCCAATTGCTTAAGAAGTGGGGAAGGCATTCTCACCCTACCTTTAGCATCAAGTTTACAATCATATTCTCCTAATAGTTGAGGCATTCTTATTTTTTACTCTTAAAAATTATGTGAAAAAGAAATTCTTTTCAGTAGAACATATATCAAAAGTATAAATAATGTCCACAAATTACCACTTTCTGCCACTTTTTTTTGCCAAAAAGTTATCCACATTTAACAACTTTTAAATTATATAATCAAATAAGTGTTAATTTGTCGTCATGATGATTTTATTATCACTAAAAAGTGAACAAATTTTCACTTTTTAGAAATAGTTAGATAAAATAAGTTGTTGGAAAAGGTGGTAGAAAATACTCTTTTTGTAAAAAAAGGAAAATCAAGTGGCTTTTTGAGCTTCACTTAGGATGAAATCAATCAAATATATAATTGATTTACAGTTATTTATGTATTGAAAAAAAAACAATAGGATTTTTTGATCAAAAATTGGACAGAGGTGGGAAATTGTGGATACAATTTTCAAATGAAATTCAAAAATAAAACCAAGCAAGACAATTAAGTAAAAAAACTGATTCGATTAAGGTGAGAATTTACAACTTAGATTTAGTGTAAGAACTAAAAAAACTTTTCCATTTCATATTTAAAACCCCAAGAATTGCTTCTTTAATGATTCCACCATGCATTTTAGAATCACCCTCTACTCTATCAGTAAAAGTAATCGGGACTTCTGCTATTTTAAATCCTAATGACCGGGTAGCAAATTTCATTTCAATTTGGAAAGCATATCCAATGAATCTTATTTTATCAAAATCCATTTCTTCTAAAATTTGGCTAGAGTAACAAACAAATCCGGCAGTTGGATCTTTAACAGGCATCCAGGTAATCATTCTTACATATAAAGATGCCCCATAGGAAAGTAAAATCCTATCCCATGGCCAATTTTCTAATTTACCCCCTGAAACATATCTAGACCCGACAGACATTCCTCCACAATCTATAGCTGCATCATATAATCGAACCAGATCTTTTGGGTTATGAGAAAAATCTGCATCCATCTCATAAATAAAATCGTAATCTCTATCCAAACTCCATTTGAATCCATGAATATAGGCTGTTCCCAACCCCAGCTTTCCTCTTCTTTCCTCTATAAAAAGTAATTTTGGATATTTAAATTGAAGTTCTTTAACAATAGTTGCAGTCCCATCAGGTGAACCATCGTCCACAATCAGAATATGGAAAGATTTGTTGAGAGAAAACACTGCCTCAATAATTTTGGCTATATTTTCTTTCTCATTGTAGGTAGGTATTATGACAATGCTATCTGACAAGGTAGTAGAATTAATGGTTACTTTATTGTTTTTTAATTGACACAAAGACAAATATAATTTTTTTTTAGTGAAGCAAAAGACTAAAAAATAACATATGTTTTGATGGAGAAATAATAACTAGAAATTTTATTCTATGGTATTAATATCAACCATGGCTTTTCTCTTTCGACAAATAGGATGAAAAAAAATAATATTTTACTTATTTAACCATTATCGAATTTCTAAAAATCTATCAGGCTCCCCATCTCGCATCATATTATATATAACCTCAAAAACATCTTCTGCGTTGGGTTTTGAAAAATAATCACCGTCTGAACCATAAGGAGATCGATTTGGATGAGCGGTTATAGTCAAAGGTTGAGCATCTAAATATGCATACCCTTCTTGTTTTTCCAGAACTTCTTGCATCATATAAGCAGATGCTCCACCAGGAAAATCTTCATCTAAAAAAACCACTCTATTTGTTTTTTTAATAGATTCCACAATCTGATGCTCCAAATCAAAAGGTAATAATGTTTGGACATCAATTAGTTCAACTGAAATATTCTGTTTCTCCAATTGAGCAATTCCTGCCTGAGCAATTCTCACACATGAGCCATATGTAACTAGAGTTACATCTGAACCCTTTTGCATAATTTCAGGAACACCCAGTGGAACGGTAAATTTATCAATATTATCAGGCAAAGATTCTTTCAATCTGTACCCATTCAAACATTCAATCACAATTGCTGGATCATCAGATTGCAAAAGGGTATTATAAAACCCTGCTGCTTGGGTCATATTTCGAGGAGTCAAAACATACATCCCTCTTAGAGAATTTATTATCATACCAATTGGAGATCCTGCATGCCATACTCCTTCTAGCCTGTGCCCTCTCGTCCGAATTATAGCGGGTGCCTGTTGCAAATTATTACTTCTCCATCGCATCGTTGCTAGATCATCTGTCAATGGCTCCAAACCATAAATTAAATAGTCTAAATATTGAATTTCAGCTATAGGTCTCATTCCTCTCATTGACATTCCTATTGCTTGCCCCATGATACTCCACTCTCTAATTCCTGTATCAAAGATTCGTTCAACTCCATACTTTTCTTGCAACCCAGCAAACCCTTGATTTACATCCCCAATATGTCCAACATCCTCTCCAAAAGCAAACATTTCAGGCAAGCGCTTTAACGCTTTATCAAAACACTTATTCAACACTTCGAAACCATTTAACTTTGGTGATTTCTCCGTATAAACCGGCGGAATCACAGGAACTCTTAATGCTGACTTTGGTGAATTACTGTAAAGGTGAGTATGATATCTTTCATCACCTAGTTGCTCTACTCGTTCAATCCACAAAACAATATTTTCACGAGCATTACTATCTGCTCCGATAGTTGCGAATAACATTTTCCTTGCATTAGCAAGAATCTCCGAAATCATTGGACTAAAAAGATTATTCATCGATTTGTGGATCGAATGAACTTCTTCTGGATTTTGCACTTCATTTTGCAATTGAGTGTACATTTCAGAAAGTGTTTGAATCTCAATTTTAATTGGATCAATAAACATTTTCCAAGCATTATTCTTTGCTTCCTTTACATATTGTTTAGCATTTTCCCGGAGTATTTCTACGTCTTCTTGGGAAATGTATTTTTGGTCAATCATCCACTCCTCCATTCGCTTAAGACAATCATTTTCTTGCTCCCAATTCAACCTCTCTTTTGATTTGTACCTTTCATGCGATCCTGAAGTTGAATGACCTTGTGGCTGAGTCAACTCATCCACATGAAAAAGAGCCGGATTATGATTTTCCCGCATGGTTTCTGCACCTTTATTAAACATATCGCGGAGACCTTTATAATCCCATCCTTTCACATTATACATATTGTACCCTACACCTTCTTCATTTATACGAAACCCTTCAAGTAAAGTAGATATATCCCCCTTTGTGGTCTGATACTTTTTTGGAACTGAAATCCCGTATCCATCATCCCAAACACAAACTGCCATTGGCAATTTTTGAACTCCAGCAGCATTAATGGTTTCCCAAAATATACCCTCGGAGGTACTAGCATCACCTATTGTAACCCAACTTATTTCATTCCCTTTATTGGAAAATTGAGTATTTTTTAAAACCTTGGATTCTCGATATTTTTTTGAGGCCAATGCTAAACCAAGGGCTCTCGCCATTTGTCCAGCAGTCGAAGAAATGTCAGATGAAACATTGTACAAATCCTTATGATCTAACCAATCTCCTTTTTCATCAAAAAGATTTGTCGAGTAATGACTATTCATTTGGCGACCACCTGAGAAAGGATCATTATCTGGATCAGCATACAATTGTGCAAAAAACGCTTCCACAGAACTCAATCCCATTGCAAACATAAAAGTTTGATCTCGATAATACCCAGACCGCCAATCTCCTTTTTTGAATGCACGAGCTAAGGCAACCTGAGGGACTTCCTTTCCATCACCAGTAATTCCAAACTTAGCTTTTCCAGTTAGAACCTCTTTTCGAGCCATTAAAGATGCTTCTCGGCTTACAAGGCATGTCCAAAAATCTTCAAGAGCCTCTGAACGAAGTGTATTTTCTTTTTTCCCTTTTTTTGTAATTGATTTTAATATAAGATTGTCGATCATGAGGTGAAACGATTTTATTTTTTAACAAATTTTTCCCAAAAAACTCAATTAAAAAAATGCAATGAAAAAATACCCAACATTATTGCAGTAACTTACACTTAGAAAGTATAAAATTCGCTATTTTTTTATTGGTGAAAAATAAATAAAAGAAGTTGTTGGTCTGATCTTGAATTGATTACAAAAGTACAAAATATTGAGGTAAAATTTACACTTTTCGCTCGAATTCCAAAGGCATAAAATTTGCCTTAAGCTAAATGATTTGAATTATTAGAAATAGCTAGCTGCTGTTTGCTTTCCTCTTAAAAGGGTTTACCTAAAATCAATAAATTTTATTATTAACAAGTTATTAACCTTATAAACAACAAATAAACTTTCATTTTGGGAAATATATCTTTATTTTTGTTTTGTTATACAATTTCATGGCATCAAATAATTAAATTAAAAATTCAATGAAAAAATTATTCTCTTTATTAACATTATTGTCTTTTGCGGTATCTATTTCTTTTGCACAGGTTCAATCTACTGCTGCTGCAACAGAAACTGTTGACGGCCCGACAATGGATTTATCTTCAACAACAGTTGACTTTGGTACAATCGAGCAAGATTCCGATCCATTTAGAACTATTACATTCACCAATACAGGGAATGAACCATTGATAATAAAGAATGCTAAAGGAAGTTGTGGCTGTACGGTTCCTACTTACGAAAAAGCACCAATCCTTCCAGGTGAGACTTCAGAAATCAAAATCCGTTATGCAACTAACAGGTTGGGGAAAATCAATAAAACTGTAACCCTTTATACTAATGAAGGGAAAGATGTAAAAAGAGTACTTAAAGTTGTAGGAATGGTTAATAAAAAGGCAGAGCAGCCAGAAGCAGTGCCTGCTGCAGCTCCAACTATTTTATCCAATCCAAATGGTAAAAGCCAGTAATTTTGGTTTAAGTTAGGTGATCAATAAATAAACAAATCAAAATGAAAAAACCTACTCTTCACCAAGAGTAGGTTTTTTTCATTAAAAAAGGAAAAAAATTCCTATTGTGCTTTTTCATCTAAGAAATAAGGCTCTTGTTTTAAAAGCATCGGCTTCTAGCTCAAACAAAAACTAATATAACCATTTCCGATAAATCGGTTATAAGATGAGTATATTAGTTTAGCAAATGTTTTATTATTTTTTTGTCAAAAAAACAAATCTTTCAAACTTTGCTATTTATAAACCTACCGAGTATTAAAAAATGTAAAAATCGTTTTTTTACATTTTTTCCATACTTAAGTCCATTATCAGCCATCAAAAAACCTAAGCTGAACTCATCAATATCCAGTCTTATGTTTCTTTCTCTCACTCTACTCGGTCATTAATCAAATAATTGTAATTAAACCTCAAAAGAATATCTAATCAAAAAGAAAAATTGGCTAATCATATTTTAAATGATACTTTGCAATAAAAAAACAATTAAGAACAATTAAAATGGACAAATTAAAATTTATCATCGTTTTATTAGGGACCATTTCCCTGACCTACTTAGTTAATAACCCAATTTCACTAGAATCAAATCCTGTTCCTCCACTAGGGAAATTATTAAATCCATTTACTGGGTTTTGGCAAAATGCTGAAAAAATAAATTCGACACCACAATTAGGTTCACTAAAAGGTTTAAAGTTAAATGCACCAGTAAAAGTAATCTATGATGACAAATTGGTTCCGCACATTTTTGCTGAAAGCATGATAGATGCTATTACCGTTCAAGGTTACATTGAATCTAAGCATCGATTGTGGCAAATGGATTTTACAACAAGAGCTACAAGTGGAAGATTATCTGAAGTATTAGGTGAGCGAACAATTGAATTCGACAAAGGGAAACGAAGAAAAGGATTAGTACTTGCTGCTCAAAACACCCTCAAATCCTGGAAAAAAACACCTGAAGAATTTGCCTTAGTTGAAGCATATGTTAAAGGTGCGAATACCTATATTAATTCTCTTTCTCCAAAAGACTACCCCCTCGAATTTAAATTCTTAAATTATACCCCTGAAGAATGGACTCCTTTAAAAAGCGCCATTTTCATGAAAGCTATGGCAGAGTCTCTTTCATCCCGTGAAACGGATCTTGAAGCAACGAACGCACTAGCCACCTTCGGCAGAGCACAATTTGACTTCTTATTTCCTGAACGAAGTGAAAAAGAATCACCGATTATTCCAAATGATGTAGAATGGAACTTTGATTCGCCATTAACTGATAAATTGATAAAAACACCTAGCATCGGAGCAATATTCCACGAACCTCATGAAAAACCACATGAGTCTAATGGAAGTAATAATTGGGTGGTTGCAGGAAATAAAACTGCATCTGGAAATCCAATTTTATGTAATGATCCACACTTGAGTTTAACATTGCCAGCTATTTGGTTTGAATTACAATTACACACTCCAGAAGTCAATGTTTATGGAGTTTCATTACCTGGAGTTCCTGGGGTGACTATTGGATTCAATGAGAATGTAGCTTGGGGTTTTACCAATGTTGGACATGATGTATCTGATTTATATAAAATAAAATGGGCAGATGAAAGCAAGGAAGCTTACATTTTTGATGGTGAGTCAAAACCTACTGAATACGTAATTGAAACGATAAAAGTCAATGGTCAACCTGATATTTTAGATACTGTAAAATATACACATTGGGGCCCTGTAAGTTATGAAAATAAAGATCATCCTCGGCAAGATTTAGCTCTTCATTGGTTAGCTCATGAAAGTAATGGCAACGAATTAAAAACTTTTTTAGGTGTTAATTCTGCTAAGAATTTTGAGGAATTTTATGACGGCTTGAAAAGATTTGATAACCCTGCTCAAAATGTAGCATTCGCAACTACAGAAGGTATTATTGGTTTAAAAGTCCAAGGGAAATTACCCATAAAGGAGGAGGAACAAGGTCGATTTGTTCGAGACGGAAGTCTCTCCTCGAGTGGCTGGAAAGGATACATACCTTTCGAACAAACTCCTTTTGTCAAAAATCCAACTCAGGGTTTTGTAGGCTCAGCAAACCAGTTCTCTACAGATACTACTTATCCCTACTATTATAATGGTGGGTTTGAAGATTTTCGCGGACGTGTTTTAAATAGAACTTTGTCCGCAATGACAAATATCACAATTCAAGATATGAAGGATTTGCAAGGCAATAACTTCAGTATAAAAGCTGCTGAAACTTTACCTCTTTTTTTACAATATTTAGAAAGTGAAAATCTAAATACTGAGGAAAAAGAACTTTATGACATTTTAAAAAAGTGGGATTATAATTTTGACAAAAATAAAGTTGCTCCTATATTTTTTGATGATTGGTATAATAATTTTTACAAAAAAACTTGGGATGAAATTTATGCTATAAGAAAAAAAGAATTTCCAATGTTGTTCCCTGAAAATTGGCGTACAATTGAACTATTAGAAAAAAGCCCAAAAAACTTGTTTTTTGATATTAAAGAAACTCCTGCAAAGGAAACTGCAAAAGATGTTGTTATAATGACTTTTAAAGAAGTTGTTAAAAACGCGCAAAAGTGGAAAAAAGATGGCAATTTTGTCACTTGGGAGAATCATCGAGATATTAAAATCCCACATATGATCAATAACTTAAAAGGTTTTCAATCTGATTTCGTTTCAGCAGGAGGACACGGAAATGTCCTGAATGCATTTGGTGTTAGAGGTAAAAATGTACATGGTCCATCTTGGAGAATGATTGTAGAAGTAGGAGAATATCCAAAGGCATTCGGAGTTTATCCAGCAGGGCAATCTGGAAACCCTGGCAGTCCATTTTATGACAGTATGGTGAAGACATGGGCAAATGGAGAATATTACGAATTACTCTTTTTTAAGGATGAAAATGTGAAAAACGACAGAATACTTTTTAGTCAAGAATTTAAATAACAACCTAATAATCAACAAAACAAATTAATCTTTAAAAGCATAATCATGAAAAAATTACTCATTATATTTTTAACCATTGGTTTGCTCTCTTGCTCTTCAAAACCTAAAAACTATACAGAGGTTCCTTGGGCAACTATGGAGAATATTGAATCATTGGTTCAAAAAGAACCAAGAAAAACAATAGTAGATGTTTACACTCCATGGTGTGGCCCTTGTAAGATGATGGACAAAAACACTTTTTCTAACCCTGAAGTCATTAATCAAATTGGAAAGAATTTTTATGCTGTAAAATTTAACGCTGAAGGCCCTGACCCAATTAACTTTATGGGGAAAGAGTACTCTAACCCTAGATTTAGACCAAAAAAAAGAGGTAGGAATTCACCTCACCAATTATCTGGTTTTTTCTCCGTAAGAGGCTATCCTACCTTAGTTGTAATGGATGAAAACATGAAAATAATTGACAAAATTGTTGGGTATAAGACGCCTGAGCAATTGAAGATCGAATTAGCAAAACATATGTAGCACAAACCTGATGATAATAAGAGCCATTTTTTAAAAATTTTGAATCAAATAATCTACTTATCATTGGAACTAATTTTCTTCTTTCAGTGTTTTGTTACTTTAAGAAAAAAGAGAACGCATGAAAGAACAAACTTTACCATTAAGGTTATTCGATTTAGAGAAAGAATTTAATTTTCGAATGTCAAGGAGCTCGGGAAAAGGTGGACAGCATGTCAACAAAGTTTCTACTAGGGTAGAATTACTTTTTGATGTTTTGAATTCTGAAATATTAACTCAAAAAGAAAAAAAATTAGTTGTAAAAAAACTAGCAGGAATCATTTCTCAAAATGGGATTTTACAAATTGCTAGCCAAGATTCTAGATCCCAACTTCGAAATAAAGAAAATACCAAGACAAAGTTTTTCGAAAAATTAGAAAAAGCATTGACTATTGAAAAACCTCGAAAGAAAACTAGAATACCAAAATCCTTGAATGAAAAACGATTAAAAGAAAAAAAAATCACAGGAGAGAAAAAAGCACTCCGTCAAAAGGTTAATCATAAAAATGATTAACCTTTTTTATTAAATTTATACCTACTATAAATAGAGTCTTTGTTTTTTGTTTTTGGAAAATCGCAAGGTACATTTACAACTTATTCAACTAACATTTGTAGTTAATATAATAACCTGAGATTATTTATTAAACCAATGGTTTAAATCATCATACCATTTTTAGTAAAATGATTTCATAAACTATTTTACCATGCTTAAAAATATAAGTTTACTATCAATCCTAAGTATTATTTTAGTTTTTAGTTGTAGTGAGGAAAAACCTCAACAAAATGCTCTAATAAAAGAAAAAGAGCATGTGTACAAAGAAGTTATGGCTGTGCATGATGAAATGATGATGATGGGAAAAATTAGAGGAGCTCAAAGAAAATTGAAAAAAATGATAGAATCTGATTCAACAAATATGGAAAAATACCAAGTTGCCTACGATCAACTTCAAGCAGCGGATGATGCGATGATGAATTGGATGAAACAATTCAAAAATCCCCCAGAAAGTACGGATATAAAAGAAGCTATTGACTATTTGAAAAATCAAAAAGATAGAGTTCAAAAAATGAAAGATATCATGATTGAAAACTTAAACAATGCAAAGCAAGTTATTGATTTTTAAAAACCCATAACTATGCACACCCCTCATTTATTTTTTACATTTTCTAAAAAAAGAACCATGAGAACCATTTTATTTTTTAGTCTGACTTTATTAATCCTTTCTAACTGTACCGAAAAAAAAACACTCAAAATTCTAAATCGAGGTGAAGAGGTAAACGGTAAAATGGTATATGAGAAAATTCGCGATTTTTCATTTACAAATCAGGATAGCATCGAGGTGACAAACAAAACATTCGGAGGAAAAATTTATGTAAGTAATAATTTCTTCACAACCTGCCCCTCGATTTGCCCAACCACTAGTTTACATATGGGGCGTATCTATGATAGATTTTTAAATGATGATCGAGTAGGAATGATTTCCCATTCAATAGATGTTAGAACAGATAGTGTACCCGTTTTAAAAACATATGCAAATGGACTTGAGATTGAAGCTCCAAAATGGAACCTAGTTACAGGAAATGAAGAAGAAATTTTAGCAATTGCCTATGACTATTTTTCCAATGCATTAAAAGATGAAACTGCTCCTGGTGGATTTGACCATGATGATTTGTTTGTTTTAATTGATAAGAATCGTCATATTCGATCTATTGCGCACGGTACTGATCCAAAAGATGTAAATAGATTTATGAAAGACATGGAATTCCTTTTAAAGTCTGAATATTCAGAAACAAAATAATGCGACGATACCTCTTTTTCTTTGGTTTGATTTTATTTACAATCTTTACTTGGACAGATTGTAGCAACTCCTATAGTGATGGTAAATACCTTTATGAGATCCATTGCCAATCTTGCCACATGCCAGATGGAATAGGATTAAAAGGTCTCATTCCTCCACTAGCAGGGTCTGATTATTTGAAAAAAAATTATGACAAATTACCCTGTGTAATTCTGCTAGGAATTGAAGGTGAGATCGTTGTGAATGGTAAAACTTATAATCAACCTATGGCTGGAATCCCTGAATTAGAAACTATGGATATCGCTTTACTCATTAATTATATAAATCATCAATGGGGAAATGACGGAAAATATACAGATTTTAGAGAAGTAGAAGCCAATCTTCAAAAATGTGAATAAGTATAACTAATTTGTTCCTTGGAATTTTTTTTACTGAAGTTGTTTACTCTTATCTTCAATTTTAAAACCTAGTCAACTTCAACTTAACGAAAAACTCAACCAAGAGTAGAAAACACTTTAGTTTATGATTAAGCGAATCTTTTACATTTTTTCTTTCCTTTTTACTTTCTCACAAATTCAATCCCAAGCTCCAATATATGACGAATGTAGTACTGCAATCCAACTAGGTATCGCACCTTTTGGAACCTGTACTACTACTGAATATACTAATGTCCAAGCAACTTTGTCTTCGGGTTTATTTTCAGTTCCAGCTGATAATATTCCAACTTGCTGGGGTTCAGTAGATCATGATGTTTGGTTTGAATTTCAAGCTCCAATTGATGGAAGTTATGTGGATTTTGAGGTAACAGTAACAAGTGCAGGATCAAATCCAATTGGACAATTTAAAGCTGCTCTTTACCGAGGAGAATGCTTGGTGGATGAATTAGCAGAATTAGATTGCCAAGTTGCCGGAGCCGGCGAAACGGAAATTACTTTTGATGCTTCTGGTTTAACTCCGGGTATCAATTACTTTATTCGAGTAGATGATCAAAGTAGCACGGCAACCCCAGTATGGGGAACATTCAATGTATGTGTTGATACTTTTCCAGATATTAATCTAATGTGTGTGGATGTAAGCTCGGATGCTGAATCAGGTATTCTTTACGATTCTGGTGGCCCTGATGATAATTATTCAAACAATGAAAATTGTACGTTTACCATTTGTCCAGCTTCAAATCCTGGCTGTATTGCATTGACCGTAAATACTTATGATACAGAACCTGGCTTTGATGAATTAGAATTCTACGATGGAACTACCACTAATAATGCAAATGAAATTGGAGAAGATGTCTCTGCTGGAGGAAGTTGTTATACCGTTTATGCTTCTAGTGGTTGTGTAACGGTAGAATGGGGAGCTGATTTCTTTATCAATGGTGCAGGATATGAAATTACGTGGGAGAGTTCAGCTGATCCATGCCCAACTTGGACTGGTGCAAACACTACTACCTCTCCTACTGAGGCATTGATCATAGAAAAATTAGGAGCCTTACCTAATTCAGTTTCAAATGTTACAGTCAATTGTGATGACGAAGCGCATGCAGCTTTCGATGGAGGAGACAATACAGGAATCTTCATGCCTAATGGAATTGTTTTGACCACAGGAAGTGTTGATTATGCTTTTATGCCAAATGATTCAGATGGAGATCCTAACCAAGATTTAAATAATAATTCAGATGCAGATTTAGCAACCCTTGCTGCTACATTTTCTAATAACCAACCAACATTAACTGATGCTTGTATCTTGGAAATGGACGTGGTTGCTGCAGGGAATGAATTGTCATTAGAATATATTTTTGGTTCAGATGATTATGTAGGAAATATAAATTCAAATGCTGGTCGAGATGTCATGGGAATTTGGATTTCAGGACCAGGTATAGTTGGTTCTCCTGATTATAATGGACAAGAACTGATTTCTGTTTTACCAGGAACAGTTACACCTGTTCATTATTTCAATGTAAATCCACAAACTAATTTTGAATATTATCGGAAAAATGAACAAACGATTCTAGGCCCACATTATGATGGATTAACGACTGATTTTAATAGTATAAGCAAGAAAACACTTACTGCCTCTTCAGCAGTTGAACAATGCAGCACTTACCATGTGAAAGTGGCGATTGCTGATGTTAGTACCAATGCTGACTCTGGAGTTTTCTTTGGAGAAATAGATAATGGCTTACCAAATACCTCATTAAGTGCAATTGGTTCATTTGATTATTATGTTGAAGGCTGTATCAATCCTGATGAGTTAAATTTAAACTTATCTAATCCTTTAGGAGAAGACTTAACCTTAGATGTTCAAATTGCAGGATCGGCTACAGCAGGAGTAGATTACAACCTAAACCTTCCCGATTCGGTAACTTTTACAGCAGGACAAACAAATTTGAATTTTCCTATTGACATTATAAATGATGGAGTGCTAGAAGGAACCGAAACTATTGAACTAACCTTCGTTTATGATTTTGGATGCGGTGCATTTGATTTTGCGACAATTGTTTTAGAAATAAAAGACGAACCAGATTTTTTCGCAGTAAATGGATTGGATACCCTTTTTGTTTGTAATGGAAACTCTGTTCAATTGACTGCTGAAGGTGCACAAACCTATAGTTGGACACCTGTACTAAATCTTAGTAGTTCTACTATTTCAAATCCAATTGCGACTCCAACCATAAGTGAAATTTATACTGTAAATGGAACTTTAGGAAATTGTATTTTAACTGATGAAGTTTTTATAGAACTAATCAATCCAACGATAGATATTATTGCCAATTCTACCACTGAAATTTGCGAAGGATCAAGTGTCTCTTTAACTGCTAATAATAATGTTGGAAACTCAGGATTAACCTGGTCCCCAGTATTTGGATTAGATAGTCCAAATTCAGCTAGCACAAATGCAAGTCCACCTCAAACAATTACTTACACCGCTACTGTTTCAATTGCAGGGTGTTCTGTTTCGGATCAAGTGACGGTCAATGTCGATGCATTCCAATTTCCAACTTTAACAACAATGGATACCGTGCTTTGTCTTGGAGATAGTTTAGTTTTAGCATCAACCACACCTGGCTCCACTACAGATTATTCTTGGTCTCCAGGAGGAGAACTTTCCGATCCTACTATTTCCAATCCTATCGCTTATCCTACCTCAAATTCAATTTACACATTAGTGGCAACTAGTCCGAATGGATATTGTAATGAAACTGCATCTGTGAATGTAGAGGTGGTTCCAGCAAATTTAGACATAGCAGGAGGAAATTATTATGAAATTTGCTTAGGTGAAACAGTTCAATTAAATGCAATTACCTCAACTTTTGGTGTTGGATTTACATGGTCTCCTGATTCTTCATTAACAAGTGGTGCAGATATTACCGTTATCGCCTCACCTGAGTTTACAACCAATTATATAGCTCAACTTGTGGTAGGAGGATGTACCCTAGAGGAAATTGTTACGGTCAAAGTAGATTCAATTCCTAATAATACATCAATAGAACTCATTCCGCAAAGAGATAAATATTGTAAAGGTGAAGTCGTTTCTTTTATTTCACCCTCTATTGATCTTGGTTTTTTTCCAGACATAGAATTTGAATGGATACCAAATGATGGAACTTTTTTAAGTGCAGCAGATAATTATAACCTTGCAATTACCGCAACAACTTCTCAAAATTACACTCGAAATATTACAAATGGAGCCTGCACTAATACAGAAAGTATGGCTATAGATGTAATAGATGTGAATGTAGAACTTAATACTGTTGATGCTAACCTTTGTAAAGGTGAAACTTTAGACTTAGAAGCAACTGGAGCAGATAATTACAATTGGATTATTTCTAATTCTGATAACCTAACTTGCAATGATTGTCCGAATCCAACACTAACTGCTACTGAAAATAGCACTGTAACAGTAATTGGAGAAACAGAAGGTTGTCAAGATATAAAATCAATTGAAATAACAATTATTGATTCTCCTGACTGTAATGCTATTTCTTTCTCTCCAGATAATGAAATTGGTTTAGGGGAAACCGTTAATTTGTATTTGGATTATTTCTCAGAAAGTTCTGTAACCATTGAATGGACTAACAAAGGAAATACTGTTGGACAAGGGGACTCTATTGAAATAGTTGTTCTAGAAAATATAAATGAATATATAGCTACAATAACCAATAGCGAAGGCTGTGATTGTGACATTTCAATTGATATTATTGGAGTTAAACCAGATTTATTTATGCCAAATGTTTTTACACCTGATGGAGATGGATTAAATGATTATTTCTTTCCTTTATTTAAAAAAGAAGGAACCGATGAAATCATTGGAATTGGAAATGCAGAAATTGTCCAATTCACTATATTCAATCGATGGGGAAATATTGTTTATGAAAATGATAATCCAGAGACTGGATGGGATGGAAAAAAAGATGGAAAAGGTTTACCATCTGATGTTTATGTCTATGCAATTACGGTAAAATATCCAAATGGGGATACCAATACAAAATCTGAGAACGTAACTCTAATACGTTGATTTTAAAATAGATACATAAGTCTTTATTAAAAATTTCAAATTTTTGAGGGTTCAAAAATTTGGAATTTTTAATTTAAACTTGTTTAAGTTAGATAATATATTTACTAATATCAGTTCACTCTAAAGTTATTTGGACTAAATTTATCTATCATGATAAAAAGGGTTTAACAAAATATTTATAGTAAATTACCATTTTGGTGAAAATAGTTTAGGAACAAACACAGTTTAATAATACCATCCTTGATGGCAAAAAAGAAACACAATTTTATTTTTTTTTGTTCCATAATCAGGGTCGACAATTAGAAACTTAGATTAACTATTATTTTTCTTCATCTTTCGGCCGGTCTATTTGGATTAAAATAAATTCTAATATTTATTAAAAATAAAACCCCAAAATATTGAATCCTCCAGCCGTTTATTCCATTCAAATACATCCTCTTTTTGAAAGATATTTTACATCATTTTATGTCATAAAATAATTGGAATCGACAAAAAAGTACCTATTTTTGGTGATTGGGTATTTTTGACTAAAATATGATTACTTTTTATCCAATATTTTCCTGAAAAGTATTCCAAAACGAAGTAACTAAAATATTTCACAAAGACCATTTCATTATGATGAAAAGAATTTTACTTTTTTGTTTGACTATTTTATCCTTTAATCTATTTGCCCAAATACCAGCAAATGATGATTGTACTGGGATAATTAATTTAGGCGAAGCTCCGTTGTGCGACTCCTCAGCAATATATAATAACATTAATGCAACAACATCTCAGATCTTTGATCCTCCATCAAATGTAAATATTCCATCTTGTTGGGACAATGTCAATAATGATGTTTGGTTTGAATTCACTGTACCTGCTGATGGAAGTGTAGTTGATTTCACTGTTTTATTAAGTGGAGAAGATTTAAATGGAACGCCTATGACACAACCTCAAGTAGCTGTGTATCGTGGTGATTGTGCGGTCAACGAATTAGATGAATTACTCTGTGCAAAAGCTGACGTTGGGGAAAGTAGTTTAGAATTGGATTTGTTAGGTTTAACTCCCGGTATACCATATTTTTTGAGAGTTGATGATTTTTCAGCAACTGCCACTCCCAATTGGGGAGATTTTATTCTTTGTGTAGATACTTTAGCAGAAGTTAATACAATTGATGAAGGTAGTTCAACTTCTTGTTCAGGTGAATTATATGATTCAGGTGGACCTGATGAAGATTATAGCAATGGTGAAAATTTTGTTTTCGAAATCTGCCCGCCAGTTCCAAATAATGAATGTATTACTTTCAATATCGAATATTACAATATTGATGATGCAGGTGATCAAATGAATATTTATTCAGGAACAAATGGAGTTGGAGGAACGCAAATAGCCTCTATAGGGGGCTTTGGAGCCAATGGAATGACAGGTGATGGTGGAGTTTGTTTTACCACACAAGCCACAGGTTGTTTAACAGTTGAATTTATTTCAGATGGTACTTCTACTTTTGAAGGATTTGCTGCAAATTGGGAATGTTCTGCTCAACCATGTGAAACACTAGATGTGGTTGAAATAGAAACTACAACTACAGAGCAAGACATCATTGATGCAGTAGCTTCACCACAAACAGTTATTTCTAATGTTTTAATAAATTGTCCTGATGGAGCTTATGGAACTTTTGTTGCAGATAATTCTGATTTAGGTTTAGAAAAAGGACTTGTTCTTTCTTCAGGTCAAGTATCAGAAATGGCAAATCCAGCTAACTTTTTTGCCAGTTCTATCAATGGATCACCTGGAGATAGTGATTTAGACTATTTTTCTAATCAATCGGGTGGCGCAGCTTCACAAGATGCTTGTGTGGTAGAAATGGATGTTTTTGCGGCTACTGACGAACTCACATTTGAATATGTCTTTGGTTCAGAGGAATATCCAAACTTCGTTAATTCCACCTTCAATGATATTTTTGCTTTCTTAATTTCTGGCCCTGGAATTAATGGTGATGTAAATATTGCTAATCAATTAAATATTGCAACACTTCCTGATGGAAACAACACACTTGTGGAAATCAATAGTGTGAATTTCGAAAACAATTGGGAATATTATCGAAATAATGAGCTAGGACAAAGTGTAGTATATGGCGGGTTGACTTCTGATTATTTAGGAGTTAAAAAAAGTTTAACTGCAAGTGCAACGGTGGATCCATGTAATACTTATCATCTAAAACTAGCCATCGCTGATAGAGGAGATTCATCTTTTGATTCAGGTGTTTTCGTCTCTGAGATCAAAGGTGGAACACCCCAACTTTCTGTCAATTTTGCCTCTGGTATTGATTACTTAATTGAGGGATGTTCAGGTACTGCAGATGAGTTAGTTGTTTCACTAAATAATCCACAAGAAGACATTGCCCAGTATGGTGTTTCAATTGGAGGAACGGCAACGTTAGGTGTAGATTATATATTAAATATGCCTGATACCGTTACACTGAACCCAGGTCAAACAATCTTAAATTACCCATTGATTCCTTTAGTTGATAACTTATTGGAGGGAACAGAAACAATCATTATTACTCTTTCAAATAACTTTGGTTGTGGTACGATTAACTTCGCTGAGATCACAATCGAATTAACTGACGAACCCGAAGTTATCATTAACCTTGGAGCAGATACAGCTTTAGTTTGTGCAGGGAATGGACTCTCATTGAATGTAGAAGGGGCAACAACTTATTTCTGGACACCAGTAAGTGTAGTTGACAATGCGACTTCTCCAAATCCTTTTGCCACTCCTACTTCAGATGTAATGGTGTTTGTAGAAGGAAATGTAGGACCTTGTTTTGATACAGATTCTATTTTCCTTCAAATCGTTGACCCTCAGATTTCGATAAACCCACTTACTGTTACTAATATTTGTGAAGGAACAGATGTCATGCTGGAAGCGGTTAATAATGTCAATAATCAAAACTTAATTTGGACTCCAGGTATTACTCTTCCTGACCCAAATGCTCAAACTATTACTGATACTCCCCCTGTAACTACAACCTATACTGCTTCAGTCGAAGTTGCTGGTTGTTTAGTAGAAGATCAAATTACCGTTAATGTTGATCCTTTTGACTTTCCTAATTTAACAACCACCGATACAACTTTATGTGAAAGTTATTTCTTTGATTTGGCTGCACCTATTCCAGGAACCACCACAACCTACGAATGGACGCCAAATATAAATATGAATAATAATACTTTACCTAATCCAACGGTTCAAGCAAATGCTGGAAATTTATTTTATACGGTAGTTGCAACAAGTGCTAATTCTTATTGTACACAACTTGCAACTGTCAATGTGACTGGTATTCCTGCTAACGCAAATATCAATAATGATGACTACATCGAGATCTGCTTAGGCGAGACGGTTGACTTATCAGCTAACACTTCAACGGCTGGAGTTGGCTTTGAATGGCAATCTAATCCAATAGATCCTACTCTAGCACCAATTTCAGATACATTAATTACAGTAATGCCTTTGATATCAACGACATACTTTACTCAACTTGTTGTTGGAGCATGTACGGTACTTGATTCCATTACAGTTAGAGTAGATTCATTGCCTGACTTATCGGTGGAAACCATTCCATTTAAAGATATTTACTGTGCAGGAGATATAGTTTCAATAGTTACACCAACTTATGAGCCTTCTAGTTTTCCAGACATTATGCATCAATGGGGTTCACATCCGTCTATTGATTCCGATTTAGAAAACTTAAATCTAGTTCTGGTAATGACCGAAACTAATACCTATACGAGAACAACTACAAATCGAGCTTGTACTGATGTGAAGATACTTACCTTAGATGTTGTAGACCCAATCTTAGACCTTGCCTGGGATACAATCACGGTCTGTGCAGGAGACCAAATATCTAATGAGGAATTTAATGGAATAGATGATTTTATGTGGTCTACCAACGCAGGAAGTATTAACGGATCAAGTGAAATGAGTACTGTTAACCTAACTACCTCAAACTCTGGAGTACTTAATGTTTCAGCAACAATTCAAGATTGTCCAGCTAATGCTGAAGCAATTATTAATGTTGAATCCGTTCCCGTTGTAAGTATTACTGGTATTAATTCTATTCAAGTTGGAACTGATGTTGAATTCACTGCCGTAATCTCCAATGGAGGAACGCCTGGTGACCAGTATATTTGGACTTATAATGGACAACCTGCTGGAACTGGTAATCCAATAATCATTTCCATATTAGAAATTTCTGATGGAAATCCTGACGCGAATTCAATTTCTGTAACCGTCATTAATGAATTCGGGTGTGAAGGTTTAGCCACTTTTACTGTAGATGGAACTATTCCTAATTATTTAGTGCCTAATGTATTTACTCCAGATGGAGATGGGTTAAATGATTTCTTTAATTTCACCTATGAGGGTTATAATGGTCAGACCGGAACTCTTGGACCTGTTGAAGTCATTCGATTTTCTATTTGGAATAGATGGGGAAACTTAGTTTATAATAATGAAACTCCCGATACAGGTTGGGATGGAACTTTTAATGGAGAAGCTGCTCCTGCTGACGTATATATTTACACCATTCAGTTAAAATATCCTGATGGCGAAATTAAAACTATTAAATCACCAGATGCTAAATCTGATGTTTCAGATGTCACGCTGATTCGCTAGCTTTCTCTTATTCATAAATAATAAAAAAGAGGGGATGGCATTATTTGCTATCACCTCTTTTTTATTTTAAAACCCGAATCATCTTTTTTCTGTTACAAAACTATTGTTTGGGCAACTATTTCTCATTTATTACTAAAAATTCAAATTATGGTTCAAATAAAAAGAGTATTATCATTTAGTATCATTCTATTCTTATTGAGTTGTGGAAATAAGAATCCCTCTCCTACTCTTTCAGAAAATCCGTTGGCTATACAAGTAAAAAAATCCTCCGATCCATTTAATGAATATTGGTACCAGGGAAAAGCTGAAATTACTAGTTACGATTTACAACAAGCTCGCTATGGTGAAAATCGGGAGGGAAGTGCCGTTCTAGTTTTTGTAAGCGAAGATTTTTCAAAAAAGAATCATGTCAAACTTGATAATCCAGGTCGTAGTCCAAAAGATATCATTCCAGTTTTAAAATTAAATATGACTCGAAAATTTAATACAGGAATTTATCCGTACTCGATGATGTTATCTTCCTTTACTCCTGTTGATTTGACAAAAAATCCAAATACATTAAAAGTGACGAACTCCTCACAAGAATGGTGTGGACACACTTTTATGCAATTGAATTTGGGTAGATACAGTTATGAATCTCAACTTTTCTCCTACTTCGAATCAGAAGGTGATAAAACAACAAGACTAGAAAAAACATTATTAGAAGATGAATTATGGTCAAAAATCAGAATTGACCCAAATAGTTTACCTCAAGGAAATATTGATATAATTCCAAGCACAACTTATGCTCGTTTAAAACATATTGATTTTAAAAACGAAAAAGCAACGGCTAGTATAAAAGAGAAAGGAAAAGAAATGCATTTCCACTTATTTTATAAAACCATTGATCGAAAATTATCAATAATTTTCGAAAAAGCATTTCCTCATAGAATAATATCTTGGGAAGAAACTTATAAAAGTGGATTTGGTTCAAGTCCTAAAACTATGACGACCAAAGGAACGAGAAAAAAATCTATACTCCTCGATTATTGGTCAAAGAATAGAAATGAAGATGTAGTATACAGAAGAGAATTAGGTTTGGAATAAAAAAATACCCAAAATGCGATTTTTTAAATAAAACACTAAATTAAATTCCTATTCTCAGAATTTTATTTAGCCAAAAAAATAAAAATCAATTCTGATGAATTTATTTTTTTATTTGAAATAACTACTGATCTGATTTTAAGATTAATGCTTGGTTAAGAAATGGATTAATGTACAATTTTACGAACCAACTTATGATACATTTTCTAAAGATAGGAAAACTGCTAACTCGATGAAGTTAGCAGCTTTCTTTAATTAAAATCTCAAAACAGCTCCTAATGAACAATTAGTTTCTGAACAAAAACCTTGTCTTCCGTTTTTAAATTCACAAAATAAGTACCTGCTGCATATTCATTGGCATGGATGAAATAATTATTTTCACCAATAGGTATTTCTCCAGAAAAAATAGTTTTCATTGTACGTCCTAAGATATCAGTTACCTCTATTTTCACTTCTAAACTCTTAGTAGTTATAACTGGGATAACAGTTATTGCTGATGCAGGATTTGGATATATATCCTTCAAATTTATGCCTAATTCAATGTCCTTGGTTGCCACAGTACAATCAGTTACATTATAATGAAAGTAACCCTGAGGTGCCACCATGGGACGATTTATTTGTTTTCCGTTATTTGATGTTGCTTTGATATAGTAAAACATCTCAGTCTCCTCATTAGTTGCAGGAATCAATGCGCTCCAAGTATCATCAGATGTATTTGACATTACTAAAGTTTGATAACTTCCTGAAGTATCCATTGAATAAAATAGTGTTGCTTCAGAAATTCCAGTTTTGTGTTGAATCGTAGCTTCTATCAGTTGATCTTGCATTATACATCCACCACGAACTTTAGCATGATTTATTAATAAAGGTTCTTTCACTCCAACCTCTTTAGTAATGCAATGAATAGCTCCATTCAAATAAATAATATCATTACAATCAATCCCTTGAATATTGTAACCAGGCATTGCATCTTCCCAAATTTTAATTGCTGTAGTATCGTATTGTTCTTCATAAATCGGCAACAATACTGTTTTGTTAACAAAAACTGCGTTTGCATAGGTTCGATAATCACCTTGTGGACTACTATCTGGATAGTTTCCATTTTCAGGTGGCATTGGAATCCGAATAACATTATAAGGTCTTCCATATGGCGTCATAAAATTGTTTAAAACATATTGCAGATTTGCTTCTATTTGCGGTCCATCTGCAACTCCATCTGGATATTCACCCACAAGTAAAGTTTCCTCATCTAATAGTTTCATATGCATGTCAATATGATCAATAGGATCATATGGCAGATTATTCATTAAAACATATTCATCAATCCCCATAAATAAATTCATGATATCTTTCACTTCTGCTTCACTGTGATTACTAGTCCCAAATTGATTAAAAGGCCCATTTTCATCTAATATTAACCTGGAAGAAAAAGCAGTCCCCATTCCATCATTCATGAAATTTCCTCCTGTATGCACTAAGTCATTTGGGGTATTAAGCGTCCGAAAAATTTCAATATCTAATATATTTGCAATGGCTGGAGGAACGATGGTATCATCTAATGGTCGCGGTCTATTATAAATCCAGTCCACCATATATTGCTCATCCACATCATTTAGATAAACAGTATTTGGACCATAGTCCCTTACCCAAATACTATTAAATTGAGTTTCTACAAAAATAATGTTGTCAGTATTTACCCCTGCAGGAGTCAATTGATTTATCACAACTGCTGAATTCGAACACACAATGATGACTTGAACTTCTTCTTTTGCATGGCGCACGATCTCAACTAATATATTTTTAATACCATTAGATCCTGTTGACCAGGTAATAATCAAAGCTTCTAATTCTTCCCATTCCGCCATAGTACGAACTTCGCCCGGAGGAGGGTCAGAAAATAATGTTCCATTAGGTTTCCTAAATTGATTATCAGCCATTTCAAGCAACTCTTTTTTGGAAAAACCACGGGGCAATATTTCATTTTTTTGTGCCTGAGTATGTATATTTTGGAAAAATAAGAAAGCGAGGAAGAGTAAAAGTTTGATTTTCATATGCATGGATTTTATATTGATAGTAAATTAGTTGATTACTTAGTTAATAGATTAATCAAATAATCAACCAATTTACTATTTAGCGGATTAAAAGCTAAAAATTAAACTCATACTAGGTAAAATAGGCAATTGATCTACTCTTTCTGTAGTCACACGATCTACATAAAAGATATTATTTCGATTATAGGCATTAGTCACACTAGCGATGGCTTGTAGTTTAGTGTACTTTGAAAATTCAAAAGTTCTTTTTAAAGATATATCCATTCGGTGAAAATATGGTAACCGACCGCCATTTCTATCGTCAGAATAAATAATTCCCAAACTAGGATTATTGGATAAAAACTGTGTGCTAGTTCCTTGGTCAAATTGCTCATTTTCATAAAACCCCTGTGTTTGAGTAAAAGGAAAACCTGATCCCATATTCCATCTAGCACTTGCCTCCCATTTCCCCTCATCTCCAAAGTTATAGGTTGCTAACATATTTACATTATGACGACGATCAAAAATAGTTGGATAAACTTGCTCCCCATCATCTCGATTTACAAATCCTAACGAGTAAGTTCCGTAGAGATATAAATTCTTCGTATTATATTTTACTAAAAAATCAATTCCATATGCCTCACCTGACTCTGTAATATAATCAGGATCAAGAACATTTAACTTATTCCGATTTATATTAATAAGCTGGTTGTATTTTTTCAAATACCCTTCGACATTAAGTTGTACTTTTTTAGTAACATCAACTTCAACACCAACAACTGCATGAGTTGCTTTTTGCAAACGATGATCAGTTTTTTCTGTGGTTGAACCAGGAACGTACAAAGTTTCATCAGGGCCAGCTAAAAAACCAACAAACAAATTGACAATATCTTTTTCATTAACCGAAGTCAGCAAATTTTGAGAATATAATCCAGCTGCTAATTTAAATCTTAAATTGTCAGTTGCATTATATTTCAAACCGATTCGAGGTTCAATTTCTAAATCAGGTAAGTCTGCAATATAATATTGAAAGCGCACACTAGGTTCAATAATTAGTTTTCCAAAAATTTGTTTGAATTTCATAAAAGCTGCAGCCTCTGAAACGAAACTTTCTTGCTTAAACTTTCGACCAAACAAATTCGTAAATTCAAAATCAGTATTTAATCCCGTGAAATTAAACCCGTACTTGACTTCATTATTTCTCCCAAAATAAGTAAAATTAAACCCAACGGTATAACTGGTGATACTACTTTTTCGAGGCACTTCACTACCTTCAACCATACTATTGTCCTCAACTAAGCTAATGTCATACCTTGAGCCTCCAATAATACCATCAATAATCAAACTAGAGGATGGAGGAACCAACTTAAAATTAGCACCACCTCCAGTTGTTTTCCAATCTAAAGTAGCTAAACCATCGTAGACAACTCTGTCAGTAAAATTAAATCCAAATAAGTTCATTTTACTTCCTCCTCCAAATACAAATGACATCTTCCCATAAACATCGGTAAAACTAAAAGGTAATGAACCTGATGAATCTTGAACCGCGTATTCATAAAATGACGAGGATGTTTGATCAAGATAGGAATGCTTAGCTGTAAGCAGTAAAGAGATACTATTTCCGGTATCTTCATCTATTTTTTTCAAAGGACCTTCCAATAATACTTTCCCCATAAATGGACTAGCTGATGTAGTTCCTCCCCAACGTTTCTTATTCCCCTCTCGAGTTTTGATATCTACAATGGCAGAAATTCTTCCACCATATTCTGCATTGAACCCACCAGTATATACGTCAACACTTCGAATTGCTTCAGTCTCAAAAACGGAGAAAAACCCTATTGAGTGAAATGGTTTGTATATGGTTAATCCATCCAAAAGAATTTTATTTTGAATTGGCGATCCTCCCCGGATATACAATTGCCCACCTTGATCTCCAGAAAATACTACCCCAGGTAGTACTGAAAGGTATTGTGCAATATCCGGCTCTCCTCCCGTAGATGGAAGAGCTTTAATATCTCTAGTCGAAATCCGTACAGCCGATACTTTCACTTCTGTCCTTGCTTCTTCCCGTTCACCAGAAATGGTAATCTCGGACAAAGCAACTCCACCTTCTTCCAAAGTTAACCGTTGATAATTAATCGAATTATTTTTAATTGTTATTGGTACACTTAAACTATCATACCCGATATAAGTAACCACCAATCTATAGTCTCCAACAGGTACATTTCCTAATGCAAAGAACCCATCAATATCAGTGGTAGTTCCCAAATCTGTCCCAGACAATCGAACTGTTCCATAGATAATCGGTTCACCTAATTCATCAAAAATATTTCCACGAACTGTTCCAGTTTGTCCCGCTACTTGACTGGTTAAAAATAAAAACATCCCAATCAACATAGGAATTGTAAAAAGTCTAAATCTCATTATCTCTTTTTGATTTGAATAATTATGCGATGATTCGCTATTAATTTGATACAAAGATAAAATTTAAAATGTTTTTAAACGGAAAGGTTTGTGTCATTTACGTATCAAAAGGATAGGTTGAGAAAAAATCGAAAAAGTGACAAAAAAAGGCTTAAATAACTATTTCCCTGTATTTTTAAGAACTATAAACACATCTTAATATACATTAATAAACAAAAAAGGGGCTTAAAACAATAGTGTGGTTGAAGTAATCTTTTAAAAACAATTAGGCATTTGATGGTATTACTAAAACGAAAAATTAGATCTTATTGGTTAGAGATAAACATATCATAATATTGCACATATGTGTTCAATACACCTTCTTCCACAGCCTCTCTCTTTGAAGTAATCCAATCTTTAAATAGTTTTTCGTCTTCATTTTCCATAATGTGCCTACTAGCCGACTCCATAAAATTTAATAAGTGATGATTCATTACTTGCGCGGATTCGCCTTCTAGCTTCCAAATACTTGGACCATATTTAATCTTTGCCTCTTGCTTTTGGAAAAAATCAACCAAGATTCGAGGACATTTTTTTCCCATTGCTTTACCAAACTCTTGCGGCCGATTCATAAAGCTCTCATATTTTTCAATAAAAACTACATCTGAAGGAGAGTCAGAATTAAAATTCATTTCAGCATAGTTCAAGGTAGTGAAAAGAGGTAATCTTTTCTCTAATAATACACTTCCAAAATCTACAAATTGAGAAAAAGATATTAAATCAAAGACTGCACTAGCCATAACTAAATCCACTTCATCTAAATTAACTAGGTCTACTAGATTTAGAAATGAATCGGTTAAATATTTAATCTTAATACTTTTACTTTCTTTTTTTAATTCTAATTGATTGGTTCCATGAATTACTTCGTAACCTTTTTTATCAGCTTCAATGCTTAGTCTATTTAATGCATATTTTGAAACCTTTTCCTCTTTTTCTATGAAAATCCAATTTTGGTGAAAGGGAAATTTTTCAAAAAAGTATAAACAATTAGACCCAGTACCTGATCCCAAGTCTACAATTGTTATCCCGTTTTTTCCATCAAAATGACTTAAGCATGCCTGTTCTACAGCTTGATTGCGAGCTTCACAATCATATTTAAATCGTTCATCGTGCCAATGAATATTTGCAAATGTGGCGGTTTCCATGGTCCTTTAATATTGTAAATATGTAAATTTCCTCTAATGTATAAATTTATAATGGTTTATGCTTAACAGTTTAGAGTTAATTTTTATTGACTGTTAGAATTCCTAAAAAACCAGGCAACTGTTCACCTTTAATTTCTTTGGTTAAAAATTTATCTATAGAAAAGAGGCAATATTTATTGGTGATATTTACCAACAGATTTGATATAGATTATCTATCCCTATTCTTAAAAAAACAAATCAGCGATTTTGCTCAGATAAATAATGAGAACTAAAACAGGTTAGTAATACCTGTAGAAATTCAGTACTCGGAAGGCAACAAAATTCTGACAAAATGATATCCAAACATTTGTTAATAAATTATACTTCCTTAATCAATTCCAACAACTGTTGAGCAGACATCCTTCCAGTAGAATCAGTCCCTTCTAATAAACTATCTGCCAAGTCTCTTTTTAATCCGTGTAACTTCACAATCTTTTCCTCAATCGTATCCGCAGCAACTAATCTCAAAATCGTTACCGGACGAGTCTGTCCAATTCTGTGTGCTCGATCAGAAGCTTGATCTTCAACAGCAGGATTCCACCAAGGATCAAGATGTAAAACATAATCAGCTGCTGTCAAATTAAGCCCTACTCCACCTGCTTTCAAACTAATTAAAAATAAATCTCCATCTCCTGATTGAAATGCATTTATAGCTTCCTCTCTCTTTTTGAGAGGTGTACTACCATCAAGATATTTATAGTTAACTCCTTTGCGATCAAGTAGTTCTCGCACTAGATTCAAGTGTTTAACAAACTGACTAAATACCAACGCTTTATGTCCGCCTTGTAAAAGTTCAGTCACCGTCTCGTCAAATAATTGTAATTTAGAACTTTTAATTTCAGAAGTTGGAATTACCATTTTGGGATTACAAGCAGCTTGTCTTAAGCGCATAATTTCTGCCAAAATCTGCATATTCGAACTTCCTTTTTCTTCACTCGAATCTTGAATGTTTTCAACTGCTTGCTGACGTAACGCCTCATAAAATGCTCGCTCACGTTCTGATAACTCTACGGTCAAGGTGATTTCTGTTTTACTTGGTAATTCCTTCAATACATCGTCTTTTCGACGTCGCAAAATAAATGGTTGAATTAATCGGCGTAACTGATCTCGACGTTCTTTATCTTGCATTTTCTCGATTGGCATTGCAAACCTTTCCTGAAAACTTCGAAGCCCACCAAGCAAACCTGGATTTAAAAAATTAAATAAATTCCATAATTCACCCAAGTGATTTTCAACTGGTGTCCCTGTCGTTAATATTTTAAAATTAGCTTTTAGTTGCATTGCTGCGCGGGAACGTTTGGTTGCTCTATTTTTAATTGCTTGGGCTTCATCAAGCACGACAGTATTAAATTGTTTAGAAACTAATAATTCAGATTCCTGCGGCAATAATCCATAACTTACGATTAAGAAGTCTTGTGGCCCAAGATTATTAACAATCCTTTCTCGGTTTCCTTGCCCAAACAAAATGGGGTTTAAGGTTGGAGCGAATTTCTCCGTTTCTCGTAACCAATTTCGACAAACAGAGGCTGGCGCAATCACCATTGCTGGGCCTTCTTTGGCTCGATCAACTAAAACAGCCAAAGCTTGAATCGTTTTTCCTAATCCCATATCATCAGCTAAACATGCTCCCACTCCCCAAAAAGCCAAACGCGACAACCATTGAAACCCTTCTTCTTGATAGGTCCGCAAGGTTGCTTTATAGTCCGCTGGAACAGTTGCTGAAAAATCTTGAATGGAATCTAATTTCTGCAAGTGCATTTTCCAATTAGCATCCACTTCTAACTCTTGAATATGGCCTGCAAACTCTTCCATCATTGGCGCGGCTAACGGATGAAAATTCAACTCGCCATCCGTTTCATTTATCAAAGCATTTACATTAGTAATCTGATTACGCAACGCCTCTGTCAAGGCAATAAATTCACCCTCCCCTACTTCAATAAATTGCGAATTCGATCCTTCTACTTTGTCCAACAACTCTTTAAAATCAATGACCAAATCGTCATTCACTTTTACTTTTCCAGTTAATCCAAACCAATCATTGTCTCGCTGAATTCGCATAGAAACTTGATCAAAACCAATTGTTCCTGTGAGTCGAAGTTGCTCACCTTTGGGATGTTCCAATATTAATTTTCCTTCTGCCCGCAAAGGTTCGATTTCCATTAAAACTTGTAAACAACTTGGTGCATCTGGAAATAACCATTCTCGATTATGAGAGGGAACTAACTCAAATGCAGGACAAGCATCTTCAATTGCTTGAGCATTAGTTGCTTCCAAATCGATATTTCTTCTCGCCAAAACTCGTTCGCCTTCTACCTCTGCAATTACATTTTTCCGCCCTTCCCCTGGTTTAAAATAAGGTGGTTTATCTTTGAAAGGTTTGACAAAAAATTCCATTTTAAAACCATTCCCACTAGGCAACATATGAATATGAATCGATGCGTCACTCTCGACGGTCGGCACACCTTCCAAATGCTCGTCCAAACCTGACTGAACCGTTACCGTTTTCGATACATGACCGATTGCATTGAGCAATTGTCCTTTTGCTTGTTCTGGTATTTTTAATGCACCACCACCGAGTGCTTTTTGTATTTTAATATGACGCTCTTCGACATTCATGATGATATAACGGGTAGGCGTTTCTTTAACGATAACTGTACCTTTTGTATCAAAATCATGCATAAACCTCATTTCAAAACCATCCTTAGTTGGTTCTACAGAGAGCTCTGGTTCTTTCTCCAAAAGTTCCACTATTACCCCTGGGGAATCTTTCAAAAACAAATAAGGATGTCCTACTAATTCTTTGATTGCTTCATCAAAATCTATTTCGTAATTAGCTGTAGCATTGTACCCATATTGAAATGATTTGATAGCTTTGACCACTCGATGATCGTCGTTTGTTAAACCATCTACATCTAACATAGAAATTTTTTTCAAGCTAATATTCCTTCCTTTACTCCACATTCCATCATTTCCAATAACTTGTAACTTAGGTTGAATTTCTTTTCGATCAAAATCTACAAACCAAGCAACTCTTGACTTTTTCCCGCGAGAACTCCTAGAAGAATGTTCTTCTAATCCCATCGAGCTTAACAGGTCAAGCGAGTGCTCCCAACGTTCAGTTACTTTAACCAAAGAAAAGATTGATTCCATTCCAGTCTGCTCTCCTAAGTGTTTGGTGAGCTGAGTATATTTCCGTGTTTTTTCTTCACTTAATTCCAGCTCTGCAAGTAACCCAGCAATTTGAAATTCAAACCAAAGGAAGCCATTTCTCTTAGCGGGTATAAGTGCACTTTCTAATTGCTCAATCCATTTTTCTTCTATATTTTTTTGATTCCATCGGCTAACTAAAACATAAAAAAACAAACTAAGGGTAGAGGTGATCTTTACATTGTTAAGCAAAGAATTAGCCTGACGCAATTCGCCTTGTAGGTAAGAAGCTGCAGATTGAAGACATTGAAAAGGAACCTTGAATTTACTTTTTCGAGTTTGAAAAGCACATTCTTCAATATGGGTTAAACTTGTGGGATCTTGTTTCTTAAGCAAAGCAAGAAGGTGAAAAACACCACTGATATCTTGGAAATAAGATTCACGATGTGCCCAAGATTTTCGATAAATCTTTAGCGCGCGCGCATAATTAAAAAGACTTTCATTATTTCTTTTTCTTAAAAAATCAATCCAGCCTTGTCTCATCAAAAAAGACATTTCCAAGTCCTTAATTTTAACATATGACTTTGCTTCCTCAATCTTCCCCTGAAACAATAGTCCGGTAACCAACAAATCTAAGTATGGATTTATGTCGTCCTCTTGATCTTTAAGATTTGGATGAACTTTAAGAAAATCTATGTAAGCATCAATAGGTTCCAATTTCTTCAAAGCATCGTATAACAATACTTTTACAACTTCCACCTGAATACTTAAATGAAAAGTACTCAACCATCTTTGATCAAATGGATCATCAAATAGCTGATGAAACAAATCAAAATCTACAAGCTGTTCTTTGTGGTGATTAGTTGCGTAAGTATAAACGGAATTGAAGGTTTCCCAACGACCTTGGTATAGTGCAACTCTCATCTCCCTAACCGAGCGGTGAAATCCCTTCAATTGACCATACCATCCTCGAAAAGGAAAAAGATCTTTGATATTTTTCACATAAAAATCAAACGAATGATCGATTACCGCAAATCGCATTACCCCTTCAATCATCGAACGAGTGCATTCTACCTGAGTTTCGCCATCTTCATCCTCAAAAATATACACGAACCCTTTGCCCTCCATCAATTCCAAAAACCGCAGTAAAACTTCTTCGTTTTTAAAATAATTACCATGTGCATCTGTAATGCGACAATGGTTGAGGCAAGTTCGGAGCTCCTCAATTTTCAAATATTCATAAGCAATCGAAAGGATTTTTAGCACATTTTTTTGAGCTTCATTTAAATCTTTATAATCCTTTTTAAATTGCTTCATTACTTCCGTTACAACCATAAAATGCCTCTATTTTTCTTGTATTTTGGGTAATTTGCAAAGGTATGAAAATTGATGGTTAAGAAAGAAAGAAATATGTTAAGTTATTTAGTGTGTGACGTTTTTTTATTTCTTTTTTTTACAAAAAACAAAAAAGAGCCTAATACCACAAAAAGTATACAGGATTTTTACTTAATAAATAATGCCATTGATATTTGTGATATTGGGGAGAATAAAGATCAACTCACATAAATATTAAAAAACTTATTTTAAAAATTTAACAATCTGAATTAATGATTTTGAGCAAATGAAAGAATTTTACAATAAAATATTTCAATACCACTTCTTGTAAGAAACATCATAACTCATCTAAAAATTTCACCGCCTATTTTCTTGATTTTAAAAGAGATTGTAGATTCGAATTAATGCATCGACCTGATAAATCAATAAATAACAACGATAAAACCAATGAATATTTGGGGATTATTCACTTGAAAGTAAGCGTTGGTTCAAAAGAAAAAGTAAATGCATTGACAGAATAATTACACAAAGATAATCTTGAAACTCAGGGCTAACCTAGAACAAAAGGTGATGGATATTATGAAAGTGAAAAACTCGATTCAAAGGATAATTTTATGGAGATTATAATTTAAGCTATTTAAATTATAGGTAAATTTACAGGTAAAATTGGAATCCTTTTATGTAATCTCAATTTTTTCTCCATAGAATTTTGGTTGTTTTCCAATTATGATGTCCAATAACATTTTCACCCTTGCTAATTTTTCTCTCACTTGCACTTTCCAGCCATATCGATTACTTACATCTTTTGCGTTGAAGCCAATAGGTTTCAATCCTTTTTTCTCAGAAATAAAAATCGCGCGTTCATTGTGAAAAGGTTGGCTGATAACCGTGAATTTTTCCTGTCCAAAAATCGCATTAGCTCGAATTACAGAATCTAAAGTTCGAAAGCCTGCGTAGTCCAAATAGATTTTATTTTCAGGAACACCTCTTTCAACGAGGTCATTTTTCATGTCGGTAGGTTCGTCATATTCTTCGCGACTGTTATCCCCACTAATGAGAATGAATTCGATTTTCCCAGATTTAAACAATTGTTCTGCAGCATCGATTCGGTGGGAATAATATAAATTAATGTAGCCACTTCTTAGCATTTTCCTAGTACCTAATAGGAGTCCAACTTTGTTTTTAGGCATTTCTTCGACAGAAGTAAAAATCTGTTCACTTGTAGATGTTTGCACCCAAAGGTCAATTAAAAAAATAAAAAGCAAAGTGACAAACAAGGCTAGTAAGCCATATTTTAAAAGTTTTAAAAACATAGTTTTAAAGTTTTGTTGTTATTGTAAAAACTTGATTACCAATATTTTATTGATTAGAGTAACTAGTTTTCTCTGAAATTAAAATTTTTACTTCAAAAATACTGAAACCCCGTGCAGCGAAATTATCCTTTTGCTGATTTATAGGTTAGAAGAACGAAATACAACATTTTTATATTTAAAGAATGAGGTATTATTCCATACTTGATTTGCGCAAAATACAAGTCTATTAAATTAATATTAATTAGAAAAAATTAGAAAAAAAGAATAATGAATAAATTAAATATAATTGGATTTTTGTTATTGATCTTAACCTCATCTTGTCGAAAAGACATTAACCATGTTACTGAAAATGAAACAACTGATCCTCCCATAATTCTTACATACACACCTAGTGTAAATAATATTACCGGAGACCTCATTGGTCAAGTTGTAGATGAAAACAATCAACCAATGTCCGATGTAAAAATCAAAATGAATGGTGAAAATTATTTTACGAACGTATTTGGACATTTTACTATTAACGATGTAACAATGAATTCTCTTGGTCAACATGTGGAGGCTTTTCAAAATGCTACTCACTTCCCAGGAAGTCGTCGGTTTTTTCCTCAGGAAGGAAAAACTAGTCGCATAAAAATCCAAATGATAAAAAAAGAATTCGACAATGAATTCTCTGCTCTAGAGGGTGCAACCGTTTTAATAGAAGGAGGTGCAAGTGTTGAATTTAAACCTAATAGTATAAAAGATGCTAACGGGAATATTTATGAAGGTACTGTTATGATTGCAAGTCATTGGCTTGATCCTTTGGCAAAAGAAACATTGGACAAGATGCCTGGTAATTTACAAGGTGTAAATATCTTAAGCGAAGAAGTTGCCTTGCAAACCTTCGGAATGATTGCTGTTGAATTGGAATCGCCTAATGGTGAAAGGCTAAATATCGCAGATGGAAATTCAGCAACGATTACAATGCCAGTTTCCGATGAACTACTTTCAATCGCTCCTGATGAGATTCCGCTTTGGTCTTTTAACGACGAATATGGATTGTGGCAAGAAGAATCTGTTGCTACGTTGCAAAACAATACCTATGTCGGAAAAGTAGAACATTTCTCATTTTGGAACTGTGATTATCCATTTCCAATAGTTCAAGTTGATGGAACTTTTACCGATACAGATGGTAATCCGTTAGGAGGTTTTCTTGTAGAAGTCGAATTAGGAAATGGATCTGTTGGCACGGGTTACACTACTAATACAGGAACTTTCTATGGTAAGTTTCCTGCTAATGAAATATTGACATTTAACCTTTATGATAATTGTGATAATTTAATTTCCAGTCAAGATTTTGGACCATTTACTATTACTACTTCCATAGGAACAATTGCTATTTCTAGTATAAATGCGAACAATACAATTATTAAAGGAACCCTTCGGGATTGCGATAATAATCTGATTGAGAATGGAATGGTAATCGTCACTATGAGTGGTTATCAAAGTTACTTTTATATCGAAAGTGGAGAATTTGAAATTTTTCTAACTGCTTGTAACAATGTTTCAGAAATTGAAGTCTATGGAGTAAACCTAGATAATTTGGAAACAAGCGCAATCTCTACAGCTTCATTCAATCAAATAAGTGACTTAGGAGATGTCCAGGTTTGTAACAATGGTGGAATACAAAATTATATTAGAATAATATATAACTCAGATACCAGTTTAGTATTTGTAAATGCTACAGTTCATAATGATGGTGATTTTACATTTATGGATGCTGGCGTACCCAATTCTACAGCAATTATCTTTTTTAATGGAACCACCATAGGGGACTATAGTGATGCTAACTTTGTTGAATGGATTAGTGATCAAACCCAAGGAATAACCTTAACACCTGTAAACCCTAATGGAGCATTAAGTTTTACTTCCTTTAATGTAACTGAATATGACTCCAAATTAATTGGAACCTTTGGCGGACCAGCAATAAATGTTAATACTGGCATACAAGTTCAAATTCAAGGTGACTTTAATATCAACTTGTAAAACAAAAATAAAAGATGTAAACCTGAAAAAGATATGGTCGGAAAAATTAATCTCCGACCACATCTTTTACAAAGAAAAACTCTTTTTTGTAAAAACCTATATACCATTTAAACCTACTCATAATTAGTTTAAATCGTACGATGTAAAAAACGAAAATTTGATCTCTGAAAAACAATTAATCAACGATTGCCAGAAGGGTATAAAGTCAAGCCAATACAAATTGGTAAGACGGTACTCTGGCATGTTGATGAAGGTAAGTCGTCGATATGTTTCAGATCAGGCTTCGGCAAAAGATGTAGTGCAAGAATCTTTTATTCTGATTTTTAGATACATTGATAAGTTTAAAAATACGGGTTCGTTCGAAGGATGGATACGAAAGATTACCGTTAGATGTGCTTTGCAATGGATAGGAAAAAGTCATTTTAAAAAAGAAACTTCATTGACAAATTTGGAAGTAAACGACTCCGTTGACCCTGCAATTTTTAATAAACTAGGAATTGAAGAAATAAAAATAATGGTGGCAGAATTGCCGATTGGATATCGTACCGTTTTTAATTTGAATGTGATGGAAGGATATAATCATAATGAAATTGGAGAACTTTTAGGCATCACCGAAAGCTCTTCAAGATCACAATTAACAAGAGCAAAACGATTGCTCAAAAAAAAATTAGAATCAATTAATATTACTAAATATAGATCCGCATGAATTGGGAAAAGTTTCATAACAGGCTAAGTAAAGATGCTGAAGGGCAAAATAATGAGATCGATATCGAAAGTATCTGGACTGCTATCGAACCTCAAGTCGATGAAATAAATATTGAGAAAAAGAAAAAACGTAGAAGAGTTTTCTTCTGGTGGGGAACAGGTGTTTTATTGTTATCAGTTGGTGTTTGGTTGTTAGGAGATCAGTTTACCCAAAAAGAAATAATAGTTCAAAATACTGACAAGCAAAATATTACAACTAAGACAAAACATGGCAAAAAGGAAACCAAGGCAAACTTAAATGAAACAACTGAGTCTACTAATGGGAATGATTTACAAAACAGAAGTATTTCACCAAACAGTAATACTACAAGATCTAATTTTTCTAAAAATAAGAATCAGTCGAAATTAACTCAATCAAGTGTAAAACCGCCTCAATTGCCAATCTCAAATGTTGTTTCAAATGATAATAGGTCAATTAAAAGTACCTCGGCAAGCGTTTCTGCTATTTCTACAGATGAGGAATTAATTCTCCGTGGTTCTCATTCTTTAAAAGATGCAATCCGAGTAAAAGAAAATATTCTAGACATTTCCTCTTTGATTTCCTTTTTAGATTTTCCTTCTGAAAAGGTCTCCTTAGAAAATGAAGAGAAGTTTTGGGAATCAACCATTGAAACATCACTTCTTAAGAATAGTAGAAATCAATTTTCCATTGGAATTTATGTAGGAGCAAATCATACAAATAGAACCTTGGAAGAAAAAAATGAAAATTCAAATACTTTGCTCCAAATTCGAGAGACTTTAGAAACGCCTTTGGAGACATCTCAAGTTGGCTTTAATTTTTCGTACAAGATTTTAAATAAAGAAAATTATAATTTAGAAATCACGACTGGATTACAACTTACTTCTATTGCTGAACGATATAAATATTATTCAACTAAGGAATTGAAGACTGACTTTTTTGGCGTAGAATATTTAAGTTATGGACTTAGGGATGAACCAGTTGAAATTATGGGGTGGATTACTAAAACCAAAACAACTGAATACCGAAAGAAAATTTTCAATAGATATCTATTGGTTGATATTCCTCTTTTAATTGGCTACAATCACTTTATCGGAAAAAAATGGCAGGCGGGAATACAAGCTGGGATTTTTGCAAATTTATTATTGAAAACTGAGGGAACTATTCCAAGTTCTAATTCAAGTGATATCGACTTGTCGAATGGAGATGGTGTTGAAATTTTCAAATCAAACATTGGATTAAGTTATCAATTGGGGTTTAACTTTAAAAGAAAACTAACCAAGCATTGGGAATTAAATTTGTCTCCTTTTTTAAGATATTTTAGAAATGATTTCGCTAGTGATGATTATGGATTATCACAGAAGTATCTGTTGTTAGGGGGGAATATTGGGGTTAAGTATAATTTTTAGCTCTAGCTACAGACGAACCCAGACTAAACTGATAGAAACCTAATATTGGAGTTCAATTCAACTTAGTCTGGGTTCGTCTGTAGCTAAAATTAAAAATACTGCCCAATCCCCAACACAAACCCTCGCTGGTTTTTATTAAAAACGTCTACCCCATAATCCACACGCCATACAGCATCATAAATCCGTTTATAAAGCACTCGAAAACCACCTCCTACAAATTGTCGTAATTCGCCTTTACTCACCAATTCATCCAACTGTCCACCTGGTGTTCGCCAATTCCCCAAATCAGTAAAAATGACTCCTTGTATCGCCCAATTACTTAAATTTAAAAAAGTATGTCTATACTCTATATTTAAAATAGCTTGTGCTGTCCCACGCTCAATTCGATTTCCTGAACCTCTTAAGTTCACTCTGCTATCCACCACAAAAGGCGCAAAAGGAGAATTATTATTGGTAGAAATTCCAAAACGAGTTCGGATCGCCAAATTTCCTTTCTTTCCAAGACGCAGGAATTTTTTTCCCTCCAAAATCAAACTATTAAAAAACGAAGTTTCATCAAAATTGAAAACCGTTTGCCAAATTCCACGAGCAGCCCAACCACTTAAATAGAAATCGTAATAGTCTAAATAATTATGAATATATTCCACTTTAGAGGAAAGTTTTGATTGTACTAAATCATTCGGCCCAGGAGGATTATCCAAAATTTGAGATTCACTTTTTTCATATGTCTCTCGAAAAAAACTACCTCCCAACTCTAGTTGTCTTCTAAATCCGAAATGGTGAATAACAGTTGCTCCAAAGTTTAAATTATCATAATCATAATCTACTACACCTTCTGAAAAATATAAGGGTTCTCTTGATCGCCATTGCAACAAATTAAGAGCTAATCCCCACCGTTGATTCAAAAAAGGAATTCGATAATAAATTTGACCACCATATCGACTATCTATATTTTGATAAAAAGCCAAAAATTGATGACCTCTACCCAACCAATTAAAATCTATAAATCCTGCTTGGAACCAAACGTTATTTTTGATCCCTCCAAAGTTTAAGATGGGTAAAAGTGTGTTTTTCTCCTGCAGTTGAAAAGTGATTTTTACTTTTTGATTGGCAAGTGAATCAACATGAGTAGTTACTTTTTGATTGGTCCCTACATTCCAAAGCTGTTGGATATCACTTTCTAAATGAGCTATTACGAACTCCTCCCCTTCTCGATTTTTTAGAAATTGGCGTAAATAATTCTCTTTTGTTTTTTTTAGACCTCTAAATTCAATCGTCTTAATTATCCAACCTCCTTCCTGTGAAAAAAGATAATTAGCGCCCATAGATGTAACAAAAAATAGTACAATTATTTTTTTCAAAGTCGACGATTACATTAAATAAAAGTAAAGATAGAGTTTTATTTTTTTGCCAAAAAGTTCAAAAAAGTTTGACGTAGAGTTACACAAAGTTTTTTTTGATAGAAGCTGAGTAGAAATTAAAAAAATTAGAACGTTTCCATTTGCAAAGTAATCCGCGTTCGAGTCAATTCTATTTTTCTCCTCATTCGATTAAAGTACCAAGATCGTTGTTTCTCCCCTTGCACACTCATTAAAATAGACTTTGACCTGATCTTTTCAAAAAACGAATGAGTAAAATCACACATACGCTGATCGTTGATTTTTAAAAAATTAGGATTGGTATAACTCGAATAGACCGCTTTGCCAGCAACGGTATCAAAGAGAATGGTATTGTTGGAGTAAACCATCTCATTATGATATAATTTGATTTCCCCACCTTTTATTTCTTGCGATTGACTTGGCAAAAATTTATACCCTAACTTCGCTGTTGTCTCCATATGATCCGCCAACTCGTTCAATCTTTGACAAAGTATCATAGCATCCTCTAAATTAGAAAAATGACCACTATTCACATGATACTCAATTTGATTTAATGTGTTATCTAAAATGTCAGTACTCCACAATTCTGTACTGGGAAGTTTTACGTAATATTTCAACATATCTTGAGCCATCTCCATTCCATGTGGCCCGATTACATTGAAGTTAAATTTCATATCATCCAAATAGTCAAACATCCAAACCGCTCGCCCCCAAATATAAATTTTGAATTGTAATATTTCAGGGAAATAAAAATAGACGAACAACGGAACATCCGAAGTCGCATAATGCATACTCGTATTAGGTAAGTGTTGCACTTTACCCATTAACTTATGAATACCTTCCAAGTAATCAGAAACATTTTTTATTTCTTTAGTAAAAGGATTAAAACTACAAAAAACAGTGTTCGCATCTTCAAAAACGTAGGAATCTAGAGACAAGTTAAATTTTTGTGCAAGAGCAGCTAATTCCTCAGGAGCCAATAAAGTATCCCCTCTTAAGCGACGGTATACAGCATCCTTTCCAACACCAAATAGCTCAGTGAGTTCCTCTACGGCAATTGATTTTTTCGGAAATTTGGCAAGTACGTCTTCAAAAAGTTGATCCTGTATCGTTTTTCTCATTTTAGTGGGAGTTATATTTAGGTCTTTCTTCGGAATTAAATTTAAGTAAAAATAAACGAAAGCGATAAACTAAAAAAAAGCTACATATATTCGTATCTTTTTAAAGATTTTTTTTTAATTCATTTTCTTTTGTTCTCAACATTTTATGATTTAAATACCTTACGGCCTTTTCTTTTTTTTAATTTTCGTACCTATTAAATTTGGTCACTAATTGGACCAAATTTATAGTACAAATTGTTTTTTCATTAACTAATGAAAGCATTTTAGATGAAAAAATGAATTTTATTTTCCTCTTTTAATAACTAGAATTTATTTCATTTAGCTTTTCGATAACATGGGGCGTATTTTGAACGTTTTGTATATTAATCAAATTGAATCAATTTCTATGAAATATATTATACTTTTTTTTTCACTGCCTCTCCTTTTCCATGGAGAAGATAGTATCGAATGGATTACTCCAATTGAGCATGATTTTGGAGATATTATCCACCAAGAACCTGCAGAATTCCATTTCGAATTTAAAAATACAAGTAGTGACCCTATACTTATTGATAATGTCCGAACAACTTGCGGTTGTACTACACCTGATTGGTCTTGGGATCCAATACCTCCAGATTCCACTAGCCAAATCAAAGTAATTTTTGACGCAAAAAAAACTGGATATTTTAAAAAGAAAATAAAAGTTTATTTTAGTAATCAAAGAAAAGGTACTATTCTAAAAATTATGGGCTATGTGGAATCTATTGATTAAAAAACCTCTTACCTTACTCTTAATTCTCCTAATTTTTCAAAATAAAATTATGGCTCAATCAAAACCTAAATTGATTTACTTTGGTGATCCAATGTGCTCATGGTGTTATGGATTTTCACCTGAAATATCAGAAGCTATAGATTCACTTGGCGAAGAAATTGATTTTCAACTAATTATGGGAGGACTGCGTCCATATAACACAGAGACGATGATAGACCTTAGCGGCTTTTTAAAAAACCATTGGGAAGAAGTTAGTAAGCAAACTGGTCAACCATTTAGTTATGAAATTCTTAAAGACAAAAAATTTGTTTATGATACCGAGCCTGCTTGTAGAGCGGTGGTTTTGATGAGAGAACTAAAGCCAGAATCAGAATTTGATTTCTTTAAAAAAATTCAAAATCAATTTTACTTAAAAAACAAGAATACTAACCTTCCAGAAACATATGCTGAATTGGCGCAGGAATATGGATACAATAAAATAGATTTCGCCCAGAGATTTAATTCCGATGAATTAAAAGAAAGGGTAAAAAAGGATTTTACTTATTCTCAAAATATTGGAGTTCGGAGCTTTCCAACAGTATTCCTAAAAAAGGGAGATGATCTTTATTTGATTGTTCAGGGATACGATAAAGCAGAAGCAATCATTCAAAAATCTAGGAAAATCATTGGAACTAAAAAGGTTAAACAATAAAAAAAATATCTGCGAATGGCCATAATGTTTATATTTGTTAGCAATTATTCTTCGACTAAATTTCACCTTTCCAATTAAACTTAAACCGCTTCTACTTTTCCTTTGTCGAAAAAAACTAAACACTCATCCATATTAAGGAATCCATAACATTTTCTAATTCACATTTTAAATTATCTTTGCGGTGTCTAAGAATGAAAACGTGGAACATCAACCTCTATTTTTCGTTTTTCTAAAGAACTTTATTTTAAAAACCAAACAGAAAGAACTTTGAGCATTTTACTTTTTTTCCTAATTAGTTATTTATTGACTTGTTTCACTTTGCAAAAGTTATTTGAAAAAGCAGGTGTTGAAGCTAAAAAAGCATGGATTCCTGGAACCAACTTCATCGTATGGTGCAAAATTGTTGGGCAAAAGCCTTCCCATGCATTGTGGATGTTATTTCCAATTGTCAATTTTTTTATTTGGGCTGGACTTTGTGTTGACATGGTTCGATCATTTGGAAAACATGATTTCGGTTCATCAGCCTTGGCGGTAATTTTTGCACCTTATATATTTTGGAAAATCGGAAGTGACCCCAAATCAAAATATGAAGGTCAAATTTTGGAATCGGAGAAGAAATATTTCGCTGAAATCCAAACTGCCATAGAATCTAACAATAATGTTAAACTAAAAAGACTTCGTACTAATAATCCATATCAAAAAGGCCCCATCAGAGAATGGGCAGAAGCGATTGTTTTTGCTGTTTTTGCTGCTGCATTTATTCGGATGTTCTTAATTGAAGCATATGTAATACCAACTCCCTCAATGGAAGGATCACTTTTGGTTGGCGATTTTATGTTTGTAAGTAAAGCTCATTATGGAATTCGAACACCAATGACGATAGCTATGATCCCACTTTTACATAACACAATTCCTTATTTAAATTCTGAATCATATTTAAAAACACCAAGTTTAGGCTATCACAGATTACCAGCAATAGCAAAGATAAACAATAATGACCCTATTGTTTTCAATTATCCTGAAGGCGATAGTGTTTATTTCACCACCAACCCAAATTCAAGAAGACAAGTTTGGACAGCAGAAGATGTAAGACGAAATCCAGAAGTAGCTAAATATGCAAAAAAGAGGAATCTACGTCTAAGACCAATCGACAAAAGAGATCATTACATCAAAAGATGTATTGGTATCCCTGGCGATGTTATGGAAATAAAAGATCGCCAAGTGTTCATCAATGGAAAGCCTCTCCAAAACTCGAAAAATGTCCAATTTCAATATACTGTTGAAGGAATCCAAATAGAAAGTAAGGGAGATCAAGACAAGTTTCTTGAGAAACTAGAAGGGATTGGAGTAACTACTGCACCTGCAGTTGGAGATATTTCCCCTGGAACAGATAGGGCTGGATTTAAGATGCATCTTAGCCAAAGTCAAAAAAGCGAAATCCAAAATTGGTATCCAAATGCAGTGATTACTGTGGTAGAAAATAAGCCTAATCCTATTATGGCCAAAGCAAGAATTTTCCCTCACGATGCACGATACTATGGAGATTGGACGGTTGATAATTTTGGCCCTTTGACCATTCCAAAAAAAGGTGCAACTATCTCTTTGAATAAACAAACTATAGCACTTTACCGTCGAATCATCAATGTGTATGAAAAAAACACATTAATAGAAAATAATGGATTGTTCACCATCAATGGTCAACCTGCAACTGAATATACATTCCAACAGGATTACTTTTGGGGAATGGGAGACAATCGTCATGCTTCGGAAGATTGTCGATACTTTGGATTTATTCCAGAAAATCATATTGTTGGAAGACCACTTTTCATTTGGTTTTCTACCAAAAATGGTAATATGAAAAATGGAATTAATTGGAATCGAATCTTTTCTGGTGCATACAAAATGTAATTAGACTGTTATTTTTTCAGAAAATAAATATATTTTTTGAATAGGGCTGTTAGCGCTTAATGTGTTAACAGCCCTTTCTCATTAGATATTTATTAGACTATTCAAAAAAACATACTTTTTATATTTTGATTTTAATTGATTATTTTTAACAAAAAAATCTAATTAACACCGTACATGTTACAAGCCATAAGTGACTTTTTTAAAAACCTTTCCTCTTCTTTCTATGAAGGTAGAAATAAAAAAAATCATCTCTTCCATTTGATCCAGTTGATATTCCAACTACAGAACTTGATCTACCCAAAATGGTTGATAAAGACCCCCAAGATGGAAAGAAAATTGCTAAGATTTTTTAAAAATATTTGATTTATAAAACCAATTGGTTTAGCCGAGGAGCCAGAATAGGAATAGCCTTTTATGTTTTGAAATATAAATTGTTGCTTGATACCTTTACAGAAAATGATTTTTTTAATACTAAGATTGAAGGTCCAAAATTATTAGAGAGTAAAACTCATTGTTAATGCTCATATGAATGCAATCATGGAGATTAAAAAATATAGTTTCAAAGGTTTCCTGGGATGAAATGTTAATTACTCAACAAAATTTAATTACGAAATAATAAGACATGAGAAAAATATTAATTTTACTAACGTGCATATATTCTTACAATATAGCATTTACTCAACTTCCAAACACGAATATATACCTTTTCCAGATGGAGCAACAGAGTGATAGTTTGTTCAACTTCGTAAACCCTAAATTCCTTACTGAATTTAATTCAGATGGCTATAACAATCAACCTTCATTTATTGCCAATGATGAAATCTACTTTTCAATGGGTTCTACCTCTGAAGAATCACAAACAGATATAATTTCCATAAATTTAAAGACTCGAATAAAAACCCAGATTACCCTTTCCGAAGATAGTGAATACTCCCCTACTTCACTTTTGGAACCCTACTACTTTAGTTGTGTCAGACAAGAAGCGGATGGAAAAAATACTCAGCGACTTTGGATTTTCCCAAAGGATAGATCAAGTAATGGAAAACCACTTTTACCCATCCAAACCAATGTCGGATATCATTGTTGGTTAAAAAATAATTTGGTTGCACTTTTCATTGTTGGTGAACCACATAAACTAGCAATCGCCAATACTTTAGATCAATCAGTTATCACTTTGACTTCTGATATTGGAAGATGTTTTCAACGATTGCCCAATGGAAATTTGGCATTCATTCACAAATTAAAAAATTCTAATTGGATCATTAAAGAATTAGATATCAATACTATGCGAAGTAAAACAATTGTCTCAGCTGTTCCTCAAAGTGAAGACTTCGTAGTTCTACCTGATAATACTTTTTTGATGGCTCATGGTAGTAAATTATTTAAATATAAACAAGGTTGGGACACTAGATGGCTGGAAATAGCTGACTTTGCAAAATATAAATTGAAAAATATTACTCGAATGGCAATTAACCAAAATGGAAAAATTGCCTTAGTTAATGTGAAATAATTACAATTAAAACCATCTGATTCCTCAAGGGTATATAAAACCTAATTAGCTAATTTCACAATCGTAAACTATGAAAAAATTCTTTCTTCTTATTCTTATGACAACTCCTTTTTTAACTTTTGCTCAAAGCAAAAGAGCTTTTAAAAAAAATGTCAAGGAATTTCGCAAACATTATAAACAAGAATTTTTAGACGAAGCTCGCTCGCCTTTTTACAATAATAAAAAGGGAATGGACGATATGCGCTTTTACAAAGCAAAAAGAAAATATAAATTATCTGCTACTTTTAAACGAACACCCGAGGCAATTCCATTTAAAATGTCAACCTACTCTGGCAATACTCAAGATTATATTTTGTTCGGAATTGCAACAGTATATATAAATACCAAAAAAGTTCCTGTTCATATTTACCAAAGTTTACGATTGAAAGAACTGGAAGAATATAAAGATCATCTTTTTATTCCTTTCAACGATTTAACCAATGATGAATCTACCTACGGTGGGGGAAGATATATTGACTTAAAAATGAGCGACATCAAAGGCAATAAAGTAGTGATTGATTTTAATCGATGCTACAATCCTTGGTGTGCATTTAGTGATGGATATAATTGCCCAGTCCCACCAAAAGAAAATCACTTTGAGGTAAAAATTGAAGCAGGAGAAAAGATATTTGCGGGAAAAAAGAAAAAGTAAAATATTACATTCATTCCAATTAAATTTTAAAAGTTATTCCTCATTTTTCTTAAGATATTCGATATTCTCCCTTTATACCTAAATAAGGAGTTTATTAATTAATGGTTGTAGATAAAATTGACTGAACCTCACAATTTACGATGGGCTTACGGATGATACCGATCAAGCCAACTCTAACGATTATTAGATGCTTGAGAAAAGTCCTCACTAATCCACATCATCAATTATCAATCCGTTCAAAGAGAATTTAAAAGATATTTTCCCCATCTTTGGCTTAGTTTTTCCAAAAATTTAAATAAAAAAAATGCACCACCTCGTCATCGACCAGATGCAACAGAAAGTAAAAATTCCAACTCAACCCTGTCGAATCATTTCACTTGTTCCTTCGCAAACTGAATTGCTTTTCTATTTGGGACTTGATAAAGAAGTGGTTGGGATTACAAAATTCTGTATACATCCTCACGTTATGTTTAAATCAAAACCAAGAGTTGGTGGCACAAAGAAATATGACTTTGAAAAGATCAAATCCCTCAAACCAGATTTGATTATTGGAAATAAAGAAGAAAATGATCAAGCTCAAATTGAATTATTAAAAAAAGAATATCCTATTTGGATGAGTGATATTTTCACCTTAGAGGATGCTTTAGAAATGATTTTGGAAATTGGAAAGATGGTAAATAAAAAGTCAGCAGCTAATAAACTGATTAAAAACATCAAAATTTCATTTGAACAATGCAGACAAGTTATACGACAATTATCACATCGCCCGAGAGCTGCATACCTAATATGGAAAAATCCAACAATGATAGCAGCAAGTCAAACTTTCATTAACGAGATGTTGCAAATAGCAGGTTTTGAAAATATCTTTGACTCTGAATTTCGTTACCCTCAGGTCTCAGATAAAAAATTAGCGGTAACAAAACCTGATGTAATCTTACTTTCATCTGAACCCTTCCCATTTAATGAAAAACACGTAAATGAAATACAAATTATTTGTCCAAATGCTGAAATCAGATTAGTAGATGGAGAGATTTTTTCATGGTATGGAAATCGCTTATTATTAGCTGGTTCCTACCTCAAAAATCTGAGGTTAAGTATTGATAACAAAGACCTAACTTAATAAAAATTTAAAGGTCAACAGATTAAATATATTGTTACAAAATTTTAAGAAATTAAAACTTGAGAAATATGAAATCCTTATGGACGATTCTTCTATTTATTTTGACCTTACCTCTTTTTTCCCAAAAGGAAAACTCATCTATACGATATATTCCAAATGAATTTATCATTCAACTTGAACCAGAAACAAACTCGTCTAGTTTTTTTCAAAAGATAAATAACCAATGGGCTGAATCTGGTGTTATTTTTCAAAAAGAAAATAAAATTTCCGAAAGACTCAATCTATACAGTTTAAAATCCAAAACTGACATTCAGAATGTAAATGCATTGTTAATGAATTTAACGTCTCTACCTGAGGTAAAAATTGCTGGACAGAATTTTCAGTTACAACCAAGAGAAAGAGTCCCTAACGATCCGATGTACACAAGCCAATGGGATATGGAAATAATAAACGCTCCAGAGGTTTGGGAAATTACCACAGGAGGAGTAACTGCCTTGGGGGATACCATTGTGGTAGCGATGATGGAAAGTGGTGATTGGCGACATGATGATTTGATAAATAATGTTTGGATCAATTGGAATGAAATAAATAATGATGGAATTGATAACGATGAAAATGGTTTTATTGATGATTATTTTGGATGGAATGTGGTTGACTCTTCTGACATAATTGGATTTGATTTTCAAGGTCATGGTATTCGAGTAGGAGGAATTATTGGAGCAAGTGGTGATAATGAGATGGGAATTGCTGGAGTCAATTGGAATGTAAAAATTATGTGGATTCAAAATAATCTGCAAGTTGATAAAATCATTGAAGGATACGAATATGTTTACCAAAATCGAAAATTATACAATGAATCAAACGGTCAAAAAGGTGCATTCGTCGTTGCCTCTAATGGTTCATTTGGTATCGATGGAGATAGTCCAGATTACCCTGATGGATTACAAATATCTGATAATCCGTTATTTCCAATTTGGTGTGAGGTTCATGAAATGCTCGGAGAGGTTGGTGTTTTAAATGTTGGTTCTACCAACAACAAAACGCTCAATGTAGATGAAGTGGGCGATATGCCTTCGATTTGTCAAACGGAACATTTAATAGTCGTAGCAGAAAGTGACAAGCAAGATGAATTAAGTTCTGGCTATGGGAAAATCAATGTCGACTTAACTGCTCCTGGTGATGGGTCACCAACAACTGGCGCGGATAATACCTACTCAACTATAGGGTCTACCTCTGGTGCTGCACCGCATGTGGCTGGCGGAATTGCGTTATTATACAGCTTGCCTTGCGAAAAATTAGCACTAGCTGCTCGAGAAGATCCGAAAGAGACTTCCTTGATCATGAGAGATTTTATTCTTGGAGGTGTCGATAAAAAAGATGATCAAATTGGAAAAACTAGTTCGGAGGGAAGACTTAATTTACTAAAGAGTATGGAGTTAATCAATGACTTTTGTGGAAGTGGGATTGATCTTTTGACAATAAATTCTATTCATCCTAATCCAACCTCTGACTTTATCGAAGTAGCGTTTACGCCAAATCAATATGGTGATTACGAGGTGCTAATTTTTAATTCGATTGGCCAATTGATGGCAGAAACTAGTTTCACAGCTAAGGAATTTTTACCAGCAAAATTTAAAGTTGAAGGAGTAGGTGCTTTGAAAACAGGAGTTTATTTTTTAAGAATTTCTAATAACTTAGATTATTCGACAGAAAAGTTTCTAGTCGCAAAGGATTAAAAGAATTAGAAAAAATTTCAGAAAAAAGCTAATTAGCAATTTCATCGCCGCTTTTTTTGATACCCTAAGCTCTAAGTATTGTGCTACGGATGTTTTGGTTCCCCATTTTTTTCATCAAACCTTTTGAGTAATTCCTTGATAGGATGTAATTTCAAAGATAATATTTTTTCTGTATCAGAATGAGCAGATTGTAATTTTGGCTTATCGTATAATGGAATCACTTTTCCTAAATGTTCATGTAACGTATTAATTTGGTTAGGTTCTGCATTGTAGGTAGTGATGTCTACATTTTCGATATCAATATATTGAATATCAACAAGTTGCAAGGCCAATGGCTTAGAACCAGGACTTTCAAAAGTAATTGCTTTCGAATTATCTTTCACTGCACAAAGTTCAGCTAAAACTGCACCAAGGGAATGACCTGTATGAATTATTTGGGGTGATTTTTTATATTTTTCGACATAACTTTCTTTTACTTCTCCAACAAAATGCTGTGCCGCTTCAAACTGCTGCAAAGGAATTTTTCCATGAAATATATCATAGTCATCATCCATGTCTTTTATCATATCCCAAATTTTCCCATTATCCAAAGCAATCGAAATTTGATCCAGAGACAACTCATTCATTTTTATATTCAGATCAGTTCCTCGATGTGCAACGATTAAATGATTCATTTTTTTATTGACGTAAGCTCTTCCAAAATACCCTCCCCTTGCTAATGTTTTGGCGCCAACATATGGAATCAAAGCACTCCAATCTTCATTATCTACCATATTAATTACTTTACCCAAGTCGATATTCAATCGAGCTTTATAATTTTCTTCATCAAAATCTAAAAATTGATTTAAATGACTGGGCAACTCTTTTCTATCTTTATCATCATAGACATGGGCACTAAGCAAAGCATATTCATAAGGAGTTGTCACTCCGTTTTTTTGACAGGAAGAAAGAACGGAGGAAAATAGAATAATGTAAAAAAGGATACTTCGCATTTTGAGTTTTATTTTTAAAATTAAAAATACCTTATTTAACGGTTTATTAAATAAAAAAATATAAAACGGTTAAAATATTAGATGAATTAATTAATCCAGACTAAACTAATATCTCCTAAATAATTGTCTCTAAAGTGAAAAACAGTCAAATCCAATCTTTAGCCTTCTTTAACAAAAACATCAATCCCCGTTTCTATCCCAAAGTAAAAAGTATTTATTGATGTAGGAATTAACCGGAGGAATTAAATCAATCCTCATTTCTTTGTTTAAAAAAATTGGTTCATTATTATTCTCAGTTTACCAAACGAAAAGGTTGTGGCAAATCATTTAAAATTTTAAATTATTTTTCACCCTTTTTATTACCCCTTGTTTTACTTGGAATAGATGGAATCTGAGGGAAACGAATTTTCTTTTATTATCACATGATTTAAAACAAAAAATCAATTTTCACAGAAATAAAACCTACAAGAAATAAAAAAAAATTTAGTGAATGTGACAAGAAATCTTTAGCATTAAAAAAACCTCACATCAAATTAATGATGCGAGGCCATTTAGGTTTTTTAGGATAATAACGATTTAAAGATCTTGACGATAGTGTTTCACATAAAAATATGTTTCATAGTGTAAACAAATTTACTATAAAAAAATTTGAACGAAAGTGATATTGATCACATTAAAACAATGACTTTTGTCACCATTTTATCAAAAAAAAGCAACGCGAATTTACGTTAAGTCTTTCCAACCATGAATAAGCTAAAAGTAATCCATTTACAATTGGATAATTGACATCAGCTCCAATTCTCAGAAAACATAAATAGATATGTACGAATCTAGAATTATACCATTTCCAAATCCAAATCGGTATGACATTTTTTATACCATATCGAGCTAAAGCAATGATGGGCAAAAAAGTAATTCATTAATTATTTTCTCATTTTAGATATATTTCTTAATATATAAAATAACGGAATTACTGATGATATCTCAATATTAAAGTTCAATTCGTTAACCATAAATACAGTAAAAAAGCAACTAATTCCCAATAAAAACCACTTTTTGATTTCTCTAAACTTCTTTTCATTCGCAAGTGTTATATTCCTATCTTTGCGGTCGATTTCGAAATAGAAAAAAGAAAATGAGTACCAAAATAGAAAAAGAAGAAATAACGATAAAATTTGCTGGTGATTCTGGCGACGGAATGCAATTGACAGGTAGTTTGTTTACCGGTAATACGGCCCTAACAGGAAGTGATTTGGCCACTTTTCCTGATTTCCCAGCAGAAATTAGAGCTCCAATTGGAACTTTGGCGGGAGTTTCAGGTTTTCAATTACATTTTGGAAGTCGAAAAATTTATACACCAGGAGATGAGTGTGATGTTCTCGTAGCAATGAACGCCGCTGCACTAAAAGCGAACTTGACGAATATCAAAAAAACAGGAACAATTATTTTAAGCACTGACGGGTTTGACAAAAAGAACCTTCGTTTAGCGAAATATGCCGACGGAGAAAATCCTTTAGAGGACGAATCTTTGGCCAACTTTGAAGTTTTCAAAATCGATATAACGAAACTTACACGAGAAGCATTAAAAGAATCACCTCTCGGTACAAAAGAAAAGGATCGATGTAAAAACATGTTCGTTTTAGGATTTCTTTATTGGAGATATGATCGAACGATGCAAGGAACAATTGATTTTTTAACTCAAAAATTTGCAAAGAAACAAGATATCCTTGAAGCCAATATCAAGTGTATCAAAACTGGTTATCATTACGGCGACACAACCGAAACTTTTACTACTCAATATAAGGTAAAACCTGCCCCATTGGAAAAAGGTACTTACCGAAGTATCAAAGGGAATGAAGCTTTAGTGATTGGATTAATTACTGCTGCTCGGAAATCTAAATTGTCTCTTTTTTACGGAAGTTATCCAATCACACCTGCATCTGATATTCTACATGGTTTAGCTAAACATAAAAACTATGGCGTCAAAACTTTCCAAGCGGAAGATGAGATTGCAGCAGTTTGTTCTGCCATCGGAGCGTCATACGGGGGAGATTTGGGAATAACTGGAACATCTGGCCCTGGATTGGCACTTAAAGGCGAAGCGATCGGTTTGGCGATGATGTTGGAGTTACCATTAGTCGTAGTGAATGTGCAACGAGGTGGACCATCGACTGGTTTGCCGACAAAGACAGAGCAGTCCGATTTGTTGCAGGCTATGTATGGACGAAATGGAGAATGTCCTTTGCCAGTAATTTCTGCGAGTTCACCATCAGACTGTTTTGAGGTAGCAATGGAAGCTTGTCGAATTGCGGTACAACATATGATTCCTGTTATTTTATTGAGTGATGGGTATATTGCTAATGGAGCTGAACCTTGGCGTTTTCCAAATGCAGGAGATATTCCTTCAATTAAAGTTAATTTTAAAAAACCAATTGGAGAAGATAAAACTTTTCTGCCTTACCTGCGAGATGAAAAACTAGTTAGAGAATGGGCGTTGCCTGGCACCAAAGGATTGGCTCATCGTTTAGGGGGATTAGAAAAAGAGGCGAATACGGGGAACGTTTCCTATGATCCTGCAAATCATGAATATATGATCAAAACCCGAGAGGCTAAAGTTGATAAAATTGCAGATTTCATCCCTGAGCAAAAAATTACAATGGGTGTAAAAAAAGGAGACTTATTGATTCTCGGGTGGGGTTCTACTTACGGCGTTCTTGAATCGGTTACGAAAGAGTTAGTTGCGGAAGGTCTCCAAGTCGGACATACTCACTTGCGCTATATACGACCTTTCCCAAAGAATTTGGGAAAGATTTTGAAGAACTATAAAAAAATAATGATTCCAGAAATCAATAATGGTCAATTATCAAAAGTGATTCGTGACCAATTCCTAATTGATGTAATTCAGTTTAATAAAATACAAGGAGTTCCAATTATGAAAGCGGAATTGAAATATGCGATTAAGGAAGTTTTGGAGAATATGTAAGAAATCTAGTTTCAGACTTGCGCATCCAACATTTCAAAGTAAAAGGTTAGATTTCTCTTTATACTGAATTATAATACTTTAAACTTTACGATTTTACGATTTTAGCATTCATCGAAAATGATTGAACTACATTTTTTGAAGATTCTAATGAATATACAAAATGAGGATTTGAGATTGAGAAATTTATTATTTCCGAATGAGGATTTTGTTTTTTTGCAATAAAAGTCCCAAATATTGAGAATATATTAACCAATAGATTTTTTAAACAAAAAAATATGAAAGAAAATCCTTTACACCGTCTATCCAATGAAACCGTTCAACAAAGGCGCAAAGAATATCTCCTTTGGGGAATGATTCCAGCGACAGTTTTCATTTTGTTGGAAGTTTTTATTGTTTACAATCCTCAGCACAAAGGAATGGAACTATATGCATTAGGAGGTTTATTATTGAGCTTTCCATTTATTTTCCAAGCTAGCAAATATTCGAAAGAAGCGCAAAGAAGAAAAAAAAAATAGCTACAGACAAACACAATTTTAACTGACTTTCTTAGCGTGGAAATTTATTCTAAGAAAGTCAGTAGAGTCATCGCGAATCTGTATCAAAATCATAAATCATGACAAAAAACAATTTAAAAGCAAAAGACTTTACCACTGATCAAGATGTTCGATGGTGTCCGGGCTGTGGTGACTATAGTATCCTTGCACAAGTACAAAAAGTTTTTGCTGAGTTAGAAATGAATCCAGATGAGGTCGCGATTATTTCAGGAATAGGTTGTTCTTCTCGATTTCCGTATTATATGAATACTTATGGTATGCATTCGATTCATGGCCGTGCACCAGCAGTAGCTTCAGGTTTGAAAATTGCTAATCCTGACCTAAGTGTTTGGATTATCACAGGCGATGGTGATGGATTAAGTATTGGAGGAAATCATTTGCTACATATTTTGAGAAGAAACCTAGATGTGAACATATTGTTATTTAACAATCAAATTTATGGTTTGACCAAGGGACAATACTCGCCCACTTCCGAGGTCGACAAACGAACGAAAAGTACTCCAATGGGATCACTTGATCATCCTATTAACCCACTAGCAGTTGCAATTAGTGCAGATGCGACATTTGTGGCTAGATCAATGGATAGAGATCCAAAGCATATGAAAACAATGCTGAAGCGATCTAATCTACACAAGGGATCCTCTTTTTTAGAAATATACCAAAACTGTAACATTTTTAACGATGGTGCATTTTTCACGTTTACAGACAAAGCCACCAAGAAATCTTCTGCCATATTTTTAGAAGATGGTCAACCTTTAGTATTCGGAGAAAATAACGAAAAGGGTATTCGACTAGACGGTTGGAAGCCACAAGTTATTGATTTAGAAATAGATAATTATTCAAAAGATGATCTCTGGATTCACGATGAAGGTGATTTGTACAAAGCTCAAATGTTAGCTCGCTTTTTTGACGATCCTCGACAAGAAGGTTTTTTACCAAGGCCTTTTGGCGTTTTGTATTCTTCAGAAAGAGTTTGTTATGAGGATCAATTATTGGCTCAGTTGAATGAAGCAATTGAGCAGAAAGGGGAAGGAAATTTGGATCAATTAATAGCCGGGAGTGTAACTTGGGAGATTTAATCCCCATCCTAGTTTAAGTACCTAAAATAAATATATTTTCATAATTATTCTTGGTTTTGATTTAGGTCTTATCTATCTTCATTTTGTTAATATAATGAGAAAAGAAAAAGCCTCTACAAAACTAATTTTTGGTTTCTATGAGAAAACAATTATTCGACAATCACGGTCGCGTGCTCAACTACGTGCGTCTTGCTGTAACTGACCGCTGCAATCTTCGCTGCTTTTACTGTATGCCTGAAGAAGGTATCCAATATATTAATAAAACAGAATTGATGAGCTTCGAAGAGATCCATCGTGGAATCAAATTATTGGCTCAAATGGGTATTGAAAAAGTACGCATTACAGGTGGCGAACCGTTCATCCGTAAAGATATGGTCAAACTCCTTTGGGCTATTCGAAAGACCGAAGGAATTAAAGATATCAATATAACTACCAATGGAACAGTACTTGAACAATACATTCCAGAATTAAAAAAACTAGGAATCCGCTCCATTAATTTGAGTCTGGATACCATGGATCGGTCTCGATTTTTTGAAATTACTCGACAGGATGTTTTTGATAAAGTGATGCGGAGTTTTGATTTATTATTAAAAAATGATTTTGAAGTAAAAATCAATACTGTCGTCATGGCTGGCAAAAATGAAGGTGATATAATCCCATTGGTTTCATTGACAAAAGACCTTCCCGTGGCTGTTCGATTTATTGAGGAAATGCCATTTAACGGGGAGGGAGCACACTATCCAAAACTTAAATGGAACTACAAAAAAATTCATCAAAAAATCAAGGACCATTTTCCTAACCTTCAAAAACTTCCTGACCCTCCTTCTTCCACTGCAATGAATTACAATGTACCTTCTCACAAGGGATCCGTTGGAATTATAGCCGCCTATAGTCGAACTTTTTGTGGTTCTTGCAATCGAATTCGGATTACTCCACAAGGACAATTAAAAACATGCCTATATGATAATGGGATTTTTAATATAAAAAAATTGATGCGCGAAGGAGCGTCTGATCTACAACTTCGCACTACTTTCCTTGATGCATTTAATCATCGAGCGAAAGATGGATTTGAAGCTGAACAAAGTCGTTTTGGAAATGGTGTTTCCGAATCCATGGCGACTATCGGTGGATAAATACAATTCAACTAAGAATTTTAGACATGAACAATAAATTCACAGTTAATAGATCTTTAAGGTTATTCATTCGCCGTAAATCGATACACTTTATTAAAAATAATTTTTTAAAATTATAAAAAAGAGGAGTTTGCCAGATTGACAAACTCCTCTTTTTTATAACTAAACTAAAATTTTATGCACCAAAAAAACTTACTATATTTTCTTCTTTTTTCATTTTTAACTTTTTCCCAAAGTTGTCAAAAAGAACCCTCTGTAATGAAAATTGCTTTCGGTTCCTGTGGCTGGCAAGATCATCCACTTCCGATCTTTAATGAAGTTGTCAAACATAATCCAGACCTTTTTATTTTCCTAGGGGACAATATTTACGGTGACACCAAGATCATGGATACACTTCGAGCAAAATATAATCGGCTCGGTGCAAAAGAATCTTTTCAAAATTTAAAAATGAACGTTCCTATATTGGCAACATGGGATGACCATGATTTTGGGTGGAACGATGCAGGCCGCCACTACCCTTTCAAGGAAGAAGTAAAAGAAATATTTCTTGACTTTTTTGAAGAACCTGCTGATTCTGAACGCAGAACCCGAACTGGAATTTATAATGCATACGAATATGATTTGCAAGAAAAAAAAATTCAAATCATTATGCTTGACACTCGAACTTTTCGAGATAAACTTTTGAACAATCAAGATTCAGTCAACAAAGATCAACGATATTTCTATCATTTGGATTATACTCCCCACACAACTTCTGACTCAACTTTTTTAGGAAAAAAACAATGGGCATGGCTCGATCAAGAATTAAAAAAACCTGCTGATGTTAGAATTATTGGTTCGAGTACTCAATTTGGAATCGAATATAACGGCTACGAAGCTTGGGCTAATTATCCACATGAACAAAAACGTTTTTTGGATTTAATAAAAAAAAATAAAGCTAATGGCGTTTTATTTATTAGCGGAGATGTTCATTATGCAGAGATTTCAAAAATGGAAATTCCTGACCTCTATCCTATTTATGATGTGACTTCAAGTGGTTTATCTTCTTCTTGGAAATTCGCTACTCCCAATATCAATCGGATAGAGGGACCAATAATGGATAATCACTTCGGTTTATTAACAATAAACTTACAAAATAAAAATCCAGAAATTAAATCTGAAATTTGGGATGTAAAAGGGAATCAAAGAGTAGAATTCACGATTCCATTAAGCGAAATATCTTTTAAGTAAAAATAGTTAATGAAAAATTTGAACAATAGAGTATGATCAATTACTGTAAATATCTTAGCCTTTGGCTATTAATTCTAATAAGTGGATGTTTTGAAGAGCAAAATATTTATAACAAATCAGATAATCTAAATGATATTGAAAACTTGATTTCCCGCATAATCGAAATTGATTCAATAGAAATAAATTATCCTAATTATAAAATCGTTGCTGTTTTACCAAAATACATCAACAGGAAGAACCAAGAAGGATTTAAACCAAAACCACCACCATATGGAGATTACTTATTTCCTGATTTAGAAGAGGAATTTAGTGACTTAAAAGAAACTAAATTCTCTTCTGATGAAAATATCTATATCGCAAAACAAAAAGAAGATTCAAAACCAATAGAATTAAGTGACCAACTATTTGGGAAAAGAAAAAAGAAAATTAATTTATTTCAAGACACTTACATTTACTTTTCCATTCCTATTTTTAATAAAAGTAGAAATCTTGCTTGGATAAAAACTGGAATAGCTTGTGGAAAAACATGTGGTGAAGGAAGAACTTTAATCCTCCAAAAAATAAATGGAAAGTGGAAAATCATCAACAAAAAAAGTAATTGGATCATATAACTAATAAAAAAAAAGAGTGACAATCAATCAATTGCTGCTCTTTTTTTAAAGTAAAAACTTGAGAGAATTAACCATTAAAAGTTATCGTTTCTTTCCAGGTCGTCGTGATTTTTTCTTCTCCGCCATTCTTGCTTGACGTTTTTCTTTTGCACGATTGACCTTTTTGTTTTTATCCAACTTTTCATGAAATGCACCTTTCGAATTCAGTTTAGGAGCTTTATAATAAAATTTATCCCCGCCCATTTTCTCTTTCTCAAACTCTAACAACTCAGTCGAAACAACAAGTCCCTCAGGCGAAGGAAGAATAGGCACCTCAATTCCCATTAATTGCTGGATCTCCTCAAAAATTTCATCCTCTTTCTCGGAAACAAAAGAAATAGCAATCCCTTCCATATCTGCCCGACCAGTTCGTCCAATTCGGTGCATATAATCCGCAGGTGCATCTGGCATTTCAAAATTAACTACATGTGATACTCCCGCAATATCCAAACCTCTAGCAATAATATCTGTTGCCACCAAAACTCGTATTTTACTCTCTGTAAATTCCGAGACCATTCGGAGTCGATAATTTTGAGATTTATTAGAATGAATTACTCCTATCGATTCAGGAAAAAGTGAATCTAATTTCTCATGTAGCTTATCTGCCAATTTTTTAGTACTGACAAAAACCAAAACTTTATTCATACTCTCATCCACCTTTAACAAGAGCTCGAGTAAATTTGCTTTGGTATTAAAATTAACGCCAAAATACCCATTTTGCCGAATTTGTTCCAACGGCGTTCCATGTGGAGCAATCTCAATCTTCAGCGGTTCAAAGAAATAATCGTTAATTAAATTCCCTACATCTTCCGTCAGAGTTGCAGAAAATAATAAGTTTTGACGTTTCTCCGGGAGCATATCTAAAATATTCTTAAGTTGTGTACGGAAACCTAAATTTAACATCTCATCAACTTCATCAATCACTAATTTTTTTAGAAATTTAGTTTTAAATGCTCCTGACAAAGCAAGGTCAAAAAACCGCCCAGGTGTTGCTACCAATACATCAACTCCTTCCGCAACAGATTGTTTTTGGGTATTGATATTTGTCCCTCCATACACTCCTACGGGACGAACCGTCATGTATGTTGTCAACTTTTTCACTTCCTCGGTCACTTGCACCACCAACTCACGAGTCGGTACTAAAATCGCAATCCGAGGATGTCCATCTGTGGAAAACTTTAGCAATCGAAGTAATGGCATAAGGTAAGCAAAGGTTTTCCCCGTTCCAGTCTGGGCAACTCCAACTACATCCCTTCCTGACATGATTGGAGAAAAAGCAGCTACTTGAATTGGAGTTGGATCAACATATTCCAAATCTGCCAAGGCATTCCGTAAAGGATTATTTAAATTTAAATCGTCAAAAGTCACGTTTGTATTTTTTTGCAAAAGTAAGTATAATTTTGATAGTTTGACTTTTTAAATTTAGGGCTTGATAAGTACTTTTGCGATTGATTATACAAGTCCCTCCAAAACATCATCAATCTTCAATTTAATCGAATCTTTTAGTTCTTTTTCTAAAACTGGAAATTCAGTTTTTTCAAAAGTAGTTTTAATCACTCCATTTTCCAATAAATTAATTCGATCACAAATCCGAGTTAAAGATTCAATAATATGTGAAGCAATTATGATAATTTTATTTGTAGATTTTAATCGAATTAGGAGTTGTAATAATTTTTCATTACTCTCAATATCGACTCCATTAAATGGTTCATCCAAAATCAAAATCGGTCGATTCATCGCCATCACACCAATAAATGCCAATTTTTTTTTCATACCTGTGGAATAATTTTCGACATATTCATTAAGTGGCAACTCAAATAATTCATTCCATTTTTTGATATCAAAATCTTTATTTTGAATCCCCAACAACTTCAAATATTCCATGCCCGTCATTAAGGGATAAAAATAACAGGAGGTTTCCATAAAACCAATATCTCCATTTTGTACTGTTCGATTTTGAAATTGGGCACTTCCTGCATTTGGTTTTTTAAAACCATAAATAGTATTAAAAAGAGTGGATTTCCCTGCGCCATTTATACCAAGAACTCCATGAACCATTCCTGGTTCAAAAATCAAATGAACATCTTTAAGCACTTCATTAGTTCCGTATGAAACTGCTAAGTTTTTTATTTCAAGCATAATAATAAGCTAAATTGTTAGTGGCCTTTCGCCAAAAATAAATTATCAAACCGATACTAACTATTACAAACCCTGGTATTAAAAGCGTGGCCAAAAAAACGGCTTGAAAAGAATTGCTAAACATTTTTGGCACATTGGGTCGATAGGAAGCATACTTGTAAACGATATTAAAAATGATTCCCAAACATAATCCAACAAAACAAGCTAATCCCAAATACCACATTTCTTTATGATAAAATAAAAACATCAAATAGTGAGGCATTAAAGCAATTTGAAAAACGAGTAAATGGTTTATTACCTTCCTTCTTACAAAATTGCCTTTTCCATATTCAAGTACAATCATTTCCTTTGGTTCAAAGTTTTCAAAAAAAGTAGGTAAAACTAACAGAAGAAAAATGCCAAATAAAATTAACGTCCCTATAAAAAACGAGTAACCTAATGCAATAAAATATAACAATACAATTGCAAAAAAAATTCTCCGGAAACCTAATTTTATCTCGAAATATTTTGAAGGAATTCCATCTAAATTAATAAAAGGAGCAATTTTATTAATTTTTAATTTCCCCGCAGGAAAAATCAAAATAGGTAACATCCCTAATTGCCAATAAATCGCAGGAACCATTTTCCCTAAAAAAAGTAACAGCATACTTACAGGCAATAAAAACAAACTGTATTCAGCTAAAAAAAGTAATGGACGAGAGACATCTAGACTTTTTAAGAAATGTGAATCTTTTCTGGTAAAATGAATGGAAGCAATAAGAAAAAACGAAAAAAAAGCCATTTCAACTCCTTGAACTTCTGAAAGAAAAACTAATACTTTAAAAGTAAGCCCAGTAGTTACTATCATTAAAATAATAAACAAAGGAATTCCTATTTCTTGTACCGATCTAAAAAATTGTTTGATTCTAAGATTTAAAAATCTTTCGATTGTATTCATTTAATTGGTATTAAAAGACTTATCCGAGGAAACCGCCAATTCTAGAAAAAATCATTTCAGGATTCCAATCTTTCATTTTCCCTAAGTACATAAAAGTAGCTTCTCGAAAATGGCTATATTGATTTTGCAATAAAAAATTTATAGTTCCTTTACATTCTTCGGGTATAATGACTCTTTTCCTTCCTAATTTTTCCCTTTCCTTAATAAACTCAAAACCTGCAGTTTCATTGTTGCAAATAATTACACCATCACCGAGGGTTGGAATAAAAAATCCAGATATTTTATCCTCATGAGGTTTTTTATACACTAAAGATTGCTCTATTTTCGGAGTCAAAACCTTGCTACGATCTTCTCCTATCGCTTTTTTATCGAGTTCAAAAATTTGACTTCTAAAAGCTTCATTATATGGAATTATACTTCTACTTTCATTGTTCGCCTCTATTTCTATGTTTCTTTCTCCCTTTTCATAAAATAGATATTTTCCTTTTTCTTGGAAACCAAGTTTTTGATAAACGGGTTTCCCTAATGGAGTCGATAACAAATAAATTGATTCGCACAGCTGGGTATTTGCAATTTCAATTAACCCTTTCGTAATTTCTTTTCCTAATCCTTGATTACGAAAACTCTTAGTGACTATAATATTCCCAAGCCAACCATTTTTTTTATTTATAATTAATTCACCTACACCTATTATTATTTTTTTCCAAACTAATTTGATTGGGAAAAAGTAATCTTGATTCAGATGCATCTTATAGAGCGGTGTAACATCATACCAACCAACAGGAGTAAGATCTTTAATATGCCTTAAATCGCTGCCTTGTAACGTTTCAATTGTAAATGATTTCTCCATGAAAAATTATTGAGGTACACTATTCTAGTTATTAAATTAAGTTTTTTTTTCACTTTTAACTTTCTGCATATTACATAATATTTATTTGGCCTCTAACACTAGTTAGGAGAGATTGATTTTAAATCGGATAAATTAAACCGTTATTTTCACTTCTCCTTTTTGAATAGCGCACACTTTCGAGTTGGGTGAGCAAGTTCAATTTTAGGATGATTAAATACTCCAATTTTTTCAAAACCAATTTTCCTCATCACACTTTGCGAGGGAATATTAATTATAGGTGCGATTGAATAAATAGTTGTCAATTCTACCTTTTCAAAACCATAATCCATCCATGCTATAGCCCCCTCAGTCGCATAACCATTGCCCCATGCAGATGTTTTTAGCCGCCATCCAATATCTACAAATTCAGAAATAATTGATTCAGACTTATCTAATTTAATATTGTAATCCTGGTCTGCCATTCCAAGCATCCCAATGAATTCCTGATTATCTAGTTTCTCCAATGGTAAATAAGCATAACCTTTTTTCTTTTGTTGAATTTGCATTCTTTTTACGAAATCAATCGTTTGTTGCTCAGAAAGTAAGGATGGAAAATATCTCATTACTTTTTCATCTTGCCCCATTTTTGAAAATTCAAGAAGATCACTTTCTCTCCATTTCCGAATTCCTAGTCGCTCTGTTTTAAATAAATACTCGGTCATTTTTTTATTTTTTCAAAAGAAAAATGAAACATTTTTTCATAATCCAAATATTTATTTCCTTTTTGATATAAAATAAAAATCAATCACAATTGGCATAAATTATGAATATAATATTGAAATAGAATATATCTCCCCCCTTCCTATTTATAGGAAAATATTAATTCTAAAAATACTATCATTTATTAATCACTAGACCACTTTTTGATTAAGTATTGGCTGCAATAATTTATGTGAAATTTTATGATAAACATGAAATATCTACAATACTTTAATTCAAATTTACCTACAAGTGATATAAATATTAAAATTTTAGATATGAATATAATTCCAGATTATTTGATAGCAATGGCCCTTAAAAATAGAACCATTCAAACCACACCAAAGCAATATACTATTGCTGAAAGAAATTCTGATTGTTGCTTAGGTTATTTAAAAAATCAACCTGGAGTTTCAGAAAATAATTCTAATTCATTATTACCGCAATCAGAAAAAAAAGGTAATTATTCAACTGATACTAACGAAGAGAACTTGGGTAACTTTTTCAAAGTAGATATAATTGCCCCCTCAACTAATGATGAAAATGAATTGACCTTGATTTTAAAAGAAAATAACCAAATCCATTATATTTTTATCACAGATGATTTTGGTAAAATATGGTACGAAAATGAAATCAATCCATTTCTTCAAACTGTAAGGATAAATACCAATTTGTTCCCTGCTGGAGGTTTTAATATTTTAATTGAAAATAATGGATCGTTTTCTGTTAATCGATTTGAAAAGCCTATTTAATATTTTAGATTTAATCAAAAATTAAGTTGTAACAATTATAAAAATTTAATTCATAAACTTTCATATTTTTATTAATTCATTAAAAATCAGATTACTTATTTCTGAATAAAATGAAAAGGATTTCTTTATTTTAAAATATAATACGACCAAAGTATTAGAAAATACAAAAATACTATACTTCAACATATCGTCAAAAAGCTGATATTGATAATTGGAAATACCTACTTAATTCCCGATGTACATCAACCCTGTTTCGTTATATCCCATGGACCACTAATCGCTATAGTTAATCCAAAATGTTGAATATTCACAAAAAATGTTTTTCCTGAGGGAGAAAATACACCTCCTGCAAATTCAGATGGTCTCCCTATATTTTCAGCAATCCGATACATTCTTCCACTTGGTGTGACTCCTACAATATTTGGTGTAGCTCGATCCTCACACATGATAATATCTCCCCATGGAGCGACAGTAAGATTATCACAATTTTGGAGCATCTCCTTATCGTTAGGTTCAAGGAATAATTCTAACGTACCTGGTTGATCTTTCTCCAAGTCAGTCCCTTCCACTGGGCTTGGTACATATCGAAATACTTGCCCCCACTTTTTCAAACCACCACTAGTACAAGCAAAATAAACTTCTTTTTCTCCAAACCACATCCCTTCCCCCCTCGCAAATATAGCTGCACCTTTTTCTTGTGCTTGATATCGAATAGAATCTTTAGTTGGATTAACATCCTCAATATCTACCCATTCAACCCTCAACTTTTTATTGATAGGCATCTCATTTATTTCCCAATTCCGAGTATCTTTTTTCTTCTTAACTTTAATCGCTAGTGCCTGCAATTTTCCACCTGCTTTTAAATTACCTTTTTCATTTGGAATAAAACGATAAATACAACTATCGTTTCGATCCTCTGTTTGGTATACAATTCCAGTATTTGAATCCACACAAATAGCTTCATGATTAAACCTTCCCATTGCAGTTAAAGGAATGGGATCAGCCAATGAAGGAGTTAAAGTTGCTGGCACTTCAAAATTATACCCATGCCTCTTTTTCAAATTCTTACTCTTCCCTACAAAAGTTTCTTCACATGACACCCATGAATTCCAAGGTGTGCTTCCACCTGCACAATTTCGGATAGTTCCTGCCAAACTTAGCCAAGATGATTCAATTTCTCCTGTAGCTTCGTTATAAACAAAAGTAGTTGTTCCTCCCTTACAACGAACCTTTGAACTTCCCAAATCAAAAATTTTCTCTTCTGGAATATCGGGATTTACCCCATTAGTCTTCCCTGCTGCTCCAAAATCTGCGGAAATTAATTCATGATTTCGAACAACAATGACCTTTCCTTCTCCACCATCAAAGGTGGCCATCCCATCTGGCAATCCTGGTGTCAATAACCCATCACTCATTTTTTCACCTTGACGGGAAATTATTTTATATGTAAACCCTTTCGGCAACTTCAACAATTTGTTCTCATCTTCAAATAACTGTCCATAAGGCATATTTAATTGTTGGAGCACCTCACCTGAAGGATCATCACAACCTTTTATCATAAAGGATTGCAATCCAAAAAAACCTAAACTTATAGCAGATGATTGTTTTATAAATTTTCGTCGCGTCGATTTACTTTTACTCATATTTATAGTATTTAATTGTAAAAATAGGGAGAAGTGGGGATAACTTCTAATTAGTTATGATGATTTATAGCTCTTTTTCATTTTAAAAAATAACTTTTTATTATTTAATACTAAATAAGTCCAACCAATTTGAAATCCTAAAAATTGTGAGTTTCTTGAGATAGTTTTCCCAAAATCTCATTTTTAAAAGGACTAAAAAAATAAAAAAATTATACAAATTTGCTGTAAACCTTGAAAACCAAATTAAAAAAAGATGATCTCATTGAAACTCAGTCAATCCAAAACAATACCTTATCTGACCTCGCTAATCTTATTATTCAGTTCTTGCTTTACACAAAGTCAATCAACTAATGATACTCAACCAGAAAAAGAAATTAGTCAAATTTCAATAACTAAAAATCAACCTGATACAACCATTCGTCTTAAATTTTCATCTGGGATTCGAGCTATTATGGAGGATAGTAAAGGCAATATTTGGTTTGGTAGTCACCAGGAAGGTGTTGCCGTCTTTGATGGAATAAAGTTTACCTATTTTAGTTTAGAAGACGGATTAAGTGCTAATCAAGTTAGATCCATCTATGAAGATTCGAATGGAATTATATGGTTTGAATGCAGCACTGGTATAAGTAGCTATACTGAAAAAAAAATTATTACCCATAAAGAAAAAAACTTCAATTCTATAAATAATTGGCAATCTGGAAAGAATGACATTTGGTTCAAAGGAGATGAGAGCTTTGGATATAACGGGAAAGAGATTAAACCAGGTGTTTACCGCTACGATGGTAAACAACTCAATTATCATGCATTTCCAATTATTTCAAAAAAAGGAGATGAATTTTTTAACTCAGTTTCCACTCCATTTGTCAAAGGGAAAAACGGGGTGTTCTGGTTCGGAACCTACGGAGCCGTATTTGGATATGATGGAACCTCTGAATCAGTTTTACTGCAACTACCTGGAATAGACCACCAAAACTTCACAATAATCGATGACCAAAGTCTTGGATATGACCAAGGCTTTCTTCATGTCCGTAGTATCTTTGAGGATAGCAAAGGAAATCTTTGGATAGGAAATAATGGAATTGGCGTTTTATTGTACGATGGAAAAACCACTATAAATTTTTCAGAAAAAAAAGGTTTAACCTCTGGAAGAGTATTACAAACTGGTGGTTTCCACTCTCCTCCTGGCACACTTGAACATGTATTTTCGATTGGAGAAGACCATAGTGGAAATATATGGTTTGGAGACCGTGATACTGGTGCTTGGAAATATGATGGAGAATACCTGAAAAATTATTCTAGGAAAGATGGACTTACTTGTATTCATATTTGGCAGATATACAATGCTAAAAATGGTGAATTATGGTTTGCAATGGATGATGGAAAAGTATTGAAGTTTAATCCAACCGCTGAAAAAAATGGAGTAAAATCATTTGAGAGAATATTCTAACTTAAATAAGGTTTATCCTGAAACGATTTTTTAAAATATGGGAATATATATACCATATAAATAATCTCATCAAACACCATCTTATTTATTTAAGCAATTTTTTTTAATTCAGTAAGCATTAAACTTTACCTAAAAAAAAGGACAATAAAATTTTTTCAAATAATACTGCCCTGAGTAAACTCTCTCTATCAAATTTTTAAAAAACTAAAAAGGTTTTCACCTATTTACATTCAACTAGCTAGGAATTCCATGCCATATTTATAACTAACTGATAATCATATACTTAAGCATACTAGCTAACTAGATTGTTCCCAAAATGGGAAAAAATGATTCGTAATGGGAAAACATCATGTTGTTTCTTCTTTTGGATAGGTACCTTTTTTCAGTACTTTTGGGGCTGATTTTAAATTAGGTATATAAAATAAAAATAAAAATTATGTCGGATCGTGATATTGATCAACTGATTGAAAATAATCCTAATCCATATGAATTTAAATTTCAACAATATTTAATTAAGGGATTTAAAATATGTAATGAGTTTGTTACTGGATTTATATTGTTCTTCTTCCTATACATTCTGATTAGTGGTAGTGTTGATTTAATATCAGATATAGGAGATTTAGTAAATCGATTTTTTGTAACTCCTATTATTGGTACTGGAGTTTATTTTGTTGCGAGAAATATTAGCGAAAAAAAAGAATTTAATTTTGATCAATTTTGGAAAGGGTTTCAATTTGTTACTCCATTAATTTTGATGACTTTGATTGAAACGGCAATTTTTCTTTTAATCTTATCTCCTATTCTTATAAACGGTGACATTAATTTGTACTTAGAATGGTACGAAGAATGGCAAAAAACACCTCTAGGAATGAATAGTTTTCCTGATTTTCAAATCTGGTTTTTATTCTTACTAATACCAATTTTGTATTTATCAATTGTCTGGATATATGCTCCATTATTAATCATCTTTTATAATATGCCAGCTTGGGATGCAATGGAAACTAGTCGGAAAATAATTTCTAAACAATGGGGAAATTTTGCATTGTTTTATCTTGTGGTGAGCATTATTTCAGTTTCAGGAATTCTGTTATTTGGAATTGGAATATTGTATACACTTCCAATTGGAACATGTATCTTTTACGCCTCCTTTGAAGACATTTTAGATTTTTATTTAAAAAAAGAGCAAAAAGATGATGATATTATGGATCATTTAATTGATTCATTTAGATAATTGAATTTTATTGACCTATTTAATTAAGGCTCTTGACTTGGTTTTATTGATATCACTGACACCTTCCAAATTAACTCTCGACCTTATAAATCTGAGAAAAAATTGTATTTACAAATAAGAAAAGGCAGATTGAATAAATTCAATCTGCCTTTTTATAATTTATAAAAATTTAGTATTAACGTCTAAGCGCTACGTCTCCTTTAAGTACCTCTCTTCTTCCATCAATAAATTCAATATCAACGTAGTAGACAAATACTGCTGGGTTCATCTTCTTACTATCAAGTGTTCCATCCCATCCGTTGGTATCATCTTGAGTGAATGGATCAAAGTTAGTAGCTCCAAATACTTGTTCTCCCCATCTGTTGAATACTCTAAATTCATGTACTTTTGCCACTTCTCCTCCAGGATAAACCCAGAAACGATCATTATTTCCATCTCCATTTGGCGTAAATGCATTTGGAATAAATACTTCTCTACCTTTTTCAACATTAATTGTGATCTGGTCAGTTGTGATACATCCGTTACCATCCACTACTGTTACAAAGTAAGAAATTGTATTAAGTGGAGAAATTAAGAATTCGGGTTGATTTGCACAAACAGAATCAGGACAATTTGCTGACCACATGATTGAATCATATGCACCTATTATCTGAGCAGATAATTGAAATTCTTCTCCTAATCCTATCGTTTGGTTATCTCCTAATTCTACTAATAATTCTTGAGGATCTGTAATTGTAACCAACTGATTAGTTTCACAACCATTTGCATCTTGAACAAGTATCTCGTATTCACCGGCACCTAGAAAACTAAATTGATTAATTGGAGCCAAAGCGCCACCATCTATTGAATACAAATAAGGCACCTGACCTCCTGTGATATTATCTAAGGTAATAGATCCGTTATTTTCTCCAAAACAATTTGGATCGATAACTTGAACACCAGCAATAGTTGGTGAATCTATATTAGCGGTCACTGTTACAACTGATGAGGATGTACATCCATTTCCATTATCAGTCACTAATAAAGTGTAATCCCCTGGAGCAGAAACTATAGGATTTAAAGCGTTTTGACCACTTTCAATAACACCTGAGACAGTGGACCACTCGTAAGATATTGTTGGCCCTGTAGCTGAATTTGTTCCATCTAATGAAACTTCGAAAGTAACACAATCAAATTGGTCATTTGCAGCTGCAAAAGCATCCGGTGCTTCAAAATCACCATTAACAATGGTTGTAAGTGAAATATCACAACCACTAACAACATTCTCAACATTCAATGTATATATTCCTGTCGCAGAAACAGTCGGAGTCAATGTTGTCTCACCTACAATTGTTCCTGGACCCGTCCACAGGTAAGTGTTATCATTTCCAGGGGAGTTATCAGTTGCAATAATAGTAACCTCATCAACTATACATGTTAATAAATCAGGTGTTGTGGTTGGTACATTTACAATAGGCACCTCATCACTAAGACCAATAGTTAAATCAAAAGTTGCTGTACAACCATTATTAATATTAGTAACTAAAACCTCCAAAATACCTGCTTGAGTTATTTCAACTTGATCTGGAGTTACAGTTGAAATATCAACACCATTCAATTCCCACTCATAGTTTAACGTACCTCCGTTAGTATTTCCATTATTATTAGAAGCAGAAGCACTAAACACTAGAATCGGTTCGTCACATGTTATAGTCGTACTTGTAATAGCTTGAATATCAGCTAATGGTTCGAGTATATCTTGCTCAATAATAAAGCTTTGCTCTGCAGTACAATCGTTAGCACTATCAGTAATTAATACAGTATAAGTCCCCGGTGCATCAAATGTTGTTGTTGCAGTAGTTGCCCCATTTTCCCAGAGGTATTCAATTACACCTGATGAAGATTGGACTGTTGAATTACTACCATCAATTGAAAGTTCAGTATTTACACAAGTTAACATCCCTGAAAAATCAACAACTGCCGTTGGTGCCCCAATATTTTCATTTACCTCAACTGTAGAAGTTGCAGTACAACCATTATCTGTATTCGTAATTAACAGTGTCCATGTTCCTGGAATAGATGCATCTACCACTGCTGCCGTTTCAACTACATTTACCAAATCATTGGGCGCATACCATGCATAAATAATTGGATCACCATTAGCGGAAGAACTAGCTCCATCAAGCGTGACCTGTGTTGTTCCACAGGTTAAAGTTTGAATAGAACCTGCATTAGCAGATGGTTGTTCAATATCTTGGGTAGTTGAATAAACTTCAGATGTAGAACAACCATTGGAAACATCAGTAATTATCAATGTTACCGCATCTATTGTGCTTACATCCAGAGTTGAAGTATTTCCTAATGTGCCACTTGTTCCAATCCACTCATAATTCAAGGTTCCTGAAGACCCGGCACCAACTGAGGACCCACCTGCATCAAATGTAATTGTTTCATTATCACAGGTAAGAACTAGTGCTGAAGGAGTCATAGTGGGAACTGGTGCACTTATATTTTCATCTACAGTAACTGGTGCAGAAATAGAGGTACATCCATTATCTGTATTTGTTACTATTATTACATAATCACCAGGAACAGACGCATTGTAAGTAATTGAACTAGATTCTACCATATTTATTACACCGCCATTTGCAAATGTCCACCATTCATATGTATAATTTCCATTTTGAGAGGAAGCATTACCATCTAAAAGTATATTTGGCTGACTACAAAGTAATGTACCACCTGTACTTGTTATTGCGTCTGGTGCATTAATATCCTCTTCTACTAAAAACACATCGGTTGAAGAACATCCATTACTTAAGTCTGTTATGACGAGGCTTACTTGCCCTGGAGTTAGAACAGTTAATTCTGGTCCGGTGGTAACTATACCATTTGCATCTGTCCACTCATACTCTAGCGTGCCACCAGCTGTAGAACTAAGTCCATCTAGTAATACATCATTATTCGTACATGTCAATATTCCATCATTAGAAATTACTACTGTAGGACCAGATAAAGATTGGTCAATCACAACTTGAGTACTTGCCTCTGTACATCCATTTTCTGTATCCGTAACTATTAATTCATACGTTCCTTCAAGATTTACGTCATAAGAAATAGCATCTGCTCCAACTATTTCTGTTGATATTCCTCCGATAATTTCATACCATTGATAGGTGAAGTCTGAGCCAATACTTGAGCTTGTTCCATCTAGTGTAATTATTGGATTATTACAAGTTAATGTGGCAGTATTTGAAGTTACAATTGACGTAGGAGATTCAATTGATTGAGTTACACTTACTGATTCAGTACTAATACATCCATTGGATGGATCAATAATTGTTAGAACGAAAGTTCCAGGAACCATCGTCGTGTATATTAAATCATTACTTAAAACATTGGTAGGGTCTGTTTCAAATGTCCAATAATAAGTGAAATTTGATCCTGAAGTTGACCCAGTTCCATCTAGGATTATTCCAGGATTATTACAATCTATTATACCATTACTGGAAACATTTGTAACAATAGTAGGATTTTGAATTGTATTGAAGACTGTAACCATAGTTTCTGAAGAACAACCATTTTGGTTATCAGTAACCACAACTGTAAAGTCTCCATCATTTGAAGTTAAAAAATTAGGTAACGTATCAATGATCGTTCCTCCTAATGTCCATTCATAAGATAAATCCGTACTAAATGACGAAGTAATACTACTTGTTAATTGAGCCGCAATGCTATTACAATCAATATTATTCAGTGCTGATGCATCAAATACTGGAGCCTCGATATTTTCTGGTACGTTAACTAGTTGCATGGAGGAACAACCATTATCGGTATCTGTTACTATAAAAGTGTAATCACCTGTAATACCAGTCGTCAATGTGGAGTTTGTCTCTAGTGGTAAATTATTCCCCATGCTATCTTGCCATTGATAGGTGATGTTTGCTCCACCTGCTGAGTTAGAAGCATTTACTATTATTGAGGTATTGTTACAATCAATGATTGGAACTGGAGCTATATCAATAAATGGTGACGCAAGGTCTTCCATAACTGTAACTAATTGAGAAAGACTACATCCATTTCCATCATCAATTACAATAAAAGTATAATCACCTGGTACTGAAGTTGTATATTGATCTGTAGTAGAAACTGTTGTTCCAGAGGCATCTTGCCATTCTATGGTGACTGTATTGCCAGCATTTGAACTTCCATTACCAATTAATGTTGAAGAAGAATTATTACAATCTAAAGTTAAAAATGGATCAATAGTTAACACAGGAAGATCAGCATCAGGACTAATTACAACTATTTCTTGAGCAGTACATCCATTATCCGTATCCGTTATTTCTAAAATATAATCACCAGGAGTGGTAACATCATATGTACTACCTGCGCCGACTGTATTACCATTCAGTATCCAAGTGAAAGTGATATTACCACTATTGGTAGAACTTGCACTTCCATCAATAGTTAATGAAGTTGCACTACATGATAGAACTCCACTATTTCCAGCGACAGCTGAAGCAATTGGGGGTGTATCATTTAGGATTACTGGAATAATTGACGAGGTTACCTCACATCCATTATCTACATCTGTAACTACAATTTGGTAATCACCAGCATTAGAAACTGTTAAAAGAGGATCAGTTCCTGAAATTGTAGATCCGTTAAATAACCAAGAATAAACTATATTATTTCCAGTGGTAGAACTTGTTCCATCCAATATTATTGAACTTGTAACACAATTCAAATTATTAGGTGTAGCAACAGATGCAATAGGAAAGTTTGTGTCTTGCAATACAGTCACCTCAGCTGTCCCTTGACAACCTGTTGTTCCATCTATAAGTGTTAAAGTATATGTCCCTGGAATCGTTGTAGTTAATGTAGATCCAGCAGTGGTACTAGTTCCATCAAACCAAGAATAAGTTGGATTACCTGAACCTGTTGAACTCGAAACATCTAATGTTGCAGAAGTTTCAATACATGAAAGATCATTACTTGCTGAAGCTATTACAGATACAGTTGTAGTGTTATCTATTACTGTAACCTCTTCTGTATCAGTGCAACCATTATCCTGATTTAGTACCGTTAAAGTATAAGTCCCTGCAGCAGAAGCATTAAGTGTTGGACCTACACCTCCACCTGGTGCCCAGGAATAACTTAAGTTAGATCCAGTTGAACTTCCTCCGTCTAATAAAATGCTTGTATTATTACAATCAATAGCAATAGGAGTTAGAATTGTAGCAACTGGAGCCGAAATATCCTGGGTAACATCAACATCTGATGTTGCAGTACAACCATTATCTGTATTTGTAATCGTCAATGTGTAAATTCCTGGTGTGGTGATATTATTAGGATCAGTCGTTGACCAACTTAAGGATATATTTCCACCCGTTGAAGACCCAGCTGTGCTTAGTACAACACTTGTATCATCACAGTTTAATTGTCCGCTTACTCCCGCTACAGCTGTGGGTGCATCAGTATCACTTGTTACCAAAGCAATAACATCACCTGTACATCCTGTAATATCATCTGTTACTGTTAAAGTGATAGGCCCTACAGTACCAACAGTAATCGTTTGACCACTCATACCATTAGACCAAGTAAATATTGGATTATTCGATCCAACAACATTAGTACCTATTAAAGTAACAGAACCATTTGCACAGGTAATCTGTCCTACGACATCAACATCTGCAGTAACTATAGTAGAGTTATCATCAACTGTTACTGATACCTCATCGGTACATCCGTTACTTATATTCGTAACTGTTAGAGTATAAGTTCCACCTCCCATGTTAGCAGTTGCCATTGAAGTAGTTTCTCCATTAGACCACAAATAGGTTACACCAACAGTCGAACCACTTCCATCTAATGGAATAGTTGGATTATCACAGTCAATTGCAGCAGGTGCAGTTATGCTAGCTGTTGGAGCTAAATTATCTTGAGTAATTGTTACTTCTTGGGTACTAGTGCATCCATTCCCACTTAGTACCGTTAATGTGTATGTTCCTGGCATACTTACCGTTGGATTTGATCCGGTTGGATTTCCTGGACCTTCCCATGTATAAGTTCCCGGGTCGGAACCTGTAGGATCAAGTGTTGATGTTATATCAATACAATCTAGATTATTGGAAGCGGTTGCAACGGCAATAGGTTCAGTATTATCTCCTGTTACAGTTATACAATTAGTTGAAGAAATACAACTAGTTACTAAGTCAATCATAAAGAAACAGTAAATCCCTGGTTCAGTAGCTTCTGGATATTGAGTAGCCATATTATAGCCATTTGGACCGGTCCATGAAAAGGCATAGAGACTTGAACTAGAGGATCCATTTCCTCCTAAAGTTATAGTGGTATTGACACAATCTATAACACCTCCTAGACCTGGGTCAGCAGTTGGAGGGGTTGTATTTTCATTTACTATTACTGTGAAAGTTGGAGAAACACATGTAACACCTCCTACAGTTTGCTCAGCATAGACTTCATATTCGCCCCCGCAAGTCACAGAAATATTAGGATCCTGAGGGAAATTCTGAATAAAACAAGGTCCTGACCATACGTATGTTATACTTGGGTCTGTGTTTGTCACAACAGCAGATACTGTTATAGGAAGCCCTGAACAATCAATTTCATCTGTTACAGGAAAAATTCCAGTTGTTGGGTTCAATACTGTTAAATCTAAAGAAACAGTACTATCGCATCCGTAATAATTAGTTAGCAAATTATAGGTATAAATTCCAGTTGAATTTTCACCTGTTGATGATGTTTCTCCATCACAAATTATTTCTACTAAACTAGTCATCTCTTCAGTTCCAATCTCTACATAAACTAAAGTCTCAATTAAACAACCCTGGGCATTTGCAATATCTGTGTTGACGAATGGAGTTCCATTTGTTGCAGTAGAATATACGGTATTTCCATATGCTGCTGTTTCCCCCGGACAAAGAATAAAATTCTGATCTGGTCCTGTTGGTGATGGTCCTTGAGTGACCATATATGTTGAAGGATCACCGGACTCACATCCGTTGTTTGGAGTTGCTGTGATAGTTCCAGTCGCTCCAACAGGTCCAATAAACCCTGAAAAATCAATGGTAATACATTGTTGATTATCAGGCCCTACTATTACTGCTCCTGGTGGAATTGTCCAATCATATAATGATGCTCCGGCTGATGTTGCTGCACAATATGTCACAGATGATGCTCCAGGACAAAAAACCGCGTCTCCTGAAATTGGGCCTGCTGGATCTGGAACCGGAGGAGTTGTACTACCACTTGTTACCTCAATTGTATAATCACACATATCTCCTGAAAAGCCATCTGTCATTAAATAATAAACATCCCCAACAGTTAAGTTAGTCAAAGTCAATGTCTCTGTAGATCCAGGTGAGATCTCATAAAGGCAATTAGATGCACCAGTCCAAGGTGCTCCACACACAGAATAAACCATGGCTTGAAGACCTGTTCCTGATCCTGTACCTCCACAAATTCCTACAATAAAATCAAGGGTGATGTTAGCAGATCCTGCAACAAACGCAAACCATTGATTGTTTTGCACAGAACCACAAAACGTGGTTGGATTATCAGCATTATTGGGACCACCTGTTGTGGTACAATAACCATCCAAATCACAAATAACTGGTGCTGATGCACAATCCAATGCTGGTGGAAACGGAATATTACATTGAGCATTTAAACTCATGTAAGAAAAAGAAAAGAAGAATGCGAGAAGTATCTGTTTTTTCATACCCGGGGCATTTTTTGATTTTGGTTAATTTATTAAATAATTGCTTTTCTACAGTTGCCAAAACTCCTTGATTATTGCTAACAATTGATGTTTTGAATATTACTGATGAGTGTATAATTCGTTTAGTTTAATGTATTTTATTTCTGTTTTTTGTTGCTATTGATATCATCTAGCCGAAATTAACGATTTTTAAAAAGATTCCTTAATTCTTCCAAAAAAAAATGAAATAAAGTAATGTTTATGACTCTTTTCTTGAACCTTTTTTGGTTAAAAATCCTTTATTATTGTGCTATAACTTTAAACGTTTTAGATTTTCAAAAAATCAAAAAATCATTTAATAAGCCTGATTTTTTAGGAAAGGGTGTGAATTCTTGTTTGATAAAAAGTTTACTTTCAATTAGAGTCTACAAAGTAATATTTTGCTGCCTATTGTTGAAATATCTTTTATATTCGTTTTCCACATTAATACACAGAAATGCCAATTCATTTATAAATAACTGATAATCAAAGTTTTACAAATAAGTTTAAAGTTTTTTTTTTAAACACAAACTCTTAAGTCAATCACTTTTTTGAAAAAAAACCACAAATGGAGACTAATTTGATTTTTATTATTCGGAAGAAAATTGATTGAAAAATAAACTAGCTGTAGTAGTCAAAAATATCAATGCTTTTTTACTAAATCTAAAAACCTTTGAAATGACTATGAATTAAATTTTTTATGAAAAAAAAAGTGTAAAAGGCGATCTAATTTAACCTTTAAAGTTTAGGAGGGATAAATCTCAAATGAATTCCTAATATAAGGCAATAATAATTAGAATAAAAGCAAAAACACCTAATACATTTACATATTTAATTTTAAGATACTCTTTCTACCCTATTCCTTTAGTTAAACGATTTATTGGAAACTTGTAAGTGAATATTAGAAATATCCCAAAATAATTGATGTAATAACTTTTTGACCAATATTTTTGAAAAAACTATATTGATTTAAAAATTCTCTTTAACAGGCCATGTATTTCGACAAATATAATTTCTCGTTTTAAAATCCAAACTCTTTAGCTATTTCAATATCAAATCCCCTTTAACTATTTTAATTTCCCCATTTAAATATTTTATTTTTGCAAAAAACACAAAAACTGATGGGTTCATTTTTTCTCCATTAAAGAATCCACTCCAGCCCATAGAAGGATCATTTGGTTGGAAGTTATTTTTTTCAAATACCAAATCTCCCCAACGGCTAAAAATCTGGAAATTCTCAATTTCTTCAACCCCAGCACCTCCGTAAACCATAAATAAATCATTATGTCCATCGCCATTTGGAGAAAATGCATTCGGAATAAAAATTCTATTCTTATTATTTACATAAACTATAATTTCATCTTCGGTCGTGCATCCATTTTCATTCATTAAGAATACTCCATAGCCTGAGGTATATAAAGGTAATATCTCTTGTTCTAAACAACCTTCACATTCTAAACTATCAAAATTCGTCCAACTCACTGTGTTAAGATTAAAAGAAGAAATATTGGTTATGGCCTGAAGAATTGTACTTTCTCCTAATTCCAAAAATATATCCTCTCCCAAATCAACCATTATTTGTGGAGGCTCTAATAATTCAATGATTGAGTTCCACTCGCAACCCGAAGCATCTTGAATTATAATCGGATAATTACCAGCCGATAAATTAGAAAAAAGAGGATACTCTGTAAATGTGTTTCCATTAATCGAATACAAGTAAGGTTCCTCCCCTCCAATTACTTGTGTCACCTCTATACTTCCATTATAATCACCAAAACACAAAGGGGTAATAATATCTAACTCCACACCTTGAGGCACATCCAAATCCTCAGTAACAACTGCTTCGGAAGTTCCGGTACAACCATTAATTTGATTCGTTACAGTAAACACATAAGTTCCAAATGCATCTACTATCGGTTGGAATGTAGTTGCTCCAGCTTGAATATTCCCATCCATGGTATTCCACAAATAACTAAATTCTGTGCCTTGTGATCCGTCCCCTTGGAGGGTTATTTCGGTTTGAATACAATTAAATTCATAGTTTCCTCCAGCATCAGCAAAAGGTTGCTCAATATTTTGATAAACAGTCACCGCTTCAGATGCCATACATCCATTATCAGTATTTAAAATAGTTAAAATATAACCCCCAAATTCATTAACTGAACATTCCAATTCAGTCTCCCCCGAAACTATATTCCCTATGGTATGTGTCCATAAGTATTCAAACTCATTTCCTATCGAAGATCCACTTCCTGAAACAGTTACTATTGTATCTATACAAGTCAAGGTATCAGGTTCTAAAATCTGTACATTTGGTAATTCAAAATCATCTGTAATTTGAATCATTTCCTCTACCGTACAACCGTTTATTTCATTAGTCAAAATTAATTGATAATCACCTACCAAATTAATCTCTGGATTCTCACTCGTACTTCCTGATATAATATTTCCATTAATTGTACTCCATTCAAAAATAACATTTCCAGTAGGAAAAGAACTACTCGCATCAAGGATGATACTACTCACATCACAATTTAATGTTAGTCCACCAATCGCGTTTATTTCAACTTCAGGATATGCCATATCTTCAAAAACTTCTATGGAATCAATAGACGTACACATATTGTTGTTGTTGGTGACTTCTATTTGATATATTCCCAATGCATCCACTTGTGGATTCAATAAATTTATTCCACTAATAATATTTCCAAAACCAGTTGTCCACTCATATGCAAATTCATTCCCCACTGATGATCCATCCCCTGAAAGCGTTAAAATAGTATCTAAGCAAGTTAAAGTCATTGTAATTCCAGCCTCTGAAATTGGTAAAAGAGTATCTTGCACTACTTCTACAAAATCTTTAAATGTGCAACCATTTTCATTATTAGTCACTTCCAATACATATTGTCCTCCAACACTAACCTGTGGATTTAAAGATATTTCTCCAAAATCAATATTACCATTATTCGTACTCCACAAATAACTATAAATAACCCCACTAGATGAATTAACTGCAGATAAAGTAGTTGTTTCTACTGCACAGTTCAGAGTATCTGGCAAATCAATAATAGCAATAGGTTCGTTGGTATCTTTGGTTATTTGCACATGATCATTCGACGTGCACATGTTGTTATTATTTACAACGTTTAATATGTAATCACCTGGCAAACTTATCTCGGGAAAAAGTGAATCCGAACCATTCTCAATATTTCCATTCGAAGTTTCCCATTGATATGAAAAAGAATTTCCACTTGAAGAATTACTACCATCCAAAATTAAAACAGTATCAATACAAGTTAATTCCATAATATTACCCGCATCAGAAATTGGAGCAAGCGTATCTTGTGTTACTGAAATCATCTCGGAAGAAGAACATCCATTTTGAATATTTATAATAGTCAACTCATAATCTCCTCCATCATCAATTTGAGGGGAAAGTGAATTTATTCCATTTATAATATTACCATCCAAAGTTTGCCATTGAACTATGAAATTATTTCCAGACGAAGACGCATTGGCATCTAATTCAAATTCAATCAAATCACAATTTAGTATCTCCCCGGGTTCAATTAAAATAATTGGAGCAACAGTATCAACTTCAATTAATATTTGATTAGTAGCTTCACAAAAATTTTGTGTATTTAAAATAGTCAACTCATAAGTTCCAGCCTCATCAATTTGGGGGGAAAGTGAATTTTGATCTCCAATAATATTTCCATTTCCAGTTGTCCATAAGTAGCTGAAGTTATCACCCATTGATGAACCTAATCCATTTAAAAATAACATAGTATCTGCACAAGTCAAATCAAATGGGAATCCCAAATCTACTATTGGTGAAATTGTATCAATTTCTATCAAAACAGAAGAAGTGGCGGTACATCCATTTTCAAAATCTGTCACCAATAAATCATAGATTCCATTTTTATCAATTAAAGGTTGTACCTCATCAAATCCACTTACAATATTTCCATTCCCGGTCATCCACTTATAGGTGAAATCATCTCCTATCGAAGAAGCACTTCCATCCAAATTCAGAATATTTATTAAACAATTTAGGGTATCAGCAATTCCAGCATCTGCGACTGGAATAATATTGTTAGCCTCTACTGTAACTATTCCGAAGGTAGTTTCATTAGTTAAGGTATCTGTCAAGAAAAGTTGATAAGTTCCTGGTAAATTAACATTCACCGTAGGTAAGTTATCAACTCCAACTATATTTCCATCAATAGTAGTCCATTCATATTTAATAGTCCCCCAACTCGAGGATGCACTTCCGTCCAAAGTAATTTGAGATACTAAACAAGTCAATGTGTCGGGCAAATTAATCGTCACAGCGGGCGTACAATCAACATCATTGATCATTATTCCATCTATTGCTGTACATCCATTTAGCGTGTTTTCAACAATCAAGAAATAATTTCCAACATCAGTAATTTCAGGCATCAGAGAATTGGTATCGGCTTGAATAGTTCCATTAAATGTTGTCCATAAATATGAAAATTCTACTCCCATCGAGGAACCACCTCCATCTAAGGTTAAACTCTCTATTCCACAATCAATCTGAGTATCCATTCCAGCATTTGCAATAGGGAAAATAAAGTTTGAATTAATAAAAACAGTAGAAGTATCTGAACATCCATTTAGAGAATTAAAAACGATCAATTGGTAGCTCCCCATAGAATCGACTTGGGGAGTCAAGGAATTTTCCCCATTTAAAATATTTCCATTCACCGTCGTCCATGCATAATTAAAATTATTTCCTTGCGAAGAGGAAGTTCCATCTAGTATCAATGTGGGATTATCACAAGTCAAAACATCAGTAACTCCTGTTTCAGAAATTGGAGCAATAAAATCCTCAGAAACAACCATTGAACTTTGAGCAAAACAGCCATTTGTTGTGTCCGTTACTTCTAGAATATAAGTCCCCATTGCATCAACCATAGGGTTCAAAGAAGAATCTCCAAAAATAATGTTTCCACCTAAGGTAGTCCAACTATAAACAAAATTATTTCCTGAAGATGAATTACTTCCATCCAACAAAGATGCGTCATCAAAACAATTTAATTCTACTTCTATTCCAGCATCCGAGAATGGCTCATCAATATTTTGCAAAACTTCAATACTATCTATCAAAACACAACCGTTCGATGTATTTATAATTTCTAAAATATAAAATCCTGGATAATCAACTGATATAGAATTTTCTCCAATTATTGCTAAAATATTTCCATCATTCGTATTCCAAGAGTATAAGAACCCTGCACCGGAGGAAGAGTTACTTCCATCAATAAAAACTGTTGAGTCTACGCAATTTAATAAAGTATTTACGGACAAATTAATCGAAGGCAAAATTGCTAAATCTTCCACCAAAACGGTATCTGTAGCTATAAAACCATAAAGCGTATTTTCAACTGTTAAAACATATGTTCCACTTGCACCAATAGTTGGCATTAATATAGCAGAATCTGACAAAATAATCCCATTCAAAGTTGTCCATAGATAAGTAAATTCTGCCCCAACTGATGATCCTGTTCCATCTAAAACCACTGATGTAAAATTACAATCAATAAACCCATCTGCTCCTGCATTTGCAATTGGAGCACAGTCCTCTGAAACTACATTTACAAATGCCGTTGACTCACAATTATTACTTGTGTTAGTTATCATTAAAGTATATAACCCTTCAGAGTCTACTATTGGAAAAAGTGTATTTTCATTGATAATTATATTTCCATCAATCGTTGACCAACTGTAAGTAATATCACTTCCAATACTCGATCCACTGCCATCTAAAGTCACTTGAGTAGAATCACAAAGAATAGTACTGATTGCATTAGTTATAGCTGTAGGAAGATTTGCATTTTGAGTAATAATCACTTCATCAGTTGCCGAGCAACTATTTAAAACATTAGTTACCAATAAGGTATAAGTTGCTCCTGTATTAACTAAAATGGTCGACAAAGTTGAGTCCGTCAAAATATTACCTCCTGAAGAATGTGTCCATTGGTATTCAATATTTGCACCCGAGGATGAATTTCCTCCTATTGTCAAATTTGTAGTATCACAATCTAAATCCCCAACTAACCCAACATCTGCAACTGGTACTAGTGTATCAAAAACTACTTCAACTTCATCTATAAAAATACATCCATTTTGAATATTAGTTACCTCTAATTGATACGTTCCAGCATAATTTATTTCTGGAGTTAAAGTATTCTCAATGATAATTGTACCAAGTCCTGTAGTAGTCCAATTATATGTAAAATTGCCAATTGAAGAATTTGTTCCATTAAGATTTATAACATTACTTTCACATGTTATCATCGTATCAATTCCTGCATTTGCATTTGGCAAGATGGTATCGGCGGTGATCATTACAACTGCAACATTAGAACATCCATTTTGATTATTAGTTACTTCCAAAATATAAGTACCTGCACTATTTACTTGAGGAGTTAATGTATTCTCTCCAGAAAGAATATTACCATTTCCTGATATCCACTCATATCCAAAAACACTTCCCGTTGAAGACAAACTTCCATCCAAAGCTAAAATAGTTTGATTACAATCAATTACACCAGATGATCCAGCATCCGCAGTTGGAGTATTGGTATCTATGTCTACAATTAATAGATCAGTAACAGAACAACCATTACTTGTATCAGTCACAACTAGCTCATAATTCCCAGGATTACTAATCTGAGGTTGAAGCGTAGTATCATTATTATCAATGATTCCTCCATTAGTTGCAGTCCATTGATATATATAATCTATTCCAACGGAAGAACCAATCCCATCTAAAATCAATATCGGATTTTCGCAAGTGATTAGAGTATCTAAACCTGCAATAGCAATAGGATTAATTATATTTTGGGACACAAAAACAGAGTCCTCAGTAGTACATCCATTTAAATTATTTTCCACCTCTAAATAATAGGTGCCTAATTGATTTACAGTAGGTAGCAATGACTGTTGATTAGAAGAAATATTACCATCATTAGTTGTCCACTCGTAGGAAAAATGATTTCCCATTGAGGAACTTGTTCCATCTAATGTGATATTTTGAAATTCACAATTTAATTCCATGGAAACTCCTGCTTCAGCAGTAGGAGTAATTGTATCAATTATAATTTCCACAGAAGATTGAGCTGAACACCCTGAAATAGTATCAATTACAGTTAAACTATAAATGCCAGAGGAATCAACTTGAGGCATCAAAGATGTTTCTCCAAAAACTATACTCCCGTCTACTGTATTCCATAGATATATTATATCGACTCCTATTGAAGAAGCCGTTCCATCTAAATTTACAACAAACTGATTACAATTTAATGTGTCAGGGCTCCCTGCAGCGGCGATTGGCAAATCGGTATCTGAAACAACTAATACTTCATCCATTGAGCTACAACCATTATTAATATTCATTACGACAAGTTGGTAATTTCCACCACTAGAAATTTCAGGCTGAAGTGAATTGGGATTAGTGAAGATAATACCACCATTCGTAGCCATCCACTGATAAGAAAAATTACTACCCATAGAGGAGCCACTCCCATTCAATAATATTGTTGGATTCGTACAATTAATAAATGTATCCTGTCCAGCTGAAGAAATTGGAGTAATAAAATTTTCTCCTACAAAAACTGAATCAAAAGCAGAACAGCCATTTTGATTATTGGTCACCAAAATTTCAAAGTTACCCCCTGACGAAATAGTTGGTTGAAGTGTGGTTTCGCCTAAGTCAATTGTCCCATCAATTGAAGACCAAAAATAACTAAAATCACCTAATGAAGAGTTTCCTCCATTCAATGAAATTATACTGTTATAACAATCGATCAAAGTATCAATTCCCGCAGACGCCACAGGGGGAAGAGTATCTATATTAACCGATACCAAATCAGTCTGTGAACAACCACTTACGACATTCGTTATCAATAGTTCATAATCACCGAATGTGTTGACTGTAGGCGAAAGAGTAGTTGCTCCATTTAAAATATTTCCTCCATTCGTCGCTATCCACAAATATTCAAACTCCACTCCTATCGAACCACTTCCATCTAAGACCACCTCTGTTTCGTTACAATCTATCGTCATGTTATGACCTGCATCTGCAATTGGTAAATCAGAATTAGCTAGAACAATAACTTCATCAATTGAGGTACAACCATTGATCATATTAGTTACCTCAAGTAGATAGTTACCAGCACTAGAAATTTCAGGTTGAAGAGTATTTGGATTTAATGAAATATTACCTCCAATGTTTACAGTCCATTGATAAGAGTATTCAAGTCCAACTGAGGAACCTATTCCATTTAATAAAATAGTTGGATTTGTACACGTAATTAAAGTATCCTGTCCGGCTGAAGAAATTGGAGCAATAAAATTTTCTCCTACAAAAACTGAATCAAAAGCAGAACAGCCATTTTGATTATTGGTCACCAAAATTTCAAAGTTTCCTCCTGACGAAATAGCTGGTTGAAGTGTAATTCCTCCTGAATCAATTGTTCCATCAGAAGAAGACCATAGGTAACTATAATCACCTACAGAAGAACCATTCCCATTTAACAAAATTGTATTATTAAAACAATCAATTAACGTATCGATTCCTGCATCTGCAATTGGAGGAATTGTATCTACATTTACAGACACTAAATCAATTTGAGTACAACCACTTAAAGTATTCGTTACCAAAAATTCATAATTACCATCTCCATTTACTACTGGCGTAGTAGTAGTCTCACCATTCAAAATATTTCCTCCATTTGACGCAATCCATAAATATTCAAACTCCCCTCCCGTCGAACCATTTCCATTTAATATTACTTCAGCAGTGGTACAATCGACCGTCATATTTGCTCCAGCTTCTACAGTTGGAAGTGTATTGTTAGAAAAAACCTCAAAGGCTTCAACGGTAGTACAACCATTAAAAGTATTTGTGATTTCTATTTGGTAAATTCCCTCCAAATCAATTTGTGGTAGTAAGGTAAAAGTATCTGCAATAATACTCCCCGAACCTAACACTGTCCATTCATATTCGAAAATGGGTCCAGCTACAGAACTTGTTGCATCAATAGTAATTATTTCTTGCAAACAAGTGATCGTATCTATTGGACTATTTACAGAAAGCCATGGAGAATTAAAATCCTGATTTATAATAACTTGCGAACTAGAACTGCATCCATTTAAATCATTAGTCACGATCAATACATAAATACCTCCACTATCTACTGTAGGGGTCAAAGTATTTTCCCCATCTAATATTGAGCCACCTAAAAGTGTTGTCCATTGGTAAGAATATTGTCCACCTTGAGAGGAATTTGTACCATCAAGTTGTTCTTCAGGTAAATAACAATCTAAAGTTAATTGATTTCCTGCATCAGCAATTGGAGGTATAGTATCTGTTAATACTTCTACAAAATCTATTGTAACACAATGACTAATGGTATCTGTAACTGTCAACTGATAAGTACCAGCTGAATCAACGGTTGGCTGTAATCCATCATCCCCTAACAATATATTTCCGTCAGAAGTTGTCCACAAATAAACATACTCCATCCCCTGTGAAGAACCTGATCCATCCAACTGAACCGATGGATTATTACAACTGATTTCCATATCCACTCCTGATGAAGCTGAAGGAAAACTTGTATTTTGCAAAATCAAAACAGAGTCCTGAGATACACAATCATTATCATTATTTGTTATATCTAAAACATAGGTTCCTCCCGCGTTTACTGTTGGCGAAAGTGTAAAAGTATCTTGAGTAATACTCCCATTTGTAGTTGTCCATTCATAGGAAAATTCACTACCAGTAGAAGATCCATTTCCATCTATAACTATTGAAGGAACATTACAATTTATTGTGCTAGCATCTAATTCTATAGTAATAGTAGGTTGAATCAAATCTTCGATAACTTCTACAGAATCAATCGCTGTACAAACTACACCTGAATTAACTTGATTTGCCAAAATGTAATATATACTAGCAGTATCAACTGTTACTGCAATTAAAGAAGAATCTCCTAAAATATTTCCAGTATTAGTTGTCCACAAATAAGTTATCCCTATACCTACTGGTGAACCAAAAGCATTTAATTCTATTTCAGTGTTGGAACAAATTATAGTATCTGGAGAAGAAATGACAGGCTGAGGATTTAACACAATCAATTCTAAATTGAAAATACTATCACATCCCAAAACTGTAGTCAAGGTATCAGAATAGCTTCCAGTATTAACATGAAAAATATTTTCAACAAAAAAAGTATCTCCATGGCAAATAGTAGCTGAAATATTTTCTGCATATGATTGCAACTGCACTAGTGTCAATTCCACTATAGTATCACAACCTGTAGAAGATTGCAAAACTGGGTAGTATACACCTCCAGTATTATATACATTCCCTGCAAAAATATAATTTTCTCCTTTGCAAAAATTATCGGTAACAAAAACAGTATCAGAAATTGGATAAACTGATACAATAAAACAATCATCTGAAATATCACCACAAAATGGTGCTGTAGATGTCATAATTACCTCCAAATCTTCAACAGTAAGACTACCATTTGGTGCAGGAATAGAGGACAAGTCAGTACTCAAATATGACAGTCCACATACCTCATAAGTTCCTTCAAGGAAAGTTGAAAAATCAGGAAACACCTCATAACTCTGTATTATACTATCTAAAGAAATAATATAAGCGTATTCATATTGATTATTAGGTTCTGTTCCAAAATTATAAAACGGATCTATGCTTCCAGAATAATTTTCTCCAATACATAAAGCAATATCATTTATGACAGAAAGGTCTCCAGCGTTCGCATCACAAGCAGTACATCCCATTCCTGTATCATCACAAAACAAAATTGAAAAACCATTAAAATTCCCATTATCATAAACACCACTGCCATTAGTCACAGAAAGAGTCCAATCTCCATCAACTGATCCAAAGTTAAAATCTTCTAAACAACCTAAATAGGGATAATATGACCCTGTATAATTTGTAAAAAAACCCCACTGTTGAAGATTAGTCCATTGATCATTAAAAAAGCCTCCACCTGCCATTGGATCAGGAGAGACTGGTTCTCCACATGGCAAAAAACTAATATCCCAATTGGAAAATCCGGTTGTTCCGGGATAATTATCATAAGGACCCATTAACGTAACCATTTGTCCTGAAGGTGAGGTCAAGGTAATTGTCAAACTCCAAATATGTTCAAACGTTATATCTAAATATATTCCACAAACACCTTGTCCAGCATTCGAAAGGTTATTATTTGTGGCTCCATTAACATTTAACGTATAATTATTAGTAGAAGATATAGGGATTGGCCCCTCACAACCAATACATTCACAGCCTTGAGCTAACATTTCCCCCTGAAGAGTAATGAAACTAAGTACTAAAAGCAAAAACCACCTTTTGCTCTTTAATATTAAATTTATTTTGAGATATTGATTCATGTAAATTAGTGTGTGTTGCTGGACTATTTTTTTATCAAAAAAAAAATATCAGATTTTTTTTTTGTGATTTCAACCTAAAACTATATTTTTTTTATGAAGAGTCAAATTTTTATCTATTTGCTGCTCCAAGGAAAAAAACAGCTAGAAACACAATATAAACATCTGCAAATCAGATAATTAGCCCAAAAAACCGATTTGATTCTAATGTTTCAAAGTTAAAATAATTAACAAAATGGTATTTGAAATTCGAAAGACTTTTCTTAAATAATTAGTTAGGTTAGTATTTGAGCCAATTGAAATAAAATTTTAGGAAAAATTTTTGTAGTAACTAAGGTACGATTTTATTTTCTCCCTAAAAAGTTAAGTCAATGCATTTTGGTAAAAGATTATCAAACCTTCGATATTTCATTTTTCAATAATCAGAGTTAAAACATCTCTTGAAACTTTTTAAGTTTGTCACAAAACAATTATTATCCTAAAATATTAGATCATGCCAAAACATCAAAAACAAACAAGTTTAATAATTATTCCATCAATTTTTTTTACACTTACAGTTTTATTTTGTTCAAAAAAAAATTATGTTTTTGCAGCAACTCCTGATCAAATTGAAATAGCTACTTCAATGGAGAAAGCATCCTTTTATCCTTATGGTACCCAATCAAAATACGATGTTATCTTTGAGAAAGAACCAAACTTCATTTCTCAACAATTTGATTTCCCTGTTGGAATACCTGATGGTTCTAATTATTATAAAGCCAGAGAATTTGGTCAAAAAAGACACCTCGGAGAAGATTGGAATGGTACAGGTGGTGGTAATACTGATTTAGGAGACCCAGTTCATAGTGTATCAAATGGATACGTAACTTTTGCGGAAAATGTTTGTTGTGGTTGGGGTAATATCGTTCGGGTAGTTCATAAATTTCCAGATCATCCTGAGTATCCTTATGTTGAATCTTTTTATGCTCACTTGGATGAAGTGAAAGTAAAAGAAGGTGAATTTATTCGACGTGGGCAATTGTTAGGTACTATTGGAACTGCTGACGGAATATACAGTGCACATCTTCATTTAGAAATGAGAAATTTTATTGACATGGGAATTGGGCCAGGATATTCGGATGATACTTTTGGCTTTTTAGTTCCTACAGATTTTATTGAGAAATATTAGTTTTGCTTTTTGAAAAAAAGAAAAATTTATTCACAAAAAAAATGGCTTTCCAAACATCAAGTTGGAAAGCCATTTTTAATGTTTTTCAAAATATTTTGCCTATTTTTAGTTTCTACTCTCTGCTGCTTTTAAAATATTCTGATAAGAAATCTTATATGTTTCCTGCGCTTTTTTAATTACTTCCGCCTGATAAGCTGTATCTATAAATAATTTATTTAACCCAGGGTGATCTTCAAATTTAATTCCTTGAATTTCATATTGGTTCTTTAAACTTAAAATCGCGTCTTCCATTACTTCATCGCTAAGTTCTGCAGGCATGCTCGATGCAATCATTTCATACCTTGTCATTACTTTTTCTGCTTCAAGTTCTGTAACTGATGACGCTTCTGCAACTCCTTCACTCGGAGTATAATCTGTTCCATTTTCCAAAGCCAAAAAACGTTGTTCCAAAGAATTGAATTTATTTTCCAAATCGTTGATTCTCTTTTCTTGCTGAATTGCCAAATCGGCAACATCATTTGCGTTAAGTCCAATCGCCATATTTACCAGAGAAACTCCATTATCAATATAAGTTTCAGACCAAGCAACTCCTACGATTTCGCGATATTGTTCTGGTTTTATTTTACTCCGAGAAACTGCAATTCCAGTTCCGTCATTCAAGCCAGATGGTAAAATGTAATCTCCAGACAAAACGACCCCTCTAACTTTTACCGGAATTTGCCCCATAAAAGCCACCTTTTCATACAACTCCTCATTTCCATCCATAGGCATATTTCCTAGGATAGCTGGCTTAGTAGAAATCACCATGTATTGTTGGGAATTAAAAGTGAGTTTAGAAATTTTACCACCATTTACACCTACAATATCGCCTGCCGAAATTTGCTCATAAGGATTGTTACGTTCTAACCACTCAGCATAATCTGCAGATCCAGACTGATAAGTTACTCCAAGATTTTCAAGAGCAAAAACATTATATGCGGTAAGATTTGCAGTTGCCAACGCCAAATTAACGGCAGCGTGTGCAATACAAGGGCCACATGGCCCAGATGAAGCGATTACTCCACCTACAACAATAGGAGTAAACGATGTCCCAACATTGATTCCAGCTTCTATCTCTTCTGCTACCAGAATAGAATTGTCAAAAATATATTCAGGAGTCGTGGTTGCTTCTCCCGCTGTTTCCCCTTCAATACGCCCAACTGCACCACCTGAACTATTGAAAAAAGTGATAAAATTATTTGAATTATTAGGGGTACCTGCTGTTAATTTAACAGCAATCCCTTGATCACTTCCTTCGACTCTCAATGGGTAAGCACCATAATTTGTATCACCTCCCGATACATTTGCATTGATCGTTACTTGCCCATTTGCAGCGAATGAATTATTGATAGTTGTTGCTCCTTCAATAGTGACATCTCCTCCAACTCCTAAGGTTTCTTCGACAAAACCAACTCTTGTAAATGTAGTATCTAACACATAAAGATTTTTATTAACTATTACAGAATCTCCTTGGACTTCTAAGTTCCCTTCTAATACTACTCTCTCACTTCCTATAAGAAGATCTCCATCTTTAGTAATAACCATCCTAACAGTATCATTAGTGATAAAAGCCAAGTCTTCATAATTTTTCGTACCAAATGCTCTATTGGTGGTGTCTGCAATAAGAGCTACAACATTTCCTCCCATGTGCCATTCTCTTCGAATATTTTCCAACGTACATTTAATCCCATTTCCTTTATCTGTGTGAGAGAAAACAGTAAAATTCCCGAAGGTTTTACCTAGAATCTCTTGACCTTCTTGTTGGCCTGGCAATGAAGGAACTGGGCATTGAGTATAAATTCGTGCGTAACAAATTTCTCCTGAAGGTTTGGTAATTCTAAAATAAACTCTGGTAGGTAAAACTCCATTTGTTAAAACACTATTATTTTCATTTATGGTCAAAAAATCACCACTCATTGAATTGGCCCAAGTGACCATCAGATTTGCAGGATTATAAGAATAACTATTAAATGCCTCTATCAATACGTCATCTTCTCCAAAATAATAAAGTTCTAAATCAGTATATCCTTCATCACAATCACACTTATTTGTTGCGCAAGAATTATCTGTATTAAGTTTCGCTAAATCATCTTCGATACCATCATCTTCTACCAATTTAGAAGCAGTATTAGCATGAAAAGCATACGGAACTGCCAATAAATTAGAGGTGCTCAAAATCTTAAAATCAGAACCACCTTTAGTATCCATCGCAGTTTCCATCATAATTTCTGCAGAACTCCACGGAACTTCTTCAAATACTCCTTGTGTCGTTCTTCCTTTCCCAATGACTAAAGAGAACATACCTATTGAATTGGTCGTTACTCGATGAGTTTCTACATAAAATGTTTCCTCAACTGGAAGTTGAGTTTTTAAACTCAATCGAAGATTAATCGTTTTATCGGATAGAATCTCTCCATCCGCATCTCTCGCTACTGCTTGGAAATTGATTCCATTAGGAACCGACTGAGCACTTAAAAAGGAAATGCATAACAATGTATATACGAGGGTAGATATTATTTTTTTCATGTTCTTTTTCATAATTTATTGGTTTTAAAAAGATCCAAAAGGGACATAAACAACTAGTCAAAACGGCGTCTAAATGTTGGGCGATTAGCTGTAGAATTTCGTACAAAAACTTATCTATACTGTACTTTTAAGACTTTTACACTTTTGCTAAACTTCAATTGAGGTGAAATGTAACGAACCAGATATAACCCAGAAGGATAATTATTCAAATCTAATTCTTGTTGCTGAGTACCCAACGGCATTGCATCATGATAAAGCACTTTCCCCGTCATATCTAAAATACTTATATAACCAAGTGCCTCGTTGGGTTGATTCAATTTTAAGGTAAAAAGGTCATACACCGGATTTGGGAAAACCTCTATCGAAAATCGGGAAGGTAAAATTGTAGTCTCTAAGTTGGTTTCAAGAAACAAATCTTCATCTGGAACTTTAGGTTGAATAAACCCTTCGGTAAGTAGACCAAAGTCTGTCTGGTGGGCTGTAATGAATGATTCTCCAATTGACCACTCTAACTGAAGATCAGCGTAACTTGCATTTCCATTGCTCACCCCAAATAATTGCAACTCAATGGATTGGGCAACTATCGAACCTGCAATGAAAAAACTGCAATAAATAATAAACAAAGTCTTTTTCATATGGCATTTTTTTTAATGGTTATTAATCACTACACATAATAATCATTTTATATATACAAAAAAACACATATCAAAATTAAATAAATAAATATAAAAAAAACTCTTTCCCAATTCAATATTTTCTGCTTATAGTTTCATGATTTGATATCAAAAGAAAAGCCCTAATTTTTGACTCATCAAAAATTAGGGCTTCAGAAAATATAAACCAATTTACCTCTTCACCACCTTACGGTGAATCAATTGATTCTCTGATTTTATTTGTAAAATATAAGTTGCTGCTGCAAGTCGACTAAACTTATAATCTTTAATTAGTTGACCAGATGTAAAGTCAATTTCTTCTAGGAAAATTCGTTGCCCTAAAACATTGTATAAGCTTACTTCTAATTCATCCAGAGGCTGTCCTTCAATGTGAAGGGTAAAATACCCATTATTTGGATTCGGATATAAATCGAATTTCTCTAAAAAAGTTACGTCTTGCACTCCTGTAATATCAATTAAAACCTCTTGTATCATCGTATCAGTTCCACAATTGTTTGTCACTATCAATTGAATAGAATACAATCCAGAAGTATCATAAGTATGGATTGGAGAATTTTCTATACTTGTATTTCCATCTCCAAAAATCCATTCGTAACTATTCCCAAAACTAGAATTATTAGTAAAGTCTACAATTCCGTTCATATTAACTGTGGCGGCAAAATTTGCAATTGGATTTTCACTAACGATAATATAATTGGTTTGTTCTGTAGTATTGGAACCTGCTGGATTTGTCACTTCTAAACTGACGTCGAAAGTACCAGCAGAATTATAGACAACTGTCGGATTTTGCTCTGTGGAAGTCGAAGGAACTCCACCTGGAAAATTCCAATTCCATGAATTTGGATTACCGGTCGAAGTATCTTCATACGAAACCGTAAATGGCAAACAACCATTCACCTCTGAAGAACTAAAACTCGCAATTGCTTGCAGCCCAACGACTTCAATTTGCTGTGAAAGAGTTGTTGTACCACAGGCATTCGTTGCCGAAAGTATAACTGTATAGTTTCCTGGTTCATCATAGGTATGAACTGGACTTTCCTCAATGCTAGAATTAGAATCTCCAAAGTCCCAAAAGAATGTAGTTGCACCCGTAGTTTGATTAGTAAAGGTGGTTGTCAATTCATCGACACTACTTCCAAATCCAATTACTGGCGCTCCATCCAAGACAATATCAAGAGAAAAAATACTCGTCCCAGCAGCATTAGCAGAAATTAATGTTACTGTATGAATCCCTGGATCATTAAAAGTAATTGCTGGATTTTCAACAGTTGAAGTATTCGGAGAACCGCCATCAAAGGTCCATAACCATCCGGTTGCGTTAGCAGATGATCCATTAATGAATTGTATAGTTGCAGGTGCACAATCGAAGTTTGTTTCAATTGAAAAATTTGCAGTAGGAAGAAGAAGAATTGTTACCTCCATTTCTGTGGTGACAGAACCACATTCATTCGTTGTAGTCAAAATTACTGTATAGTTTCCATCAGCACCGTACGAATGCGAAGGGTTCTCAACTGTACTTGTTTCTCCATCACCAAACTCCCAAAGAAAGGTGCTAGCATTATTGGAGGTATTAGTAAAGTTTACCGTTCCTCCTGAAGTGATTGAAGTAAAACTAGCTGTTGGAATTTCAGTTATAATTATATATTCTAGCTCTGTTTGCGTTCCATTAAACCCTGAATTATTGACCTCCAAAACAACTGGGTAAAATCCCGGGGTCTCATAAATTACTGTTGGATTTTGCTCTGTGGAAGTGCTTGGAGTACCGCCATCAAAAGTCCAATTCCAACCAGTTACATTACTAGAAGATGTATCGGAAAATTGAACTTCTAATCCTGAACATCCACTAGTTACATCAGCTGTAAAACCAGCAATAACTGGAGTTATTATAGTGATAGTTTCTTGGGTCATTTCTGTACCACAAATATTGGTTGATTCAAGAGTAACAATGTAAGTCCCATCATTTATAAAAGTATGGGATGGACTTTCATCTGTAGATGTTTCACCATCTCCAAATGTCCATAGAAAGGTATCAGCATTTGAAGATGTATTATTAAAATCAATTAGATTTCCATTTTCACTGTATATAAAACTCGTCGTAGGCACATCTATAAGAGTAATGTAATTTGTCTGTGTTATGGCATTATTATCAAAAGGATTACTTACTTCTAATATTACCTCGTAAACTCCAGGTATATTGTAGTCAATCAAAGGATTCTGCTCAGTAGAAGTGGTTGGCGAACCACCAGGGAAAGACCAACTCCATTGGGTTACATTGTTAGAAGATTGATCTTGAAATTGAACCTGCATTGGAGCACATCCTTCGGTATTTTCTGCAAAAAATCCAGCAGTAACCACAGTTCCAATATCTACATTAACGGTAAAGATATTACTTCCACAATCATTTGTCGCGGTCAATGTTACCGTATAAATCCCAAAACTAGAATAGGTATGTTGAGGATTAGTTTCTGTTGAGGTATTTCCATCTCCAAAAGACCAAAGGAAAGTATCGCCCAAAGCAGAAAAATTAGTAAAGTCTACTGTCAAATCACTAGTATCTACACTAAAATTCGCAACAGGTAATCCTTCCACTACTACGTAACCTGTCTCAATTATAGTGCTACTTCCCGTTGAATTAATAGCCGTTAACATGACAGTATAAACTCCAGGATTCTGATAAGTTACAATTGGATTTTCTAAAGTAGAACTAGCTGGACTTCCATCAGTGAAGGTCCATTCGAAAGAAGTGGCATTTGTACTTTCATTCATAAATTGAACCTCCAATGGAACACACCCTGAGGCAATACTAGAACTAAAGTTGGCAATTACACTTGAGGTAATAAATACTGATTGAGTCACCATTGCAGTTCCACAATCATTCGTTGCACTTAAAGTGACTGAATACTCACCATTTAAACTATATTGATGACTTGGGTTAATTTCAGTCGATGTATTTCCGTCTCCAAAATCCCATAAATATGAACTAGCATTAGTAGTTAGGTTTGTAAAATTAACTAATGGTCCGTTAACTATTGAAGAAAAGGTAGGACTTGGGGTCGTATTAACAATTACGTAATCTATCATCGTCAAAGTATCTGTTCCTTGACTGTTAATGACAACCAATGTAACATCAAAGATCCCAGAAGAATTATAAATTACAACTGGACTTTGTTCTGTCGAAGTTGCTGGCGATCCTCCCTCAAAAGTCCATTCCCAAGCAGTTACATTGCTAGATGATTCATCTTGAAATTGAACGGTAAAATCCGTACAACCTCCACTCGGACTAGATGTCCAATTTACTATTGGTACATTCGCAATTGTTATAGTTTGAGTAAATGTAACAGAGCCGCAATTATTAGTTGCAGTTAACTCTACATCATACATTCCATCATTTGAATAGAGATGAGAGGGGTTAGTTTCAGTAGATGTATTTCCATCTCCAAAATCCCAACTGTAACTAGTTCCATTTATTGTTGTATTTGTAAAATCAACATTGTAAGTATTTACAGCTGCATCAAATCCAACTAATGGAACATCATTAACAACAATGTAATTCAGTTGCTCTACCATGTTACTTCCAGCAGCATTAGTCACAGTTAAAACTACGGAATAAGTTCCAGCATTTTCGTAAACAACGGTAGGGTTTTGTTCAGTTGAAGAAGATGGATTCCCGCCTAAAAATGACCAACTCCAGCTTGTTGCATTAAGAGAAGATTGATCAGAGAATTGAACAGTTAAATCGGCACATCCACTCGTTACATTTGCTCCAAAACCAGCAACTGGCGGAGTTATAATAGTAACGAGTGTCATCATAGTAACCGTTCCACAATCATTTGTAACAGATAGTACCACATCATACACTCCGTCTGTGGTATAGGTATGGCTTGGTGAAAAATCAGTAGAAGTATTTCCATCTCCAAAATCCCAGTTATAAATATTTCCATTTGTTGAGGTATTCGTAAAATCAACATCTAATCCATTCACAATTTGAGTAAAACTCACCATAGGAACATCGTCAACAAAAATATAATCAGTTTGTGTAAAAATATTATTTCCAGTAACATTGGTTGCCTCCAAAGTCACTGAATAAGTTCCTGCATTACTGTAAACAACACTTGGGTTTTGTTCAGTTGAGGAAGATGGGTTTCCTCCTGGAAAGGACCAATTCCAACCAGTTGTATTAGAGGAAGATTGATCGGTAAATTGAACTATTAAGGACGCACATCCACTCGTTACGTTTGCCTCAAAACCTGCAGACGGTTCATTTGAAACATTTACTGTTTGAGTAGATGTAACTGAACCACAATTATTTGTTGCAGTCAATACAACTATATAATTTCCATCTGATCCATACGTATGAATTGGGTTAGTTTCTGCCGATGTATTTCCATCTCCAAAATCCCAACTATAGCTATCAGCATTAGAAGAAGTATTAGTAAAAGTGACTGTCTGTCCATTTATAACTTGAGAAAAATCAGCACTTGGAACATCATCTATTGTGATATAATTTGTCAATGTTATTGTATTATCTCCAGTCGAATTACTTGCAACTAAAGTTACACTATACGTCCCTGCTGAATTATAAATAACCAAAGGATTTTGCTCATTTGATGTTATTGGGTTTCCCCCTGGAAATGACCATAACCAACTTGTTGTATTTGAAGAAGACAAATCATTAAACTGAACAGATAATGCCGCACAACCATCAGTTACATTGGAGTCAAAATTAGCAGTTGGTAAGGTACTAATCGTAACTGTTTGTGAGGAAGTTACTGATCCACAATCATTTGTGGCTGTTAAAACTACATTGTAATTTCCATCCTCGGAATAGTTATGAGTAGGGTTAGTTTCAGATGATGTATTTCCATCTCCAAAATCCCAGCTATAACTATCTGCATTTGTTGAGGTATTGGTAAAATCTACTGATAACCCATTTGTCACTTGAGTAAAATTAGCCGAGGGCACATCATTTACCGTAATGTAATTAGTTTGAGCAATCGTATTAGTCCCAGATGAATTGGTAACTGTCAAATCAACAGAATAGACACCTGGGGCATTATAAGTTATCGAGGGATTTTGCTCCATCGAAGTAGATGGTGTTCCTCCAGGAAAATTCCAAAGCCAACCGGTCACATTTGATGAAGATTGATCATTAAATTGAACAACTAATGGACTACAGCCTATTGTTGGACTAGCATCAAACCCTGCTACAGGTTGTGTTACGATGGTTATCACTTGTGTTGAGGAAGAAACTCCACAATTATTAGTCACTATTAAATTTACTTCATAAGTTCCATCAGTCCCATAATCATGGATTGGGTCGGTTTGATTGCTTGTATTACCATCTCCAAAAATCCAAGTGTAATTGCTTCCTATTGTAGATAAGTTATTGAAGGTAACCAACGTCCCATTGGTGATATAACTAAAATTTGAGGTTGGTACATCGTCTACCTGAATATATTGTCCTTCATATTTTGTATCGGCCCCTGCACTATTGGTACTTACTAAGGTCACATCATAATTACCTATAGTTGTATATACAACAGTTGGATTTTGCTCAGTAGATGATGATGGAATTCCTCCCGGAAAGCTCCAAAACCATGAAGTTGGATTATTGGTACTAAGGTCAGTAAAATCTACTATCATCGGAATACAACCTTGAGTTTGGGAGGCAATAAAATCAGCCTCAGGAGGGAATGTGATCTCACAATCACTAGAAACAGTTATGTTATCCAGATACAAGTTATTCCCATATCCATTTACATTTTCTAATTTCAAGACTACATTTATCTGATTTATGAAAGTCGACAAATCTAAATCTATACACCCTGAACCATAACTTCCTCCATAACACCAATCTGCAGTACTTGATGGGCTGAACTCTCCTTGAGGTTGAGTAGTCGCAAAATTTCCATTTCCGTTATCACCTCCTTCAAACAAAATATTTGGAAAAGTATTTCCTCCATCCGTTGACAATTTTATTATCAACGAATCTCGCAAATTTGTGTTACCATTATATAATGAATAAGCATAATCCAATGACAAATTTACATTGGTGAATCCAGCAAAGCTCATTGAGGATGAAACTAAACCATCCCTTTGGCCTGGTTGATTAAGGTTATAATTATCCATGTAGACCGCAGTGTTTCCAATATTAGTCCCTCCTACTCCAGTTAAAGCCCAAGTAGTATTTCCATTTGGATTTTCAATAGTCCAGTTACTCAATCCATCTTCAAAAGCATCAAATAATAAAATATTAGTCCCACCTGACCCAACAGTGATATAACCCGATTGAGTTTCAGTGGTACTTCCATTACCATTTGTAGCAATTAATGTAACAGTAAAAGTCCCTGAATTTTGGTACGTAATGATTGGATTTTCATCAGTAGAGGAGGCAGGAAATCCACCAGGAAATGACCAAAGTCTTGAAGTAACATTTCCAATTGATTGATCAAAAAATTGAACTGATGTACCTTCACAAATATTTTGAATATTAGATGTAAAAGCAGCTGTAGGTGGAGCAGGTGGAGCACATATGGCTAGACAACTTCGGGAATCAACAAAGGAATTAATACTATTAACTGAAGCTGTTGACCACGTATTCGAGTTATTGACAGAAGGTGCCATAATAAATCCAGATCCGGCAGCATCATGAGATGCACTAAAATTATGTCCAGTTTCGTGAGCTACTAAAACCCTCAATTGCCATGCTGTTGAAGAAAAATCTTGATCAACTTGATATCGGTTGTTATTACAAACTGCATTTAAATAAGCAATTCCTACTGTTCCGCCATTCAAGTCTCGATCTGTCCATAGTTGAGCCAAATCATAGGTAACACCACCAAAACCGCCTCCATTCCCCCAAGTTCGGAAAGAGGAAAGTAAAGTTCCTGCGGCTGTTGAATTGGTCCACGGATCACAAGTATTGCAATTTGAAACAAACTGGGTAACGATCACAAAATTTAATTCATCAGCAAACTCATCATCATAATTTCCTTGCACATTATTCAGAACTCCTATATTATGGTTTTCCACATCTGGAATGCTACTGTTATAATCTAAAAACATCAAATAATCAGAAGCAATTGCCAATTCTACATCATAACATAGACCAACTGATTTCTCTTGGTTTTCATCATGGTTTTCCAACTTTTCTGAATGTTCATGCATTTCATGAGAAGCACATTTAGCATCATCTCTTGGTATTACCTCATGTTCGTCATACACCACAAAAAGATTTCTCGGGGCACTTCGATCATAATACCAAAGTGGCTCAATAAAAAAACGTTCCCCACCTGATTCTATGTAGCCATAGATAAAATCAGTATCCACAGTCAATCGTGCATTACCCCCCGAGGAGTGCTCAAACCCCTCAAAAGTCTTATTCATTCCTTTTGAAAAAACTTCACCTGTAGACGTTCGAATTTCATAATCAGAACTTCGCAAATTATTTGGAAAAAGAGATAATTGCCAATTATGATCTTTACCCCAATCCAAATGAACGAGGTTTTCATTTTCTGATTGTTGCAATTGATTAAATAACATAGACGCAGATACCTCATATATATCCCATTTTTTTAAATGAACAGAAAGTGTTGGATTGTATGCCTTATAATTTTTGTTTACTTTCCCAGTAATTTCCTTGGTCTGGGAGATCGACGTTAAACCTATCATCATTAGGCACAAAAGTAAAATTATTCTCATGTTCTAAACTAATTTAAAATGGAGGCCTTTTCAGTTTTCCATTTGTTTTTGGAAATAGATTGTAATTAAAAAATGTTTTCAACTTGGAGATTTTATAATAAAATTATTATAGAAATTGTTTCAGAAACTTTAATTTATTAAAGACTTAGGAAAATAAAAGTATAAAAACCAAGCTTCTGACGGTTAAAGCGATACTGAATAGATGTGATTTTGGTAAAAATACATGCTTTAACAAAATAAGATTTTCTTAAATGATATTTTAATTTAAATATTATTTTGTCTTTTAATTGTCTCTTTTGTGAACCTTAATCGTTTTATTTTTGAACTTTATCCATTTCAAATAAAAGAAGATTAAATTAGATTGAATACAAGTTTAGTATTTTTGAATTTAAAAGAAACCTTAATTTCTGGTTAAAACATTTTCGGTTCAATTCTTGTATTTGTACTAAATTAACGAATTACACAATTTGATTTACAAGAAACACGGAGCAAAACATTTAAAAAATTCATCGCGTCTAGTCAATAAGCATGGTGAATCCAATCAACTTTGCTCACCAAAGTTATTCAATCAAAACTTTCTAAAAGATTAAATTTTTCCTGAACAAATAAACCTATTGCCACGATGAAATGGATATCGTGCTTCATCATTTTACTTTTCTCCTCCTATTTTGTGTGTAAAGCACAAAAAGGCCTAGAAAATTTGACGCCTCTTCTAGTACAGCTTGAATCAGAGGTGGCAAAAGGAAATTTATTGGCTCTTCGAGACTTAGGAACATTATTAGATAAAAAATCGACTTCAAAAGAAGCTCAAAATATTTTAGAAAACTATACTTTTTTCCTTGAAAGCGAACTTAACTGGAATCAAAAAATTGATCGACAATCTTTTCTCGACTTCTTTTATAAACATAAAAGCCAAATCCGTTTCTTCCATCCTGCCGGAGTTTTTTACATTTCGGCTTTAGACTTTAAAGGGGTAAAATATGAAATTAAAACTCTCCCCAAAAATATTCAAACTCAAAAAACGATTATATTAAGAAGTAGTATTAATGCTTTTGAGAAAGCAATCACAGCAAAAAATGAGATCGTAGTAGAAGAGAAATTATCTTTAATTATTCAACTCAAAACAAGAGAGGCAAGTCAGTATTTACTTAAAGTATTGAAGGAGGAATTACTTCAAAAAAGCGCCCTTAACGAAAAAACAAATCTTATTATTAAGCTCTCAAATGCTCTTCAAAATCACCCAACTAAAGAGACCCTTGATGCAATTCTGGAGAATATTCGAAATGGTTCTTTACCTTTTAAGTATGGGAAAAACATTTTAGCTCATTTAACTAATCATTCAATGGCAGAAGTTAATGATGCTAAGTCTGGAATAGAATATTTCACTAACTTATTGGATTCATCGAAAACGTTGGAAAATATTCGACTTATGGGTTATGAAAAAAAATACCATTTCAATCGTTTTACTTTCCCACATGATGTTGATTATTTTGGTAGAATTGTATCCCTATCTAACGAGTATCCTTGGATGAAAAGAAATGCAATACAGGACTTAATGAAAACTGAACATAAGAGAGCCTACATGTATTTGGCAGCTGATTTTTTTAAAAATCACTTGTTAACAAATATCAATAAAACATCACCAATTATTTCTAAAGAAGAATATGAAGAATTTTTTATTAAGTCTAACCAGTTGACTATAAAACAACTAGGAAGCAACAAAAAATATAAAAACATTTTTGATGAGGTTCACAATTTAGACCTTCAAGATAAAACCTTGAATCGAAATTTTTTATTGTATTGGTTGACTCACCATGAAGATTTTGAATGGAATAAAAATTACTCCTTATTCCTTAACAAGCACGAATTAATAGAAAAAACAGAAAATTTAGAAAAATACTTTCGTCGTTTAGTCTCATCAAATAATGAGGTTGCAATGGAATCTTTTATACAATTAACAGTTGGTGCGCCGGCAGAAGTCATAAATTTATCTAATAAGTATAGACAATTATTAAAAAATTATAACAATACTCTACCAAGTATTCGCCATTCATATTTAGAACAATTAACTACCCTAACTGATTATTGCAGAAATAACAACATTGACTACCAACTTAGCGATCATCTTCGTCAAAAGCTAGACCAGTTAAAGGGTAAGATTTCATCATCTGAACGGTATAACCTGGAAAACCAAATCATCAAAAATTTGAAAATTCAGGAAATAACTGCTGTTGAGTATTATGCCTGTCTTCATGAGAATAACAATAATTTCACCTTTTCAATTGGAAGAATTTTGGACTATTTTTACTCTCAACATTGGGAAGTAGTAGTTCATAATGATACTCAACTTCGACTCTATTTGAAGAAGGCTGCTTTGTACAAAAGAATTGGAACTATTGGCTCCTGTAATGTTTATATGAACAAATTAAATAGAAAATCTAAAGAACTAAATAAGCGATTAAATGACCTTTTGGAAGTGGAACCAGATGATGACATTATTTTCTTAATCGAACTATTACTACCAATAGAAAAAGAAATTTTAAATACAGATTTACTGGAATTTATTGATAACCCAATAAATTTCTCCAAAAATGACATTCGAGTTTTACCAGTTGCAAGCAATGAAATTTTTCAAACAATTATAAATCAAATGAAAAAGGAAACTGATGCGAAGGTTTTAAAGAAATATTTAGAATATTTACGAGCCACCCCAGTAATCCGAGCTGTTCCTATCTACTTTCAACTTATAGACGATCAAACATTCATCACAAAAAGATACAATCTCCCCATTAATCTGTGTGATGTAATAATCCCGATAATTGAGGGAGCTTATCATCATCACTATAAATCTAAAAAAAATAATAAACCCTTCGCAACAGACACTTGGAGAGCTTTATGGAAAACTGATGGAAAGAACTTTAAAAACTGGAATGATTTATTTCTGGAGCAAAAATTAAAACAACTACATCATTCTGAAAAGCTAAAAATAAATATTATCAATGATGTTTTGGCAGCCAAAAAATTCAAATCCAACTATAAAGATATTTGTTTGACTGCTTTGTCAAAAGTAAAACCATTAAGAGATATCAAAAAGCTTAAAACGCCAAAAAAACTTTCAGTCAAAACAGATCTAAAATATTTTAAAAATTTTAACTTTTCCTATAAAGACTTAGACAATATTCCCGGGTTATTTGAGATAGATGAACCAACGATGATGTTTGATTATTTAATTGAAAAAACTAATGGATACAATGAAACTGAATTAGGAAATTTATGGAATGATATTTTCACTCAAAACTGGTTTTTGGATTTTATTAATTCTAATCCCAATAGAATTAACGAATTAAAAAAAATCAAATTCATCTTAAAAAACTACCTTGATGTAAGTGATATTCTAAGTGAATCTGAGGAGAAAATAACATATTTAAATATAAGCCAAATTGAATGTATCGGTAAAAATTTAGTTTCAAAATTAAAAGAATCTATTCAATCCCAAAAGGAGGAATCAACCAAAGCTTTAATTCAACAATCCATTCTTGTTAGAGCAAATTATAATGATTTAGGAAATATTGTAGGTCTAATAGATCAATTAAGCACCAGTCAAAATTTTAATCCAAACTTGTTCTTACAAAAGGGCTTTGGTTTACCCATTTTTGATTTAAAAGATGAAGAGTTTAGAAAAGAAATTATAAAGCGTCATTCTAAAATGAATAAATATAATTTTTATAAATATTACTTAAAAGAGTTTGGTGTTGGATTTTTAACCAAGAAAGAAAAATTAGATTTTAAAGCAATCTATAACCTTTTACAATATGAGATTGTAACTCCTTTTGTCGGAGGTGGAGGAAATCATCGTGATCAATTCACATACGGATTGATTAAATTATTAGAATTACATTTCAAAACTCGATTAGGTTTTCATGAAAAATTAAATGAAAATCAAACATTTTACTCTTTCACTAGTACCAAACGTGCACAAGCCTGGCGTAATTATTTAATCAACAACAAATTAGTTATACCGAATAAACTAGCTCCACCTTCATTTAATGATGTCGCCAACAAGTGATTATTTTTAGTTTAACAAAACTCTAACATCTTTCACAACAACTTCTGCACCTAGCTAATAGTTATTATTTTGAAAAATATTTTAGTTACAAGTCTTTTGATAAAGAACGAAAACTTTCACACCTTTACATTTGGCCTTAGCAAAAAAATAATTTTAAATTAAAAAATAATTAATAAACTATAAAATAGCATAAATATGAACAGAGCATTGCAATTTTTAATACTCATTTCAGTCTTAATAATTTCATTTTCCCATAACTCAGAGGCACAAAAAAGAAGTAATAGAGATATTGATGAGTACTTTGATGACAGAGGATCTTTCAAGGATCGGCTTTGGTACGGAGCAGACGTTACACTAAACTTTTTTTCCGTTCCTGGAGGAAATGCATTCAATGCAGGTATTGCTCCTATGGTAGGATATAAAATTACCGATGCCTTCTCAGTTGGTCCTCGAATTGAAATTCTATATCGTGGAGAAAGATATGATATTAATACAGGTACTGATTTAAAATTTAACAGTACAAATTATGGCGTTGGAGCATTTACACGATTAAAAGTATTTAACCAATATTTTATACATGCCGAATATCAAACTTTGAACAATGAAGAAGGGTACGATATTGATTATGTGAATAACAAAGTACTAACTTTACGAAGTTGGGATGATCACTTTTTTATTGGAGGTGGTTATGGTGCATCTGGTGGAGGCATTGGATTCCAGATATCTATTTTGTGGGATGTATTGCAAGAATTTAGTTCTACTAACCTTCCTATTCAATATCGAATGGGAATCAATTATAAATTCTAAAAAATAATCGATGGTTAATGGTTAATAATAAATTAACCATTAACCATTTATTATTAAAATTTAAGATTCACACCAAGCAAATAGTTCCTTCCAGCCTGCGGGTAAAATCCTGTCAAATTATAAATCGCATCATTCTCTAATCGAGTACTTGGATCATCTCCTCTTCCATCATATCCTTTTGATTCATATCTGTAAGTCCATCCATTATTAGAATATTTTGCATCAAAAATATTTCTAACTAAAAAAGTAATCCCAATTTCTTTTATCCATTTAGTACCTATCATATACCCAATTCTTAAATCAGAATAAAAGAAGGCATCTAACATTGTATTCTCATTGGAAGTATTATCAAGAAATTGTTGACCAACATACTTACTAGATAGGGAGATATTGAGTTGTTGTTTATCTTCCTCTTTAAAAACATTATAATCCAATCCTCCAGAAAATATAATATTTGGCGAATAAGCTAAATCAGTATCTTTATGTTCCACCTCAAACTGAAGTGGCTCTAACTCGCTTTCTGGCAAAGAAAAGTCTTGATACCAGTAATCCCAATTATCAATATATTCAGTGAATTTTTTTACTCTATTTTGAGAAAAAGTAGCATTAGCTGTCAATGTCAACCCTGTCATTATTTCCCTAGCAGCCTCCAGTTCTACTCCAAATCGATGACTGTCTTTCACATTTACACGTGTACTAGCTCCAACATCATTTAATTGACCGGTAACAACCAATTGATTATTATACTGCATTAAATATCCATTCACCCCCCAAGCAAAACCTCTAAAATTTTGTCTGATCCCCAATTCCGTATTATAAAGTGTTTCATGAACTGGCCGACTAGTAGGAGTTGACTCTGTGTAATCATTTCGATTTGGTTCTCGGTTACCTACTGCAAAAGATACATAAACTTGAGTACTATTGTACCATTCATACGTCAATCCTAATTTTGGATTGAAGAAATTCAAACTAGCAGAAGTTGCTAACGGATTTCCATTTGCTCCTAAACCTAAAAATTCATAATCCACTCTTCTGAATTGTAAATCAACATATCCATACAATTGACTTACCAATTCAGTACTGAATTTCCCAAAAATATTAAAATCTGTTTTCTCTGCATCATTATCATAGTATCGATGCCCTTGTTCTCCATTACTCATGAATTCGGCCCAAATAATTTCACCAAAATGTTTGCCTTTATATTTATTCCAACCACCTCCAAGCGTAAAATCAAATTTATCAGGGTTATACTTTAAGGCATATGTTACCCCATAAAAATCATTATCCAACCATCTTCGCCTAATTAAATCTGTCGAAGTAATCGTATCATTCTCCAACTCTATATTATTCAATCCATAATCGATGAAGTTCTCTCTGGCTTTGTATTGTTCAAAAAATCCCGCACCTTTAGTATAATGGAATGCACCATTAAAATTCCAATTATCATTGATTTGATAATTCAACAAAGCTTGGTAATGAGTCTGACTATAATCATCAACTTCATTGTCGTGTGGAGTTCCTGACTTTTCAGTACCTGCAGTATTAAATGATCGGAGCTCTTCCCTATCTACATACTGGGCAGGAACACCATTCCATGCTTGATAGGTAACCTCATGGCCTGAAAAAGTATTCAATCGTATAGAAGTTTTATCAGAAATATAAGCACCGGACAAATAATAAGAAACTAAATCTACTGCTGCACGATCAATAAATCCATCAGATTTAATACTGGAAAGTCGAGCATCAAAAGTGAATTTATTTTTTATTAATCCACTTCCTAGCTGAATATTATTTTTTAATGTATTAAAAGAGCCGACAGAATTTGATAACTGAGCGTAGGCCTCTTTCTGAACTTTTGAGGTATTCAAATTAATCGAAGCACCAAAAGCTCCTGCTCCATTTGTTGAAGTACCAACTCCACGTTGAATTTGTATATTATCTACACTTGTGGTAAAGTCTGGCATATTTACCCAAAATACGCCTTGCGATTCTGAATCATTTAATGGAATCCCATTTATTGTTACATTAATCCTAGTCGGATCTGAGCCACGCACTCGAATACCCGTGTAACCTATCCCAGTTCCAGCATCTGAACTTACAACAACAGATGGTGTAGTCTTCAAAAGGTAAGGTACATCTTGCCCTAGATTATTTTTCTCCAAATATTCCTTATCCACATTAGTATATGTCATAGGAGTTTTTTCACCTGCACGTGTGGCAGAAACAATAAGTTCATCAAATTCAATTTGGCGAGATACTTCAATATCTAAACGCATGTCTCCTTTAATTATAATGGAAACTTCATAATCAGAATAACTTGTGTAATTAACTCTTACATTATAATTTCCAGCGGGAATATTATCTAAAATATAATCCCCTCCAATTTGTGAAATCGCATGCTTTTCAAGTTCTAAAATAAAAATTGAAGCACCAATTAATGGTTCACCATCTGATGTTATTTTTCCAAAAACTTTAGATCCCCCTCCTTGAGAAAATCCAGTAGTTGACAATAACAATGTAATTACAAAAGTGCAAAAACTGTTTTTAAATAAATTTTTCATATAAAATGTGTTTTACCTTGTTGCCGTTGTTGTTTTTGATTTATTTGACAAAAAGGATTGAAAAAAATATCTTACACAGGGGTTTGTGCAAAATTTTTAATTCAGTAAACACCATTGAAAAGCCAAATTTATCGGTTGATAAATTTTAATTCAGAAAGGCTTATTTCCCTTCTCAGCATAATCTGAGCAGGTTCAATGGGTATGATCTCAGTCCCGATAGCAGGACACCCCAAACAAGATTACGCAAATGTAATATTTTTGTCCAGCTTTTTTTATTACTGACTCCTAGTTTTGTGTAATTATTTTCCTAATTAATAAATATCTCCACCTTTGCTATTCTATCATTCTGACTACCAGATACCTCGATAAATTCTTTTTGATAAAATTTTAATTCGGAAAGATATTTTTGATAAAGTTCATCTCGATCATTTGGATTTTCTCTTAATTCATCATTTTCCCATGAGATATCAGTTCCACATAAAACATAGCTAGCATTTTTTTCATTTTCCAATTGTTCTAATATCCATGGATGACATTTACCAAATCGATATTCTGACCAAATTTTCATAACTAACATACTCGTATCGCAGAACAAATATTTATTCGTTCTTTTAAGAAAAAAAGATTCTAAATCGTGCTGACCTTGAGCAATTTTCAATAAATCCTCTTCTCTATATAAACGATTCATACCTTCAAGATAAGTCCTTGCGAACTCTGGGACCCAAACTGTGTTATACAATTGAGATAGTTTTTTAGCAAGGGTTGATTTACCTGTTGACTCAGGGCCGGTAAAAATTATTTTTTTTATTTCTTTATCCACGGATAATTGACGAATTTTGATTCTTTTAAAGATAAATCTACAATTATTCCTTATAAAATTATTGATCAGAATATTGCATACCATAGAACCACATTACAAATGGAGAGACCGCTATCAATCAGAGAAAGATGAACGTTCTCCTTTTTACGGAAGAGAGTACAGTGAATTTCAATATTCACAAAAAATATACAATTATTTTATCCATCCCCAATGGGATAATTTTGGATCGCCCACATTGTATATGAAAATATTGTTCGCAGACTATGAGGAAGGCTTTGCGGTAATGGAATTAATTGGTGAATGGAATGATGCGGTGACTAATGATATTATGTTTTTGAAGAGAGACGTAATGGATGTATTAGCCCAACATGGGGTTTCTAAGTTTATTCTAGTCTGTGAAAATGTACTCAACTTCCATGGCTCAGATGATTGTTATTATGAAGAATGGCAAGAAGATGCGAATGACGAAAAAGGTTGGATTTGTTTTATTAACTTACTCCAACATGTTCAAACTGAAATGGAAGAAACTCAAATCCAGTTTTATGTAAACCTCGGTAAACACTTCAATGATGTCATTTGGCGACCACTCGCCCCGAAAGTTTTATATAAAATTATTGAAAATTTAATTCATGGTGAGGTAAAACAACTTCGTTATTGAACGTAATGTTAAACAGTTAATACCTCTTATAAAAATTAAAATTTGAATAAACCTTTTACATTTTAATAAGTCAAAAAATCATTCAACCTCTAAAAACACATATGCATAAATCAGGTTTTGTAAATATTATAGGTCGGCCAAATGTGGGCAAGTCTACCTTAATGAACGCACTAGTTGGAGAACAAATGTCAATCATTACAAATAAGCCTCAAACAACTCGGCATCGAATTATAGGAATTGTAAGTGATGAGGATTACCAAGTTGTGTTCTCAGATACTCCAGGAGTAGTTCGAGATCCTGCTTACAAAATGCATGTCGCAATGAATCGGTTTGTCGATACCACATTTAAAGATGGAGATGTAATGTTGTTTTTGACTGAGCCAAATGAACATTACACAGAAGATGATCCGATCATTCAGAAGTTAAAAAAAATGGAAGTCCCTGTTTTTTTAGTTATCAATAAAATTGATACGATCAAAGACAAGAAAGTAATGGAATTAATTCAACAGTGGAATATGCTAGTTGACTTTACAGAAACAGTTCCTATATCTGCTTTGAAAAAATTAAACACAGAAAAACTCTTTAAAGTAATTTTAAATTATTTAAAAGAAGGTCCTGCATTTTATCCAAAAGATCAATTAACAGATAAACCTGAGCGGTTTTTTGTAAGTGAAATTATTAGGGAAAAAATTCTTCAACAATATCAGCAAGAAATCCCCTACTCTGCTGAAGTCGTCATTGAATCATTCAAGGAAACCAAAACAAAAAGTGGTGACCCCTTAGTCAGAATTAGTGCCCTCATTTATGTTGCTCGCAAAACTCAAAAATCAATCATCATTGGAAAAGGTGGAACTGCTATCAAGAAGTTAGGCTCTGCTGCAAGGACAGACATTGAAGTTTTCCTAGAGAGCAAAGTTTTTCTAGAGTTATTCGTCAAAGTGAAAGATAATTGGCGAGATAACGATAGTTTTTTAAAACAATTTGGCTACAATCAATAAACTCGATTATCCAACATAAACTAAATTTAATAATAATTAAGATGTATCAAAAAAAATATACCTTTTTCATACTTTTCATTTTTATAAATTCATACAGTTTTTCCCAGCAACTAATTAACGAAACCATTCAACACGATGGAGAAATGCGTGAATATTCGATTTTTCTCCCCTCAACTTATCAAATTGGACAAAGCTTACCCATGGTTTTTAACCTACATGGATTTGGTTCAAATCGAGCTCAGCAAACTTTTTATTCAGGTTTAAATAACCTTGCAGAATTAGAAAATTTTATTGTCGTGATACCTCAAGGGTTAACAAGGACTACTATCAATGGTCAAACTGGGTCACATTGGAACGCATACTTCGGAACCGATGTAGATGACCTTGGATTTTTTAGTTTATTAATTGATCGAGTTTATACAGATTACAATATCGATTTGGCAAGAGTTTACTCGACGGGGATGTCGAATGGAGGATACATGAGCCACAGATTAGCCTGCGAATTATCTGACCGAATTACTGCGGTTGCTTCAGTAACCGGTGGTGTATTTTTTGAACAATTAGATAACTGTAATCCTTCTCGCGCTGTACCTGTGATGCAAATCCATGGGACAAATGATGGCATAGTTAACTTTAATGGAATTACTCTTTTTGCACCTTCTATCCCAGATTTAGTATATCATTGGGTCGATCATAATAATTGTACGACTCTTGCCGATACAATTGAAATTGCAAATATTAGTATAACTGATAACTCTACTGTAGAAAAATTAGAGTATAATAATGGTGATGAAGATTCAAAGGTTTGGTTTTACATTGTTGAAAATGGAGGGCATAGTTGGCCAGATGCTACCATTGATTTACCAGGAATAGTAACCAACCGCGACTTTAATGCCACAGAACATATATGGGAATTCTTCAGTCAATTTGTACACTCTAATCCTGCAGAAGGAACTATCATACTAAGGAATAACAATATTTTTGTTGATAATATTAAAGTGCTTGCAAATCCGATTTCTAAAGAACTCGTAACAACCTCTAATACTTCAGATATTTTAAATGTTCGTGTATATGATACATTTGGGAAAACAGTTTTGGAAATGAACTCTTCAGAGGCTCAACAAGAAGTAATTTTAAAAATTGGGAATATTCAAAGTGGAATTTATATAGCTACAGTAAAAACAGCTTCTGGCGTTTTTACTACTAAAGTTTTATTTTAACTTTTAAATAATCCATATAGATAAGCTAAGTTTCCTTCGACTATAAATAAAATTGATATTTCACTATCAAATTGAGTAGCTTATTTTGACTCAAACATGAACTAAGACCACCAGATGAATTATCATGTTTAATCAGAGATTAAGGTTTAAAAATCAACTTATCTCCTAAAGTAGGATTGCAATTTTTGTTGTAAAGTTTATGGTTAGTTCTGAAATAATAAAGACTTCGCATAGTTAGATAAAAGAAATAAGAAAAAATATTCGTCTTTTAGTAATAGGAATAATAGAGGCACTTGCCTTATATACATGCCCTTCTAATCAAGTGCTTTCTTTTTAATAAGCAATTAATTAATTACTTGTTTATTAAAAAACGGGATTTGAAAATTATCTTTACTATATCGAGATTTAGTCTCTCAATTATTTGTAGCTAAATCAATATTTCGATGATTATCTTCTTAGTTGTAACCATCCAGTGTACTTCCTTCCCTCCCCATCTTCAATAACATAAAAATAAGTTCCATCGGGTAAATCTTTACCCATAAATCTCCCATTCCACCCATCCTCATTTAAATATCCTTCTATGAAATAAACTCTATTACCCCAACGGTTAAAAACACTAACAACATTATTAGGATAATTGGAAATACCTCGAATTTTAAGTGTTTCATTTATTCCATCATTATTTGGAGAAAAACCATTAAAGACAATTAACTCATCACAAAGAACTTCTACAGTTACTGTAGCAGTATCGAAAGCTAATCCATTAGAAATAAAATAAGTAAAAGAATCGATGCCTTCACAAAAGTCTGCCTCGGCTTGGTAAGTAAATGAACCATCTGAATTACTAATTAACATTCCGTAATTAACTCCAGTAATCACTCCATAATCTAGTAAATTTGGATCAAAAATATCATTCTTAAAGATGTCGATGGTAACAGGATTGATGGTATAAGTTAATGTATCATCATTAACAGCAATAATCGAATCATTTAAATTTATAACCGTTAAAATATAAATTGTAGTATCACAAATATTGAAGTCATCACACAATACAAAACATGCAGTATCGGTACCAATAGAAAGTGGGGTAAAATCAATACAGAAAGTAGAATCGATTACTTCAAACATAGCATTAGATCCAGAAATTGAATCACTAATATTTTCAACACTATTGACTACTCCATAAAGTTGAGAGGTATCAGGACAAAAAGTTACGGATTGGTTTATTAGTATAGTATCGTAAACAGTCGTCATTTCAGGTTGAATTACATCAATTAATAAAATCATTGTATCACAAAAGCCAGTTGTATCGCAAATCACAATACAGGCCGTATCCAATCCTCCGATATTAAACGCCATGATTTCAAGGCAATTTGGTTCAAGAATAACTGCTTCGGCAAAATTCCCTAATAAGTTTTCACAATCATTAAATATGGTATCAATTGGCGCTAAAAATGCTGAGGTATCTAAACAAAAAGTTTCTGAGCAATTAACCAATATACTTAGAGGTATAGTATCACCTAAAAGTTGTTCTGGAATTACTTGAATAGCAATTCTTGTAGTATCAATTGTCCCATCAGAATAAGTGAGAGACATACAGAAAGTATCCAAGCCCATAGTAGTTCCTACATATTCTAAACAACTAGTATTTGGAATAATACCAAGCCCTGTAATATTTCCATTAGTAAAATCAGGACAAAAGTTTATTGCACCTATAATTGTATCTGAAAAATTTAAACAAAATGTATCTGTTACATTTACTATGACTTGCAGCAAAGCATCAAATTCTATAATTTCCTCATCACATTCTACTACAATATTTAAGGTGTCTGTGCATCCAGAAGCTAAACCAATTAAAATAAGATCATGAAACCCTGTATCTAATTCAATAGCTGATGAGGAAGTTAAAACAACATAGTCAGGCTCAAGAAACGCTAGTGCTCCCGTATTAATTTGAGTAATTTCCATTTCTCCATAATTCTGCCCTGTTGTTCCACCACAAATAGTTCCTGAATTCCCATCAAGTACCCAATCTCCACTTAGATCCCAATCATTCATCAAATTTAGCAACTCTTGTAATGTATTAAAATCGGAAGAATAAAAACCCCCTCCAACTAACCAAGAATCAACAGAATAGGGAGCTCCCATTCCTTGATCTGGTATGGCTGAAACTAAATAACAGGTAGACAAAGTATCAAATTCGCATCCTTTTCGAACTCCATAATAAGCAACTCCATTATCAAATATTTCATAATTAAATAAAAATTCTTGAAATGGAATATCTAAACATAAATCAGACATACCATCACAGTCTTGTTCAATAATCAATAATTGATCAGAATAAATATCTGGACAATTATCACAAACCACATTAGCTATCACTGTATTTGAATATCCTGTGACCAAATCTGAAATAATTAATTCATGAAAACCAGTATCCAACGTGATTAATCTTCCAGCTGGGATTTGATTTAAATCAACATCAAGGTTTGTAGATACACCTGTCGCAATTTGAATCAAATTCAAAGTCTCGTAATTAGCTCCAGGAACTCCTCCCGAAATTGTTGAACCATTGAGCACCCAGTTTCCAGTTGGATCCCAAACATTTATAGAATCTAACAATTGAACCATAACTTGAAATGAATCAATTGTAAAAGTATTGTTATTAATATTTAAAGAAGCTAAACTATAAAGTCCATTAGGAGCAATATTTAAAAATGCAGCTAAAGAATAAAAATAAGTTGTGTGAAAATTACATCCTTGCATACCTGCATTAAAAGATTGACCATTATCAGTCAAAGTAAAACTTTGAAATTGTGCTAACTCCATTTCTAAACAGAAACTTGCTTCAGTTAAGCAATCAATAGTTTCGAATAGAATGGAGTCTTCCAATATAATATTTCCAGTAGTATCACAACTTTGGATAACCGAAACAATTATGCAGGTCGTATCTGATAGACTGTTAGAATTAATATAGTTACAATTAGATTTTTTCTCATCAATAAAAATAACTTTCCCCTCGTGGGAATCTAAAATTACTTTTGAAGATTCATTTTCCAAATTCAAAAGACAACTAAATCTAATAGTATTTGATTTAGAAAAAGCCGTGGTCGAAAATATTGAAATAAATAGCAAAGGCAATAAATAACCCAATAGATTATTTAATGCTAAACTATGGCAAAAGGGTTTATATAGCATTCGTCTCATAAAATATAGAATCTAAGTATCGGTACTTACTTAATGAAAAATTCACTTAGTGTCGTCACAAAAAGCTGTAATATCAAGTGGATCTTAATTCTAAAAAATATCGGTTGGAAATATATTTGTCTAGGGGACAAAAACTGAGCCATTTCCAAAGCTTAAAACCCTTAATTTTCTTTTCAAATACACTCATTATCAACACTTTACAAATGATCGGAATAGAAAAAAGAGAGTAACCTAAAAAAAGTTATTTCTCAGTTACCTCATGCTTGTAACCAATCCATTTCATGTCAAATGTGGAAAAAATGGTTCGTGAAGAAATCTACGAATATTCTAACTTAATTTTTTCTTTACATTCAGACTTTCTAAAAAAATAACCAACCCAAGATAGAGAATGTATTATTTAAAATTGCAACAATTGTTTTCACCTTTCTTGCAACCTAATTTAAAAATACACTGTGTTCTTTCGATATTCCGCACTTTCTAAATACCAATACCTTTTGATCCTGAATTTAAAAAATTATTTTTTTCACCAGCTGCAAAATTATCTTTTCTCCTTCTCAATGTACTTTTTCTTTTAAAAAAAAGTTAATGACCACTTTTTTTATCACAAATAGGAGTCAAAAAAAATATAAAATGTTGATAACCAACATGTTAATGTTATATACAATAAAAAAAATAGGTACAAACCTCCTTAACTGTATTTTAATTGAACCTTATAAAACTAGAAATTTATTATAGTTATAAAAGTACTCCAAGCTATTTCATTACATTTTTTACTAAAACAGCCTTATTATGAAAGCTACCTCTAAACTCGAATTTTTAAGTCAATTTCCTCTATTCAATGTATTGTCTGAGGAAGAACTAACGTATTTGGACAAATTTACCAAAGCTAAAACTTATGAAAAACATAAATACATATTTTCAGAAGATGAACCCTCAGATACTATTTTCTTTTTGACAAAAGGTATAATTAAACTTGGCTCACATAGTAATGAGGGTCGTGAAGTAATTAAAAATATCCTTCACCCACATGCAATGTTTGGTGAATTAGGTTTGGTAGGAGAAGAGAAAAGACAAGGATTTGCAGAGGTGATGAATGCCCCAGCTGAATGCCTATTGTTAAAAGTATCTGATTTTAAAAAATTGATGGATACAAACCATCAATTATGCTTTAATGTAATCAATCTGGTCGGTGAAAAATTAAGAAAGGCGGAAAGTCGCATCGAATCTTTGATTTTTAAAGATGCTAGGGCTCGAATTATTGATTTCCTAAAAGATAGCGTAGAAAAGAGAGGAAGAAGGGTTGGATTTGAAATGTTAGTAAAAAATACTTTAACTCAACAGGACATTGCAAATATTACTGGCACGTCTCGTCAAACTGTAACTTCTGTTCTAAATAATTTAAGAAAATCTGATTTAATTTATTTTAACCGAAAAAGTATCCTCATAAGGGATATGCAAAAATTAGTTTAAAATTAACAGCCATTTAGGATTATAGATTTCTTCAGGGCAAATCTATAATCTTAAATCGTTATTCAAATGAATACCGATCCTGATCTGATAAGAAATCTAACTTCTTCCTAAAACCCTTTTGCTCTTCATAATTTAGTTCCGCTGTAAAAACATCTTCTTGATCAAAAACTCGGTATCTTGGTTTCCCAGAATAATCATAAACAGAAGAAGCGCCAGAATATTGGCAATTATTTTCATCCTCACCCACTCTATTCACCCCGATCGTATAAACTTGATTTTCAATAGAGCGAGCTGCTAATAAAGTTTGCCATGCATCAATTCGAGGAGTGGGCCAACTTGCTATATAAATTAACAAATCATATCCTTTTGAATTTCGACTCCAAGCAGGAAACCTCAAATCATAGCAAATCAAAGGGCAAATTTTCCAACCTTTCCATTCCACTATTATTCTACTTTTTCCAGCGGTATAGTATTCATCCTCTTTTGCCAATGTAAAAAGGTGTTTTTTGTCGTAAAAAAAATAATTACCATCAGGTTGCATCCAAATCAATCGGTTAAAATATTTTCCATTTTCAATAGATATAAAACTACCCGTAACTATTGCTTCAGCATTCTTTGCTTGAAACTTTAGCCAATTAATGGTTTTTCCATCCATTGGTTCTGCCACTCTTTTAGGATTCATACTAAAGCCTGTAGAAAACATTTCTGGTAAAATTATTATATCAGTTTGACCAAGAACCTTCTTAATTTTTTGAGAAAAATGATCAAGATTCTCATCTATTTTCTCCCAAATAATATGGGCTTGAATTAATGTGACTCGAAGGTTTTGCATTGATTATTTTTTTGTCCGAATAGAAAACTCAAATCTATTTACGTTAATATTACTGAAAAAACATGTTATTTTATAAATCAAATTAATTGATAGAAGAAACAGCTTCTCTCTAATCAAGATCGGAACTTAATATTAAAAAAAAATAGTTTTTGGGGATTTTTTCAAAAAGTGGTTTCTCTTTTGCTTTAAAGAAAACTTTCAAAGGAATTCTCTTTATGTATAATAAAAAAACTTCATTTAATCGTTTTTTTTTTAAAAGTCAAGTATTTTCCCTTTAAAAAGCAACTTATTTACATTAAAAACGTCTTAATTAATGAGAATGGAACTCTTTTTGATTAGGTTTAGGAAGAATCAATTAACAATAAAGAACAACATATTCGAAATCTTATAACATAACCTTTTTAAATCCAACCTAGAAAATGCGTCAATTAAAAATTACAAACAAAATTACTGCGAGAGAAAGTCTTTCACTAGATAAATATCTCAATGACATTGGCAAAATTGCTTTACTCACTGCGGATGAGGAAGCAGATTTAGCTCGAAGAATAAGAGCTGGCGACGATGCTGCGCTCGAAAGACTTACCAAAGCAAATCTTAGATTCGTCGTTTCAGTTGCAAAACAATACCAAAATCAAGGCTTATCATTAAGTGATCTGATCAATGAAGGGAACGTTGGCCTTATGAAAGCAGGGCGTCGATTTGATGAAACTAAAGGATTTAAGTTTATTTCTTACGCCGTTTGGTGGATTAGACAATCAATTTTACAATCAATTGTGGAATACTCAAGAATTGTTAGGTTGCCTTTGAATAAAGTAGGCTCTTATAATAAAATCAATGAGGCATATTTAAATTTCATTCAAAAATTTGAAAGAGAGCCTAGCCACGAAGAATTAGCAGAGATTTTGGAAATAAAACCAAAAGATGTTGCTAATATGATGAAAGGGAATGGGAGACATCTTTCTTTCGATGCACCTCTTGGTTCAGAAGAAGGAGACTCAACTATGCTAGATGTTGTTTCAGCAAATGATCCTAACTCTAGTCCAGATGTTAATTTAATGGATCAATCTCTTAAAGAAGAAGTTCAACAAGGTTTAAGTATCTTATCGCCGCGCGAAGTTGAAGTATTATCATCTTATTATGGCTTGAATGGATACAAATCTTTGACTTTAGAAGAAATCGGCGACCTTTATGGTTTAACTCGAGAAAGAGTGAGGCAGATCAAAGAGAGAGCAATTCGAAGGCTTCGAAAGTCTTATAATAGAAATAACTTAAAATCATACCTCGGATAATCTTCTAGTTTCATCCAGGTAGTTTTAATGTTTAGCAAAAATCCATCTCGATCATCCGGGATGGATTTTTTTTGGTGTATATTAGCATTGGGTTCGATTTTTACAAAGTCAAAATCATTTTATGAAATTTATATTCTTTTTAATTTTTTCTTTTACTTTTTTTTCATGTAGTAATGATAAAATCACAGATCAAAATAATTCTAAATTCCCAGCAACTAAGTCAATTCCAACTGAAGAATCCAGTTCAATTCAATTAGAAGTTTATATTGATGATTTTAAAATGCGAAGCGGGCCTGGTGTAAAACATAAAGAAGTAGCTAGGTTAAAAGAAAAAACCATAATTACCTACGAAGGTCAGGAAAGCCTACACACCACTGAAATTAAGTTACGAGGCGCAAAATTAAATGCAACTTGGCTACAGGTAAAAACCAAAGAAGGTGTAGATGGTTGGATTTATGGCGGAGGTGTCAAAGTTGTTTCAACCGAAAATAAAGTAGCAGTTGCCAAGATCAATCAAATCCAAATGAACAGTTTTTTTGATAAAGAAATAGTTGACCAAATAAATGTATATAATAAACAATGGCAACTTTCCAATTCAAGTACTGCTTTCGCTGATGTTTATTTATTAGCAGAAAAAACACAAAGAGAAATCAATAAAATATTGGGAAATAATATTGAGATCAACGATCCTTCTAATCTGATTGATATGTCTTGGTTAAAAAATTCCTTTCCAGGTTTTCAAAGTTCATTAGTTGCAGAAGGAACGATGTTAAATATCTTTAAAGATTATAGAATCATGTATGCAAAGGCAAAAGAGACAGAAGGAACCGAAGATGACGATTTTATCAATTTCCAATTACATGTGAATGAATTAGATAGCGTCGAATACTATTATAAATCCTGGTTTATGCAAACGTGGGATTATGGAGGACATAGTTTACTTGGACAAGGGAAACATTTTAGCCTTTTAAATGAAGCAAATGAACTCTTAGCCAAAAGTAAATTATTTGAAAAATCAATTTTAGAAATTAAAAAGGAAATTCTAAATGATATTTCTGCCGAATACATCACCTACTGGGAATCTAAAGAAAAAATACTCAAGGAAATGAAAAAAATAGTTTCTTCGAATTTTGACTTTTTAACAACTGAGGATAAAATTTTAATAAAAACAAGATTCGAACAATTCAAAAAACCAACAGCTAATAAAATCGAAATAAATAATCGAACTTATTAGGATACCCTGAATCTTTAACAACAAAACAATCTAAATGTCGCCACTTATATTTTTTTTAGCAATTCTAATTGGAGGAATATTTGCCACCGGAACACTTTACTTCATCTATTTTGTATTAATTCATTTTCAACCAGCCAAAGGAAAAATCAGATCCGATCTGAAAAAAATGAAAAATGAAATCACTCCTTTCATTAATGAATTAATACCTTGGAACAAGGAAGAATTAGAATTGTTATCTTCTAATCAGATCAAACAAAAAATTAGCAGAGGTATAATCACAACAGCAGAGGGAGTTTTCAATTCTATTTATCATGAACCCTTAATTGCCTACTCTTATAAAAAATATATTTCCTCCAAAAAGGATGAAGTCATTTATGCTCGGACTTCCAACCATGAATTTGTTTATCGAACTAAAAAAGATTCCACCGAACTATTCATTGATAATCAAAAGGTTGGCACTATCAATAATCAAGGGCTACTTTATGGTGGTCGCAAAAAACGTTTATTAGCTAGCATCAATAAAAATGAAAACGAATTAGAACTACCTATATTTATTGGTGACAAAGAACGGGGCACCTTGATGAAACCAGAGTCAGGCTCAGTTAATCCAAGAGCTTTTCAATTTGTAGGAGAAATGAAAAAAAATGAAGAAGCTGTTTTTCTTTCCTTGGCTGTTTTAGAATTAGTCAAAGATTCAATTAATAAAAAAAAATAGGCAATCAACTTCGGCATCATTAATACTACTTTACTCATCGTAAATAAATAAATTTTCACTCTCAAAAAAGCGTTTATTGTAGGCAATCTTCTTATTTTTGATTAGTTTATTTTACAACAAACATAAAATTTTGTTGTTTTAATCCTAATTTTTAATTTCTTGATTGAAAAATAATTAAAATGAATGTTCTTGACCAAGTAAGAGTTGTTGTATATCGGATAAACAAAAAGGGATTAGAAATCTTTTTAGTGAATGAAGAAGATAATTGGCAAATTCCAAAAGGAAGCTTCCAACAGGCACCTTCCTCCATTATTTCTGAAGACAATTTAATTGAATTGGAGCCGACTCAGAATAGTAATGGTAATATGCAAAGAGCACTGGCTGTCGAAGGAGATTGGCACGACATCCCATCGATTAGAGGAATTATTAAGGATGATGTTAGAATCGTTAAAAATCAATTAAAACAACGGATACCAGGGTTAGAACAAGGCACCTTCGTAGCTGTAAAAGAGGCGATAAAAAAAGTAATGCCTGAAGAATATGCATGCCTCAAAGAGTTGAAAGAAATAATTGTAGACAGAAACTCTGCAAAATATATTTAATCCAAACTGATCTATAAAAAAAGCGGTGCCAGACCTCGAGTGTCTGTCATCGCTTTTTTTATAATCTTAATACTTTCTTTATCCGCAAAAATTCTTTATTTAATGACGCCTTCAAAATCACAACTTTATCTTCATTAGGATGCTTAAAGCTCATCTCTTGAGCATGTAAAAGCATCGTCATCATATTCCATCTTTCTTTAAACAATTTATTTTGCTTATTACACCCATACGGTCGGTCGCCAATGATTGGATGCCTGAGATGATTAAGGTGTTTCCGAATTTGATGTTGCCGACCAGTCCTTGGGAAAGCTTCAATTAGAGAGTACCTCGATGTAGAGTATTTCCCATATGGAATTTTTATCTCCGTATGTTTATTGTTAATAAAATTAGTAACTGCATCTTGTTTTTTATTTCGATCATTAACTAAAGGGTGATCTACTTCAATTTTCTCTGGAAAAAAACCACGAACTATAGCAATGTACTTTTTATAAATTCGATTTTCAAGAAATTCCTTTTGAACAAGCTTGGTAGATTCTTTATCTAGAGCAAAAAGTAAAATACCAGAAGTTTTACGATCTAACCGATGAATAGGGAAAACATGTTGTCCAATTTGATCCCGTAAGATTTGTACTGCAAATTGACTAACATCTGCAGCGATTGCACTTCGGTGAACGAGTAACCCATTAGGTTTGTTAACTGCAACAAGATTTTTATCTTGATAGATAATTTCTAAGTTTAAATCCTTCAATTTTATATTTTAAAAATTTAAAAATTATTCTCCTGCCCCATCCTCCAAAACTAAAGGTACATTTCTAGAAAATGCTGTCTCAAATGAAATTGTTGTATTTGTACCCTCCACACCTTCAATGCCCAATATTTTTTCATAAATAATATCTCGAAGATGTCGGTTATTTTTTGCAAAAATTCGAACTAAAAGAGCATATCTACCTGAGATATTCACACACTCCACAATTTCAGGAATTTTTTCTAATTCTTTTTCTACCAACCGATGCTGTTTGGAATCAGCTAACATGATTTGAGTGTAACCAGAAGTCTGGTAACCTAACTTCCATGGATCTAATTGATAAGAAGCTGCCATCAAAATTCCTTCTTCTTTTAATTTTTTAATGCGTTGATGAATTAAAGTATTTGAAACTTTCAATCTTTTAGCCAACTGAATCAAAGGAATTCTAGCATCAACTGTCAGTTCTTGAATGATCCGAAGGTCGAATGGGTCAAGTTTATTTTTTTTCATGAAATAAAATTATCTAACTTACTTTTTTGACATTTATTTAGAGCAAAATTATAAATAATGACTTAGAATACCGATTTTTGAAGCAAATATTAATAAAATATAGTTAATTTGCAGTTATAATTAAACAACTATTGAAATCTATTTACAATGAACATTTCAGCAATTTTATCAGTCAGTTTGATTTTATTTTCAGTAATTGATATCATCGGATCACTTCCTATTCTTATTAATATGAAAAAGGAAGGAGTAAGAATCAATGCTTCTATTGCAACTGGTTTTGCTGCAATTATAATGATTGCATTTTTATTTTTTGGTGCTGCTATTTTAGGAATCTTTGGAATTGAAGTTTCTTCATTTGCTTTAGCTGGAGCCTTAATTATTTTCTTTATTGGATTAGAAATGATCTTGGGAATACGAATTTTTAGAGATCATCATGATGATGGTGGCTCAGGAAGTATTGTCCCTATTGCATTTCCCTTATTAGCTGGAGCAGGTACTTTGACTACAATAATATCTCTAAAATCAGAATACGACAACATAAGTATAATTGCTGGAATTGTAGTTAATTTAGTATTCATCTACTTTATTTTAAAATCGACAGACTGGTTATCCAGTAAGATTTCACCAACTGTAATCTCAACTTTACGAAAAGTTTTTGGAATTATTTTGATTGCGATTGCAATCCAAATGTTTAAAGAAAATTTATAAAATATCTAACCCAATAAGAAGAGAATTTCATCTTAGTTGTTTCAACACAAAAGGGAGCAACTTCCTCAAAACCACATTTTTTCTAGCTTTGGAGAATATTAAATTTACATAAATATAAACATGATAAACTCTCTAAACCTTTTATTTTTCTCCTTTGCGATGACTTTATCTATTTTTGCTATTGGACAGAATAAAAACTCAATCGAAGTCTCTGTTAAATTCTATGATATTGCTTTTGAATCTTTCTTTTTTACAAAAAAAATAAGTGTCAAAAATACAATACCAACTCCATTCATTATGGTTTCTGGTTTTATGGAAAAAGAAAATTTTCAATCTCAATTGTTTTTTCGAACTAAAGAAAAAAATAAAAAACTATGGTCCTCATGGATACCATTTCCTAAAATAGCAGAAGGTGAAACCCCAAATCGAACTATTTTTTTGGGTGGAGATGTGAGTTCAAAGATGAGTCATATCCAACTTAAATCTAATCAGCCTGTTTCTACTAATTTCAAATTACGACTTTTTTTTCCTGGACACTCCAAAAAAATCAATACTGCAACTATTAAAGAAAAAAAAGTAAACTGTGATTGTGCACAGCCAGATATATGTGGTCGATCTTGTTGGTGTCCTTCAGGAAATTGTCCTATTGATATAACCCCAGAACAAACAATAGCTTCGCATTTTATTGTTCATCATTCAGCCGGACAAACAACAAGTTCTGATTTTGCAGCAGTAGTGAGATCTTACTATGATTTCCATACAGGAACTAATGGTTGGGATGATATTGGATACAATTGGTTAATTGATGGAAATGGAGTTATTTATGAAGGACGTGGTCAAGGGCTACAAGGAGCTCATTTTAGTTGTATGAATGAAAATACAATTGGGATTTGTGTAATTGGAAACTATGAAAACACCAATCCTACTTCGGAAGCAATTAACGCACTCCAAAGTTTTATAGCCTGGAGTTCTTGTGAAGAAAATATTGATATTTTAGGAATAGAATTACATCCTAGTTCAAATTTAAATTTGAATAATATTTCAGGACACAAAGATGGAAATGATTCATCTAATTCATGCAATACAAGTACTGTTTGCCCCGGTAATAATTTGTATAATTTACTTCCAACGATTCGTGATGAAATGGCAGCTTTACCTTGCATTAATAGCAACTCTTCACATGTAAATAAATTGTTAGAAAATGAAAAAATTGATATTTTCCCAAACCCAAATGGTGGCAACTTTCAAGTGAATTTTGAAAATATAAAAATTGTTAACATTATTATTTATAATTACATTGGCCAAAAAATTAACAACGATTTCACTGACACCCTTGCAAATACGTCTTTACAAAATAAAAAGATAAAAATTTCAACTAATGGTTTACACCATATACAATTTCATCTAAATGATGGGCGAGTTATTTCACAGAAAGTGGTTGTGACCAAATAAAGAATTGATCTATAAAAAAGGTACTACTATTTTAAAAACAGTAGTACCTTTTTTGGCCTTTTCCAAAAAACCTATTCTCCCTCTAAATAAATCTGAAATCCAAAATTAAAAATTAATCTTTTATCTACTATAATCTCTTCTAGTCTTACATATTTGTAGTTAACCAAAAAGTCTAAAGAAACATTATCATTTAAAAAGAATGCCACACCTGGCCCAGTATTTACCTGGAAACCACTAATAGTTGTAGCACCACCTGGATTACTATCTATTTGATAAATAACGCCCCCTTTCAATTCAATATAAAATTGTAAGACATCAGAATCGCCAACATAATATCTACCAAATGGCAATAAGCTAACAGAGGTTTTCGTATTATCCATTTGCTTTTGAAAGTTTAAATTAATACCTGCCCCAGCCGCAATATAATCATTTACAAATTTTCCATAATTAGGATTAAAATTGAGGAATAATAGATTATCATTATTTTGAACGTACTGAGTTCCAAATCTGACGGTACCTCCTACCAATTTATTTCCTTTATCTGTTTGACCAAAAGTAAATGTATTCGCAGTTAATAGAATAATTAAAATAATTTTATTTTTCATCGTTAATATTTTAATCGAAAAAATTATTAGTTAGGCATGGGATTTATCTTGATTAATAAAAATAACTCCCGTCAATAAAATTCCCGCTGCTAACATTGACTGCTCTGAAATACCCTCTTTATTTAACCACCAACCCAAAAATATTGCAATTACAGGATGTACATAAGACGAGGCCACAACTCGTGTGGGAGAAACCTTTAATAGTAAATAATTAAAGGCCGAAAAAGCACAAATCGAACCAAAGACCATCAAGTAAATCCATGATCCAACTGCTTTTATCGTCAAGGTAGACCAATCAAAATTTTGAATTTCTTGCATACCAAAACTACTTGCCAACAGCATTAATCCACCTAAAATCATTTGTAAACTTGCACTTTGAAATACAGACTTTGGTAAATCAGCCGACGCAATCCAAATCGAAATATACCCCCATGCTAACATTGCCATGAATATAAAACTAAATCCAATTATCCACTCCCAACTAGATACAAACCTAGGTTGTCCAACCAAAAGAGCCATTCCAAATATTCCTAGCCCTATCCCAATCCATGTATTATTCTGAGGCTTTTGTTTTTTATAACCCCAAAGCATAAGTGCAACAACTAATGGTTCTAAAGAAATCACTAAGGCTGTAATTCCAGAGTCTACATATTGTAAAGCCCAAGTCACCAAACCATTCCCAACTCCAAATAATAGGAGCCCTGCAAAGGCTAAATTCTTAAACTGCTTCCAAGTAATTTCTATGGGTGAAAAGAAACTAGAAATTAACAGTAAGACACTTCCTGCCACCAAAAAACGAATTCCTGAAAACATAAAAGGAGGAATTACTTTTACTCCCCAAGCATTACCCAAATAAGTAGTTCCCCACACTATATAAACAATAAAAATGCAAAGTGGAACCAACCAAATATCCCTTTTATCTTGCAACATTTGATATTTTATTTAAAAGTTATTTTTCAAAAAACAAAGAAAATCAAAAGTTGGGATTCTTTTTATGCTTCAGCAAAAAAAAAGAAAATAACATGAAATATGTGGGAAATATGTCTACCGCCTCAATGATTAGAGCTATATTTTCATTACCAATACTTTTAGCAAACAATTACTTATCAATTTCACTGATTGGACTAATTCTAGTAACAATCTTTTGAGTTGGACTCCACACAACAGTATTAGGGATAATCCTGTGGGTGATGGTTTAATATTTTTATACCACAACTGAACCAATTTATTTTACAAAACCATCTTTTTTCCTAATGCGGTTCAAAACCAGTCTTCCTATATTTTCAAAAAAAATCATCATTCCCTTCATCTGCAAAAATTAATGCGAGTGATGCAAATGCCTTAAAATAATCCAAAAGATTCACATCATGATAAGCCCTTCTTCTACAAGTATAATCATCATCGTTATCTTCATTATATTTTATGGCTTGAGTATAAAATTCAATTGCCTTTTTAAGCTCACCTTTTACAACATAAATTAATCCTTTATTAAAAAATATCTCCGAAAATTGAGGGTGTATTTTTATAGTTTTAGTGAGGTCATTAAGTGCTTTATCATATTTTTTCAATTGCCTTATTATAGGCATTTATAGCCTATACCTATTTTTCTAATTTGTAAAAACATTGTCCTCGCTTATTATAACCCCTAGAATAAAAATCTTCACCCATTTTAATTACACGTTTAAAATATAAAATTGCCACCTTATACTTTTCAACAAAAAAGCTGAGGTTCCTCTATAATACATATCCTCTGAGGTAGGCTTATCAACGGTAATCGGACCTCTGGCAGCTTGCGCTAATGCATTGTTACACAAAACAAACATCCCAAAAAACATGGCAACCTGAATGATCAAGAGAGATTTCATTTTTATTATTATTGCTCAGATCAAAATCGAATACTAATTTAAACGATAGGTTTAAAATTTGGATTGTCCCTGAGGTATTGCAACTTGTGACTAAATAATTTGCCCATGTTCTCTGCCCTACGCTTGGCTTCGTCAGCTTGCTTACCTTTAAAATTTTGGTCAATTGTCAAATGAAAAAGTGTCACCCAATGTTCAAAATGCGAATTATCAACAGGTAGACCAACATGTTTTTGAAATGGATTACCAGTATATTCTCTTTGGAAAAACAAAATGGTATTCCAAAAACTATACATTCTTTCTAGGTGCTTCGACCAATTTCCATTTGGAATTCGCATTCCAAATACCGGCCCCAATTTTTCATCTTTACGTATTTTTTCGTAAAATTTATCTACAAATATCTTGATGTCCTCTTTTCCTGCGATGTCTTTCATATTTATTTTTTATTATAATTATACAAAAGTAAGCAAACTATCAGGGACATTGCCATGATAAATTCAAGTTTTATTGGATTGTAACTTCGTTCATATATTTCCTCATTCACATGATGACTTTAGAAGTAAATTTTAATTCAATAAAACAAAACAGATTATTTAATATTACCCTGAAAAGATTGTTATCACTCCTTTATTCTCGCCTTTTTTAATTATTTTGTCAAAAAATAAAATACCAAATCTTATGGCAACTTACAATTTAAACATTAACGGAAAAATGCAAACCGTTGAAGCAGAATCCGATACACCAATGCTCTGGGTTTTACGAGATGTAATTGGATTAGTTGGAACCAAATATGGTTGTGGAATTGCTCAGTGTGGTGCATGTACCATTCACATAGACGGTCAAGCAATGCGATCTTGTCAACTTCCAGTCTCTGCAATGGAAAGTAAAAAAATAACAACTATTGAAGGACTTTCAGCTGATGCATCACATCCATTGCAAGATGCATGGCGACAACACGATGTTCCACAATGTGGTTATTGTCAAGCAGGTCAAATAATGAATGCAGCAGCTTTACTTAGTAACAATTCCAATCCAAATGATCAAGATATCGACGATGCTATGCGTGGAAACATTTGTCGATGTGGAACTTATAACCGAATCAAAGCTGCAATTAAAACAGCTGCAAAAAACAGTTAATAATTAACTGAGAATGGTTAACAATTAAGTATTATTTATTCAAAAAAAGATCTTAATCATAATTTACTTATGGAAAATATAAATAAAATTAATCGTCGTAATTTTCTAAAATTATCTGGACTATCAGGTGGTGGTTTAATTTTAGGATTTAATTGGAGTTCTTGTAATTCTCCTAAGGATATTACTCCTATCAAGACTATGCCCAAGGAATGGTTTGGTATCAATGCATTTTTAAAAATAGGTGACAATGGTTTAGTGACTATTTATTCACCAAATCCTGAGATCGGGCAAAACATCAAAACCTCTATGCCAATGATCGTCGCAGAAGAGCTCGATGTAAAATGGGAGGATGTGATCGTCGAACAAGCAGGCTTGAATACAGAATGGTACAGCCGCCAAGTTGCAGGAGGAAGTCAATCGATTCGTCATGGTTGGACAAGTTTAAGAATGGCAGGTGCAACAGCTAAACAAATGTTAGTTAATGGTGCAGCCAAGCAATGGCAAATCGATCCATCTGAATGTTCAGTAGCAGACGGAATAATTTCAAATAAAAAAGGAGAATCGTTTGGCTTTGGAGACGTAGCAAAAGTTGCTTCCACCATGGAAGTTCCAAAAGAAGAAGATGTCAAATTAAAAAAGACTGAGGATTATAAAATCATCGGAACTGATCGCGGCAATGTGGATATAGAAGAGATCATAACAGGAAAACCGTTATTTGGAATTGATACGAAACGAGAAGGAATGATGTATGCAGCAGTTTTGCGAGCACCTGCTTTTGGTCAAAAGTTAATTTCAGTAGATGATACTGAGGCTTTAAAAGTTAAAGGAGTTCAAAAGATAATCAAACTCCAAATTCTACAACGACAAAAATTCAAAGGAGAAAATGTAATGTTGGATAAAATAGCCGTTATTGCCAACTCAACTTGGGCTGCCATGAAAGGGAAAAAAGCGTTAGTCGCTATTTGGGAAAACACTTCTCCTGCTGAAAATACAATAAGCCATAAAATAGCTTTAAATAAACTTGCCGATAGTAAAAGTAAAAAACCAGTTAGAATAGATGGGGATCCTAATACAGCATTTGCACAAGCAGATGAAATTATTGAGAGAACTTACGAATCTCCATTTTTGCCTCATAACTGCATGGAACCAATGAATTTTTTCGCCAGCGTAACTAACGAAAAAGTAGAACTAGTAGGACCAATTCAAACACCTGAATGGACTCGAGGTCGGATAGCTAGTTTATTAAATTTGATTGAAGAGCATGATCCTGAAGATAAAGATGCTGCAAAAATAGCTAGAGAAAAGGCATTTGCAAAAATTGACTTGCAAATGACTCGGATGGGTGGTGGCTTTGGCCGAAGACTTTATGGAGATTTTGCATTGGAAGCTGTTCAAATCTCTAAGGAAATGGAGACACCAATTCAAGTGATTTGGACTAGAGAAGATGATATGACTGCGGGTACTTATCGTCCTGCAGTACATTATAAAATTAGAGCAGCGATCAAGAATAACAAAATTATAGGTTACCATTTAATTGAAGCTGCAGTAAACGGAAATATGTGGTCCTCTCTTGCAGATGGATTTCCTGCCTCAGGAATTAGTAATTATCAATGCGATAATCACTCACTTGAAAGTAATGTTTCAACAGGTGCATGGCGGGCACCTTACACTAATTTTCTAGCATCAGCTGAACAAAGTTTCCTAGATGAAGTTGCTCAAAAAACTGGGCAAGACGCTGTCCAAATGCGTTTAAACATTTTAAATCAAGCAAAAACTATATTCGATGCTCACACAAAACTAGAGGAAGAAATCAAAGACAAAGAAAAATTGAAAGCAGCGAAACAAGGTTTAATGGCAAAAGGAAACTACGAACCTGATCGTTTTATTGCTGTTATAAAGTTGGCTGCCGAGAAAGGTGGTTGGGGAAATACTCCTCTTGGAATTCACCTCGGATTTAGCGCATTTTTCTCTCACAATACTTATGTGGCTCAAATCGCTCAAGTAAAAATAGTTGATGATGTGCCAAAAGTGGATAAAGTAATTTGTGTGGTAGATTGCGGAATTGTGGTAAATCCTATGGCTGCGACTAACTTAATTCAAGGTGGAGTAATTGATGGAATTGGCCACTCTATGTTTGGAGATTTCACTTTCGAAAATGGTCAACCGACTATGGAAAACTTCAACAAATATCGTCTTATTAGAATGGATGAAGCACCTCAAATTGAAGTACATTATGTGAACAATGGAAAATCTCCTTCAGGACTTGGTGAACCAACCTTGCCTCCAGCTGGAGCGGCGGTTGCTAATGCATTCCACTCTGCTACCGGTGTAAGGATGTATAATCAACCTTTTGTGAAAGACAATAAAGTATTAGGATAAAATTCTTTTCTGAAAAAGTAGATTGCATTTTCGTTTTTTAAAATATAAGGCTTATTATTTTAACCTTTTATCAAAACGAAAACCTTAAATATTTGCAGTACATTTTCTAAAAAACAATTCATGAAACTAATTTCATCTATCCTCTTTTCACTATTTTATTAAATGCTCAAGATAGCTTAATCAGAAATAAAAACTTTAGTGAATTGAACAATCAGGAAGGAAAACTTTGTGAAGGGAAATTACTTTATCTAAAGGCTTACTAGTACAAAAAGAGAAAGATATATTTACTTTATAAATAAGCCCCCTGAAATCTCGAAAGATCAACAGAATATAAAAATAAACACAAAAGAGATTTGGAGGTTTATGATAAATAATAAATGATTCAGAATGATTGATGTCACAGGCATTCCTGTATGCTTACTTAGACTAGTACAACTCTATTATTATGAGAATGGAGTAGCTTATCTATATATGCTTTTTGCAAAAAGAAAAAAGAAGAGAGCAATTGTCTCTGAACAAAGAAATAAACATGATAGAAATATATCTTATCCATTAAGAGAAATTGCCTACTTTTCAAAAAATATAAATTCCAAATTGTACCCTTTACCGATTGCAAATAAAATTAAAACAAAAGGACTACTCAAAGAATACATTGAGATTTATCCTTAACTAAAAGATTTATTTTCATGCGTCATAGACGTTTTTAAATTCAAAAATCGGGAGTGTATAAAAGCATTTCATGGAGGTTCATTACCTGGTAAAAAACTGATGCATTCAAGTTCGTGGGATATAAACGGAATTAAAAAAAGCCCAACAAAAATTATTTTCAGTTGGGCTTTTTTAAGAGAAAACCATCATAGCACTTTATCTAAGAACATGTTTAAATTACTATCAGGATAACTTTTACTCAAAAAAAACGTAATTTTGATCTTAACAGACGACTAAGAAGGCTGGTTCTGCCCACCATCATTTTGATGTGTTTTTTATCAAAATTTTCATCAAATAATTTAATATTTATATAACCTCCTATGATAGATTTATCTCAAGCAGAGAATCAAATTCAATATTTCACGAATTTTCAAGGCCTCGTTTCCACTCCTTTTCAAGGAAAAATTAATGCGATGTGTTGGACTCGAGAACTGATTGGTGATTTTTCTGAAATTGTTAATAAATTAGAATTAACCGAAAATATAGCAACACTTAAAACTGATGAGCTTCGTGAACTAAAGTTGAGTAAACAAGGCCAGCTTGCTCGTGAAATTCTTTTAAATGACTTGGGTGTTTTGAAGGCTCATGGTGCATCTCCAATCCTTAATTTGATAAAGTGTTATGATAGAGATGTTTCTTATCCGTTTTTCCCTACTGATGTTTATTCATTTCATATTGATCGTTCTCATTTACCTGTCGATACCTTTTTATGCACATATTATGGTGAGCCAAGTGAAATATTACCAAATTCTCAAGCCAATCAAAAAGTACTTATTCCCGAGATACGTAATAAACTCAAAAAACTATATGGTGGAACAGAGAAAGGTTTTAAATCTTTTTTAAGTGAATATTTCTTTGATCTACACTATCAAGCTAAACCATTGGCACAACCCATCAGCCTAGGTCTTGGTCACATGTGGAGGCTAGCGATTGATCATCCTGAAAGCAAAGTTCCCCCTTGTGTTCACCGAGCACCAGAGGAAAAAACTGAACAGAACCGCTTGCTCATGATCTGCTAGGGTAAAAACAATTAAATATTATCGCTTCTTCTTTTTATTTTTTTTACGCCTTCCTTTTTCATGCTCTTCGATTTCCTTTAGCATTGATTTAATATCCCCTGAAGTATCATTGGAGAAATCTATCGTCTCGAAATATTCTTTTTTCCCGATATCCAGAACTTCAATTTTTTCTCCTAAAAATTCTTGAATATCTAAAAGCATTTCTTCCTCTTCTTTACTACAAAAAGAATAGGCATTTCCTTTATTTTTTCCCCGACCAGTTCTACCAACTCGATGTACGTAATTTTCATCTTTATCTGGCAAATCATAATTAATGACAATGTCCACATCTGGAATATCAATTCCTCGTGCGCTGACATCGGTTGCAATAAGTAACTTTACCTCGCCAGACTTGAATTGGTTCATGACTAGGTTTCTATCCCGTTGATCTTTGTCTCCGTGGATGGTAATACTTTCGATAGCAACTCTCCCCATGGCCTTTTTTACTCGTTCTGCGCGAACTTTTGTTCGGACAAAAACTAAGATTTTACTTTCTGAATTTTCATTTACAATTCTTTCTAAAAAAAATCTTTTATCATCCATCGACACAAAAATCACTTTATGATTGACATTTTTAGCGACTGGATTTTTTGGAGAAATTTGAATCCGAATTGCATTGGTCACAAGAGAGTAAGCTAATTTTTTGATTTTTTGATTGATAGTAGCTGAGAAAAAAAGAGTCTGTCTTTTCTTTGGTAAATGTCTCATTAAATCTTGAATATCTCCAATAAAACCCAAATCCAACATATGATCCGCCTCGTCCAATATCAAAATTTCAACTCGATCTAAAATCAAATGTCCTTGGCTTCGCAAATCGAACATACGCCCCGGAGTAGCAATTAAAATATCAACTCCCTTATTTAGTTTTTCTATCTGAGGATCTTGATCGACACCTCCATAAATACCATAAGTAGTTACTCGTGTATGTCTGCTTAATTTTGTAAAAACTTCCATCAGTTGAATTGCTAACTCATGTGTAGGGACCATTACCAAGCATTTAATTCCATCAGGTCGTTTGATTCGTTTTTTTTCATCAATCATATTGATGACTGGAATCGCAAACGCAGCAGTTTTACCTGTTCCGGTCTGGGCAATAGCTAACACATCTTCTCCTTTCAAAATGGAAGGGATTGATTTGAACTGAATATCAGTTGGCCTTTTAAAACTAAGTTTCGAAAGGTTCTTTTTAATCTCTGGAGAAATATTGTACTCTTCGAATCTCATCTTCTTTGTTTTTGAATTAAAATCTTTTTCACTCTCGCTATTCTAGATTGATGATGCCTTTACAATAAAATTGGATGAAAATTAAAAATCACATTCACCAGCATGGTAAAAAAAATTACCCACCAAAATCCTCGTATCGCAAAGTAAATACAAACAACCGAAATTAAAAAAATGGAATCAAATGTCCAAATTCTGATTTATTTGTCTGTATTTCAAAATCTTTTATACCACGAATGGTTCCATCAAAAAACTTTTTCTGGACTGTTTTTTTTCTTCAAACAGTTACTAATAAAAATTTTCTAAACCATTCTCCCTTTAATTTTGCAAACCAAAATTTTAACTTGATTAAATCTTTGATCTTATAATATTTTGAAGGCAGCAATTTTTCTGTAGATAAAGCAAATCCCGCAAATGCAAAAATACATGAAGTAAATAAACTAAAAATTAACTGAATTCTCCATAAAGGATTTTCAACATATTCCAACCCCATAAGAATACCATAAGATTGCTAATCAAAAAGATGGACATTCCAATAAAAGCTATTCGTTGCATGAACGATGGATTTTCAACCATAATATTCCTTATTATTCCCAGAGAAATTTTTAAAATTACGACAGTAGAATCATCTATTTTCCTCACAGAAAACATACGTTTTCAAAAGGTAACTTATATTGAAAGTCTGCTAATTATTCATTCTACTTTTTATAATCAATATATTCTCATAAAAATCACAATCCATTTACGTTTAGCCATTCATATTTTAATACATTATATTTTATGACTATTCAGTTATTTAAACAAATGACTTGGTAATTAACAAAACCAAAATTAACATTTTATCCACTAAAAAAAAGCTGTTGAATTGGATCCAACAGCTTTTTTTATTTTCAAAAAAAGTATCAAAAAAATTTAAGTATCCAACTTTAAAACTTGTAAAAATGCTTTTTGTGGCACTTCTACATTTCCAATAGAACGCATTTTCTTTTTACCTTTTTTCTGTTTTTCGAGTAATTTACGCTTTCGAGAAATATCTCCTCCGTAACATTTAGCAGTTACATCCTTTCTGAGTGCAGAAATCGTTTCTCTTGCAATAACTTTAGCACCAATAGATGCTTGAATTGCAATTTTAAATTGTTGGCGTGGTAATAAGTCTTTTAACCTTGAACAAATTTTCCTACCAAATGCTTGCGCTTTATCCCTATGCACTAATGCAGAAAGGGCATCTACAGCCTCTCCATTTAGCAACATATCTAACTTTACTAATTTTGATTGTCGATAATCTAATGGAGCATAATCAAAAGAAGCATATCCTCTGGTAATTGATTTTAACTTATCATAAAAATCAAAAACGATTTCAGCCAAAGGCATATGGAAAGTTAATTCAACCCTAGTTTCTGAAAGATAGAGTTGTTTTTGCATCTCTCCCCTCTTATCCATACACAATGACATTATCGAGCCAATATACTCAGGCTTGGTAATAATCTGAGCAATGATATATGGTTCTTCAACAAAATCTAATAATGAAGGATCAGGTAAATCAGCAGGAGTATTTACTAAAAATTTCTCACTATTTCGTTTTGTTGTCTTTGCAAAATAGGTAACATTAGGAATTGTCGTAATAACCTCTTGATTAAACTCTCTTGACAACCGTTCTTGGATAATTTCCAAGTGCAACATTCCTAAAAATCCACAACGAAAACCAAATCCTAAAGCGATAGAAGTTTCAGGTTCAAATACTAATGAGGCATCATTCAGCTGCAACTTTTCCAAACTATCCCTTAGATCTTCAAAGTCCTCATTTTCTATTGGGAAAATCCCAGCAAAAACCATTGGTTTTACATCCTCAAACCCTTGAATTCCCATTTTGCATGGATTTTCGGTCAAGGTGATGGTATCTCCAACTTTAATTTCTTTAGAAGTTTTAATACCTGTGACGACGTAGCCAACATTTCCAGCACTTAATTCTTTTTGAGGTATTTGATTAAGTTGTAGTACTCCAATTTCATCAGCAGAATAATCATTATCAGTATTAACAAAATGAATTTTGTCACCTTTTTTCATTTTCCCGTTTAAGATTCTGAAATAAGCAATTACTCCTCGATAAGAGTTGAACTCAGAATCAAAAATTAGGGCTTGTAATGGAGCTTCAGGATCACCTTTTGGAGCCGGAATTCGATCAACGATAGCATCCATAATATCTTGAACACCAAGACCTGTTTTTCCACTTGCCAATACAATATCTTCTTTGTTACAACCAATCAAATCAATAATTTGGTCAGAGACTTCATCAATCATCGCACTTTCCATATCAACTTTATTTAAAATAGGAATGATTTCTAAATCATGTTCTATCGCTAAATACAAATTGGAAATAGTCTGAGCTTGTATTCCTTGAGAGGCATCAACAAGCAATAGTGCACCTTCACAAGCTGCAATTGACCTGGATACTTCGTAAGAAAAATCTACGTGTCCTGGGGTGTCGATAAGATTGAAAGTATACTTTTCGCCATCAGAATGATTATAATAAAGTTGTATGGCATGGCTTTTAATTGTAATTCCACGTTCTCTTTCAATATCCATATCATCCAAAGCTTGGTCTTTCATATTCCTTTCGGATATGGTCTGAGTAAACTCTAAGAGTCTATCTGAAAGGGTACTTTTCCCATGATCAATATGGGCTATTACGCAAAAATTTCTAAGGTTCTTCATATTGGGCGCAAAGATAAGCTTTTTTGGATTTTTATCTCTAAAAAAATGATTTTCAATATTCTTGTTAAAACGTATGAAAATAGTGATTGTTGAGTTTTAGACTAAGAAAATTTGGATAAAAAGAAGGAAACAGAAAGCTGTGGCAAAAAAATATTCAACAAAGCAAAAACAACTTACAATAATTTCATTTTTTCAGGCAAAAAACCAAGCTCCCAATTAAAGAAACTTGGTTTTTCTTTTTAAAAACTTCAATTTCACATTTTAACAAATCTAGCTCTTCCAAAAATTTCACCATCTGATAACATCACTTCATAACTTCCTGCAGCTAACCTAGAAACATCTACTTGTTCTTTCAGATAAGAATTATTATTTATAAACTGAGCTTCTTGAACTAACTTGCCTACAACATCAAAAATCTGAAATGATATTCTTTGTTGAGTCGATTGATTTAATTCTATCGTTAACTGAGATTGTGTTGGATTTGGAAATAAATCAAAAGACAAGTCAAAATCAATTTTATTTAAACTTGTATATTCTATTAATATATCTCCAGATACAGATATACACCCATTCTCATCAATTACAGTGATACTGTATGTATCATTTGGTAAGTCGAGAAATTCTGGACTTGCTTGAAAATCAATTCCATTAATACTGTATTGTAATGTTCCTGTTCCTCCTAATCCTGTTGCTGTAAGGTTATTATCAGTTGCTATTCCGGTTACAAAAAGTGGAGGAGCACTTCCAACGTTATATGAACCAGCATTAAAAATATTCCCATTTGAATCCATCACATAAGCGGGATAATTCCCAGTAACCAGACCTGTAAACACGTTACTTTCTACAAAAATATTATTATCAATACTATATGAAAATGGAGGTTCTCCCTCAACAACGTCATTAACAGTCAATGTCCCACTGTTTCCATTTTCACACAAAACTGCTGTCGTGGTTATCGTTGCACTTTGAATTAAATTAATTGTTTCCATCGTAGTAACAGAACAACCATTTTCATCAATGATAGTAAATATGTAAATATTGTTATCTAGATTAGAAAATACATTACTAGATTGAAATGCAAATCCATCAATGCTGTAAGTTAGTGCCCCAGTCCCTCCCATTGCATCAATGGTGACAGAATTGCCAACCAAATTTGAAGAAGCAGTTATCTCATCTGGGTTATTAATAATTACTGAATTAGTTACAATCACATTCCCCAAGGCATCTTTTACTTCAACAAAATATGTATTGGCAGAAAGACCTGAAAAAGTGTTGTTCGTTTGATAAGTGCCTCCATTTAAACTAAATTCGAGAGGTAGATTTGCCCCTGTGGCGTTAACGGTAATCATTCCATCTGTTCCATTAAAACATAAAACTTGTGAATTAACAACAGTAATTGCTGAGATGGTTTCCACGCCAATTTCTATCATAAATGGTTCATTTTGAATCCATCCTCCATTAGGAGTAACTATATCAAAATTAAACTGATCAGTAGCTGCTGCTCCATTAGTATTAGTATAAACCAAAATATTATTATCTATATCTTCCTGAGTAAACGTTGCCCCAATCCCTATCATCGCTCCATTTAGGGTCAAATTTCCTTCAGTAGGCAAACTTAGAAGAATAAAGGTAATTTCTGAAGAAGTATTTGTTGGAGATATTGCTATCAAGTTACTGTTTGGTACTGCTGCAAAACCATTTGGAGCTACTGTCAATACATTATTAATCAAACTTGGTGCACTACCTGCAACTGAGCTAAAGCAAAGCTCTATACTCCAATTTTCTAATGCACCTCCATCTTCGGCAAAAGCATCTGACATCTCCAATTCCCATAACCCAGTAGAAGATTGTCCATTAATTTCTGATAAAGCATCAATTGGTTGATAAGTTCCAGAGATAGAATATCCTGGACCTCCGGTATCACATCCATTCTCCAAACTTGCTGAATTATTTGCAGCTCCATCATCAAAAGTTAATTGCAGATTATCTCCATTACAACCAAAGTTAGAAGCAGGGTTTCCGGGACGGTCAAAAAGATCAAGATTAGATCCACCTGGTGACTTTAAAATTGCATTCAAATCCCCGACCCAAGTATGTGAAACTTCTAAAGAAGCAGTCAAACTTGTAATTGTAAAATCATCAGCAACTGAAAGAAAAGAGTTAATCGTAGTTTCATCATCTGGAGATATAGATATAGGTGTATCTGTGCTTGTATAATTTGTGCAACCTGTTCCTACAGTTTGGAAAGAAAACCAATTTGAAGAAATTCCTTCTCCACAGGTATTTATCCCTTTCACTCGCCAATAATAGACAGTCAACGGCTGAAGATTTATGGGGGTGTACATATTCACATCTACTGATGAAGTTTCAATTATATCACTTCCAAATCCTGGTGTTGTAGAAATTTCAACAACATAACTGGAAGCACTAGCCATTATTTCCCATTGTAAAAGTGTATTCAACAACTGATCATTTGAACCGTTTACTGGTGAGTTCAATACGGCAACGGATGGAGAAGTATTATTTACAATTAAGGTAACCATTTGCTCAACAGTTACTGAACTTGACACCCCCGTAATTGTAATATTATATTCACCATCAGCAACCCCATTCAAGTTTCCAATTGTCAATGTTGTTGAAGCAGTAGGTACAAAATTATTTTGAGAAAAAACCTCAGTTGCCCCTGCTGGAAAACCCGTGGTAGACAATATAACAGTTTCATTAAATCCAGTCAACGAAGTCAAATCAAAATCATAATCTACCGACCCCACAGTTCCGCACACGTCATATAGTTCTGGAGTTACATTCATCACAAACGTGGGTGTTGCTGACCCCTCAATAATAAAATTCTCATCCGAAATATCAAAGAAAATATTATCAGAACAAACCACCATTACTCTTGCAGTTGCCGTCGCCTCATTTGGAACAACTACATCAAAAGATCCATTATTTGGAACTCCTGCTGCCAAAGTAACTGGATAAGTAAATCCACCATCTGTCGATAAAAGAATATCAACATTAATACAACTAACTGGAGCTACATCAGTTGCTGCCACATCCCAAGTTACGGTCTCCGTTGTTCCTATCAACCAAGTCAAAGCTGAATTTGGATTTTGAACTAAAAATGGTCCAGCAGCCTCATTAAATATCAAATTAACATCATCCTCAGTTGTACATCCTCCTCCCATATGATTGTCTCTAACAGTAACTCTAAAATTCATTTCTCGAGAAACACTCGGTAACTCTTCCCAATCATCATCAATTCCATTCACAATATCATTTAATTTTGGAAAATATCGAATTGAATCTTCTGAGGGATCATAAGTTCTAAAAGCTGGCCCACCGGTATTTGTTGAAACAGGTGGCATAGTAGCAACTTCATTATCCATTTGTTCCCAACAATAAGTAATCGCATCACCATCTGCATCTGCACCAACTGCTGCTAATCTAAATGGAGTTGAAATGGGTAAAGTATAATTCGCCACATCATCCACAGTTGGAGGGGTATTACCAATATCAGTTGTAATTGGGCAATTATCTCCATTTCCATTATTAATATAATTTGAAATTTCTTGAATACTGATAGCATGAAAATAATCGTCGCTATTATTTTGAACATTTGGATTACAAATACCAGCATATCCCATAATCGTAGAGGCACTTCCTGGCTCCATAGCTGTGGAACCATTTCTGTTACAACTATTATTCTGGGTATGATTTGCCCCGAACTGATGCCCCATTTCATGAGATACATAGTCAATATCAAATGGATCTCCAACAGGATTATTCGTTCCTGTCACTCCATTTCCTTTACTTCCTCCACTACAAACAACTCCCAAACCTGCTAATCCACCTCCACCTGTACTAAAGATATGCCCAATATCAAAATTGGCCGAACCAATAATCGCAACACATTGATCATGGCATTCCCCAATCATTTGTCCGGGACTTCCGTCTTGGTAGGGATCAGTGGATGAATTTAAGAAAATTAAATCCTCATTATTATCTACGATAACCATATTTATATTCAACTCTCTTTCATAAACTCCATTTACCCGAGTCATTGAAGTATTAAATGCTGCAACAACACTTGCTGTATCTCCACCATGAAATGCAGCATACTCACCTGTACAAGTCAAAGCCAATCGATATGTTCGCAACAAACAATCTCCTTGCAACAATGAATTTGCATTCGAATCCATCAATCCTGTTCCATCATCAATCATATCATCATTTGAAGCAACATGACATTTAAAGTTCGGGGTTTCTTTTTCAAAATCACTTTTATAATAAGTGATATAATGTTCTGTGTCTGATTTCGAAAATGGGTCAATAAAAACAGAGCTATGTCTAGCTGAAATCACCATTCCATGAAACCCAAATTGAGTTACATCAAATCGTAAACTAGCAGTAGGATCGTCCAATCCAACTCCAGCGTAGGAATGAATCATTGGAAATTTTGCAGCGATCCCAGACTCCATTATTGGTGCATCAAAAATCTGAAATCTCTCCATATAGCCATTAGGCATTGGTAAATAAAGCACAACTGGCTCTTGAACTTCAGTCTCTGCTGAAAATCGCATTGGTGCTGTACTTAACAACTCTTGGAGTTCAGTTAAATCCAAATGAAAGGTTTTATATTTCTTTGGAACGATTTGACGATCCATACTTTTCGTTGCAAATTTTCTTTCAGATTTAGGTACCCAAGGATTAGAGCTACTAGCGAAAGATAGTTGAAAAGTGAAAGCCACAAAAACCATCAATAGTCCAGTTGAGTAAACGGTAGGTATTGTTCGGTACAACATAATTATTTCAAATAAATTATAAAATTAATAAAATGCTTTTGTTATAATAACAAAATTAATCTGTGGAATATAAGATGCTTAATCAACAGATTAAATTTTGTAATCTTAATTTTAGATCGTAAAAATTAAAGGAAGATTTCTTTATTGAATCTATTTCCTAAAAAGGGTGCTAACAAATATATACTAATCAGAAAAGGTATTCCAAAAAATCTAATTAAGATGGAAGGAAGTAGACAAATAGTATAGTAAAGAAAAACTTCTTCTTTGGAAAAAAGTTTAGTTAGGCTTGATTAATTTTAATAAAAAAATTTGTATCAGTTAAAGAACTGAAAAAATGAAATCCTCCAAACTCATCGAACCATACATCAATTTTTATAAATAATTCATTTATCGTCAAAGACGTACTGTCCCGATTTCCCCTTATCAAATTGTTTCTTTCAAGACAACTCATCGCATTAATTTAATGAATAGAACTACTCAACTAATCTCATTTTTAGAATGTAATCTCGAAGAAAAAATATTACTTAAAGGTGGGTATTTAATTTATTTAGAATAAGGAAAAAATTAATATTAAGTAAAATCGAATTTTAAAACGAATGAAGCTTGAGAAGAAAGTCAAATAAGAATTTGAATTCAAAAGGCTAGACTCCCAAGATGGAAGACTAATTTTAAAACCCAAATTCTTAAATCGTCTTTGATATTTAGATTTAAAATATTATTCCAAAATCTCTATCGTCTGGCTCCCCCACTCTTTTCCATTTTCGCCACGAATTACAGCCACATAAATCCCATTAGATAGCTTCTGCAAATCCACTGTTAAAGAAAATTTCTCGTTAACTACTTCCATCTCTTCACCTAAAACAATATTTCCTCGAATGTCATAAATAGATACTTTATAAGTTCCATCTTTTGAAAGCGCCCCTTGCAATTTTATTTGGTCAGAGGTAGGATTGGGAAAAAGTGTCCAATTGATTTTTTCTTTTATAATATTATCACTCGATACCATTGGAATATCCGCATTTGCCAAAGTATATTCTCCGAGTTGCATATTTTCAATGAAGATAAAACCAGTTCCATTTGTCGAACTTCCTAAAACTTTAACTTCATAATCATCGTATTCCGACCAATCATCTTCTGGATTTGCTCTATACAAAACTACCAAACTATCCTCTGTTATATTTACCAAGTCATAATCCAACTTCTCTGGATCACTTCCATCATAAGATAGAGAACCTCGAATTTCTGTATCAGGATTTAATACTCCCGCTACCCTGAAATATCTTCCAGTTGCAATTCTTGCATCATAAATATTGGTTGGTGAAAAATCTGCCGCAACTCTATATTCTTCAATTCGAATAAATGAAGAATCCACATTCGATTGAATATTTGCACCAATTCCACCATAAACAATTCCTGTTGGACCATCATCATTCAACATTTTTTGATCACCGATAACAGCTAAATTCAACTGATGATCGCCGTTCAAAAATACAGTTGATGGCTCAAAAGGGACGGAAATAGTAACGGTAGAAAATTCTCCATCTGTCATAATTTGATCATGATGAACATTAAAATTTTCATCCATAAAAGTTACTGCCAAAGGTGTTTGTTGGTGAAAAATAGTTGCAGCATGTAGTTTCTGCTGAACTTCTAACTCAACATCAAAGTTATTTCCAGATGCAGTAGAGCTCATTTTGTCTATTTCATAAGAAGAATATCCTGGTGCAAAAATCCATGCATCAAAATATGGCTCCATATCTACACCTGTTGCAATAGTTAAATGATCTCGGAATTGAATCGCATCCATATGTCCGTAGGCAAACTCAGCTAAAACAGATTGCATTCCTACTCGAAATAATGAATCACCTAAATATCCTCTCAAATTATGAATCACCAAAGCTCCTTTTTGATAAGTATGAGTTCCATAGGTTTGTTCGTAAGGCATAGGTGATAAAGCCTGGTAACCATTGTCATTAATATGTGCTTCCTCCATCACCAACAATAAATTATTCTTAGTTACAGTCAAAAACTCATCCCGCCCAAAAACATATTCGTAAAAAAGATGAGAACTATATTCCGCAGGACCTTCTTTGATCCACATATTTTGAGGCCCATTTAAAGTCACTACATTTCCCCACCAATGATGTCCTAATTCATGTGCCATAACTTCATTATGGACAGGAACTGGTCCATCATCCGCCAAAGAAATTGGATAGGCAACATTTGTCGGATGCTCCATAGCTCCATTTCCTGTCATCACATATCCAACTCGTTCCCAAGGATATTCTCCCCACCAATATTCCAAATTATCAACTGACTCATCCAAATATTGAAACGAATTTACTACAGTTGAAAGATCGTTTGGTTTCGCTAGAAGCTCCAATTCCACATCTCCAAATGCACCTGTATGTGTAGCGTTCCAACTATCATAATCTCCAACTGCAATTCCAGCTAAGTAAGTAGGAAGTTGTTGATTCATTTCATAACTCCTCAACAAGTCACCATTTGGCAAAATATCTTCTCCCATAAAAGTTCCAACACAATAAGCCCTTTTCCCAGCATTTGAAATGATGTTAAATTCATATGTTGATCGTTCCACGAATGTATCAAAACAAGGAAACCAACCTCTCCCATAATTATAAGGTGTTGCACCCAGACCAATTCCTAAATTATATGCTATTCCACTTTGCCAAACTAACCCCCCAAATCCGGAGGCTGCAGGTGTCGGATGTCCATTATAAAAGACAATGAAAGTTAATTCTTCATCAACATCTAAAGCGTCAGAAAATTCAATAGTTAATAAGTTTCCATCATAAGTATAGTTCAATAACGTATTTAATGCCGTTATGGAATCAATATTTAAATCCAATAAATCGAGTGTAATCGAATTTACATTACTCATTTTTGATTGAATGGAAATCTCATTGCTTCCAGAAATCTCTTGTTGATTAAACTGCGTAAAATCTAAACTGATATTATAATGTATAATATCAATTGTATCGCTTCGCTCATTACTAAATGCGACTTTTGCTAATTCCTCTGGTGTGAGTTCTGGTGCTTTACTCAAGTGATGATGGTGAGAATTTTTACATCCATAATATTGTTTTGCAGGTTGTGCATTTACATTTAAAAATACAAACAGCAAAACCAAAACAATGCTTACACGTACAATTGTCTGAATAGTGTAGATGTTATTTTTTTTCATACAAAAATATTTTTAGTAAAAAGGATTTGAAATGTTTTCTACAAAAATAATAAAAAAGTAGGGAAGGTGAATAGCAAGTTAGAGATAGAGCTATTTTTTTAACTAGCATTAGATATTTATTTAACACCATTCGCTATAAGTTAGTTCTTAATCTTGATTCAAGTTTCCACAGCCCAACTGCTTGGTACAACAAACAAAGTATCTGTGAATAAACTACAACCTTTTGACTTGTTGCTTGCAACAATAATGCATTGGGTGAAGTCCATGATCTTGGTCCATAAATCATTACTATAATCTGAGGGACTAAAATCATCATGAACATCAAAAAAGCCCATCCATACTTATTCGGATAAATCTCATCGTAAAATATTGCAATTGAGTAAAAGAGACTCATTAGCAAGAATGAAATAAATCCAGCTTGAACAAAATACCGGTGTTCCCAAAAAGCAATATCATAAGGTAACCAGGACAAACCAATATAGCAAGCTCCTGCTATGATTCCAAAAAATGTAGCTAAAATCGCCATCACTTTTGTAAACCCATTTTCAAAAAAAGATTGCAAAGTGATAAAAAACAAAATAATACATATTCCTGAAATCGTCAATGCTGTTTTGAACAAAGTATGACAAGCCCAATTCGATGCACCATTAAAAGTCCGAGTTCGCCCAAGATCGCTAAAGTAGTTCGTGAAAAAAGAATAGACATCCAAACTATGATTATGAATCGTACCTCCCGGATATATGGTCATGGCATAGGTTGTAAAAACCAAGAATTGGATGGCACCGAAGATGCCAAGTAGGAGGAAGATTTTTTTCACTTTCACATAGCAAAAATAGGAATTTTGTTTGTACTGATGAATTCAATATTCTAAATATTTACACTTATTATTTTTTCATGTTCTAATGCTTCTACATTACCATTAATTAATAAAATTAGTAAGTATCTAAAAAATTTAAGTGCTTTTTCATTTTGATGCACAAAAAAAGAATTCAAAACTAATTTCGATTAACTTTGTATTTTTTTTGTATCTCACTAAATCAATTTATGTCTTTCACTAAATTAGGATTACCAGCCACTTTAGTTGCTGCATTAGCTGACCAACAATACCAAACGGCTTATCCTATTCAAGCTGCTGCTATTCCTGCAATTTTGGATAAAAAAAATATTTTAGGAATTGCTAAAACGGGTTCTGGAAAAACAGCCAGCTTTGTCCTTCCCATTTTATCTAACCTACAAGGAACTGGGTTTACTAAGAATAGACATCCTTTAGTTTTGGTGTTAGTTCCTACCCGTGAATTAGCGGTTCAAGTCAATGAAGTTTTTAAATTATTTAGAAATGCCCTCTCAGACCATATAAGAACATTAGCTGTTTATGGAGGAGTATCAATTAATCCTCAGATGATAGCAATGAATGGAGTTCAAATTTTGGTTGCTACTCCGGGTAGATTATTAGATTTGATTGACTCTAAAGCTGTTCATTTGTCAAATGTAAAAACTTTAGTCCTAGACGAGGCAGATAAAATGCTCAATATGGGATTTAAGGAGGAGATGAATCGAATTCTTGGTTTTTTACCTAAAGAGCGGCAAAATCTTTTATTCTCAGCTACTTTGAATCCTGATTTAGATAGCTTGTCTGTTATATTAATGAAAGATCCTGTTGTAATCAAAATTGAATCAGAACAAACAAGTATTGATCAAATTAAACAATCTGGTTATTTTGTCCTAGATGAAAAAAAAGGTCCTTTACTTAGATATTTGATTAAATCAAATAATTTGACTCAAGTCTTAGTTTTTACTTCCTCAAGTTATAGTGCAGATAACGTGGCTAATAAACTCCGCAAAAATGGTGTGAAAGCTGGAGCAATTCATGGTAAAAAAAGTCAATCAGCTAGGAATAATGTTTTGAATCAATTTAAAGCTGGAAATCTCCCTGTTTTAGTAGCAACAGATTTATTGTCAAGAGGAATTGATATCGCCTTTTTACCTTGTGTAATAAATTATGAATTACCTCGATCCCCTAAAGACTATGTTCATCGAATTGGAAGAACAGGTCGTGCTGACAATTCAGGATTGGCTATTTCTTTTGTCAACCCTGAAAGTGTTCAACACTTCAAAGTCATTTTGAAAAAAGGAAAGCAGTGGATTGATATAATCGATAGTTCAACTATTGATTTGCAAGGATATTAATTTATTCATTTTAATAATCAACTATGCCTAACTTTTTATTAAAAATTTTGATTGGAAGCTAATTTAACTTACCAAAACAAAAAAATCAAGATTGATAGAAATTAAAATGTAAAAATTCAAAGACAATATTAATTATCATTAATCCAAAATTTCAATCCATTATTTATCCAAAAAAAAGTAATACAGAAACTTTGATTTTAAAATCAATCTCAAAATAACGCTCTTGAGATAAACCCAGTAGCGTTTTTCACTTAAAATCATTTTTGAGATAGAATATTATTTTTGCACCACCACTCTTCCCAAAACCCTTCCCTTCGTACTCAACCAATAAAACCCATTTCTAAAATCTGCAATATCCAATTGGATTTTTTCACTCAATTGAAAACTCCGAATTTTTTGTCCAAGCGCATTAAAAATATCAACCTCTAAATCTTCGTCTTCCTTAATTTCTATAGTTAAATAATCTTGTGTTGGATTCGGATAAATTTTCACTCCCAGTTCTTTCGCCAAATTAACATTAGCACTTCCTAGTCCGTTACTTGAATTAAACGTAGGTACTTTTGCCATAAACTCACCTATTCCATTTGGAAAACGAGCATAACTTACGTCGGTGGTTTGAGCACCAAACACTACTTTGTCTACTACTTGCAAATTCGCATTAACCAAAAGCAACTCCTCTCCATTTGCTGACAATTTGAAATCAGCATGTAACCCTTGCTGCGAAGGATCACTATCTAACCACACTATAATGTAACCATCTCCATCAATTGTTACATTTGGAAATTGATATTTCATTAAGTCATTTGCATCATCAGTTAGGTAATACCCATTCAGATTCATACTTGTAGAAGTATTGTTATAAAGCTCTACCCAATCTTCATATTCCCCATCCTGGTCGGCAACAATAGTGGAATTAGAAGCCATCAACTCATTAATCACTACATCTCCATAGGTTGTTAAGTTATAATACTCTTCTTCCGCTCTCTTAGGTGAAAATGTACCAACATCTGTATTCGAATTTTCTGCATAAATATAATACTGAATCCCTTCCAAACCCACAAATATGTCTCCTCCATAAACACCGTCACCTGCTACCCCATCACTATGATTACCATCATCAAACATTTCTACTCGTTGAAATACTTCAGTCAAATTGTTTCGATATCCTAAGTAAATAAAATCTGCATCAGTAACTTCAGCAGTAATAGTATTATTAGAGTTGGGTATTACATCCAATGGAAAGTGTCCAATATTATTAATACCTGGAGGTGTTTTCGTAAATTCTGGGTGAGCCAATAAGTAAGTTAATCTCTGATTCATCAGTTCTGCAACTCCAGGTATATCAATCATTGTCCCATTATAATCTATGGTTGTTGTATTATTGAGGTTAGCAATAAACTGGGACTCTGAATAAATTTTATTAGGGTCATTTGTCACCTCAATCGAAATCATATTAACCAATTCTTGTGCTCTCGTGGCATACCAACCACTATTAATTATTTCTTCCAACATCGTTCGAAAATGAGCCAGATATTGGCGTTTGTATCTAGAATCTTGTAAAATTAACTTCATTAAGATATGCGTATTGTCATTCGATCTTAAAAGTGGATCCAAATTTTGCAATTCAGTTAACGTCAATTCTTGTTGTCCTTGATCCAATAAAGCATCTCCACCAAATGTCTCGTTAAAATCGTTAGGTAAAGTATTAAATCGATCATTCTCATCTCGAAACAAATAATAATTTTCAGGAGCTGCACCAATATAGCTTTCCAAATTAACTATCAAATTTTGCATTGCTAACATCCAGATAGCTCGATCAATATTTATTGAGTTTTCTATATCACCAGCACTAGCTTCCATCGCATTTGATAAATTAACTAACTCATTCCAACCCCCAATAGGGTCAGATTTTTTATCATAATAGTCTTTATAACACTCTACTGAAGCACCTAGATACTCTAAGGATGAACCGATTCCTTCTGCACACCCAACAATTGGTGGATCAATGGTACCATCTGGACTACAATCAAAAAATGTATTTTCTCGATTCGAATTAAAACTCAATGACATAAAATTCTTATCAACATTTTCAACATTCACATATAAACCATGATAACTACCATTGACAAAAACTTTAGCATAATTTGCTCTAGGAGAAGGCATATATTGATTAGCAATATCATGTGATAAAACTTCTCGTACAAAGGATGGATCCTTAGCACCATTATTTAGAATCAACGTTTCAGTCCCTGCATAATCATGATTCTTGATATAGTCTAATTTGATATTAAAAGGATTTTTTCCCTGATCTGCATTGTAGGTGGCCCCCCCTCTATATCTGATTCCAACACTATCAAAACTTTCTCCATTTATTTCTATGGTTGCCAATAATCGTTCATTCAAATCAGCTGCGTAAAAAGCATCAAGCTGTTGATCCCAATTTGAATTTTCAAAAGTAATTTCAATCAAAGTAAGTCCATCTGGATTAAAAAGTGATTGGGAAAATAAAGTTTGAAAGTGAATTAGACTTATTGTAAAAAATACTAAAATGCACCAATATTTTTTCATGAGGAAAATAGTTGTTTTATTAAATTTTGTCTGAGGTTATCGAAACATATTTTGAGAAAAAATAAAACCTACAAGAATAAAGATTTAATTTAACACAAGTCTCATCTTTTCTAATGAAACAGTAAAAACCTCTTTAGATGAAATCTCTGTATTTTATCCTGGCTCAAATTATAGGACAAAAATAACTTTTCCCTTCATATTATTTCAAAAATGGTTAGTCAGTAATTTAGCAAAATTCAAGAAAGTCTTTCTTCTTAATTGTGCCTTACCTTGAATCAAAAATGGAATTTCTTTTTTTTGAATAAAAAATCGTTGAACAATAGATCAAAGGATTCGATATTTAGAAATAGTACTGAATTTAGCGGATAAATCTGTTCAAAGTTAAATAAGACGAGAAGAGCAAAAAAAAATCCTGAATCTAGTATTGACAACAATAAAAAAAATAAAAAAAGCAATAACAGTAAAAGGAAAGGTAAAAGTCAAAGACAATTGTATCACTCGAACAAAATTATTAATAAGTAAACTCTCGAAAAAAAAACAAACGATTTTTAATAAAAAAGCGCTTTTACTTCCTTTGCTCTGCTTGCCAAATAAGGATTAGCTAAAAAAATGGAGTATCCAAACAATCCATTAGTCTGGTCCATGAGGAGGAATTAGCTCGAATAGTTTGTGTGTTATATTTTATGGAAAATAATAATACTTCAAGTACTTATTTACTGAACAAGTCCCTTTACTATTTGAAGTGGATCTTTTATGAAAAAATCAGATCATCATTTAATAAAATACTATTCAGCTTGCCTTACCCAAAGTGGATAATTCATTTAGGAATAGTTATGCTGCGCTTTAAATCAAAATTGATATAAGAAGTAAAAAAGTTATCTCTGGTAAATTATTAGAAAAAGATTTTAAGTTCAAATTGAAAAACTGGATAAAATATTACTAAATTTTCAATATTTTCCTACTCATTAATTGCCTGTTTTTTTAATATAAAAAATACAAGCTATAAGGTATTGGCTAGTTATCGGTGTTTTTGTAATTTCGAAAAGTCAAATTCAAAAAAATTGATATTAGCTTCAATTAAGTTAGTTTGAAAACGCCATCATTATTCTTAAAAGGTTTTAAAAATAGGTCGTTTTAACTATTTTTTCTCCAATAAACCATGTTTAACTTTATTCTAATAAATGCATTCTTCCCTATTAATGGATTTATTCAAAGCCAAATATTACATTTACACAACTCTATTTCATCAAATTTTAATCAAACTATTGTGAAAAAAATTTTACTGATAACAACACTAACATTTGGAATCTTATTGAATATTTATTGTCAATGTGATATAACATATACCAATGCCAATTTCCCCACTGGGTCTCTAATAATTAATAGTAACGAACATGTTTGCGTAGAAGAAAACGTTACTGTTTCTGCTTATACCTCTATATTAATATACTCTGGTGGTATTTTAAAAATTAGAAATAATTCAACCTTAAATTTGAATGGATCAATGACGCTGAATCCTGGCGCAGAAATATATATTGAAGATTGTAATTCTAAGTTAGAAATAAACGGTAACTACACCGGTGCTAATCTAAATGATTGTGAATTTAAAGTATTTTGTAATGATTGCGAAACAAGCCCCCAATCAAATTACTTTACAGCTACTGGTTCAGTTGCCTATCTAGACATTTGTTGCCAATTATCACCATTACCGGTAGAAATGACATATTTTGATGCACAGAAAAATGAAAATGAAAGGTGTATTGACTACAGGTGGGGAACGGCATCAGAAATAAATAATGACTATTTTGAAATCTTAGTTTCTAAGGATGGAAACTCATGGAATTCTATTTCAAGGATACCAGGAAATGGAAATAGCTTTGTAAACAAAGATTATTTTTTTAAGAGTTTTGATCTAAACTATACATATTCAAAATTAAAGCAAGTAGATTTCGACGGAACTGAGACTTATTCTGACATAATTTTTTTGGGACACACTCAACCTGACCTATCATTTTTAAACAATAGAGTTGTAGTAAGAACAGAAACAGAAAAACAATTAAGAGTTTATGGTATTACTGGTGCTTTGCTCCTAAGCAAAACAATTCCTGCTGGAACAACAATAGTTAGACTAGATGAAATAACCATCAAAGGCATTGTTTTAGTTAACATAGGTACAACAACTAAAAAAGTAATATTAAAATAAATTAATACTCAAAAGAGACTCTCGATAGCATTAATAAAGATTAAATAATAATTAGCAATTTGTATTTTTTAATCAAAAGCCATCGTCTTAATCATTTAAACCTCTAACTTTGTAAAAAAAAGAATGATTCCCTTCTTTAAATACCAAGGTACAGGTAATGATTTCGTTATGGTTGATCAACGAGAAAAAAAGTATATCCATAAAAAGGATACTTCACTAATTAATAAAATTTGTGACAGACGTTTTGGTATTGGAGCTGATGGTTTAATTCTTTTAGAAAATTATAAAGGATATGATTTTCGTATGGTTTATTTCAATGCTGATGGTCGAGAAAGTAGCATGTGTGGAAATGGAGGAAGGTGCATAGTAGCTTTTGCTAACCACCTTGGAATTGTAAAATCTAAATGCCATTTCCTTGCTATAGATGGTCCGCATGAGGCACTAATTAAAAAGGATAATTGGATCGAACTAAAAATGTCTGATGTTAAAGATATCGAAATTGGGGAAGACTATTTTCTAATGAATACTGGTTCCCCTCACTATGTAGTTTTTGTCGAAGATATCGATGACATAAATGTTTTTGAAAATGGACGGGCAATTAGATATTCGAGTCGATTTAAAAAAGAAGGAGTAAACGTTAATTTTGTGGAACGAACTAAAGATAATATTATCGTAACCACCTATGAACGTGGTGTTGAGGATGAAACTTTATCTTGTGGAACTGGGGTTACTGCTGCTGCAATAGCTAATTTTCTAAAAAATCCCAATCGAAGAAAAAAACAAAATACTCCTATCAAATCCAAGGGGGGAAACTTAGCAGTGAGGTTTGAATTAAACAGAGAAAAAGAAGCAAGTAATATTTGGCTATGTGGTAAAGCTGAACGAGTATTTAATGGAAAATGGTTGACAGATTAGGAAAAAACCCAGCTTTTTGCTTAGAGGTATTCACTATTCAAAATCAATCATTTCGTGTGCTCCTCTCAATTCGCCATATGCATGTTTATCTCCAAGTGCATCTGCTATTTTCATACCTTTTTCATAGACATCAGATGCCAATTCGAAATCCTCTGCTCGTTCAAATAATTTACCTAGGTGATAATAGGTTCCCACATAATTAGGATGCTTTTCTAGTAGGTTCAAATAGTATTGTTTGGCCTTTTCACTATTTCCCAATTTTTCATATTCCTTGGCTAAAGCAAAAAGTAAAAATTCATCCTCGGGCCGTTCTTTCAAAAATTGATACAATTGTTTTAACCGATTAGAACTCATGTTTTCAGACATTTTTTAAAACCCTATGTGAATTAAGATTAAACTAGTTTATTAAACTTTCAATTGATCTTACTTAACCATTATCAATTGATAATCAATTGATAATCAATTGATTAAATATAGTTTCTCAAAAAAATTCAAACTTCTTTTTCCTCTCGCTTTTTCAATGGATTTTATCTATATTTGCACCGTTTTTGAAAAACTTTTTTTTTTTTTGAGAACAATTCCAAAGGAAAACCATTTTAATCAAAAAACATATTTTTTATCACAAAAAAATCTTTTCTCAATAATGAAGTTATTAGTATGTGTTACTCAAACACCGGAAACTACGGCTAATATTTCTTTCAATGCAGACAATACCGAATTCAACACTACGGGAGTAAATTTCATCATGAACCCGTATGATGAATGGTATGCTTTAGTGCGTGCATTAGAATTAAAAGAAGCACAAGGTGGATCGGTTACTATTATAAACGTTGGACCAGCAACAAATGATACAGTTATCCGGAAAGGATTGGCAATTGGAGCTGATGATGCAGTTCGAATTAACGCTGAACCTAAAAGTTCAATGTTCGTTGCTAAACAAATTTCTGAATATGCCAAACAGGGAAACTTCGATATGGTTATCTCAGGAAAAGAATCCATAGATTATAATGGTGCTTCTGTTGCTGCTATGATTGCAGAATATCTAGATTTACCTTTTATTTCTTTTGGAACCAAAATGGAAGTAAATGAAAATATTGCTATCATAAATCGAGATATTGAAGGTGGTGAAGAAGTTGTAGAAGTTGCCACTCCATTTGTTTTAAGTGCTGCCAAAGGAATGGCAGAACAACGAATTCCAAACATGAGAGGAATTATGATGGCTAAACGTAAACCATTAAACATAATAGAGCCAGTTGCTTTTGATGATCCGGTAGCTGTAGTTGGCTATACCCTACCTTCTGCAAAATCTGCTGTAAAAATGGTAGATCCTGAAGATATGGACGAGTTGGTTAGATTGCTTCATGAAGAGGCTAAAATTATTTAAAAAATTAAAGAGAATGGAATAAAGACTAAGAATACAAAAATCCTTAGTCAAAAACCCACAATCAAAATAAAGATATTATGGTTTTAGTATATGCAGAAAGTCCAAAAGGGCAATTTAAAAAATCCGCATTCGAAGCAGTGACCTATGGAAAAATGGTAGCTGATGTAATGGGGAAATCCTGTGCCGCAATAGTTATAGGAAACGCTGAAAATGCAGGTCAATTAGGAAAATATGGTGCATCTAAGGTGATTCAAGCAAACGGCACGTTCGAAGATTTTGATAGCCAGGTTTTTTCAACAGTAATTGCTAATGTTGCCAAAGAAATTGGAGCCGAAGTGGTAATCGTTAATCATTCTTCCTCTGGAAAATCCCTTTTAGGAAGGTTAGCTGTAAAATTGGATGCAGGTTCTGTTTCAGGTGTTAATTCAGTTCCTACTATCGATGGAAGTTTCAAAGTAAAGAAAAATGTTTTTTCAGGAAAAGCAATTGCAGAATTTGAAGTTAAAACTTCAATTAAAGTACTTTCCTTAATTGGAAACTCTTTCCCTCCTGCAGAATCTGGTGTCGACGTTTCCGTTGATTCTACTGATGCCACTGCTCCTACTGCAAGAGTTACGGTTAAAACAATTCAAACTGTAGAAGGAACTGTACCTTTGCCTGAAGCAGAATTAGTAGTTTCAGCTGGAAGAGGAATGAAAGGTCCAGAAAACTGGGGAATAATTGAAGAGCTAGCTACAGTAGTTGGTGCTACGACTGCCTGTTCCAGACCAGTAGCAGATATTGGATGGAGACCTCACCACGAACATGTTGGTCAAACAGGAGTTGCCATTCGACCAAATCTTTATTTTGCTATTGGAATTTCAGGTGCAATTCAGCACCTCGCTGGTGTAAATAGTTCAAAAGTAATTGTAGTAATAAATAAAGATCCAGAGGCACCATTTTTTAAAGCGGCAGACTATGGTATCTGTGCTGATTTATTTGATGTAGTTCCTAAATTAACGGAAGCTTTCAAAAAATTTAATGCAGCACAATAATTTTTAGCGAAAAATGGTTTTTTGCCTGTTGCCTTTAAATCAAATAAATTAACCATTCACCATTACCCGCTAATCATTAAAATTTATTATTTTTATAAAATTGTCTTTTTTAGGAAAAGGAAAGTATGAAAAAAATTGAATTGGACATTGTTGCGTTATCTCATAGTGTTACCCAATCACACAATTACGCAGTTGTGCTTGGAGAACAAGATGGATCTAGAAGATTACCCATCGTGATTGGAGGATTTGAAGCACAAGCGATCGCCGTAGCAATGGAAAGGATGACTCCCAACCGCCCACTTACACATGATCTTTTTAAAAATACATTAGAAACCTTTGAGATAGAACTTAAAGAAGTCATCATTAATAATTTACTAGATGGTATTTTTTATGCTAGACTAATTTGTATAAAAGATGGAGAAGAATTCGAAATAGATAGTCGAACTTCTGACGCCTTAGCTATGGCTGTTAGATTTAATTGCCCTATTTTTACCTATGAGTTTATTTTAGATGCCGCCGGAGTAATACTAGAAGATTCTGAAGATGGAGGAATAGAAGAGCAAGCTCCTACAGAAAAACCAAAGGCTACCTCTAGTAAAAAAAGTAGACGCAAGAAAACAGTCTCTGGTAATACACTTTCTAGTTACACCGCAGATGAATTATCCAAAATGCTGGAAGAAGTTTTAGATGATGAAGATTATGAAAGAGCAGCTAAGATTAGAGATGAAATAACACGAAGAGAAGGACGCGCTTCGTAATTATTTCTTTCTACTTAAAATATAAACCTCCAATATTTTAATCAATCTTGGAGGTTTATTTGTTTATAGAACCAACCATTTCTATTTTTTTACTGTCTAACCTCTTGAAAATTATGGTGACTCTTCTTCCTCTAATCCATTTAAATTAAATTATAAAAACTTCTTTTTTGAAATACAATCTTTTCTTTATCCCTTTACTAATGCTCCTTTCCTCTTGCAAAAGAGATAATCCAATAGTTGATTCAAATGAAACAATCATTACAAGCTGTACTACTGAACATCCATTTGAAGGCATTCTATGGCTAAAAGAAATTAGAGACGGATTTGCGATGCAGGCCAACCCTTTACCCAAAAGAATTACACAATATTCGTATAAGAATGAATGCGTTTTCTTAATAGATGGATGTGTCGGGTGTGATGATAACTTATCCTATGTTTACAATGAAAATCAAGACCTTATTTGTGAGTTTGGTGGAGTTGCAGGAATAAATACTTGCCCAAGTTTTGAAATCATTGCAACTGAAAAACTTATTCTTTACGGTAATTAACTTCAATCACAAAAAACTTTCTTACTCGACATTATATTGCCTTTTTTATAGCTAACCAATTGATATGAATTATCTATAGAAATGATGTATTATTTAAAGTTGTTTTCTACCTAGTCAATGTAATCCGGACTGTTCGCCATTCCTTAAAAGTATTTTTCCTATTTTAATAAGAAAACCAACTCAGAATATTTTATTAAAAATTTGTCCAAAAATTTAATTTAAGTTTTCACCAGTTCTTAAAAGGTAATTTAACTAAACTAGAATTAAAATACCGATTATCAAAAGTCACCTCCTCTCCTATCCATTCAGGAATTTCAACATCTTGACATTCATCCTCCAACTCAACTTCTGCTAACTTCAATCCTTCATTATCACCTACAAAAACATCAATTTCCCATTTTAATTTTCTATCCAAAACGACAAATCGTTCTTTCTCAATAAAAGGCTTTTCACAAAGTTGTAACAAATCTTTAGCTTCTTTAATTGGAATTTCGTATTCAAATTCTAGCCGGGATATACCAACTGTTTCTCCTTTAATAGTTAAAAATCCTTTCTCCCCAAAAATTCGAACTCGGACGGTTCGCTCTTTTTGGGTATTGAGGTAACCTTGTTTGATAATGGTTCGAGAAGTGAATTGGGATTTCCAATTATCATTTTTAAGAAGAAATTTTCGTTCTATTTCCCTGGGCATTACTTTATTAGATATTGTATTGAAAAAGAATTTCAACTATATTTTTTAGACTGTGTTCACTTTCCAAAGAAAAACACATTTACAAACATTCTAAAATCTGAATTACCTCATCAACCATCTCCTTTGTCACATCCAAATGAGTCACAAACCTAACTGTCTGAGGCCCAAAGGGTGCAGCCGCAATTCCCGCTTCACCAACTTTTTCTAGAAAAGAATTGGCCGTCCAAGGATTTTTAACATCAAAAATTAAAATATTAGTTTGTACTCGCCTTATATTTTCTACAAAATCTAACTTTTCTAAAACACCTTTAATTATTCGAGCATTCTCATGATCTTCTTTAAGACGATCAACATTATTATCCAATGCATATATTCCAGCAGCAGCTATAAATCCTGCTTGCCTCATACCTCCTCCCATCACTTTCCTCTGACGTCTAGCTTGCTTCATCATTTTCTCCTCCCCCAAAAGTAATGAGCCTACAGGTGCACCTAATCCTTTCGACAAGCAAATTGAAATACTATCAAATTCTGCTCCCCAGGCCTTGGGATCATCACCAAGTTCAACCAATGCATTAAAAAATCTAGCTCCGTCCATATGTAAACCCAAACCTTTTTCTCTACATAACTTTCGAATTGGTCTAACTTCCTCCAAAGTGTAATAACTCCCGCCACCTTTATTTGTTGTATTTTCCAGCACAACTAACTTACTTTTAGGCAACCAATCATAATCAGGACGAATTGCTGCACCAATTTGGTCTGCATTTATTTTCCCAAAATCACCTTGCAATAGATTCATTGGAATCCCAGAGTTGGCAGCGTAGCCACCAGTTTCGTATTGATAAACATGTGAATATTCGTGACAAATAACTTCCTCTAATCTCCCTGTATGTACATTCATGGCAATCTGATTGGTCATGGTTCCAGATGGGCAAAACAACGCGGCTTCCATACCAAAAAGTTTTGCTGCCTTTTTTTCCAGAGCATTTACTGTAGGGTCAGTTCTAAAAACATCATCTCCAACTTTAGCATGCATCATAGCTTGAAGCATTTCTTTTGAAGGTTTTGTAACTGTATCACTTGTAAGATTTATCATAAAAATTGTATTGATATAACACTATGTATTAATGTATTTGAAAAAAATAAAAATAAGATTATTTGTAAAAACGAATAGACTAAAACTCCAATATATTTAAACACATATATTTCGTTAAATTTATGAAAAAACCTCAGAAAGCCCTATTTTCGAGTAAAATTTCAAACAGAACTGAATGACAAATTTTGATGATTACGCAAAATCAGCCTTTACAGTTGATAATATCATTTTTGGATTTGATGAAGGGGATTTAAAAGTCTTGGTCATCAAAAGAGGAGAACAACCTTACGAAAACCAATGGGCTTTACCCGGGAACTTTGTTTATCCAAACGAGGATTTGGATACATCTGCAAATAGAGTATTGCAAGAATTGACTGGCTTAAAAGATGTATATCTCGAACAAGTCCGCACATTCGGATCAGTAAATCGACATCCTATGGGACGAGTTATTACAGTTGCCTATTTTTCTTTGATAAAAATTAAGGAATATAAACTACATGGTACCGATACTCTTTCCCAAAAGGCAGAATGGGTATCAATCAAAGAGGCCACCAATTTAGCTTTCGATCATGATAAAATATTAGAAGCCTGTTTCCGGCGGCTCAAACGTCGAGTACGGATGAGACCTGTAGGTTTTCAGTTACTTCCTAGGAAATTTACTTTGACCGAGTTACAACATCTTTACGAGGCTATCTTGGAACCAACCAAGGTGATTGATAAAAGGAATTTCAGGAAAAAAATTCTTTCTATGAAAATCCTAGTGGACCTTAATGAAACTCAAGAAGGAGTTGCTCACCGTCCTGCCAAGCTTTACAAATTCGACAAGAAAAAATATGAAAAATTCGTAGCGGAAGGATATATTTTTGAAATTTAAAATGACTGAACTAGAATATTTCAATCTTACGTTACCGAAAATACTAGGCAACTGAACTTACCGAAAGTAAAATAGCTACAGTAAACAATATTCTATGATTCGTAGGTATTTTCAAATGAGTAAAAAAGTCCTTAAAAAAATAAGGGTATAAGTTTTAGAAAAAAATAAGAGAGGATAAAAATGTAAAAAAAAATTACAAAAGTAGCTCCCCAAACCAAGGAAATAGATTACCCTTCATTAATTATAGGAATAACAATTATGCATACTTGTGGAAATACTGCTCATTTAACGATGTTAGTAATAATATGAATTATCAGATAATAGACACAGCTATGATTTATGCATTCCTCTAGCCTCCCAAGCAGTTAAAAAAGAAAATAGTTCATAAAAAATCACTCCAACTTTTCAGGCATCTCAATTTGCAAATGATAAGCCTTTCCATAATCTCCCTTTTCAGCTCCTCCGTTCACATGAATAAAAGTTAGTAAACAGATACTGATAAATAACTGAACAGCAATAAGAATTATAAGGATTTTTTTTTGAGAAAAAAGTAACTTAACCACATATAAAAAAAGAAATGGATATGCAACAATCAAATAATGAGACCTAACTTTCACTCCACTAAAACTCATCAAGACACCTAGACTAAAAAGAGTTGCGAATAAATAAAACTCAGTTATATCACTTTTGTATAACAATCTACTGATTAGCTTATTTCCTTTTCGAAGCACCATTATTTTTTTGCAAACATAAAAAATCTGATGCAATAACTTCAGCGCTACACCTATCAAAATAAAATGTCCAGCTGCAACCAAATAGGTCGGCGTTCCAAACACAAAAGGCATTTTAATAAAATCCCAAAAGTGTTCTCGCAACGAATACATCGTATTTAAACCTAGTGGATCAATAAAACCATAAATATAAAAATCGAATTTATACAAGTTTTCCCAACTAGTCGAAGAAGCCTCTCTGTGATAAATCATTTCATGAATCCAAGGTATCAAGCCAATGCTACCAATTACACTACCCAAAAACCAAAACGACGATTGCCATTTCACTTTTCTTTTATAATCACGAAAAGTAGACAGAATGAATAAACCAAAAGCAAAGAAAAAACCACTCATATGGATTTGTCCTAACATTGCACCAACCATTCCCCAGATGAATGCCCCCCATTTTTTTTCTCGATAAAAATGACCGATGATAAATAGCAAGCAAAAGATTGGCAACACGTCTTGAGCCCATATTTTCCTAGAGAAAATAATATATAATGGATTTACAGCCAAGAGTGCAAGTGCCCAATACCATTGTTGTTGTTGTTCTCCTTTTAAACTTTTTCTCGTAAAAATGACAAACCCTACCAATGTCATTATACTTAAAACCTGTACACCACGTCCCATTCCAAGAGGAGTTTCAACAAAATAACCTATCATAGAAAACACCCAAACACTCAATCCAGGGTTAATAATTCCCGCGCCACTTTTCATTCCAACACTTTGCCATATTCCTTCAAGGGGAGCAAGCATAGCATGAGTGTACATCCACCATTCATCATATTTCCATTCCATATCCTCTATCCAAATAAGGCGTAAAACACTACCGATGATGATAATAAAGGTGAAAAAAAAAGTATAAACCTTAGAAATCATTGTTATTATTTTTCCTTCTAATTAATCACTTTTTTTCAAAAAATCTTCCGCCTTCTGTAGATCTTCTGGCGTATCAATTCCAAAAGAATCGAAAGGTAATTCAGTCGTGTATATTTCTATTCCATTTTCCAACCATCGAAGTTGCTCTAAAGATTCTAATTCCTCTAATCTACTTATCGCTAATTTTGTAATTTTCAAAAGTGTGCTTCTTCGAAAAGCATACATTCCAATATGCTTATAAAAATTCGAAATAGACCAGTTTTCTTTTTTCTCATTTCTTAAATATGGAATAGGACTTCGAGAAAATAACAATGCTTTTCCGTTCTTCCCAAAAACACACTTCACCACATTTGGATTAAAAATATCAGCTTGGTTATCTATTACTTTTACACCAGTTACAATTTCTGCCTTTTTATTTTTTTCAAAAATATCAATAACTGTGTCAATCTGTTGAGGGTGGATAAATGGTTCATCTCCCTGAATATTTACGATGAGATCGAAGTCTTCCATTGATAATGCAACTTCTGCAATTCGATCTGTTCCAGTTGGATGGTGAGAAGCGGTCATTTTCACTTTTCCGCCAAAAGAATTCACGTGGTCAAAAATTCTAATATCATCAGTTGCCACAATTACATCCGCCAAAGAGGAAGCTTTTTGACATTGTTCGTAAACACGTTGGATCATAGTTTTACCACCAATTTTTACCAGAGGTTTCCCTGGAAAACGACTGGATTCAAATCTAGCAGGTATAATACCTAGAGATTTCATATTTTTGTATTGAATTTAATAATACTATGGAAACAGATTAACTATTTTTACCAAAAAATCTGTTCACACTAATCTCATACTTTACAATCAAACACAAATACAGAAACAATTTCACATTAGTACTTTGTGATCTTAAAATATTCATACAATGAAATTTTTAACAACACTCATTTTACTACTTCTTTCCTGCTTAATTTTTGCTCACCATGGAGATAGTTTGACGTATTTGACTCCACAAGATAGTGTATTCCTCTCCGTCAATGAAAGTAACCAAAAAATAATTCTACATCAGTTAGAGAAAAAGCAAACTTTATATTCCTTAGCCAAATTCTATGGATTAGAATTTAATGAAGTAATGTATTACAATGAAGAGCTGGAAACAATTTCTGATATCCCAGTAGGATCTTTTATTAATATTCCTATTCCAAATAAAGCCATTAAACGGTACCAAAGGAATGATTTTAATTCCAAAAAACACGCCTCTATTTATTATAAAGTAAAAAAAGGAGACACTCTTTACGGAATAGCCAAACGGATGCTTAGAATGCCTGTGGAAGATTTACAAAAGCGCAATAATTTAGATGGAAATAATATCAGCCCCGGAAAGTATTTACATGTTGGCTGGATAAGTACTGAAGGTGTCCCTAGAGAATATCGAAAATTAAAACCTGTTCCGCCAGAGTGGCAAACAAGTCAACTGAATGAAAGACATTACCTTCAAGCAAAAGGAATAAAAATTGAAAAATCCGAAAGTGGTGTCGCTGCATGGAATAAAAATTCGAAAAATGAAGGTAAACTTACAGCACTTCATAATTTCGCACCAATTAACTCAATCATTGAAGTAACCAATCCAATGAACAAACGTTCTATATTTGTAAAAGTGATTGGACGACCTTCGAAAAACGTTTATTATGGCCCAAATGTCAAGGTAGTTTTGACTCCAAAAGTAGCTAAAATGCTGGGTGCTCGTGATCCAAGATTTTACGTAAATATTAATTTTTTAAGATAAAATTACTTGAAAATTACATTAATAGATTGCTTTTCTATTACAAAAAAGAAGACCTTTACATCTTCAATGTATTTATTTTTTTAATCTTTAACCAATTTAATGAACTACCTTAATAATATTTTAGAAACGATTGGAGATACTCCTCTTGTAAAAATCAATAAAGTGAATGAAGATTGTCCTGCTTTGGTACTTTGCAAAGTAGAAACTTTCAATCCTGGTCATTCTATCAAAGATCGAATGGCAATCAAAATGTTAGAAGATGCAGAGAAACGTGGTGATATCAAACCAGGTGGAACTATCATAGAATGTACTTCAGGGAATACCGGAATGGGCTTAGCATTAGCTGCCTGTGTAAAAGGTTATCGAACAATTTTCACCACCAGTGATAAGCAATCAAAAGAAAAATTTGATATTTTAAGAGCTCATGGAGCAGAAGTAATTGTTTGTCCGACAAATGTAACTCCAGATGATCCACGATCATATTATTCAGTTGCAGAAAGACTGAGTAAGGAGATTCCGAATTCTTATTGGTTTAATCAGTATGATAACTTATCTAATCGACAAGCTCATTATGAAAGTACAGGACCAGAAATTTGGAAACAAACGGAAGGAAAAGTTACTCATATCATAGTTGGAGTTGGAACTGGTGGAACAATTTCAGGAACGGGAAAATACCTAAAAGAACAAAACCCTAATATAAAAATGTGGGGAATAGATACTTACGGTTCTGTGTTTAAAAAATACCACGAAACAGGTGAGTTTGACGAAAAAGAAATTTACCCATATATAACAGAGGGAATTGGAGAAGATATTTTACCAAAAAATGTTGACTTCTCTGTTATTGATCATTTTGAAAAAGTATCTGATAAGGATGGCGCTGTGATGGCTCGACGGCTCGCGAGAGAAGAGGGTTTGTTTTTAGGATATTCTGCGGGATCTGCATTTGCCGGTCTATTGCAGTTGAAAGAAAAATTAACAAAAGATGATGTGGTGGTAGTTTTGATTCACGATCATGGAAGTAGATACGTTGGAAAACTATATAATGATGATTGGATGAGAGATCGAGGTTTTTTGAATGATGAATTGAAAGTAAAAGATGTAATTTCGAGAAAAACAGATAAGGAATTTTTGTCCATCACCAAAGATATTACGGTTAGGGAAGCTTTCAAAATGATGAAGGATAGAGATATTTCTCAAATGCCAGTGATGAAAGGAAATGAATTTATTGGTTCAATTACCGAAACAACTGTCTTAAATCATCTATTGGAAAACCCAATGAATAATTCCGAAAATAAGATTGAATCAATTTTGGAACCTGCTTTTCCTATGGTTGAAGTTGATTTACCATGTAAACAATTGAGTAAGTATTTTTCTAAAAAGACGCCAGCGGTTATTGCCAAGGATAAAGCGGGGATGCTGCATATTTTGACCCAGTATGATATTATTCAAGTGGTGTAATCTTTTTAAAAATTAATAAAATAAAATGAGTGATAAATACAATGTATCTATCACTCATTTTATTTTAAACTTGCAAAAGAATTCATCAAAAAAATCTTTAATTCGTTTTTAAAACAATTTAAATTTATTGAAAAATTTAAAAAATCTCGACCTGGTTCGTCATCTCATTTTCATCAGGAGATTCCTCTTTAATCCTTTTTGGAAGAGTTTGTAAAATTCTTTTTGTCACTCTTAATTTATGTGTATATTTTTCACTATCCACATTAAAAATCCCAAAGTGATCTATTTTATCAATTCGTACTTGTCCAGAAGCATGAATAATTTTCCCATCATCAAGCAATAAACCTACGTGAGTGATAACGCCTTTTTTATTTTCAAAGAATGCTAAATCACCAGCTTGCGCTTGCTCAACAAAGTCAACCATTTCTCCCACCTCAACTTGCTGAGCTGAATCTCGAGGTAATCTGATCCCAAGCATTTTAAAAATGATTTGAGTAAAACCAGAACAGTCAATACCAAAAGGACTTCGTCCTCCCCATTGATAGGGAGCATATAAATATCGCCGAGCAATTTTGATAAGTAGGTCAGAATTTGGCTTTAGTTCAGAAGGAACTACAGCTTGACCGCTAAAAGTGAAGCTCGTCCCGTTCAAACTAAAATTCATTCCATCATATTTGGGCAGCGATGCGCCAATCGTCACAGGAACAGAATGTTCTTTTGTCATGGCGCCTTGCATCAATTCGATACTGCAGGCAAAATTATTTTGATATTCTTCAAATTCAGTTGGGGTAATTGGTTTGATTTGTTTGGTATCAACCCAGCCAATATAATTATCCCATGCACATCGCACCTTCGACCAATTTTTCCCTTTTCGATCAATTACTTCCACCATTTCACCAAATAATAACTGGGAAACCATCTCACTGGAGTCAGAAGAAGCACTTCGTAAAGGGACCACGCTTAAAGGGCAAATGCCATAGTTCATAAACTAAAATTTTAGATGTCCTAAAAATAGTTGAATTGAAGGAAATTACATAATGTTTGAAAACTTTACTTAGCAGAATTATTCTTTCACTCGTTTGGCCATTTGCTTATAGCTATTTTGCTCAAAAATAATTGAATTCACTTCTCCATTCTCATCCCTAACAAACTCAAACTCCACATCCAAACCAAGCATAAAATATAATGTTTTTGACTCGGGATAAATTCGATAAGCTGGTTGTCCAAAAAGCTGAAAATATAATTTCCCATTTTTAGTTGTAACATTCATTGCCATGATTCCACCTACTATATATTTCCCAACATAATCTTTATAAATTTTTGAATTCACCTTTGCAATGGCTTTTGGTTTTAGTATTTCTTCACTGTCGTCAAGAAGGTGTAATCCTAAATCATCAACTGAATAAGTTGAATTGGCTAAAATAACCACTCCCCTATTTTTTTCTAGATCAATGCCACAAAAACTTCTATACCCTCCAGTTCCACCGTTATGCCATCGAATATTTTTTTTGTAAAAATGCCAACCTAAACCAATTTTAGTACCTATCTCTGCTTGCAGCTTATGGGTCAACTTTACAGAATAAGACGGCTTATTCCCTTCCAAATACAATTGCGTCTTCATAAATGAAAGCATCTCCACTATATTTGACTTGAAGGCTCCTCCTCCTTCAAGCGCATCTCGAAAATTCCAATTAGGGACTATATCTCCTCCTGCATGTCCAAATCCTAATTGCTCTTTTTGTTCTTTCGTCAAATTTATTTTTGTGTTTTCTGCTTTTATTTTTTTACCTATTTTTTCATAAAATAAATCTTCTAAAGTCATTTTATTTTCTTTTGCCAAAATATAACCAAGCAATCCGGCTCCAAGATTAGAGTACTGATATTTAGTTCCAGGTTCAAAAGGTAACTTATAACTTTCTAAAAAATCAACAAGCATATTATCATCATATTTAGCGTATGGATCTTCAGGATTTTCTCCAATATTAAGATTCTGTGGAAGTCTCGGCAAACCTGAATTATGAGTGGCCAAATGCTTTAAGGTGATTTTTGTTCCTTCATAATTAGGTATCTCTAAATCAGGTAAATATTTGTCAATTGGATCATCTAAACTCATTTTTCCCTCTTCAACCATTTTTGCTAAAAGGAATGAGGTAAAAACCTTTGAGATAGATCCAATTTCATATATCGTTTGTTCATCAACACTTTTCCCATTTTCATTTTTAGTTTTTCCGTAGTTATAAAAATGCATCCCATTTGAATCAATCACTCCAACCGCAATACTTGGGGTGTACTCAAGATCAACACGCTCTTGAATACTTATTTTAAATTGTTCAGAAAATTGTGCAGTTATTGAAAAGGGAAAAAAAAGGAAAAATGTAATAACAAGCATGGTTTATTTTTTCACAAAAAAACAACAAGTAATTTATAGGAAGGAAAAACACAGACCAATTTCAAAAACAAGAGGACTAATTTTAATAAAGAAAATAATAAGTTAATTAAAGATAACCCTTTTTGTAATCACCTCTCCTTTTGATTTTAATATTACGAAATACATTCCTTGAGCAGTTTTTGAATTTCTTTCAAGCATAAATACTGAATTTCCGTTTGGCAACTTCCCTTGAAAAACATCGGATACTTTTTTTCCAACCTGATCAAACAGTTCAATCTTTACAACTTCCAAATCTTTTTCTAAATCAATATTGATAATAGCTTTAGAAGAAGTTACATTAGGGATAATTTCCATCGAAGCATTTTCTAATAATATATTTACGTTTCCTACTGAAACAAAATCATTAGAAAGATTAGTATTAATAGCAACATAAGTATCTCCTTCTTTTTTCCAAATGATAGTAACTATTTCCAGATTATCTAAATTCCACAAATCATATTCCGTGTTAAATGAATTAGTAAATTCGCTCCCTACAGTAATGTCTCCGCTCATTAATAATGCTCCAAAAGGATCACCTGTAAGAGAACCTCTTAATATTTTTTCATGAACCGCATTATTTCCTTGTCCTTGCTGAAAATTAATTACATCATCTTCCACTGCATATACCCCGATATAATATTCTCCAGAAGCTGCTTGGAAAAATTTAGTTTTAGTATTAATAACTAATTGTCCTCCTGTCAAAAATAGATTCATTCCTGCATTTGCAACTGGTGACTTAGTAGCTTCCACATCCACCAAATCTTTCACTTCTGCCCTTTTTGTTATAACATTTGACGAGCTCACTCCCAAATCATCGTTATACAAATAAAAATAAGGTTGATAAGGTGAATTGAAGTTAGCAGAAAAAGCATCTCCAGCTATCGTAACTAGCTGTCCATCATGATGAGCAACGATCATTGTTGCTTTAGCTTCATTATCAATTACCAAATACTCAAAAAAATCCCAGCCCCAACCTCCACATGGTGGACACCATGTGGCAGCTATTTTAGTAACCAAGGGGCGTTGTATTTCAGGTATTACTTGAGCAAAAAATAAATTGGAAGAAAAGAAGATAAAAACTAAAGATAGAAATGTATTTCTCATATTTTAATATTTGATTTGAAGGTTTGTTTGTATTTTTAAAGAATAAAAAATAGCATAAATCAAGCCTCCTTTTATTTTCCTCATCAAAAATTTATTTTTACTATCACCAGTATCCAACAAAATAACCTTTCAAAATTTGATTTTAAACGGTTCAATGTAAACTTATTTAGAGGAATCTATTACTTAAAATTAAAAATATTATTCATTCACCAAATGATTTACCATAGCTAATAATAGACTTAGAGAAATAAAACACAAGGAAAGTAAGATTAAAAAAGAAAAAGCACTCTGTTGTCAGAGCGCTTTTCAAATAACCTATTTAAAATCAAATCACATTTCTTACCAAGAAATATCGTCTTCTGATTCAATCTCCTTCTCTCCCACCTCTTCCTCTGACGATGTTTCAGTTGTTGTTTCAGTTGTTGTACCCTCCTCTGTAGGTTCAACCCAAGTACCAGCTTCCATGGCAGCTCTTTTTTCTTCCCACTCAGCTTGTCTTCTGTCGAATTCTTCGTAATCATAATCAGGCATCAAATCAGTTTTGATATAATTGATTGCCTCATCTAATCCACCTTGAAATCTGTTAAAGTCTTCTTTGTAAAGAAAAATCTTGTGTCTCTCATATCCGTCACCATTAATTCTCCTGGTGCTTTCGGTGAGAGTTAAGTAATAATCATCACCTTTTGTTTGGCGAACATCAAAAAAATAAGTTCTACGCTTACCAGCTCTTACTTTCTTGGAAAATACACTTTCGAACTTTTTTTGGTTTTCGTTATCCACGATTCGTTAGTTTGGTTGAAAAAATAATTTTCGAATTTTATCTATACTGTACAAATGTAAATATTTGAACTTAAAACAAAAAAAATATGACACTTTTATTTCCTACTCTTCTAATCGTTGTTTTTCAAACATATCGAAGTAGAATCCTTTATTCCCCAAAAGCTCTTCATGGGTCCCAGCTTCTGAGATACCTCCATTTTCCAAAACAATTATTTTATCGAAGTTCAAAAGTCCATATATTCTATGGGTAATAGTGATAATTGTTCTTTCAACTGTCGCCCCATTAATATATCCTAATATCTGTTGTTCCGTATTAGTATCGACTGCAGAGAGACAATCATCAAGAATGACAATATCCGGATCTTTGATAAATGCACGAGCAATAGATATCCTTTGTTTTTGTCCACCTGAAAGAGTAACACCTCGCTCACCGACCATCGTATTAAAACCTTCTGGCAAAGAAGCAATATCATCATATATAGCTGCATACCTAGTATACTCCTCAATTTTTTCTTGACTTGCATTTCTATTTCCAAATGCCACATTGCCTCCAATAGTATCAGAAAAAAGAAAAACATCTTGCGGTACATACCCTACTCGTTCTCTCAAGTTAGCCAAATCCATTTTTTTAATAGATATTCCATCTATTAAAATTTCTCCAGAATCAATATCATACATTCTTACCAAGAGATCCGCAATGGTAGTTTTTCCGGATCCTGTTTTTCCAATAATTGCCATTTTTTCTCCTCTTTTCAAATGAAAAGACACATTTTTTAAACCAACAATCCCTGAATCAGGATAGGAAAATGATACATTCTTAAATTCAATATCTCCATGTAGTTTTGTTGATACTCCATTTACAACTGGATTAATAATATCAGGCTTGATTTCTAAAAACCCATTAATACGACTTTGAGAAGCAGCAGCTTGCTGAATTATTGAAGTCACCCACCCCACTGCAGTGACTGGCCAAGTCAACATATTTACATAAATCACAAACTCTGCAATATTACCAGGTGTAACGGTACCACGCGCCACTAAAACTCCTCCCATAAATACAGTCAAAATATTACTGATTCCTATTAATAATACCATTAAGGGAAAAAAGAAAGCGTTTGTCTTTGCCAGGTCGAGTGATTTATCCATATAGGATTGGCTTTCACCCAAAAAAAAATTCCCCATCTGAGCCTCCTGGACATACGATTTAACCACTCGGATTCCAGAGTAAACTTCTTGAGCGGCACTGTTTAAAGTAGCCAATTGAACCTGAATGCCCATACTTTTTTTATTAATCAAATTACTGACGTAATAAATCGAAAGCGACAATATGGGCATTGGTGCCAAAGCATAAAGTGTCAGTTCAGGACTTACACTCAACATCGAAGACACCACCATGATTACTAATGTAGTCAAATTAAACCCATATAAAATTGCTGGACCAACATACATCCTGACCTTAGTGACATCTTCCGTAATGCGTGACATCAAATCCCCCGTGTTATTTTTTTTATAAAAAGCGAGACTTAAATTTTCATAGTGCTCGAAAATTTCTTTTCGCATATCGTATTCAATCAATCTTGACATTACGATGATAGTCTGCCTCATGAAGTACATAAAAATCCCTTGAATCACAGCTAGAATTAAAACTAAACCACCAAAAAACAAAAGTGTCTTCCCAAATTCTTGAAAAAAAGTAGTTTGTAAATCAAACCCATCATACAAATGAAATATTTGCAAATTATTCACCACCAAATCTAAGGCGTTCCGTACCATCTGAGGTTTCAGAACATTAAAAAAGTTAGCTGCGGTGACCATCAAAAAGCCGATCGCCAAATGCCATTTGTATTTAAAAAAATATTTATTAAGTACGAGTAATGGTTTCAATAGATCGAAATTATTATTTTAAGATTAGTCTTTAAACATTCATTCTTGTAATGAGTTCAAAGGTAAACAATGAAGGGCAAAATAAGGAACTAGAGTATGACATTCTAAAATTGATATAATCTTTGGTTGGTTTCCCTTTTCCTTTTTATATTTGTTATACATATTTTATACAATTTTAGAAATTCCCTAATCATGAAATCAAAAATTCTAACCTTTATTTTAATCATTTCATTTCCGTTTATAGGATTCCCTCAATCTCAAAACGACTGCGGAACTTCCATCCTAGAACAATCAACAACTTATGAATTTGTTCAAAAACAAAGAGCACAAACTATAGTCAACATTCGAACAACCGCAGTTGATGTTCCTATCAAAGTTCATATTGTCGGAGCAAATAATGGAGCATTTGCGATAGATTCATCTGATGTATTTGATGAAATTGCCATTGTCAACGATTTGTATGCCGAGGCAAATATTCATTTTGTTCAATGTGGAATCATCAATTATATCTACGATAACGACTATGTAACTTTTGAAAAAAATACAGATGAAGGACTTTGTGATATTCATGATAATCCGACTGCGATTAATCTATACTTCGTACCAAACTTAATAAAAATAGTTAATAATGTTGAAGATAATCTATGCGGCTATGCTTACAATTTTGATATAAAAAATAGATTGGTAATGGACAAAGGTTGTTCTACTAACGGGAGTACTTTGGCTCATGAATTAGGACATTCATTTTCTCTTTTACATACACATTCCACCTCAAATGGTAATGAACATGCTAATGGAACAAACTGCTCAATTGCTGGTGATTTGCTATGCGACACACCTGCGGACCCTAAACTTTCTAATGACCTTGTTAATACATCATGTGAGTATATTGGAACAGAATTAGATAATCAGCAAAATCCTTACGATCCTGATCCTGAGAATATTATGTCATATTCTAGGAAGTCTTGCAGAGTTCATTTTTCTCCAAAACAATTATTGCAGATGGAAGATTTTTATTTTTTGGAAGGAAGCTTTTTAGCCTGTAACCCTGAAGCAACTCCAACGAATAATCTGAGTGTAGTTGCTCCAATCAAAATTTACCCAATTCCAAGTGATGCTTCTATTTTTATAAAAAATATTCCAGCTGGTGCAAATTTAGAATTAAATGACCTACGAGGGGAAATAATTTGGAAAACCCAAATTAAAGAAAAAACCGCAACCTTGGAAATTCCTTTCTTTAAAAATTTATCTAAAGGAATTTATTTTATAAAAGTAACAAATGGGAGTAACATTTCTACTAACAAAATAGTACGAATGTAATCTCGACTTCAACTAAATTCGCATAAGTTTTAATTCATTTTTTCTATTTACCAAATCAATCTTTACCTAAAATGTATAAATTTCATACCATATTAACTTTTGTAATTATATTGTTTTTTACTGTACAAATAACTGCACAAACCTTTGTCGACAGTAATGCAACTGGCACCAATGATGGTAGCTCTTGGACTAATGCTTATCTTGATCTAAGTGATGCACTTAGTAACTCAGCACCCATGGATGAAATCTGGGTGGCAGCTGGAACATATAAACCTGGAGGAACAACTCCTGATACTTCCTCCTTTTTTACATTCCCACATGATTTATTATTATATGGTGGATTTGCAGGAACTGAGACCATTTTATCAGATAGAGATTGGAATGCCAATGAAACTATTCTTTCGGGCGATCATCTTGACAATGATGTAGATAATGACTTTGATACTTTTCGAGATGATAATTCACAGCATGTTATGTGGTTGACTGATACCGTTTCAACTGCTTCGACAGTAGATGGATTCACCTTTAGAAATGGTGATACTTCACCTGGTTCAGCTTCAGGTAATGATAGAAGAGGAGGAGGAATGCTTACCTACGGAGCACCTGCTATTCGAAATTGTACTTTCACACAAAACTATGGATACTTCGGAGGTGGGTTATATCCACGAGGGGCAACTACAGCTACAGGAGTAATAATTGAAGATTGTGTTTTTGAAAATAATAGTGGACGACAAGGTGGAGGGCTTTATTTATTAGCAGGAAATGCTACAATAAGCGATTGTATTTTTATTGGAAATAAGGCAGCTAACAGAGGTGGAGCAATTTATAACAATTCTACTTCTAGTAACATTATGAATTGTGAATTTTCATTTAACTCTGTACCTACTTCCGCAGGTGGAGCATTGATGGTCAGAAATGGAAATAATAACGACTTTGATCCAGTAAATATTATCAACTGCACTTTTGAAGAAAACGATGCTGGTTTTGGTGGTGCTTTGGGAGTATATGATACTAAGTCAATAATCAATGTTACAGATTGTGATTTCATTCAAAATAATGCCATAACCTCAGGAGGTGCAACTACTAATGGATTTGGTGCAACTTCAAATTATACCAATTGTACTTTTTCTCAGAATGAGGCAACTAATGGAGGAGCTATGTATTCTCAAAATGATGATGCTACAATTAATATTACCAATTGTGAACTATTTTTAAATGCCGCAACTCGAGGAGGAGCAATTAACATCGGAAATAGCGATATAATTGATACTCTTCCTATCCCGATTTTGACTATTGAGAATTCTATTATTCAATTCAATTCAGCTATAGAACAAGGTGGTGGAGTTAATCTAGGAAGTACAAATGCTGTATTTAAAAATGTGCTTTTTGAATCTAATATAATCATTGACGCGGCTTCTGTTGGCGGTGCTATATCAATAAATACGAGCGATACTATCACTGCTACAATCGATTTAATTAATTGTACATTAGTTAAAAATGAAGCCACTATCGGCGCTGGAATATCACACTGGATTGCCGGAGATTTGAGCTCATCAACTTTAACTTTACAAAATACTGTATTTGATAATCCAAACGGTAATGATTATGAAGTAGAAGCAGGTGCTCCATTACTTATTTCTAATGGAGGAAACTTAAGCGCTGACCTTAGTATGTATGATGAATTGATTGGAACTAATGATTTAGCAGGAGAAAATCCACTCTTTGTAAATTTCGTTGATGAAAACTATCGCCTCGCCAATGAAAGTCCATGTATTGATGCTGGAATCGAATTAGGTGCACCTATTTTTGATCTTGAAGGTTTGCCAAGAGTAGATGAAGTAGATATGGGCGCATTTGAGAATCAAAAATTACTAGATGCTATTTTTAGTTTACCTCAGCCCCTTGGTACTTTAGATATTTTTCCAAATCCAGTTCAAGATGATTTAAATTTCACTTTCAAAAGTTCAATTATTGGTAATTTAGACGTAAGAATTACAGATGTTAAAGGTCGACAAATTATGGACTTTGTATTAGAGAAGAATATAGAAAAAGTATCCCGTGTACATGATGTTACCAGCTTACCAAAAGGTATATATCAACTAACCATTTCAAATGAAAATGAACTAACTACTAAAGCTTTTATAAAATAATACTTTTTCAAAAAAAATAAAAACTCCAAACCCTGCAATAAAAGGATTTGGAGTTTTTATTCTAAAAAAATAAAAACTAAAATTAAACAGTAGCTTCTGCCAGTTCATTCTCATTTAACTCAGTTTCTAAAGTCGAAAGAATTGTAAAATAAAAAGTAGTTCCTTTTCTCATTTCGCTTTTAAAAGAAATATCTCCCCCATGCTTCTCAACAATTTTCTTACAAATAGCTAATCCCATTCCAGTCCCTCCAAATTTATCTCTTGGTTGTAATTGTTTATATGGTTTGAAAACTCTTTCTTGGTATTCAGTTGGAATCCCGATTCCATTATCTTGGATGGAAAACTTCCAAAATCCATTTTCTAAGATACCGTTAATATCGATCTCAGGAGACTTGTTTGTTGGCATGAACTTCAAACCGTTAGTAATTAAACTTTGAAAAACTTGACGCAATTTTGTTTCATCAACCATAATTTCTGTTGGTAGATGAGCTACGTTGATTACAGCATTTTTTTCTTTTATTGAGAAATCTAAATTTGTCAAAACTTCTTCCACCAATTTATTAACATCGCTATTTGTCAAATTAAGTCGAAATGAATTCACTTGCGAGTAAGCCATCAAATCATCTACCAAATTCCACATTAATTTTGCTGCACTGGTAATCATATCAAGGTACTCCAATTCATTCTCGTTCAGTTTTTCCTTAGCTCTTCGTTTCAACAAACTAGAAAAACTTCCAACGGTTCGTAAAGGAGATTTTAAATCATGTGAGGCAATATGTGCAAATTGTTCCAATTGAATATTCGATTCGATATATTTTTCTAATATAGAATTTTTCTTTTCCAACTCACTCTCTGCTGCCTTTTTGGCCTTAAAATTCTTAAACATGACAAAAGCAACAAATCCCAAAATTAAAAAGCAAAAAATAAAAACCCTCAAAATTAATTGCTGAAAGGCCAGCTCTCCCTCCCATGTCAATTTACTTTTCTCTTGCTTAATTATTTGTTCTTGTTTTTGCTTCTCCAACTGATATTCAAAGTCTTTTGACAAAGGAATTTTCATTCTACTTTCATTGAAAAGACTATCTCGATATAATTTATTAAGCTCTAAAAACCCAAGGCTCGTCTCAAACTGATTCATCGATTTGTAGTTGACATACAATAATTTAGTAACATCAAAAAGAACATCGAGGTTTTTGTTTTCAATAGCCTCATTGTAAGCAGACTCTGCTAATTGAACACTTTTTATGTATTCTTTTTTTTGAAAATTCATTTCAGCCGCCAATAAATTAGCATGCATTAACTCTACCTTATTTTTATTGAGCAAGGCTGCTTCTCTACCTAGTCTATTGTTTTTTTTGGCAAGTTCAAAATTCCCTAAACTTATATGACATGCCGCTATGTTATTATAAATTACTGGAATTGGGTGAATGAAGCCAGATTTTTTTGCATCCTCCAAAGTTAAATTTAAAATTTGAACTGCTTTTTCAAAGTCTCCCTCATCCAAAAAAGTTGATCCAATATTTATATTAACATTAATTATTTGTAAACTGTCTTTATCAATTTGATAAGATTGACTTGCTTTATTATAATATTGATATGCTCTTTTATAGCTCTGATTTTCTTTATAAATATTACCAATATTATTATTGACCATCCCAATATATCGATGAAGCTTAAGTTCTTCATAAATTTTTAATGCATTGTAATAATATTGAATTCCTTCGGTGTATTGAAACTGTTCGATATAGACATTTCCTAAATTCAAATTACAATGTGCAAAGCCGGCATTGTAATTTGCTCTATGGTATGCTTTTATACCTTCCTGATATAAAAACTCAGCTTCTTTGTAGTTATTTTGATGTAATTGAATGGTTCCTAGGTCTTTAAAACAATCACCTAATTCTTTAAGTTTTATATTTCGAGAGAAATATTCTTTGGCTTGATTAAGGAAAGAAGTTGACTTTTCAAAATTAGCAATTAACAAATAAGCCCGCCCCATCAAATACAAACTCCTAGCTTTTTGTTTTGGAAATTCTTCAATTCTTGAATAATTCAGATTTTCTTTTAAATGTCCGATTGATTTATTGACATTATATTTAAAATAATATTCCGCTAAATTATTTCTAGTCTTAATTTTTTGCTCTATCGGAATTTCAGAGTATAATACCGATTCTAAACTATCAAAAGGAATTGAATAGAAAGCTGTTGAGTTGGTATTTACAGCAAAAATAAAAAATAGAAAAAATATAGTGTGATAACACATTTTCATAAAATTGAATTATTCACTAATGAGAGGGAAAAATTACTAATAATTTAGTTATTTTCATCTGTGGAAAATTTTGAGAAATCTCAAGAATATTATCACTAAATTTAGTGCCTAAATTCCCTAACTGAGTACTTTTAACTAAAATATGGTAGCTTTTTTTAGTTTTTAATGGATTGAAAGGTATCTATGTGAACTATTCAAAATACGTATCGAGATAAAAAAGTAGAAAAAGTTATTGAAAAAGTGAGACATGACTATTATAAAATATCAGAAGAATCTACCTTGGATAGCCTTATAAGCCCTTAAAATAAATCAATTTTGTAAAAAATAATCATCATAACTATGTCAACTATTAATAAAATATAGATTAAATAATTTACGCCAGCGACGAAAAACCCAAGGTATTTTTCTGTCAAAGCCCATTAAACTTCCTTGGCTATCTTTAAAATATAGATGATTACCTAGTTAGGAAAATAACAGTTTCTTTTAAAAGAGATCGAAATGAAGTTAAAAAAGATTTAATGAAGAAATGGAGATTTATAAAAATACTAAAACAGATAAAGAGGATTGTAAACTCTTGCAACACTGAGAAAGTAATAGTGGGTCATCTAAATAAAGTAAACTTATTGAAAACTTTACCCTCGGTATTGCAATTAGGTAATTAAGTGTTTTGATTTATATTTATTGGATAAAAGACTTAGTGAAAAATTAAGACCTACAAAACCTTCAATTATGAAGATCTTTTACCATAAACTAAAAAGGAAAAGAAATAACTTTAAAAAAATCAGCAAAATCTATTTTGTTAAAAACGGCTCTTACTAAGTCAGAAAATGAAAACATCCTTATTCTCTCTAACTTCAATTTTATTGAAAATTTCAGATAATATTTATTTTATAAACTTGTCAATTAAATAACTTTATGGAAGCCTATGCAACAGCACTAACTTACGCTATTCCAGGATTTGTTTTGATGGTAATTATCGAAGCTATCGCAGCTAAAATTATGGGCCAAACTGTCAATCGCGCCATGGATACTATTTCAAGCCTAAGTTCAGGGATGACAAACACACTAAAAAATTTATTAGGATTATCAGTTGTTTTGGTAACCTATGGATGGATGGAGTCTAGGTTTGGAATATTTGAAATTCAGTCTACTGGATGGTTATTTTTTATCGCATTTATAGGGACAGATTTTGCCAGTTATTGGTCACATAGATTTAATCATTCCATTAATATTTTTTGGAATCGACACATTGTTCATCATTCAAGCGAAGAATATAATTTGTCTTGTGCTTTGCGTCAAGAGATTTCGGCAATAGTTGGAATCTATTTTTTCCTGTACATTCCATTGGCAATTATTGGTATTCCACAAGAGATAATATTGGTGACAGCACCGATACATTTATTTGCTCAATTTTGGTATCACACCCGACTTATAGGGAAAATGGGATTTTTAGAAAAAATACTCATGACACCCTCCCATCATCGTGTTCATCATGCGATCAACGATATTTATATTGATAAAAATTTCTCAGCGATATTTATTTTATGGGATAAATGGTTTGGTACATTCCAAGAAGAATTGGAAGAGGAAACTCCAGTTTATGGAACTTTAAAACCTGCGAATACTTGGAATCCAGTCCTAATAAATTATCAGCATGCTTGGCAGATTTTGAAAGATGCTTGGAGAACAAATAATTGGTTAGATAAAATTAGAATTTGGTTTATGCCAACAGGTTGGCGACCAAAAGATGTGCAAGAAAAATATCCAATCATAATTGAAGGTGTTCATACTCGTTCAAAATACAATTCTAATGCTTCTGATTATTTAAAAGGATGGTCATGGTTCCAATTAATCTTCCACAACCTTTTAATGTATTTTTTACTTACTCAATTCGGAAAATTAGACGTAATTGACATCATGTGGTATTCTATATTTTTATTTGTTTCGGTATTTTCATACACTACATTAATGGATCGTCATATCTTTGCCATCCCCGCAGAAATCATTAAATCAATCATAGGGGTTTGGATTATTTATCAAATTGGAACATGGTATAATCTGGAAGATTTTTTCTCGGGCGGTACTATTTTAATAACCATGTACTTAGGTATTTCACTTTCATTGACTTTTTATTTTATTGTTTTTGAAAAAATTAGAAATGAAAAGGATATAAGTATAACTATTTAATAATTACAAAGCAGTTCATAGAGAAAGGAAATTATTTGGGATATTATAAATATTTAGTATATTTGAACTTGTTATTTGTTTTTCCCAATCTAGTATAAAATTTCCCACGATCATAAATAGACATATGTTGACCTTTCAACATACTTAGCTCGTACCTTTTAAAACCGAACGAATTAAAGATGTATTCCCAATAACCGTTTAGAAGAGTCAAGGCTTTGCCCAATCTTAGTTCTTGGCTCTCTTTGGGTAAATAAAAAAACAAAAAGAGATTATCCTTAAATGGATAATCTCTTTTTGTTTGAAATAAAATTTAATTTAAAGCCTTACAAATCTTATCGTTTGAGTAATATCATTTTGGTTAGTTTGTAAAAAGTAAACACCACGGCTTAATTGACTAGTGTCGATGAAGAAATCATTCTTTCCTTTTTCAACTTCAGTTTCTTGAAATTCAATAACCTTACCTGTTAAGTCCGTAATTCGATATTGTAAATTTCCTTTTGTAATGGAGTTGTATGAAAGAGAAAACTCATCTTTACCAACAGGATTAGGGAAAATATTTACAGAAATCACTTCTCTAGGAACTACTGAAATTTGAATAATATCAGAAAGGGTAAATTTTCCATCAAAATCAGTTTGCATGAGTCGATAGTAGTTTATTCCATCATAAGGTGTGAAATCCAAATGAGAATATTCATTTCTTCTATCTGATATTCCTGCTCCATTAACAATTGCAATAGCTTCGAAATCAACACCATCTTTAGACTTTTCTAAAGTAAAGAAGTCATTGTTTATCTCAGACTCTGTTGTCCAAGAAAGCCTAACAGCATTGTTGTTTGATTGACCTCTGAAAGAAGTAAGTTCAATTGGAAGTCCTCCTACACCTGTTACATTTAAAGTATAATCTTCTGATTCTCCAAAACCATAAGAACCACATGCAGTAGTTGGAGTATTATTATAGTCAATAACAATCCTTAGTACTGCATTACCCGTTTGAGCACCTGTAGGAACAGCAATTGTTGTAGAAAAACAAGGATTTAATGTATCAGCACCACTATATACATGTTCATTAGCATCATCGAAATCTCCATCAAAATTCCAATCTACGAAGATACCTACAAGTGCAGGGTAGTAACTTCCAATGCATGTTCCAGCGAGTGAACTTGCAGTTAGATTGTATGAATTTCCTGCATCAACTGCTGCAGAAAGATTAGAGAAATCACCATATCCATTAGTTGAACATCCTGAGGTATTATTAGCAATATCACTTGTTCCTTCACCATCAAATGAAAAATCACTTATTGAAACTTGAGCACAACCTATAGAATAACTAGGCGTACAATAAATAACTCCTGTAGTTAGATTAACTACATTACTATAGGTATCACAAGCAGAGGCAACGGGACGAACTCTGTACCAATAAGTTGTATTACTATTAATTCCATCTGTATCAGAAAATGTAGAAACATCTTCACCTACTCCACCATAAATAATAGGTATAAAACCGGTCGTGTTAGATGTAGATGATCGTTCAATAATGTATCCTAATTCATTACTTGCATTATCTGTCCATGCTAAATCAATTTGATTACCATTTAACGTTGCAGTCAATCCTGTTGGAGCCGAAACAACAGAGGCTGAACAAGAATAATTATAAGCAGTATGCCCCATTCTTATTGTTAGCCCTGCTCCCATTCGGGTAAATTGACCTGATGTAAAAACACCTCCACACTGATCAGGAAAGTAAGACATAATATTATTAATAGCTGTAGTCGGCAAATAAGTAACTCCTAAATCATCAGTATCAGTTCCTGTATAAGTACAAGTACCTAAATCAAATTCCCCAGAGGCATATCTTGGGTCTGCATCTGTATCACAAAGTAAATCTCCATTAACATCACAATTAGCATTTGCCCCTGTTCTTACTACACGTTCAGCGTTAGGATCTCCACTTCCAAATTCAGTATCTTGGTGAGTATGATATAAACTAAAATAATGACCTAACTCATGAGAAAATGTACTATTAGGTGCATTGTTAGCTACACTATTTATCATAAAAATTCGATTACTTTGTACACTATTAAATGGGAAATATGCATAACCTGCAGCATTAAAACCCGAACTAGTAGTAATTGAATTCATAAAAAATACATTAATGGCATCTGTAACTTCTACTGGACTACAGAAAGTAGATTCATCATCATTGTCTGGTGCTTGCGCATTGAAATTATACCAATCTGAATTATTGATATAATTAATTCCACCACACGCAAAAAATTCAATATCTGCATCATAATATACCAAATTCAAATTAGCAAAAGCAATAGCTAAATCATCTAGAGATAATCCTCCAGATCCATCATCTTCTCGAATGATATGAATTTTCATTGGTAAACAATTGGTAACGTTATTTCTTTGAGCTGCTAACTGTTGTTCATTGGCAATAATATTATCCAAAATATACTGTCGAGTATGTTCACCTGGATCAGGTGTTCCGCATTTATGCTTATCATTTTCTATTGAAGTAGAGGATGGTTCAACTTCAATTTTTGAATTAATAATTTGAGGAAATCCTTGAAATTGAAAAGAAAGAATTAGTGTAAAAAGTAATAAATAGCGAATCATTTTCTCTTGGTTTAGTGAAAAATTACAATTAATTATAATATGGTTTTGGATTATTAAAAAATGTATCCATAATTATCAAAAAAAGGGATTTAAAATCTTGGATATTTCTAAATATGAAGAGAGAGAAAAATTTGTATTTCTTAAATATAGATATTTGAATTAAAATGACAAAATATTATTTATTGCATTAACGGCATGTTTCATATATTAGTTTAAACCCAAGGCTTTGATAACTTTACTAGGTAAAATGACCAAATAAGTATACATCTTGGTAAGATTATAGGAAGTAATAAAACATAAATCCATAAAAACAACTCATATTAATAAATAGTTTTGTTTAATAAAAAAACAGTTTCTATAAATTGGTTCTTATTTTTGCATTAGAAAAAATAACATTTGTCTCAACGCAAAATTATTCATATCGACATGGACGCTTTCTACGCATCGGTAGAACAGCGCGACCATCCTGACCTTCGTGGAAAACCTATTGCAGTTGGAGGTTCTGCTATGCGTGGAGTTGTAGCGGCGGCAAGTTATGAAGCTCGAAAATTTGGCGTTCATTCAGCAATGCCCTCCATCACAGCCAAACGTTTATGCCCTGATTTAATTTTTGTCAAGCATCGGTTTGAAGTTTATCGAGAAGTGTCCAATCAGATTCGAGAGATTTTTGCAGAGTACACAGGCCTCATAGAACCACTTTCTTTAGATGAGGCATTCTTAGATGTAACAGAATTGAAACAAGATAATTTTTCACACCTTATTGATAAAACTGGAAATCCATCTGCTACAATGATTGCAGAGGAAATAAGAAAAAAGATTTTTGAAAAAACTCAATTAACTGCTTCAGCAGGCGTTTCGTTTAATAAATTTTTGGCCAAAGTAGCTTCCGATATCAATAAGCCAAATGGAATAAAAGTAATCACCCCTCCAGAAGCTATTTTATTTTTGGAAAATTTACCTGTTGAAAAATTTTTTGGAGTTGGGAAAGTGACTGCCAAGCGAATGCACACTTTAAGAATTTTTACGGGAAAAGATTTAAAACAAAAATCAGAGCTCGAATTGGTGCAACGATTTGGAAAGGCTGGAAGACATTATTATCGAATAGTTCGTGCAGAAGATAATCGAAAAGTTAATCCCAATCGGATTCGAAAATCTATTGGAGCAGAGCGCACTTTTTTTGATGATTTAAAAACTGAAAAAGAAATGTTGGGAAAACTAATTCCAATTGCTGAAAAGGTCTTTGATTACATGAAAAAAGCAAATAATTTTGGCCGAACTATTACCTTGAAAGCAAAAACACCAGAGTTTCAATCAATTACACGAAGCAAAACTTTTAACTCTGAGCCAAAAGATCAAGAGCTGTTTTTATCTATTGTTTCTGATTTATTAAAAAAACATTTTCATGAATTTCAAGAAGTAAGATTACTCGGAGTCCAGGTTTCAAATTTAGAAAAAGATCAAAAAATGGTTGGAGGAGTCCAATTAGAGTTTGATTTTTGGGATTTGGAAAATGAACAGGAGGATTAAAAGATAGTTGAAACAGTTTCGCTTCTCTTTTGTTAAACTCTTCAGACAATCAAATATATAAATAGAAAAATAAGAATACATTTTGAAGAAAAAATTGATCATTTTTGATATTGACGGAACACTATTGTATTCGAATAAAATAGATAGCCAATGTTTTGCAGACACTTATGAAAAAGTATACCATTTAAAATTCCCCTCAATTGATTGGTCAAAATATCCACATGTAACTGATGATACTATTTTTAAAACAGTCATCCAAAATCATTTTCAGAGAGATGCGACCAAAGAGGAGATGCATTATTTCCAGAATGAATATGTGGCTTTAATCCAAACGAAAAGAAGAGAACAACCACTTGAATTTAAAGAAGTTCCAAATGCCCGAAAAACGATTGAACATTTATTAAGAAGCGATGTTTATGAAGTAGGCATAGCGACCGGTGGTTGGCGTAGACCTGCGATGGTAAAATTAAATCACGTTGGAATTGCCACTTCTAACTTACACATGAGTTTTGCAGATGGAAATCCAACTCGAGAAGATATTATAAACGCTGTCTTCCATCAAACAAAAGCAAAGGGAATTTCTTTTGAAAAAGTCGTGTATGTAGGTGATGCTGTCTGGGATGTTGAAACCACCCGCAATATGAATATTCCTTTTATTGGTGTCAGGAGAGAAGGAGATTCAAACTTTTTAAAACAATTTGGTGCTGAAACTGTTATTAGAAATTATAAAGATTTAAATTTGTTTTTATCCTTTGTAGAAACCTCAAAGGTTCCAAAAAAAGAAAATAAATATTTTTTAAAAAAAGATTTTTAATTTCTTGCATTAGTAAAAAACGTTAGTATCTTTGCAGCGCTTTAGAAGAAAAGCATACAAATTTATGATCGGCTAGCTCAGCTGGTAGAGCACTTGACTTTTAATCAAGGGGTCCCGGGTTCGAACCCCGGGCCGGTTACATTTTTATAAAAAGCTCAAAAACATTATGTTTTTGGGCTTTTTTTATAAGTTGTTTTTATTTTTCAATTCCTCCAAACCTTGTCCAATAAGCCCCATTTCTATTCTAAATCCCCTACGGCAAACTCATATTAAATATCCTAAATATTTTCAATCGAATTAATATTATCAAATTACTAGCAATCTAGGCATAACTATTTAAAAATAAGTTAACACTTTATACGAATTGACTAGACTGATTAAAGCGATACGTAGGTTGTTTTGAATTGGTTGGAAGTTATATAAAGCACCATTCCTTTTAGCCAACTAGGTAAATCAGTGTTAAAAACTTCCTCTCAAAATATTTAATTATTCAAACAAAGGAGTAGCCTGAGCCTAATTTCATCTCTTATTATTTTGGGAGTAAATGTAAATATTAACTAATTAATCAAAATTTATTAAAATATTAGGATGAAATTTAAAAATTTAAAAATAATGACTGTACTCCATTGTTAATGTTATATCGAATAATGAAATCTAAATTATTCCATTATTTTATCAACAGACATATTTAAGTCATTTAAACAATTCCAACTAGAAGATGGTTATATTTGTATTTTAAAAATTGGAAAAAAGAGACATGATAAGACAAGCAGAGGCTATGCTTCCCACCGATTGGGGGAATTTCAACATGATTGCTTTCGCAGATGACAAAAGCGATAAAATGCCCCATTTAGCAATGGTTCATGAGAATTTCGACAACTCTAAATCTGTACTTTTGAGAATTCATTCTGAGTGTATGACTGGTGATCTTTTTCATTCTAATCGGTGTGAGTGTGGAGAACAACTTGATGCGGCTATGAAGCTTGCAGCTGAACAAGGGGGTATCATTATATATCTTCGCCAAGAAGGTCGAGGGATTGGATTAATCAATAAATTAAAAGCTTACAAAATTCAAGATAAAGGCGTCAACACTGCCGATGCCAATACACATCTGGGGTTAGAAATCGATGCCAGAGAATATGATATCGCTATTCAAATCATGAATGACCTAGGTATAAAAAAAGTAAAGCTTTTAACAAATAATCCTGACAAAATTGAAGCGATTGAAAACTCTGATATTGAGATTGAAAAAAGGATTCCGCTCGTAATTCCTCCAAAAAAAGAAAATCATGGTTACTTAAAAACCAAACAAGATTTAATGGGGCACCTTTTTAAGATCTGAAATGAATCTAAAAAGTTATTAAATCTGCTTGAGGAGATTCCAAATATTCTGCTAATTGCCATAAATTTTCAAACCTTCCATCTACTGGGATCTGCCTTGTTCTCTCTGTTTCCTCTTCTTTCCCTTCAATAAAAATAGTTTTGGTTCCCAATTGCCAGCCAAATTCCATATCCGAGAATGAGTCTCCAACCATAATAGCTTCTTGGAAATTTATTTTTGGAAAATCTCTTTTTGCTTGCCATCCCATTCCAGGATTGGGTTTGCGACAAGGTGCATTTTCTTTTTTTAGATTAGGACAATAATAAATCTTGTTTATAAATCCACCTGCTTTTTCAATCTTTTCTTTCATATTGGAATGGATCAAATTTAGTTCATCTGCGGTTAACTCACCTTTCCCAATACATTGTTGGTTAGTCACTACTACTATTGTATCAAAATAATTTCCAAAAATAGAAATCGCCTCTAAAGCTCGATGAGTGAATTCAAAGTCTTCCCAACGCTTTACATAAGTGCCAATTAGCCTTCTATTAATTACTCCGTCTCGATCTAGAAAAAGTGTCCAGCCTGAATTTTTCATAATTATTTTTTCTTTTTAAGTAATACTCCTGCACTACCAAATTCCTTTTCTAAAATATATTTATTTCTCACAATATCCATTTGATCTTTCCGTATATATATCAATTCAGCCGTCTCAATTTCATTAAAATCCTCCTCCCTCAAACGATTTACTTTCTTAATTTTTTTTATGGAAAGATACTGTTGATAAAACTCACTAGATGGTCCATAAATCCAGAAAACTCCTAATTCAATTTCTTGATTCTCCTTTAAATTACCATCTAAATAATGAATCATATCTTTTGTATAAGCATCATAACTCCATTCAGTCGTTTCTTTTAAATCAAATGTGCGGTAAATATGATTGAAAGAAAAAACAGAAATCAAAAGAGCTAATCCAACTGCCCAATTTTTATATTTACCTTTATTTCGATAAATTGATTCTAATAATAAATAGGTACTTAATCCAAAAAAAGGTAATAACATTATTGACTTTCGTCCCATCAAATATTTAATGTCAATTAAATAAAATTGTACCACCATCGCTAATATCATTAAAACCATCAAACTAACTCCAGCAAAATGAATCCTTGAAAACAATTTATCTCTTTGTTTTAAAAAATAAAAAATAGCAAATAATATAGAAGTACCTGATAAGACTAATGATATGAAAACAAAAATAGCTGTCGTATTTGGATTAAAATATCCTTGGCTCATTAAACTTACTCTAACAAGTTCTACAAAACTATCACTTAACTTCTCTGTTCCAAAAGCAAATTCTCCTTTTGATTGCAAAAACTGTATTGGGTTTTTCACTAAAAAAAATAACCCGAGTGAAGAAAAAATAGGCAATCCAAATGACTTAAATAAACTATTTATTCTATTTTCATTTTTCTCATAAATTTGTTTTTCTAAAATAAAGAAAATTAAAACTGCTGTTAGACACGCCCAATAATTAAGAAAAATAAAATTACTTAACACAGCAAAAAAAGCTCCAACATAACAATATATTCCCAAAGTAAATTCCTTACTTCCAATCCAACAAAATAAAAAATAAATACTCATCATCATCCAACCAACTCCTAATCCATATCCTCTTGCCAATGAAAAAAACTCTAATAAAAATGGATTCAAATTTAGCAAACAGAAACCTACAATTCCCAAAAATAAACTCTTTGAATTTTTACGAATTAATAAAATTGAAAAAATCAAATAAATTATATGGCCAATCAAATTTGGCAATCGTAAAGTCCATTCGGAGACGCCAAATACACTTGTCGAAATTTGCATTAAAAAAGTATTGAGCAAATGATTATTTGCATCAAACCAACAAAATTCTGAATAGAAACACGACCAGATAGAATTAGGAAGATGACTAAAATAAGTACTCGCTTCATCACAAGTCAAACTAAGTAAACAAGCACGAGAAGAAGAATAAAAAAATAATCCTAAAGCTAGAATAAAAAAAATAGTATCGTGGAAACGAGATATCTTTGACGTGGAATTATTAGTAACCATAATTTTGCAGGAATAAAATAACGATTAAGCCTCCATTCTTTTTTCAATTATTTCACAAAAAATATGTCCCATCAGAATGTGAGCTTCCTGGATACGTGGTGTATCAATCGAGGGGGCATTTAATAAATATTCTGCATATTTTTTCATCTCACCCCCAGTTCGACCAGACATGGCAACATTAATCATTTCTAATTTTTGTGCAGCCTTCATTGCAAAAATAATATTTTTAGAATTACCAGAGGTCGAAAGTGAAATCAAAACATCCCCTTTTCGTCCTTTTGATTTTACTATTCTTCGATAAACCTCTTCAAAGGAATAATCATTTGCAACAGCAGTCAGATAAGATGTATTGACGTGAAGAGCCTCTGCAAAATAAGATTCTCTATCCAAATAAAACCGCCCTGAAAGTTCTGCTGCTAAATGTTGTGCATCTGAGGCACTTCCCCCATTACCACAAAAAAGAATTTTATTTCCATGCTTCAAAGCATTAATACAAACGTCCGAAACTTTTTGGAGTTCCTTCAATAATTCTTGATTACCAAGAATCTCTTGTTTGACTTTAATACTCTCAGAAATACTGTCCTTTATTCTTGAATCCATAACTCAAAAGTAGTTTAAAAAATAAATTTAAATTATAAACGAAACCGTTTTCACTACTCTAACGACATAAGTGCATGAATCATCGCCTCCCACGAAAACATTTTCTTATCAATTTTCACTTGTTCCACAAACTCTTCTGTTCTTTTATTTTTATAAAAATCAACGATTGCATTTGCAATAGATTTAGGATCAACGTCCACTACGTAACCAGCTTTATCATGTTGAACTATCTCCGGCAATCCACCAACTTTAGTAACCAACATAGGTTTCTCAAAAAAATATCCAAGACTTGAAACTCCACTTTGGGTAGCTGTTTTGTAGGGTTGTGTAATTAAATCCGCTGCGCAAAAATAATATTTCACTTCTTCTTTAGAAATGAATCTTGTCTCCATAACTAACCGATTATCAATTCCCAACGAAGCGATTTGGGTTTTATACTTTTCTTCATTTGAATAATACTCTCCTGCCACAATCAACTTTACATTTAATTCTCCAACTCGTTCGTCTGCCATAGCCTCTAACAATAAATCCAACCCTTTGTAGTCTCTAATGAATCCAAAAAACAATAAATAGCGAAAGTCTTTTGACAAATTCAGATACGCTAAAGCTGCTTCGTAACTAACTGGTTCCCCAAAATTATCAGATAATGGATGCTCTGCTAAGGCAATTAGCTTTTGTTTCGTAAACGTTCGCAATTGAGCTTTCACAGATTTTGACATTACTAAAAAAGCATCGCAGGCACCAACAAAATATTTTGCAAAAAGAGAATCGCCAAGGCGGCTTTCGTGGGGAATAATATTATCTACAAAACCAATAATTCTAGTCATTTTATTCCTTTTTATGATTCGAAGAATGGTCCCTAGACACGGCCCCATAAATGGCAGCCAAAATCTACCGATGACAATATCTGGTTTAATTCGTTGAATTTCCCGACCTACTTTTATCCAATTAAACGGATTAACTGAATTAACTCTTACACGAATATTAAGCTGGAAAGGTGGAGAATCTTCAGAATATTGAGTTTTTCCTGGAAATAAAAAATTGGGATATTGTAGACTAAAAGAATAGATTATAACGTCATATCCCTCTTTCTGCAATACTTCTGCTAAGCGTTCATTAAATACTGCAATTCCTCCTCTAAGTGGATGTGCTGGACCAATGATGACTATTTTTTTCTTTTCACTCATTTTTTTGTACTACAAAAATATTATCATGATACAACTGTTTCATTTTCTTCCATCCCTAATTTGGTCTCGATCAGATATGCATTTCTTACAGGAGAATTTCTAGAAACTAATTCAGCCAAAAAACCAGTACAAAATAAGAGTGTCCCTAAAATCATCGCAGTCAATCCAATATAAAACCAAGAAATATCTGCAATATTTTTAGCTGGAATTTCATAAATCAAATTCCAAACCTTCCTTGCTCCCAGACAAAAAAACAATCCAAATCCAAGGGTAAACATAATTGCTCCCAGACTTCCAAAAAAGTGCATCGGCCGTTTTCCAAATTTCCCAACAAATACAATTGACAATAAATCTAATGGTCCTCGGATAAATCTTTCTAGGCCTCCAAATTTAGTTACACCAAATTTTCGAGCTTGATGAACTACAACTTTTTCTCCTATATTTTTAAAACCAGCCCACTTTGCAATTACGGGTATATAGCGATGCATTTCTCCATAAACTTCAATCGTTTTGACCACCTCTTTTCGGTAAGCTTTCAACCCACAATTCATATCATGCAATTTTATACCCGTCATGATTCCAGTAACTCCATTATATAGTTTTGTAGGAATTGTTTTAGAAAGAGGATCGTGGCGTTCCTTTTTCCAGCCTGAAACTAAATCGAATTTTTCATCTTTAATCATTCTAAAAAGCTCAGGAATTTCATCTGGACTATCTTGTAAGTCTGCATCCATTGTAATCACCACATCACCTTGCACCTCTTGAAATCCCGTATGCAACGCAGCTGATTTTCCATAATTTCTTCGGAACTTTATACCTTTTACATTTGAATTTATTTCGGAAAGACCTTGAACGACTTTCCAAGAATTATCGGTACTTCCATCATCCACCATCATAATTTCATAACTGAAATTATTTTCATCCATGACTTTTCGAACCCATGCTTCAAGTTCAGTCAAAGATTCATCTTCATTATATAATGGTACGACAACCGATATGTCCATTCTATTTTATTTTTTGCTTAAAATTCATATTAAATATAACGATAAAAAAGCGATTCTTGTTTCGATGTTAAAATCCATTAAATCACGTTCTCCGAACTATTAATGCCATCAAAAATGACAAAATAAATCCTCCAATCGCACCCAAAATATACTTTGTAAAACTAGCTCCAAGTGTGGGAGTATAATCCGTTGAAACATTTTTTCTAACCTCAGATATCTTGTCTGTTCCTTTGTAATAATCCAACATTTCTTGATGAGTCAGTTCTTGGTGAACTTGCAATAATTCAGCATCAAAAACATTCATTACCCAATAAAAAAATAAAGCATAATAGGCATTCGTAATTAGAAAAACAATAAATGGAGTTGCCACCAAACTTCGAAGCGAAGATTCTTTTTCTTCATTTTTTACATTTTCCAAAACACTTCCAATTGAATTATTAGAACTTCCTTCTAGTCGATGAACTTTAAGAGCTGCCCAAAACATTCCTACCAAATACAAAAACATTGTTGACCAGATTACTTCTGGACTTCGCATGATTGTTTTATCGTAAAAATAAAATGTCAGCATATAAAGGATTACTCCAAATCCTGTAAAAACACCATATTTAGTTGCTATTTTATTCAAGGTCTTTCTTTTTTAGTCAAAGGCAAGTTCTATATACAAGTTTATTCTACCTCTATTACATATTTTCAACAATATACTTACAGACGATCTCTTTTTACAAATACCCCTAGGATTACTCCAATTAAAACAATTGTGGTTAAACTACTCAATAGTATATAAAAAAAACTTGTCCCTAAAGTATCTTCTCCTGGCATGATCTTATTTGCAATAAATCCTCTAAATATAAAGTTCCATATTGCTGCTAAGACTCCATAAAACAATCCCATCCAAAAGGATAAAATTATAACTTTTTTATGTGAGATAAACCCGTATTGTTCCTTATCTCTATGCGTTTTTAACATTATCATAACTACAGCTATCGATACAGCAAAAGTCAAAGTATAAATCAAATAAATTATTCCTTCATCTGAAGTTTCAGAATTACCCCAGCCCCTAAAATATTTAGTTAACTCTAAAATTATTGTGACAATTAGCAGAATTATAGCAAACCGAAATGCGGTTCGAAATGGAGAAGGTAATTTTGTTTCAACCTTTAATTCAGTCATAATTCAGTTATTCTAAATATTTTTTAAACAAACAATTTCGATTTTCCATTATTCACAACTCCCAATACTTTTCCCTTTAGTTTCATTCCAATTATTGGTGAATTTTTTGACTTTGACATAATATCCTTTTTTGAAAAAGTCCATTCATGATCAGGATGAAAAATAGTTAGGTTTGCCTCCGATCCTTCTTCAATTTTTGGTAAATCAATATTCAATAATTGTCTTGGCTGTATCGCTACTTTTTCTATGAAGTCCTCAACTCCAATCACTTTTGTCAAATGAGTGTTATATAAGGAATAAGTCGTTTGTAAACCTAGTGCTCCAAAATCTGCATTAAAAAATTCTAAATTTTTACCCTCTTCTTCAACTGGTCTATGGTTGGATGTAATAATATCAATTGTTCCATTTTTTAAACCTTTTTGTAAAGCTTTTATATCACTAGCTTCACGCAAAGGTGGGATAACTTTAAACTGGGTATTAAAGTCCATCAATTTTTCATCTGAAAAAATCAAGTTCAAAATAGAGGTAGAAGAAGTAACTTTTAAGTTTTTTTGCTTGGCAGCTGCAACCAATTTTTCTGAATTTTCACTCGAAATATTTGACAAATGCAATTTTGAATCGGTGTATTCTACCAAGTAAATATCTCGCTGTACCATCAAATCTTCCGCTAACCTAGGAATTCCTTTCATACCAAGTGAAGTACTATTTTTTCCTTCATGCATTTGTCCATTTCCTGCAATATCAGAGTTATGAGGATGATTTATCACTGTCCCTTCAAATGCTTTTACATATTGCAAAGCTCGCATCATTAAACCACTATTTTGAATGGCTTTTTCCCCATCAGAAAAAGCGACAGCTCCTGCATGATGCATATCATACATTTCAGTGATGTCCACGCCTTGACAATTTCGTGAAACTGCTCCGATAGGGAATAAATCAACAAGATTAGTTTGTGCTGCATTTTTCAAATACAAAACCTCCGATTTTGAGTGAATAGATGGAGAAGTATTTGGCCAGCAAGCTATTCCAGTATATCCGCCAGCGGATGCCGCTGCAGAAACAGTTCGCAAATCTTCCCGATGTTCAAAACCAGGATCACCTGTCCGAACACCAACATCTAACCAACCAATAGAAACCATTGCGCCAGCGCCTTCAAGCAATTTTACTTTTGGTATATCAATTTTGGCTTTAATACTTTCAATCTTTCCGTTACGGATGTGGATATCTCGCTTTTTTCCATGATGCTTGGAGCGAGAATCTCGAATGGTTACATTTTTTATTAATAGCATTTTTTACTACTTTAAAATTCGTACAAAAATACTACCTGAGTTTTATTTATAAGAATGTAAAAGGGTTTTATTATTTATTTTTTTATTCAGGCCACGCTTTACTATGTACAGATTTATTTCTTTTTTTTGAAAAAAGAATTTTTGCACCTAACTTGGTGAAAAAATATTGATATGAATTGTCCTCGCTGTAAGACTAAATTAGATAACAAAACTATTATTGAACGAAATGACAAAATTGATATTGGGAATTGCCCATCTTGCGAAGGACTCTGGTTTGACAAAGGTGAATTAAACCTTCTCGAAAATATTTCAGAGCCTGTATTATTTGAATGGAGGATGCTTTGCTCAAAATATGATCAATTAACGCCTCTAAATTGTCCTTCTTGTGATGATAGTCCTATGATGAAAAAAGCAGAGCATCCTCGTGATGAAAATGTAGTAATTGATTATTGTGAACAATGCGAAGGAACTTGGTTGGATGGTGGTGAACTAGAGGCAATTCAAAAGGAAAGCTGGCCAATCACTATTTATAATTTATTAAAAAAAATGCGTTAGGTTTTTAAAACTTAAAGAGGTTTCTCACAATTTGTAAATCACGAATCCTACATTCTCCCCTACCTTTTCTAGTGGTAAATCTACATCTTTGAAAGTCAATAAATATTGAATTCCTTGTTCACTAAACCGCTTTAATTCTTCTATTGTTAAATTCCGAAAATTGTTATTTCCAACCAACACATTATCTTCTCCCGATTGCCGAGTATCAATATTAACGCCATAAATTTCTTGGATTCTTTTATACCAAATTGGAATAATTGACTTTCGATGAATTACTGCTTTGTAATCAACATACGTACTGCGCTCGCTGTAATTTTTGAAATGTGTATGATTCATTGGAACAATAAAAAGAGCATCTTTTGGAGTTTTTTCTTTGGCAATTCCCGCAATTTCTATCTCCGGATTTTTCTTACTGAGAAAGAAGAAATCGTATGTCTTAGTTTTAAAAATAGACACAGGATTTAAAATTAGAACAATTGAAATTACCCCTATAAATTGTAATCCCCTTGTACAAATTTTTTGAAAAAACTCCTTTTTTAAAACTGGTATTTTATCTTCAAAAAAAGAAAATAAGGCAATTAGAGAAAGTGACTTTAACCAAATCGTGATCTTAAACCATTGCGAAGAGACTATGGTCGAGCTCTCCATACATCCTACTCCAATCGTATAAATAAACATTCCCAAAAGAGCCAAAACGAACATCCAAAAAACGGTACTATTCTTTTTATAATAAAATAATAAACTCCATCCAAACAATGGCAAAAGTAGGATAGCTGCTTTTCTCGAAAAATAGGAAGGAATAAAATGATGAGGTAATCGAAACTCTAAAAAATCAAAAAACATCCGATTATCAATTCCTCCTTCGGCAAAATCTCGCTGCAACCAAAACACCCAAACACCACCTGTTAAAAAATAAAACAAAACTGAAAAAGAAATTTTCCATTCTACTCCCTTATTAAAAACAACATTCAACACATTGGCTCCGGTCAAGACTAAAAATAATTGTAACCCAACTAATGGCTGAATAAAAGTAGCAATTGCCAACAGGATATACACGTTCCAATTATCATTCTTTATATTTTCTTTTTTTAGTGAAAAATAAATTGCCCAGACACCAAAGACCTTGGCAACTGTACTAGACGTAATCAGTGGAATATACATTTCATTTCCTCCCAGGTTCCAATTCATCAAAGGAATAAATGGAATCAAAATCGCCAACCAAATCAACCCATGGGAACGAATAAATATTTTAGCAAGTCGAAATAATCCTTCTAGTAAAAATAATACACAAACGAAATGAAGTATCAAGGCGGCTTGCGGCATCCATTTCTCGAACAAAGAAAAGATGTAAGCAAGAATATATCTCTCATTGACACTCTGAGCAGAAATATGTTGAATGAAAAAATCCTTTGAATATAAAGTACTGTCAATTAACCACTTGGAATACGGTAGCAACTCAATCATATCACCATGACCATAAATATATCCATTCCACAAAAGTAAAAAAAAGTAAGCTGCTAAAAGGTGAAGGAGGTGCTCCCATCGTGGTAAAGAGAGCGCTCTACCACGATTATTTGAAAGGAAATTTTCCATTTTTTTTTAGTAAAAAACCTAATTGATTTTTTTTAACATGACATGTTATAATTCAAAATTCGTATTGCATCATAGAAAAATCAGAAACCAAATAATCCTACACTTTCCAAAACCGTAAAAGTAATGCTTCAATAATTAAAAATACTAATGCTGCAATTATAAACCATCTCCACATGATTATACCACGACTTCGTTCTCCTATTAATTGAGTAATATCTACGGCATTTGTACCTTCGATAATTTGAATTTGATCGCCAACAACAGTCGCCAAATCTGTTGAGTTGTAGTAATCTAAATTTGATTCTTTTCGATCAAAATTAAAAGCAAATTTATTTAATTTTTCTGTAGGGTTTAGATACAAATTATAAAATCCAGCTTGTAAGATTTGATTATTAATCCCTAAAACTACCTTATTCCCAATAGCTCTTTGCACAGGAATAAACTCCTCAGTTTTTCCCTTTAATTTATACCTCATTTCTCCTGATCCCGTAAATGCAATGTTAGATTCAATCACTTCATCCTTACCAATAGTATATGCAATACGATTATCTTTGGCTGTTGAGATAGCCATCTTGTACAACATCGGGACAAAAATCTCAGCGTTTCTTACCAAGTTACTTTGATCTTCATCAAGTGGAGCAGCACACAAATAAAGGTTCCCTCGCTCCTTTCGATATTTACTCAAAAAGGCACTTCCATCTCGATAACTCAATAAACGTTCTTCACCTCTCCCTCCAAAGTTTGTCATCTTATAATTAACCTTTGTTATCGGTAATTTGAGATTCGCACTACTATTCTCAAAGACGTCTTTAAAAATAAATTCCTCCGTATTCACATCAGAAACATTACGTTCTAACCTTTCTAAAGCAACTAATTCGTCAGCTGGAAAATCATTTAAAAATGTTTTATATGAGCTAACATTTGAATTTACACCCGGAAAGACTAATAAGTTTCCACCTGAACCCACATACTGTTTTAGTTCTGATGCCAGACCTGATGAAACGTTGACCAAACCGTTTAAGACAATCAATTGATAAGTAGGAAATTTAGCATAATCTAAACTTCGACTTTGTTGATTTATCACTTTGAAATAACTAATCCCTTTGAAAGCTGCATCTAAATATTTATTACTTGTAGTTTCATTTATCGAAAGAGTATTGATCTCTTCTGCAACGTTAAAACTAAAGTAATAAGTATCATCAAATTGAACTGGATAATCTGTTATTGTCAACTCTGCTTCATGCCAACCCGTTCTCAAAATAGTTATATTGACCGTATCTGTTTTTGAAGCTCTTGCCGGTATGGTAAGTGTTCCAACAGGTTTAGTTTGTCCTTCATGACGAAGAGACAATCGAACATTTTCCGCTACTTGATTACTATGATTTCTCACTTTGATCACTAAAGTATTTGTTTGATTTAACATCTGAACGGGTGAATCAAAGTAAGCTGTATCTATACTAATATTTTTTTCCTGAACAGATTGAAGAGGAATCAAATTAACCTCTATTGTTGTATCTGAAAAATTTTGAAAATCAGAAATATTTTTTTGAAAATCGGAAATAAGGTAAGCCGTTTTATTTTCTATTTTACTCGTATTAAGAGCTTGTAATTGTCTAGTTAATGCTTTTGAAATTTCTTTTACGGAGGGTGTTGTTTTAACCTCATCGATTAATGCCAACGCATCTTCCTTACTTACCAATCTTTGATGTCTACCCTCAAATTCATTTGTTAAAATTTGAAAACGATCTTCCACTGAGTAGGCATTAACGACTTCACGGGCTCGTTGTTTAGCCTTTTCAATCAAGGGCACGTCTTCACTTAACGCATTCATACTAAAAGAGTTATCAATAAAAACACTAACCGACTTATCTCCCTTCTGAACTTCTGTATTTTGTGGAATAAATGGTTGAGCAAAAGCAAAAACTAACATTGCAATTGCGAACATTCGACTCAACAACACCAACAAATTCCTCACTTTTCGCCGAGCACTTGTTTCCTCTTTAACTTCTTTTAAAAATTTTACATTAGTAAAATATACTCTCTTAAATCGTCGGAAATAAAATAAGTGAATAATAATCGGAATAGCTAGTGCTAACAAAGTCCACAAAAAAGATGGATATAAAAACTGCATAAATTGTATTTATATTTTTTAGTGTATCTGTTTTCGAATAATTCTTTTTCAAATCAGTCCTTTTACATTTATCACCCTCAAGAAACGGTAAAAATACAAATAAATTTTATTTGAAATATCGTTCCTTTACTTACACTAATTCATACGTAAAAGTAGGGCTTTTGTTATTGGAAATAACAGATGATTTGGGAAAGAGTTGTAATCAGTTTTAGCTCTAATTATACTTTATCCCTCCAACCTTATCCAAACTTGAAACATCATGGAAAACCCTTTATTTATTCTTTTTTCTAGTACCTTTTCTTAAAAAAACTCTCATTTTAGATTACGAATTTATGGCTGCTCATTCACTTGACCTAATAAATACTCGGATTCATGAAGAAATTATAGTCTATTATTCGAATAATAGGCATTTGTAGCAATAAAAAAATTTCAGGCAATCCTGATGAAACTTTGAAAGACTTATTAAATATGAAATAGAATTTAAAAAATAATATAAATGGGGTTACTATTTATTTTAGTTACCCACTTGTGTCTTACACCTCTGAACTTTGGTATATGGAAAATAAAATCAATCATCTTTTCAAAAACTTAAAAAATACCTCATACAATACACGGCTTATCTATTTTTACATTTTATGATTGGGATGAAAAAAGATCTAAATGGATAGGAAATTGGAAAAGGGAGGGCACATTTTTAATTTATATTTTCAGAATAATGAGGTGCAAAGAAAGAAGATATATGATTTTATCTAATCTCTTTATTTTAAGCTAACTTACCAATACGAAAAAGGAATCATTTCAATTTTTCAAATGATTCCTTTTTATTAATATCTAAAAAATCTAATTCAACTCTTGTGAGAAAAAACTATTCAAAATATCTTCATTAATACTACCAGTTTCTAATCCAGCTCTGAAGGATGCCATCCTTTGATCAGAAGTTCCATGGGTAAAAGAATCAGGAACAACATATCCCCTACTTCGTTTTTGGATTGTATCATCTCCGATTGCATGAGCAGCGCGCATTGCTTCTTCTACATCACCTTCTTCCAAAATATTATTTAATTTTTGATCATGATGCGCCCAAGCACCTGCTAAATAATCTGCCATCAATTCTAATCGAACAGACAACTGATTATATTGCTTTTCAGAAACTTGTCGCTTTTGTTGATGTACATATTTAGTAAAACCTAACAAATTTTGAACATGGTGACCTACCTCATGAGCAACAACATAGGCCATTGCAAAATCACCAGGAGCTTTAAATTCATTTTTCAATTGCTGATAGAAAGCTAAATCAATATATAATTTATTATCTCCCGGACAATAAAATGGTCCAGTTGCAGCACTCGCATTTCCACAAGCTGATCTAACTTGTCCTGTAAAAAGAACTAGATTGGGGTTTTCATAACTACGTCCTAATTGTTCTGGAAAAACCTTTCCCCAAATCTGCTCAGTATCTTTTAAAACTACAGAAACAAACTGGGCTAATTCATCTTCTACTGCTGAATTTTGCATCTGTTGTTGTTGAGTTTGAGGTTGTTGAACTGCTGCCTGTTGAATAACTGCAAAGCCATCTCCACCCAACAATTGAATGATAATGGCCATTATAATAACACCTATTCCTATCCCACCAACCGCTTTATTACTACCATTACCACCTCGCCTATCTTCAATATTTTCGCTACCTTGTCTTCCTTGCCAACGCATATTTTTTTATTTAAAAGTGAAAAATAAGTTTGCTTGTTATTATGTAGAAGTACATTTTTTTTAGGCTTGAATAAAATAAACCTTTCGTGCATTAATGACACGAAAGGTTTAATTAGTTAACCAAATTAATGGTTTATTTTTATTTTCGAGAAACAATTTTACAATCTAGCTAATATCGTTTTGTTTCCTTTTACCTTTTGACCAATTTCTACCTCAATTTTAGTGTCTAAGGGCAAATAAAGATCTACTCTTGATCCAAATTTGATAAACCCCATATCTTTTCCTTGCTCTACTTCTTGTCCGACTTCTACATAATTCACAATTCTTTTAGCTAAAAAACCAGCTATTTGTCGGAGTAATATTTCTTCACCATTATTATTAATTACAGTAGTAGTTCGTTCATTCTCAGTGGATGACTTTGGATGCCATGCCACAAGATATTTTCCAGGGTGATATTTGTAGTAATTGACTGTTCCACTAACTGGATTTCTATTCACATGTACATTTACAGGCGACATAAAAATGGAAACTTGTAATTTTTTAGTTTTAAAGTATTCATTTTCAACTACTTCTTCGATTGTAACAATTTTTCCATCTGCAGGAGCGTAAACTACATTATCATCAGTTAATATTATTTCACGACTTGGGTTCCTAAAAAACTGTAATACCAATAGAAATAGAACCATAGAAATGATTCCTACTAATTGTAATGAGTTAGGCAAATACCAGAATACTAATAAATTAACTACCGCAAAAAACAGACCTAATCCTGTCAGTATTTTGTACCCTTCCTTATGTATTTTCAGTCTCATAAATTGTATTTTTAACTAGGTTCTAGCACGTTCTTTTACCAAAAGCTCACAAAAATAATAAATTTTAACCGAGATATATGATTGGAACTTAAATTTTCGACAAAAATAAAACGCCTTGAGGTAAAAAAAGTTATCTAATCAAGAGTAAATAACTCGACGCAAATGGTAAAAGGAATATAAATGCATCAAATCTATCTAGAAACCCACCGTGGCCAGGCATGATATTTCCTGAATCTTTTACTCCTAAACTTCTTTTTAGCATAGATTCAATCAAATCACCAACTGATGCAAAAATCGATACTAAAATAGCCAAAATCAACCAATTTACCAAACTCAATTCCGTCATATACACACTCAATAACCAGGCAATTAAAAACGTAATAGTGACTCCTCCCATAGAACCTTCCCATGTTTTATTAGGTGATATCCTAGGAAACAGTGGTGTTTTTCCAATCTGAGAGCCTATCAAATATGCCCCGGTATCATTTGCCCAAGTTAGTAAGAGTAAACCTAAGATTATATTTGGATAATAATTTCCATCATTTATTGCTATAAATTGAGCCAATGTAAATGGAATACCAATATAAATTAGTCCCAAAAACAAATAACCTAAATTTGCAAAAGGATGTTTAGACTTCGTGAATAATTCAATGATAAATGGTAAAAAAAGAATAGGTAAAAACACTAAAATGCAGATTTTAAAAAATCCTGATCCATCCTCAAACTTACCTAAATGATAATAAGCTGCAACCAAAAATGGAGTTCCACCAATTATAACTCCATTGATTTTTCTTAATAAATCATAAGTATCATTTTTTAATATTATGGTGTAAAACTCCCAAAGGCTTGCAACAGTAATCAATCCAAATAAAGCTAAAAATGAATTTTCACTATAATATAAACCTGCGAGCATGATAACTACGAAAATGACTGCTGTAATTGCTCTTTGTAATAATCTGCTCATATCTGTATGTGAATGTGTTAATCTAAATTGCGTAAGTACAAATTAAATATTAAATAGTTAATTCTTCTTGATTTCGATCGTTCAGTTTTTTCATTGCAAAGCTCAAAACTCCAACAACCGCAAAGGCTACCAATGTCATCACCCAATTTACGTCCAAAATGGCTTGATCTATGTTGGTTTCAATCATTCCTTTTTGGAAAAAATATTGCCCAATTATTTGCACCGCATTATTAACTAAATGGGCAAAAATAGGCACCCATAGGTTACCCGTCCAATGATACATATAACCTAATATTCCACCAAGCAACATTCGAGATAAAAAACCTTGGAATTGCATATGGATTGCACTAAAGATCAAAGCTGCCAACCAAATTGCCAAATGTGGATTTTTTAGCTGTTCATCTAATTTCTTTTGTAAAATCCCTCTAAATATCAACTCCTCTCCAATGGCTGGAATCACAGCGATTGTTAATAAATTAAACCATAATTCATGTGGTTGTTCCGCCAAAAGTAAATTTCTGACCATTTCAGATGTACCTTCTTCCATTTCAACTAAAAAATTAGGCATTGGAATATTCATATTTATCCAAAAAGCCAATTGAGCTAAAGGAAATGCTGCTATAATCAATACTCCTCCCAATATTAAATTAGCTACAATTGGGATTTTATTAATATTTAAAAAACTAGTCCACTTGCTTTTATAAAAGAAATAGGAAAATACCAAGGCTGGAAAAACAAAAGTAGTTAGATGATTTATTAAAAGATTTGTTCTAATAAAATCACGTATCGAAGTACTGCTATCAGCAGTCAAATTGGCCAGAGCTTCCGTGACATTCATTCCTTTAAAGTATCCATAGCTTTCCACCATCCCTAGCCCCAACAAAAGGCAGAGAAATATTATCATCCCAAGAATCGCCAACGTAAATACAGGAGGAGTTATTCTTTCTCTATCTAGCGCAGAATCTATAATTTCATGATCATTCATTATCCTAAAAAATTAATTTCAAGCAAAGTAAAATACTTCTATTTTGTCCGTACATTTGCCGCAAGATAATAAAAAACAATGTTTTGAGAATGTATAATTCTCACAAAATCTAACCAGGTTATTTTTTTATTTCTATAAAACTGGTCACCAAAATTTAAAAGAATGACACGACTTAGTATCAACCTCAACAAAGTAGCTTTAATTCGAAATGCAAGAGGCGGTAATTTGCCTAACTTAGAGCAAGTAGCTATTGATTGTGAAAAATTTGGAGCACAAGGAATTACAGTTCATCCACGACCAGATGAAAGACATATCACTTTTGCTGATATTCCAAAATTAAAAGCATTAGTCACTACAGAATTTAACATTGAGGGAAACCCAACTCCTCATTTTATAAACCTAGTTTTAAAAAACAAACCTCACCAGTGTACCTTAGTCCCTGATGATCCGAACCAGTTGACATCAGACCATGGCTGGAATACTATCGAAAATGAATCTTTTTTGACCGAAATCATTGCAGAATTAAAAGAAGTAGGAATTAGAACCTCTTTATTTGTTGATCCAGAAGGCAAAATGGTGGAAGGAGCAAAAAAAGTAGGGGCAGATCGAATAGAATTGTATACAGGTAATTATGCTAGTAATTATATTAATAATAAATATTCAGCAGTTAAACCATTTACAGAGGCAGCAAAAGTTGCCAACGATATTGGAATTGGTATCAATGCAGGTCATGATTTAAATTTAGATAATTTAGAATTCTTTCAGAAAAACGTGTCAAACCTACTAGAAGTATCAATTGGCCAAGCATTTGTATCAGATGCACTTTATTTTGGTTTATATAATACAGTGCAATTATATTTAAGAGAATTAAAATGATTTCATATATTTGCGCAGCCAATAACTATTAAAAATTGAAACAAAAGTTATCTACAGAACACTCCAAAAACTTCTCTCTAAAATATCCAATTTTTAAATTAGTCTATAAATATTACTCACTTATCAGTAAAATACATAAATTCGTAAATTATTTAATGTTAAAAAGGTGTTAAAATTTGGCAGCGAAAAAGTATTTCTTGTCGTTTTATTAACATTGATACATTAAAATAAAAACACATCCTACCCATAGAACACATATTTAGTATCATTTTTTTAAAATTCAAAATGATTCTTACTAACCTATATTATTAAAATAATATTCACATTTAACTTGATTTTTTTAATAAAATATCAAATCCGATCTTTTGCGAAAAACAATGTATCTCTTCAGTGAATGAAGTGATGTTTAAACGGTTTTTACAGTGTAAGAATCATTGATTATAACAATTAACAAATAAAAATAAGACGAGAACTACCATGAAATAGTACTCATTTAACTACATGCAAGCGGAACGAAGTATTGAAAATCAAACCAATACGAAAAACTACAGAACAGAATTGGAACATTTTATAACTTAATTTTTTAATTTTTTTATTAACTAAAATCGGATTAGTATGAAAAAACTCTCACTAGTTTTAGTGCTATTCTTTTGTGCCCTTGGAACTATGCTGGCACAAAGAACAATTACCGGTACCATATCTGACGATAAAGGCGAAGCACTTATTGGTGCAAGTGTCGTAGTCAAAGGTGCTGAAGGTGTAGGTACAACTTCGGACATTGATGGAAGCTTCTCATTAGAAGTACCAGCAGGTTCAGACGTTTTAGTAATCTCTTACACAGGATACGGAACAAAAGAAGAGACTTTAGGTGCATCGAATGTACTTAATGTATCACTTTCTGAAGGTAGCGTATTAGGAGAAATCGTTGTAACAGGTTTGGGTATCAAAAAAGAGAAAAAAGCTCTTGGATATGCCGTTACCACAATTGACTCAAAAGACATCGAGCTTAAGCCTGAGGCTGACGTTACTCGTGTATTAAGAGGAAAAGTTGCAGGAGTAGAAATTAACTCTACTTCAGGACTTGCAGGATCAGGAACTAACGTAATCATTCGTGGTTACTCTTCTATTTCTGGTAGCAATCAACCTTTATTTGTAGTAGATGGAGTTCCTTTCAACTCTGATACTAACGCGGATAGAGGAGCATTAGCAGGATCATCTTCTGCATCTTCTCGTTTCTTGGATTTAGATCCTAATAACATCGCAGAGGTGAATGTTTTAAAAGGATTGAGTGCAACTGTACTCTATGGAGAAGCAGGAAGAAATGGTGTAATCTTAATCACTACCAAAAATGGTGCTGATATAGATATGGACAAGAAATTTGAGGTTACTGTTAACCAATCTTTCCACGCCAATCAAATTGCATCTTTACCAGATGATCAAGATTTATATGGAAATGGATTCCATAACAATCAATCAGTTGCATTCTCTAACTGGGGAGCACCGTTCGATGTTGGAGTACACCGTGGAGCATTTCAAAGAATGTTTGACAGGGGTCAAAATAACTACGACATCTCAACTACTCCGGGTACAATTAATCACCCATATGATGATAACTTAGAAGAGTACGCAGGTGCTCGGTATGACTACAAAGCATACGACAACCTTCAAAACTTTTTCCAAACTGGTTTAATCAGTAACACTTCTATTAATGTTGCTAACAGAATGAGTGAAGGAACTACTTTGAACTTTAACTACGGTTACCGTTCTGAAGAAGGATTTGTGCCATTGAGTACATTTAACAAACACACATTCGGATTAGGTATCAATACTAATTTATCTAATGGAATTAAAATCAGAAGTACATTTAACTATGTAAATTCTGATAGAGTTGCTCCTCCTGTATCAACTTCTACAAGTTCTAACCCTAACGATGGAGCATCTTTGTTCTCAAATGTTTTCTACACTCCTCGTAGTGTTGATTTAAATGGTTTGGAATGGGAAGATCCAGCAGATAACTCTACTATTTTCTATAGAGGATCTGTAAGACAAATTCAACACCCAATTTGGACGTTGAATAATACTTCGGATACAGAAAAATTAGCTCGATTCTTTGGAACAATTTCTTTGAGCTATGATATTAATGATTGGATGAGCATCAATTACCGATATGGTTTAGATGGTTATAACCAACGTCAAAGATTTGCTGTAAATAAACTAGGTGGACAAATCGCTGATGGTGTTTTGGAAACTTCTCAACGAATCAACTTTATCAATGACCATAACATCAATATCCAATTCAACAGAAATTTAACTGATGACATCAATATTGATGGTGTAGTTGGGTTTAATGAGAGAGATGATACAAGAAACTCAACTTATGCAAATAGTTCTGAGCAATTTGTATTTGGTTTACAAACACATAACAACTTTGTAAATCACACTAACTCTACCTTTGACAGAAATGAAAGTTTATTAGGAGCTTATGCTTCTGTATCTTTTGGTTACAAAAGTTACTTATACCTAAACTTATCAGGAAGAAATGACTGGACTTCAACATTAGAGCAAGAAAATAGAAGTATTTTCTACCCTTCTGCAAGTTTATCTTTCGTACCTACTGATGCATTTCCAGAGATGACTAATTCAGGAATCATTGATTACTTGAAAATTAGAATCGGATATGGAACTTCTGCTGGTTACCCTGATCCGTATGATACAAGAAGTGTACTAGGAATTAATACAAGAGAATTTATTACCAATAGTGGAACCGTATTAAATACTAATACTGTAGCTCAACAATTTGGTAACGTTAACTTGAAACCTGAGCTTCACAAAGAGTTAGAATTTGGAGTAGATGCAAAATTCTGGGATAACAGAATTGGAGTAGACTTATCTGTTTACAATAAACGTTCTAGCGATTTGATTATTCCATTGTCTCTTGATCCAGCAACAGGATATACTCAAACTACAGTAAATGCTGCTGAAATTTTGAACAAAGGAGTTGAGCTTGGAATCAACTTTACTCCAATTAGACGAAAAGACTTGACAGTTACAATAAATGGTAACTTTACACGAAATCAGAATACAGTAGAAGCCTTATCTCCTGGATTGTCTGAATTCCCAATTTTAGAGCTTTTCACTACGCTTGGTAGCTGGGCAATTCCTGGTCAACCATACGGTGCAATCAAAGCTGAAGTAATTAAGAGAGATGCAGCTGGAAACCCTATCGTTTCTGGAGGTGGAACTTATATTGTTGATTCTGAAACTGGTGTTGTAGGTGATCCTAACCCTAACTTTGCAACAAATGGTGGACTAAGTGTTAACTACAAAGGATTTAACTTAAGTGCATTAATCACTTATGTAGATGGTGGTGACATATATGCAACTACCCCTTCTACATTATTAGCAAGAGGAATTTTACAAGAAACTGATTTCGATCGTTTTACTTCTGTAATTGCTCCTGGTGTTAAAGAGGATGGTACACCTAATGATATTCAAATTACAACTACTCAACATTACTGGGCAAACGGTGGTGTATTCATTGATGAAATGAGAGTATATGATGGATCTTTTATAAAACTTAGAGAAGTTTCTTTAGGCTACTCTATTCCTAAAAAATTCATTGAAAATACTCCTTTCGGATCTGCAAACATTTCTTTCTCAGCACAAAACATTTGGTTCAGAGCCCTAGGTTTCCCTGCTGGTGCTAACTTCGACCCTGAAGTATTAAGTACTGGTGTTGGTAATGCACGTGGATTTGAAATGATGAACGTTCCTGCCTCTAAGCAATGGGGTGGTAGCATTAAGTTTACCTTCTAATTTAAAAACAAAATCGAATTATGAAAAATATATTTAAAATATTTTTAGCATTTGGATTATTAGTTTTTGTTAGTGCCTGTGATTCTTTAGATCTAGATGAGCAAGCAATTAACCCAAACTCTGTTACTCCTGAAAATGCTGAAATCAACTTGGTAATGAATAATGCCATGATTGAGTTAGGCGATTTGATTGATGAAGCAAGTGACGAAACTATGCCATACGTAAGAATGGTAGCCTTAACAGGTGGTGCTCGTTATGACAATCAAGATGGCCCTTCTTCTTTTGACTTTATGTGGGATTTAGCCTACTCTCAAATCTTGCCTGATTGTAATCTTATCATTCAGCTAGCTGAAGAGAATGGTGGATTCACAAGACATTCAGGAGTCGCTAAAATCATTAAAGCATACACAATGCTTACCCTAGTGGATTTGTTTGGAGATGTTCCTTATTCTCAGGCATTCCAGGGTACAGATGAATTGAATCCTGCTGCTGATGCTGGAGCTAGCGTATACGATGCTGCTATTGGTTTATTAGATAATGCAATTTCTGATCTAGGAAACCCTACTGGAACTATCACCAATGATATTTTCTACGGTGGAAGCGATGCTAGTTGGATTAAAGCTGCTAATTCACTTAAATTAAAGGCACATTTGAATACAGGTAATACCGCTCAAATCAACACTTTAATTGGTGAGGACAATATGATCTCTGCTGAAGGAGACGATTTCCAATTCCAATATGGAACTAACCGTTCTACTCCTGATTCACGACACCCATACTATGCTGATGGTTACGAAGCAGGTGGTGCTGGATGGTATTTATCTAATAACTACATGTGGTTATTATTTGGTGAGAAATTTACTGAAGATCCACGATTGAGATACTACTTCTACCGTCAAGATTGTGATGAATCTGATGAAAACTTCTTTACATTAGATTGTACTGCTCTTCCTTACCCTACTCACTTCCCTCCAGGATTACCTTGGTGTACAGCTTCTGGTGACTTCGGTGACCCAGCTGGTGCATATGGTGGATATTGGGGTAGAGATCACGGTAACGACGATGGTATTCCACCTGATGGCTTGAAAAGAACTGTCTGGGGAGTTTACCCTGCTGGTGGAAAATATGACGATGCGAGTTGTTCCGGGATGTCCAATGGAGGTACTGACGGTGACGGTGGTGCTGGTATCCAGCCTATGGTTCTTTCTTCTTATGTTGATTTCATGAGAGCAGAAGCTGCTTTAACATTAAGTACTTCTGATGATGCTGCTGCAATGTTAGAAAGCGGAGTAAGAAAATCTATTGCCAAAGTAATGGGTTTCACTTCTCAAGCTGGTGCTAGTGCTCCAACTATGGATGATGTTGAAGATTATGTAACCGAGGTTAATAATAAATTCAATGCTGCTGACGCTGATGGTAAGTTAGACATCGTAATGAAGGAATACTTAATCGCACTGCAAGGAAATGGATTAGAAGGATATAATGGTTACAGAAGAACTTGTAAACCTAACAATCTTCAACCATTAAGATTAGATGACCCTAGCCCTTTTGCTAGATCATTCTGGTATCCGTCTAACTATGTAAACAGAAATTCCAACGCTAGCCAAAAAGCTGACGTAACTGTTCCTGTTTTCTGGGATTCTAATGCACCTGGATGTGCGAATTAAACATTATTATTTAATTGAAAAGTAAAAAAACATGAAAAAATTCAGTTTATATACTTTAGCTCTTCTTGTAGGTGCATTGACTATTTTCTCTTGCCAAGAGAAAGATAGAGCATTCCCTGAGTTTGATGAGTTAGAGAAAGGAGCTTATCCTCGTTTAGTGGAAGGAGTAAATGGAGACCTGGACTATGAAAATTTTGATAATCCTGATTCTTCTTCTCTTTCTTTTACAGTTGAGTTCTATGACGAAAACAATGGAGCTGGTGTATCAGAATACAGCTGGTCTGCTAAATATGGTACTTTTGGTCCTGCTACATTCAAAACTTTTACAACATCAGATTTCACGACTAATGCTGATGGACTCCCTCAATTAACAGCAACGTTAACATTTGCGGAGATCTTTGCTGCATTAGGTATGACAATTGATGATTTTGAGTTAACAACTGACTTCCAATTGGATGCGACACTTACTATGTCTAATGGTAAATCGTTCACATATGATAACACAGGAACTAATATTATTGGACAACCAACCTTCCAAGGTTTATTCCGATATACTCCTGCTGTAACTAAGAAACCTTGTAACTCTATTTTAGCTGGTACTTTTGCCGCTGAAACAAAGGCTACTGATCAAGGTGCAGGGATTGGTTGGGATGCATGTGCTGGTACTACTTATTCTACTACTGTTAGGCTAGATGCTGAGCATGATGCTGCAACATTTGATCCTGGAAGTTATGTTCCTTACTCTATAAATGACAATGGCGTAGAATTAGAAGATGGTTCTATGGGTGTATACTACACTTGTTATACAGGAACATTAACAGATGATACAGGAGCTGCACTTCCTCTAGGCGATGTAAGAATCATCGAGTCTTGTGGTAAAATGGGATTCGTTGGTGCAAGCCAGTGGGGTGAAGTTTACACATTTGTAAAAGTAGAAGTTGATGGTCCTGTCTTATCTTTAGGATGGACAAATGACTATGGTGAAGGAGGAGAAGTTGAACTTACTAGAGATGATGGAAATGCATGGCAATCAGATTTATTCTGTGAAGGCTGCTAAGAATAAATGATTATTCTTACCTGAAAATAGTTTGCTATTTTCATTGAAAATACTGGGAAGACACATTTAACTGTGTCTTCCTTTTTTATTTTTATTAAAATAATAAACATGCTCATTTGTAGGTACATAAGCGTTATCCTTTTGTTCTCTTTAGTTTTCCAAAACTCATCTGCACAGGATAATACGGTTGGATTACTTTCTTTTGATGATAATTTAGGAGTAGGTGGTTATACTTTTATTTTCCCAGAATACCAATCTGATATTTTTTTACTAAATAAATGTGGAGAAATCGTTCATCAATGGGAAGACGATCCTGCTGCTCGGCCTGGTGCAGTAGCCTATCTTTTAGAAAATGGAAACATTCTTCGTAGTAAGTACTATGTTGATAATCCAGGCTCTGTATCCACTTCAGGAGGTGCTGGAGGCATCATTGAATTAGTCAGTTGGGATAATGAGACTTTATGGACTTATAAGGTTGACGACTCCACTCAAATCCAACATCATGATATTCATTTTACTCCTCACGGAACGATCATGATGATTATTTGGCAAAAAAAAGAACTAGACGAAATCGTGGCAAATGGTTTTGATACTTTAAGTTATTTTCAACGAAGTATTTTAACTGATTATATTATAGAAATTGATCCAATAACAGATAGCATCATTTGGGAATGGCATGCTTGGGATCACCTTATTCAAGATCATGATTCCACCAAAGCCAACTTTGGAATCGTAGCTGATCATCCAGAAAGAATTGATATTAATTACTTGGAATATACTTTTGAAAAAACAGATTGGTTGCATTGCAATTCCATCGACTACAATCCAATTTTAGATCAAGTAATCATAAATAGCAAACACTTCAATGAATTTTGGATCATCGATCGAAGTACCACTTCAGCAGAGGCTGCTGGAACTTCTGGAGGGAATAGTACTCAAGGTGGAGACTTACTTTATCGTTGGGGAAATCCCAAAGCTTACCAATCTGGCGAAACATCAGATCGGCAACTTTTTTCTCAACATGATGTCCAATGGATTGATGAAAATGACATCAATCCTGATTATGAATTTTTTGGAAAAATTGCTTTGTATAATAATCATATCGAAACTGGACTTTCCCTTGGACAAATTTTAGCTCCTGAATTTGATACAACTACTTTTTCCTATACTCAATCAAACGGAACGTTTTTACCTGAAACATTCAGCAAAGAGTTTTCGCATCCAGATACTACTAGAAATTATTCTACCGCTGCATCAAGCATTCAAATCATCGGCGATGGAAGTGTTATTATGTGCGCAGGTCGTCAAGGTCGGACATTCGAATTGAGTCCAGATGGTGAAGTCGCTTGGGAATATGTTACTCCTTTAAAAAATGGAAATCCAGTTACTCAAGGTTTCAATTTAGCTTTGAGTGAAAACTTTACTTTCCAAGCGCAACGGTATTTAGCAACTTATCCAGCCTTCATTGGAAAGAATCTTGCCCCAATTGGTTTTATTGAGTCAGAACCTAATCCTGCATTTTGTTCACTTGTCTCGACCGATAAAACGTTCAACAAAAATAACGACATTTCCTTTTCTCCAAACCCCGTAAATACATTGTTATTCCTAAAAAACAACAATGAAAAAACTGAACAAGTTAACCTTATTAATTCAATCGGAAATTTAATTTTAACCCAAAATATTCCCTTTGGGGCAACTGAAATTAATGTTTCTCATTTGCCGTCTGGTATTTATTTTTTACAAAACAAAAGTTCTTCTTTTTTGAAAAAAATAATTATTCAACATTAAAAAAAGACCTTCCAAGTTTTTAAAACCTGGAAGGTCTAATTAATTTAAAGCTATTATTTTCCTCCATTTTTTTCTAATAAAATTTTCCTCGTCAACATAACACCTTCAGATAAATAAGTCAAAATATAAACCCCTGCCTCCATTTCCCCCAAATCTAAAATCACATTTCGATCTTGCTTAGCCACCGTTTTTCCTTTTTTCAATTGACCTAAAATATTGTATAAAAGTAACTCCCCCGCTCCTTGATTATTTTTTATTTCAACATTTAAAATGTCCTTCGTAGGATTTGGAGCAACCTCCATCGAAGGATTATTTTTAGTCAAATCAATCGTTGCATCAATAACAATTGTATCCATCATCGTCGATTCATTCAGCAAAGCAAGCGTAGTATCTTCCAATATTTCAATAGCTTTATTCGCTTCAATATCATAAAGCAACTGTCGTCGATTTCCTCCTGTCCAAAGCACTTCAATACTATCCACCATTGATATTGTATCCAATCCAAAATGAATTCGACTCGAATGATGAGAAGCATGACTCGAACCTCCGCTGACTTCCTCGAACAATACATTCCCGTCGGCGTGAACAAATATTTTTGAGCCATAAGCATCTCGATTTACATCAACTCCCTCCAGCGAGACTTGCAACCAATTCTTTTCATTTCCTTTTTCATTTCGATAAAGAATTGTTTTCCAACCTGAACCATTTATTGGAACATTTAACACCACAGAAAGCACATCCAAATCACCATCATTATCATAATCAGAATAAGCCATTCCACGAGATGCATATTTATTTTGAATGCCAAAAATTGTGTCTGTATCGGTGAATTGAAGATTACCTTCATTGATAAAAAGCTTATCATTCATATGCAAAGTTGAGTTAAGAAAACTCGGACTTGGAACAAATCCATTTGCGACATACAAATCTAAATCGCTATCATTATCTATATCTAAGAAGGAAGTTCCCCAACCAATCGCCAACAAACTATCGGGAATAATCCACTCATCCCCTACTCCTGCTACGTCTGTAATATTTGTAAAAAAATCACCATCATTTCGCAACAAAGCATTCTTCCCAAAATTTGTCACATAGTAATCCAAATCTAAATCTCGATCAACATCTCCAACTGCGATTCCCATTCCGTACATCCCCAAATCTGCATCAACAATATTCGCAATTTCATCATACATGATTACAGAATCAATCGTAACATTTTTATATAAATGATTCGTTTCGATAAATTCCCCAAAGTCATTTGCCAAATAAATATCCATATCTCCATCCATATCGAAATCAGTAGAGACTACTGCTAAGGAACAACCATTATCATTAATTTGTAATACTTCAGCGACTTCTTCAAATTGCCCATTTCCTAGGTTTTTATAAAAAGTATTCGCATAACAATCATGCGAAAAACCATTAATCGTTCCATTGGGATCAGTCGTAAAACTTGCATTTTCAACATAACTAATCACATAAATATCTAGCAATCCATCCAAGTCATAATCTGTAAAAACTGCGCTAATCGCTTGAGTTTTATCTTTTGGTTGAATTTGATTCCAAATGTCTTGAAACATTCCATTTCCATTATTTCGGAATAATAAATTCTTGCCTTGTTGCTCCAAATTAGATTGATTCGTAGTGACAAATAAATCTTTAAACCCATCATTATCAATATCTCCAGCGACGACTCCCGTTGTAAAATAATATTGCGTACCAAGCAGGCCAACTTGAAAACTTTTGTCTGTAAAAGTTCCATCGCCATTGTTCTCATAAAAATGATCCATTTCCAATCCTGCCGTGATATACAAATCATCATCACCATCATTATCGTAATCAAAAAATGCAGCTCCACCTCCAATAAAAATATCATGACTAAAATAATGATCAATCATCGCTTCGTCTTGCGCTTCCACAAAATGAAAATCTGTCATTATTGTTGGAGTAGTCAAAACAACATCATCATCTACGTCAATATTCCCATTAGTCGTACTTCCTTCAATCACTTCAATAGTTTGATTCGCCGCAACTTGAAACAATACATCTACATGTCCAGCTGGCCATGTAATTTTAATTGAATCTACAACATTCGCATTGGCTAAACCAATAATTTCAGTATCCGAATTTTGTCCCATGTAAGCGATTCCACAATGAGTGTAACGCATCTGATATTCATCTTCAGCATAAACTTCAATCTTGGAACCAATGCCTTGTCGATTACTTTTGACTCCTTGCAGATTTACTTTTATCCAATTGGTGGTTCCTCCCCCATTTTGCCAAAGTTGAGAATTAAAAGGGGCAAAATTAGAAACCATAATATCCGGAAATCCATCTTGATTAAAATCTCCAATCGCATTGCAATAACTTTTCACCGTATCACCATCAAAACCATCAAATGTTTCAGAAAAAATACCATTCCCGTCATTTTTATAAAAAGTGCTAGAAGGTGTAGTCGAACCAACTGTAGCTCCACTCACGTACAAATCTAACTTTCGATCATTGTCTGCATCCAAAAAATTACAGCCCCAAGCCACATCAAAAAACTCAACGCCAGCATCGCTAGCTTGGTCCATAAAAAAATGAGTATTTGAAATTTCGTGATTTTGCAACAATACATTCCCAGTCGCAATATTTGAAATGTAAACATCCTGATTAGCATCATTATTATAATCTGCAATGGCTACACACATTGCGCTCATAACGACATTTGATTGAGTCGGAAAACTCACATCCATAAATGTTCCATTGCCATTATTTCGGAAAAGTGTATTCGGAGGTGCTTTATCATTAGCAATATAAATATCAGGCCAACGATCATTATCGTAGTCAAAAAAAGCAGCGCAAAAAGGTAATTTATTTTCATCTGCTACCTGAGCAAAATCAGTTTTCTCCGTAAAAGTTCCATCAGCATTATTTCTAAAAAGACGATTTTGATTATTCGTACCTGAATTCAGTGATTTTCGTTCGGTATAGTATAAATCCAACCAGCCATCTCGATCATAATCTGCCCATGCTGCTCCAAAATGTCTCAGTGAATCAATCGGAAACCCAGCAGCCTCGGTTATATCTATAAATTCTAAGTTACCATTATTTTCATATAACCTATTGGCACCTTCAAAAGTAGTAACGTACAAATCCAAATCATCATCGTTGTCAAAATCTACCCACAGAACATGTTTTGACTCTTCGGTATGATCAACAAAAGAAGATGTCTTTTGAAAAGCTCCATTGATATTTTTAAAGAAAAGAATAGAATCCCCAACTGCTGTAGCTAAAGTAATATCATCCCATCCATCTCCATCAAAATCAACAAAACTTACTCCTCCTCCAGGACCACCCTGTAAATATTGGTGATCAATTCCTATTTGCAAAGCAACATCTGAATATTGAATTTGAGCAAGGAGTGGAATTGAAAAAATAAAGCAAATATTAATTATTATTGATAATCTCATTCAATTGTTTTTGTCAGAAAATATAAAACTACGAAGAAATTTAAAAAATTATTTTTCAATTTTTACTAAAAAATACTTTTTCGTTTAATCCTGAACGAGCATAAAGCGTTAAGATTTTAAGGTGCCAAAAAGCAGAGGCTAACTTTTGATTATTTAATTTGAATAGTATAACCACCTCCTTGCTTCTTATCAGGGGTATTATCTTTCTTTTTAGTTGGTGAAATTGTATAAATAAGGTTTGTTTGGGAGTGTAAGTCTATTTCTATCGCAGATTTATCTTTTTCCTTTGACAAACTAAAATGAATTTGGATATTTTTAAAAAACTTGACTTTAACACCTCGATTTTTAGGTGCTTCAAATTTCATTAATTTAATCACTCGTTGTGCTTCTTCATCACAACCGTAGCCTAGACTTTTTAACACCTTTGTTCCGATCACTTTTCCTTTGTAATTAATTTTGTATTTAATGTAAACAGTACCTTCTATTTTCCCTTCTAATGCTTCCTTCGGGTATTGTTTATTCTTGGAAATAAATTCCCTCATCGCTTTCAATCCACCCTCATAAAATGGTTTTTTGATAAAATGTTTACCTTTTTTTTCTTTATTCATAAGATATATTTTGAGCACTCTAAAGTTAAGGATGATAATCCTTTTAATCCAATCATTTAAGTAATCTTATTTTAATGATGACTAAGATTAAATTCTTTCACCTTTTACAAAAAACAATTTCATTTCTTAATAAAATTGACTTATCTTTGCAGTCCAATTTTAAAAATCCAAACTAAATTATATTATTTATGTTAATTATTGATGTAAAAGATAGCGATTCAATCGACAGAGCACTTAAGGTGTATAAGCGTAAGTTCATAAAAACAGGTACTTTAAAAGAATTACGAAGAAGAAAGGAATTCGTAAAGCCTTCAGTAAGAAGAAGAGCAGAAATGTTAAAAGCTGCTTATAAGTTGAAAAACTACGGAGGATAATTGTCTTTTTGCTTTTGAGAAAGCAATTCTCTAGTTTGAGTAAAAAAATACTTTTTTTTATAACCGCTTATAATAATTAGTATGGACATTACAGTCTTTTTAAAATATTTGAAACTAGAAAAAAGATTTTCTTCGCATACTATAACTGCGTATCAAAGCGATTTGCTTCAATTATTCGCTTACCTCGAAGAAACATATGACCTTACTTCCATCTTGGAAGTAAGGCATTTCCATGTAAGGGCATGGGTAGTCGAACTCATGCAAAACAAGGTTACTCCCAGATCAATCAATAGAAAGTTATCTACCCTTAAGACTTTTTTTAAATTTTTAAAGCGAAGGAAAGAGATCCAAGAGAATCCAATGCTTAAGGTTATTGCACCAAAAGTGGGAAAAAAATTACCCGTAATAGTCAAAGAAATTGAATTAAAAAATTTATTTGAAAAAATAAATTTTGGAGAAGGTTATCCAGCAGTTCGAGATGAAATGGTGATGGAAATGCTGTATTCTACTGGTATGCGTCGTTCTGAGTTGATAAATTTGACACCAAATGATTTGGATTTTTTTAATGATCAAGTCAAAGTTTTGGGTAAAGGAAATAAAGAAAGATTAATTCCTTTTGCACGTCCGTTAGCTAATCGTTTAAAAAATTACTTAGAAATTAGACATGATGAATTTGCATTAGATGCCACTGACTCACTGTTTTTGACTGAAAAAGGGAAAATAATGTATCCCAAGTTAGTTTATAATTTAGTTAAAAAATATTTATCCCAAATCACAACTGTTGAACAAAGAAGCCCACACGTTTTGAGACACTCATTTGCAACTCACCTATCCAATAATGGTGCAGATCTTAATGCAATTAAAGAATTACTAGGACATTCTAGTCTTGCAGCAACTCAAGTTTACACACATAATTCAATTGAAAAATTAAAAAAAGTATATCAACAAGCCCACCCTAAAGCAAAAAAAAAATCCGAATAAAATTGTTACATTTTTAAAAAATATTTTTTTATTACTTGCCTAGTGCTACCCCTCTTAATCAGACGTAAACATTAGACTAATCCAATCGTACGAACTTTCTTATTTTTAATTTGCTTCAACAATATATTATAATTAGTTTGTCTTGACTAAGTAGAATTGTGTCACATATTCTTTTGACATTGTTTTCATTATTGAAACTAAAAACTTAGATTGGGTTTATTAACAGAACAATGAAAAAAATTATTCATCGTTATTCTTTTTTCACAACTATTTAAAATCCCTACTGCCTATGTAGCACCAACCCAATAAAATATTTCTTACCTATTTTTTAACAGTTTAAAAATTACGATATTAATGAAAGTACATACCCAATCATTACATTTCTCGGCGGACAAGAACTTAATTTTGTTCATAGAAAGAAAACTAGGTAAATTAACTCAGCTTTTTGATCGAATTATTGATGCTGATGTCATTCTTAAATTAGAAAACTCTGGCCAAATCAAAGATAAAGTAGCCGAAGTGAAAATTATACTTCCAGGAAGTGTACTTTATGTCAAAGAATCCAACAAGTCATTTGAAGCTTCTATTGACAGTGCAACTTCCTCTCTAAAGCGGCAACTTATAAAATACAAAAAAAGAAATGCTAAAAAATAATTTTTAGTATTCTATCATTGTAAAAATAAAAAGAGTTTGTACTTAGCTAAGTACAAACTCTTTTTTGGTTTTAACTGCTTAAATGCTAAGCAATACTTAGATAAACCCTTGCTCTTTCATCCAATCATCATTGTATACAGAACTCAGGTATTTACTTCCGTGATCTGAAGAAACCATCACAACTAAATCGTCCTCTTTCCAATCTTTTTTCTGATGAATTGCTTGCATTACTGCTCCCGAAGAATATCCTAAAAATAGCCCTTCCCGATTCGCACAAGACCTAGTCATATGAGCTGAATCCAAATCATTTACCCGAATAAAATAATCGATTATATCAAAATTAACATTTCCTGGAATAATGCTTTTTCCTAATCCTTCAATTTTATAAGGATGGATTTCACTATTATCAAAAACTCCAGTTTCATGATATTTTTTCAATACAGAACCTTTCGCATCAACTCCGATAACTTCAATATTTGGATTTTGTTCAATCAAATATTGAGCAGTTCCACATAATGTTCCTCCTGTACCAACAGCAGCAACAATGTGGGTAATTTTACCTTCTGTTTGCTCCCAGATTTCAGGGCCAGTTCCATGATAATGAGCTAAGTTATTATCTGAATTAAAGTTTTGATTTGTATAATATGCACCATCAATTTCATTTGTCAATCTTATGGCTTGCGAATAGTAAGATCTTGGATCTTCTGGTTTCACTTTAGACGGACATAAAATCACTTCAGCACCTAGTGCTTTAAGTGCATTCACCTTTTCTGTTGAAGCCTTATCTGCAACAGTCAAAACACATCGATAACCCTTAATCGCACAAATCATAGCCAAAGCATAACCTGTATTCCCTGAGGTTGCATCAATTACAGTTCCACCAGGCTCTAACAATCCATTCCTTTCCGCTTTTTCAATCATATAAAATGCTATTCGATCTTTAGCTGAAAGACCAGGATTGAAACATTCCAATTTTACATAAATATTAGTATGAAGATCTATAGATAAATGTCTTAATTTTACGAGTGGAGTATTGCCAATTGCCTTAGTAATATTTCGGTAGGCTCCCTTCTGAATTCTTTGCTCTATTTCTGAGGTCAATTTTGTCATTTGAAATTGTTTAATTTTGAAGGTTTCGTTTACTCTAATGTACTTACAAATTTGACTTATTTTTTTTGTAAAAAAAAAAATTTGATCGCGAAATGGTGGAAATATGAATCATTGTGGTGAATGATACACTATCTAGGGTGAAAAAATTAAGCAAACTACCAAAATATTGAGTTTTTTGGGTGAATCAACTATTAATTCATTTTGATTTTCTAAAAATATTGAAGATTAGGAAAAATATTTTTCGTATTTTTAGTTAATCAATAACTTAAAATCTATTTTTTTATTTCAACAATAGCACCTTTTTTAATCTCTGCAAGAAATTAAAATTGTTTTTTTTAATGGCAACGCAAACCATTCTTTTTGATGAGACCAACACTTAAACTCTTTCTTGGACTACTTTTAGTTTTTTTTATTCAAACTGAAATGAGGGCGGGAAACACTTGTAATACAGCTACTCCAATTGCTAACAACCTAGGTCAATTTGAGATCCATTCTAACCTAGGAACTACTAATTCGGGATTACCTGCCCCACCCTGTGGGAATTATGTTTCTAGTGATTATTGGTTTTCGACTACCGTTCCTACTACTGGATTTTTAAGTGTAGTGCTTTTGCCAGGAACTATGACAAATCCAGCCTTAGCAGTTTATTCGGGTACTTGTTCCAATTTAAATCTACTGGGATGTTCCTCAGAAGATTTGTGTGGAAATGCTTCGGCAGCACTTTATGAAGGTAATGGATTGACTCCTGGGACAACTATTTATATTCAAGTTTGGGCAGTTGGTGGAGTACCAAATGGTGATTTTGAAATCCGAGTTTCTGATTCCAATCCTCCTCCATTTATTCCTTTAGGATTAGATGTTTTAGTGGGAACAGCCTCTAATAGTGGAAATTGCCTCCAACTAACAACAGCGGTGAATAATCAATTAGGTTGTGCATGGGATTCAGAACAGCATGATATGACTCAGACTTTTGAAAAAGTGTTTGTGCTAAACTTTGGGAACAATAATGGTGGAGCTGATGGAATTACTATGGGTTTTCAAAATGACCCAGCAGGAACTTCTGCATGTGGAATTGGTGGTGGAGGAATAGGTGCCCAAGGTATTTTAAATTCATTTATTATAGAATTTGATACATGGAATAATGGTGCTGGAGTAAACGATATTGCTGATGATCACGCTGCAATTTCTGTTAATGGGACAGTTAACTCACCAACTCCTCCTATTGCTGGTCCGATCTCTCTGAATGGAGGTAATATTGAAGATGGGCAAGATCACTTAGTAAGAATTAGATGGAATGGGACAACTTTTGCTTACGAGGTTCACTTTGATGAAATACTAATATTAGATGGAACTTATGATATTGTTACTAACTGTTTAGGGGGAAACCCCTTAGCTTATTGGGGAACAACTGCCTCAACTGGTGGTGCAAGTAATAATCAATCCATTTGTCCATATACACCTGATCCATACTATGGAGGCATAGAACAATTTGTAAATGCAACAATATGTGAAGGAGAATCCTATTTTGCTGGAGGTGCCAATCAAACAACCTCTGGTGTTTATTCAGATAATACTCCATTAGCAAATGGCTGTTTAAGTGTTACAACAACAACCTTGACTGTAATTCCAAATGGTACATCAACTGTCAATGAGACCGTGTGTATTGGTGATTGTGTAACTATTGGAAATGACACATATTGTAATAACGGTACTTTTATGACAACTTTGGCTAATGCAAATTATTTGGGTTGCGATAGTATCGTGACGCTAAATTTGACGGTTTTAAACCCTCAATCTGTAATAGTTCAAAGTCCTATTCCAACCATTGATTGTGGTAATTTAACTGTCTTTTTAGATGGAAGTTTTTCTAGTAATTCAGGCAATGTTATTTATCAATGGACAGGTCCTTGTATTTTAAATGGAGAATTTTCACCTATTGTAGAAGTTGGCTGCGCTGGACTTTATACTTTAACCATAACTCAACTTGAAGGAAATGTAGTTTGTACTAATTCTAGCACTATCGATGTTTTCGACAATGCTATATTACCAATTGCAAATGCAGGATTAAATCAGGTGCTGGATTGTTTGACAGGTTGTACCGTTTTAGATGGATCTATGTCTTCAAATGGAGTAGATATTATTTTCTCCTGGACTGGTCCAAGTGGTTTTTTTAGTAGTTTACAAAATCCAGAAGTATGTGAACCTGGAAACTATACTTTATCTGTTTATAATTCCAATAATAATTGTATTTCTGGAGATGTAGTAAACGTCACTGAAAGTTCTGCACCAATTGCCGATGCCGGATTGAACAGTACTATTGATTGTTCAAATCCAACAACGACTTTGGATGGAAGTGGCTCAGATACAGGAGCTGATATATCTTTAGTATGGCTTAATGCAAGTGGTACACAGGTTGGATTGGGAACAATGCTAACTACAGGAATCCAAGGTACATACACTTTAGTTGTTACTGATACAACCAATGGTTGTTCTTCCTCTGATGAAGCTGTTATTTCGGGAAATACTATTGTTCCTAATGCAGATGCTGGTGCAGATGTTATGATTGATTGTAATAATTCTTCAGCAACTCTTGACGGTAGTAACTCTGATTTAGGTTCTGAATTTACCCTAGCTTGGCAAGATGTCAATGGATTTCAAGTTGGAACTGGTCCTGTTTTGATAACCATGAATACAGGAACTTACACTTTAGTTGTTACAAATACTGCCAATGGTTGTATATCCACAGATGATGCAATTGTTTCAGGAAACTCTAATTCACCAATAGCAAATGCAGGGACTGATTTCATCATTGATTGTAATAATATATTGGCTATTTTAGATGGTAGTGGATCTGATTCAGGAACTGGATTCTCACTTATTTGGCAAAATGAAAGCGGTGTTCCTGTAGGCTCTGGAACAAGTTTCAATACAACTACTACAGGCACTTATACTCTAGTAGTAACCAATATTGCCAATGGTTGTATTTCTACTGACGATGTTAATATTACCGAAAATACGACTCCACCTTTTGCAGATGCTGGAGCGGATTTCTCAATAGATTGTAATAATTTATCTGCTAGCCTAGATGCTAGTAACTCGGATACTGGAACTGAGTTTACTTTGGTTTGGTTGGATTCAAACGGTTTACAAGTTGGTACAGGTGAAACTTTAAATACTTCAGTTGTAGGAACTTACACACTAGTTGTAACCAACACAACAACAGGTTGTTCAGCAACAGACGACGCGATCGTTTCTGAAAACAACGCTTTACCTAATTCAAATGCAGGGTCAGATTTCATAATAAATTGTTCTAATTTAACCGCAACATTGGATGGGAGTAGTTCAGATAATGGAACAAACTTCACATTAGTTTGGCAAGATGCAACTGGAATGCAAGTGGAAACAGGAACAACATTTAATACTCTAATTACTGGCACTTATACTTTGGTTGTTACAAACCTAACAACAGGTTGCTCCTCATCAGATGATGTCATCGTTTCAGGAAATAGTAATTTACCTATTGCTGATGCTGGTGCAATGTCAAGCTTAACATGTAATGTTTTAGATATTACTTTAAATGGAAGTAATTCTAGTACAGGTGCCAATTTTTCCTATGAGTGGCAAAATTTAATGGGTGACAGTTTAGGCAATGATGTTTTATTAAATGTATCAATACCTGATACTTATAATTTAATTGTAACTGATGATACAAATGGTTGTTCACAAACTTCAACTGTAACTATTGATCAAAACATCACTCCTCCAAATGCGGATGCTGGAACTGGAGGCATCCTTTCATGTACTGCTTCCTCGATCACCTTAGATGGAAGTAACTCAAGCCAAGGAGGATTTATTTACGATTGGTTTAATTCAAATAACACGAATATCGGTTCTGGAAATATGATTAGTGTTTCATCTTCCGATACCTTCACATTAGTAGTGACGAGTACTGTAAATGACTGCTCAGCAAGTGATGAAGTTATCATAACTCAAGACACCAATGTACCAACCGTAACTGCAATTTCAGATGGAGATTTGACATGTGCTAATGTAGATGTTACCTTGAATGGAACTGGTTCAAGTATAGGTACAGATATTACCTATGAATGGTTAGATAATCAGAATGCATCTTTAGGGGGAAATATTTCTATAAATACATCTCAATCAGGTACTTATACCTTTGTGGTAACTGACAATACAACTGGCTGCTCCTCCTCAACAGATGTAGTTGTCGTAGAAGACTTAACTGAACCTACAGTAATTTTGCAAACTCCTTCTCAATTAACCTGTACAGAATTACAATCAACCTTAGATGGAAGTAGTTCATCCTCTGGAGTAAATATTAATTATGAATGGTTTGATTCTGATAATTTATCACCAGGAAGTGGATCAATTATTAATGTTTCAGAACCTGGGCTCTATACTTTAATTGTGACTAACAGTACAACAGGATGCTTCAATATAGATTCTATAGAAGTAATCCAAGATGGAAATTCCCCTTTGGCAGTTATAGATTTGAATACAGATGTTTTGAATTGTATTGATGAAAATATCTTATTACAAAATACCGGATCAAGTATTGGAAACGAAATTATTTATTCTTGGTCAGACACAAATGGAAATGGTATATTATCTACGACCTCAAACCTTGACGTTTCAGAGATTGGTGAATATACTTTAACCGTAACTAATAATACCAACGGTTGTTCAACCATAACATCAGTTACAATTAGCCAAGACACTTTTGCTCCTCAAATCATAACGAATTCTGAAATAATAACTTGCGATCAACCTGTATCAACTTTAGATGGAACTGGAAGTACTAGTGGTTTAGATATAATCTATGAATGGCAAAATAACATGGGTGGATTTTTATCCAACGACATTTCCTACCAAGTAAATCAAAGTGGAAATTATAATTTCATAATTACCAATAATGCTAATGGTTGTTCTTCATCTGAAGTAGTGACTGTTGATGAAAATATTACCAATGTTATTTCTACCGCTGGAAATAATGCTACCCTTAATTGTGTTACATCATCCGTCCAGCTTGACGGAACCAACTCTACTAACAGCAATACCACGGATTATCAATGGATAAATTCTGCAGGAATTTTATTAGGCAATAATTCTATACTAGATGCCTCAGTGGAAGATACTTATTATTTAATTGTAACTGATACACAAAATGGTTGTGCGGATACTTCTTCGACAATTGTTGCATTAGATAATAATTTGCCAACTCCAATTATTACAAATGATGGTATACTTACTTGCATCAACAGTGCTGTAAATTTAGACGCTTCTACATCAATAGGAATTGGATTTTTAGACTTTGAATGGACTGCTCCAAATGGTGTTTCAATTATTGATCAAACAAATATCGATGCAACTATCATCGGGGATTATGGACTTTTAGTTATCGACCAAAGTAATGGTTGTTCGGCTTCCACCTCATTTTTAGTAGAAGAAAATATTGAGCCTCCTTTTTCTGATGCAGGACAAAATGATACTATAGATTGCAATACATCAACGGTTACATTAGATGGAAGTAACTCCAATTTGGGTTTAGATTATGATTACGAATGGCTTTCCCCTAGTGGAATACCAATAGGAATTTCGCCTATGTTAAATACTTCTGAACCTGGAGTTTATACATTGACAGTTACCAATAATATTAATGGATGTACGGATCTTTCGGAAGTAGAAGTAATTCAATATACCGACTTACCTACACCTATAATTTCTCCTCCAAATTTAATTACATGTACACAAGAAAATATTGATTTAATTGGTTCTACATCTTTAGGGATAGGACAACTTTCTTATCAATGGTATAATGGTGTAGGGCAACAAATAGGAATCAATCCAACCATTAATATCTCACAATCAGGTAATTACATTTTAAATATAACTGACTTAGCAAATGGTTGTGTTTCTTCAACTTCTGTTTTGGTAGAAGATGATTTGACAGCTCCTACTGCTGGAACAAATGATAATGGTATCTTAACCTGTAATCAATTTTTTTACGAAATCAATGCAACTAATTCTAGTACCGGAAGTAATTTTCAATACGAATGGCTTGATCCCACTGGTATAATCGTAAGTAATGATTTTAATTATAACGCAACTGAAATTGGTCTTTACAACTTGATCGTTACCGACATTACCAATGGCTGTAATGCTTCAACGAGCATAGAGATAACAGAGGATTTTACTACTCCTAATGCATTACCTGCTGTTGATGGAATATTGACATGCGCAAATCTCGAAGTCGAATTAAACGCTGTCATTTCAGCAGCTACTTCTTACGAATGGTTTGATCCAACGGGAATTCCTATTAGTACATCTTCAACTGTCCAAGTGAATGATATTGGCTTATTTCAATTAATTGCAACTGATGATGATAACGGTTGTACAGCTACGCAACAAATTTTGGTGGAAGAAAATACAACAACTCCTACCCCATTAATAGATGCAATTACTAATTTGAATTTATCATGCGATCAAACTAGCTTAGTAGTTGATGGAAGTAATTCAACTCCAATTGGCAATGTAACATACGAATGGAAATTGAATAATATCTTAATTTCAACTGATCAAAATCCGCAAATTGATGAAGCAGGAACATTAGTTTTAACCGTGACGGACATTTTAAATGGTTGCTCTGAATCAGCTTCAGTCAATATTACACAAGATAATAGTTTTCCAAATATTGAATTTGAAAATCCAGATATATTGACCTGTATAGTTACTTCTATTGACTTGAATGCAACAAACTCATCGATTGGAAATGAATTCGAATATCTTTGGACTGGCCTTGGAACAATTCAAAATCCTACTACTTTAACTCCAACTATCAGCCAGCCAGGATCCTTTATTTTGACTATCTTAAATAATGTAAATGGCTGTGAAGTTTCTGAAGAAATTATTGTTTCAGAAGATATCACACCTCCTATTGCAATCATTTCTCCTGCTGATGAATTTGACTGTACCACTTTTTCAGTCTCATTAGATGCAGGTAATTCCTCTGTTGGAAATAACTTTAATTACCAGTGGACTACTTCAAATGGTATCATCACAGGTAACACAAATGAGCTCAACACAACAGTATCACAAACAGGAATTTATATCTTAGAAATTACAAATACAATCAATGGTTGCACCACGATAGAAAGTACTATAGTCAATGAAAATACTAACATTTTAACGAGTGCAGATTTCTTAATTAACCAACCTCCTTGCTTTGGAGATCAAGGAAGTGTTATCATCAATAACATCATTGGTGGAATTGCACCTTACCTTTATTCCATAAATAATCAACCATTTACAAATAACCCCAATTTTAACTCCTTAGAATCAGGGAATTATAATCTTTTAATTGAGGATGCTCAAGGTTGTCAATATTCTGAAGAAATCACTATTCTTGACATACCAGAATTAATTGTAGAATTACCAGCAAGCGTCACAATTGAATTAGGTGAAGATTATACGTTGTTACCGCAAATAAATTATCCATCTAATGCGATTGACACCCTCTATTGGACTAGTTCAGATTCTCTTGATTGTCATAATTGTTTAAACCCTATCGCCAACCCATATAACACCTCTTTATATACTTTTACAGTCATCAATTTAAATGGTTGTAAAACTACTACCGATATTATTGTCAACGTTGAAAAGCCAAGGGATATATTTATTCCAAATGCATTTACTCCAAATGATGATGGCTTCAACGATATATTCTATATCAACGCCAATGACTTGATGATAAAACAAGTAAACAAATTTCAGATATTTACTCGATGGGGAGAACTCGTATTTACGGATGAAGATTTTCAACCTAACACACCTGATCATGGCTGGGATGGATTTTTTAAAGGAGAAAAATTAAATCCAAATGTCTTCGTTTATTATGCTGAAATAGAGTTTATCGATGGGATAGTTGAAATTTATAAAGGAGATGTAATTCTTCGAAAATAAGATTAAGTAAAAAATGGTGAACGGTTAACAATTATTAACCGCACACCATTTTTTATGGGTGCGCCGCTACCCATACATCACCATCCTCAAAAAATTCTCGCTTCCAAATCGGTACTGTTTCTTTCAATGTATCAATACAATATTCACATGCCTTAAAGGCTGATTTTCGGTGAGGAGTCGCCACAGCAATAATCACAGCAACTTCACCAATCGCCAATACACCTACTCGATGATGAATTGAAACCTTAGTACATGACCAACGCTCACTAGCTTGTTCCGCAATTTTCCTCATTTCAGAAATTGCCATCGGAACATATGATTCAAACTCAAGCCGTATAACTTTTTTCCCCTTAGTCTGATTTCTAACTGTTCCGATAAAAACAGTACTTCCTCCAGTACCTTCATCAGCAACGAAATCAATACAATCGTGTGGATAGATTGGTGAATCCTTAATTTTAATATCAATCATAGTATTTACCTTTTCGAAATTTTTACCAAAACCATCTATTATACTCTCAGTTTTAAAATTACTTTTTGATACTTTAGCAAATTTCTCAATCAATTCTTAAAAAAGATTCGCCACGTAAAAATCAAATTCTAAATTTAAAAATTAATTAAGTAGCTCAGAGAAACAAGAGAAAAGTTAACCTAAACCGTTTCATTACTCTAATTTTTATTCTGCGAAATCACACTTAACTCATATATAAAAAGGAATTACAATTATTATCCTCCACTTACTGGCGGAATAATCACAATCTCATCTTTTTCACTCAAAATAAAACCATCCTCTTGATACTCTTCATTCACCGCAATCACCAACGATCTTAGTTTTTCAAAATCAGGAAATTGAGCAATCAACTCCATTTTTAAATCGCCCACCGTAGTACCATTTTGAATTTCTAATCCAAGTGTCGAACCATTAATGATATCTTTTGCAATACCAAATGCTAAAATATTAATAGTCATTTTTCTTATTTTTTAATTCTTAAACAAATTTTGTTTTTTAAGTCAAGCTAGAATTAGGATCAACATTTCCTTTAGTCATTTTTGATTTCAATCTTAACTTAACACTACATTTATTTGGTGATATTTTTCTCTAAAAATATTATCATTTCATCCCAAGCTAAAGTCGCACATTTTAATCTTCCCGGAAACTCCTTTGCAGCTGAAAAAGCCTCTAATTCTTCTCCTAACTTTTCATCCAATCCTTCATCATTTTTAGCAACAGATAGGAAACTCCGGCAAAATAACAAAGCCTCCATAAAATCTTTTCCTCTTAAATTTTTTACTAGGACAGACGTTGAAGCCTTTGAGATCGCGCAACCAAAACCATGAAAAGTTAAATCACTAATTAAACCATTTTTAACATCAAAATATAACTCAAAACGATCACCACAAATTTGATTATATGCTTTTAAACCATAGGTAGCTTTTTCATTCTTTTCAAAAAAAAAAGGTTCTTTATTATGTTCCAAAATAATTGTTTTATACAATCCTTTCAATCGTTCATTCATCCAAAAAACTGTTTAATTTCTTTTATTTTTTTTACAAAAAAATCAACTTCTTCTTCTTGATTATAAATGGAAAAAGACACTCTAGTAGTTGCTGGGAGCTGGAAAAAATCCATAACAGGTTGAGTACAATGATGTCCTGCTCGAACTGCAATATTTTCTGCACCTAAAAATGTTGCAATATCATGTGGATGAATACTTTCCATCGAAAAAGAGACAATTGCAGACTTTTTTTTCGCTTGCCCAATTATCCTTAAACCATCGACTTCCAACAACTTACTTGTCAAGTTATTTTCCATTCTTTTCAAAAAACCTAACACCTCGTCTCGATTTAATTCATTCACGTAATCAATCGCAGCACCCAATCCAATTACCCCTGAAATATTGGTAGTTCCTGCCTCAAATAACTGAGGTACCTCTGAAAAAATCGATTTTTCAAATGTAACATTTTTTATCATACCTCCCCCGAACTGAATGGGTTGCATTTTATCTAAATATTGTTTCTTTCCATATAAAACACCAATGCCAGTTGGTCCAAAAAGTTTATGTCCCGAGAATGTAAAAAAATCTACATCTAACCCTTGCAAATCAATTGGATAATGTGCAACGCTTTGTGCTCCATCTACCAAAATTGGAATACCTTTTTGATGTGCCATATCAATCATTTCCTCTATAGGATTAATAGATCCAAGTGAATTAGAAATATGAGTAACCGCGATCATTTTCACCTTAGTTGTCAACATCTCTCCAAACTCCTTTAAATCTAATTCCCCCAACCGATTCATGGGAATCACTCTAAGGTGAGCACCTACATCTTTACAAGCCATTTGCCATGGAATTAAATTCGCATGATGCTCCATAGCTGATATAATCACCTCATCATCCATTTTCAATTGAGGCCTTAAGAATGAATGAACTACCAAATTTACACTTGCAGTTGTTCCACTTGTATAAACTATTTCCTCAGGATCATTTGCATTTAAAAATTGAGCGATCTTTACCCTAACTGCCTCATATTTTTGGGAAGTAGACACAGCTAAAGGGTAAATCCCACGATGAATATTTGTATTTTCCTTTTTATAAAAATTAGAAATGGCCTCGATAACTGATTGTGGTTTTTGAGTAGTTGCAGCATTATCTAAATAAACCAAATCAGAATGGCATGAAAAAATAGGAAAATGAGATTTTATATTTTTTAATTCAATCATTATTGTAAAAATATGATTTCCGAAAAATCTTTTTCTATTTTTGAAAGATATTTTTTAAATGAATTTTAATTTTGATTCTCATAATAATCCCATTTTCCACATGATTACAGTAGAAGAAGCACAAGATATTATAGCCAAAACAATACATGATTTTGGTATTGAAGAAATTTCATTTAAATCAGCGGTTGGTCGAGTCCTACGAGAAGATCTTTTTGCTGATCGAGACTTACCACCCTATCATCGTGTGACAATGGACGGTATTGCTTTTCAATATCAAAGTTTTGAAAAAGGCAATCGTGTTTTCAAAATAGAAGGTGTGGCACCAGCTGGTTCACCACAGATGACCTTGCAAAATAGTGATCACTGTTTGGAAGTGATGACAGGTTCAATTTTGCCTAACAATACAGATACAGTTATTCGTTACGAAGACTTGGACATTAAGGATGGCATTGTAAATGTATTGTTAGATAGTATCCGAAACAAACAAAATGTTCACCACAAAGGAGAAGATCGATTACAAAATTCCAAAATAGTCACCGCAGGTAAAATAATTTCACCAGCAGAGATTGGTGTCGCTGCAACCGTGGGAAAATCGATATTAAAAGTTACACGTTTGCCAAAAATAATCATCATTTCTACTGGTGATGAACTAGTAGAAATTGACGAAAAACCATTAGCCTATCAAATTCGAAAGTCAAATGTTCATAGGTTAAAAGCCACTTTAAAATACCATGGCATAACTGCGGACACAGCTCATTTAAATGATAACATTGACGAAATTATAAAAGAACTCGACATTATTCTAGAACAATACGAAATCGTCATCATTAGTGGAGGCGTGTCTAAAGGGAAATTTGATTTCCTCCCAGAAGCATTAAATTCGTTGAACGTTCAAAAACTTTTTCACAAAGTAAAGCAACGTCCTGGGAAACCTTTTTGGTTTGGAAAGGCACCGACGGGTGCAACTGTCTTTGCATTACCAGGTAATCCAGTGTCATCCTTTATGTGTACTCAGATTTATTTTGTGCCTTGGCTCAAAAAGTGTTTGCAACTTCCTGAATCCGTTTCTCCTACAGCCATTTTGCAACGTGATACCAATTTCAAACCTGACTTAGTATACTATCTTCAAGTGAAAATCTCATACAATGATCAAGGGCAAATTTTAGCGATGCCTATTGATGGAAATGGATCTGGAGACTTAGCGAATTTAGTAGATGCTGATGCGTTTTTGAGATTGCCGCGAGGGAAAGTTCTTTTTAAAAAGGGAGAATACTTTCCGGTTATTTTTTATCGATAAAGATTAACCAAAGATTAAAACAGAATTAGTCACAAGTAAGAGGATACATTCTATACCAGTACTATGAATAAAGCCTTGACATTAGAGTTAAATAGCTTAATATTTATTAACCATTTTGAATTGACTATATCTTTTCGAAAATCAGATTCTAATATCAATTCTGACAACAAAATTTCTTTCTCAAGAAGTTATAAAATCAATGCTAAAAAAAAGGGTGAAACATCTTTCGATGTTCCACCCTTTTTTTTAGCAAAAACCTAAATCTTCATTATCGGTATATAACTCCCGACTTTTAGATTTCTTAGTTGCCAATTGGTGTTGATTACGAGAAATTTTATTTTTCCCTTTTTCCGTAAAACGTACTTTGACGCCTTGACGGATTTTTTTCACAATGTTCATGGAGGATAAATTTGAATGATAAATAATTCTAATAAGTTTCAATACGAAAATAAAGAATTTTTTATTACTATTCAAGTATTATTAAATAAAATAATATATTTAATATAATTATTTTATGGTGCATTAATTTCGTCGCCGTCCTCCCACTTCAATTATATTGCCACTAGGAGATTGTTCTCCCAACTTGTTCAATGAAAAAGAGAAGGACAACATCAAATATCTTCCCAAGGACTTTATTTTTATATCCTCAATATAGTTCAACGAACTTCTCCGATCAATTCCTATCCCTTGGTTCAATAAATCTCTTGCAACCAATTCTACTGTTCCTCTATTTTTCATTATCGATTTAGAAACAGAAGCATTCCAAATAGGTATTTGACGTTGATTTTCAAAACCATCTCCTTGATAAAGAGTGTAATCAAACGAAGTTCCTATTGTCCAATTTTTTTTCAAAGACAGGCTCCAATCTGTATAATAATTAATAGAATTAAAAGCTTGATTAAAACTTTTATTGATAGAATATTGAGTTTGATTATAACTCCAATTTACTCCAAACAATACATCTACAACTTTTTTTCTTCTATTTTCAATATTAAAATCAACAGAAGTATTCCACCGATCAGATTGGTTTTCAACATTATTCAAAAATAAAATTCCTTTATTATAATTTCCATTGAGGGTCAAATTCATTTTGCTTCTCATAAATTTTAATGGTGTACCAAAAGAAATAAAACCCTGAGTATCCCATTCATTTTCTACATTAATTGGTTGCGTTGTTTGAACGAATAAGGAATCGATACTTCTTGAATTGGAAATTTTATCCTTTGTAAAAGTAGAATTGATTGAAGCAAATAAGCTTCTAAAATTAAACCGATCAAATAAATCGTAATTGAGTGATATTTTATGACGGTATGCAGGCTTCAAATCTGTATTTCCGATGTATAAATTCAAGGGGTCAATGTTGTTCACTATTGGCTGTAATTGTTCCAATAATGGCTCCTTGATGCTAGTTCTATATTTAATACCAAAAGAACTTCTACTAGATAAATCAAAGTCAAAATTAGTTCTCGGTAGTACTGCCCAAAAATCTTTAACGATTGGGGTCTCTGCGTTTGAAATTTCCCCTTTTAACTTTGAATATTGAAGATCAGCCCCGGCAGAAAAAATATACTTTTTTCGATTCATTTTAAAAGTAAGCCCGGGTCGATCATAAGTATAACCTCTTTGGTAAGCATTGCTTAAAAAAACATTTCGATTTCTGGTTTCGTTCTGAATATCAAAAAAGTCTTTTACTAAATCGTTAGAATAATTTCTTCGATTATATCGAAATTGTAAATATCCTTTTTTTCCAATTGGCTCTGTGTAGGCGATTTGTAAAGAATAATCAAACTGATTTCCTGATTCATTTTGGATTTGATTTAAGCTATCTACAAAAGAAGTATTGGGTTCATTCAATAAAAATGAATTAATAGATGTCACCCCATTGGTTCTTTTTCTATCTTGATATCCTACCCCCAAACTTGTAGCTAATGACCTTCCTTTTTTATTAAATTTTAATAAATAAGATAAGCCAGCATTCGCATTCCAACTCTGATTTTCATTATTATTATTGTTCCAATTCGAGTTTTGTAAATCATTATCAACATTAAACACACGATTATTTAAAACTTGCTGAAAAACTCCATCACTGAAAGTAAAATTAGATCTCAAAGTCAATATTTGATTAGAATCTATTTTGCTTCTCAACTTCATATTCAAGCGATGAGCGTTATTTTTTCTAGTTTGATCTTGAGTACGATTAGAAAGAAAAACTTCATTCCCTAGGAAGTTTTGACGGATAGATTCTGTTTCTTCCCGTTTATTAGCATGGCTAAAAAAGTAACTCCCCGAAAACTCAGTTTTTTTAGAAAAATCATAATTAAAATTGGCTCCTCCCGAACCAGAAGTGGTAAATCCATAATTAGGTTGTCCTGTATCAAAAGGAATTGGTCCACTATTTTCATCAAATACCATTTCCCTATCATCTCCTTCCATTTCCATCATGACATTCTGGAGCCCACCAGCAAAAGTCAAATAATCTTTAAAAGAAAACCCTTGTTGGTTGATATTATTTCCTCTCCCCAAAATAGAAAGTTGAGATTTTTTATTAAATCGATTTAAGTTCATTTTACCTTCAAATCGATTATCAGATCCGTAGCCGCCAGTCACATTTCCAAAATATCCTTTCTTTTTACCATCTTTTAATTTAAGATTGATCGTCTTATTTGTCACTCCATCATCAACTCCAGTAAAGTCTGCCATTTCAGATTTTTTATCAAAGACTTGTACCTTATCAATTGCATCAGCAGGCAAATTTTGACTGGCAATTTTTGGATCATTTCCAAAAAACTCTTTCCCATCAATCATTATTGATTTCACTGCCTCTCCGTGTGCTTTGATACTACCATCCTTGCTCACTTCTACACCAGGTAGTTTTTTGAGTAAATCTTCTACCGCAGCATTGGGTTTCACTTGAAATGAACCAGCATTATACTCTACTGTATCCTTTTTGATCAAAATGGGGATTCGTTCTCCTTCAACCGTCACCTCTCCCAACATTTTCTGTTCTGCTTTGAGCATTAAATTTCCCATCTGCAAAACTTCAGAGGAGGAGGTCAAGTCAATGGGATTAAAAATACTTTCATATCCCAAGTAAGAAGCTTGAAAAATATATTTACCTGGTTTAACTCCTTGTATATTAAACTTTCCTGATACTGAAGTTATTGCAAAATACTCCATCGTTGAATCTTGAGGATTCAATAGAACAACGGTCGCACTAATTAATGGATCACTCAGTGTATCTGATAAAAATCCTTGAATATTTACTTTTTGGGCAAAGGAACCTAAGCTAAGCTGTAGGAGGAACCCTACGCATATTAATCTAAAATTCATTTAATTTTTATTTTGAAATAAAAAAGAAACTTAGAGTGAAATAGTTATCTGGAAAAATTGAATAACTTCTTACTCACTCCAAGTATATATGATTATTAACTTTGTACTAATAGTCCTATTTCAGTTGTAATTATAGATTCACCTGAAATTAAACAGAATCAAGATTTTTTAAAACTGTTGAATGATTACATTTCCTTGTCCACCAAATTTTTCTTTCATCTCTTTCATCTTTTCTTCTTGAATTTTTTTGAACTCCTCCTTAGTAACTTTCTTTCCTTTTTTCGGTGCTTTGATTAACTTTTCCTCCACTTTCTTGAGTTCTACATTAGTAGCCACAACAACCATTTCACCAGCATTTATATCTAATTTTAAAATCATTCCAGGCAAACCAGAAACACTTCCAGGTCCAGTCGCTACTGGAATATAAGATGTAAACCAAGCTACCAGGTTTTCCTCCTCATCTTGGAAGGTAGCTTTTTGACAAACATATCCTGATATTTTCTCTTGCTCCCCAGTTAGTTTCCACTTATATTTTTTTACATCTCCCAAAATCAAGAATTTCTTTCCCATAATCTCTTGTTTCTCAACCATGGTTCCATCAGCAATATTAGTAAAAGTTTTATTTTCAGGCATTTCAAATTTCATTTGGACCATCCCTACTTCATCCTCACTTAATGGTGTTAGATCTCTTGAATCATCGTTATTTTTTGCAGATTGGTATAGTCCTGCATTCTCGGTAAAGATTAATTCCATTTTACTTTTTTTAGAATTTGGAATCTGAGAGGCAAATTCCTCCATTCCTTCAGGGAGTTCAATATTTAATGCTATTGTTTCTTCATATTGGATAATTCCCTCTAATTGAGCTGTCATCAAAAAAGGTAGAAAGATCATTAATGCAATTATTAGTTTTTTCATTTTCTTTAAAAGTTTGTAGTTCCTAAACCATCGCTTGGAAACAGTTTTTATTAAATATTTATTACAAAGGCAAATTTAGATCATCCAGATAACTGAATAAGTTAATCAACCTTTATTTAAAGTTAATTAAGGTTAATGAATCGAGGTTTCCTGAATTAATTCACTTAATTTTGAATTATGAATTCATGGAAAAATCATAAACTCTCTTTTCTCTTTGCCTCAGGTAGCATGTTTTTGCTGCTACTATTTCAGGTCTTTTGGTTGAAAAATATTTACCAAAATGAAAAAGACGATTTAAGAGAAAAAGCTGATCTAGTTTTTGAAGATGCGGTAAGAAGTATTGAAGATTCGCTTTTTTTGAAAATTATTTTGGATACCTCTATAATACCGAGTACTAAAGAATCACAAGCAAGAAGATATAAGGTATTGGATCAACCTGATAATCAAATTTTCAACTCTATTTTTTCGACTTCTAAAGAAATGAAAGTTCTAGATAAGAATATGTCGATTGACTTAAATCTAGACATACGTTCAAATTTTCGACAAGAATCTGAAGAAAAAAGTTTTGGTTCAATTGCAATGTGGATGGCAAGTGATACCTCTTTATCTCAAAAAGATAATTCAGTTTTAAAACCAAATAGCAAACAAAAATTATTAGAAAAGAAATTAGCTAAACTTATATCACTATCAGATTTTCCAAGTCCTTACGACTTAGTCATTTTAAAGAATGGAAAACATCCCAAAGACAGCTTTTTTTCAAGTTCTCATCTTGACATCTTGAGTCAAAATAGATATGCCATATCTTTCGATAACTACAAAGGCTATATTCTTAATAAAATATTACCACAACTCTTCTTTTCCATTTTTCTTTTTAGTGTTATCCTTTTATCGTTTTTCATCATGTGGCAAAATTTGGAAAAACAACGCCGATTAACAGAATTAAAAAACGATTTCATCAGTAATATCACCCATGAATTGAAAACTCCAATCACAACCGTTGGAGTTGCGTTGGAAGCACTTAGTAATTTTAATGCGTTACAAAACCCAGATCGAACAGAAGAATATATTAATATTTCTAAGCATGAATTACAAAGACTCAGTATACTTGTTGATAAGGTTTTAAAAATGTCATTATTTGAGAAAAAAGAACCTGAATTAAAACTCGAAACTTTTGATATGAATGAATTAGTTGAAAATGTCTTGAGGTCAATGAAACTGCAATTTGAAAAATTTTCAGCTTCTATAAATTTCCAATCAGAAAGTACTATTCTTTTTATCAAAGGTGATAAAATCCACTTGACCAATGTAGTTTACAACCTAATCGACAATGCACTAAAATACAGTAAAAACAAGCCTGTAATTGAGTTATCATTAAAGAAAAAAAATAACCAATTAAAGCTTGTCGTTAAAGACCGAGGTATAGGAATTGCACCTCATTCAAAAACTAAAATTTTCAATAAATTCTTCAGAGTTCCGCAAGGAGATTTACATGATGTAAAAGGTTATGGATTAGGATTGAGTTATGTTGCAGGAGTCATTAGAAAGCACCATGGAGACATTCAGGTAGATAGCCAAATCAATGAAGGAACTTCTTTTACTATATCTCTTCCCATAAATTATGAATAAAATAAAAATCCTATACGTAGAAGATGAACCTTTTTTAGGTAAGATCGTCAGAGAAAGCCTAGAGAGTCGGGACTTCAATGTGAAAATGTTGTTGGATGGTCGTGGAATACGAGCTACAGTGGAATCTTTTGAGCCTCAAATTTGTATTTTAGATGTGATGCTTCCTTATAAAGATGGTTTTACAATTGGTTCAGAATTACGTCAAACTCATCCTCAACTTCCTATTATTTATCTAACCGCAAAAAACCAACAAAAAGATATTTTAAAAGGCTTTGAATCTGGTGGAAATGACTATATCAAAAAGCCATTTAGCATGGAAGAATTGATTGTTAGAATCAATAATATTCTAAATTTAACCAAACCGAATTTTCAATCAAAAAATCAAAATAATTCAATCGAATTAGGCAAATATATTTTTCACCCAAAGAAGTTTGAATTGCATTTTGGAGACCACATAAAAAAGTTGTCAAATCGAGAAGCACAACTCTTCCATATTTTTTGTAAAAATAAAAATACATCAGTGAAAAGAAAAGATATTTTAGTAGAAGTATGGGACGATGATTCGATTTATAATTCTCGCAATTTAGATGTTTACATTACCAAATTGCGAGAATTATTAAAAAAAGATTCTAGCTTAAAAATCATTACCCTTAAAGGATTTGGATACCACTTTGTGGTGGAATAATCATTAATTTCCAATATTACAGTAGTTTAAGTCCTTTGAGACAATTACAACTCAACTTATAATACTTACTATTTAACTTGGTTATCCCATGTGATCTTTAAAGCCTTCCACCAAAAACGAAATAAGAAATACCTAAAGAAATATTTGTTACCCGATATTTAGCATTCTCTACAAAACTCATCGCATCCTTATTAGACATAATTTCTTTTAACCCCATGTTATATCGAGCATTTAATGTGTATTTCCACCGCCTGGTTCGCAAAGAAATACCTCCTCCAAAATTGACACCAACATCTAAACGTTCGAAAGATTCTACATCAAAGTTAAATGCAGTTTTAGTCGTTTCTCCATTCATCGAATCATAAAATTCTTCCTCAGCTTTGATTAAATAACTTACATTTGGTCCAGCATTTGCAAATATTCTGAATCGTTTTCCTATTGCCAAACCAGCTTCAATCATCAATGGCATATCCAAATAACTTGTATTCAACATAGATGAACTGTCGGAATTATCCCAAGAAGTTACAAAACCTTTTTTAGAAAAAGTTACCTCAGGTTGTAATGCTATAATTGATCCTATTTGGAATTTAGCAAATACCCCCGCATTAATTCCATTAAGTTGAGCAGCTTTAATCAAATCGCCATTAGTAGCTCTTAAATCATCTGCTTCGGACATGTTAAGTCCTGCTCGAAAACCTAATTCTAATTGGGCATTTAATAATGTGGGGAGAGAAAAAAGGAAAAGAATAATTAATTTTCTCATTGTAAAAATTTTAGCTAAAGGGATAACTAGTTACCTAATGGAAAAAATGTGCCATTTTTTCTTGATGTCGTAATTTCTTAACCAACTTCATTTTTATAAAAAATTAAAATGAGTTAAGTTTGTAGAAATTATTACCTATGTCTAACATGAAAAAATTATTACGATCCATGCCACAGGTGGGAAAAATTGAATTTATCAGCATTAGACCTGAGCGAAAAATACTTCCTTCTTTTTTGAAAAATGTCAAGATTTCTGTTGAAAAAGGTTTGGAAGGAGATCATTATAAAGGTAGTAGTCGAAAACGGCAGGTAACTTTAATTCAAGCTGAACATTTACAAACAGTAGCTTCAATACTTAAAAAGGATAAAATTGATCCACTTTTGACTCGCCGAAATATTGTTGTTTCAGGAATCAATTTAATTGCTTTGAAAAATATGAAATTCCAAATCGGAAATGATGTAATTTTGGAAATGACTGGAGCTTGCCATCCATGCTCTCAGATGGAAACTAATTTTGGTGAGGGCGGTTATAATGCCATGCGAGGCCATGGGGGGATTACAGCTATGGTTATCCAAGGAGGAGAAGTTAAAATTGGAGATAGTATACAGTTAGCTTAAAATCGAATTTGTGAAAAAAATATTCATTTCAAAAAAGCTAGATTCAAGTAGCATCTTCAAAACAAAATTGGAAAATGCAGGATTTGAAGTTTGGGGTGAATCCTTACTCCAATTAGAACTAATTCCATTTGAGAAAATACCATCAGTAGATTGGATATTTTTTTATAGTCAAAATGGTGTTCAATTTTTTTTTAACCATATTAAGAAAAACAATATTCCTTTATCAAAAGAAATCCAATTTGCAAGCTTTGGAGAAAAAACAGCAGAGACCATTATGCAATTTACAACGTGCCATTTTGTGGGAACTGGAGATGCAGAAACAACAACTCCAGCTTTTTCAAAAATAGCAACAGGCAAAAAGGTCCTTTTTCCCAGAGCTGAAAACTCTCAGCGTAGTATTCAACGACTTATCGGTAATCAAATCTCTGCACTAGATTTGATAGTTTATAAAAATTCCCCAAAAGAATATTTTAGTATCCCATTGATGGATTATTTATTTTTTATGAGTCCAATGAATGCAAAAGTTTTCTTCCAAAACTATCAATTGAAGAAAGGTCAAAAAGTATTTGCTATCGGAAAAACAACGGCTCTAGCACTTGAAAATATAGGTATAAAAAATGTAATTTTCCCTCAAAAACCCGCTGAAGAAGAACTGGTAAAAATATTACTAAAAAATCTGTGATCAACTACTTTTTATTTTCTCTAACTTTCCAAATTATGATTTTTATATTTGTTATGCATAGAGCCATTTAGAAATAAATCCAAATTATGATTTTTCAAAATAGTCAAATCAATATAGCAGAACTTCCTTCGATTGATGAAATTAACTTTCAAAAACTTGACCCTGCACACGTTCAAGTAAAGTATATCAGCAGTTCTATTTTCTTTTTAATAATGTTGGCCACTATTTTATACTTACGGACTCAACCATTAATAATAGACCACCCTCGCTTGGGAAATGGTCTTTTAATATTTTGGGTATCGTGGGCTATTTTTTCCTTTACCCTAACAAAAATGGGTTATAATATCGAAGGTTATGCTTTGCGAGAAAAAGATATTGTTCACATAAAAGGTGTCATCAATCGACAACAAACTGCCATCCCTTTTAATCGAGTGCAACATTGCGAAATAAAAGCTGGACCAATTCAGCGATTTTTCAAATTAAAAACCCTAGAAATTTATACCGCAGGAGGTAATGGTAGTGACTTAAGTATTGATGGTTTGCGAGGTGATCATGCGCAAGTACTAAAAAATTATATAATCAAAACCACAGGACAATCTCGGTATGACGAAGAAGAATGATTTAGACTTTTTATTGGAGCCACGAAGACAATCGTCTATTGCGATTTTTTTAATTTTACTCAAATCTTTCCGAGTTATTTTGAGTCAGGCTTGGCCTATTTTTATTGCTTTAATTTTCAACCCAACTAAATCGAAGGATACCTATTTTGCGTTGGTCATTATTGGAATTACCGCAGCCTCAGCGATTAGATCGATTATTTTATACTTCAAATTTTACTATTATGTTAAAGACGATGAGTTAATCATTGAAAAAGGAATTTTCCAAAAAACAAAACTCAACGTACCATTTGATAGAATTCAAACCATCAATTTCAAAGAAAACATTTTACATCAATTTTTCAATGTGGTCAGTTTAGAAATTGATACTGCAGGATCAAAAGGAAATGAATTATCGATTACAGCTTTGAAAAAAGATAAAGCGATTGCAATCCGAGAATTTTTATTATCACAAAAAAAATCAATACCTCCCATCCTATTTTCTGCAGAAGAACTTGAAGAGGAGATTGAAACTCCAGAAGAGGAGTTATTACATTTATCCTCTATTGATTTGATCAAAATTGGTGTAAGTCAAAATCATTTAAAGACTGCTGCCATCGTATTCGCATTTATGTTTACATCGATGGATTATATTGAAAACATAACTGGATGGAAATTGGAAGATGGTATTGACAGCATATTAGGATCCAGCTCAAATACGCTTCTGATTGGTTTGATAACCATAGGTCCAGCTTTTGTTATTATTGCATTTTTAATCTCCTTAGTTAGAACAGTATTTAGATATCATGAGCTACGATTTATAAAAACATCCATAGGGTTTAAGGTGATCTCTGGACTTTTCACAAGAAATGAGCAGTCAGCAACGATACAAAAAATCCAATTGATACGTTGGACAACCAACCCTATCAAAAAAATTTTTTCTCTTTTTGATATAAGTCTTCGTCAGGCTGCAAGTACTGCTATTGCTAGAAAACAATCAATCTATATTCCTGGCTGTTTCGAGGAGCAGTTGTCATCTGTTCGTGCTACATACTTCCCTGAGGAATCACAACTATCGTTCGAACAGCATGTAATTCATCCATTAGTAATTTATCGAAGAGTTCTATATTTTGGATTAATACCTGCTGGATTTTTTCTATTAAGTAAATATTTGGAAAACTCCAGTGACGATTATTTTTGGGCAATAAGTTGGGTAGCAATTGTATTGTTTATTAGTTGGGTTTACCAACGAAATTTTAAATATTTTGTAAGCGATGAAGGGATACGAATTTCTACCTCGATTATTGGAAAGACGGAAACACTTTTAAAATGGTTTAAAATCCAAGGGATTGAAATTCAGCAAGGGATTTACCAACGAAGAAAAGAATTATGCAATTTAGTTTTTTACACCGCAGCAGGAACGGTAAAGATTCCTTATATTGAGTTAAAGAAAGCAAAAAGGATGAAGAATTTTATTTTATTCAAAATTGAGAATTCTGAAAAACCATGGATGTAAAATTCACTTCTCATTTAAAAGAATTATTTCCAATTACACCTCAATCATTTGATTAAAACGTAAAAAGTACTTTGCAGATTGGATCATTAATTTTGAAATATCATGGAAGAAGTTGTTTATAAAAATAGGTTTTATATCATAATTGTATCTATTTACATCTCATTTTTATTATTAAAAAATGGCCTAAAAATGCTCGTGGAGCAAGATTATTTTGCTGCAATAATTTTTGTTATCCAAGCCATTGTTTTATATCAAATTTATTTGAAGGACAAGTACGTGAAGTTAGGAATTAAAACATGGACATTTTTTCCTATTGTAAAAGAAGGGACTCTTTTGGTGATAGCATTCTTGTATTGGGTATCAGGAGGAAGTGATAATATTATAATAAAAGATTTTTTAAAATCTGTTTTCTTTTTTTCTGCAGCTATATTAATTTATGCTTTTTGTAATCGGTCAATTGGGACGAGAAAGAAGAACTATGTTTGATACAATTTATTTGTTTTTAAAAGTGTTTAACCCATAACCAACTCCGATACTAAAATGCGAACCTTTATAACCCTCTCTAAATAGAATCGAGGTAATCGAAATTTTCACTCGAATCAGTTCGTGATGGTATTCTCCGTTAGAAAAACTTCGGTAGTTTCTCTTAAAGTCAAACATTAATCCAGCATTCCCACTTATTCCAAACATTGATTTTACAGGCTGAAATTCGACTGGCTTCCATGGTAAATATCCCATTAAAGACAATCCAACAAATGGTGTAATATCCAATTTATTATTGCGTACTATCTTATAACATCCATTTACATCTAATTCTACTAAATTACCTTGACGACCTTTTTCCCAATAAAGATTTTCATAAACAAAACGTTCTTTCACCCTTGAGAATAGATAATTAATTTTAAAATCAACCATCTTTCTTTTCTTAAAAAACGAAACTCCTACTCCAAAGCCTATAGGTCTCTCTAAATAACTTTGGATTCCCCCAGAATACCAACTCGACTGAAGCGAAATATCGAGTCCCCATCCTGACTCAATCATTTTTTCAATATTTACTTTTCTAATATCTAATGCTTGTCCATCATCCAAGTTAAATGTAAACGGTATCTGGTAATACGTTTTCACCTTTTTGCCTTTTTGGGTCCCTGGAGCAAATCGTTTAAATCCTCTAACCAATCTTAATGCTTCAGCATTCATCGTCAGTGTACCTCCTTTAATAATTTTTGGATTTATCACTTGTCCTGAAGTATCTATCTCAAATTTGACAATAACTAACCCAGTCAAACGGTTCTCTCTATCAACTTGAGGATACCTAAAATTATCCTGAATATATTTAATTAAAGCTTTCTCGCCTCCAGGGTATTTCGGTAAAGTTTCTATTACTTTAACTCTTTCACTCTCTATATTTTGAGTTTGCCCATTCATGGAGAAATAGAATAGAATAGAAATCCATAAAATTAATTTCAGCTTAATTATTTCGGAAAAATACATCTCATTATTTTTCAAGTTCAAAAGTTGGTTTAAGTATTATTAGTTTATATCCACAATCATTTCATTTTATCCACCACTTTCCATTTATGACAACTAACGATATGATCATTCACCATCCCACAGGCTTGCATAAAAGCATAACAAATCGTAGTTCCTACAAACTTAAAACCTCGATCTTTTAAACCTTTTGCCATAGCATCACTTTCAGTAGAAGTTACAGGGACATCCGACATTTTTTCAAATTTATTTTTAATGGGCTTACCGCAAACGAATTGCCAAATATATTTATCGAAACTACCGAATTCTTTTTGCACTTCTAGGAAGAGTTTTGCATTTGTTCTTACTGAGGCAATTTTTAATTTATTACGAATAATAGCTGGATTTTCTCTTAATTCTTCTAACTCTTTATCCGTATATTTTGCCACTTTTTTCGCATCAAAATTATCGAACGCTTTTCGATAACCATCTCTTTTTTTCAAAATAGTAATCCAACTCAATCCAGCTTGTGCTCCTTCGAGCATCAACATTTCAAATAACTCCCGATCATCATGAATAGGAACCCCCCATTCTTTATCGTGATAATCGATATAAATATCTTCGCCTTGGCACCATGAGCATCTAATTTTTTTTTTCATAATTTTTTAAATACAGGAGTCTTAGAAATTATTGAACGCTCATACATTTTTCGAATCATTTTCATTCTTCTTCTGTTTTTTCCAAAATCTCCATATCCTTCTCTTGAGGCAGATCGAAAGTGAATTTGTTTATTTTTTTCGTCAAAAATAAATTCTACGTCATCAATGAATTTTCCAATTTTGGTTTTGAATTCATAGTGAAGATACTTTTCACCTTCATCAACCAAGGTAACATTCGGAAAATCATCTTCATTATCTAAAAGTTGTTTCATTTTCATTTTAGCTTTTCCTAATTTATATGTAAATAAAATTGGACGCATTATTTTCCTTCTGCGATTTTCTTGGGTACTCACACAATTTGGAGACTTAGGGCATGGATCCAATTTGGTCTTTTCAGAAAAAGGAAAATTAGAATCAGTTGTCCAACTCATTGAAATTAAAATAATTATAGAAAGAAAGTATTTCATTTTATATCTTTTTTTTTAGCAAATTACCTCAGCAATTCATAAACATTAAATAACAAGTTATTTAAAATGCCTTTTATTAGAGAACGTAAGTTTACAATACATTTTCAAACAAAAAAATTTACCGAAGAAAAATTTAAACTTCATATTAAGTATTATAATACCCTTTCGATATTCTTATACCCTACAAAAAATACTTGACTACCAATTAACACCTTTCTCTCAAACAAGTAAGTAGAGAGATAAAAGAATAATACAGAAATAGTAAATCTTATCAAGATATTAGATCGAGTGAGGCTACAGAAAACTCTATTTAGTGAAAAATATTATTCATAATACAAACCTGACTCAAAAGTAGATGAAAAAAGAAAACCCAAGACGAAAGAAGTATAAAATTAAGACTTTATAGATACTTAATATGGATTAATAATGGAGGTATTCTATAATTTTATAAAGTTATGGATGAAATGAATTTTAATAAAAAACTTAGAAATGGTTTCTATTTCAAACTCCGAAAAAGGAAATAAACCAACTCTAAATGGCAAAAAAGGTTTAAAATTTTTTAAGTGCTTACATGTATTCTTTTTAGAGGGATGAAAAGGAATTAATCGAATTATTGAAACCCCAACAAGTTCATTTGAAGCAGTTGGATCACAAATTATCAATGAACTCTCTCGATTCATTAAATTAAGACATAAGCGTTAATTTACAAAAAATAGAAAATTAGTAATCTGGAAAAATGGAAAAAATATTAATAAATATGGACAACACGATTCTCGTCTAACAACTAATATTCAAGAGTTAAATACTTTTAGTTATATTTTATTAACCAGTGATAAAATCAAGTATGCTATGATAATTTTAGAATCAAAGCGTCGGCAAATAAAGAAAATTTTCAATGATTTTTATATGCTTATATGAAGCTTATTTGGCTATTGAAAATAAAGAAATGGTAATTGAATCTAAACCAGAAAATTAAATTACAAAAAAGAAACTAAAAAATTAGGCACCTAAAATACTGCGGTAGATAGGAGTCCTCCAACAATTATTACCAGATAAAATCCAACGATAGTCGCCACAAAAACGCCATAAAACTTAAAAAGTGATTTCAGGTTTTTTAATCCTTCAGTTAAGTTTTTAGTAGAGGTTGAGTTAATCGCTCTTATTGTTTTTATAGAAAAATTATATAAATAATATAAAGGAAAAAAAATAAATACAAATATACATATTAGGTAAACCGTCCAAAATGTTCCTCCCAATACTCCAAGACCTTGTTGTCCTTGTATTTCATTCATTTGACTCACCAATGCTCCTCCCATAAAGAGAACCATCAATAAAAAAAATGTCATCATTAAGCTCCCCACTATTGCTAAAAATCTTCCCCATTTAGCTGTTTCCAATAAATACCCTCTAGCCTCAACAGTAATTTCTACATCATAAATCTCACTATCTAAAGGTACATTACTTTCCATTTTTGTTATTATTTTATTTATTAAAAACACTTTAATCGTTAATCGGATAACTAAACATTTACAATACCCTTAAGACAAATACTTTCCAACAATAGGCATCCTCCTACCCATCCCAAAAGCTTTACTCGAAACTCGCAAAACTGGCGCAGTTTGGTATCTTTTAAATTCATTAGTATTCACCAACCTCAAAATGCGTCGAACTAACTTTGGCTCAAACCCCATATCAATAATTTCATTAGGACCTTGTGTTTTTTCAATATATTGAAAAAGGATTTCATCCAAAACATCATAGTCAGGCAAACTATCAGAATCTTTTTGATTAGGTCGTAATTCAGCTGAAGGGGGTTTCGTAATTGTGTTGTTAGGAATTATTTCTTTCCGTCGATTTATCCACCGACAAAGTTCAAAAACCTCGGTCTTATACAAATCTCCAATCACTGAAAGGCCTCCACACATATCCCCATAAAGTGTTCCGTAACCAACAGCTGCTTCACTTTTGTTAGACGTATTTAAAACAATATTACCAAACTTATTGGACATCGCCATCAAGATCATTCCTCGACCTCGAGCTTGTATATTTTCCTCTGTTACATTAAAAGGTAAATCACCAAACAAGGGTTTTAATTCCTTCATATAAGTTTTGTAAATATTTTTTATTGGAACAATATCATATTGAATATCAAGATTTTCCGCAAGCTCTACCGCATCATTAATAGAGTGCCCCGAAGAATATTGAGAAGGCATTAACACTACTCTTACATTATTCCTCCCTAAAGCTTTAGCCGCTAAAACTACCGTCAATGCAGAATCAATTCCTCCTGACAAACCAAGAATTGCTTTTTTAAACCCTAATTTTTCAAAGTAATCCTTTATCCCTAAAACTAAAGCATCATGGATTCGTTTCATTTTTCCCTTAGGCTGCTCTTTTGAAATTTTTCCTTTTTTAACCTTTGTTAAATCAAATGTTTTTATGGATTCTTTGAAATATGACATCTCCTCAAAAACATTTCCATTTGGAGACATTACAAGACTACCTCCATCAAAAATAATTTCTGTTTGAGCACCTACATGATTAATATAAAAGATAGGTAATTTATATCGTTCTACATTTGCTTTTAATATATGAATACGCGATTCTGCATGCGAATACGAAAATGGAGACGCGGAGACATTAATCATAAAATCAGGCTTTTGCTTAATCAACAAATCCATTGGGCAGACATCATACATTGGATTCTCATTCCCGATATTCCAAATATCTTCACAGACAGTCAAAGCGATTTTTTTACCTTTATATTTCACAATATTAAATTCTGAAGCAGGTTCGAAATATCGATACTCATCAAAAATATCATAGGTAGGTAAAAGTGTCTTATGTTGTACATGCTTTACCTTCCCATTAGCTAAAAAATAAACTGAATTGTATAAATCCTTTCCTTCCAAAACTGGGTTTCGGCTTGGCGAACCAACAGCAATTGCAATACCTTTTGCAGCCTTTGCTAAAGTCTGAACCGACTCTTCTGCTTTACTAATAAAATCATCAAATTCTAGAAAATCTCTGGGTGGGTAGCCACAAGTTGCTAGCTCGCTAAAACATACAATATCCGCTCCCTGCTTTTTAGCAGTTGCAACTGCTTTGAGCATTTTCTTTGTATTTCCTTCAAAATTTCCAATATGAAAGTTTAGTTGAGCAACTGCTATTTTCATGTAATTAAATTTTATTCATAACGGCAGGCTTTGGTTGACCGCTACTTGTTAACCTGAAATACAAAAGTAAGATTTTTAGTGAAAAAGTGCATCTAGTTTTTATTAACATCATCTAATTTTCAAATTCCTTTTTTGTACATTTGCAATAATTCGAAAATAATATTTATGAGCAAATTCGTAGTATCCGCTAGAAAGTATCGTCCCATAAGATTTGATGAAGTGGTTGGCCAACAACATGTTTCGCAAACTCTAAAAAATGCGTTACAAAACGATCATTTGGCTCATGCCTTTTTGTTCTGTGGACCTCGTGGTGTTGGTAAAACAACTTGTGCTCGAATTTTGGCAAAAGTACTTAACTGCACCAATCGAACTGAAGACTATGAGCCTTGCGACGAATGCAACTCTTGCAAAGCATTCAATGAAAACGCCTCTTTCAATATTACCGAATTAGATGCTGCATCTAATAATAGTGTTGAACATATACGAACGTTAGTAGAGCAAGTTCGATTTCAACCCCAACAAGGTGAATATAAAGTGTTTATCATTGATGAGGTTCATATGCTATCTCAAGCAGCATTTAATGCCTTTCTAAAAACATTAGAGGAGCCACCATCTTACGCTATTTTCATATTAGCGACTACTGAGAAACATAAAATTATTCCAACTATATTATCTCGTTGTCAGATTTTTGATTTTAAAAGAATCCAAGTGCAGGATACGGTGAAACACCTACAAGGCATTTGTGCGGAAGAAGAAATTGAAGCAGACAAAGATGCGTTGCACATTATTGGCCAAAAAGCAGATGGTGCATTAAGAGATGCTTTGTCCATTTTTGATAGAATTGTAAGTTTTTCTGGTAAAAAAATAACTTATGATGATGTCATCACCAATTTAAATGTATTGGATTATGACTACTTTTTCAAAGTAACAGATGCGATGTTGGTCGAAGATTTGTCTTCCTTGTTTTTAATTTTTGATAAAATTCAGAAAAATGGTTTTGAGGCAGACTTATTTATCAATGGTCTGGCAGAGCATTTTAGAAATGTTTTAGTTTGTAAAAATGAAGGAACCTTACAACTTTTGGAAGTAAGTGATAATTTAAAAGAACGATACAAGCAACAAGCTAAGATTGCTCCCATTTCTTTTTTACTCTCCGCACTTAATATTGCCAATGAGTGTGATGTAAACTATAAGATGGCAAGAAATAAACGCCTTCATGTAGAGATGGCAATGGTTAAGATGGCTTATATTAATCGAGCTACTACTCTTTCGCAATCTACTGTTGTTGAAAAAAAAACAACTGACGCACCTGTAGCAAGGGCTAAACAAAATGCTTCTGCTCCAATTATGGCCACTCAAAAAATAGTGGAACCTACTAAATCAGAAGAGCCTCCTACTTTAACCAACCAAGTCCCCGTAACACCGCCAACAGAAAATAAAGCATCAATTCCTGTATCATCGCCAACTGGAAAAATAGGCCTCTCACTTTCGAGTAAATATAATATTACCAGCATTCCCAAAAAAGAGGACTTAAAATCACAAGTCAATGAAGAATTAGCTCAATCAAATGAATCAGTATCGCGATTGAATCAAGAAAATTTGGAAGCAACCTGGGTAACCTACTACGAAAAAGTTACTTCCCCATCAGTGAAAAGTGTTTTTAAACATGCGGAAGTAACTGTTATTGATGAAGATTCTATTTTAATAAAAGTAGGTTCAACAATGGGAAAGGGTATGGTTCAACAAGAATATGAATTAATGAACTTTATTCGAACTAGTTTGAATCATCCAAAATTGATTTTAGAGGTAGAAATTGATGCCACTAAAGTTGTGGTAAATAACAAACCTAAACCTACCAAACTCTCCACCCCTGCCGAAAAATATAATAAGATCATTGAAATCAATCCATTGGTCGAAGAGCTTCGAAAACGATTTGATTTAAAAATGGATAAGGATAATTAGTTTCGTTTAGTGCTGTTTCATTGAAAACTGATAAATATTCAAGGAAAACTATTTAATAATAGAATTTAAATACCATTCTTCTCTGAAATTCCTGTCATGCTTTACTTTATCATAGAATTGTCTGAATGATAAAATCATTATTTTGATTAAACCTCAAATATATATTCAATAACTAAAATGTTTAGTAATGAACATTAATCCACTTCGCTTTGTTATGATTTTTTCTATCCAAACAAAATCAATTCAATGGATAAACAATCGCTTTGGTATTTGGAAAATATTGATATGAAAGGAATGTTGGATCCTAAAAAAATGGCTGAGAACCATTCCGATTCCTCAAATCATAGAACATTCAAAAAGAGTGAATATATTTATATGCCTGATGAGCATGCGGATAAGGTTTTCTTTATAAATGAGGGTCGAATCAAAATAGGTACTTACTCCGAAACTGGAAAGGAAATAACTAAATCAATTTTGACCCATGGGGAAGTTTTTGGAGAACTCTCATTGATTGGTGAAACCAAACGAAAAGATTTTGCGATTGCCATGGAAGAAACTTCTGTCTATATTATGTCTGTCGATGAAATGAAGAGTATGATGAAAAAACATAGTACTTTAAGTCTTTTCATGATGAACATAATTGGATCAAGGGTTTTGGAAATGGAACAAAGATTAGAATCCCTTGTTTTCAAAGATTCCCGTACTCGAATAGTTGAATTTTTAGAAAATCTAGCTAAGAAAAAAGGACAGCGGATCGGTTATGAAATGTTAGTCAGAAAATTTTTAACACACCAAGAAATTGCTAACCTAACTGCCACTTCTCGACAAACAGTTACAACTGTTCTGAATGAACTTCGAACTAAAAATATATTAACCTTTAATCGCCAACGATTATTAATCCGAGATATGGAATTGTTACGAACTGAAGCAAAACTAGATTAAAATTTAAACAAATAAAAGTTGAGTAATATCAAATAAGGTCTGAATTTTCTAATTAAAATTCAGACCTTATTTTTTTCAAAAAAACATTATACATCCCTTACATTTATTAATTTTGCAAAAGCCTTGTTCCGTTCCTTATCGTTCATCACTAAACAAACAATCGTGTATAAAACTTTTATCAAGCCTTTACTATTTCTATTTTCTGCCGAAAAAGCACATCATCTAACTATCCAATTATTAAAAATCACACTTTCAATTCCAATTGTAAGTTTTTTATTTAAAAAATCAATGGAACTCAAAGATGACCGGTTAAGGCGGGAAGTTTTTGGGTTGACTTTCCAAAATCCAGTTGGCCTTGCTGCAGGTTTTGATAAAGACGGAAAAAGTTTTAACGCAATGTCTTCAATGGGATTTGGGTTTATTGAATTAGGAACAGTAACTCCTAAAGCTCAAGAGGGTAACCCACAACCAAGACTTTTTCGAGTAAAAAAAGATGAAGGTATTATTAATCGAATGGGCTTTAATAATGAAGGAGTGCACGCTTTGGTAGAAAGACTAAAAAAAGGAAAGCCTGCAGGTGTAATTATCGGTGGTAATATTGGAAAAAACAAAGTCACTCCAAACGAACGAGCAGAAGAAGATTATGCTTATTGTTTTGACATTTTATTCCCATATGTCGATTATTTTGTCGTCAATGTAAGTTCACCAAACACACCAAATTTGCGAGCCCTTCAAGATCGTAAACCTTTGACCAAATTATTAACTATGCTCCAAGCAATGAATCATAAAAAAGATATATCAAAACCAATCCTTCTTAAAATTGCTCCAGATCTCAATAATTCACAATTAGATGACATCTTAGAGATCGTAAAAGATTCAAAAATTGCAGGAATTATTGCCACTAATACCACCATCAGTAGAGACGGTTTAAAAACAGAAAAACAACAAATCGAAGAAATTGGAAACGGTGGATTAAGCGGAAAACCAGTCAAACAGCGATCAACAGAAGTCATTCGCTATTTAAGTACCAAATCAAACGGAGAACTCAAGATTATTGGAGTGGGAGGAATTTCTACTCCAAAAGATGCGAAGGAGAAGTTAGAGGCTGGAGCCTCGTTGGTTCAAGTATATTCAGGAATGGTCTATGAAGGTCCTTACATGATAAAAAGAATTAATCAAGCACTTTTAAATTAAATTTAGTGCTTAATTTTCATAATAAGAAGAGGTGTTAGCGCTCAATCGTCAATGCCTCTTTTTAGTTTTCCAGGCTCTAGGTAAGAACAAATCATGGCATCTTTTTTGAACGTAATCAATATGAGTATCACTAGATTTGAGACTCCCCTTTTCAATTTGATTCCCCCCGCAATATTATCCACTTAAATATTTTTTGTCGAAAAAATAAAGGTTTATATCTAACATTTCAAAAAATGTTACTGTAAAACTTTAACTAGTAAGTAAAATCCATTGAATAAGGAATGGATTTAAATATTGACAATCATCTTTTAAAATGAATCATATGTTACTCGTTTCATTCATAATTTTATTAATCGTTTTCAACCTTTTTAACGTGGTAACAGAAAATATTACTCCATACTACAAAGACATTCGATTTTGGTTAATCATAGTTTCATTGATTGTACTCCTAACAATAACGATGGAAGGTTATCCACTTCGATAATTTTTAATCCAAAAAATTATAAAAAAAAACCCGAATTTGATACCATCAAAATTCGGTTTTTTTTGTCTGATCACTATCATCCATGATCTACACATCCTGACATTATCTAATCTTTTATAACCTTCAAACTCATATCCAAACTTATAAAAGAATGGGTCAATGCCCCCACTGAAATATGCTGAACGCCTGTTTGTGCAATCTTTCTTACACTATGAATATTTACACCACCTGAAGCTTCAGTTTCAAATTGGTCTCCAATAATTGCTACAGCTTCTTTTAATAATGGTAAATCAAAATTGTCTAACATTATTCGAGTTACCTTCCCCTCTCCAACTTCAAGAACTTTATAAAGTTCAACAAGATTGCGTACTTCAACAGTAACTCCTAATTTTAGGTTATTTTCTTTTTGGTAATCCGCAGTTCTAATTATTGCTTCTTGGATTCCACCACATGCATCTATGTGGTTATCTTTGATCATAATCCAATCGTACAAACCATATCTGTAATTTTCACAACCTCCTAATTTTACCGCCCATTTCTCCAAAAATCTTAATAGCGGAGTGGTTTTACGAGTATCTAATATTTTAACAGGCAAATCTTCCACTTCAAATTTGAATCGATTTGCCATTGTTGCTATTCCACTCATTCTTTGCATAGCATTGAGAACTAATCTCTCTGCTTTCAATAATGCTTGTGAATTACATTCTACCTCAAAAACAATATCTCCGTAGGAAACACTCGCTCCTTCTCCGATAAAAACTTCCACTTTTGCCGTTTCATCTACTCTCTTAAAAACCGCTTTAGCTAATTCAATTCCAGCAATTACCCCAGCATCCTTAACTAATAATTTTGCTTTAGTTCGTGCTTCAGCAGGAATAGTTGCCAATGACGTGTGATCCCCTTCGCGTACATCTTCATGCAATGCTTTATCAATAAATTCCTCTAGAACGTCAGCATCTATTGGTACAAATTTTGGCATAGTTGTGTTTGTTAAATGAATGTAAGAATGTTTTAATAAAATCTTCTCTTTAAAAATTCAGGTAGCGAAAATACGAGTAATTTTTCGGAAAAAGCAAAACTAAAACATCACACCCATTCGAATGATAAATGTCCCAATAGTTGCTTTTGAGTTTTCTGATTTCACAGCTCCTGTACTATCGATATAAAAGCCATCATCTTTAGTTACATCTGAAAAACCTTGTTGGTAATATAGCCCACCAACTAATGCAGTTTTAGAACCTAATTCATACTCGAATCCTCCTCCTATCCCCCAAGACAGATTGAAGAAAGAAACATCAGGGCTAATATTTTCCTTTTCAGTATCAGGTCCAGGACTATTTCCTGTTATCGTTCCTTTTGCCTGAGTTTTAAATCCCAAATAAAGCATTGGTAATTCAACGAAAACTCTAAATGTTCCAAAGTACCCAGACCGTAATTTTAATGACACAGGTATTTCAACATACTGCAAATTATACTTCAAAGAAACACCACTAGCTAAGGTATCCAAACCTGTTATACTCAAATCAGAATTCACCCAATAAGAACCAGAATTTTGATATTTTAATCGCCCACTATGATTAAACCCAAATCCAATTCCACTCGCAATGGAATAATTCTCTTGAAAATAATATTCACCAACAGCTCCTAATTTGGCTCCTAAAATTAAGCCTCCATTATTACTAACTCTTTTAGAATCCGTTTTCATCCAACTCAAAGTAGGACTAAATTGAAATCCAAATCTAATCTCGTTTTGAGCAAAGCTTTTTGATAAAAATAATCCTAAAAAGCAAAGTACAATTACAATTTTTTTCATTTTATAAATGTTTTGAAAATGATGTTATTTTTGCAAATAATTTAATCGAAGATTTTAATATAAAAAGAATTCTAAATATGAATCAAAAAAATTTGTTTATCCTTAGTTTTTTCATCTTTTATCTATTAGTTCAATCCTGTTGGAGTGGCAAAGGTAAAAATATTCCAGATGTTTCAAATATCGCAGTAGTGGTAGAAATTGAAGATTTTAACCAACGCCTTTTCAATATAGACACAAACGATATTCAGAGCGGAATTATGAGTCTGAGACAAGATTATCCTGTTTTTTTTAACTTATATTTTTCTCAAATCCAACCATTCTTAAAATCACCAGAACTCGATAATTTCTTTTTTAATAATACTCAAAAATTTTTAAGAGACCCTGATGTTAGAAATTTAGCAGATACTACTAAAATTGTTTTTTCAGAATTTGAAAAATATAAGAAAGAATATGAGCAAGGATTCAAATTCTACAAACATTATTTTCCCAATAATTCCATTCCTAAAATATATCCTTTGATCTCTGGTTTCAACTATGCCTCTTTTATCTTCCCTATTGATGGCCAAAAAGATGGAATCGGAATCGGATTGGACATGCTTCTTGGTAATAACTATCCTTATTGGCAGTTAGGTGTTCAAAACCCTGCCTTTTCTAATTACATTACTCGCTCATTTACTCCTGAACATTTAGTTAAAAAAACTTTTGATGCCTTAGCTGATGACTTAGTTGGATTACCTCAAGGAGATCGATTATTAGATTTAATGATTTATAATGGGAAAAAATTATATTTACTTGAATGTTTTTTACCTTATACCCACGATAGTATCAAATGGGAATATACCACTCAACAAACGGAATGGATTTTAGATAATGAACCTCAGATTTGGTCATACCTTTTGTCTGAAGAATTAATTTACGAAACTAGTACAAACAAAATCAAGAAGCTTGTTGATCAAAGTCCAAGTTCACCAGGTATGCCTAAAGAAGCTCCAGGAAGAACTGCCAATTTTATGGGATTACGAATTATCGAAGCTTTTATGAAGCAAAATCCAAACATAACCGTTGAACAATTACTTACTACTGATGCTCAAAAAATCATGGATAAATCAAAATATAAACCAAGTCTCCGGTAAGTTGAGATTATTCGTTTTGAGGTGATCCAAAAGGGTTTTTCCAAAAAATTCCTTATTTTACATTGGTATTATCAATATATAATTTTTGAGAAAGTATAAACTATCTAAATATGTCAAAAAGAAATATCCCTGTTGTTGATTTAGAACATTTTATTAATGGAGAATCTGCGGTTCGCTCTGAATTTGTTACCGAATTAGGTAGAGCTTTTACTGAAGTGGGATTTGTTGGAGTTATTAACCATGGGGTCTCTGCTCAATTAGTTGATGATTTTTATGCTGCTGCAAAACGTTTTTTTGGATTACCTGTAGACGTAAAAAGAAAATATGAGGTGGTCGGCTTAGCTGGCCAAAGAGGATATACATCTTTTGGAAAGGAACACGCAAAGCAATCAACAGTAGCTGATTTGAAGGAATTTTTCCAAATTGGTCAAACAGTTTCCTCGGACCATCCTTTGAAAAACCAATATCCCGACAATGTAAATGTAGCTGAAGAATCTGATTTTTTCCACTTAGGAAATGAACTGTATCAAGCTTTTGAAAAATCTGGAGGAGCACTTTTAGAAGCTATTGCAATTTATTTGGACTTAACGGAAGATTATTTTTCAAAAAATATTGAGAAAGGAAATAGTATCCTTCGAGCAATCCACTATCCACCAATTACCAAGGAACCAGAATCAGCGATTCGAGCGGAACAACATGAGGATATTAATTTAATTACACTATTAGTCGGAGCATCAGCAGGTGGTTTACAAGTTCAAGATATGGAAAACAATTGGTTACCTGTATTGCCTGACAAAGGTGAAATTGTTGTAAATGTTGGTGATATGTTGCAGCGATTAACTAACAACCTTTTGAAATCTACCACTCACCGAGTAGTAAATCCTCCAAGAGAACAATGGCATATGCCTCGATTATCAATTCCCTTCTTTCTGCACCCCAAAAGTAATATGGACCTAACTTGTTTGGATAAATGTGTAACAGAGAAGAGCCCTGTAGCTTACGAACCAATTACTGCTGGGGAATATTTGGATGAAAGACTGAAAGAGATAGGATTGAAGAAATAAATCTCCCTTCTTTTTAAAAAAGAAAATGGACTTTGAAAATAAATTTCAAAGTCCATTTTTTTCTAAAATAAGTAGTTTTCAATCTAACCGAACAATAAATTCTTAAACTACTGAAGTGATTGAATTTTTACTTCATTACTGCTAGATTTGCTCCAGAATACAATATCTCTTCCCTCACAATCGGTTTCATTTCCTCTGCTGCCTGTAACAGTAATTCTTCATCCAGTGGGAATGGCAATGGTCTTGTATCACATCTTCCTATAGAAAAAACAGATAATGCTCTACGATCTCCTCTAAAATGAGATGCATAATTTTCAAAAACAGACTCTACACTTATTGGAGTTGACCGAATCAAATCATCATTCCTTGCATCAAAATATTCTAAATAACCTGAGACAATTGCTGCTTTACTTTGGAAAATTTCAAAGACTCTCGCTTGAATCAAAACTTTCCTAGTAACTTTAATATCATTCCCCAAAGTATCTTTCATCACATTTCCATTACTATCAAAAACATAGTCATAACCATCTTCAATTTCTTTAGAATCAACATATTCTTTTTCCTTGATGCGTTCTGGACTAACATCAATTTGAGTAATATTCATTATTACATTTAGATCAATCGTTTGATTTGCTGACTCTAACAAATGAAATTGATTCCAGCCACTATTTAATTCATCAACCCCCATTCGTAAAACTTCATTTTCAAATTTTTGTGGTAAAACCACTTGTGCATTATTTCTCATTTCAAATAAAATATGAGTCATTCCTAATTCATATGCTTTGGATTTTAATTCATTAACATCCATATAATTTCGAAAATAGCTTTCAATTTTATCCAAATTATGAAAAGCACCACGTGCAGCTAATTTATCACCATTTTCTGCGTCTATCATTTGATATTGAACTTTTTCATATAGTGCTTTAGCTGCATTTTTCATTGCAGAAGTTTCTAATTCATCAACTTTTACAAATTGAAATTCAGCCTGATAACCTTTTACGCTCAGTAATGGTAAAAGTGGAACAATTGACTCCTGCCGCTTCCTTATATTTCGATAAACATTAACAATCCTTACTTCACTTCCTGGCCGATCCTCCAATTTAGCGATTCGTTGCATATCTTGCTGTGTTGCCTTTGCGAAGGCTTCTTCCAAAGCTTTAACATGTTTAACTTTCTTTCTTTTTTTACCTGAAAGTTTTTTGGTGGCTAATTCTATTGCCTCATCGTATCTACCTTGTTCTACTAATTTTTGAGTTCTTGCACATGAGCTAACAAAAAGTGCAAAAGCCAAGAGTACGAGAAAAATTAGGTTTGAAGATTTTTTAAATACTACCATGGCTTAAAATTTAAATTATTAGAAAATATATTTTAGTTTATTATTCTTTAATAAAAATAAATTTTAACTAAGTCGAAAACTATTAACAGACAGTTAATTAAAATAGGAATTTGGTTAAATAGTATTAATTAATTTCTCAAAACATTAAAAAGTGCTAAAAAGAATTCTATCTTTTACTTTAATTGAATTGTTAGGTTGGTGACTTTCTATTCTTTTTTACTAATAAATTATAACAAAACTAGAGTTTCAAGCTTTTACTTTGTTTAATATTGAACTTCAAGCAATCAACTAAGAAATAAATGATAAAATATAATTACATGGTAGATTTCAAATTACCGAACATATTGTCTGAGGAATTTATGGATCTAGTTCCGTACCAAAGAGTAGCGGTAAATAAGCTTATTGAAGAAGGAAAAATTATTAGCTATGCATTATCCTTGGAGAATTCTAGGTTGTGGGGAATTTTCTCAGCTAATTCAGAATTAGGAGTAATGGATATTCTCTCAGATTTACCACTAACCCCATTTATGACAGTAGAAATTAGTTTATTGACGTTTTATAATGATTCAAAAACTCAAATTCCCAAGTTCTCCTTAAATTAGATTTTACTTTAATTAAACAACTTTAATTAAATCATCTTAACTAATAACCTTTCTAGTATTATTTACGTTTTATTATTATCTTACATCTTACTTTATAAAAACAAGAGTATTTTTTTAATTTTAAATAATTATTACACTTGTTTAATCAATCTTGAAAGTTCTTCTTAATTATATAAGAAAACTAAAGAAGTTTTCATTTGGTTTTTTGGGGTTATGAGGAGTGTACCTGCTAAGGATTCACTCCTCAACTTTTTTATATCCATTTACAATAAAAAATAGGAGATGGTTAGTGATAACCATCTCCTATTTTTTATTAAAACACTTTTCTTTACATTAAGACCTTTTCTCCACTTTATATCTCTGAATTACTTTCTTATTAGCTTCTATAATCAATAAATAATCTCCTTTTTTTATGTTGCTAACATCAAGTGATTGTAGAAAATTACCTGATTTAGTATTAGCGAAATTATTTTTTAACACCTGTCCATTAACACTATTGAACAAACTCACACTTATATCAGCTGGCTTTTGTAAATTATATTTAAATTGAATCTGACCAGTTCGAGGGTTAGTGTGTAACCGATCATGAATGTTCCATTCTTTATTCTCTAATATTTCACGTTCAGCTTGATGTAATAAAACATCTCCATTAGTTTGAGTGTATTTTAATCTATATCTTGGGTATATTCCCGATGCAATTCCGATTAAATTATCTACAATTTTGTAGACATTCACTTCTCCAGAATTCCCATTTCCTAGGATTCGGGTTAAAGTTAAGTATCTTTTACCATCTATGGATCTTTGAATCTCAAAGATTGATTGTTGATTTTCGTTTTTGGTCAACCATTGAACCACTACTTCATCAGATTGAACTTTAGCCTGGAATTGTGAAACTTCTATTTTTTTCACATCGTCCAATCGCTTTTTCTCTAGTTTTCTTCTTCTTACTAAAGAATTATTAGTGGAGCTTGAAGAAATTCCATTATTTGCCAAAATTGGTTTATTCTCTATCCTTAAAACATTTCCAGTGCGAGGAGTCCATATATCAAGACCATTTGGTACTGAAAATATATCATTTTTGTTTACAGATTCAACCTGCTCTGCATTATCTACCTTGATGGTTCTCACTTCTATTCCATTCAAATCAATAAAAATCCATTTAAACTGATTGAAACTTCCGCTTGCCCGAGTCCATGATTTATCATCATTATTACGACGAAGTGGAGCGCCCCAACATCCTTCCCCAATATAAACAGTTCCATAGTCATCATCTCGGATAAACCCTTCATCGCTTCCTCGCTCTTTTGAAGGCCGAATCGGATATGTAGTTTTTACAACATGTGCATCAGACTCACAAACTAAATCAACCCCATATTTATAAAACAAAGTACCCCAATTTTTCATTTGAGCGTTTCGCTCAGACTTTTTACCCATATGAGGACGAATTGCATGATGGTATTGAGCCATTTTCCATTTAGAATGAGTATTTTGAATAAGATCACTCTCTAACCAATTCCTTTGGTCTCCACCGGCAGCAATCATTGAATTTAGAGTATAAATTCGCAGTAGACTTCCTCCTAGATTCAATGCATATATATTCCTTTTACTTCTAACATCAAACATATCCACTAAACTCTGATTCGAGGATTCGTGATTTCCTCGTGCTGGAATTATTGGTGTCAAATGACCATCTAAAGTCATTGTTTTTTGCCAATCATCAAACCAAGCCTTCCATTGCCTTTCTATATCTCCTCCTGTCATATCACCTCCAAACATTACTGCATGTGGCCGTAATTTTGAAACCAGCAAATTAGCTTTCTGTCTGGCTTTGCGATAATTACGCGAATCACCACCTGCAATAATAGAAAGTCGTTCATAAGGATTATCTGGAGCAGTTTTGAATGACATTTTTTGACTAATACCCTCGCTATCTTTTATGACAAAATGATAAATGGTATTAGGATGAAGATTAGTGAGGCGGGCAAAATAATTGTTCATTCCTCTTGACTTAACTTTGCGATCTACCTTTTGGTAAAAACCATAATTTGAAATGTCTTTGCCTCCGTTGAATTTATCAAAATAAACAGTAGGATCATTTCCAGAAACTTGCTCCCAACCTATTGTCATCGTTGTTGCTGGATCATCAACCCACATAATCCGATAACGACCAGTCAGAGCTGAAAGATCCTCCTGTGGAAAAATAAGTAGTAAAAATATTATAAAACTGTATTTCCAATAATCGGACAACATAATTCTATTGTTTTGCAGAATTTGTAAAAATAATAAAAGATACTTAGTTGATTGATTTTTTTAATTTGATATTAATCAATTTATTGCAAACCAATCATTTGATTTCCATAAAACTTAACTGTTAATAGAGGTTTTGAAAACTTAGAGGACTCACCATTCCTTATATTAAAATTTTCAAACATTCTTTAATTAATTAATATATGCATAAACCTTACCAACTTTAAAAACCAAGCTTTTGCGTCGTAAAAAAGTTTTTTTTAATATTTTAAATAGAGAATTTAACTACTTACCTTTGCACTTTCTTATTTCAAAATCACTTTATATTTATAACAATATGAAAAACAAGGTCATTCAAAGTCTCATCAATAAGGAATTGCATCGCCAAAGAAATGGTGTAGAATTAATTGCTTCTGAAAATTTTACAAGCCAAGATGTCATCGATGCGATGGGAAGTTGCTTGACTAATAAATATGCTGAAGGCTACCCTGGAAAAAGATACTATGGTGGCTGTGAAGTGGTCGATGAAATCGAACAATTAGCAATTGACTATTTAAAAGAATTATTTGGTGCTGAATATGCAAATGTACAACCTCACTCAGGTGCTCAAGCAAATGCTGCTGTTTTCTTAGCTGTTTTGCAACCAGGAGATACAATTCTTGGTTTTGATCTTTCCCATGGAGGACACCTTTCACATGGGTCGCCAGTCAATTTTTCTGGGAAGCACTTTAAGCCAAACTTTTATGGTGTTGAATCAGAAACTGGTACTATTGATATGGATAAAGTAGAAGCAAAAGCTTTGGAGGTTAATCCTAAATTAATCGTTTGTGGCGCATCAGCTTACTCTAGAGATTGGGATTATGCTCGTTTTCGAGCAATCGCTGATAAAGTTGGTGCATTACTTTTAGCTGATATCGCACATCCTGCAGGATTGATTGCTGCAGGTTTACTAAATGATCCCATTCCACATTGCCATATCGTAACAACAACGACCCATAAAACTTTAAGAGGCCCAAGAGGCGGGGCAATTATGATGGGAAAAAATTTCAATAATCCTTGGGGACGAACAACTAAAAAAGGGAATCCTATCAAAATGTCTGCTATTTTGAATAGTGGTGTTTTTCCTGGTATGCAAGGTGGTCCATTAGAGCATGTGATTGCTGCTAAAGCAGTTGCATTCAATGAAGCTTTACAACCTGAATTTAAAATATACGGTCAACAAGTCATAAAAAATGCACAGGCCATGGCAAATGCCTTCATGGAAAAAGGGTATAAAATAATTTCAGGTGGAACTGACAATCATTTGATGCTGATAGATTTAAGAAGTAAGAATGTAACCGGAAAACAAGCTGAAAATGCTCTTGTTTTAGCTGATATAACTGTCAATAAAAACATGGTTCCTTTTGATACACAAAGCCCATTTGTTACATCTGGAATTAGAGTAGGAACTGCTGCCATTACTTCTCGTGGATTTAATGAAGAAGACTCTGTCCAAGTGGTGAGATGGATTGATAGACTTCTCTCAGACTTCGAAAATGATGATTTAATTCTCGAAATCAAAGGAGAGGTAAATACATTTATGGAAAATTTCCCATTGTATGCATCTGTAGGTGTTTTGTAGCTTTATTTAAAAATTAAAAAGGTGTTATCATTGTTATGATGACACCTTTTTTATTAAAAATAATAGATAATATAAACTTCAATAAGCTGAGGGAAAATTATTAAAAGTTAAACTCCTTTTATATTAAAACTGTATTCTTCCAAAATTCCTTCCCTTCGTCCTTTGTAATTGGTTAACACTAATTATTGGTATTTTATCTAAATCAAATTTCCATATAATTTATGAACTCAAAAATCCTTTTCTGATTTGGATTGTTATACTTTTGTAACCAGTAAAAAAAGAGTTCAAATAATATGAATATACATTATTTAAAGGCTGAAGAAATCGATAAAAATAAATGGAATAGTTGTGTACATTTTGCTAATAATGGGAATCCATTTGGCTATATGTGGTTTTTAAACAATGTTTCTAAAAATTGGGATTGCTTAGTTGAAGGTGATTACGAGTCAGTTTTGCCACTAATTTGGAGACCAAAAATGCTAAAAACCAAAGAATTGTATATTCCGTATTGGATTCGATCATCGGGTATTTACTCCGTAAATGTTTTATCAAAAAAACGAGTAGATACATTCTTAGATGCTATTCCTCCTGAATATCAAAATATAGAGATAGCACTCAATGAAGATGTTTACTTACAAGATGGTTTAGACTTTGAAAAAACAGAACTGCAAAATTATAACATAATTTTGAATAAAGATTATCCTAGTATTGCCAACGATTACTCCAAACCTACTATGGATACTATTGCAAAAGCAGAGGCATCTTCAATATCCTCAATTGCTAATTTAAAACCAGAAGTCCTAGCTAATTTTTATAAGAAATATACAAAGGATAAAAAATGGGTAAATGAAAAATTCCATGCATTACAGAGGATTATGTATAATGCAATGCACCGAGGGTTAGGTTTCTCAGCTGGAGTTGAAGACAAAAATGGTAACTTATTGGCAGCAGATTTTTTTATTTTTAGTCATGGAAGATTATTGAGCCTCATTGGTACTAAATCTGAAAATGGAGATAAAATGGGAGCTCATCATATGCTGATTGATCGAATTATCCAAACAAATGCTACTCGACCAATCATATTTGATTTTAATACCAATGAAAAATGGACAGAGGGATTCGGGGCGAAGCCGGCTCCTTATTTTCAGATTAAGAGAAAAAAAGGTTGGCGGAAATTTCTGTAAAAGAGAAAATAAAACCAACTTATATTATCAGATTTTTAACCTGATTAATCGTTCAACTATTCCCAAAGAGTTAGCAAAATAATACTGTAATCAATTATATATTTACAACTTTCAAAAAAAATCTCCAATGAAAAAATTCTTTAAATGGTTATTTATCGGTCTCGCCAGCCTACTATTGATTCTAACAATTTATGGAATCATGAAACACCAGTCTAGACCAGCAAATTTTACTTCTCCACAAGCTGATGCACTTGCTCAAAAAATGATGACAGCCATTAATAAAACTGCATGGGACACTACCAATATCATTAGTTGGAATTTTGCAGATCGTCAACAATACCTATGGGATAAAGGTAGAAACTATGTGAAAGTAATTTGGGATGATAATGAAGTCTTACTGCATACCAAATCAGTTACTGGTAAATCCTTTACCAATGGAGTGGAAATTACAGGCGACAAGGCCAAAAAATTAATAAGTAAAGCATGGGGGTATTTTTGCAATGATTCATTTTGGTTCAATGCTCCAGCAAAAGCATTTGACGAAGGCACTAGTCGAAGTTTAGTCAAAACTAAAGATGGTCGAGATGCCATAATGGTTTCATACGAATCAGGTGGAGTAACACCGGGCGACGCTTACGGTTGGATTTTGGATGAAAAAGGACTACCAAAAAGTTATAAAATGTGGGTGAAAATAATTCCTGTTGGAGGTTTAGAATTCACTTGGGAGGATTGGATTACTTTAGAAACTGGCGCAAAAATATCCACTTTGCATAGAGGACTCTTTGATATAAAAGTTTTGGATGTAAAAGGTGCGGTGAGTTTGGAAGCTTATGGTTTAACTAGCGATCCCTTTGCAGCAATTGTAAAATAACTATTTTTTCAGACGCTGATTATATTAATAATCAGCGTCTGAAAAAGGATATTTAATCTGAGCCAAGAACAATCCATTTGGGGGAACACTATAACTTTTTTTCAAACGTTTTTGAGCATCCAATGCCTCTTTCACTTCATCTAATGAAACTTTTCCCATTCCTACATTAAGACACATTCCTACCACCAATCGAACCATTCCTCTTAAAAACCGATTAGCTGCAATGTGAAAGACTAAATGTTTTCCTTCCTTCTTCCAAACCCATTCTGACCTTTTTATTATGCATATCATGGTTTTTGCATCAGATTTAGTTTTACAAAAAGTAAAAAATTCATTATAATTTAACAATAGTTTTGCAGCAGCTTGCATTTTATCAAAATCCAACTTTTTCCCTTGAGAAAATCGAAAAGCTGTTTCAGCTAAAAAAGGGTTTTTCTCAAAAATTATATGATACTCATAGGCTCTATAATAAGCATCAAAGCGAACATGTGCAGATTCCGCTACTTCAATCAATCTATGAATTGTAATATCAGTGGGTAAATATTTATTTACCCTATTCAGAAATAATCTTTGAAAATTCTTTTCAAAACCTCTTGGTATTTCTTCGACCTCAAAATGAATGAAAAATTGACTTGCATGAACACCCGAATCAGTCCGACCACATCCCATTACCTGTGTAGGAGTCCGAAGAATTAAAGAAAAAGCTGTTTCTATAGTTTGCTGAATGGTCGGGGCATTTGGTTGACGTTGCCAACCATTGTAGTTTGTTCCTTTGTATGAAAGTTCAGCAAAATATCTCATGCTTTTTTTGTGCAAAGTAAACAAGTAAATTTTGAAATAGTAATTTTTTTAATGAAAACAAAAAGCCCCATTCCGGATGATTCCGAAACGGGGTGTACAATAAACGCTCTCTCTATAATTATAAATAAAGTCAATAAATTGACTTTAATCTTAAATCTTGAATAAATACAACACCTGCTATTGATTTTAGTGGATTGATGATAAAAGGTATTTCTAAAGATCTTATATTCTTAAGCACTTTATGCTCAAAAAAATTCAACCAATTAACAAATACTAACAAACAAAGCAAATTAGAACTTTTTGTAAAACTAACCAATTAAGTTCTTTTAAATTAAGTGGCTTATTTCCTAACCTAAGCAGCTCTTAATTTAGAAATTTTCGATTTATTTAATTTTTCCACTGCATATGTTCTTGTTACTTCAAACTCAGTTACCTCTTTTTGAGACGGTAATTCAAACATAGCATCCGTCATAATTGCCTCGCATATTGAACGCAAGCCCCTTGCACCTAATTCATACTCCAATGCCTTTTCCGCAATATACTCAATTGCTCCTTCACTGAATTTCAATCGAATTCCTTCTAAAGCAAATAGTTTCATATACTGCTTTAATATAGAATTTTTTGGTTCTGAAATAATTTTTTTCAGTGCCTCCAAATCCAATGGTTCTAAATAAGTCAGTACAGGTAATCGCCCAACCAACTCAGGTATCAAACCGAATGCTTTTAAATCTTGATGTGAAATATATTGTAAAAGATTCTCTCGATCTATTTTTTCTTTTTTTCCACTTGCAAAACCAATCACCTGACGATTTACACGATTTGCAATTTTCTTTTCTATGCCATCAAATGCACCTCCACAAATAAATAGAATATTTTCTGTATTAACCTTTACTAGCTTTTGTTCAGGGTGTTTTCGACCACCTTGCGGCGGTACATTTACAATTGTACCCTCCAACATTTTTAACATTGCTTGTTGAACTCCCTCACCCGACACATCGCGAGTGATTGAGGGATTATCAGATTTACGAGCAATTTTATCTATCTCATCAATATATACAATCCCTTTTTGAGTAGCGGTAACATTATAATCACAAACTTGCAATAATCGACTCAATATACTTTCAACATCTTCTCCTACGTAACCTGCTTCAGTAAAAACTGTTGCGTCCACAATAGCGAATGGAACATTTAAGAACCGAGCAATTGTTTTAGCCAACAATGTTTTTCCTGTTCCTGTTCTACCTACAAAAAGTACATTTGACTTCTCAATTTCCACACCATCATCCATTACATCTTGACGTAACCTTTTGTAATGATTGTAAACCGCTACTGACAAGAATTTTTTAGCATCATTTTGTCCTATAATATATTGATCAAGGTGATTTTTAATCTCTTTAGGGGTTACTGTTTCAGGAAGAAAAAAATCTTCTTTCGTTTCTTTTCCTTTATCGGCGAATAATTCCTCTTGAATAATTTCATCCGCTTGTTCTACACATACTTCACAAATATGTCCATCAATTCCAGCAATCAAAATAAGTGCTTCAGATTTATCTCTTCCACAAAAAGAACAACGATGTGTATTTTTAGATTTACGCATTAATAAAATGTATTGTGATTTTTTGTTAATTTGTTTTAAACCTCTTGAATATTGACGCTAAATGACTTAAGTTTTATCAAAAATTTTACCGGGCATTTTTTTCTAGTAAGTAGAATTCTTAACGACAATTAATAACACTCAAAGTTACTAAAAGTTTGATGGTAGAGGTAATATTTCTTTCCACAAAAAAAAGCAGCAAATAATAAAACTTGCTGCTCTTTTTTAATTTGCTTATTCTAAAAGCTAGGCATCATCTTTTCCTGCATTTCTCTCCAATACTTCATCGATTAATCCATATTTTTTAGCATCTTTCGCTTTCATCCAATTATCTCGATCTGAATCTTTTTCAATTTGCTCAAAAGTTTTTCCAGTATGATTTGCAAGAATAGAATACAATTCTTCTCTTAATTGTTTTGAGAAATTATAACTGATTTCCATATCAGAAAATGTTCCTCTCATTCCACCTGACAATTGGTGAATCATTACCCTTGAATGAGGTAAAGCTGAACGTTTTTTCTTAGCACCTGCGCATAATAAAACAGCTCCCATTGAGGCAGCCATTCCTGTACAAATTGTTCCTACATCTGGACTTACATATTGCATCGTATCATAAATTCCCATTCCATCGATCACACTTCCCCCTGGAGAATTGATAAACATTTGGATATCTCTTTTCGGGTCTACCGACTCCAAAAATAATAATTGAGCTTGTAAAATATTAGCTACTTGGAAATTTACATCTGTTCCAAGAAACAAAATTCTATCCATCATTAATCGAGAAAAAACATCTAGCTGTGTAGCATTCATCTGACGTTCCTCGATTACATAAGGAGTCAAACTATTTTTGAACCCTTCCTGTTGTGCTTTGTCAAATCGCTCTAGATTCAGAGAGCTAATTCCTTGGTGCTTTGTAGCGTACTTTTTGAATTCATCTTTTGGAAACATATCGGTATTAATTTTTTTTGGTAAAATATAAAACAGGTAGTTTTAAATTTTCCAGTTTTTAAAAGATTTTCTATATAAATAAGTATGCGAATTGGGAGTTAAAAACCTCCAATTCGCAAACTTTACAATGTTAAACAATCCAAATAAATTTTGTTTAACTATTAATGCATATTTTTCGATCAATTTATCTTTTTGACAGACAAATTGAATATCATTATTCTAGTGTACTACACTTCTTCAGGCTTTTCTACCTCAGCCTCAGTATTAACGATCTCTTTTTCTTGGGCTGCAGCCTGTGCAGCTTCTGATTTTGCACGCTCTTCTTGCAATAAAGCATCGAAATCTTCTCTGGTAATTGGAGTTTCATTAATAGAAATTTCTCCTTTAATGGTGGTGAATACTTTCTCGTTCATCATTTCACCATACACTTTATTCATTTGCTCTTTGTCTTCAGCCATTCGGTTAGCTGTATTTAAAACAATCAATTCATCTGCATCAGCCATCCCATATTGTTTAAACATGCCACGAACTTGTTCCTTGATCCCCTCAAAGACCTCATCGTCAGTTACTTCCAAACTGAATTTCTTGATCAACTCTCCTCGGATTAATGACCAGCGTAAGGATTTTGCAAACTCTTCATATCCTTCTTCTACATCTTTATTTTGTACATTTTGCTCAGATGTTTTTAACCATCTCTTCAAAAAAGCATCTGGTAATGGCAACTCATTTTTATCCAACAACATATCATTGAAATCTCTAAACATTAAAGCATCTGCTTGTTTGTCGTAATGAGTAATATAATCAGTTTTGATCATTTCTTTCATCTCTTCAACAGTTGACACTTTGCCAGGCCCCATATATTTATCAAAGAACTCTTGGTTTAATTCTGGAAGTTGTATACGATTTACTTCTTCGATAGTTGCCTCAAACATTTGCCCGATTTCAACATCTCCATCGTTTTCCTGAACTCCTAACATATTTTTTCTAACAAAATCAGCATCTCTATCTTTTTCTAATTGGAAAACATTAACGGTAATTTTATCGCCAGCTTTTTTCTTCAAAATCACTTTCTTCACTTTTTCATCAGCAATCTCATCTACTAAAATAGAAAAACTAGCTGCCCAACCTCCTTCTTTTACCTTTTTCCCGTCCAACTCATTAGCATTTAATTTAACTACATCATTTCCTTCAATATCGTCAGTCATCTGCACTCGCTCTCCTACTCTCTTCCGACCACCTTCTACTTGTTCATTCAAAAAGGCATCATCTATTTGCACCTTTTTAAAATCGAATGAAGTTGTTTTCTCTACTCCTTTTAGTTCGAATTGGGGAGCTAAACCTAAATCGAAACGAAATTCCATATCTTTTAATTCATTTACATTAAAATCAACTGCTGGCTGATCTTCCGCAGGAATTGGTTGTCCGATAGTTTGTAAATCCTCTTCCTTTATAAATGTAAAAATCTCATTTTGTACCATTTCATTGATTACATCAACCAGTAATTTCTGACCGTACATTTTTTTTATAAGTGCGGTAGGCGTTTTTCCTTTTCGGAACCCCTTCATTGACACTTTGTTTTTATACTTGTTCAATTCTGATTTGAATTTTGGTTCATAATCATCCTTGGTGATGGTCAAAACAATTTGAGTATTTAAATTGTCACTATCAGTTCTGACAACTTGTGGCATAGTTAAAATATTTCGGCTGTTTTTACCTAAGCAAAACAGCAATGATTAAAATAAAAATATTGTAAAAGACCTGGTAAGGTCTTCTGCACTAAATAAATAAAAATGAATAAAGTTGAAAATGAAAGAAAAAGAAGAAAGAAATGAATAATTAAGAATGAATAATCTTCAACTTAAAAATTCTTTCTCGTTTCTATAATTTTTCATTTTTAATTATCCATTAAAAAGTGCGGGTGGAGGGACTCGAACCCACACGCCGTGAAGCACTAGATCCTAAGTCTAGCATGTCTACCAATTTCATCACACCCGCAATAATATTTTAGTAGTTGTATTAATCTTAACAAGTTAATTTTCCTAAAAAGGAAAAAATAAACATGATCAAAACAAAAAACTAAATTGTAGTCAAGGAACTGCTCTCTTAAAAAGCGGTGCAAAGATATATTTTTTTAGCAAAACGAAAGGTTTTTTTGAAATAAATAATAAGATTTTTTTGGAAAACTTTATCCATTTTAACTTTCAAGATTTGGCACTATTTTCAACATAAAAGAAAATCGACCTTAAATTATTTTTTATTCTTAGATTCTTAAATAACCTTTGATTTTATTATGTTTTTTTTAGTTTTGTAGTCTAAAAGTTATTAAATAATTTGATCTTACTAAGAACTTACTTAAATGCAAAAAACGCCTAAGACTGGTTACAAGGGTTTAGTAGAAAATTGGAAAAGTGATTTAATCGCGGCTCTTAGTGTGGCATTAGTTGCACTACCTCTTGCCCTTGGTATTGCAGAAGCTTCCAATGTGGAACCCATAACAGGAATAATTTCTTGTGTAATTGGAGGTATTGTAACCACTTTTTTTCGAGGTAGCCATTTAGCCATAAACGGTCCTGCTGCAGGATTGATTGCAGTGATACTTAGTTCTCTTGCCTTATGGGGAGACGATCCTTATGCATTTAATTATGTTCTAGCAGCTATTGCTATTTCAGGTTTACTTCAAATCATCCTAGGAATTTTGAAATTAGGAAAATTTGCAGAAATCTTTCACTCCTCAGTTATTCAGGGAATTATGGCAGCAATCGGAGTCATCATTTTTGCCAAACAAATTCATTCTGCTATGGGAATTTCAACGGAGAAAGAAGGTGTAATTAGTCTAATCAAAGATGCTTTTTTTCAAATTCCAAATATCAATCCTTTCGTTGGAGCTATTTCATTAGCAGGACTTTTGTTATTAATTTTCCATTCAAAAATCAGCTATAAATTATTTCACTTGATTCCTGCACCGATGTGGGTTCTGGTAATTGCAATTCCATTTGTTTATGCTTTTAATTTTTTTGACGAACATAACCTAAGCTTTTTTGGAAAAAATTATACTGTTGGCCCTGAATTATTGATTTCCATTCCAGATAATATTTTGGATGCAATTGAGTACCCTGTTTTTACACAAATTGGTACTTGGAAATTTTGGTCATCCGTTATTTTGATAACGATGATCGCAAGTATCCAATCTCTAGCCATGGGTAAGGCAGTTGATAAACTTGATCCTTTTAAACGAAAAACCAATCTAAACAAGGATTTGATTGGAATCGGGATGAGTACAATGGTAGCAGGTGCAATTGGTGGGTTACCAATTATCACTGTGATTGTTCGAAGTACTGTCAATATCAACAATAATGCGAAAACAAAGTGGTCTAATTTATACCATGGAATCTTATTATTAGCTTTTATTTTTGTTTTGACACCACTGATTACTAAAGTTCCACTGGCTGCATTGGCGATATTATTAGTTTTTACTGGTTATAAATTAGCTTCACCAGTCGTTTTTAGAAATGTGTTGGATCAAGGAATTGAACAATTAATATTTTTTATTGGGACGCTGATTATTACTTTACAATATGATTTATTGATTGGAATCTTTGGAGGACTTGCTTTAGCGGCTTTGACTCATTTTTTGTTGGCCAAGGTTACAATTCGACAATTTATCCAAATGATTTTTAATTCAGGTTCAAATCTTCATTTTCGAGAAAATATTGGCTACGAAATGAAAGTAAAAGGTATTGCTAATTTTTTGGGAGCAATAAAAATGAATAGTTTATTGGATAAAATTCCCGCAGGATCAAATGTAAATATTGATTTATCGGGTGCTCGTTTGGTAGATTTTTCCATAATGGAAAAACTATATGACTTTCAAAAAAATCACGCCAATACAGGCGGAGAGGCAAAAATTGTCGGTTTGGAAAAACACATTTCCTCCACTAATCATAGACTAGGCCTAAAATTGTTAACCTCTTCAACAAGGCAATTAACTAATCGTCAGCTAAAGTTGAAAAAACAAGCAGAGAAAAATAATTGGAATTTCTCGTTAGAATCTAATGAGGATGTCAACTACTTCAATTCATTCACTTTTTTCAAATCTCGTCCTGTTGAGGAAAAACTAAATTCGGTTTCTGGAAAAACTGATGACGCCAATTGGGAAATTATTGATATTGTCTTTGAAGAAGGAGCTTTTTTGGCGTTAGAAGAATATCAGACAACAATAGGTGTGATTCATCTGCCTTTAGCGATTCCAAAATTTACCATTGAAAAAAAGGATTTTATTAATAAATACCTCAATCTCTCCGAGTATCAAGAAAAGCAACACACTTTATATCATGATTTCTCCTCTGAATATACCGTAAAAGTAAATAACCAATCAGAAATGAAAAACTTCATGAATGATGAACTGAAACAATTAATTTTAGCAATGGATTTACATCATCTAGAAAGCAATGGTGAGGCAATTTTGATTTTTACTAATGATTTGAGATTTGCACCCATTAGAGAGATGTCGAAAATTGTGCAATTTAAAGAAGCACTAAAAAGTATTATTAAAAACGGATAACCCAATTTTAATGAAAAATTAAATCAATACCACTTTAAACAAATCCCTATTAATTTCATCTCTGCCTTTTTAAAAGAATAACCATTTGGCAATCCAATATTAAGAATTAAAACTGGTTCTGATCAACGCAAATTTTAAATTTCAGATATCAATTTGTGTATGTGTGTCGAACTCAACGATTTTTGGTTTAGAAATCATAACACAAAACGTATTTTACTTCAGCTGAACTGTTTGTAATCCTCTTTTTTTCTTAAAATTTTCATGATACAATAAATCGTAAACTCTATTAATTAAGACTTTTTTTTTAAGTTCCAATATTAGTTAAAGCATAGGAGCCAAATAATCATCTTTTCTCTAAAATCTTTTAAAGATTCAACTTCGTTAAATCTTTAATTCAGAAAACACATTACATGTGTACATATATATTAAATTGACATTAACAATAGTGATCGTTTCATCTTTAATTATCCCAAAGAAAAATAAATTTGCAAAAACCATTAAACCAAACAATAAAAATGTAAAGCTTTTAACGACTTTTTTATTTTATTTACATTAATTATAATTAAGATCTTCATCCGTTTTTATTTGCTACATTTATTAATATTTATTCCTATTTTGGAAGTAGATTCGTTCTAAAAATAAAGATTCCATAATTTATATTCAATACCTTATAAAAGCTTTTGCCAAAATTAAAGAAGCAGACTAACTAAATAGTGTGTAATAATAAAGTTATCAAACAAGTATGCAAGGAACCAAAGTTACATACTCACCTGAGGAACTAGGAGCCATACGTCAAGCATATGGAGATATGATCCTTTGCATCAAATCAAAATTCTCTCCAGAGGATGAGGCTCAAATGTTTCGCTCTTTTGAAATTGCAGTAGATGCACACAAGGATCAGCGCAGAAAATCTGGCGAACCTTATATTTTTCATCCTATTGAAGTGGCTCGAATTTGTGCTGCCGAGATCGGATTAGGTCCTACAGCGATTATATGCGCATTGCTGCACGATGTAGTAGAAGATACTCCGATTACTTTAAAGGAATTGGACAAGGAATTTGGTACAAAAGTTATGATGATTGTAGATGGTTTGACAAAACTGGATGGATTACACAACGATGCTGCCAGCCAGCAAGCAGAGAATTTCAAAAAAGTATTAACCACTCTTGCTGATGATGTACGTGTTGTTTTGATAAAAATGGCAGATCGATTGCACAACATGCGAACGTTAGGAGCGATGCCTAGGCACAAGCAATTAAAGATTGCAGCAGAGACTCAATTTATTTACACACCATTAGCTCATCGATTAGGTCTCTATAAGATTAAAACAGAATATCAAGACTTATGTTTAAAAATCACAAATCGGGAAGAATACAGCCAAATAGCTAAAAAACTACAAGAAACTAAACGAGCGAGAAATGCATTTATTGACGCATTTATATTGCCCTTAGATAAAGCACTAAAAGAGTCAGGATTTACAAACTACAAAATTCTTGGACGACCAAAATCCATTTATTCTATTCTTAATAAAATAAAAAAGAAACAAGTCACCTTTGAAGAAATTTATGACTTATTTGCTATTCGAATAATTTTGGATGTTCCGGAAGCTCAAGAAAAACAAAAGTGCTGGCAGGTTTACTCCATAGTCACCGATGTTCACATCCCAATACCTGAAAGATTGAGAGATTGGGTAACTACACCAAAATCAAATGGATATGAATCTCTACATACGACTGTTATTGGCCCAGAGGGTAAATACGTAGAGGTCCAAATCAGAAGTGTTCGAATGGATGAAATAGCTGAAAGGGGTTTTGCTGCACACTGGAAATACAAAGGTGGAAAAGATGGAGATTATAATGTCTTCGATACTTGGCTAAATAATGTGAGAGATATTTTGGATAACGATAATGGAGATGCCATCCAATTTATCGAAGATTTTAAAACTAACCTCTTCAATGAAGAAGTCTATGTTTACACCCCTAAAGGTGACTTGAAAATCTTACCAAAAGGAGCTACAGCGTTGGACTTTGCATTTAGTATTCATACAGATGTTGGCTATCATTGTCATGCTGTAAAGGTGAATTCTAAACTCGTTCCGATGGGCCATCTTTTAGATAGTGGAGACCAAATAACCGTCCTTACTAACAAAAACCAAAAACCTTCTGAAGCCTGGTTAAAAATGGTGGTAACAGGCAGAGCACGTTCAAAAATTCGATCTTCGATGAAGGAAGAACGTCGAAAGCAAGGTGAATTTGGAATGGAGGCTCTTAAAAGAAAATTTAAAAATTTAAAAATAGATGTCGAAGAAAATGTAGATACTTTGGTAAATTATTTCAATTACCAGTCAAGAGTAGATTTGTATTATGCTATTTCGATGGAGGAAATAAACTTGAATAGTGTTCTCAAAAATTTTAAAATAGAAAGCAACAAATTAGTTGAAATTGAAGAAGACGTAATAATTCCTTCAATCTCTCCAGAAAAAAGTAAGGCAAGAACTAAGAAGGATAAATTTGAGACTAAACCTCAATTGAGAGTTGCTGGAGAAAACGCCGACGAATATAATTATCAATTAGCTACCTGCTGTAATCCTGTGCAAGGCGATGATGTTTTTGCCTATTTGACAGCTACTGCAGGTATGAAAATTCATCGAACATCTTGTCCAAATGCGACTCATATGAATGCTCATTATGGTTATCGAATAATGAAAGCAGAATGGGTCAATACAACCAATACTAACTTCATTGCTGATCTTCTAATAGTTGGAATTGATTCTGGACCAGGTGTAATTCAACAACTTTCTAATAAAATATCGAATACACTAGGTTTAAATATTCGTTCATTCTATATAGATGGCCATGAAGGATACTTCGAAGGACGAGTTTCCCTTTTGGTTAAAAATAAGGATCAATTGGAAATAGCTATTCGAGCATTACGAAATGATGAGGGTATTTCTTCCGTAAACAGAATTGAGGATTCTCCTGATTCTTAAAAGAGTGTCAGTTTTATTCACTTGTTATAAAAGACGGAGAATTGTGATGTTATTCTCAATAATGATTCTTTTTTATAAAACAGCACCTTCAATATTTTCGGTATAAATCAATTTATTTAATCACTAAAATAAAATCCCAGCACCACTAAATTGTAGTTGTATTTCTTCAGAATAGAAATCAATAAAAGTCGCAATTAAAAAACGATTAACTTTTTAGGACTGGAAGATAAATATGAATATACTAGTAACAGGTTCAAATGGACAAGTAGGTACAGAGTTGCGATACCTTGCAGAACAATATTCAAGTTTCATAATCACCTTTGTAGATTTAGCTGATTTGGACATCACAGATGCAAATGCAGTTTATGACTTTATTAATTCAGGAAACTATAATTACATCATTAACTGTGCGGCATACACTGCCGTAGACAAGGCAGAAGAAAATGAAAAATTAGCCTACGAAGTGAATGCAATTGGGGCTAGGAATATCGCACAAGCTGCCGTAATTCGAAACATTCAATTGATTCATATTTCGACAGATTATGTTTACCATAACGACTTAGATCGGCCCATAATAGAATCTGACCCAACCAATCCACAGAGCGTTTATGCTTCCACAAAATTACAAGGTGATCAATTTGTACAAATGATGTTACCATCAAGTATGGTAATACGAACTTCGTGGGTTTACTCCTCGTTTGGACATAACTTTGTAAAAACAATGTTACGACTGGGAAGGAAACAAAAATCCTTAGATATCGTTTCTGATCAAATTGGAACACCTACTTATGCTCATGATTTAGCCAAAGCTATTTTAGACATTATTTTTAAAATGGAAAATGGAGATTTAGTAAGTGGAAAAATGCAAGGCGTATTTCATTATAGTAATGAAGGAATAACGCATTGGGCTGACTTTGCCAAGAAAATTTTCGAACTAGAAAAGATTAATTGTGCAGTAAACGAAATAGAAACAACAGATTACCCCACTCCTGCCAGTCGTCCATCCTATTCTGCTCTAGATAAAACCAAAATTAAAAAAACTTTTGGTTTAGAAATTCCAAATTGGGAGGAAAGCCTAGCTAATTGCTTGAAACTTTTAAGAGGAAAAGATATGGGCTAAAGAAAACTACCCGTGTCATAGCCATTAGCTACGACACGGGTAGTTTTAATAACTCCAAAGATCATGTTCAAAGTTGAACAGCTCCTTTTTAATTTTGTCAGCCTCCAACAATTGATCTAACCCATCAGAATAATCTTTAATTCGCCGATTATAAACATTTCCTTCTTTATAAATTGTACTTGCAAAATACCTCATTTCAAATAAATCATCCCATGACAATTGTTGTTGTTCGTTACCAGGAAGATAAACTTCATTTCGAGCCAATACATTTCTGAAATGAGGGTAGTATATCCAGAATATCGGTTTCTCATATCTAAAATTTCCATCCTCATCAAAAATATCTCGCAAAGGGGCAATACCTAAAATACGAACTTTTAATGTCGACGTTACCTCATTAAAGTACCAAAGTTCTTTAATCCTAAAACGTCTAATAGTTTCAAAATCCACTACGTTTTCAATAGCTTGATAGGTGGCATTATAATCCATATCAATTATTTCTACAGTATCTCTCTCAAAAAACACCCCTTCAAAATTCGTAATTTTCTCAGAAAAATTATCTTCTCCTGCTGAATATAAAGTTATCTCCCCATTCATTGCAGCTTTTTTTACAATTTCAAAAAATGGGGCTTCTGGGTACATAAAGGACTTGTTCATTTTTTCTCTTACATCAATCACTCGCCAAATTTTTTTTTGCCAAAAAATATCTGCCTGTCGAACTGGTCCATATGTCAATACATGCCGATTCTTCATTAAAGTCTTTTCTACAACTCCATCAATAATTGGTGGTTGGGAAAATATTGAATTGGAGATAAAAATTATTGCAAAGACTAAAAATATATTTTTCATATTATTAATTTTAAGATTAATTAAATTTTGTGAACACATACAAAATGACAATCCGCATTTATAAAACAAATTTTGATAGTCTTCCAATACGTAGGGCATTCTATTATTGGATTTTGATACTTAACCCATTTAATTTTCTAGTCACCTGGTCACCTGGACATTTCACTAGAATCTGGTCAAAGAAGAAAGTATCTCCAAAAGATGCTTTTCCCAACATTTTTTTGGCATCAGATTTAAATCTTCCTCCTTGATTTTTGATCACTAAAGCATCCCCTTTTTTAGGTAGTCGAGTAATCTCAAATCCCACAATATTACATCTTGCTTCAAAATCAAAATTTTCAAGCAAGGCAACTAACCCTTTAAAAGCCTTTATTTCATTTGGCTCCATTAAGGTTTGCCCTTTCCTTCCGAGGCGAATAACTGGGTCTGGAATCTTTTTTACTCGATATTCAAAAATAGTTGGTTGCAATCCGCCACCAGAAATTGTAATCTTAGCTATACCTGTTCGCATGGGTTTTACATTAAACTTCCCATGTCGGATTTTATCCATTCGAACATCATTACTTGAAACATTTACATCTTTGCTTGCAACTCCGGCAGCGGAAACTGAAAAAGGATTGTCAACACCTAAATAAAATACATTCATTTTGTCAGCTGAAGCCGTCACTGATCTCTCACCAACCTCGTAAATAAATCTTTTGGTATAATTTTTCACTTCGTTTGTAATTGGATTTGTCAGTGATACCTCAGCAATAAAACTATGAGTTCCAATTTTATTAGGACGAATATTAAAAAGTGCTTTCCCATTTAGTACATCTATTTCTTCCCCATCTACTTTTATCTTAACATTATCAGCAGTTGTACTAAATGCAGAAAGAAATATTTCTGACGAAAGGGGTTCTCCTTTAATGACATAGCTTTTATCTGAAGAAATCACGGCAGCATATTGGTCGAAAACTACTTTCTCACCTTGTACTTTAGTATAAAAATAATTAAGAATGGCACTTTCAGCAATTTTTGCATCATTTTGGAACTTGGAAAGAATGGGTAAAACTGCTGCAACTGGCATTTGTTGAAAAGTAAATTGTGCCCAATCATTTTTATCTGACTTTTCAGGAATTGGCTCTATCTCAAGAGGTAATATTTTCTCTAACAAAGCTTTTTCATTTCCACCTGCAACTAATTCTAACAATCGTTTTCGAACATTGATAATCTTCCCCTTCAATTCATTACCTCTCCCTTCATTCACAAAAAGACGAGTTGTTGGTTCTTTACGTTCTTTTCTAACGGGCTCATTATTTTCATCCAAACCGCCCGAAGCTTCGATTAAATCAAATCTTAGTTTTTCAATATAATCATGAAATTCTTTAACTAAGATTAGTACTTCTTTGGCCTTCTTTTCAATTGGCTCAAATTGAGAATAAGCCTCCGCCTGTTGTTCTATAGCTAAAAAAAGTTGAGTATTAGAATCACTAATAATTCGACTACTATTTCCAATACTTTTATCCATAGATAAAAATGCATTTAGGACTTCCGCTGATACATTAAGCGCCAACATGGCGGTCAAAACTAGGTACATCAAGTTGATCATTAACTGTCGAGGTTCTTTAGGTATTGACATAGAGCTTTTTATACACACAAACTAAAATTAGTCTGAGAGTTGATTAAGAAATAGACTTATTAATTTTGAAATAGTAATGCCGTCACAAATACAACAATACATTAACATCGTACTACAACCATGCACCACACATAATTAAACTTAATAAAAGGTATAGAAACTAAAACTCATTTTGAATTTTAAAATCCATTTTCCTAAACTAGTAAAATCTTCTGTTGTCTAAAAAATTTGATTTGAAACGATCCTCGGAATTACTTTATAACAATGATTCTACATTATCCTGGAGGAATTTAAAAGCATAACGGTAGGCAATAAAAAAGTAACAATCTTTTTTATTCAAAAAAATAAAAACATTTATAAAAAATAATTACAAACTACACACGTAAGAGAAATCCTTCTAGATCTACCTTTAACTTTTCCATCAATTGGAGCGCCTCTCTCTTATTTTTCAATCGTTTTTTGTTCTCTCTAATTTCTTGTTTTGCCCCTTTGATAGTAAAGCCACGCTTTTTCACAAGATTATAAATGATGTGCATCTGCTCAATATTTGCATTGGTGAATCGACGTTCACCTTTTGTATTCTTGGCGGGACGAAGCATTTCAAATTCGTTTTCCCAAAATCGAATTAACGATTTTGAAACATCGAACATATTAGCAACTTCGCCAATGGACCAATATAATTTGGTCACTTCTTTGTCTTTCATTGACATAATAATAAGTACTTTAAAAGTATATTAAACACTCATTCTTTTATTATCACATGTAATGTAAATACCATTAAGGAAAATGCCAAAGAAATTCATATTTTTCTTTTATCACTCATTAATTACCCCGGAATAATAATAATTAACGAATTTTGGTATCATTTTTCTAACTTTTTTCTCAAAAGTGTACTAGTCGATTTAGGTTCAGCCTTTCCCCTTGAACTTTTCATTACTTGCCCCATAAAGAAGCCAATTAGGTTTTTCTTTCCTTTCTTATAAGCTTCTACCTCTTTAGGATTATTTTCTAAAACTTCATTAACTATTTTTTCTAAAAACCCCTCATCATTTGATTGAAACAGACTCAACTCCTGAGCAATTATCTCTGGTGACTTCTCAGGCTCCTTGATTAAAGCAGGAAACAATCTTTGGTAAGCTATGGAACTGCTTACCTTTCCATCCTCAATAAGATCAGCAAATTCAGCAAGTGATTTTGGTGAAACTTTAAATTTTGAAATCCCAATTTTCACCTCATTACAATATGGCTTTATCTTATTAATGACCAGGTTAGAAACTGCTTTATAATTATTGGTTTTTTTACAAATCTCTAAAAAGAAAAAAGCAGTTTCCTTTTCCTCTGTCAATAGTCCAACATCATATTTTGGCAATTGGAATTCGATGGAAAATTTATCAACCAACTCATTTGGAAGAGGAGGCATTTCCAATTTTATCTTTTCAATATATTGCTCACTTAAAACGATAGGTGGTAAATCTGGCTCGGGAAAATATCGGTAATCATGAGCGTCTTCTTTTTGTCTTAGGGGAGATGTTGTACCAGTTGATGGATCAAAGTTCAAGGTATTCTGTGCTACTCGTTCACCTTTTTCCATCAAATCAATTTGGCGTTTACGTTCAAATTTGATCGCTTGACGAGCATAACGCATAGAGTTCATATTTTTTATTTCGCAACGTTCGTTAAGCTGAATATCTCCTTTTTTTCGAACGCTAACATTACAATCACAACGCAATGAACCCTCTTCCATATTACCATCTGATACTTCAAGATAACGAACCAATTGACGCATTGCATTCATAAAAACATCTACTTCCTCAGCTGATCGAAAATCAGGTTCTGTTACTATTTCTAGTAATGGTACGCCTGCTCTGTTTAAATCTACCAACGAATGTTCTGGGTCTACATCATGAATCAACTTCCCTGCATCTTCTTCCATGTGTATATGATGTAGACGGATTGTCTTTTTCTCCTCTCCTACTTTTATTTCTAATTGCCCACCTAAACAAATCGGCGAAGCATCTTGTGTAATTTGGTATCCTTTTGGCAAGTCTGCGTAAAAATAATTTTTACGGTCAAAAGTATTTCGAGGGTTGATTTCGCAGTTTAAAGCAAGTCCAAGTCGAACTGCAAACTCAACCTGTTTCTTATTCATCTTAGGCAAAGTCCCTGGATGACCAAGAGAGATAACACTAATATGAGTATTGGGATCAGCACCAAATGTAGTGTCGTCAGAACAAAACGCTTTGCTTTTAGTAGCTAATTGAACGTGGACTTCGAGTCCTATTATAGTTTCGTAAGTGTCGTAAATATTCATTATTTTTTGAATAGGTTCTTTTCTAAAAAAAAAAATATGATAAAAAAATGACTAAGTATAAAGACTGGGAAATTATTAAGCACCTTGACTTTACCTTAAAACAAAATAAAACTGACTAAAATAATTATTCCGAAGCATAGCATCAAAACAATGAAATAAAACATTAAAATTAATAATAATTTGAAGAAAGTTTTTATCCATCCTTGACTGTACACTCTTTTCAAAGAAATCAATACATAAAAATAAAACGAAAAAATTAAACCCAGAAATTGAAAGCTTTCAGGTTGCATTAGTTCGAGTTGCATAAACATTAAAAAGACTGTACCTACAAACAGAAAAAATGCATGTGTGTGAAATAAAAACACTAAATGTTCTACATAATATTTTTTTCTTCTAGCATATAACAACTTAAATATCAAAGCCATAGAAGGTATAAATATTAACATCATCCAAGTCAGATTTCCAATCATTTTATAGATCAACGACTCTGGATCTTTCATTAATTTATGCAGCTGTTTAAAAAGAACCTTATCTGCAAAACCTTTAATTTGATACTTTTGAATCATACTATCCGCAGTTAGATTTGTCATTTCTGAAACAGGAATTTTATAATGTTCATTCCAAAAACTAACATCAACAATATTCGTATCTATAGTGCTTTCATTTATTTTAATTTCAGCAGAATCAAGAGCTGCTTTTATTGACTCGTCAATTATATCTCCTCCTAACTGAGCTCTTACCTTTCTTAAACCTGCCATTTGATCCTCTCTACTTTTACTTTTATCCATCATTCTTAATAAATCCCCAGTAATATTTTCATCCTTTACCTCCTGCTGAACGATTACACTTAACATAGCAAAGAATAAAAGGGCACTAGCCAGAAACAGTCTAGAAGGAGTGGCAAAACTTTTGTGTTTTCCTTGAAAAAATTCATTAGTTAATTTACCTGGAATAAAAAGACCTAGAGATGTCTTGAATAATTTAGAATCCAAACTAAAGAGGTTTTCCAATATATCTTTAATAAAACTCAAAATAGGAATCCGACCATCTGTATTCTTTTGACTACATTCTGGACAATACAAAGATTTCTCAGGCATTTTTGTTTGACAGTTTCTACAGGTAGTGTTGCTGATTGCCATAAAATAGTGCTTTAGGTAAATTGGTTAATAACCAAAAATATAATCTATCTCAACATCAGAATCAATAGCTTTTCATCAAATAAAAAACCTGTTAAGCTTTATGAAGCTTAACAGGTTTTTTATTTTTTTCTAAAAAGAGTAAGACTAATCGAAAGACTGATTCGTTTTAGAAGCCATATTAGCCAATTGTTGATACTCTTCTGGAGATAAACCATCCATACAATAATGTATTGGATTTACTTTATGGCCCTGTGATACTACTTCATAATGAAGATGTGGTGCAGTAGAAGTACCAGTAGATCCGACCTCTCCAATCTTTTGTCCACGAGTTACTTTTTGACCTTTTCTCACATCTATCTTATTCATGTGTCCATACAAGGTTTTGTATCCAAATCCATGGTTGATTATCACATGATGTCCGTAACCTGAAGACTTTCTAGTTACCTTTTCAATGATTCCATTCCCAGTTGCCTGAATCGGAGTTCCTGTTGGACAAGTAAAATCAATACCAGTATGCATTTTCATCCTTTTAAAAACGGGGTGCATTCGACGACCAAAACCAGAAAGGCTTTTAATGTTTCTTTTCAACTTATCTTCTCTAATGGGCTTGATGGCAGGAATTGAAGAAAGTTGCTCTTCTCTTTTACTTGCTAAATCTTCAATCTCCTCTAAAGACTTTGACTGAATGACCAGTTGACTTTCCAATCTCTTGATTTGCATTTCAGCATCCATCAAAGTTGGAGCAGTATTCTTATATTTAGTAAGATTGGCGAATTTATCTGATCCACCTGTACCACCTTCCCAGACCCCTTGATCGATAGGATCCATACCAAACATTAATCGATGTACACTTCCATCTCTCTCCTGGATATTATCCAAAACTTTAGACATCATTGTAACTTGATTATTCATTTCAGCATAATGGCTTTTCATTTGTTTGATCTCTCTTATTAACGCCTCTTCTTTTGGAGAGGGAAAAAATTGATAAATCACTCCCATGAACATTATAGCGGTAACAACTACAGCACTAAAAAAACCAAATGCTTTGAATATTTTTACATTTAAAGGTTCTACAACCTTTTCATAACGTAAAGTCTGTGTATTGTAGACAAATTTTTCTTTTCTCATTGAGTCCTTTATTCGTTAATCAAAAATCCTTACTTTTGCGTTCTTTAAAATCGATTGAGGTTGGGTGGGATTTTTAATAAAATATAAGCTCTCATAAAGACCGAATGCAAATGTAGTTCTTGGGAACTGACTTTTCAAAAAAAATTAACTATTATTTTCACTAAGATTCTATTTTTACTAACATATTCATCAAATAAGTGGCAGTTTTAATTTTAACTTTAAGAAAATAGAATTTTTTTGATGATTATAACCATTTCATAATCAAATGAATGATTTTGCCCTTTTTTATTTTCATCCTCTTAATAAATAGTATGTTTGGTAAACTAATTGTGGTATGTAGATATTAAATACCATTCCAATTTTATTGCTTTTTTAAACATAGACAATTGAAGACTATTATGAAATCACGAGAAATCCGCCAAAAGTTTTTAGATTTTTTTGAAAATAAGCTTCACAAAGTTGTGCCTTCAGCACCTATTGTGAATAAAAATGACCCGACATTGATGTTTACAAATGCCGGAATGAACCAGTTTAAAGATTATTTTTTAGGCAATAAAATCCCAGATAATAAAAGAGCAACCGATACTCAAAAATGCCTAAGAGTAAGTGGTAAGCATAATGATTTGGAAGAAGTTGGAATTGATAGCTATCACCATACAATGTTTGAGATGCTCGGAAATTGGTCTTTTGGTGATTACTTCAAGGAGGAAGCGATTAATTGGGCGTGGGAGTTATTAACTAAAGAATATGGATTAGATCCAAGTAGACTATATGTATCAATTTTTGAAGGTGATCCATCTGATGGTTTAGAACCGGATAATGAAGCAAAAGAATTTTGGAAAAAACATGTTTCAGAAGACCGAATTTTACCTTTTGACAAATCGGATAACTTTTGGGAAATGGGCGAAACTGGCCCATGTGGCCCTTGTTCTGAAATTCATGTGGATTTACGAAGCGATGAAGATAGGGCAAAAGTGGACGGCGCAACGCTAGTAAATATGGATGATCCTGAAGTAATTGAAATCTGGAACTTAGTATTTATCCAATTTAATCGAAAAGCTGATCGCAGTTTGGAAAATTTGCCTGACAAACATATCGATACTGGAATGGGGTTCGAACGATTAACGATGGCATTGCAAGGCAAAAAGTCGAATTACGAGACAGACATCTTTATGCCTTCAATAAATTTCCTAGAAAAAAAATCAGGTAAAACTTACCATAATAGCTATAAATTAACCGCAAAATCTGATATTGCTATGCGAGTAGTAGTTGATCACATTCGCGCTGTAAGTTTTACAATTGCAGACGGGCAGTTACCAAGTAATACTGGCGCAGGATATGTCATTCGACGAATTCTAAGACGCGCTGTTAGATATTATTATTCGTTTTTGGATCTGAAAGCTCCAATTCTAAACGAATTAGTAATGATTTTAGCAGAAGACTTTAAAGATGTTTTCCCAGAATTGGAAGCACAAAAAGATTTTGTCTCAAAAGTAGTTTTAGAGGAAGAACGAGGATTTTTAAGAACCTTAGAATTAGGTCTTAAACGTTTTGAAAATCTCGAAGTCAGGAATAATCAAATTGATGGAAAAACAGCTTTCGAACTTTTAGATACTTTTGGGTTCCCAATTGACTTGACTCGATTAATTGCAGCTGAAAAAAACTGGACTGTTGATGACGAAGGATTTGAGAAGGCACTTCTGGAACAGAAAAACCGTTCCCGAGCTGATGCAAAAAAAGAAATGGGTGATTGGACAGAACTCTCTGATGACCCAAGCGTAATATTTGTAGGCTACGATAAATTAATTGAAACAGATACTCAAGTAGTCAAATATCGAACTGTAAAAATTAAAGATAAACCTCAGTACCAAATAGTTTTGAGTAAAACTCCTTTCTATGCTGAAAGTGGTGGACAGTGTGGTGACGTAGGAATGTTAGTCTTTGGAGATGAAAAAATTGCAGTCATTGATACTTTAAAGGAAAATGACCTAATTATTCATGTCGTAAAAAATTTCCCAAGTAACTTTTCTAATTTCTCAAAAGCAGAAGTTCACGCCAATAAAAGAAATGCTACTGAAAAAAACCACACAGCAGTTCATTTAATGCATGCTGCTTTGCATGAAATTCTTGGAACACATGCTCTTCAAAAAGGACAAGATGTGGATAGTAAACGATTACGTTTTGATTTTTCTCATTTTCAAAAAGTAACTGACGAAGAAGTGGCTAAAATTGAAAAAATAGTCAATCAACGTATCCGTGAAAATATCGCTCTGGAAGAAGTGAGAAATATGCCAATTGCGGAGGCAAAAAATCTAGGAGCAACAATGTTGTTTGGTGAAAAATATGGCGATACTGTGAGAGTCATTACATTTGACAAAAATTTCTCACAAGAATTATGTGGAGGTACCCACGTTTCTGCGACTGGTAAAATTGGGTCATTTAAGATCCTAAAAGAGGATTCTGTTGCAGCTGGCGTTCGTCGTATTGAAGCTGTAACGGCTGAAGCTGCCGAAGATTTCATTACCAAAGAATTGAAAGAATTAAATAAAATTAGAAATCTTTTTAAAAACCCAACTAGAACTATTCAAAATATAGAAGCTTTACAAGAAGAAAATAAGACTTTATCTAAGGAAATCGAAATATTACAAAATGCTCAGGCTGGTGCGTTAAAAGATGATTTGAAAAAGAATGCCATTCAAAGAGGTGGCGTAAACTTCATTGCTGCTAAACTTCCATTAAACGATGGAAAAGCAATCAAAAATTTGGCAATGCAATTAGAACAAGAGCTGAGTAATGCATTAATAGTTTTTGCCGCGGAAGTAAAGGGTAAACCGCAAATTATGGTCTCTATCAGTAAAAGTATCGTAGAAGAAAAGGGCTTAAATGCTGGGGAAATTGTTAACGAACTAGCTACTGAAATTGGTGGTAGAGGAGGTGGTCAAGCATTCTTTGCAACAGCCGGTGGAAAAGATGTAAATGGATTAGAAAATGCAATTACAAAAGCAAAAGAGATGATGAATTAACTTTTTATAAAATCTTTCGACCGCAACATTCAAATTAAGTGTTGCGGTCTTTTTTTAAAATATAAATGAAACCTTAATATTTTAAACAAAAAACTGACATTAATATTACCGAAAGAGATCTTCAATATTACCAGGAAAACATTCTTACGATCAAACAAATAGACTATAGTCTTTAAGATGTCATCTTTACTGACTCAAAAAATGATCTTACTAGAATTTTGAAAGGCTATAAATTAATTCTATAATCAATCCTTGTGTGTATTTTCACTTTATAATATTCTAACACTATTTCCTCCTCTAAACCCTAGTAAAAACATAGATATCATATTGAGTTTAGCAAGAGTTCTTAAGAAAAAAATAATTTCTATTTCCAAGGGTGTTATTATAATTAGTACAACTTATTTTTGGAACAAAGTTGTGCAGCTTTTATCCAAAAATCACCCCTTCCACTCTTGCTAAATTATTGGACAAACAAATCCAGTCATCTCCTGCATTCTCTGAATAAAATAAATTACCTGTTGTCGTTCCAAATACCAACTCATTTTTACTAATTGCCAAACAATGACGAAAAACAATATCAAAACTATTTTCCTGTGGCAATCCATTTTTAAGTGATTCCCAATTTTGACCAGCATCTTCTGTACGACAAACTGTTAATGATAAATCATGCGCCACTCTTACCTCATCGCTCACTACTGGGATTACCCATGCTCGGTCTTCATTTTCATGATCAATCGCCAACGCAAAACCATAGTCTGCGATTCCATTTTTGTCAGAAATGTTTTGCCAATTATCCCCTGCATCAACTGATCGGAAGATACCACAATGATTTTGTTGCCAAAGCACATCTGGTTTTTTTTTACATGCTAAAAGTAAATGTGGATCATGCCCGACCTCTACATTTGGATTAGGTAAATAAGTAGCAATTAGACCCGAATTTTTTGGGTTCCAAGTTATACCGCCATCCCTAGTTTCAAAAATACCAGCACAACTTACAGCTACAAAAACATGCTTAGAATCTCGTTGATCAACAACTATCGAATGTATAAATGGAAAGTCTCTCCCCGCTCCAAACCACTGGTTTTGATTCCTCCGACTAGGGTGATTCCACAACCCATCAACTAATTGAAAATTTGTTCCACTGTCACCAGAATAAAATAATCCACCTGGTTCAGTTCCGATCCATAAGCCATGAGGATTATCTTTTCCAGCGTGGGAGATGCACCATATTTTTTTAAGGGTAGCTAATTTACTAGGATAAATTTTTGCTCCTTTTGGATATTTTGGAGTAGAAACCATTTCCCAATTTTGCCCTTCATTATCTGAAAAATATAATTTTTGCCCCCAATGGCGGTGAGATATTCCCGTCCACCAAGTACCAGTAAACTCATTTTTATAAATCGTGCTTACAGGTAAGCCCAAAAAATGAATTTTTTTAACTCCCCAGACATTCTCTTTTTTCTCAAATACCACAAGGCCTTTACTTGTTCCCACTATTATTTCTTTGTTTTTCATAAAATCGGTAAGTTGCACTTATTCTTTTTTCAAAAAAACTTTTTCACTAAACAATAATATGAAAGATTTATTAAAAAAAATACAAGAGTGGAAATCAATCAATAAAAAATTTGCTATTGCAACCGTTACTAAAACTTGGGGTTCTTCTCCACGACCAGTAGGCTCTTCAATGATTATCTCTGAAGATGCAGAAATAGCAGGCTCAGTAAGTGGGGGATGTGTTGAAGCAGCCGTTTTAAAATCAGCCTTATCTCTCTTAAAAAGTGGAGAAGGAAAACTACTTTCATTTGGAATAACAAATGATGAAGCCTGGGAAGTTGGATTGAGTTGTGGAGGAAAAATAGAAGTATATGTTGAACCCTTTTTAGGATCTAATGCACATGAAGGATTGATATGGAAAAAACTAGAAAATTGTCTGGAAAACAATCAAGGTTGTGTTTTGATGACTCGATTGAAAAATGGAAATACTCACCACGCTTTAATTTCCCCTGATGAAATGATGATTGGAAAAAATGTAAGTATCCTTCTAAGAAAACAGGGTCTCCGAGCATTTCAAGAAAGAAAAAATCAAATTATAGAAATTGAAGAAATCAAATATTTTGCTCAGGTTTTTCCTCGAAGAAGCCAAATGTTAATCATAGGAGCAGCTCACATCACAGTTGACTTAGTTCAATTAGCTAAGATTTATAACTTCCAAACTATTGTCATCGACCCTCGTGGAATTTTCACCAATAAAACACAATTTAATATTCAACCTGATTTCATTTTTGAAAAATATCCTTCAGAGATTTTATACCAATTCAAATTAGATGCTTTTACTTACGCTGTCATCTTATCGCACGATCCAAAAATAGATGATAATGCTTTAGAAATTCTACTTCGCTCTAATATTGGTTATATCGGTGCTTTAGGAAGTCGAAAAACTCATGCAAAACGAGTGAGTAGGTTAGTAGGAAAAGGGTTCTCTGAGGAAGAAATTAAAAAAATTAATTCTCCAGTTGGAATAAATATAAAAGCAAAAACCCCTAAGGAAATTGCGTTAAGTATCATGAGTGAAGTAATTCAAGTAAAGAATGATTTTTTGTAAATAAATTTTACAAAAAATTTGACCTAATGAGTCTATTTTTTTGCCTATTTTTTTTTTAATCAACACTCGTCTTCGAACTCACTATTGGATCGATCGAATAATCTTATTTTATAAAACAATTTTATACTCCAGTTTCTTAGGCAAAATTTACAATATACCTGATAATCACTATCCCATTCCGTAATTATTTATAAGCTTCCTCTATTTCATCTTCAGTATCCATTACATTTGATTGATTTCCATTTTCGATGGAAAAGACGAATTTGTCCTTTCATTCCTTTCATCAACTCAATAGGGTCAGCACCAGTTACAATCGTCCAAAAGACAGTCATCACAAACTATTCATATCTTAATTCCACTACTGCTTATACAATATCTAAACAGCATCCAAAAAGGGAGAGCTCAAAACTATGAATTGCTGATACTTTGATAAACAATCTTTGTCCTGTACTTATTCTCAAAGAGTAATACTAAAGGCGTTTACCTAAACAAAAATCTTTAGGAAAATAATAAATGATTATAGCTCCCAATATAATCTTCACAATTGCTCCTGGCCAAAATGGAAAAAACCCATACTGTAGGGCTTTTTCAAAACCATAGATAGAGCAAAGTTGAGCAATTCCGAAAACTAAAATTATTATAGTTCCTATTGCCATCGAAAATATGCAATGTAAAAACCTTTTCCCGTATCCTTCTTCTTGTAACACTCCAGAAAAATAACCTCCTACTAAAAATCCATACAAGAATCCTCCGCTCCCCCCCATAAAACTTTCTATTCCATAACCACCTTTCGCAAAAACTGGCAAACCTATTAAGCCTAAAATTAAATAAATTGCCATAACAAGAACTCCTCTTTTCCTACCCAATACAAATCCTACAACTAAGACTGCTAGACTTTGTCCAGTAATAGGAATATTACTTTCATACCAAGGAAAAGAGAATGCAATCTTAGCACCTAAATAGATGAGCAAAACCCCTAGACCAATCATCAAAAAATTTTTATCAATACTCATCTCAATTTTTTATGAAACTTAAACAAATATCTTTTAATAAACGGCTAATTTATACAAAAAATTTAAGAGAGAATTTCCAATAAAAAAAAACCAATTGTAAAGAATTTTATAGTTCGACATAAATCCAAAACCTGAATCCTTATTAAAAAGAATAAAACCAGAATAATCCCAAAAATTAAAAAAGGTTGTTAATACTTATTGTACTAACAACCTTAAAATTATATTTAAACCACATTTTATTTGAAAAATGCAATTAATTGATCTGCTAATTCTTTACCAATATTAGCCTGGGCTTGCATTGTTGATGCACCAATATGTGGAGTCAATGAAACCCTTGGATGTACTAATAACTCTTTTCTAGGAGTTGGTTCATTTTCAAAAACATCTAATCCTGCTGCTGCAACTTTTCCACTCTCCAATGCTTTCAACAGAGCAGTTTCATCAACCGTTCCTCCACGAGCACAATTCACCAATACAACTCCATCTTTCATTTGAGCAAATTCAGCATCTGAGAAAAATGGCTTTCCAATAAATGGAACATGTAACGAAATAAAGTCAGCATTAGCCAGCATCTCCTCCATACTTACAGTATTCAATTTTACCGATAATTTCACCTCATCAGAATTAAAAACATTTACCCCAATTTCAGTTTCATTAATTACTGGATCAACTGGTAATACTTTCATTCCTAATGCAACCCCAATTCGTGCTGTCTCTTGTCCAATATTTCCAAAACCAAATATTCCAAGGGTTTTTCCTCGAAGTTGAATCCCTTTTGAATAGGCCTTTTTCAATATTTTAAATTCTGTATCGCCTTTAGTTGGCATTTGTCGGTTAGCATCATGCAAAGATCGAGCAACTGTAAACATGTGGCCAAACGCCAATTCCGCAACTGCTTGAGAAGAGGCCAAAGGAGTATTCATCACTTGAATATCTTTTCCACGTGCATAATCAACATCTATATTATCCAATCCTACTCCACCACGAGCGATAACTTTAAGATTTGGACATTGATCAATTAATGCTTGTCTAACTTTAGTTGCACTTCGAACTACGATTGCATCGTAATTTGGTAATACATTAGGAAGGTTTTCTTGAGCTACTTTGTCAGTATCCACCTGGATTCCTGCAGCCTCCATCATTTGTTTTCCGTCAGGGTGAATTCCATCGTTTACGAGTATCTTAATCATCAGTAAAGATTTTTGAATTTTAAAATAGGTTATTATAATTGTTCACAAAAGTCGTCATTTTTTATACGAAAACCAATGGAGATAATTTTAAAATAGAGGAGTTTTACGATGGGTAAATAAGTTATCAACATAAAAAGTCGAAACCCTCCAGTTTGACAATTGGAAGGTTTTGACTTTAATGAAATGAGCTATTGTCCAATAGCTTGTTTTATATTTTCTAATTGCTGAGTAACCTCCTTTAAATCTGATTTTAAATCATCAGCTTGTTTTTTCAACAATTCATTTTCTTGGTATAAATCTTTCAATCGACTTTCCTTTTCATACAATTCATCTTGTAACCTTTTCACATCACTTTCAACAAAAATTTCAGAAGAAGGTTTTGAAGCAGAAGTTGCATTATCATTATTTGATGATTCAGTTGATTCAACCCCAACCATATCCTTTAATGTTTGTACTCCATCTTCCCCTTTTAAATAGGATACACCGAAAAATAAAGAAGGTAAAAAAATGATTAGAAATAAAAAGAATCGTGAGAACGCAGTCAATTGTAATTTTCTTTTTGCCATAATTTATATTTTAACATGTTTGATTATTTAGATAAATACTATAATAAAAACAAAATTTAAATCAACTTTTCTTAATGATCGATTTCAACGTGACCACATAATTTATCCACGATAAGTAAAATTTTTTCAATTATTATTTATTACAAATATAAAAGTACTCTAACTATTACGAAGGATTAATCTACCGATTTTATAAAAAACAGGATGAATTGAAATATTGGAAATTCGTTTAGCACATTTTAATAATTATTTTTGCAAAAAATTAAACCTAATAAAAGTATCCACTCGTTAAAAGAGTATTTATTCAAGGTTTTTCTGATCTACCTAATTTAATTTTCATCATTTTGAAAATATAAATTTTATGGTTTTAAAAAAATATGTTGCTCAAGTTGGTAAGTAAAAAACTAAATTCCTTATTTATATGATTCGCTATAAAAAAGACATTGATAATATCATCACCCTTACGTTAGATATGGAAGGACGAAATATCAACATTATCAATCATAAGATTGGTGCACAATTTACTCCCGTAATGCAACACCTTAAAGATGAGAAAGCCAGAGGTTCACTGCGAGGCATCATAATAACTTCCGCCAAAAATAATTTTTTAGCTGGCGGTGATTTAGATTATTTACATGAAGTAACCGACCCTGAGGCCATATTTGATTTCTCTCAAAATATGCAAAAATTTTTCAGAGATTTGGAGAGTCCGGGTGTACCTGTAGTAGCCGCTATCAATGGTTCAGCTTTAGGAACTGGATTCGAGTTAGCCTTGGCTTGCCATTATCGAGTTGCGATTGACAACCCAAAAATAAGATTAGGACATCCTGAAGTGACTCTTGGTATTATGCCAGGAGGTGGAGGTGTGATCAGAATGTTGTGGACTCTTGGGGTAGAAAAAGCTTATCATGTTTTAGCGGATGGGAAAAGGTTTTTACCAAAAGAAGCACTAGAAGCAGGGATCGTTGATGTTTTGGCCAAAGATGAAAAAGAGATGCTATATATTGCAAAACAGTGGCTTTTGGAAAATCAAGAAGGACGAAGAACTTGGGATACAAACAATGGTAAAATTCCAGGAGGTCGAGCAAAAAACAATGAATTAGGTCAACGAATTTCATTATTGACTGCTCAACTTATGCGTGATACTGAAAATAATTACCCTGCTCCTGCAGCAATTTTAAATACTTTAACTGAAGGCTCTTTAGTAGATTTTGATACTGCTTGCCGAATTGAAAGTCGATATTTTACTGAATTAGTTAAAAGTAGAGAAGCCAAAAATATGATAAAAGCATTTTGGTATGACTTCAATGCCATCAAGGAAGGTAGTAGTCGCCCTAAAGGTTACGGGAAATTCCGAGTCAAGAAAGTGGGTATTATTGGAGCAGGTTTAATGGGCTCAAGTGTAGCATTTATTTGTTTAATGAATCGAATGGAAGTCGTTTTAAAAGATATTTCTAAAGCAGTTGCAGAAAAAGGAAAAGATCTTTGCCAACAAAAATTAAATAGAATGGTCGAAAAAGGAAAATTGACTTCACTTCAAGTCCCTAAAATTTTGAAAAAAATAAATACAACTGATAATGCAGCAAAATTTAAAGATTGCGACATTATAATCGAAGCTGTCTTTGAAAATCAAAATGTCAAAGCCAATGTAACTCGCGAAGCCGAAATGCATCTGGATGAATATTCAATTTTTGCGACCAATACCATTTCGATTCCAATTACCAAATTAGCAACAGCGTCTGCCCGTCCTGAAAATTTTGTAGGCCTCCACTTTTTTGCTCCAGCAGATGAAGTTCCTTTGGTAGAAGTTGTCAGAGGAAAAAGGACTTCTAATGAAGCAATAGCAAAGGCTTTTGATTTCATCAAAGCCATTCGAAAAATACCAATTGTTGTAAAAGACAATTGGGGCTTTTTTGCAGCCAGAGTCCAAAATACTTTTATTCTTGAAGGGATTACCTTACTTCAAGAAGGATATGCTCCTGCTTTGATTGAAAATTTGAGTTTGCAAGCAGGAATGCCAAAAGGTGCACTAGCACTCGCTGACAATTTATCCCTAAACATTGTTTTACAATATGAAAATCAAGCTGCTGAAATTTATGGTTCAAAATATATTCGGCACCCAGCTGTTGATGTCCTATTAAAGATGATAAAGGATTTGAACCGTCAGGGTAAAAAAATGCGAGCAGGGTTTTATGATTACCAAAAAGATTCTCAACAATTATGGCAAGAATTGGACAACCACTTCCCTTCTCACAGTAACTCTGTTGCTAAACATGAAATTATCGAACGTTTACTTTTTGTTCAAGTAATTGAGGCATTCTGGTGCTTGCAAGAGGGAATAATAAAAACAGAGGAAGAAGGTAATTTAGGTAGCATTTTTGGATGGGGATTTCCAGCATTTAAAGGAGGTGTTTACCAGTTCGTAACCGACTATGGAATAAATGACTTCATCAAAAAGTGTGAGCTACTGGAGAAAAAATTAGGACCAAGATTTCAGGTACCAAAACGATTAAGAAAAATGGCTTTGATGGAAGTTGGTCAAGTATAAATACCTTATTTTATTGACAGAAGAAGAGAGTTAGCATTATGATGCACTAACTCCCTTTTTCTATCTTTTGACTCTTTGCATGACAACATTTTTAGAAACCTAGGACATTATTCTTCGGAGTATCTGTTTTCTTTTTTTCCTTTTTCTTATTCTTTTTAAAGTCCCCTTTCTTCCACGCATCAAAAAATTGCTTCCAAGCCACAGGACTAAAAATATTCATCGGAGGAGTTTGTCCTACGTGATAATAATTTCGAGCTTGCTGGCGGAGATAAAAGTCAGAACTTTCATTTCCATCAACTGGTACTGTATTTCTCATACGTGCCAATGCATCTTCCGCCAAACTAGCAACAGCTCTTTGCTGCATCTGAGCAGTAACATCCATCGCCAAAAATTCTTGTTTAAAATGCTCTCGGCTTGGCCATGGGAAGACTATAGCCTCTGGAAGATTTATCGTATCCTGTGTCATTAATTGAACTATTGAATATCGTTGTTCATTTAGTGTATCAGGGACTGTAAATATAACAGTTTGATAACCTATCGCAGAAAACTCAACTTCCTCTCCTTTTTCAGCAACAATGGAAAAGAATCCACTAAAATCAGAATAGGTTCCGCGACCTGAATCTTTAATAAAGATATTAGTGTAAGGAATAGGCATTAATTGCTCATTAGAACCATCCAATATCATCCCAGAAAGTTGAATCAGACTACTATCTCTACCAAATTGAGCTGACAATTCATTTGTCAACAAAAAAGCTAAAAATGTAAAAACTAAATATTTAAATTTCATTTTGAATTTTTCTTTTCTCAAATGTAACAATGAGTTCTACCTATTTTAAATAAGTCACACATTGACTAGTTGATTTTACAATTAAAAAATTGTGGCCTATTAATTATTTAATAAAGATAACGAAAACTCAGGAAGGAAACGTTGGGATCGCGATAAAATCATGTCTGTTTTTTCTCTTAACAGACATTTAACAATCTAAATTGACGAATTAAGCAATCAGTCTATCAGGAGATTAATAGACTGATCACCTCATTCAGCTAAATTTATTTGAGTGCAATTTTCAAAACTTCATCCATTTTATCAACATAGTGAAACTTCAATCCTTTGATATAATTTTTTTCTATCTCGTCAACATTCTTCTTATTAACTTGACATAAAATCAATTCTTTGATTCCCGCTCGATTTGCTGCTAATATTTTTTCTTTGATTCCACCTACTGGTAAAACCTTACCGCGTAGAGTAATTTCACCTGTCATTGCCAAATGAGATTTCACAGGTTTATCATTAAAAGCAGATGCCAAAGCAGTCAACATCGTAATACCTGCTGAAGGGCCATCTTTAGGAATAGCTCCTTCCGGTACATGGATATGAACATCTTTTTTGGAAAAAATCTCTGGATCAATTTTAAACTTCTCTGCGTTTGACTTCAAGTAAGTTAAAGCAGTTGTCGCCGATTCTTTCATTACATCACCTAAGTTTCCGGTCAAAATTAACTTACCAGTCCCTTTGCTCAAGCTTGATTCAATAAATAAAATATCTCCTCCTACTTGCGTCCAAGCCAAACCTACTGTCACTCCCGCTACATGTGCTTCTTTATACATATCTTTCGAAAACTTGGTTGGCCCTAATAACTCGACAACCATCTCCGATTTTAAGCTAACATCGTATTTTTCTTCCATTGCCACTCGTTTGGCAATACCTCTCATTGCTCCAGCAATTTGTCGATCTAAACCCCGAACCCCAGATTCTCGGGTGTAGCCCTCAATAATTTCCTTTAAAATCTTCTGGGAGAACTTTACATTCTTTGCTCTTAGTCCATGAGCCTTTCGTTGCTTTGGTACTAGATGGTTTTTCGCAATTTGAATTTTTTCCTCTGTAGAATATCCACTCACCTGTATTATTTCCATTCGATCTAATAAAGCTGGTTGTATCGTACTTAAAGAATTTGCTGTTGCAATGAACAAAACTTTGGACAGGTCATATTCCAAATCCAAATAATTGTCTTGAAATGTTTCATTCTGCTCTGGATCTAAAACTTCTAGCAATGCTGATGATGGATCTCCACGATGATCTCTCCCCACTTTGTCAATTTCATCTAAGATAAACACTGGGTTCGAAGTTTTTGCTTTTTTAATAGATTGAATAATCCTTCCTGGCATTGCACCTATGTACGTTTTTCGATGCCCTCTAATTTCTGATTCATCATGTAATCCACCCAAAGACATTCTAACGAATTTTCTACCCAAAGCATTTGCTATTGATCGCCCCAATGAAGTTTTTCCAACTCCGGGAGGGCCAACTAAACAAATAATTGGAGATTTCATGTCTCCTTTTAATTTCAAAACCGCCAAATGTTCTAAGATTCGATCTTTCACTTTCTCCAAACCAAAATGATCTTTGTCTAATTCTTTCTTGACATTTTTTAAATCGAATTTATCCTCCGTAAACTCATTCCATGGTAATTCCAACAACAAATCGATATAATTAAATAAAACAGAATACTCCGCAGCTTGGGGATTTACTCTCCCCAATCGAGTGATTTCTTTTTTGAAAGCTTCACCTATTGTAGTTGGCCATTTTTTCGTCTCCGCTTTGTCCATCATCACTTTTAACTCACCCTCTTGAGGATTTCCACCTAACTCTTCTTGAATCGTTTTGAGTTGTTGATTCAGGTAATAATCTCGTTGTTGTTTTTCAATATCACCTCGAACTTTGCCTTCGATTTTATCTTTAAGTTCCAATAATTGCAACTCATTATCCATATGATGCAAAATACTCTCTGCTCTAGTATCCAACTCATTAGTTTCTAAAATTTGCTGTTTCGCAGGTATTTTAATCCCCAAATTAGAGGCAATAAAATTGAGGAGAAAAGAATTTTTGTTAATATTTTTTAATATCACCATAGCCTCTGAAGGAATCTGTGGAGACAATTCGATGATTTGTTTTGCCATATCTTTAATTGAAGATATAATTGCATCAAATTCTAACTCATTTTTTGCAGACACATCTGCAACTACTGAAATTCGTCCTTCCAAGTGAGGCGTTGTTTTTGTCAATTCAGAAACTGCGAACCTTTTTCGACCTTGCAGGATAGCTGTAGCCGTACCATCCGGCATTTTTAATAACTTAATAATCCTTGCTACCGTCCCAGTATGGTATAAATCATCAAAACTTGGATCTTCTACCTTTGCATCTTTTTGCGACAACACCGCAACCATCCTATCACCTGCATAAGCTTTTTGAATTGCTTTTAACGACTTGTCTCGCCCAACTGTAATTGGGATCACAATCCCTGGAAATAGTACTGTATTTTTTAAAGCTAAAACTGGAATGATTTCAGAATACTCATCATCAGAAGTTGTATCATCTTCTCCTTCATCAACTTGAAACAAAGGCATAAAATCTGTTCCATCATCAATACCTTGTAGGTAAAAAAAATCTTCAAACATCATATTGTTGTATCTATTGTAAGATTGAATGTTGCCCATTTAACTCTAAAAGAAGTATGAACACAATCTGTATTTTTAGAAAAAAGCTGACTTAATTTAATTCAACGTACTTTATCATAAATATAGTTAGTGGTCAACATGTCAGCTTTGTGAAAAATTAGTTATTAACAGGTAATAGTCAATTGATGTGCCATTGCCAAAATCCTCTTGAATAGAACTATTTGTGGCATTTCTGGTAAAAAAGTAAGACAAAAGGGCAGATAAACAATACTTCACCAATTTTAAATTAACGAAGCATTGTTTTTTTATGCTTCAACAGTAGATTTGTCGTTTATTTCCTCCTCAGCAATCTTTGCTTCAGGATCATTTTCATCATTCACAGAATCCAATTCTATTCTCAAATTATCAATAATAAAGTCTTGACGCTGTGGCGTATTTTTTCCCATATAATAAGATAAAATACCTTCAATACTTGTATCCTCTCCCATTAAAACAGGATCTAACCTTATATCTTCTCCAATAAAATCTCCAAATTCATCAGGAGAAATTTCTCCCAAACCTTTGAATCGGGTAATCTCTGCTTTACCTCTTAATTTTTTAATAGCTCCTTTTCGCTCCTTTTCAGTATAGCAATAATAGGTATTCTTTTTATCTCGAACTCGAAAAAGTGGAGTATCTAAAATATATAAATGTCCACTTCGGACTAAGTCTGGGAAAAACTGCAAAAAGAAAGTCAACAACAACAAACGAATGTGCATTCCATCAACATCTGCATCTGTTGCAATTACTACTCTATTATACCGAAGATCATCCATGCTATCCTCAATATTCAAAGCATGTTGCAACAAATTTAACTCTTCATTCTCGTAAACCACTTTTTTGGACAAACCAAAACAATTCAATGGCTTCCCTCGCAAACTAAAAACTGCTTGTCTTTGAACATCCCTCGCCTTTGTAATTGAACCACTCGCAGAGTCTCCCTCTGTAATAAATACAGTTGTTAATAATTTATCCTCTTCTGTTACTTTCTTTTTTGTATCGTTAAAATGTATTCGACAATCTCTTAATTTTTTATTGTGAAGGTTAGCTTTTTTAGCTCTTTGATTAGCTAGTTTTTTTATGCCCGCGATTTCTTTTCTTTCTCTTTCCGATTGTTGAATTCTTTTCAATAATGCTTCTGCAACGCTTTTATTTTTATGTAAAAAATTATCAAGTTTTTCTCCAACAAAATCATTGACGAATGATCGAACAGTAGCACCTCCTGGGGCAATATTTAAGGATCCTAATTTTGTTTTTGTTTGAGATTCAAAAACTGGTTCTTCCACTCGAACACTTATTGCTGCCACAATCGAAGCACGCACATCTTTTGCATCAAAATTTTTATTAAAATGTTTTCGAACAGCATTCACCAATGCCTCTCGGAAAGCGGCCAAGTGAGTTCCACCTTGGGTTGTATTTTGACCATTGACGAAAGAATAATATTGTTCCCCATATTGTTGGCCATGAGAAATCGCTAACTCAATATCCTCTCCTTTTAAGTGAACTATTGGATATCGCAACTCTTCTCCTCCAACTTTTTTGGTCAAAAGATCCAATAGCCCATTTTTAGAATAAAGAGTCTTTTTATTAAAATGAATCTTCAAGCCTGCATTCAAAAATGCATAATTCCATAGTTGAGCTTCAACAAACTCAGGCCTAAATTTATACTTTTTGAAAATAGATAAATCAGGTTCGAATTCAATGAGTGTTCCATTTTCCTCTTTTGTACTCTTCATTTTAGCATCATTAGTCAATACACCTCTTTCAAACTCTGCTAATTTAGTTTTTCCCTCTCGAAAGGCTTGAACTTTAAACTTATCAGACAAGGCATTGACAGCTTTTGTACCTACTCCGTTCAATCCGACTGATTTTTTAAAAGCTTTTGAATCATACTTACCACCTGTATTTATTTTGGAAACACAATCCACCACTTTTCCCAAAGGTATTCCTCGACCAAAATCTCGAACATAAACTCTTCCATCTTCGATTTTTACATCTACATGCTTTCCATGCCCCATCACATATTCATCAATCGAGTTATCAAATATTTCTTTAACTAGTATATAGATTCCATCATCAGGCGCAGATCCATCACCTAGTTTTCCAATGTACATCCCAGGACGTAAGCGGATATGTTCCTTCCAATCAAGGGATCTAATATTATCTTCGTTATAAGTTACTTCTGCCATCTTTCGGTATTGATTTTGATTTTTAGTGTTCCGAATTCTATTCCCCACAAAAATAAAAGTTTTATTAAAAAAAAGAATTAATTACCAATTGAATTACACCACAATTATGATTAGTTTTCGAAATAAAAAACCCTCCGCTGTACAAAAGACAACGAAAGGCATGTAGTTTTACTCTAATAAGTTTGAGGAAATATATTTCAGTACATTTGTTAATCTAAAATATCTAGAATATCAAGTACCCTTTTTAATGTCTTTCTTTAAGTTTCGTCCGAATCATCGTTTTGTTGATCGGAATCATTTGAATCAAAATCTGTATTTCGATTGTCGTTTTGAAGAATAGAAAAGAAAAAATGCATAGTTAAAATTTTTAAGAGTTAAAAGGTTCAGTCACGGAGTAACATTCGATGATTAAATTAGTTCAAATATGATATTTTGCTATAGGTAAATTTCGTACCAAATTTTATCTTGTTAGCAAATCATGCTGTGGCTCGATGCAACCACAATCCTAAAGTCCCTCCCTCATTTTGAAAACATTTTACCTCATTCACTAATTCCATATTTACATTATGAGTGAATTGAATGTCTGATTTTCGATCATCCCAAATCTCAACTTTCATTTCTCGAGCAAAAACTTTAGCTAAATCTCCCATATTTTTGGCAAATCCTTCACTTTTCCCCAAGGCTAAAAACAAATCAATTACTGCCATTCTAATAATTTCATATTTATCCAGATGCATTAAAAGTTGAAGTAAGTTTTTGCTTTTATAATTTTGTCCTACCTCATGCATTTTGTCCTTTAATTCCTGAACAGAGTATCCTAAAAGGTTGGCTCGATACTTCCACCATTGGTATGGCTTACCTTGTGATTGGTTATATTTATTTTGATGTTGCTTTTCCACCGATTTTTGACAAGAAATCATCCCCATGACTTTCGTTAGTTCCAAAACTGCTAAAACTTGATCTTTTGTCAACATTTCCTCCTTTTTTTCTCTTTGCTTCAAAGAGAGAAAGTATTTTGCCACTTCTGCCTTAACTAAACTAGTTGAATTTAATGTGATCAACTTTGCTAATTCAAGTGAGATATAATAATCCTCCCTTTTTCCTTTAAGAGAACGCAAAGCATAATCGTGCATAACTTCAGGCTTTCGCACATCATCTTGAAATGCATAAATATCACAAAACCATTTTTTAATATTACCATTGTATTTATGAAGAGGTAAGTCTAAAACATCATGTAAGTTAGTAGCAGTGACAACTTGTGTTCCTTTTTTGCTTATTAAAATCTGAATATCCATTTTTAAAACTTTTTGTTATTAAAAAACGAAATTTCTAATCAAATAATTTCGAATACATAACAAATGTAGTATAAAACTTGCAATAAAACAACAATTTGTTTATTTATTTTAAAATAAATTGTTTTAAAAGTGTTTTAATCTTAGAATACACATCATAACGTGCAGTAATAACTTAAGAATAGAGCTGTTAAAAATCAATTTGTCATCATTCCGATTACACACTACCGAACCTTTTTAATCTAAAAAAAATCAAACTTAAAAGCAATCTTATTTGTTTTAAGAATCTAAAATTTCTATCGCATAAATATTGTTCAAGTTTAATAAATGAAAGTTGGTTTTATTTTTGGGCCTGCTAAAGCAGACCGCCATGTTTTTTTCTTATATTCGCGATGTATTTCTAAAATCAAATTTCACACACATGTTAAATCTAATCTTATTCGGACCTCCAGGGTCTGGCAAAGGAACACAAGCAAGTAAATTAGTTGACAAATACAGCCTATTACATATCTCAACAGGGGATCTTTTTCGATATAATATGAAAAATGATACTCCGTTAGGGATAGAAGCAAAAAGTTATATTGAAAAAGGAGATTTAGTCCCTGATTCAGTAACGATTAACATGCTTAAAGCAAAAGTAAATGAAAACTCTGATGTACCAGGTTACATTTTTGATGGATTTCCACGAACGATTGCTCAAGCAGAGGCGTTAGACAATTTTCTAGCAAAAAAAGATCTCGCTGTTTCTGGTTTGTTAGCATTAGATGTTCCTGATGAAGAATTGATAAAAAGATTACTAGAGAGAGGAAAAGATTCAGGTCGAGCTGACGATCAAGATGAAAATATCATTGCTAACCGTATTGAAACCTATAATAATGAAACCGCTCCTGTTTTTGGATTTTACGAAAAACAAAAACGCGCGAATAAGGTAGATGGGGTAGGTTCTATTGAAGAAATTTTTGAAAGACTTTGTGCGATGATCTTTTGGATGAAACGCTAAAAAAACACGGTTTTTTAATAAGTATTTCGAATGTCATTGTACTTTATGTGCGATGACATTTTTTATTGACCGAATTGAAAATCAATAAATTTATTGAATAGTTGAAAAAGAACTATTTTTGCAAAAAAATTAGTAATGGCAGAACAAAATTTCATAGACTTTGTAAGAATTTGTTGTAGAACTGGAAAAGGTGGGCAAGGCTCTGCGCATTTCCGAAGAGATAAAATTACCGCGATGGGTGGACCTGATGGTGGTGATGGTGGTCGAGGCGGACATATTATTTTGAGAGGCAATCGAAATATATGGACTCTGCTTCCTGTTCGTTATCGAAAGCATGTAATTGCCAAGGATGGCGCTAATGGTGGTGAAAATCATCGAAGTGGAGCTGAAGGAGAAGATATATACATTGATGTTCCATTGGGAACTATTGCCAAAGACGTGGAATCAGGTGAAGTCCATTTTGAAATTACGGAACATGGCGAGGAAAAAATTTTAGCAAAAGGTGGACGTGGTGGTTTAGGAAACTCTCATTTTAAATCTTCTACTAATCAAGCTCCTCGATATGCTCAACCTGGCGAAGAAGGTGTGGAAGAATGGAAAATTTTAGAGCTAAAAGTATTGGCGGATATTGGTTTAGTTGGTTTCCCTAATGCTGGGAAATCTACCTTACTTTCCGTCGTAACTGCTGCAAAACCTAAAATTGCGAGCTACGCATTTACTACTTTAACTCCTAATTTGGGGATTGTAAAATATCGAGATCATCGATCTTTTATAATTGCGGATATTCCAGGGATTATTGAGAATGCACATGAAGGTAAAGGAATTGGTCATCGATTTTTGCGACATATTGAGCGAAATGCGATTTTACTTTTTATGGTTCCTTCTGATACAGACAGTATCAAAAAGGAATATGAAATTTTGTTGAATGAACTTAAAATGTTTAACCCTGAATTATTGGATAAACCTCGGATTTTAGCGATTACCAAAAGTGATTTGATTGATGAAGAGTTAAAGGAAATGTTGCAACCTGAATTACCAGTGGGAATTGAGACGGTTTTTATTTCCTCGGTAGCACAAATTGGTTTAGAGGAATTGAAGGATAAATTATGGGCGGCAATGAATGTGAAAGAGGAGAAATAATTTTCTATTGCATATAAAAAGTTAGGGCTATTAGCGATTTAAATGTTAATAGCCCTTTATTTTTCCAAAAAATAAAAGTTAATCCAAAACTACTTATCTTAAAAGATCGTTCATATTATAGAATTAAAACGAAAAAAAATGAATCGATTAATTTTTACACTTTTCATAGGAATTATTGCAATGACCTCTTGCAATAAAGAACCTGTGGATCGCTCACAAGTTTGTTTAAAAGTGCAGCATCATCAAGCGTTGATGCCGAATACCAAAGTTTATCTTAAATATAATGATTCTGTTTTTCCAGGTTACGACTTAAACAAACTAGATATTTTCGATGCTAATTTCCAAGTGGATGCGGATGGACAAGGGTGTATTGAAGGTTTGCCTTTGGGCACTCACTGGTTGGTGGCGCATGGTCGAGATGAGGAATGGGGAGATGAAGGGCAACGGATTAGAGGAAGTATTCGGATTAATTTGGTGGAGACTAGATTTCAGTTGGATACAATTATTTATGTGCAGGAATATTAAAGATGACTTTTCTTTTTTGTAAAATAGTATGAAAAATATAATCTCCATTCTTTTTCTTTCCTTCTCATTCTTTTCTGCTTTTCCCTAAATTAAGGATAAACCAACAGAAGTTAAATAAGTCGTTTTATTGATGAATGAAATGGATAACGAATGGAGGCAAACCGCAAGAAGACCTGCCAATATTTATTTTACTTCACCTGTATCTTTTAAATCAGGAGGAATACCCACAATGGCTAGATTTACTGTTTCCGTTCATTTTTAAATGTAAAGCTCCAAACACAAAAATAAAAACTCCTATCTTAGACTCTTAAATATTCAAATTTTCAAATCCAATCAAATGACCAATCAAAAAATAGAATTCCTCCTCTCTGAACTATTCGAAGAATGGGCAGGCGTACCTCCAACATTAATTTTGCCTCTTGCTCCCTCAGCTTCACCTCGAATTTATTATCGATTGTCGAATGGTGACAAAATAGCTGTTGGCGCATTCAATGCAGATCGAAAAGAGAATGCTGCTTTCCTTTCTTTTTCCAAGCATTTTAAAAATAAAAAATTACCCGTTCCTGAAATTTATGTCGAGCGATTAGATGAAAATGTTTATTTGCAAGAAGATTTGGGAGCGACAACTTTGTACAGTTACTTGTTGCAAAAAGGAGATTTGTTTCCCAATTATTTAATTCAGATTTATAAAAAAGTTGTGGAAAGATTAGCTCATTTGCAAATTGAAGGAGGTACAGAAATAGACTACTCTTTTTGCTATCCACGCGAGCGTTTTGACAAACAAAGCATGCTTTGGGATTTCAATACCTTCAAATATTATTTTTTAAAATTAGCAAAAATTCCATTCGACGAGCAAGCCTTGGAAGAAGACATGCATCGTTTTGCAGATTATCTTTTGCAAACGGATTGTGAAAATTTCATGTTTCGAGATTTCCAAACTAGAAACATTATGATAAAAAATGGCAATCCATATTTTATTGATTATCAAGGTGGTAGAAAAGGAGCTTTACAATATGACTTGGCTTCTCTACTCTATCAATCTAAGGCAAATATTCCGCAAGACATTCGAGATGAACTTTTAAATCACTATCTCGATGCTGCAGAAAAACTCACGACTATCGACCGTGAGCAATTCAAACAATACTTTTACGGATACGTCTTGATGCGGAATATTCAGACATTTGGGACTTATGGCTTCCGAGGTTTGTACGAGCGAAAAGAGTATTTTATCAAAAGTATTCCATTCGCCATTCGCAATGTAAAATGGGTTTTGGAAAATGCAAAACCGCCTATCGAAATTCCTGAATTGGAAAAAGCATTGACCTCAGTTGTGAACACTAAAGCATTTGAACCATTTGATAAAATTAAAGGGTCATCGAGTTTACTCACAGTTGGCGTTCGAAGTTTTTCTTATAAAAAAGGTATTCCAGCGGATGACTCTGGACATGGGGAAGGTTTTGTTTTTGATTGCCGATTTATTCATAATCCAGGTCGTTACGAACCTTATAAAAAATTGACAGGCCGAGATGAATCTGTGATTAATTTTTTACAACATCATAGTAACATCGGAGACTTTTTAAATGAAACCTATCGCATCGTGGACAAAGCGGTGGAGAATTATATCGAAAGAAGCTTTACTAATTTAAATGTTAATTTTGGTTGTACAGGTGGGCAGCATCGATCCGTTTATTCAGCTGATTCGATGGCGAAACATTTGGAAGAAAAGTATGGGGTAAAAGTAGTTTTAGAGCACGTAGAGCAAGAAAGAAAGAATTGGAAAAATTAATTTTATGAAGGTAGAGACAAGGTAAATATAGTCTCTACCTTCATAATAAAAATATCAAAAAATCGCTTTCATCAAATCATTAAAATTCCCTGCCTCCTTAAACTGGTGATCTCGATACGTCGTCGCCGAGAATTTCAAATTTACAATTTGATCATTTTTTAAAAGCATTTCAATGGTAATATTTCCAAATTCCTGACCTGCTTTTTGACTAGCCACCTTTAGTTTCAATGAAGGTTTTAAATAATGCCGATGAATGGTTTCTACAGAATCATTTTTAGGATAAGTCCGAGTATCAGATACATAAATCCGGTAAGGTAATTCCTTCACCCTTTCTTTTAGATAATCAAACAGAAAAGTGATTTCCTCTAATCGATATTCCATGTTGGAAAAATGAATCACGAAACCTTTTTTTGAAGCAGAATTCAAAAAATCAATCGAGCGATCAATATTTTTTGGAGAAGTGAGGAAAGTGAAATATTCATTTTTAAGCCAATCAATTAACCGACGAGCAGCAAGTGAATTTTTCCAATGTTCATAATCCACTACCTCTTTTTCCGAACGATCAATGACTTCATGAATCGTCGGATGAATCGATGAACTTGCCTCCGCAGCTGAGAATACATTTTTTATTTTTTTCCAAAAATCAGACATTCTGTTTTCTTTTTTAATAAAATAAAAAACGAGGGAAAAAGTTTAATCCTCATAACCACTAGCATTTTTTGGAATATCATAAACATTCGGATTGCTCTCCTCTTTTTCTATACTTTGTGTTTTCACTTTATCCATCATGTCCATCGTATTATTCCAGAGTTGTCGGAAAAGTGGAGTTATTTTCCCCAAAACAACCATTGTGTGATCAGGTAAAATTTCAAGTTGTTCATAGGTAATTGATTCTTTTTTTGTTTTAGGCTCTATCATTCTTGCTTCATTTCCAAAACGAACGAGAAAGCTAAAAAATACTACTAAAACACCACTTAATAATATCCCCCCAAACAATTGATTAATTGTATTGACATTTCCAGCTTTTAATATATTTTCTAAACCACGTGCTATCATCCTAATTAAAAACATCGCAAGTACAAATGATAAAAATAGTCCTGCAATATAGTATAAAGCAGAATCGTCATTAAAAGTAGTTTGAAGAAATTTGGTCATCCCATCGGAGAAAGTGATGGCGACGATTACTCCAAAAAAATAGGAAAAAACAGTGAAAACAGTAGAAATGATTCCCCTTGAATACCCTAGCCAGAAGCCTGTAGCAGCAAAAATAAAAAACATTAAATCGATTACCATAGTGTAGTTGCTGTTTTTAAAACATATTCATTTTGTGAATCTTTAGCTCAATTAATGATGGAGCTCAATAGTTAAATCGATTACTTAGGATTCAAATTTATATTATAACAAAACTTAAGTTTCTTAATTCAGTAGCAAAACTAAATTAAATATTTATGAATAAACAACGTTATTTTTTAGACGAATGAAACTTATATTTAGATACTATTTATTTGGAACCAACTTCCCTAACAATACAATAAGAAAACTTACAGCTAAAACTATAATCGGACTTTCGAATCCAAACAACCATTCACTTGAGATAATCTTGTAATAAAAACCAAGTAATAACAATACTCCAACAAGAATTGAGGCAATACCAAATTTTGGATTGACACCACCCCCTCGTAATATCATTAATGTTACTGGGAATAAAATAGCTAATCCACTAAAAGCTAATTTCCCCATATCAAAAATCGTTGTAAATGGTTGAGCAGCAATTGCCAATCCAATAAATGCTATAATTACAACCCAAATTCTTCCAATAAAAACTTGTTGTCTCAGGTCTATTTTTTTTCGATAGGGTAAAATAAAATCTCTAGTAACCATCGTGCTTAATGCTAACAATTGTGAATCTAATGTAGACATAAATGCTGCCAATGCCCCAGTCATCACTAAAGCTGCGAACCATTCTGGGCTATGTTCAAGTAACATTTTTGGTAAAATTTGATCGGTCTCTTTTTTCATCAATTCAGGCTCCAAACTCATCAAATCAGGAAAAGTCAAATGCCCTAAGACTCCAATTATTACTGGAAGAATCGAAATAAACAGTGGAATCAAACCATAGAGTAATGCTGACTTTTTCAGAGTCGGTAAATTTTTAGCAATATAAAACCTCATAAAAATCTGTGGAAACATTGGAATGCAAAACATCCAAAAGATTAACATACTAAACCATTTTTGAGGAGGGTAAGCATTTCCCATTCCTTCTCTAAAAAATAATTCTGGTTGTATTTCAAAAACTTTTTCATTCGCCAATGTTAATCCACCTAAACTATTACCAATAACCATAACTGCTGCCAACATTAAAGTAATTGCCAACATTCCTTGTTTTAAATCCGTCTTCGCCACACTTTTCATTCCTCCTATCCAAACATAACCGATGGTAAATAAGGTCAAAAGAGTAGCTCCCAAAAAATAAGGGACTTGCCCTTGTGTAATTGCTTCTAAAATATATCCAGAACCAATAATTTGCAAAGCTAAGTAAGGAAAAGTAAATAGTAACATTATGCCTGAATACAAATACGCTAAAATCAAACTTCCAGTCTGATCTCGAATTAATTCTGCAGGAGTGATATATCCTTTCTGTTTTCCGAGCCTCCAAATTTTAGTTCCCAATAGAAAAAATGACAAGCAAGCAAAGCCTGTCCCAAATGCCATCACCACATAATGTGAATACCCAATTCGGTAACCTGCACCTGCAAATCCTAAAAAATAAAAAGCACTAAAATTTGTTGCTAAAATAGTAAAAAACAATGCTAATGTTCCTAAATTCCGATTAGCTAAGAAGTACCCTTCAGGCGTTGTTACATCTTTTTTTGCCCCACGTAAGCTTCCTAAAAAAACAATGGCTATGTAGCCTATTAAAATTACGTAAACCATTTTTTAGATTTTAATTTATCTTTTATGCTTAGACCGTATATTCTTAAGTCATTAAAAACCAGTTAATTTATTTCCAATATTTCTTTGAGAAAAAATAAAACACAACGATAAATAAAAAATGAATTATTATAAACCAACTTAACCAAACGGGAAAACCCAGAAATGAGGTTCCATTCTTCCATGTAGTAAATAAATAATCTTGTGTTAAAAGTAAAAGAATAAGAAAGGCTAAGATCCAAAAGAATCCATTTTTATTTTTCATAGAAGGTTTGTGTTCTTTCATTCGATAAATATATCAAAATTGTTTTTAATTCTAGAAAACCTCTGCATTATGAGATAAAGTAAATAAATTATTATTAAACGTGGTATGTAAAAGGTAGTAGGTATGGAATATGTAAAAATTGAAATCCTATAAGATTGCTGCATTGGTTCAACAATAGATGATTGGGCATAAAAATAAATTTCAAAAATAGCGAAACTAGAAATCCACTACTATACGATAACGATAGCACACTACTCTCAAATATATTAACTGCATCATAAAATTTATCTTACTTAAATAGTAATAACCTTTTCTAAAATAAAATCTTTGACATTATTAATCGTGTCTAACATGCGGATATACGAAAGTTTTCGAACTAGTGATTTCGAATTTTAAATACCATATGCTTACCAATATGAATATTACTAACTTTCTCCACTTAACATTTAATTGAAAAAAACTACTTGAATTAGTTCTATAATTCTACCTCTTAAAATCATTAGATAAAGAAGGTTTCAATCCCAAAAGACTTTATATTTCTGCAACAAGTGCCTTCCATCTTTTGCATATTCACCTCTATATTCATTTTAATTAAATTTATATGACTTCTCATACTTAGGTATCAGGTGAGCAAATTTTGGTAATTACTATTACCTTATATTTTAATGCTAAAAGTACTTTTCAGTTTTTTTTCAAAAATAGGTGTCCCAACAAAAAAGGATTACCCAATCATAATTTGGATAATCCTTTTTTAAACTTTTATTGTCAAAACTTTTTAAGCGCCCACCCTTTTATTTTTTTCTTTACTTCTTGCTGCTTCTTTGAAATATTTCATCGGCACCCACAACATTCCAAAGCATTCTCCATGCTCTTTATCCAGATGTTTGTGATGAACTTTATGTCCTTTTCGCAAACCTTTAAAGTAAACACTATTTGTATTTCTGAAAATCTTAAATCGTTGGTGAATAAAAATATCATGTACAAAAAAATAAGCTGCTCCATAAGCCATGATTCCGAATCCTATCCAAATTCTTACATCAAACCCTGGTGTTTCAAAACCAAAATAAATCAAAGCAATACTTGGTATTGCAAACATGACGAAGAACAAATCGTTTTTTTCGAAAACGTGTGGATACTTCGGCTCATGGTGATCCGCATGCAGATACCAAAGAAATCCATGCATGACGTATTTATGGGTAAACCAAGTGATACCCTCCATTATTAAGAAGGTTAATACTAGAATTAAAATGCCAATCATTGTCATTTATTTGTTTATTAATTTTGAAACTGACTATAGTCAATTATTACAGCAAATTCAAACGTAATTTTAAAAAACATCTACAAGTCAACCATAGTTTTCGAGGATTAGAAATTCTAATTCTCTCATTCATGATTCGTTGTGGAGTAAGCATAGTGATTTTTTGAAATAAAGCAGTGTAGTAACGATACGCAGCATAAACACCTAAGCGAGAACTTTTCGGCAATTGCTTTATTCCAATCAACGCAGTATCAAAATCAGCTCGAATATCCTTTTCGATTTCTATTTTTTGGTTATGATTAAAATTTTCAAAGTTTACTCCAGGAAAATAGGTACGTCCCATACCATCGAAATCAGCTTGAATATCTCTTAGGAAGTTCACTTTTTGAAACGCTGCACCCAATCTCATAGCGGATGGCTTGAGGTATTGATATTGTTCTTCATTTCCATTTGTAAAAACTCGTAGACACATCAAGCCTACCACTTCAGCAGAACCTAAGATATATTTTTCATAGGAAGCCATGTCATGAAAATTTTGGTGTAAATCCATTTCCATAGAATCCAAAAAGGTATCTATTAATTCTTTTTCAATTTTGTAGTGATTTACCACTTCTTGGAAGCTATTAAGAATTGGATTCAAGCTGATTTTTTCTTCAATTGCTTGATAGGTTTGTTCGCGAAACTCCTTCAACATTTTCGCTTTATCGAAATCATGAAAACTATCTACAATTTCGTCAGCTAATCTTACAAATCCATAAACCGAGTAAATGGGAGAATGAATTTCTTTACCCAACATAATAATGCCCATCGAGAAGCTCGTACTGTAAAGTCGAGTCGTTGATTTGCTGACTTTGCGAGAAAGCGTGTCATATAATTCTTTCATAATCAGTTAAATGCTAGTTTATCAATACTTACAAAAAAAATTACTCTAAACTTTTATAAAAAAAACTTAGAGTATGTGTAAGTTATTAAATAGAAATTTTATTTAAGTCATCTTTCGCATTTTTTACAAAATCTTTTTCCAAACCAAAAACTTGCTGTCCTACTAGGTCTGCTGCAACCATTCCTGATATTAGGGAGGGAGGAACCCCAGGACCTGGCGTAGTCAATTGTCCAGCATAATACAAATCATCTACCTTTTTACTTTTCATCTTTGGTTTAAAAATCGCAGTCTGAAATAAGGTATTAGCTAAACCATATGCATTTCCTTTAAAGGAGTGATAATCTTTCTTGAAATCATTAACAGAATAACTTTTCTGGTAAACAATGTGTTCTCGAACATTTGTTCCAGTCGTTTTTTCTAGTCGAGTCATTACTTTGTCAAAGTATACTTGGCGTAATTCATCATTATCTTCTAAATTTACTGCAATAGGTATGAGTATAAAAATATTTTCGCTTCCAATTGGAGCTACCGAATCATCTGTTTTTGAAGGGCAACATACATAAAAGAGCGGATCATCTGGATAAGATGGATCTTTGTAGATCGCTTTGGCGTGAGCTTCAAAATCAGTATCGAAAAATAAATTATGATGATTGAGTTTTGGGATTTTTTTGTTGACACCTAGATAAAAGATCAGGGACGAAGGAGCTAAATGCCTTTTGTCCCAATATTTTGGAGTGTATTGTCGATTTTGTTTCTCTAATAAAAACTGATCTACATGGTGGTAATCTGCAGAAGCAATTGTTACATCTGAACGAAATTCCTCTCCTTTGACTTGAATTCCTCTTGCTTTTTTATTTTCGACAATAATTTTTTCCACCTCTGCACCTGTCTGAAACTTTACACCTTGTTCGAGAGCAACGGACTCCATTGCCTCAACAATCTTATACATACCTCCCATCGGGTACCAAGTTCCATCAGTCAATGCTGAGTAGTTCATTAAGCTGTATAAAGCTGGTGTATCTTGTGGCATTGCTCCCAAAAACAAAATCGGGAATTCCATTAACTTTCGTAAAAATGGATGCTTGAAATATTTAGCTACATACTTATCAAACGGTTTAAAAACATCTAATTTTAGGGAAGCCATTGCCAATCGAGGGTCAAGGATTTCAGTGAAGGAAATGTTAGGCCTGTACACTAAATCTTTAACACCTACCTCGTATTTGTATTTTCCTTCCTTAAGAAATTTTCGGAGCTTATCCGCGCTTCCTTTCTCTAAATTTTCAAACATTTCATAAATTCCTGAAAGTTCTGCTGGAACATCCATTCGTTGATCATTTTCAAAAAAAATGGTAAAGCCAGGATCTAATTTTTTTAGGTCAAAATAATCTGCTCCCTTTTTTCCAAAACGATTGAAAAAACCTTCAAAAACATCAGGCATCCAGTACCAACTTGGCCCCATATCGAAGGTAAATCCTTGTTCTTGAAACTGTCTTGCTCGGCCACCAATCGTTTGGTTTTTTTCAAAAACGGTTACATCTATACCTTTCTGAGCTAAACTAGCTGCTGTAGCTAGGCCCGCAAATCCAGACCCTATAATATGCGCTGTTTGTTTTTTCATATTATCAAAACAAAAGGAAATTAATTTTTGTTTAACAAAAAAAAAGATTGATTAAAATAAAGTTGTTCTTGAATCTAATTTTTTACAAGATCACATTAATTTAATAATTTTTACTTAAAATCATCTCGATTTCTTGCTCTAAAAAAAGCTTAGGCAAAAAAATTAAATAGATCAGCTTATATCTATTCAAACTATAGATAACATTATAACACCTAAAATTTTTAGGGCTTTTACAAAGTCAATATTGATCGCAATTCTACTTTTTTTATTTAGATTACACCTCACCTCAACTACTTCTTAACCATGCATAAAACCAGGTTAAATTTCTAAAAGGCCGTTAAAGCCTCCCAATTCTCTATCACCAGTCCAAAAACAATAAAAAAAATGTAGCAGTTTTTGTTCCACTTGCTTCTGCTTTAAAGCTTTGTTTTAACAAATTTAAACAAGCCAGAATATCTTTTTTTTGTAAGGCAAAAACCATCGTATGAACAAATCCTAAAGCAGAGTAATTCCCATACACTCAGTTTACAATATTTTATTTACTGCATTAACAATTCTAACAACAGGACTATTCAAAAAGGGTTGGTTGTACATTTTTAAAACAGCTAAACCCTTTCCTTTTTTATCATAAAGAGAAACAGGCACAAAAGCGTATCAATGGCCTCTACTACTGGGGAATATCAATACATTATCTTAAAAATCTAGACAAATGGAGCAACCTGAAACTTGTTGAAAAAGCAAAAATACTAGCTTATCTTCAATCTTGGATTTTAATAGTCCAATTTCAAAATCTCTTTCCCAAGTTACTTTTCCGAGTTCTTCGTGATTGCTACTTTCTATTTTTGGAACATCTTAATTTCTCTTTGCTATCATTAAATTAAAAAGCAAATAAAAGAAAAATAGTTCCTAGCATAATCGATAATCTTTTTTTTTCAATAAAACCACACTAACTATTCTGAATATATTTCCTAAGTAATAGTTTTCTTTATGGCTAGTTACTTCTTGTATCTTGGTTTCAAAATATCATTGAATGTTTTCATCACCTTTTCCACTTTCGGTCGACTCACATTGTATACATAACTTTGCTGAGGATTTATCTCATAAAAATTTTGGTGGTATTCTTCTGCTACCCAAAATTCATCAAAAGCTTTTACTTCAGTAACTATTTCATTATTAAAAGTCGATTCGTTCAAAATTTTAATTTTTGCATCAATAATTTCTTTCTGCTTTTTATTTTGATAATAAATAGCCGATCGATAAGACGCACCAATATCATTTCCCTGTCGATTTAATTGAGTCGGATCATGTGCAACAAAAAATATGTCCAACAATTTATTAAAACTAATTAATGCCGGATCAAAATAAATTTGAATCGCTTCCGCATGCCCTGTGGTTTCTGAGCAAACTTCTTTGTAAGTTGGATGTTCTGTATTTCCACCAGAATAGCCACTGATTACATCTATTACTCCATTGATTCTTTCGAATGATGCTTCAGTACACCAAAAACATCCACCGGCAAATGTCGCAACTGAATATTTTCCATAACCCTTTCCTTTAACATAATTTCCAATTCTTGGATTTTTAGTATTATCCATTTTAGGTGTTCCACCATTTTTTGGGCTACAACCCAACGTTGCAAAAATTAACAGGACTGAAATAATAATTAACTGTTTCATATTTATAAGATTTTTATTAGAGACAAAGAGTAAGATGCCAGTGCAATAGAAATATTGCAAAAATATCTGGTTTTCGTGATTTGAATTTAAAAATTTGTCAAGATATTTTGCCTTCAAGTACGTTTATTTTTACAATCCACTCCTCGGGCAATTCTACTTTTTTAAAATTATGATAATCGTAAGCAATAATAGAATTTTTATTAATTGCCACAAGCCTTTGGTGCTTGTGACTAAACATATGACATTCTACAAAAAATCGATCGTATTTTATTTCGACTGTTTTTACACCAATCGAAATTGTATCAGGATAAGTAACTGGAAAAATGTACTTACAATCTTGCCATCCTAAAATAGGTCCTATTTGTTCGGTAAATGAATTATCTAAATTCATTCTATCAAAGTAAGCAATTCTGGCAGATTCTCCCCAACGAATATATACGGAATTGTTGACATGTTTGGCGGCATCCATTTCTCCCCATTGCACAGGAAGTTCAATAATTGAGGGAAATTCTTTGAGCAGTTCTCGCATACCTATAATATTTCTGAAAAGAATTTATTTTGAAGAATTTTATTTTTTTGAAAATACTTTTTGAGATTTATGTAAGCTTGAGTTGAAACTTCGCAAGTTAGAATTTCACTATGCAAAGATTCAATAACTAGCAAAGCACTTTTAATATTTGTTTTTTCTAACTCCTCAAATATGTTCCCTTGATTTAATAATTTTTCGGAGATACTTAAATTTATTGAAGTGATTTCATCATAAGCAATCAACACACCTTTAAGATACTGTGTTTTATTGATGCGAGCTAAGAGTCCGTTTTTCAATAATTCAAAATTAAGATGTGGAATATCACTTCCAGCTGTTTCTTCTACAAATTTATCTACTTTTGATAAGCCTGAAATATACTTAATTTTGGGAGAGCCAACGCCTCCCATTTTTATTTTTTCAATAAGACCAAACTGTCCTCCGTATTTTCGAAGCAACTCCCACGGGGCGCTTCCTTGTGGCTCGAGTTCACAAACTTGCATGTTTTTTTTATTTAAAACATCTCTAGTTTTAAAAAGTTGTAGAGAATAGTCCTATTGATACAATCGAAGCAATTCTTCTTGACTTGCTTTGCAAATTCCAAATTCCGTAATTAGTCCAGTTACCAATCTTGCTGGGGTAACATCGAAAGCAAAATTTGCAGCTGGACTTGCTTTGGGAGTAAGTAAAATTTTTTTTATTTCACCATCACACATTCCTTGAATATATTTTACTTCCTCCTCTCCCCTTTCTTCAATTGGAATTTCAAAGCCATTTTTTAAAGAAAAATCAATGCTACTTGTTGGCGCTCCAACATAAAATGGAATGTTATTATCTTTCGCTGCAAGTGCTTTTAAATAGGTTCCAATTTTATTGCATACATCTCCATTACGTGCAGTACGGTCTGTTCCAACCAATACCATATCGACTTCTCCATGTTGCATTAGATGTCCACCAGCATTATCTGTTATGACGGTATGAGGCACACCATGTTCCTGTAATTCAAAAGCAGTTATTCTTGCTCCTTGATTTCGAGGGCGAGTTTCATCAACCCAAACATGAACAGGAATTCCTTTATCATGCGCCGCATAGATTGGTGCGGTTGCAGTTCCGTAATCAATGCAAGCCATCCAACCAGCATTGCAATGAGTTAAAATATTAACAATCTGTTCTGTTCTTTGATAAATATCTTCTATTAATGGCAATCCAAATTCTCCGATTTTTTTGCAACGATCAATACTCTCTTTTTTGATACGCTCTGCATTTTCTAAAAGTATAGAGGGAAGGATTTTATAATTTTCAGAAACTAATTCCAATTGTTGGTCGACCGCCCATGCAAGATTAACCGCAGTCGGCCGAGCAGCTTTTAACTTTTCTGCTGACTCATTAATGTATTTTGTAAACTGCTGATTATCAATAGCTTCTAGTGCGGATAAATACATTCCAAAAGCTGCAGCAACTCCAATTAGTGGTGCCCCCCGCACATGCATCTCACGGATAGCTCGTTCAACATCGTCTACTGTTTCCAAATTTTCGATCACAAACTCGTGTGGTAAAAATCGTTGATCGATAATTTGTACAATTTGTTCATCATTTTCTTTTAGCCAAATAGTGTGGAATTTTTTTCCATTAATTTTCATTTTGTAAATTTAAAAAAGGAGAAGGAGAAAAGTAAGTCATTTTGGGGTAAACATAGGATTTGATTGTAAAATTAGTTTATGAAGATTCAAGTGTTAACCGTTCAAAGCATCACCAATTTTTGTTTTAATAAAAAATATTGGTAATAATAATTTTGAAAGACTCGATGCCTTCTTTGCAATGAATATTTTTTCTTCATTCCTACTCAAACAATATCAGCATCGTTTTAATTTCCTCAAATTATGTTCAATTACCGAAAAAAAAATTAATGAAGGAATTTCTGGTACAATATAACAGGCCTATCTTTCTATATTAATACCCCACCCTCTTCATCATATTCTACAACTCTTTTGTAAAAGGTAACATTTTTTAGATAATAGATATTATAGAGACTTTAGCGTAACCGGTGAGTTCCTAATTTTTCCCTAAAAATAAAAAATTAAAGAAAAGAGGTTTACGTTTTTATCATTAAGGATTAGAATGATATGTCGGCGAATGAAATTGAGCTTTTAGATCATAAAAAAACAACCTTAATGAAAAATCTAATATTATTATTCGTATTTGTTTTTTTTGCATCGTGCCAAACCCAATTGTCTAATTCGGTCCCTTTCTTCGATGAAGGAAAACCGGTGAAAGTTGTTCAGGCTGGAGTTAACTTTTCGTCCTTCTCTGTCTCGAAAAATTGGTATTCCGAGATAAGTGAATTAGAACAATTTGAAAATTATGAAGAAGAGAATGGCATTTTATTAGGAAAAGAACATTCCATTGGAACTTATTTTTACTCAAAGGACCCAAAAGAAAAAATAATTATCTTAGAGGAAATTAGACATCTACCAAATGGAGAGGCCACTTTTCGGAACCTAGATATGGTGAAAATAAAATTAGAGGATAATCAATTCTTAACAACAAGCTTTTGCTCAAAAGAAGAATTTGATGATATTCCATTTTTAGCAGTATTTGAAAGTAATTTGCCAACCACTCCTAGAAAAAATATCATCAAAGCCTGGGAAATACAATTAGATAATTTTCGATTAGAATCCATCTCAGTCAAAGATATCCAATGCCCAGATGAATTTTAGACGATGAGTATATTGAGACCCTGGGTTAAAAATTAAGATTGCTTTTTAACGATTTTAAACTTAATTTTCGCTCTAATTAATTTTTCAACACAAAATTCTATCCTTAAATGAGTGCAACGCAGGAGATGCCCTATTTTATAAAACCCTCCATTAACCTGACAACCAATAAAAAAAGAGCTGCATATGAACAAGCTTCATTAGGAATTGACGCTAATTTGATAAAAGAATCTAATTTGATTCTAAAAATGGTAACAATCAATTGCATTTTGAAAACCTATTTACCTTATTATTATTGGGTGGGTTTTTATATAGTTAATAATGGGCGACTGAGTGTTGGTCCATATCAAGGAACTTTAGGTTGTTTACATATTGATTTTTCAAAAGGAGTCTGTGGCCGTGCTGCAAGAGAAGAGAAAACACAGATAGTAAAAGATGTGCATTTACTTAATAAAGACAAAGCACATATTGCTTGCGACCCTAACTCCCAATCTGAAATTGTTGTGCCTGTATTTGATAAAGACAAAAATTTAATCGCCGTTTTTGATGTAGACAGTACTTTGAAAAATTCCTTTGATGCAATTGATCAATTTTTCTTAGAGACTATCATTAAAAAACATTTTACAAATTAGATTTCCTTTTCTTGGATCTTCCTCTATTTAGAGTAAACCTTACTTAAATTCAACTTTTTAAATTATAAAAAAAAAAATACATCTACCGTTCTCAATGAAAAAGGTACCGTTGCATAAACCTTTTGCAAAAAATATTTATTTTTTCAAGGTCCAATACTCCAAATAAGTATATTTGAAATAGTCTACAAAGAACTATTATACAAAACAATACTATTACAAAAACTGGAAACACTATGTACTTGAATTGGTCAAAATTTAATATGCCGTACAGAGAACGATATATCAAAAACAAAATACCTGCAATCTCTGGAATCTACATGTTGTATGTTCAAATGGAAAATGAGAAATGGGAATGCTTCTATATTGGCAATAGCGAAAATCTACATGACTCAATGGTCGCCCATTTAGAAGAAAAGAACAATCCACAAATTAAAGAAAATATTAATGATTATGTCTGTGGATTTGAATATGCAGCTATCGATGATGCCGACGAAAGAATTGCAGCATGTAAATATCTTTTTGACAAATTAAATCCTGAATGCATGGAAGACCCAGGAGGGGAAGGAGTTCGCGTGAATATTGCTAAGAGTTGGTAACTAATTTTTAGTTAAATGAAAAAAGGGATAAAAATTCCATAGAACCTTTACCCCTTTTTTTATTTATTAAATGTTAATCACTCTTCTTCACTTGGAGCATTTTCATCTTTAGCTTTCTCTACTCCATCTTCCTCATTTTTCAACTCATCATTTGCCGGAACTCCATCGGCTTTTTCCTTTTCAGCATCCGGAACCTTAAAGTTCTCAACAGCTTGATCAATTTTTTCACTAACCACATGAGCAACAGCTTTAACTGTATCTACAACATTTTCCAGAGTCTCTTCAATTTCAGTTGCAATCTTTTCAACTGAAGATTCCTCTGGGGCAGTGGCTTCATTGTCTTTTAATTTCTCTGCAGCTTCTTTCAATTTACCATTGTCACCTGCACGGGCAGCCTCATCTGCTTTGATCTTTGCTTTGATTTTTTGAGCAGCCTCTGCTTTGGCTTCTTTCACTTTTTCCTTTTCAGCCCGAACGATATCTTTCTCCTTTTGGATTTCTATACGTTTTTCCAACTCTGCTTTGGTTTGCAACATTTCGCTCAACTTTTCTTCTTTAGAACGAATTCGTTCTTTAACCATCATCATCTTCGCTTCACGCAATTGAGCTTCCAATTGTCCTCCACTTTGTCCTGCTTTTCTGTTTTGAAAATCTAACTCACGCTTATCACGGTTAATAGATTGTTCCATCTTACCCAAAGCAGCCATCAAACCATCATATCTTCGTCTCAATCTTTCAGAAGGTGTTGAATTTCCTGTATTAGAATTGGAATCACCACCATATCTTTTATTTTTTACTTCTTTAAATAGACCATCTAATTGATCCCAAATGGTAGATCGATGTTCTCGAGAAAATTTAGTGTCTTTAAATTCTCTTTGAATTTTTTTCAAATCTTCAAAAATACCATTTAGATTCAATCCCTTTTCCAATCTCTCCTTAATTTCACCGAGGCCTGTTTTAAACATATTCATATGCTCCTCAGACTTTGACTGAAATTCTTTATCTAAAGATTTTCTTAGTTCTTTCATCTTACCAAACAGTTCGTTCGTGCTATCTCTCAGATCATTGGCATGCTCTCTGAACAAATTACGTTCACGTACTTGTGTTTGAACTTTTGCCCAAAAACCCTTTAATTCCTCCCATACGTCTCCACTATAATTATTCAATTGTGCAACTTTTTCCTTAATCTCTTGAAGTTCTGTTTGGTATGTTTCATTTAATTTTGAAGACAAAACCATAAAATGCCATTCAGTTTGTGCACGTTGAATTAAATCTCCTCTTTCTACTTTTAAATCTTCGGGTAAGAGACTTTCAGTAATCGAAAGTTCTTTTTCAGAGTGTGTAAACCCCTCCGGGAAGTCTAAATCAATTCCATTCCGCCATTCATTTAGCATTTTTTGAGAAAAATCCTCGGTGGCGATTTTTTCGGAAAATGTCCATAAATCAACTTTATTCTCTTGTGGTCGAAGTTGTAAGGCTATCAAAATCCTTTCATCTTGGGCATTTTTGCCCCAAAGTACTAGTTTGGTCTTCATGTTACTGTAGATAAATGTTTACAAAAATTATACTGTAGTTTTTAAATTTTACTGCAATTACCATAGACAGAATCCGTTTATTGTATTTGAGTAAAACCTATTTAAATCTAAAATTAAGCCTTTTGTTGGTTTTTAACACTTTCAAATTTTAAAAATGGTGGCTCTAGTTTATTCTTCTATTTTTTTTACTCTAAAATTATGAAAATACAAATTAAAGGACAAATTATTTGTGATCGTTTATTTGACCCAATTATATTCCCAACGTTGAAGTTTAAAATATTATTCGTGGCTGTAAAACTATATCGTAAAATACAACCTTTATGAAAACACAACCATCTAAACCTTTATTCCTACCAAATTGTTCTCAACCAAATATTGAGCAATCTGGATGGCATTAGTTGCCGCTCCCTTTCTAAGGTTATCAGCAACAATCCACATATTCAATGCATTGTCTGCAGATTCATCTTTTCGCAATCTTCCTACGAATACTTCATTTTTATTTTTGGAAAAAAGAGGCATAGGATATTTATTATTTGCCAAATCATCTTGAACAATTATTCCTGGCGCTTCATTTAACATTTTTCGAACTTCTTTAATTTCAAAGTCATTGTGAAACTCTACATTCACACATTCTGAGTGCCCACCTTGAACAGGCACGCGAACTGCTGTTGCGGTAATTCTCAAGCTATCATCACTAAAAATTTTGATAGTCTCATTGACCAATTTCATTTCCTCTTTAGTATAATCATTATCCAAAAAGACATCACAATGTGGAATACAATTATCTAAAATTGGATAATTATAAGCCATATCATCCGGAGTCTTGCCTTCTTTTTCAGCCTCATATTGATTTACTGCTTTCACTCCGGTTCCTGTAATGGATTGATAAGTCGATATCACCAAACGCTTCATTCCATATTTCATATGCAATGGCGCTAATGCGACGACCATTTGAATGGTAGAACAATTTGGATTTGCGATGATCTTATCATTTTCAGTTAATTCATTTGCATTAATTTCAGGCACAATTAATTTCTTACTTGGATCCATTCTCCAAGCAGAAGAATTATCAATTACCGTAGTTCCAACTTCTGCAAATAACGGTGCCCATTCCAATGAAACATTTCCTCCTGCAGAAAAAATAGCGATGTCAGGACGAGCTTCTACAGCTGCCTCCATGCTTATAACTGTATGATCTTTACCTTGAAAATTAATTATCTTGCCTACCGATCGAGTCGAGGCAACTGGTAAAAATTCTGTAATTGGAAAATTTTGCTCTTCCAAAACTTCGCACATAACAGTACCAACTAAACCTGTTACACCTACAACTGCAATTTTCATAATTTAATTATTTTTTTGATTTGATTTAGGAAAGACAGATTTGAATCTGATTCCAAAAGGTTAAAAAATGAAATTTGATTTTTTTTTAGTTAAGACATTTTTCTTACTTTTCCTTATTATTAAGTATTTAGGAAATACCTTAAGTAAAACTGATTTTACTTAAAAGGGTTTCATTCAATGAAGAGTTAAAAAAAAAAATTGGAAAGGGATTCAAATATACGTGTAAAAACAATTAGTTACCTACTTTTGATTATGAAACAGACATTTTTCTTACTTTTTCTATCCTTTTTTTCCATTTCACTTTTTGGACAACTTTCAGAAAGCTTCTCAGATGGTAATTTAACAATTAATCCAACTTGGCAAGGTGACCTCAATAATTTTATAGTAAATGATAATAACGAACTCCAATTAAACACTTCTGGTTCCGATACATCAATTATATATACAGGAGTAGACATTCCTGATAGCACCGTATGGGAATTGGATTTTAGATTGGATTTTGCCCCTTCAAATAATAATCGGTTACGTATTTATCTACAATCTTCAACAAATAATTTTCCTTCTGCAGATGGGTATTTTATAGAGATTGGAGAGACAGGATCATCCGATCGACTCACCTTATTTCGATCTGATGCTGGAATCAAGACTGAAATTGTATCAGCTTCTGAGGGTGCATTGGGAAGTGAACCTGCTATCGCAAAAGTAAAGATCACTAGAAGTAAAATAGGAGTTTGGACCATTTTTGCTAATTATGATAATGGCAATATTTTAAATTTAGAGGCAACTACTTTTGATAACACCTATATGGGAGGAAATTTGTTTTTTGCTTTTTGGTGTAAAAATACGAGCAGTAACAGCCAAGCTTTTCTTTTTGATAATATTTCAATTACCTCTTTGCAACCTGATATTACACCACCATCTGTTTTACAAGTAATTCCAATTTCATTGACCGAATTAGAAATTTCATTTGACGAAGCAGTGGATAGTTTGACGGCAGCTACCACATCAAATTACTCTGTTAATAATAATATTGGAAGTCCGCAAGTGTCAACTTGGACTTCAGCAAATCAATCAAAAATTTTATTAAAATTTGGTTCACCATTTTCCAATCAAACTAATTATAATTTAGATATCCAGAATGTAAAAGATCAAGCAGACATACCTCTTGTTGCTACAAACATTCCATTTACAATTGACTTTGAAAGCCCTAAATTAATTGATTTAGTAACGATAAGTGCAACAGAATTGGAATTAGAATTCAACCAGCCAATTGAAACTATAACTGGTTCAATTTTAAGCAATTATAGTATCGATAAGGGAATTGGTATCCCAATAAATGCAGAAATTGATCCGGTTGAACCATTCAGAATTTATCTTGAATTAAATATTCCATTGGTTAATGGTATTGATTACACTTTACATATAGAAAATTTAAAAAACTTACTTGAAATCGAAATAAATCCACAAGATTTTCAATTTGACTTTTTAATTGGAGCAATGATAGAACCAGGTGACTTTGTCATAAATGAAATATTGGCAGATCCCCTTTCTGGCGGAGGTGATTATGTTGAACTTTACAATAATTCTGAAAAATTTTTAGATATCTCTGATTTAATCATTTCCAATACTACTCGAACTTCTGGAAGAGATAAGATTGTGGAAAACTCCCTAATTATAAAACCAGGTGAATATGTTGTTTTGACTCCTGAACCATTTTTCACTTTATTAAATTATAGAGTAGAGAATCCTGATTTTTTAATTGAAAACGATTTACCAGCTCTCAATATATCTGATGGAAATCTCAGTATTTTCACCTCATATAATTTAGATACTGTATTAATTGATTCCTTTGATTATAGCAATGATTTTCATTTTCCTTTTATTGATAATACTAAGGGTATTTCATTAGAAAGAATAAGTTTTGACTTACCTACTCAAAATAGTTCCAACTGGCACTCTGCTTCAACTATTAGTGGTGGTGGTACTCCTACTTTTAAAAATTCTCAATTTCGGCCTACTAACCCTGCCAATGATTTTTTTAGTATTACTGAAAAAACCTTTTCACCAAACGAAGATGGCTTTAAAGATTTTTTATTGATCGATTATTCTTTTGAAACACAAGGATTTGTAGCTTCTGTAAAAATTTATGATGTGAAAGGTAGATTAGTCAAAACGCTATTCCAAAACGAATTACTTGGACGAGAAGGTTCACTCAAATGGAACGGGATTACAAACGAAGGTCGAAAAGCAAAAATTGGTATTTATATCATCTTAGCAGAGATTTTCTCCCCAACAAAAGAGGCCATGCAATTTAAATCCATCTGTGTGGTTGCAGGATCACTAGATTAATCAAATATTTTTCTGTTAAAATAAACCATTAATCTTTCAAATAAAATATCATATTTTTAGATATTGCAACATGACAAGAAACATTATAAACAATAAATACACTCAATATGGACTCATGGCTTCTTTGCCTCTAGGAGCATTGGTTTGTATTTTCCCTCCTCAAAATTTCTTTTTTAAATCAATATCAGAGTTTGCACTACAGATTATGTTTGGATATTTAATACTAGCATTAGTGCTATTGCTATTGAAACAACCTAAGTTAATGTTTACTAGTCTTATTGCTTGTTCAATTCTTGCTATCCACTTAAAATTAAATATCAATTCTGATCTTAAAAATCCAATCCCTACGATAAATCAAACTATAATTAATATTGGACTAATCAATATTTCAAATATAAATGAAGACCCAGATGGAGCTATTCATGCAATGTTAAACTCTGAAGCATGCATTCTAAGTATTCCAAACATCGACCCGATAGTTTATGAGTTCCTTAAAGATACATTAGCTGAAAAGTTTCCTTATTATACAGCAAGGGTTGGTTTTGACCCAGGAATTGCTGTATTTTCAAAAATTGAAATTAAAAATCAAGATACCTTTTTCGTTGAAAATTTGCCTAACATAATTGGTAGTATAAAACCGGATGGTCAGAATCAAGAATTATTTTTTATTAGTTCAACTACTTTACCTCCATTTTATACAAAAGACTATGATCGATTAACTACACAACTTAATAGAATTGCTGATAAAGTAAATGTAATTGATGGCCCTATTTTGACTTTAGCAGATTACAATTTAGTTCAATGGTCAGATGAAATTCATGACTTTCGAAATAAAGCTGGATTAAAAGATAGTAGAAGAGGTTTTTCACCTTCTTCTGCTGGAAACAATGTTTTCGGTTCTTTTTTTGAGCCACCAAGGGATCATATTTTCTTTTCAGAACATTTTAAATGCATTGGTTTTCAAAACTTAAAAACTTCCTCTTCTCAATATTTAGGGATCAAAGGCTCTTTTCAATTTAATTCGATTCCTTCCATTAACACTTCTGCCGTTATCCAATGAATAAAAATCGACTACAAAGTTTCAAATTTGCTTTAAAAGGAATTCAATTACTTTTCCTTTCAGAGACCAATGCTAAGATTCATTTAGTTTTCACTATTTTAGTAATTGCAGCTGGCTTCTATTTTTCAGTTAGTATGACAGAATGGTGTTTATTGATTTCAGCCATAGCCATAGTATTGTGCGCGGAGGGAATGAATACTGCTATTGAATATTTAACTGATTTGACTTCCCCTAACTTTCATGAATTAGCGGGAAAAACCAAAGATGTAGCTGCTGGTGCTGTTTTAATATCAGCAATTGGAGCAATGATAATTGGCTTAATAATTTTTCTACCTAAGATATGGGCTCATCTTTGCACTTAAGTAATAAAATGATCTCAATAATATTCTTGATCTCTCTTTCCTTTAATTTTTATATCCTCACAAAATTTGGCGCTTTCTAGATGCCACCCCTCATGCGTTTTTTAATTTTGGAGTGCTACATTTTCCTAGATTCCCCCATTAAAGCTCAAGAAAAACTTGGATTACGAACAGATAATTATTCTGGAATTCATGATATTTTATTAAATCCTTGCCATAACGTATCTAGTCTTTTTCGATAGGATTTAAATTTAACTTCAGTGGGTGCATCTGCTCAAACTAACTATAGCTTTGTAAAAAACACTAACGTCTTCTGCACCATTCAAAATAGTAAAATTTAACCCTTGAGCAAGATGTTAAAAACTCAAACTCAAATAAATCCGGCCATTTGGTCACAAATTTTAATGGTAATAAAAAATTAAAATACATTTCATTTTTAGACAACCCTATGACCTCATCTTTTATGGTGAAATTAAACAATAGTCATTCACTCGGATTTTTCACCATTCTTAATTCAGTAGTTGCAAGTCATATTATTACTTGTGTTTAAAACTATTCCACTTTTTTTGATACGCCATTTTATGAATATATTAATGTGGATACTTTTAAATTATCAAAACTGAGTTTTAAAACTTTAATATGACTCGCATTTTCAACTATGGGAAGGGATGTTATTGGTGGTTTTTTTGGAGAAAAAAAACTTGACTCAATAGATTTTTATATCGCTATAAAAATTAATCCAATCAATTTAGGGCTAAATTTAAAAGGTAAAAAAATAAAAATATTAAATGTTACTAATTTTAACAAAGGCTACTACTATTTAACACATCCTAATCAAAATTGGCATTATTTTTTGTTAACAAAACTTGTAATGATCTATTAACCAAGATACTTAATAAAAAAAGTACGACATATCCAAGATAACCTTAGTCTTAAAGACTCTAACGATTTAGAAGATTTAACCAGTCATTTATAACCTTAAGGCATAAAAAACATATGTCACCAATGTGGCAAATAGTTAAAGATTTTATGGTGGAGAAATGCTATTTTCTTTCTATAATTAAAAAATCAATTTTTGTGATATGAATTTTTTTAAAATTATAATTTTGCTTTCGTTTATCTTAGCTAGTATAGGAAGTTTTGCACAACCAAAAGAGGTATCAAGAAAGTTGCAACGCAAATTTAAAAGAGATGCTGCTCGATTAGCATTGAGAATGGAGGCTAATAAGGAGGAATTACGTTATCAAAACATAATTATTTCTCCAGGAAATGTTGAAATCATTTATCAAAAATTAGTGAATGTTTATAAGAATGATGAAACTGCACAATCTATCGCAAAGTGTAATGTGCACACTTTCCCCAATCCATCGATAGATCATTTTAATGTTATTTTTGATAAAACTGTTGATTGGGCAATCCCTTTACAACAAGGAGTAAATGATACCGACAGCGATGAAATCAATGACTTACTAGACGAATATAACTTGGTCATCAGTAGGCATGTCCAATGGAATAGCACTCAAGATGCAATTACAATTCGAAGCAAAGTGCCATTGAATATGGCTGCGCTTTCAAATGAATTTTACAATATCGAAGGGGTCGGAGAAATTGATTTGGGAGTACCAACAATTGCTGGGAATGATATCAAAATTGAAAGAATTGCCAATGGCTGGATACTAGAATATATTTTACAATTTGGATCGTACAGCGATAAGGCGAAAAAGCATGTCTGGAAATATTCGGTAACAGATGATGGTCAAGTAAATTTCATTTCCGAAACAGGAGACCCAATTCCTACTTGGATGAAATGTGATACTGACTCTGATAATTGGATGGTCAATAAAATTTAATCTGCTTAAAATGTGTAAAAAAAAATTAGTCATTACAAATGACTAATTTTTTTTTTATTTTAGGGTCTCTGAAAATTTATTCTAACTTTTAATTAGATTTATTTTGCTATCAGCACTTTTATAAAATTCTATCTTTTTAAAAAATTACTTCATGAAGATCAAATGCCTTCCTTTTTATAAATTAAATTTAGATGAATTTTATGCAAGCATGGCCCTTCGACAAGAAGTTTTTGTAGTCGAACAAGATTGTCCATACCTCGATGCGGATGGTAAAGATCAAGAAGCTTGGCATGTAATGGGATGGGACGAAGATGGAGATATGGTGGCTTACACTAGACTTCTTCCGAAAGGTACTTCTTATGAAAATTACGCCTCTATTGGACGTGTCATAAGTTCATCAAAAGTCAGAAGTAAAGGGATTGGAAAAAAAATTATGATTATCTCTATTGAATGGTGCAAGAAACTTTTCCCTAATCAAAATATCAAAATATCAGCACAAGTATATGCACTAGATTTCTATCGAAATTTAGGATTTAAAACTATTGGTAAAGAATATCTAGAGGATGATATTCCTCATATGAGCATGATCTTGCAAGGTTTAAATTCAAGCCAAGTAAAATAGGCTTACCAGATAGCCCAATAAATTACATACTTTAAATATTACCTCACATATTTTCCAAATTCTTCAATATACCTGCCCAAATTTCCGTTTTACTAATCTGAAATAAAATTGCAATACTGAAAGCAGTAATTACTCGATTCTTATCTCATAATATTTTCAACTAGTCAGCTATTGGTCTTTAAAAATTGCATATTTTGCTCAAGGGTGTGGATGCAGAATAATCTCTAAAACATTTGTAGAAGTATTCTCTATTCCTAAACACTTTATACTGTCTAAAAATAGGCGGGATCTAAAAAAGTAAATTAATTATTTCCCAAAGTAAATAGAAATTTTGTTGTTATCCTTTTCATATCAAAATATTATCCAAGACCATTTTTGCAAAAAATTAACTCAAATTTTCATATTTTCACTCTATAAATGTTCAAACAATACAATATAACAACCATACTATTTATTCTAACTACATCTTGTTTTTCACAAAATGTAGACAGTTTAATTCTTGCCTCCGAAGATCTAAAAGGAAAATCTAGATCTAAAGCATATGAAAAAATAGGGCTAAAATACTATCAACATAATTTCACTGTAAAAGCTAAAGAATACCTAAGTAAAGCACTAGAGCTTTCAAAAGAAGTCGATGATACTTTAGGTCAAATGAATGCTTTGAAAGGCCTATTGCGTGTAGCTTATCACAAAGAAGATAGTGTTGAACTGTCACAAGAATATGCCGGACATCTGGAGGAACTGTCTGTTGATTCAGGAAATAAACTAATGCAAGCATATGTACTTCATCACAAAGGCAGAGCAAATAAAGAAGACTTCGAGCTTTCAATAAATAGAATGAAACGTGCCTTAGAAATATATAAGGAAGTCGGAGTAAAGAAATCAACCAACATCGTTTATCGAGAACTTGGAGAGGCTTTACTAGATAGTTCACCAATGGAGGCTCATAAATATTTTCAAAAAAACCTTGAGATAGCTGAAGAACTAAATTTACAAGATGATATTTTCCTTGCTAGAAGTAATATTAGTAGCGCTCTAATTGCTATGGGACAATATGAAACTGCACGAAAATTTTGTGAACGTAACATTCAAATAGCCAAGAAAACGAACAATCAAGATTTTCTAGCTTACAATTATTTATTGATTGGTATTTCCTTTCAGAAAGAAAAAAAATTGGATAAGGCTATTGAATATGCTCTTAAGGGAAAAGAAATTTGCGAGGCGAATAACCTTATGGACAAAAAGCAATACACGTATCAATTACTAAAAGAAATTTATAATGAACGTGGAAATATATCAGAAGCATTCGATTATTTTGCTAAAGAAAAACAAATTGAAGCTGTACTGGAAAAAGAAAAAACAGCAAATAAATTAGCAACTATTAAAGCCGAAAGCGAATTAGATAAACGAGAACAAGAATTAATTGCTTTTAAGGAAATTAAATATTACGAGAATTTGATTAAGAACGGCTTGCTAATTTTCTTAGGTATTATTGCCTTATTTTTATATCAATTAAGTGTTCGAAGAAGATTAAAAGTACAACTCCAAAAAGAGGAATTGGAAAAATTAAAAGTAGAGCAAATGCTTGAAACTGAGGAAAGAGACCGACTTAAAGAACGATTAGAATATAAGGAAAGGGAACTAGCTAGTAACACGATGTTCATGTTGCAAAAAAATAAAATGCTGACTGATCTGAAAGAAAAAATTGGAACAATTAAAGTTTCTAACGATGAGCAACTAAGAAAAAAAGTCAATAATATTGATCGAAATATTGAGATGAATATGAACTTTGACGATGATTGGCAGAAATTTAAACTACATTTTGCCGAGGTACATCCAAACTTTTTTGAAAAATTATACCAAGAAAGTAATACGTTAAATAATAATGATACTCGTTTTTGTGCCTATATCAGAATGGGTTTGACAACAAAAGAGATAGCTCAATTAATGGGGATTTCTGCAGGCAGTGTTCAAAAAGCAAGGTATAGATTGAAAAAAAAATTAGAATTGGAAAAAGAGGTTAATTTGATTGAATATATTTCTAATTTATAAATACACAACACAGTCTTAAACAATCCTTTTAACTTCTATCATTCTTCTTTATTTAAGCAGTAACTAAAATTTAAATTTCTGCAGCTAACCTTGCACCTCTATCAATTGCCCTTTTCGCGTCCAGTTCCCTAGCCTCTTCAGCTCCGCCAATCAAATGAACTGCCACTCCTTTTCCTCTAAGTTCTTCTAGCAACTCAGTCTGTGGTGTCTGGCCAGCACAAACAATAATATTATCTACACGTAAAATTTCTTTTTCCTTTTTCCCTATAGTGATATGTAATCCCTCATCGTCAATCTTATCATAAGCTACACTTGACAACATTTTTACTTGCTTCATTTTCAAACTAGCTCGATGAATCCACCCAGTTGTTTTCCCGAGCCCTGCTCCCAATTTCCCACTCGATCTTTGCAATAAATGAATTTCTCTTACAGAGGGAGCTGGTTTAGGTTTTACCAAAGCTCCTCCCGATTGGTACTCCGTATCTACTCCCCACTCTTTCAAAAATTCTTTTACATTTAAACTTGAAGATTCTCCCTCGTGAGCAAGGTATTCAGCTATATCAAATCCAATTCCACCAGCGCCAATTATTGCTACAGATTTCCCAACAGTTTTTTTATGCAATAAAACATCTATATAATTTAAAACTTTTGGATGGTCAATACCTTCAATAGTTAATTTTCGAGGATTTACACCTGTTGCTAAAATAATATCATCAAAATTTTGAGCTAATAAAAAATCGGCACTCACCCTTTTATTTAAATATAAATTCACACCATTCAATTCAATTTGCCGATTAAAATATCGTAATGTTTCATAAAACTCCTCTTTCCCTGGAATTTGCTTTGCCATATTGAATTGCCCTCCGATCTCTGTTGCTGATTCATACAAATGAACTTCATGTCCACGTTCTGCTGCAATAGTCGCCACAGCCAAACCAGCAGGACCTGCTCCTACTACTCCAATTTTCTTTTTATTTTTTGTTGGTAAATAATTCAATTCTGTTTCATGACAAGCTCGTGGATTTACCAAACAAGAAGAAGTCTTCCGACTAAAAGTATGATCCAAACAAGCTTGATTACAACCGATGCAAGTATTAATTTCATCTGCTCGGTTTTCCATTGCCTTAATAACAAAATCAGAATCTGCTAAAAATGGTCGAGCCATTGATATCATATCTGCATGACCATCTTGCAAAATTTTCTCAGCCACCTCTGGTGTATTAATTCGATTCGTCGTAATCAATGGAATGTTTACTTTACCCATCATCCGCTTCGTCACCCAACTAAATCCTCCCCTCGGAACCATCGTTCCAATTGTAGGAACTCGTGCCTCATGCCAACCAATTCCTGTATTAATGATGGTTGCTCCAGCTGCCTCAATTCGCTGCGCCAGTAATTCCACCTCTTCCCATGTACTTCCTTTATGCACCAAATCCAGCATACTTAATCGATAAATGATAATGAAATTTGGACCTACTTTTTCTCGAATCCCCTTAACTATCTCAATTGGTAAACGCATCCGATTTTCATAAGTACCTCCATAATCATCCGTTCGTTGATTTGTCTTTTCTACCAAAAATTCATTAATCAAATAACCTTCTGAACCCATCACCTCCACTCCATCATAGCCTGCATCTTGCGCCAAAATAGCCGAATTGATAAAATCATTTATGGTCCCTCGTACTCCCCTTTGACTCAACAACCAAGGTTTAAAAGGGGTAATAGGTGATTTAATTTTGGATGGTGCAACTAGAAATGGATGATAACCATATCGTCCTGAATGAAGAATTTGCATGACAATTTTTCCATCTTCAGCATGAACTGCTTTTGTTATTATCTCATGTTTTTTCGATTCGCTAATAGTTGACATTTTTGCAGCAAAAGGACTTACCCAACCTGCCCGATTGGGAGCAATCCCACCTGTTACTATCAAACCAACTTGACCTCGTGCTCGTTCCGCAAAGTAGGTAGCCATTCGGTCAAAACCATTTTTGGTTTCTTCAAGTCCTGTATGCATACTTCCCATAAGTACGCGATTCTTTAAAGTAGTAAATCCTAAATCTAATGGAGATAAAAGGTGCTTATATGGATTAGACATTATGAATATTTTTATTTTTACAAAGATAAAATTTTGAAGCTAAATTTCTTCTTAAAATATACTGAAAGAAAAAATAGACTTAAACAATTGACTACCAATAACTTATAAGCGCCATATTTAAACAACAACTATTTTATCTCCTATTTTAATTTTAGATTGTCTACCATATCTCAAATCACATGTCATCCTCATTCCAAACTTAATCTCTCTTTCCATTTTGCGATATTGAGAAAGAGCTTCTAAAGGTTGCGTAGTTGGTAAGCCGGTTAAATGATCTACATTTATTAATTTACATCTACCACAAATTTCAACTGTATTAAAATCTGTTTCCCCAATATTTATTCTTTTCCATCTATCTTCTTCATATGCATCTCTTCCCGTAAATATAATGTTAGATCTAAAACGATTCATAGATATTTTATTTTCTAATCGACCATTTAATTCCTTTAAAGAAGCTGTATTTGTAATCAAAACTGGAGACTTGTCTGCAAGGCTTACCAAATTTTGAATGATCTCGCCTTCCACTTTTTTAGTTCGTATATTTTTTTCAGGAAAAAAAACTAAAGTACATCTGAAACCAAATATTTCGGAAAACCATTCTCCTATTGAATCTACTTTTTGAACTTCACACGAGTTGTTCCAAACTTTTGATTGAATAGTTTCTCCATATTTTTTCAAAATCGGAATACTTGTGATTGAACCTGTCTCCTTATAAGAAAAAATTAATTGACCATTTTTAATCTTCGTAAGAATCAAAGCCATTTTTGGATATTTGCGCTGAGTCATAAAAACACCATTCTCATCCAACAACATCCAGTTACGATCGTACATTAGACCCTTGGAGGTTAGAGTAGCCTCCTGCAATGAAATTCCACCCAAAGATTTGACAGGATAGATGTGAAGCGCTGAGATTTTCATAAATATGGATTTATTTTCTCACAAAAGAAGTAAAACTTCCTCCAAATAAAAAATCATCTACCACTTTAAATTTAAAACCAAAAGTATCTCTATCTTTCAAAAAAATAAAATTTTAATTATGCTTATTGCAATTATTTGATTCAATAAGCATCATCGAATTGCTATTTCAAGTACTAGTGGGTGCCATGAATAAACGACAAAATATCTTTAGGATCCTCATAGAAGCTTTTGTTACATTAGTAGATGGAAGAACTTTGCGAAATTAGGCTTGTCAGACAAAACCCTATAAATTGGATGATAGACTTGACCTACCTATATTATTTTTGTCTCTTCTACAATTGGAATTATTTTTATAAAACAAATGAGAGTTAAGATCAATTTATAAGTAAATCATTCACAGACTAATCCAGACTTTATTGACTTATCTACAATCCTTATTATTTCGTCAACTAGTAAAGTCTATACTATAGATAATTTCTCTTCATTATTCTTATCTTTCCATTTCTATTTTCAACAAAACCAATTTCTAAAATCATGAGAAAATATTTCCCTCTCAAAAAACTATCTTTTGTAATTTCATTGTTATTTACGACTACTTCATTTTTTGCTCAGCAATTAATCGAAGATAGATTTGCCTTTGAGCCCAATCTAACTTATAACAAAAATATTCCTATACCTGCCACCGAATTAGGATATAAATTAGGTGAACGGTTTTCCATCCATGCTGACATTTTGGATTATTTTGAAAAACTAGCAGTAGCCTCACCAAGAATCTCCATCCATACTTACGGGGAAACTTACGAAGGAAAAAGACTCATATATCTAGTCATTACCTCCGAAGAAAATCAAAAAAATATTGAAACCATTCGAAAAAATAATCTCCAACTTGCTGATCCTCAAAATATTTCTGCCTCCGATGCCGCTGAATTGATAAAAGAACAACCAGTTATAGTTTCTTATAGCTATAACATTCATGGCAATGAAGCATCGAGTACAGAAGCAGCGATGCAAGCAGCTTATCGTTTAGCTGCTGTCGATAATAATGAGACAAAAAATATTTTAAAAAATTCAGTTTTCGTTATGATGCCATGTATAAATCCTGATGGTCGAGACAGATATACCAATTGGTACAACTCTGTTCAGCGAAGTGAACTGGCGATTGAACCACATGACCTAGAACACCATGCTCCCTTCCCAAATGGTCGGACTAACCATTATTGGTTTGACTTAAATCGGGATTGGATTTGGTTAATTCATCCTGAGTCACGAGGACATATTTCAGTATATCAGAAGTGGATGCCACAAGTTCATGTTGATTATCATGAGCAAGGATATCATAGTAATTATTTTACAGTTCCAGGTACGACACCTCGAAATTTATTACTTCCTGCTCAATATGAAGCATTAGCTGACACGATTGGTCGAGCAAATATTGAAGAATTTGATAAAAACCAAATCAATTATTTTACACGGGAGGCATTTGACTTTTACTACCCAGGTTACGGATCAAGTTATCCGAGTGTGATGGGTGCAGTCGGGATGTTGACAGAGCAAGGTGGAATCGCAGGTGGTCGAGCAATAAGAACGAATGATGGATATATTTTAACATTGCGGCAACGAATTTTTGACCATTACACAACCTCCTTAGCGACTTTAAAAAAATCAGCAGAGCGAAAAGATATTTTCCTAAAATATACGTACGAAACACTTAATCCAAAAAATAGTAAAAGCAAGGTTAAAGCTTATATTTTCCCTAATGAGCCAGATGGGCATTTATATGAGTTGATTAATATTTTATTAAAACATGGTGTCAAAATTCATCAAGCAGAAGATTCTTTTCAAGTAAAAAACGTTACTTCTTACCAACGAAAAAATATTACTAACAAGACTTTTACAAAAGGTACTTTTATCGTTTCAACCGATCAAGCTCGACATTTGTTTATCAATAGTATTCTATCCCCAAATATGGCAATCGAAGATTCTGTGATGTACGACATGTCCACTTGGGCTGCTCCATTGGCTTACAACTTAAATGCTTTCTACACTTCTAACTCATTGCCTATCAATGGATTAAAAAACGGATTTAAAACTACAGAAGTAAAAAGTATGCCGGTTACAGCTAAAGGTGTTACAATTCCTAATGCTAATTATGCTTATACGATTGAGTGGAAACAAACGAATGCTCCCAAAGCTTTAGCAATGTTATGGAAAAAAGGTTACCGAGTTCGTTCTGCTCAAAAACCATTTTCAAGCAATCAAAAAACTTGGTCTGCAGGAAGTTTAATTTTGCTAAAGGGAAGAAATCGAGATAAGTGGAATTCAATTGAAAAAGATTTGGCAGAAATTGCAAACGATTGCAACATTGTGATTGATGGACAACAAACAGGAAGGATGTTAAAAGGCATTGATTTGGCTTCAAATAGTAGTAAACCAATTCACCAACCAAGAGTAGCAATGTTAGTCGAGCCGCCGTTTTCAACCTACACTAGTGGGCAACTTTATTTTTTGTTTGATAAAATTACTGAGCTTCCTGTAGAAAGAATTAGAACCTCTGTTTTGGAACAAACTGATATGCCTCACTTCGGATCACGATATGGTTTTGCAGATTTAAATGATTACGATGTATTAATTATGCCAGGTGCAAATCCTAATAATTTGAAAAAATTATTTGCTAAAAATAGTTTAGCAAAGCTGAAAGATTGGGTCAATCGAGGAGGTATTTTAATTGCAACAGAAGGTTCAGCTACTTTTCTCACAAAAGAAAAATCAGATTTTACGGATGTGAAACTATTAGAAGTAAAACAAGATTCCAGTGAAAATGCAAAATACTTAGCCTTCGCAGATCAAGAAGATTATCATGGAAAAAAACGTATTCCAGGCTCTGCTTTGAATGCTCATATTGATGCTTCAAATCCGCTGGCTTTTGGAATGCCTAATAATTTATTCGCATTGAAATTTGGTTCGTTAGCCTTAGCTCCAAGTCCAAGTTTCCAAACGGTAGGCTATTACTCTAAAAATGAAAATAAATTATTAGCTTCAGGTTACGCTTCTCAAGAAAACCTGAAACATCTATCTGGAAATGCTTTTGCCGGAGTAAAAAACATGGGTAAAGGAAAAGTTGTTTTCTTTTTGGATAATACACAATACCGTATGTTTTGGCGTGGACCATCGAGGATGATGCAGAATGCAGTTATGTTGTTAAGAAATAATTAGAATTATCTCTGGTCACAGTCTAACACAGATCCGTTTAGACTGTGACCAAATCTAAAAAATGAAAAAGGCAGTTCCTTTCAGAATCTACCCCTTCCTGTCGTCGAAAAACTACCATGTTTTAAATTCTAAATTCAATCTTTATTTCCGTAACAATCTATTTACATTATTAAGCCTACTGTAATTTAAAGGTAACTGGCAAAGTGAAATTCACTTTCACATTTCGCCCACTATGTCTTCCAGCTTTCCATTTTGGCATATTTTTGAGTACTCGTAATGCTTCTTCTGAACAACCTCCGGATACACCACGCAATACTTTTGCATTTTGAACATCACCATTTGCATCAATTACAAACCTTAAAATTACTCTTCCCTCGATTCTATTTTCACGAGCAATAGTAGGATATTTAATATGTTTTGCAAAATATCTGATCAATGCAGCATCAGAACAAGCCTTATATTCATCTTTTGACATTTCACTATAGTTACAGATCCCAAAACTAGGCATGTATTCAGCAAAATCTCGAACAGGTTCCTCTACTAAAAAATCAATTGGTTCTTCCACTTCAGGTTCAATTTCGTCAATATCTCCTTCAAACGGATCAATAAAAAATGGCTCAGGACCTTTTTCAATATCTATCGAAATTGGTTGTGGTTCTACTGGTTCAGTCAACGCAACTTCATCTACAGATTCAATGTGATCTGAAATATTAACTTCCGGTAGTGGTGGTGTTTTTCTTTGGAAAGTTCTTTCAATCTTAACTTCTTCGTCATCAAATTTTAATGTGCAGCCCTCATGGATGGATTCAGTAAAAGGATGAGATGTGAAATTAAATGCCATGATAACAAAACTCAATGAAGTAATTAACCCTAATTTAAAATTTACCACCCGGTTCTTCCGTAATCTTGAAATATCATTATTCATCATAACTTATTGATTTTTAATGTTTTATAAAAAAGGCAATACAATATTGTTGGCTCAACTCTCATTAAGTTTGCCTGTTGCATTTGCCCATATATTTTAATTCTTTTTTGCTTCCAATTAAAAATTGGTTGCTACTTGAAAGGTTTACAACTGAGTGAAAAAATCATTTCGTACATTCAGTTATTTTTAGAGATGTAGGGAATATTACTTTTGGTGTATGAAAAATATTTTTATACTGAAAAAAGGGTAATTTTGTTTTTTATACAAAAAAATAAGTGCCTAAATGCGGCAATTAATATGATTGAATTTTCAAGATTCACCTTAAAAAATGGACTGCGAGTTTTAGTACATGAGGATAATAGTACGCCGATGGCGGCAGTCAATATTTTGTACAATGTAGGAGCACGTGACGAGTCTCCTGACAAAACTGGCTTTGCACACTTGTTTGAACACTTAATGTTTGGTGGTTCGAAAAATGCACCTGAATTCGACGATCCAATTCAAATGGCAGGTGGTGAGTGCAATGCATTTACTAATTCTGACATCACGAATTATTACGACTTAGTCCCAATGGAAAATTTAGAAACAGTACTTTGGCTAGAGTCAGATCGTATGAGTAGTTTAAATTTCTCGAAAAAAAGTTTGGACGTTCAACGTAAAGTTGTAGTTGAAGAATTTAAGGAAACTTGTCTCAATCAACCATATGGGGATGTTTGGCATCACCTATCTGATTTGGCCTATAAAGTACACCCTTACAAAGTACCAACGATTGGAAAAGTGCCTAAACATGTTGAAGATGCCAATTTAGAAGATGTTAAGGAATTTTTCAAAAAATACTATTGTCCAAATAATGCCATTCTAGTTATTGCTGGAAATATTAAACCTGAATCAGCAAAAAAATTAGTAAAAAACTGGTTTGGTGATATTCCAAGTGGAAACGTTTACCAAAGAAATTTAAAACAAGAGCCTATTCAAAATGAATTTAGGAGAAAGGAAAACAAAGCAAACGTTCCAACCAATGCTTTATATTTAGCTTTCCATATGCCTGGCAGAGTAGACGATAATTACTACTCCATCGATTTGTTATCTGATATTTTAGGAAATGGTAGATCTGCTAGATTGTATCAAAGATTGATGAAAGAGGAGCAAATCTTCACTCAAATTGATGCGTATGTTACTGGTTATATCGACCCAGGTTTATTGATCGTGGAAGGAAAACCTGCAAATGGAATTTCAATGGAACAGGCAGAGGCTGCTATCTGGAAAGAACTCGAAACTATCAAAAGTGAACTTGTCGATGAACGAGAATTAGCGAAAATAAAAAACAAAATGGAGAGCTCTTTAGAATTTTCAGAGGCAAGCATTTTAAACAAAGCAATCAATTTAGCTTTCTTCGAATTATTAGGTGATGCTGAATTGATTAATTCTGAAGCTGTTGCTTATCAAAATGTTACTTCAGCCGATATTCACAGAGTTGCTAATGAAATTTTGATAAAAGAAAATTGTTCAGAGTTATTTTATTTGGCAAAAAAAGAAAAGGTAAAAGCTTAGATTAATTTTTATTTATAATAAAAGTCCTTCCAGATTCTAAAATCTGGAAGGACTTTCCAAAAGGAAAACCTAATATTATTTACTTTCTATTTGTTCTAACAAAACGCTCACCGCTTTTCTTAATTGCTCATCTTCTCCTTTTGCTTTACCATTTGCAGAATTTTGAACTTCAATATCTGGAACTGCTGGCCCCCATTCCATATTTTTCTTTGTCGCTTTTACATACCACGCTCGGAAAGGCATTCGTACAAATGAACCATCTAACAATCCACTTCCTCCAGTAGAAATAACAGCTCCAAAAGTTGGTTTCCCAACTAAAGTTCCTATCCCTAATTGTTTATAGGCATGAGAAAAAATCTCTGCATTGGAATAACTATTTTCATTACATAGTGCAATAGATGGTCTTGTCCAACTTGACAACGGCAATCGTTCCCCAAAAGGATAAGTCTCTGTGAATTTCAAATGTTCCTTTTCTAAACTTTTAGCAGCACCTCGAGGAACAGTATATGAATGTTGGCGAACACTTAAAACTGTCATCAACATATCTGTTGTCCAACCACCACCATTAAACCTTACATCAATCACCAACCCTTCTTTCCCTAAACCGCTTGCTGTCAACTCTCTTTCAAATCGTTCAAAACTAGTCCAATTCATTCCTCGAATATGAATATATCCGAGTTTTCCATTTGAGTATTTTTCAGTCAATCGTTTCCGCTCTTTCACCCAATCATTGTAAAGTGCCGTTCGCAAAGAACTTGTTGGACGAATGATAACATCTCTTGAAGATCCAGCAGCAGTAACTACATTTAACAATATTCTTTCATTAGTTTTACCATTTAAAAAGCTATAAAAATTATTGTTAGTTGAAATATTTTCTCCATCCACTGAAAGAATCACATCACCAATATTTAATTTACTTTCCATTCTATCAGCTGGTGTACCTGGAACAACCGAAATTACTTTTACACCTTGAGATGTAGGTTCTACCTCAATTCCAAGTAAGCCTGTTCGTTCTCTTTGCAAATCTTCCGGTGACATTCCACCTCTCATACCCATATGACTTGCATTAAGTTGTCCCAACATTTCATTATAGAAAGTTTGAAAATCTTGTCGAGTAGAGGCGTTCATGCAACGATCGTAATATTTAGCTCTTAATTTATTCCAATCTTGTCCATGGAAATTTGGATCATAAAAACCATCTCGCAGTCTTCGCCACCCTTCCTCAAAAATTTGCTTTCGTTCCTCTCGATGATTAATATCTAATTTTGCTTGAAAACCAAGGCCTTCTTGTTTTCCTCCTTCAACTTTTATTTTGGTCAAACTTCCTCCTCTCCTAATTCCATATAGAAAATTTCCTCCCTTGTCCAGCGACAAATTTGAAATATCAATTTTTTTAACCACCGTTTTTATCTCTTCCCCATTCCATTTTACTGACATCAAACTTGATGGCCCTGAAGAACCTGCGCGCCCACCACCATTGGTTGTAAAATAAAATGATTCTCCATCTTTGGAAACCATCAAATTTCCTTCGTTCCCTGCCAACCGAGTAACTTGCTCAATTCGCTCATGAATATCTTCAAAATCAATTTGGATCGGTTCTACTTTTTTATCTTTCTTTTTATCTCCTTTTTTACCTTTTCCTTTATTAAGTATATCCTCATCCGAATCTTCCCAATCTTGTTTTGTTTTTTCCCAGTCTTCTTTTTTCAACCAAACAAACCAAACATCAGAATCTCCATTATTTCGAGAGGAAATAAAACCTAATTTACTCCCATCCCTACTCCACTTTGGCGAAGAATCAGAACGCGGGTGTAAACTAACATTAACTGGTTTTTGATTTCCATCGGCATGGTGAATATAAATTTCCCGATTAAACTCTAAATCGCTTGCAGCATACGCCAACCATTTACTATCGGGACTCCAGCTTACGCCACTTGGCGTTGCCCAACCATCCATTAATATTTTTTCATTAGTTAAATTTCCTTGTGGTGAGATATCTGCAACTACTAAGGTTCCTCTACCTCGACGGTAAGCTATTCTTTTTCGGTCAGTAGAAATAACTATCCCTTCTTCATCCTCCACTCCATTCGATATTTTTTTCACACTCGTTTTAAATGTTTTGAATAAATCAACTTCTTTCGAATCACTAGAATGTACTGCGTACAAATCAAATTTCCCATCACGATCAGAAACAAAAAGTAAGGTTGTATCATTCAACCAAACTGGCTCTTTATCTCGAAAAGGATGATCAGTCAATTGAACCGATCGCTTCTTCTCTTTGTTATTTAATTTTATAAAAAGTTCTCCACGAACGATGAAAGCAATTTGTTTTTCATTTGGAGATAGAGCAAAACTAGTTGCGCTTTTTGAATAAGTTTTATGTTCAATAGGATCAAAACGATAGTCTTGTGTTACCTGAATCTTTAATGCTTTAGAAACCTTTTTTGTTTTGGTATTCATAGTGTAAATATTCTCGCCTCTCTCAAAAACGATAGTAGATCCATCTTCATTTACATCGAAATACCGAATACCTTCGTCTTTAAACTTAGTCAATTGAACTAATCGATCTGGATTTTTCGAATCTGCATTTATATTAAGTTTAAAGATATTATAACGACCATCAACAGCTCTTAAAAAATATACTTCTTCCCCTCCCCAGTCTGGGTAAACCTCCTGTCCTTCAAATTCCGTCATTTCCATATATGTTTCACTATTCCTGTTGTACAACCATAAACTTCGATGAGCTGGCCCAGTGTAAGCCTCTCGCTCTACTCTGCAGTTCCCTTTGATAAACATTATATAATTTCCATCGGGAGAAGGTGAGGGCATCAAACCAACTGCATCCATGATCCGATGAGGTGTTCCTCCATTTTTGTTGACAGAATGAATTTCTTGTTCTCGTTCTACTTGTTGGAATGCGCGTCGAGTATTAAAAATAATCTCTCCATCAATTCCCCAGCGAGCATCGCCATCATTGGTAGAATGATGAGTCAATCGTTTTGGAACACTTCCATTTGCATCTATCACAAATAAATCATTATTTCCAAAACGATTTCCTTGAAAAAGAATTTGTTTCCCATCAGAACTCCACTGTGGTTTTGATTCATAACTTTCATGAATAGTCAATCTTCGCGCAATTCCACCAGAGACTGGCATTGTCCAGATGTCTCCTTGATAGCTGAAACTAATTTGTGAACCATCAGGGCTTAAACTAGGGAATCTGACGATTGGACTTCCTTGTGCGAATATTTGAAATACAAAAAAGAAAAAAATGAAAAAGATAGGAAAAAACTTCTTGAGCATAGTTAGTTGGTTTTGTATGATAAAAAATGAAACTCAATATAATAAATATCTTTTACCTGATTAGGTACAAAACAAAAAAATAAAAACCTTCTCAAAATTGATAATACTTTTATTTCCTTAGTAAGAAATTTTATCCTAAAATCTTATCAACTCAGAATTCCACATGAAACCTAATAGATCATTATTTATACATTATTGATTCTATATTTTTCAATTTCAATCGCTTCTCTTTCCATACTAAATATCATAATATTCACAAATTGGGTTGAAGCTACCTTGTAAGTAATCTCCTCTCTAAATTTTAATTTTTCACAAATTTCCTCACCTCCTCTCCTACCTGAATTAAATATATCCCAGTATTTAATTCATCAATAGAAATTGTTTCATTCTCAAAATCCAATTCCCCTCTTTTCATTTCCTTTCCAAAAAAATCAAAAATGTAAAAGTCTTGTTTCTCAAAGTTTTTTATTTCTATAAATAAATTATCGTTTGCTGGATTTGGAAAAACATTAAATCCAGTCTCTTCTTTTTCTAGGTAAGTAATTGAACTAATTACATCAAAATGATTTGATAATTTTTCAAAGGAAGTCAACTCTGTTCCGTTCAACATACCTATAGGTAATAAATTATCTGTCTCATATGGATCATTAATCAAATTATAAAATCGTTGTCCACCATTCGATAAGTTGATATATTTATAGATTTTATCGCGTGCTGCCCAACCATCTGAATTTCCTCCAGATTGAACCTCCGTGTACATACAATCTCTCTGCCCATCACCTTGTACTGAGAGCAAAGGTGCAAAACTATAACTATCATGAATTTGAGAAAGCGGCATACCTGTTAACTCCACAATGGTCGAAAATAAATCTGAAAAAGAAACCAATGCATCCTCTCGTTCATTCGCTCTATTTACACCTGCACCAGAAATAACCATTGGCACATGTACACCGCCTTGAAATAAACTCCCTTTTCCTCGATTATTAAGATATGGAAGTTCAATAATATTTCTACTCGTTCCGTTATCACCTACAAATATAATCACCGTATTCGCTAATTCGGTAGCTGGAATATTATCGAATAATCTTCCCATTTCAAAATCAATACTTTCAATCATAGCTATAAAATAGGGCAATGGATTATCAGCAATCGAAGCAGAGTCTGTTGGTAAATTTCCTTGCGTGTGCATATTAGTTGGAGGCAAATGCAAAGGAGTATGCGCAGCATTATAAGCCAACCAACAAAACCAAGGTTGATTTTGATCATTAATCCAATCAATGGTCAAGTCTGTAAACTTAGTTGTGATATAATCAGTAGTAGCTATTTCTTGACCATTTATCACTAAATTATAATCATTGTAATCAGAAACACCACCTCCCATAACTCCAGCAAAATATTCAATCCCAGACTGATTTGGATAATCCAAATTAGCGTTCATTCCACCTCCACCTCCAAGGTGCCATTTCCCAATCAAACTATTACTATAACTTCCATTGGAAGATTGCTCTATATACTCATGCAAAGTAGTTTCATCCAATGAAAGAGTCGCTAAACTTTGCGCATTTAATACATTGGTTCGAAAACCATGCTTTCCTGTCAAAATATTCGCACGACTTGGTGCACAAACCGGATTAGACCAAACATTATCAAAAGTAATCCCTTCATTCATCATTGATTCCAGATGAGGCATATTGGCCTTTGTCGTATTCGGCTCATAATTTGGAATTGGACCAACTCCAATATCATCGACGATGATAAACAATACATTTGGTTGTTGCGCAAAAAGTAGATTAGTAAATAATAGAAAAGGAAAAAGTAGTAATAAGATTTTAGTTAGGAAATTCATTTTGTATTGAATTGCTTTAAGATCAAAGTAAGTTAATATTAGCGATAAAAATAAAGTTTAAAATACTTGAAAAGACAAAATTTACAATGCTACAGCTATGTATATTCTATTTTTAGATTTTTAGATTTTCAAACTTAATCATTTTCTAAATATACTGATTAATTATATTTTCGAACATTTCTTGCTTTCCACTCCGCATCTCTGGCTCACCATTTTTGGTAGCGATTCTTGATAAATCTTCCAAGCTTAATTTTCCTTTGGTAAACTTTGCTCCGTTCCCTCTTGTAAAAGATGCGTAACGATCTTTCATTAAATCAACATATTTTGATTCCTTTAAAATATCATTTGCAACCAATAAGGCTCTTGCAAAAACATCCATCCCTCCAATATGTGAATGAAAAATATCATCTAGGTCAGTTGAATTTCGACGAGTCTTTGCATCAAAATTAATCCCTCCTCCTTTCAATCCACTTGCTTGTAAAAGAACCAACATACACTCTGTCAATTCATATAAATCATTTGGAAATTGATCGGTATCCCAGCCATTTTGATAATCTCCTCGATTAGCATCAATACTTCCAAGTAGTCCAGCATTAGCTGCAACTTGCATTTCATGAGCCATCGTATGACCAGCCAAAGTTGCATGGTTAAATTCTAAGTTTAATTTAAAATCATTCATCAAATCATATTCGCGAAGGAAAGCAATTACTGTCGCTGCATCATAATCATATTGATGTTTGGAAGGTTCGCATGGTTTAGGTTCAATAAAAAATGTCCCTTTGAATCCTTGGTTTCGAGCATAGTCTTTTGCAGCATGAAGGAATCTAGCAAAATTATCAATTTCCCTTTTCATATTTGTATTGAGTAAAGAAAGATACCCTTCTCGGCCACCCCAGAATACATAATTCTCTCCACCTAATTTGATCGTCGCATCCAAGGCGTTTTTCACTTGACCACCTGCATAAGCAACCACATTAAAATCAGGATTAGTTGCTGCACCATTCATATATCTTGGATTAGAAAAAAGATTGGCTGTCCCCCAAAGTAATTTTACTCCAGAAATTTTTTGTTTTTCTAAAGCATAATCTGTTATAATCTCTAATCGTTTTTGAGACTCCGCTAGACTTACTCCTTCATCTACCATGTCCACATCATGAAAACAATAATAAGGCGCTCCAATTTTGGTGATAAATTCAAAAGCCGCATCCATTTTATCTTTGGCATTTTCGATCGGATCAAGACTTTCATTCCAAGGAAATCTTTTCGTAGGTGCCCCAAACGGATCGCCACCAGTTCCACAGAAGGTATGCCAATAGGCTATCGCAAATCTAAAATGATCCTTCATTGACTTACCACCTACTTTTTGTTTTTCATTATACCATTTAAAAGAAAAGGGGTTATCAGATTTTCTTCCTTCAAATTTGATTTTACCGATTCCTTTAAAGTATTCTTTTTTCCCTTTGACGAGTTTGATTCTTTGTTTGTCGAGACTTTTCATACAATTTTTAAATTTGATTTTATATTGTTTCTTTTTTAGTTTTAATCCACACTAACATTAAGGTATTTAAAATAATTTGAGTAAAAAAATATTTCTCTTTTCATGGATTTATTCAAAAAAATTAATCAATAGTTAATTTTAAAAGCATTATTGAAAAAACCTATTTTTACACCTAAATAAGATTCCTTAGATAGATTCTTTTCTAAGAACATAAAATAAAAAACGATGGCAGAAGATTTCTTCAAAAAAACAGGACAATTTTTAAAAAAAGGAACTCAATATATTTCTGATAAATTCAATCTTGAAATTCACGACTTAATAAATGCGGTGAATAAAAACGATACTGAAATAGTTGCTCGTTGCATCTATGCCGGTATCGATCCTAATTTGCAAGATGGCATTCAACGTCGAGCATTGCCTATCGCAATTGATAATAATAATACTGACATTATTGAAATTTTGTTGGAAGGAAAAGCTGATCCAAATCTTGTTGGCAAAGATGGAGAGTCTGCTATTTTCAAAGCTGTCTCTTGGCGAAATGCGGAGTATGTTCAATTGCTCATGGAGGCTGGTGCAAATATTTACAAAAAAGAACCAAGTGGAAATAGTCCAATTGAAGAAGCAAAACGAAAAGGTTATGTGGAATTACTCAATCAGATGGAAGGTTTTAAAGAAAGCAAGCGATTGGAAAAAGTAGAAGTGGATAAAGTTACTCATGAAGAGATAAAAGCAAAAGCAGAAGAAGCTCTAAAGTTACGAAAACAAAAAGAAGCCTTCAAAGCAAAACAAAAAGAACTTAAAGAAAAAGCTGCTTTGGATGCTGCTATTTCTCATTTGGAAAAAACTTATGATGTTGAAAATAAAGGGGCTGCAAACGCACTTATCGCAGCCATCCAAAATGGAGATCAAGAAGCGGTAGATTTATTTTTGGAAAAAATAGAAAACTTAGATGAGATCAATGAAGAGTTTAAAACTACTCCTCTACTATCTGCTATTTTTCATAAAAACACCAAAGCGGTAATTCAGTTGGTTGAAAAAGGTGCGAATGTCGGAAAGGTTGTTTTGGAACAACATCACTCACCTATTACGCTTGCTGTGAGCATGGGAGAACACAAATTAGTAAAATTTATTTTGGATAAAAACCAAGGTAAAGATGCGAATTTGTTGAATGATGAAAATCAATTATTGAGTCCTGCATTTTTAGCTTATAAAGATCCTAAAATGTTGCACTTGCTTTTGACTGCTGGTGCTGATCCTTACTTTGGTGGCAAGGATGGAACTTCACCAATTGTGAAAGCCATTAAAAAATCATCAGTTGGAACACTTCCTGTTTTGGCAATTCATAAGGTTGATTTAAATAGAATTACTGAAGGAAAAACGCCAATCGAATGGGCAATACACTTCAATAGAAAAGATTGGACAAATGGGTTACTAGAAGAAGGAGTTGAATCTGAAGCAGGTAGAGCTTTCGTGAAAAACGCTTCAAATTCTGACGAGGAAGAGTAATGTTTTCTACCCACAGACTTAGGTAGTTGAGCCTGCGTAAGTCTGTGGGTAAATTAATTCATATTTTTTTTAATCATCTCTATCTGTAATATCTACATTGAAAGTTAAATATTTTCAATAATACACCTCTCCACTTCCTTCAACTTTACATTCAACTCTACCAACTCAAAAACTATAACTTTCTTAATCATCAAATCTACTCCTCCTATTACTTCTATCCCTTCGACTTCGTTTCCAATCACCAAATCCACCCAATCTAAATGTCAATGTTCCGGCCATTCCACTAAAATCCTTGTTACTTTGCCCAGTAATAGAATTCACACCCGAGACCGCCCTGTAACCTACTGTACCTGCAATTTTAAACCACCGAAAAACATTTAGCTCTACTCCAATTTCAGGACTCACCACAAAAATATTATCATCTGTTCTAAAACCTGACTCATCAATTTCAATATCAATCCCACCCCATCCTAACTTTGCACTCGCAAAAATATGAATCAATTTATAAGATTTATAAGTATAACCTAACCAGAAACCACCATGCGCCATTTCCATCTCTAGTTCCTCATTATCCTCAACAAATTCGTTAATATCTACCGTACCCATTCCGTATCCCCCTATAAAAAAGTCATCGATAATTAATCCACCTCCGCCTCCAGAAGATACAATATAATCTCCTTTAAACTGACTAAATTCAGTAATTGGTGCACCAAAAGCACCTACCACTCTTGCTCTATTAAAAAGTGTTTCCGACTGTCCAAATCCTTGAAGCGCTATAAGGCTAAGCACTATTAACATTAAGTTCCTTTTCATATTTAATAAATTTTGTTAAAAAAAATTATGTTCAAAATTGTTACTTATTAGTTTTCAAACCAATGATTAAATAGCTCCAACTCTTGATCAACATAATTTTGTTTGCCAAAATATAAGTAGGTTGGAGCCATATTAAAAGTCAACTAATTAAAAGTTTTTTGTTCCCTTACTAACAGATTTTGATGTAAAACTCACTTTTAAATTCTCATCAACGATAAAGAAACACATATCGAAATTATACCATTTCGTTTAAAGAAAAATAATTCGTAAAAGTATTTTCATTCTAATTTAAAGAGTTGCTAGTTTTCTAATCAAAATCTAATTCCAGCATTTATGCCTATCCAACCTGCAATGTATGTTGGAGTCAAACCAGGATCTATTTCTTCAAAGAATTTGTAAGGCAAAATATCTAACCTGTATTCATGTGTACTTTGATCTACTAATTTTGAAACCATCACATTAACAGTTGGACCAACAAATAGGCTAGTCTGTCTACCTATTCGATAATCAATTGTCCATCGTAACTGGTTGAGCAGATTTAATTTTTCAGTACTTTGTCCTCCTTCATCTGGTGAACGTTTAATATTATTAATTTGAGTAACCAATAGCTCTAGATTATGAGAAAGTCTTTTCTTTTTGGTTCGAATATAAGTTCCAAAACCATATCCAAATGCAAAATAACCCTCAACATCTTTATGTGGTCGAAAACCTGTGTGGAAAATATTATAAAATCCTCTTGATCCTAATTTTAATTCTACATTGAAATAAAGTACCTCTGAAGCTGAAAATTCTATTCGATTATATCCCTTCCTAATAATATTAATCAAACCTATAGAGGAACCGCCTATGGTATCAGCTATATTAAATAAACCGATTTGACACCCTTTTACATTTTTTCCAACATTCAATATTGGTGCAACTTGAAAGTCCGTTTCCCCTCTATTGACATTGAAAATCCCAGATACTTGCATGCCTCCTTTCGATATTCTACCCGCAACATTCCCAATCCCAGCTACCTGAATTCCGGATAATCCTTCTCTTGCCACATTCAAAATTCCTGCTGCCTGAATGCCCTTTATTTTACTTCCGATATTTGTAATCCCTGCTACTTGCAGCCCTTTTGTCGTTCCTTGATTCACATTAAAAACTCCTCCAATCTGTGTTCCTTCCATTTCGCCTCCCACCACATTTCCAACACCTGCAATTTGAATTCCTTTCACATCACTGACAATTGAATTTATAATCCCTCCGACCTCTGTTCCATTCACTCCGCCATTATGTCCCCAAAGAATATTTGCAGAAACTTGATTTATTGTTTCGGAATTATTATTCATATTTGTACCCACATTCCCAAAGAACGTGATTTGTGCCAACTTCTCTCCGTTAGAAGATTCATCAAAAATATCATCCAGAAAAAACTCAACCTCCTCTTCCAGAGTAACATTATAAAAAAATGGATCCCAAACTGGATAAATGTCTATTTCATATTCTGGCTCCTCCAAATATTTGGTTGGACTGTGATAACTTACAATTTGTAAAGGCATTGTTATATTTTGTCTAACCCAATTTGGGTTTTTAGGTTTTGACTTTGAAATTGCCTTCTTTTGCGTACTTCTCTCAGCTAATAATTTTCTTTTCCCCAAATCAACTTTCAAAACTACTTGGTCGCCGATATTCGCATAAATAATATCCGTTTCTTCTAACAGCTCTTCCAATGCCACCGACAAAGGTGTATTTTCAATATCTGCACTTACAATTTGATCTACTGAAATCCGATCGATACTGTATGTAAATTTGACATCATAATCTTTGCTAATTCCCTCCAGCGCTTCTTCCAACTCCACATTAAAATATTGAATCGTCACCCTTTTTTCCATCATAGCAACCTGTGCGAACAAGGTATTTGTTGCAAAAAGTAAATATGTTATAAAAATCCAATGATGGCTTTTCATGGTTGTTGCTAAGGGTTTTAAAAAAATTTAACTTTGATTAAATCGCTTTGTGATTATTTTGATTAATTCTTTTAACAGCCTTTACCTGAAACGAAATAAGTGTTTCCTTTTTTCTCTATTTTAAGTCCAAGAGCCTCTTTCATTAATTTAAATAAAACATCAAACTCTGGATTCTCATATGATCCAAACAAATGACAATCTAAAATAGTAAGATCTGCCACTTCAATTTCAAATTCAAAATACCGTTCCATTGTCTCAAAAACTTTTCTCAATTTAACGTTATCACAATCAATAGTTAAAGTTCTCCATGCATCCACATTTGAATTTTCTCTTACTTCTATTTCTATTTCAGTTTTTTCTATTTTATCAAAAAATCCTTCTATTCCTGCCTCTAGTATTTTTTTATTCTCCTCATTTTCTTTTTCAAAAAACGCCACTTTTCCTCGCTCAACAGAAACTTCAGTAATATCTTCTTGCGGATAAGCTCGCACATTAAATGTTGTTCCAAGTACCACAGTTTTCGTTTCGCCACTTTCTATCTCAAAAGGAATTGAATCTAAATGCTTTACATCAAACCAAGCCTCTCCAGCTAGAGTCACAATTCTTTTTCCTTCAATATTTTGGTAGGTCAAATGACTATTTTCATTCATTACAATTCGACTTGAATCTGGCAATAGAAAATCCAACGTCTGCTCCTCAATTGTTTTAAAAGTAAATAATTCGGGTTCTTGATTTTGGAAAAATAAAAATAAGCTAACTGAACCGAATAAAATTACTGCAGCTATTTTTAAATATTGCTTAATACTGAATAGACGAATTGCTTTAAATGACGAACCTTTGGCCTCATTTGTTACCTCTATTCTTTGCTCTACTTTTTTCCAAGCTTCCTTTACGTTCGTATCAAAAGAGAAATCGTGTTCTTTAGAAATCTCCCACAATTGTCTCATTTCCTCTAACAACGCTTGATTTTTGGCATTGGAATTTATCCATTCCCTAAAGTCTCTTCGATCACTTTCTGAAATTTTTCCTGATAGATGCTGGGCGATTAATTCGATATATTTATTCTCTTTCATAATCTTTTCGTGCCTTACGATAATATGACGACATGAACTGGAAGATACCCCTACTTTAGTTTTTATTTTTTTGAATATTAAAATCCTTTAAAAGAATAAACTCAAATATCCTCTCAATTTAATTCTCAAAATCCGCAACGCTCTTCCCATTTGATTCTCAACCGTTTTTACTGAAATATCTAACTTTATAGCAATTTCTTTGTAGGTTAATTCTTCATACCGGCTAAGTTGAAAGATTGCACGACACTTGGGAGGCAAGGAATCGATAGCTTTATTAACATTATCTTGCAATTCGGACTGCAATAATTTTGATTCACCAGAGCCTATATTATTTGGAACGGAATACTCGATAACTTCTTCAGATTCAAAATGTTTGTGTCTTCTCAGATAAGAAATCGCTTCATTTATACCCATCCGATGTAAATATGCGGCAACTGACGATGTAATATTGAGCTTCTTTCTTTTTTCCCAAAACTTAATAAAAACATCTTGAGCAATATCTTCCGTTGTTGATTTGTCTTTAACAAATCGATAGATACTTTTACATACAGGAAGGTAGTATTCTTGAAATAAAGATTTCAAAATAGTTTGATCATCCGATTGAAGTTTCTCTAAAATTTCAGAAAGATTTTCTTTCGACATTATTATTGATTGCGTATATCTGTTTTTTACAAAATCATGGCAAAGTTATAACGGTAACAATTTTTAAATAAAAAATTCGACAAGGGGATTAATTATTATTACTAAAAACCTTATTTGCATAAAATTTATTGAGTCTAGTTTTACAGAGTTGACGATAGAAAGTTGATTTCTACAATCACCTTTCTTTTCACTATTCACAAAATCCAGATTAACTCCCGTTGTTTCACATCGATTCCCCTTATTCAAAAACATATAAGTTTGACTCAAAGAAAATTTTAAAACCCGATTTTTTCTCAATAGTCTCTTAAACAATTGTTAAATTCTTAAATAGAATATTAATACAAGGTTAAATCAGTTTGAGAAAGACAACTAATTTATCCAATCCACATACCTTAGTTTCAAACAAAAAAGCACATTATAAGAATCAAAAACTCTGGGCTTAACTTAAAAAATATCAAAGCTAAACGAAAACTCATCTTAGAGGAATAATTTAAAATGCTTTTCAGATTATCTATTTAAAAAAATGAACGGCACTTCAATTGATAATTATTGAATTTCGATTCGTAAATTGTTGAATGAAGTGAACATTTATACTTTTTTCAAAAACAAACCCAACCTTATTTTAGGGTCAAAACGTTGATATAAGTGACAACCGAAAAAATGAAATTTACACCACAAAGCAGCGAGCAGGAACTTATTTTGGGCTGTCGGAAAGAACATCCGTTAGCTCAAAAATACGTTTACCAAAAGTATTTTAGTAAAATGTTGGGCATTTGCATGCGCTATACAAGCCACAGAGAAGAAGCTACGGAAGTACTTAATATGGCTTTTTTTAAAGTGTTTACTAATATTCACCAATTCAAAGAACCTGGAACCTTTGCAGGATGGATTGCTCGGATAGTTTTTAATACATCGATCGATCACGTAAGAAAACAAATTACCTACAAAAAAGTGATTGACCTTAATAGTGAGAAAGAAACAAGCATCAATAATGATGCAATTGATAACTTAGCCACGGAAGATCTTTACAAAGCTATACAAATGTTACCTCCCTCTAGTAGAACTGTTTTTTGTCTTTATGTAATTGATGGATACAAACATCAAGAAATTGGGGACAAACTTGGAATCAGTGATGGTACCTCTAAATGGCATCTATCAAACGCTAGAAAAGAGCTGAAACAAATTTTAGTTAACAAATTTAGAATCCAAGTCGCAATATGAAAAACATCAATAATTCAACTGATCAGAAATTAAAACTTCGACTGGAAGAACATGAGTTCAACTTTGACCCTAAAGCATGGAAATCATTAAATAAGAAATTGAACCAACATAATCCGAGAAGATCTCCATTATGGTTATCTAGTCTAGCGATTTTAACAATTACAGTTACAGTGTTATCCATTGCTTGGTACGTTCCTTTTGAACCGATTCAAGAATTTTTAGAAAAAACATTTGACTTTACAAATGAATCAAAAGAAATAAAATCAATTGATACTAAGGCAATTAATTTGGAAGAGGATAAAGAAAAAATTGATTTTCTTCAACAAATTCCTTTGAAGAAAAAAAATGTACCAACAGATTCTAAAATAAAATCTCCAATTGCTCCACTTCCTCAAATGAATCCAATCAAGCTATTGAAAGAAGAAGAAAAAATAGAAAAGGCAATAGAATTAACAAAACCAATTGCAACAATTAATACTTTTTTAGAAAGTGAAGAAATTATAACACGAGTAAACTTGCCATTCAAAAAAAGAGTGAAAGCAGGATTTTTTGGAGGTGGAACAGTAGCAGTTTCAGGCAGCCCATTAATCCCAGAAGGTGCAATTTCTCCGGGAGTTGGAGTTTTTGCAGGGTACAATATAAATGATAAATGGAGTGTGCAAGCGGAGGTGAATTTTAGAAAAGGATTTGTTCAGCCATTTACAACAAAGGAAGAAAAAGTTAATACTTTAAGTCTTCCAACAACAATTACCTCAGTATCAACTTCCTTTGATCGAGTAACTGCAAATCAAGAAGTGATTGCTCGAAATTTGACAGTAATAGAATTTCCGATTTTAGCTAAATATAACGTAAATGACAAAAGTAGTGTGATGGCAGGTGTTAGACCGTCTTGGATTCATGTAAAAGATCCTAATTCTGACAATAGTTCGACGGATGCACGCCACCCCGCTATTTATGAAAAAGTTGATCTTGGTTTGAGTGTTGGATATGAATTACAACTCACTGAAAGAGTAGCTGTAGATTTTCGATTCAATAAAGGATTGACTGAACTTTTTATTGACGATGAAGAATCAACTGACTTTAACAATGATTTTCAAGCATCTGTTAGGTATACTTTGAACCCCTAGCTATTTATGCCTGAATTGATAAAAAAATACCTCATTTTGTGAAATATGGCTTTTTCTAAAATCTTGGAACCTCATTTCCGAATTACGAGATAAGAATTAAATTACACCCAATTCCTTCAAAAGAGGTTGTCCACAACAAAATGGACAGCCTCTTTTCTTTAAAACAACTTCTTTCGTGGAAATTAAAATCCTCATGCATCTCATTGTTACAAGTAGTATACTTCGATCCAAAAGTATATTTCTTTTGTTTTCCAAAATTTATAGCTGAAACTTTTTGAGATTTCAAAGAGGACTTTAAATAATCGCTGTTATAATTCTAGCACCATTCAGAGTTTCTCATTGAATACTGTTACTAAAAATGTAACATTCATTAAATTATGCTAGTTCATTTTTTCATAAAAGACCTAAAATACACATGATCAATGATTTGATTAGTGACAATTCCAACTGGATGCCATTGTCCAGTCAACTGGCGTTTAATCGTATACTGATTGAAGTAAGTATCGATAAGTAAATCTAGCTTTAAAGAAAGTATTTTTTTACCTAAACAAGTCGAATCCGATTTATTCTAACATTATTTACCTAAACAACGTATTGCCATAAAATACTCATTTTGTGAATACTATTTGGTTACTTTATCCTTATCTAAATATATTTTAATTACCAAAAGCAACATCGCAATAAATAGAATCAACACAAATCCTAATCCAACTCGCAATCCAAAGGCATCAGACAAAAAGCCAATCATGGGTGGTCCAACGAAAAAACCAGTATACCCAATTGTAGTTGCCATTGCAATCCCAATACTTGGATCAATTCCATTCATATTCCCAGCTGACGAATAAACAATTGGAACGATGGTCGCCAAACCTATTCCCACTAGAAATAATCCAACCAATGTTGCTCCGGTCGTCGCGAATGATAATAGAATTACAAGTCCTACAACAGAAAACATACTGTTATAAATCATTAATTTATATTTCCCTATTCTTTCTGTAAAATAATCACCAAATACTCGACCGATAGTCATAGCTATGGCAAAAACACCATAACCGATCGCACTAAAATATTCACTTTGCCCAACCACTTTATTCAAATAAATAGCAGACCAATCTGCCATTGCTCCTTCTCCTGACATACAACAAAATGCAACTATGCCTAAAGGTATAATAGCTTTAGTTGGTAAAACAAAACTTCCACCTTTTTCTCTTTTTTCCTCCTCCTCTGGTGTATCATTAATTAAATAAAAGGCTGCTGCAAGGCAAGCAACTCCTCCTATGATTGCTACTAAGGTCAAATGAGAAAGTAAAGGAACTTCAAATTTCGCAAACAATGCACCACTCCCCGCCCCTAATGCCATTCCAACACTAAACACCGCATGAAATGACGACATGATAGCTTTTCCATAAGCTCGTTCAACAAAAACAGCCTGCCCATTCATCGCTACATCAGTTGCTCCAACACATAACCCTAAAGAAAAGAACGCAGCACTAACAATCGCTAAATTTGGAGTGAAAACTATGCATGGAATAATAATACAAGAAAGTATTCCTCCAACTTGTGTAATTACTTTACTTCCAAATCGAGTTGACAACCAACCTGCAAAAGGCATAGCAAATACTGCACCTACAGCCATTGTGAAAAGCAAGCCTCCCAAAATGGAATTAGAAATATCATAGAATCTTTGAATTGCAGGAAGACGTGCAGTCCAATTTCCATAAAGAAGTCCATTAACTAAAAAGAAAATGCAAACAGCAATACGGTTCGCTCGCATAGGCTAAATTTTAAACCAAAGATAAAAACGTTAATAAGACTTGACTGCAATAAATTAAAATCTTGAAAAAAAACGAAACATAAAAAATAATCCAAGGTATATTAATACTCTTAAGCTATAAATCACACGCACAACAAAATATTAAGCATAATGAATACGGATAGAATTCTTCTATTTCTACTAATTTTCATTTCTCAAAACGTTTTAGCCCAACTACCTTTAACTTCACAACTTGGAATCCTAGATCTAACTGCCAACGGAGGAACTAACCCTTCTACAGGAGCTGCTTGGAAAGATGGAGATACTTATCGGTTAGTATTTATCTCTAGTACCACTCGAGACGCCACATCAAGTGACATTTCAGATTATAATACACATGTACAAAATGCAGCAAGTGCTGCTGGGATGGGAGAGGTATCTTGGTATGCAATAGCATCTACTTCAACAGTAGATGCTATTGATAATACTCTTACAACTAACAGCGATGAGAACGGGGCATTTTTCCTAATTGATGGCTCAACAATTATCTCAAATAATTTGAGTGATTTTTGGGACGGGAATCATACTGGTTCGGAGTCCATTAACTTAGATGAAAATGGAAATTCTTATCTAGCCTTACCAATTAGTACACCATGGTATCCTTATGGTCCAGCTTGGACAGGAACAAATTCAAATGGAACAAAACAAACCGGAAATACACTAGGTGAATCGACTGTCCTTAATGGGTTAGGATGCAATTGTGCATCTGCTGCTCAATGGGTACAACGTGGAATTGTGAGTAATACTGTTAAATACTACTTATACGGAGTGTCAGATGTATTAACTGTTAGTGCACCAAATGGAGCTGGTATTATCCATGTTACTGGAGACCCTAATACCAATCTAAATCTAAATACAATAACTAAGCATGAAGGAAATATAACCTATGACGCTAATGCTCAGATTACTTATTTTTATAACGCTTCCGGAAATGATTATGACGGAATCACAGCAGGCACGCATTGGATAAAGGTTGATGTTTCATCATTAGTTGATCCTATTACAAGCGTCTTAACTCCTGAAACGGAACTTACTTCTATTACATCTAATGGTGTGGTTACAATTTCTTTTGAGTCAGATGCAACCATAAGTTATACAGCAGTTTCAAATACCTTAACTTTTACAGATGTTGATGGAGATATTTCCCCTGTTGACCTTTCTGATCTTGAGACAATTGTACAAGCTGGTAATTCGAGTATTACCACAACAGGAAATGGTTCGTCAGACACACCTTATGAGGTCTCGTTAACAGGTGCCAATATTGTGGAAAATGCTGGTTTAGTTCCTGTTACCGATGGAACTGGTGTATTAACTTGGACTAATGTTTTAGAGAATATTACTGTCGAAACTGATGGACAAGTGACGCTTACTGTCTCTAGTGGCATTACACCATTACCTCTTGATTTATCAAATATTCCAGGAGTTTCAAATGTCAATGCTTTAAATTCAGCCATCTCAGGACTATCAGCAGGAGAATCTGGTCTTATAAAAACTACAACTAATAATTCTTTTGGAATGCCTAGTTCTTCAGGAGTGGGCGTATTATTTTTGATTAAAAAATAAAATTATTATTCTTAAGTTTTGACGAGTGCTCTGAATCAAATGAAAACGAAAACCACTAATAATTCTCCGAAAAACTCTAATATGTACAGGGTCTCCAAACACAACTTTTTTACTTAATTTTCTGTTTTAGTAAAATATTAAAACTATTTGGAGTTAATCCAATGTGGAGCTAATCATTTGTTTTTTGAAATCTAAATTTAAAAAAGAAATTATAATAAAAAAGATTTTTCGCAAATTTACACCCATCATTCAATTAGCTTTCAATTAGCTTTCAATTAGCTTTCAATTTCATCATTTTGTATCAAAAGAAAGATTCTAATATCTGAAATAGAAAGGAAACGTCATAAAAGTCTGTTTTCATCAAGGGAAAGAAAGGTAGGGACATTATTTTAAATCAACCTTTCTTTCGATTTTGTTGCTTTTCCTGCAATAAACACATCTAAAAAAGCCATTCATCCAACTTTTTTTCCTACAAAACAAAATTCACATCTAGTTAACAAACTTTCTAATAAATCTTTTGTTTCTTTGTGGTACTGGTGGAACAAAAATATTACCATTTGATTTTCCGCCAATAAAAACTATCTAAAAAGAGGTTCAAAAGATGATTACAAAAGATCTCATTATTCAAAATGCCACTCAATTATTTGTGGAGAATGGCGTAAAAACAGTAACCGTTGACAAAATTGTCAAACAGTTACGTACCTCTAAGCGCACGGTGTACAATCATTTTGAAAATAAAACGGAATTACTCCGTGCTTGTCTTGCAGTCTATCATCAAAAAATAAAAACGGAAAACGAAACGATAATCAATGCAGCTCCAAATGCTATCGCAGCTCTTGGTAGCATGCAACATGAAATCGTCAAAAGAACTTATCAAGTAAATCCTAACTTTTTCAGCGACATCATTCATTACCATCCAGGTTTACTCGAGGAATCTTATCGAAATACCAACAATTTCGCTCATCAGCAAATACTTGATATTGCTCAGTGGGGAATCGAAGATGGGATTTTTCAAGAAGACATGGATATTGATGTAGTAGGAAAAACGGTTTTGGTGATGCTTAAGTTATTGAAAGACAACAACCTTTTCCCTATAACCAAATACAGTAAAGAACGTCTCACATTCGGAACATTAGTTCCCTACTTGAGAGGTTTATGTACTTCAAAAGGAGTTAGGCTTTTAGCTAAACAAGAAGAACTATTTAAAATATCCATATAACCGTATTGAAGCAAGTCCTTCCAGATTTTAAAAATCTGGAAGGACTTAACTGCTCAAATACAAATTAAATTAGATTAAATGAACATCAACAGTTCCCTAAGTAAAACTCCCATCGCAGTCATTGGAATGTCTGCCATGTTCGCCGATGCGAAAAATCTCGAAGAGTTTTGGACTAATATCCTCCAGTCCAAAGACAGTATAAAAGAAGTACCAGCTGATCGATGGTTAATTGAAGATTACTACGATCCTGATATGTTTGCAGAAGATAAAACCTACTGTAAGGTCGGTGGATTTATTCCAACAATTGATTTCAATCCAATGGAATTTGGTTTGCCGCCAAATATTTTGGAAGTAACTGATGCAAGTCAATTATTAGCTTTAGTTGCTGCACGAGATGCATTTGAAGATGCAGGTTACGGTCGGAAATCTGAAAAATTCACCGCTGAATTAAAAGCAAAAACAGGTGTAGTAATTGGAGTTGGTGGTGGTCAAAAATTGATTACACCTCTAACTGGACGATTACAATATCCAGTTTGGGAAAAAGCGTTGCGATCAAGTGGAATTGCTGAAAATGATATTCCGCCAATCATTGAAAAAATGAAAAAAGCATATATCGGCTGGAATGAAAATTCATTTCCTGGAATGTTAGGAAATGTGATCTCAGGAAGGATTACCAATCGTTTTGACCTTGGAGGAATTAATAGTGTAGTGGATGCGGCATGCGCTGCTTCATTAAGTGCAATGAAAATGGCGTTGAGTGAGTTAGTGGAAGGTCGATGTGATATGATGTTGACAGGTGGAGTTGATACCGATAACTCTCCATTTATGTATATGAGTTTTTCTAAAACTCCTGCTTTTTCTAAGTCTGGAAAAATTACTCCTTTTGCAGATGATGCCGACGGAATGTTGATTGGAGAAGGTTTAGGAATGTTGGTTCTAAAAAGATTAGAAGACGCAGAACGGGATGGTGATAATATCTATTCTGTCATTAAAGGTATCGGAACTTCAAGTGATGGACGTTTCAAATCTGTTTACGCTCCTCGCCCATCTGGTCAAGCAATGGCAATGGAAAGAACTTATGAAGATGCTGGATACGGAGCTGATACTGTTGGCTTAATCGAAGCGCATGGAACTGGGACAGGTGCAGGTGATGCTGCTGAACTTACCTCGATGAATATGGTTTTTGGGAAAAACAACTCGAAGAAACAACATATTGCATTAGGTTCTGTCAAATCACAAGTTGGTCATACCAAAGCTGCAGCTGGTTCTGCCGGAATGGTTAAAGCGG
>JAQXDE010000032.1 GCA_029251525.1 Saprospiraceae bacterium | reverse complement strand
ATATTCAATTTACTGCTGATGAAACCCAATCGCAAACTACCAATCTAGTAATTCATGGAGAGGATATTGATAACTCGCCTCCTTTTACAGGAAGTTCTTTCAATGTTTCTAATCGTACGACAACTTCTGCTTCAGCCACTTGGAATCCTTCTCCATGGTTAAATATTGGAGCAGCTGGAACAAATGAGCAAACTTCCGACTTGAGTGCGGTGCTTCAAGAAGTTGTAGATGGTTCTGGTTGGGTAGAGAATAATTCTATGAGTTTTATCATTACAGGTTCAGGTCACAGGACAGCCGATTCGTATGATGGAAGTTCTACCAATGCACCAACTCTCCATATTACGTTTACTCCAGCTTTGAATCCTTTGCCTGTAGAATTGACGAAATTCCAAGCGGTTCAACAAAATGCTCATGTCGAACTGTTCTGGAAAACTGCTTCAGAACGCAACACCGATCATTTTGTCATCGAGCGCTCTCACAATGGATATTCATTCCTAGAAATAGAGTCGGTTACGAGCCAAGGCGATGGTGTTACAATTCAAAACTATAATGCAAAAGATATTTTTCCACATAATGGAATGAATTATTATCGCCTTAAAATAGTAGATAACGACAGTATATTCGAATACTCGAATATTCAAATTGTCCACTTGGAATCTCCCTCTGCAATTACCCTTTTTCCAAATCCTGTAAATAAAACTATCCAAATTGAAGGTTTGGATGAAAACATGAAAGATGGCTTAATAGAAATATTTGATCTAGAAGGAAAAAGAATATTTGTGGACCGATTGCCTTTTGAGGATGGAAAACTCTTCATCTCTACTGCGGCTATAAATATTTATAATCCAGGAACTTATTTCCTTCGTATTACTGGAAAAATTGAGAATCATGTTTTCAAATTTGTAAAAATCAATGGTAAATAGGATTAGTTTGAAAAAAAAAGGAGTCATCCCAAATTTTGAACAAAGCAAAAAAATCGGGATGACTCATGAAAATCTAAAAATTAATATTTCACAAACTGCTGAACCATTTGTTGTCCTGATTCATTTTGGATTTGCAAAATGTATAAAGCAGGAGGTAAGTTATTTACATTTAAAATAACTGATTTAGCATTTGATTTAGTCTTTTCTAGCAATACTTTTCCGTCAACGCTAATGACTTTGAAAATTAGTGATCCGTTGTGTTCGTATTGAACCAATAAGTTTTGAGAAACTGGATTTGGAGAAATTTCTAATTTGAAAATATCTTCTAAATTGTTGTTAGAATCAACGTCATCAATAAATCCATCACAATTATTATCTAAGCTATCTATAATTTCAATAGCATCTGGATTGATTTCAAAATTTGTATCATCGCAATCATCATTATTTGTTACATAACCATCTGGTGTTTCAAAAAAACAGGTTTGGATAGTACTATCTGGATTTCCATAATTATCTTCATCCGCATCCAGATAAAACTGAAATTGTGGAAGTCCATCATCAATTAATGTGTTACAATCATTATCCACATTATCACAAACCTCAGGAGAGTCTGGATTAATCATGGCATTAGTATCATCACAGTCTAAGTTGTTTTCGGAAAAACCTATAGGAAGGTTTTCATTACACGTTTCCATTAACGAATCTTGAGTTCCAAACCCATCTTCATCTCCATCAAAATAGAAAGTATAGTATTCAATTCCATCATCAATCATTCCACTACAGTTGTTATCGATGCTATCACAAATTTCTATAGCATTTGGATGAATCATTGGATTAGTATCATCACAATCATTAGCATTTCCAGCAAATCCTGGAGGTATCATTTGGCTACAGGTTTCTATTAAGCTATCAATTGAACCAAACCCATCTTCATCTGCATCAATAAAATAGGCATTAAGTGAGAGATTTTCGTCTATTTCCCCATTACAATTATTATCAATATTATCGCACTCTTCAGGAGAATCAGGATTAATCATAGGATCATTATCATCACAATCTTCGTAGTTGTAAAAACCATCATTGTCAGTATCTATAAAGAATATGGATTCTGCTAGATCAAAAACATCGTTGGCAATTTTAATCCCAATTAATCTACCAGGAATATCATCTGCTGGGGGATGGATACCACCCCAAATTCTCGAAAGACTGGTTTGGTCTGATGCATCTCGGTAAGTAGCCCACTGTAGAGTAAGATCTACACTTGGTCCATCTTCAAAAACCAAAAATTCATTCATGGGAGCTTCAAACTCTCCCATTCCTCCAGGGAAAAATTCATCACCAGTTAATAAAGTCATTAAATCTGCAGCAGCTCTGGAATAGGTGGAGTGCCCTGAAATATAACCTGCAAAAGGAGGTGATACAAATGTTGGTCGTTGGTATGGAAACCAATTTTCTGCAAGAATCCAACCTACTCCAGCATATGTGGAGTCAATATTTGGAATTGAATCTGGTCCATTCCATGCGTACAATTTTATTTTTCCAACGTGTTGAAGAGAGTCTCCTGCTAGATTATCCATTGAATCAACTAATTCAATAAAGCCAGGTTCTAGTAATATTCCACCAGGGTGAAAACTAGGTAAGTTGGCATCAGAACTTTGTCCAAATTCTGCCATACAACGAATCACTGAAACAGGACGAGGATAATCATACCAACCCTTAATCCCCCAAGCTGTAATTGCCGCATCATGCATTCCACCAGCCATTATCATATATGCTTTAACATCCCATTCTAAATCTTCAATTATTGGTCCTTGACCTTTAAATCTTTTCTCAAAATCAGGGTGGTCATTTACGTAATTTAATATCGTAAACCAATGTCCTGGAGGTGTTTCAGAGTCTGGTCCGTCCGCCCAGAATTCTGCAAGCACTCTTGCATAATCTCCACGAGGCACATATTGAGGGGTATATGGTAAGCCTGTATTTGGATTCATAATGTGTCCTGTACTAGGATCTCCACCATCTAAAAAGTTATAAAAATCTCGTAATCCTGCAACATCAGTTGGATATTCATCTAAAGGAATATTTCCAAATGATGCAGGGGAAATATCAACCATTACACTGTCGTTCGGATCTAGATGTGATGACCAGACAGAAACCAGCCCAAATCCCCATTTGTATTCCTCTGAGATTCCACCAACTGCTGTTGTATCTATGTATGGTGGTTCTCCTGGGTCATGATAGACCCAATAATCAAAACCATCTCGGGTGTAAATACTTGCATCATCTGGAGATAAAGCAAATGGCGAAACTTGTCCCCATTCGGGAGATAAAAAGTCTGGTGTATTAAATGGAATTGGATTTCCTGCTTGATCAATAAATAAATCAAGAGTAAGTGGTTGCCACCGATTAGGGTCTATGATATCTGGATTACCAGGGAATGACATGACTAATGGAGGATTTACTTCTTGATAGGTGGAATTATTATAGCCAAATTGTTCTCTTGCACCATCTTGAAAACCATAATTGATCAAACATTGAGCAATATAATTTCCTAGTGCAGCAGGGTTTCCAGTAGAATAATTTTGGTTTGAGAAATATATATCATACCCTAAATTCATCATTAGAGTATCGAAAAATGGCAGAGAATTAATAGCACCTGGAGAAAATTGAAATCTATGTCGGAGCAATCGATAAGCTGCATAACTAATTGTTTCATCTCTGGCAGAATCAATATTGCTTGGAGTATCTATTCCAAGAAATGGACATTCATATCCATCAACCGTTTTTCCTAGCAAATAAGTTTGAGCAATCGTATCATAAACGGCCCACGCATCATACATTGCTATTGAAATATGGAATAAGTTTCTAGCATGAATTGTTGGGCGAGCCAAGTCATTTCTGATAGCAAATAATGTAGCCTCGTTCCATTCTCTAGCAATTGAATGTTGAGCTTGTATTGAATGTGGGAACAGGAAGAGAAAAATAAGGGTATTTGTTATTATTATATTCTTTATTGTATAATTAAGTTGTGGAGTAAAGTTAGGGATCATTTGTATCTATACAGTTTGTTTAAAAAATAGATTGTAATTATTATTTGATTTAGTTAGAGGAGATCAATTTTTAGATCAAGTACCTTCAAAGATAGGATATAATATTCTAAAATAAGTTTTGGCAGTGATCAGTTTTAATGATTTTTATCATAAGTCTGCATGCGCTCAAACATCTACTTTATAAAAAAGTTTAATGCATATATGATATTATAATTGAAATGGAATTCCTACTAGATTACAAGATCAAAGCTTATAAATCGAATTTTGAAGTAAAATAAAAGTGGCGAAGCCAAACAATTTTACAATCTAATCTTCCATTATTGCTACTTAATCCCCCTGTGATTTTTTTGGTTAAGGTTCTTCCTGATTTTTGAGCTGATCAATTATAATTTCTCACTAATTCATTATTTGTCGAATAAAGAGCAATTTTTGTAGAGGTTAATAGAAATAAAGTTTGAATGATCATAATTTTAATTTAATTAACTCACCAAAATCACAATTAATGTTTGACTATAAAATTATCAGAATCCCAATTAGTATATGGACAGGAAAAGCAAAGGAAGATTATTTAGATGTGATTAAAGAATATGCAGCAGAAGGGTGGAGGTTTATACAAGTTTATACACCACCACGAGCAGGATCAGGATTGAGCTATTATATCGAAGTAATTTTTGAAAAAAGAAAGGAAGAAGACTAGTTAAAATTTGTTCTAATAATTTTAATTATGTCATTTAGTTTTGAGTAAGCTGTTTTATTTTTGAATTGAGGTCGATTGATCATTTATCAATAATCAGTTTTTTAGAAGCCACCTGCCCATTTGATTCAAAATAAATAAAGTAGATACCGTTGCTAATATTTGAGATATTAAATGTTCTAAGGTCTTTTGCAAAAATATGGTTAGAATAAATTTCTCGACCTTTAGTATCATAAATAGCCATTCTAATTGGTAAATCATTTTCTAGGTCTAAATCAATATGAATACAATCGGTGGCTGGGTTTGGGAAAAGTAATATGTCATCTGGAGTCAGAGTGATATTTTTGATAATTGATCTTGCACAACCATCGGATATTTTGAGACTCTCTCGAGGAAAAGTATCTAATGCGGCAAGCATTCTCATTTTTTGACCTTTGGTAAACATTGCCATGCAGCGATCATCAGTGTAATCCATAAAGTTCATGAACATATCATCTGAACCACATGAAACTTGTGGATGTAATGGGCAACCAGAACTTGAAACATTTTGCATTGGAGTGTCCATAACCAAGTCATCAATAGTACATCCATTTTCTCCCCAAATATGGTACAAATTAAAAAAGTGCCCCATCTCATGAGTCAATGTTCTTCCTAAAACATAGTTTGAGGAGGAAGAGCAAAAGAACCCAAAAGCACTAGGATCAATAAAAACTCCATCTTCATATTTTGTATCTGCCATTCCAGGAAAAGTAGCTTCTCCAAGTAAGCCTAATTGTCCGACCCATATATTGATGTAGTCTTCTGGTTCCCAAGCACTGCTTCCGCCCAGGTCATCATAACAAATTCTTCTTCGATTATCAGAATGATAAAGATTTCCAATTCCAGTCAAAGAAGTTTCTTTTCTAACGATTCCATTTGTTTCTTTTCCCTCATAAACTGTTGCTAAACAAAATTCAATTTCCACATCTGCTGCCAGAGATTGAAAAGAAGCGGGGATAGAGGTGGTATTTTCATTCATTTTTCGGAAGTCAGCAGTTAACGCATCAATTTGAGCCTCTATTTCAAGATCTGTAAAGTTATCGGCAGGAGTATTCCATACAATATGAACTACAACAGGAATAGTAATAATCTCTCTAATGGATGCTTTATTTTTATTTTTAGCTATCCACTTTTGGGTAAATAATTCTAGTTCTTGTATTTGATGAAGTTGAAATTTATTCATATTCTTTCCAGTAAAATTGGGCTGGTGAGTACCGCAATTATGGTCTTGAGCTATTGAAAGAATAGGCAAAAACAGAAATAAAATAATGAATTGTAATTTTTTGATGTTCATACATTAATGCAAACGAATAAAACTAGGAATGTGTTCCATACAAGATGGGTAAAATGATGGTTGTTATTTTTAGACAAATGAAAAGTGTAATTTTCTCTCGGCCTGTAAATCTTAACTAATTGATTAATTTTAGATGATAGGGTTGATGAAATTGGTGCATTTCGGTCTAAGTCAATAAAAGCTTTAATTGCTCTATAATCAGAAGTAAGGAAACCGGTTTTTATCGTGGATTACAACTTAAACCTGTTTCCTCAATTCTGTTTACATATTTTCTTTTCGACTTGATACATAGTTTTTCCATCGAGTTATAGCATTTTCAAAATCTTCAGGAATAGATTCTTCAAAGTACATTTTTTCTCCAGTTCTTGGATGGATAAAACCCAGGCTATGAGCATGCAATGCATGTCTAGGCATCACTTTAAAGGTATTGTTAACAAATGCTTTAAATTTTGTAAAAATAGTTCCTTTGACAATCCTGTCTCCACCATATTTTGTATCATTAAATAAGGGATGACCAAGATGTTTCATATGAACTCTGATTTGATGCGTTCTTCCTGTTTCTAATTGGCATTGTAATAAGGTCACGTAATAAAATCGTTTTAACACTTCATAATGGGTGATGGCGTTTTTCCCTTCGCTTCCGTCGGCAAAAACAGTTCTCATCATTCGGTGTGAAGGATGCCTTCCAATATGACCTTCTATTGTTCCTTTTTCTTCTCCAATATCTCCCCATACTAAAGCCAAATATTTTCGTTCAATTGTATGATCGTAAAATTGTTTACTCAGGTGGGTCATTGCTTCTTCTGTTTTTGCAATCACTAAAAGTCCAGAAGTATCTTTATCAATTCGATGGACTAATCCAGGTCTTTCATTTGTATTTCCTTCTTTGATAGGTAACTCATTTTTACCTTTCATGTAATATGCTAAGGCATTAACAAGAGTTCCCGTCCAATTTCCAATTCCAGGATGGACTACCATTCCAGCTGGTTTGTTAACTACCATAAGGTCATTGTCTTCGTAAACGATATTTAAAGGGATATCTTCAGGAATTAGATTTTCAGAATGTCCTCTGGCTTTATAAAAGAATACAGACACAATGTCATAAGGTTTGATTTTTTCATTTGGCTTGCACTCATCATGATTAATTTTGATTTTACCTGCTTTGATAGATTCTTGAATTTTGGTTCGAGAAATCCCCTCCATTTTGGACATCAAAAATTTATCAACTCGCATCGGTATTTGATTCCCATCAATTAAAAATTCATAGTGTTCAAAATGTTGATCTTTGTCCTCTTTTGTTTTTTCTTCTTCCATGCTTATATCAGATTTTCTAAGGAATAAAGTTTAAGTTGAAGTTCGTTTATTTTTTAAAGTCGAGAGATTTGACAAATTTAATATTCTTCGTCATCATAGCTATCATTATCCTCAATATATTCTTCATAATTTTGATTTCCGATTCCGATGAGAAACTTTACTCCAATCTGGGGAACAAATAAATCAGTTGTAGAATTTTTAAGTTCAAAAACATCTATCGTATCGACAAAATTAGAATCGTTTTCTTTTCTGACATAATATTCACCAGAAACTCCTTTCAAATAAGAGCAACGAACATCAAGGAATAAATGATTTTTGGAAAGCGGAATTTCAAAACCAACTGCTCCTCCAAGGCTTAAAGCAAAGTCACTGTTTTCAAATTGACTATTTATTTGATCATTTGCTCCATCAGTTTTGTCTGTAACAACAGTACGAGTCAGTAGGCTTTTTACACCTATCATACCTTCTAGGTATGGTTTTATAAAAAAATCAATCTCTGGATAAAATCTAATTTGAACATGGCTTAAAACGATGGTGTTTTTTGTTTTTGTTTCATATTCTTCCAAGTCAAATGTGATTTCTGTAATGGCTTGAAAATCATAATTTTGAAAACTAAAATCTATTCCCCCATAAACAGGAACATCTTGTTTAAGCTTCCACAACACATTTCCACCAAATCCCCATCCGGTGTAATTGATATTATCTCCAAATATTCCTTGTGGAAAACCCAACTGAAAATTTGCGCCGAGGAAAAGACTTTTTTCAAAACTGTATGCCTCTTCTATCTCATTTTTATCCTCCACTTCTGCAACTTGTGCCCAAGAATAGTTAAAAACAAAGAAAACCATAATTAATAAAATATTTTTTTTCCTCATGATGAGATTTGAATTACTTTAAAAGTTACTTTTAAGGGAAATTTGTTTTGACAAAAAAACAATCCTTTAAATTAAAAAAAAATGAAAAAAGATTTACAATTTGGATCCCTATGTGTTCATGATTTTACAAAAAAAATAAATAACCATCCTCATCAATTACCTATTTATGCGACATCCTCGTTTGCTTTTGAGGATTTAGAGCAAGGCATTGATATTTTTTCCGGTAAAAAAGAAGGTCATGTGTATTCCCGCTATGGTAACCCAACAATAGAGACTGTTGCTGATAAAATTGCAAATTTAGAAACTTTTGGATTAGACGTAAAAGCAAAATGTTTTCTATTTAGTTCAGGTATGGCCGCTATTTCGTCGTTGCTTTTGGCAAGCTTAAAATCAGGAGATTCAATTCTTACTCAAAATAATCTTTATGGTGGAACGACTTATCTTCTTCAAGATATATTAAAACCACTTGGTGTGGAAACTATTTTTACTGATTTTTCCAAATTGGAAAATGTAGAAAGGTTGCTAGCGAAAGATGACAACATAAAAATGATTTACCTTGAATCACCAGCTAATCCGACCTTGGCTTGCGTTGATTTGGAAAAAGTAGGAGGAATCGCCAAACGGTATAAAGTAAGAACTGTAATTGATAATACATTCTTAACTCCTTATTTGCAGCAACCATTTCGATTTGGAATTGATTTCGTAATTCACTCTACCACAAAATTTTTGAATGGACATGGTAACTCCGTTTCAGGAGCAGTGATAGGAAAGGATATTGATTTTATGATGGAAAAGGTGTGGAAGGTCATGAAATTAGTTGGAACGAATTCCAATGCATTTGATGCCTGGATGCTTAATAATGGATTAAAAACTTTAGAATTAAGAATGGATAGACACTGCCAAAATGCTAATAGGCTCGCTAACTATTTGAATGAACATAATAAAGTAATTCATGTTAATCACCTTTCCTTAAAAGCTCATCCGGATTTTGAATTAGCAAAAAAACAAATGCGAGGTGCTGGTGGAATGTTGAGTTTTGAACTCGAAGGAGGTTTTACTGCTGCTGTTAAGTTTATGGGACGTTTGCAATTTTGTACTCTTGCTCCAACATTAGGTGATGTGGACACGTTGATTGTTCATCCTGCTTCAATGTCGCATATGGATATTCCAAAAGTTGAAAGAGAGGCAGTCGGGATTTCAGATGGCTTGATTCGAGTATCAGTTGGTATTGAAAATGTAAAAGATATATTGAAGGATATTGAACAAGCAATAGATTAGTAAATGAAATATCTATCAATATATTTCAACTGTTCAGAGTGAGTGCTGAAATTCACATAATTACCTAAGGGATTAACAAAGATAACATTGAAACTTGTACTAAGTCTGATTTGATGGGGAATAAAACTAGCGCTAGAATTCCAAGATTTAGGATTGTCTTCCTTGATTGATATCATGTCTTTAGACTCGTTCTAGGCAAAAAAAAATCTGGACTTTAAAGGTTTTTAGTATTGAAGTATAATTTGAATTGAACAAATTTCACATTACTTTATTAAGGTCCTTCCAAGTAATTAACTCTATATCATTTTCCTTAACCTTCACTTTACTTTCATTACTCGTGAAATAATCAAAATCAATTTGTCTCCAATCAGAACCAAAGTTTGGATGATTTACAGTGATTTCTTTCATTTCATCATTATTGAATGCAGGATGAATTAAAATCATGTTTAGACCATCAACTAGTTCATTCCAAACTCCTCTGTAGTAATTTTTTAGTTCACCTTTTTTGAAATATTCAAATTTTCCATAATGTACTTTCTCTACTAAAAAGTCATTTTCTTGAATATTTTCCTCAATATTTAGTCCAACCATTTCCATTAATTGTTGATTCAACAATACTGGGAGATCATATAGCACTCCTAATTCCTTATATAACTTAAAGAATTCAGGAGTTGCGCCAACGCTATACATATGAGAATCTATATGGGAAGGTTTTAATCCACAATTAAGTGCTTTATCCATTTGTGCTTTTAGCTCTTTCCTCAAATCATCTAAACTAGCATTATTTTTAAGTTCATCTCGACTCCTAAAAAAGTATCCATTCTTATCAACTAAACTTGGAACTTCGTTTACAGGGAGAATAGGGCCGAATTTATAATTTTCCCATTCACAAGTTATTGTTAGATGTATTCCATAATCAAGTTTTTTATTTTTTAGGGCATAATTAGCAATTTCATTGAAACATGGGCAAGGGACCATTATGCTACATGAATTAACAATTCCTTCCTCAAGTGATTTGATGGTCGCTATATTTTCAGAATGTGCTAATCCTGCATCATCAGCATGTATTATTAATAGCTTAGTTTTATCAGAAAAGCCTAGTTTTTGGGATAGATTCACTTGTTAGTTGTTTTATTAATTACAATTATTTGAAAATTTTCTTTAAAAAATATTTTTGCCAAATATTTTTATTGTTGATTAGTATTATTTAATATCACTATGAAATTGCAACATCTCATAAATAAACAAATTACAGATGTGAATTTAAAATTTATGGATAGCGCCAAATAAAAAATTTAAGTCAATTTATTTTTTGAAAAATGTCATATTGGAGGCAACCTTTTTTTACATTTTATTACATAACTAAATGAAGATAAACAAAACAAATGCAATCCGATATCGATCTGATAAAAAGTATTCTAAAGGGAAAAAAACCAGCTGAGCGGATTTTGTATGAAAGGCATCGGCAAAGATGGTTTCGATTAGCCCTTCGATATGGAACAAGCAAGTTAGAGGCTCAGGATATTTTCCAAGAAGGGTTGGTTAGTATATTCAAAGATTTACATCAATTCGATTCCAAACGTGGAGAGTTCGTACATTGGTCAAATCGAGTATTGGTAAATGCTGCATTACGTTTTTTGAAAAGCAACCAGTGGCAAAATACTTTTACTGATTTAAAAGTCGCTGGAAACGAGCAAGAGGTTTCCGAAAATGTTTTGGATAAAATGGCAGCCAAGGAATTGGTTCAAATTATTCAACAAATGCCATTAGGATATCGAGTTGTTTTTAATATGCACGTGGTCGAAGGGTTTTCACATAAAGAAATTGCAAAAGAATTAGAGATCTCAATTGGCACCTCTAAGTCACAATTGTCAAAAGCAAAAAAAGCGTTAAGAAATATGTTAGAAGAATTTTTCTTAAATGAAAAAGATTAAGTTTAGATGGCAGATAACAAAAATAATTTAGAGGGTTTCTTTAAAAATCGAATCAATGATTTTGACAAATCAACTGATGGTTGGGATCTGCCAAACGAGAGTGTTTGGCGAAATGCTCGAAATGATTTTCCAAATTATCCTCAAAAGAAAAAATGGAATTGGAAGTTAGGAGCATTAATCGTAATAGTTTCCACTTTGGTTTTAGAGGGAGGATATATTTATTATTTGAAAAATGAATTGGTGAAGACGTCAAAGGGGATTGAAATAATACAAGGTCAGATAGGAAATAAAAACAATACAATTGCAATTATAGAAAAAGAAGTTTTTAAAATCGAATCTGAATTAGAGAAAAGAAAATTAAACAAGCAAAATTTGATTGTGTCACCTACTCAAAAAAATCAAATTCCAATAGGATTTATTTTAAACCAAGATGAATTAAATAAAAGCATTAATAGAGGATCAGCTTCAACTCAAATCTATTTAAATTCCAAAGATGAATCGAATTCTTTTTCCATTGGAAATATTGAAACAACTGGTTTAAGAAATGATTTTAAAATAGCTGTAGCGGAATCGACTCCAATTTCTTTTTCTTTTATTGAGATCGAAAATGTTTTTCCAATTAAAAAATTGGATCTAATTAGTGAGTACAATGTGGTAATTCCTAAATTAAAACAAAAAAAAGAAAAGTTTGAACTTGAGATAAATTACAATTCTCTAAATTTCGAAACCCCATTGACTTATGATTTTGAAAAGTTAGAGAAAAAAGATTTTGGAGAAAATGAATCTTCTTTTCCTATTCAGTTTAAAGGTGGAGGGTTGCATTTGTCTTATAATATTAGACCTAAACTATGGTTAAGTGTAGGTCTGAGGAGAACAATTGGTGGATTTGAAAATATATTTGTAGATAAATTAATTTACGATAAATCCGGTGAGTATATTGATAATGAAGGTAAAATAATAAATGAATTTAAGATCATTACTCAAACAGGATTTAGTGATTCAGGAAGTAGTATTGATTTCGAAATTCCAAATGGAACGAATATCAATGACGGCGATTTATTTGAGGCAGAATGGAATTATTCTCAGAAATATAAGTTTACAAATATTCCAGTTGGAGTTAATTATTATATGGGCAATGATGAATTGAATTGCTTCATTAAAGTGGGGTTAGGTTGGAATAAAGTTTCTTTAGGCAAGCATTTCGTTGAAGCTAGGTTAAGTTATGATAATGAAATTTTACCTATCAAAAGAAATCAAGAAAGTGAAAAAGAGTTGAGTTCACAGTTTGTAAATGGTTTTGTAGGTGCAGGATTAGATTATAAACTGAATCCAATTTGGAACGCTCGAGCTTCATTTACTTTGGAAAAAAACTTTATTCAAAAGAGTGAAGTTTTAAGGTCAAACTCTACGAGTAAAGTATTTAATATTGGTTTAAGCTATAGGTTTTAGAGAAATAAGAATAAAGAAAGTAACCATTTTTTTAATTTCTAAAATAAGTAAAAGTACGAGTAATCATATATCAAAAATATATTTATTAATAAATTGAAAATATTCAAACAATGAAAAAAACGATTTTATTTTTTACTCTATTAGTTGTAGTTATTTTTTCTTCTTGTGATAAAAATGAAAAGGATTTTGATAAGAAAAAATGGGATAAAGATTATGACAAGAAAAAAGAAGCTTGTATTGATTTAGTTTATCCAATTTCTTATTCCATGCCAGATGCAACTACAATAACTGGCGAAAAAGATGCAATTGAGATAGCTATGAAAGATTGGTATATTGCTAATCCAAATTCTGAAGAAAAACCAATGCTCAATTATCCAGTTGATTATATCGTTTTAAAGACGGAAGAAACTTATACTGCAGAAAATGAGAATGAGTTAATTTATGCAAAAAAAGATTGTTATGGAAAGATGGAAATAGCGGTGTGTTCTTGGGACGAAGCAACAGAGGCAAGCGGATCTGAATTCGAAAAATTTATAGTAAAAGAATTGAAGTATGATACTAACTGTAATTGTATTTATGAAGGATATGAGAAGTTTTTGGAGAATGGAGAAATACGGTTTTTAATCATTTATGGCTCAAAAGATTGTGTTGGCTATGGTTACAAAGTAACCTGCGAAAATGGAAATTGTGAAGATGGAGTGAAGTGTAAATTTTTGCAAAAATGTGAAGAATATTAAAATATTAATGTAACTAAATATAGAAAAGAGTCATTTGCCTTTTAGTAAATGACTCTTTTTTATTAAATCATTTTAATATTTCTTAAATTGGCAACGCCTATTTTTATGAAATAGTAAAAAATTGATATGGGTATATTTAAGAAACAATACATTTACATTTTATTTCTTCTTCCAATTCTGTGTTGGTCATCTATTTATTTTTTTCAAGAAAAATTAATTTTTAAACCTACTAAATTAACATCGGATTTTCAATATCAATTTGATCAACACTTTTTAGAAAAATATTTTTCTGTGGAAGGAAAGATTGAAATTCATGGATTACTTTTTCCAAGTATTGAAAAGAAAGGTGTCATTTTGTCCTTGCATGGGAATAGTGGAAAACTTAATAATATAGGATATTCCTCTTTCATTTATACGGATTTGGGTTATGATGTTTTATTTCTTAATTATCGAGGCTTTGGAAAAAGTGATGGAAGTATTGAAAGTGAAAAGCAGTTACTTAATGATGCTCAAATTGTTTACGACGATTTAAAAAAAGAATATGGAGAAGAAAATATAATAATTTTGGGTACTTCTGTTGGAACAGGTATCGGTTCTTTTTTAGCTTCTAAGAATTCACCAAAGAAATTAATTCTGGTTGCACCATATTCCAATTTCAAAGTTTTACAAAAAGAAAAAATTAAATTTGTCCCTGATTTTATTTTTAAATACGAATTAAATTCAAATGATTTCTTAGAAGGTGTAAGATGTCCAATTATAATATTTCATGGAAAAAAAGATCAACGAATTCCTTTTTATCATGCGGAAAGATTAAAAAGTAATCATGAAAAAATAAAATTAATTTCCTTTGAAAATTATAACCATGTTGATTTTTTAAAAGAGTCTATATATTTAAACGAAATTGAAAAACTACTAAAATAAAAGCAAATGTATTCAGAATTTTATGCTACTACGGTTCGAATTGCACTGATGTTTTTCTTTGGATCTATTGCAATAGAATGGATTGTAAGTTTATTGTTAAGGAAAGGTGTTTATCGTCCAATTGATGCGTTGTCTAGTATCAGTTCAGGGCTCTCTAATAATGTCAAAGCAATTTTAAAACTAACAGTTATTATTGTTACCCATGACTGGATGTTGAAACATCTAGCTCTATTTGAATTGCCAGCAAATGCAACATCTTATATCTTATGTTTCTTACTTTTTGATTTTGCTTATTATTGGAAACATCGATTCGCACATGAAATTAATTTTTTATGGAACCGACATTTAATTCATCACAGTAGTGAAGAGTTTAATTTGGCTGCTGCCATGCGCCAACCGATTTCTGGATTCGTTCAACTATATTTCTTTCTCTATATACCAATTGCTGTGATTGGGGTTCCAACAATTGTGGTGGCAGTAATTGCCCCATTGCATCGTTTTGCACAGTTCTGGTATCATACTCGACTGATTAATCGGATGGGATTTTTGGAGAAAATAATAGTAACACCCTCTCATCATCGAGTTCATCATGCGATTAATAAAGAATATTTGGATAAAAATTATTCTGCGATTTTTATCTTTTGGGACAAATGGTTTGGAACGTTTCAAGAAGAGATGTTGGACAATCCACCAGTTTATGGAATTACAAAATCAGTACAAACCTGGAATCCCTTTATCATTAATTTCATGCATTTATGGTCTTTGACAAAAGATAGTTGGCGAACAAAAAAATGGTCTGATAAACTAAAGGTTTGGTATAAGTCAACAGGTTGGCGACCTGACGATATGCAAGAAAAATATCCAATTGAATACACAAAAGATGTTCACCAACAAGTAAAATATGAAACGGAGAGTACACCGTTTTTAACGAGCTGGGGATTCATTCAAGTATTTATTCACATTGCGATTCAATTTCATTTCTTAGCTTTACTCACTCAGATGTCATGGTGGGATTTATTATACTATGGAGCCTTTGTTGGTTTTTCAATATTTAGTTATACTTCACTTTTAGATCGACATTGGATTGCTGTTCCTGTTGAATTTATTAAAACTATTTTTGGATTCTTTATATTAAATTATTTTGGTGGATGGTTTTTATTGAATGAATCTTATCCAATATCTACATTTTTGATTGGAATTTATTTCATGGTCTCATTAGTAATCACTATTTATTTCACTAGAAATTATTTTGAAAAGTCAAGTGTGAAATTAGAAAAAACAATTATTTGATTTTCTGTATTTGAAAAAAAAAATCCTTGATACGGTTCAAATCGTGTCAAGGGAATATGTTTTTGGAGTTTTCGTATCAATAATTGTTAGAGTCTAATCTCAGCCCAATCCTAATTCCTGCGAAGAGTTGAGTGATGTTATTCTTATTCAATTCATCCGAAATTGGCGGACCATTTGTTTTGAAATTAGTGTTTAACCCATCCCACTCTACCCCAAAATATTGATGAACTTTTACCACAGGTGTCAGTGTTATTAAGTTACTTAAACCAAAATCTATACCTATCCCAAGTCCAATAGAAGGAACAAGGTCACTAGCGGTTTTAGTTTCTTCGGAATTTTTGAAAGAATTAAAAACATAATCTATACCCGGTGCAACCTGAATGAAAAATCCTTTTTTTGCATCCGGTCCTTGCTTTCCGAAAGTAGGACAGTTGCAATCTCCCTTAAATTCAAAAATATAGAAATTAGTATTTAGATGTAATCCTAAAAAGTTAGAATTGATTTGTTCTTTTACTCCTGTTCCGTCTTCAATTTCCCAAACCCTTTTGAAAGTTGAATAACTCAATTCAGGCATAAATTCAATTCTGTAATTTTTTAAACGAAACCAATAGTCAACTCCTATTTGTACACCATGTGCTAAGGGAGTTGGATTATATCCAACTGGGAAATTTGCTTGGTTAGTTTCTATAATTGCCTCCCAATTTGTTGCATTAATAGGTTTGTAACCAGTAGAAAACCCAAATTGTGCGGAAACGATTTGTAGAGAAAAAAGGCAAGCAATAAATAAAGATAATTTTTTCATAAATTGATTAATCTTTTAGAAGATTTTATTTTTATCAGCAGAGATTTTTGATCGAATTTAAGTTATAAAAGTTGTAGCTGCAAAGGTTAAACCAAACAAATTTAAAACGTAGAATCTAAACTAAAATTATGAGGATCATTTTATTAACTTTGCATTTTTTAAGGTGGAGTTTAGTATTCTAGTTGACAATTACTAATTCCTAAAATTTAAAGAACTTGAAGACAAAGACATTAAAACAAGATAAGGTAAATGTAATCACCTTGGGCTGCTCAAAGAATCTAGTAGATTCTGAAGATTTGATTACTCAGCTCAAAGGGAATGATTTTAAAGTTGCGCATGATAGTAATGAAGAAGATGCAAATATTGTTATTATCAATACATGTGGGTTTATTGATTTAGCAAAGGAAGAATCTGTAAATACAATACTTGAATATGCTGATATTAAAATGCAAGGAGGAATTGAAAAATTGTATGTAACTGGCTGCTTATCAGAACGGTACAAGCAAAATTTGGAAAAAGAAATTCCAGAAGTTGATGCATATTTTGGAACATTAGAGTTGCCAGGATTATTGGCGAAGTTGAATGCAGATTATAAACATGAATTGATTGGAGAGCGAGTTACGACTACTCCACAGCATTTCGCTTATTTGAAAATATCGGAAGGTTGTAATCGAACATGTTCTTTTTGTGCAATCCCTCTAATGCGTGGGAAACATATTTCTCAGCCAATCGAATTACTTGTAAAACAAGCCCAAAATTTGGCTCGTATGGGAGTCAAGGAGTTGATGCTAATTGCCCAGGAATTGACTTATTATGGTCTTGATATTTACAAACAAAGAGCTTTGCCAAAATTACTCCATGCTCTGGCTGATGTGGAAGGGATCGAGTGGATTCGATTGCATTATGCATATCCTAGTAAGTTTCCAAAAGAGATCTTTGATGTGATGGCTGAGCGAAAAGAGATCTGTAATTACCTCGATATACCTTTACAACATGCAAATGATGATGTCCTTAAAAGAATGCGCCGGCAAATTACTCAAGCTGAAACCAGGGAGTTGATTGATTATGCGCGGCAAAAAGTGCCTGGAATAGCCATTCGTACTACATTACTGGTTGGTCATCCAGGAGAATCTGAAGAAGAATTTCAAGACCTTTGTGAATTTGTTGAAGACATGAAATTTGAAAGAGTAGGAGTTTTTCAATATTCTCATGAAGAAAGTACAATTGCTCACGATTTTGAGGATGATGTTCCTGCAGAAATTAAATCTGAACGGGCAAATGCCATTATGGAAATTCAGCAAGACATTTCATTTGATAAAAATTTAGAAAAGATTGGACAAACATTGCGAGTTCTTTTTGATCGTAAAGAAGGAGAGCACTTTGTTGGTCGAACCGAATTTGATTCTCCAGAGGTAGATAATGAAGTGCTCGTAAACGCTAAAGATAATTATGTGAGAATTGGAGATTTTGCAAATGTGAAAATTACTAAGGCAGAAGAGTACGATTTATTCGGAGATTTGGTGAAATAGCTCTTATTAAAAAATGAGTTTGTAAAAACCTTCTGAGACAAGTTAATTTTGGAAGGTTTTGTGACTAATATATAGACTAAATTTGAAATTGATTATATTCTCTGACATTAATTTTTCGCCTACATTCGTCATAATCCTGTTAGAATGGATGATTTTCGCTATTTTCTATTTCCTGAAAAAATGATAATAGAATAATAAACTGTTTACCATTTAATACAACTACTAATGTGAAAAAAATCAATCATTTAAGTTTGCAACTATTTGATTATCACGATCTTTAAAAGTTGTATTTGAAAAATGAAATTCAACAATGCTGTTTCCCTCAAAATATTTATTCTTTTTTTATTTAATCTTTATTCCTCGTAATTTTTCTAATGATATTGAAAAGAAAGATTCTTAAACAGGTTCAATTGAAAATTAGCCAAACCAATTAACCTCCCGCGAGGTGGCAGGAGTATGGAAATTGCTATTTGATGAAAAAAATCTAGTGGACGAAAAAGTGGAGAGGACGTAGTCACCAAAAGAAAACTTAAAATTAAATTTTAAGTTTATGACCTTTCAAATAGTGGATTTTTTTAGCAAATATGAGAATAAAATGATACCGAAATATGGTGCAATGCCATCGAATGCCTACTCCTAGATCCTAAAGCTCTGTAAATATCAAAAGATTCTTCTATTGAAAAATATGCAACAAGAGATACTTGCGATTAAATTTTAGCAAATCACGGAAATGAAATTTCTAACGAAATATAGAATAAACAAGAATTATTGTCTAAGGAAATTATATTGAACATTGGCTCAATGAAAAACTAATTAATCAATGGAAAAATTTTGTACAAAATTTCGAGATTATCGTATTTTTTTGCAAACAATATTCGGTGAGGTAGGGTTTAAAAAACATAGATGTTTTATAAAGTATTTGAATTTAAAAATTAAGGAATTATAAACTATAGAATCTCTCCCTAAAGACTTAATAATTCCTTTCCAACTCTTGAAAATAATAACCTAAGTGTTATATTTACCCGATCAATTTTTTCCTAAAAAAATCTTTAAAAAATGAAGCGAAAAATCAGAATGGGAATGGTCGGCGGCGGTCGAGGAGCATTTATTGGTGCAGTTCACAGAATGGCTGCTGCAATTGATGGTGAAATCGAATTAGTTTGCGGTGCATTTAGTAGTAATCCTAAAAAGTCAAAGTTGTCTGGTGCAGATTTATATTTGTCAAAAGATCGAGTTTACGGAAGCTATGAAGAAATGATCAAAAAAGAGGCACAACTACCCCTTGGAGAACGTATGGATTTTATTAGTATTGTTACTCCAAATCACATGCATTTTGGTCCAGCAAAAATGGCTTTGGAAAATGGATTTCACGTAGTGTGCGATAAGCCTCTTTCCTTCAATATGAAGGAGGCAAAAACGTTGCAAAGGATTGTCGAAAAAACAGGACTCATCTTCGCACTTACTCATAATTATACAGGCTACCCAATGGTCAAACAAGCCAAGTCGATGATTGCAAAAAATAAAATTGGAAAGGTTAGAAAAGTTGTAGTGGAATATCCTCAAGGTTGGTTGTCTACATTTGTGGAGGGGACAGATTCAAAACAAGCTGCTTGGAGAACTGATCCAAAAAGGTCTGGGATTGCAGGGGCAATGGGTGATATTGGTACGCATGCAGAAAATTTGGCGGAGTATGTTACAGGATTGAAAATAAGAAAAATATGTGCAGACTTATCTATTTTAGTTGATGGAAGACAGTTAGATGATGACGGTAATGTATTATTAGAATTTGAAAATGGGGCTAAAGGTATTTTATCAGCTAGTCAAATTGCCGCAGGAGAAGAGAATAATTTACGGATAAGAATTTATGGTGAAAAAGCAGGTCTAGACTGGCGCCAAATGGAGCCTAATACCTTGATTGTAAGGTGGTTAGATAAGTCTACAGAGATTATGCGGACAGGCATTGGAAATCTTTCTGCCGAGGCTCAAGCACATACACGACTTCCGGGAGGACATCCAGAAGGCTACTTGGAAGCATTTGCAAATATCTATAGAAATTTCGCAAAATGTGTTCAAGCAAGATTAGGGAATAAAAAGCCTAATAAGATGTATACAGATTTTCCGACAGTATCTGATGGAGTACGTGGAATGAAATTTATTGAAAAAGTAGTGGCTTCGAGTAAAAGTAAGTCGAAGTGGACTAAAATGTAGTAAACGAAATAATCAGAATAAACAAAACTAATTTTATCATGAAGATGAAAACAATAAAAGGTCCAGCAATATTTTTAGCGCAATTTATTGGAGATAAAGCACCTTTTGATACATTAGAAAATATGTGTGAATGGGCTTCTAGTTTAGGTTATAAAGGAATTCAAATTCCCTCTTGGGCGGGACAATTAATTGATTTAAAGAAAGCAGCTACAAGTAAAAATTATGCATCTGAATTGAGAGGAATAGTGGAGTCTTATGATCTAAAAATTACAGAATTGTCGACTCATTTACAAGGGCAATTGGTAGCCGTGAATCCAGCATACGATCTGATGTTTGATGGATTTGCACCAAAGGAAGTGCAAGGCAATCCAAAGGCTCGACAAAAATGGGCGGTACAACAATTAAAGTATGCGGCACGAGCAAGTAAAAATTTAGGTCTGAGTGCACATGTTACTTTTTCAGGTTCCCTGATTTGGCATACGATGTATCCTTGGCCACAACGGCCAGCAGGTTTGGTTGAAGAGGCATTCAAGGAATTGGCGAAAAGATGGACACCAATTTTGAATGAATATGATAAGAATGGAATAGATCTTTGCTATGAAATACATCCAGGAGAAGACTTACATGATGGATTGACTTTCGAGAGATTTTTGGAGGCTACAAAAAATCATAAACGTTGCAACATATTATATGATCCAAGTCATTTTGTTTTGCAGCAATTAGATTATTTGAAGTTCATTGATTTTTACCATGAAAGAATTAAAATGTTTCATGTTAAAGATGCAGAATTTCATCCAAGCGGGAAAGCAGGAGTTTATGGAGGTTATGCAGATTGGAAAGAACGACCAGGAAGATTTAGGTCTCTTGGTGATGGACAAACAGATTTTGCCGGTATCTTTTCAAAATTATCTCAATATGGATTTGATGGCTGGGCAGTTATGGAGTGGGAATGTTGTATCAAGTCGCCTGAACAAGGAGCGAGGGAAGGAGCACCATTTATTCAAAAACACATTATCGAAGTTACAGAAAAAGCATTCGATGATTTTGCTGGTGGAGGAATTGATAAAGCAATGATTAAGAAAATTATTGGGCTGTAAGTTGAGGCATACCTTGGGGTTGCTTTATATGCAATTGTAAAGTTTTTTAAATTTTTAAAATAGGAAAATGATATTATTTTATCGACCACAAAAGCATTTTATTAAAACCATAATGCTTTTGTGGTTTCTTTTTTTTAGTCAAATGAGCTTTGGGCAAAATATGACCCAAACGATTCGAGGTTATGTTTACGATGGTTACACTCATAATCCATTGCAGGGGGCATCGGTCTCATTAGTCAAAACTCAAATAGGAACGACGACTGACCTCGAGGGGACCTATCGTTTAGATGAGGTGCCGGTAGGTAGGTATAGTTTGCAAATTAGTTTTGTAGGTTATGAAACTTTGACTATTGCAGAAATTCTTTTAGAGTCTGGAAAGGAATTGGTTTTAGAAATTGCTTTAAAAGAGTCTAGCTCATCTTTAACTGAGGTGGTAGTGAAAAGTACTACTCCCAATTTAAGAGATAAGATCTTACCATCAGCAGAAGTATTGAGCATAGAGGAAACGCTCCGGTTACCGGCTACCTTTTACGATCCTGCACGGTTGGTATTGTCTTATGCAGGAGTTGCAACAAATAATGACCAAGCAAATCATATGATTATTCGTGGAAACTCTCCCAATAATATGAGTTGGCGACTAGAGGGTGTCGAAATTGTTAATCCAAATCATACTAGTAATGCTGGAACATCAAGTGATCGCCCAAGTCGAAATGGTGGGGGTGTGAATATGCTGAGTGCTCAACTTTTAGGAAATAGTACTTTTATGCGAGGAGCATTTTCTGCTCAATATGGAAATGCTTTATCTGGGATTATGGATATGAATTTTCGGAAAGGAAACAACGAAAAACATGAATTTACTGGTCAGATTGGCGTAATTGGAATTGACCTAGCAGCCGAAGGTCCTCTCTTCAAAAAAAATGGGGCAACATATTTAATTAATTATCGATATTCTACTTTAGGATTGTTAGGATCAGCAGGAGTTGATCTGGGAGATGAGGCGATTAATTATCAGGATTTGGCTTTCACTACTTTTATTCCTTTGGAAAAAGGTGATATAAAATTATTTGGTATTTTAGGAAATAGTTCAAATATTTTTAATTCTAAGGTAGATTCCTTGGTGGAAATAGAAAAAGATTTTAAAGATATTGATTTTAAATCAGAGATGGGAATGTTGGGAGGTGTTTATACTAGAAGATTTAATAGGGGTTTTTATTGGAAAAATGTTTTAGTTTATTCTATTCGTAAAGATGACTATCTAGTAAACGATAGAAGACTTGTAAATTCATCTGATAAAATATTAATTCAAGATAATGATTTGAGTGAAAAGCTTTCGATGAAGTCTACTTTGGAAAAGAATATAGGAGGGAACAATTTTGTTGTTGGTTTAAATGGTTACCGTTTTAATGATAGTTTTTCTTTTTCTAGGAAAAAAAGAAGATCTGTTATGTTGCGCCCCTTCTTGCTTTGGCAAGGTAAATATTCAATTCTTGATTGGGAGCTTGGAAGTGGTTATTCACTTTATGACTCAGGAAGGAATTTTGAACCGCGATTGAGATTGAATGTATTCTTAAGTCAAAATCAATTAATTAGTTTTTCATATGGGCAATATAGCCATGAGGAGAACGCTAAAATTAGACAATCCTCAATCCCAATAGTAGGAAATCCTGGATCAATATTGATGCAAGGAAATAGTGATTTAGGTATATCTAGGTCAAAGCATTTTGATTTTTTATATCGATATCAAATCGATGATAAAACTATTTTAAAGTTAGAGTCTTATTATCAACGTTGTTATGATATTCCAATATCAAGGGACACCTTAGATTCTTACTCGGTTCTAAATTTATTGTCCAATTGGGAGACCAGATTGTTAGATAATAACGGTACAGGAAAAAACTATGGTATCGAACTCACCGTCCAAAAATATTTTCAGAAAAATACATTCTGGTTAGCAAACATAAGTTTGTACGAGTCAAAGTACAAAGGTTCTGATGGTATTGAAAGAGATACTCGGTTTAATGGGAATTATATTGTTAATGCAACTTATGGAAAAGAATTTCCTTACAGTAAAAAAGGAAAAGATTATATTTTAGGAGTGAATCTAAGAATGAATTTAACGGGAGGATTACGGGAAATGGCTATTGACGAAATTGCTTCGGAATCAGCAGGTAAAACTATTTATGAAGCAGCAGAGGCATACACTCTAAAACAAAAAGATATTTTTAAAACTGATTTAAGAATATATTGGAAAAGAAATAAGAAGAAATTTAATAGCACGTTAGCTCTTGACATCCAAAATGTTACGAATTCCAAGAATGAGTCTTTTAAATATTATGACACATTTTTAAAAGAAGTAGAGCAGCAATATCAATTAGGTTTAATCCCAATCTTGAGTTATAGAATTGAGTTCTAGATTTTTTTACAAAAAATAATGTTATGAAAATACTAAATATTTTACTTACCATACTATTTGTGCTCTTCGCAATTGTTCAAATGAACGATCCAGATCCGTTGCTTTGGGTGGTGATCTATGGATTAGTAGCAGTTGTTTCGGGTCTTGCTATTTTAGGTAAATATTACAAAGGAATAGTGTATTTGGGAATTGCCGTTTGTGTAATTGGACTTGGAATATTATTTCCAGAATTAATTAATTGGATAAGAATGGGAACACCGAATCTTGCAGAGACGATGAAAACCGAACGAAGTTATATTGAATTTGTGCGTGAGTTTTTTGGATTAGGAATATCTTTAGCTGCCTTGGTCTTTCATTTTTTTCAAATGAGGAAAAATGAAGTCAACGTTTAATTGTTAATAAAATATGGTTAATATCAACTGTATTAAATCTAAAATAATTTATGTCAAATAAAATAAGCCAACTTGTAGATACATTGCTTAAGAAAATGACTATTAAAGAAAAGGTTGGTCAAATGACTCAAGTTACTCTTGATATGGTTTTGAAAGGAAATGTTTATGAACCTGAAAAACCATTTGCTTTTGATGAAAAAAAACTTGCAGAAGTATTGTTAGAAAATCATGTAGGATCAATTCTTAACGTGCCGACAAGTGAAGCTTTAACTCGTCAACAATGGTATTACGTTGTTTCTACTTTACAAGAAAAAGCAATGAAGGGATCTCGTCTGGGAATTCCAGTTTTGTATGGAATAGATTCTATACATGGAGCAAGCTATACAAAAGGTACTACTTTTTTTCCTCATCAAATTGGATTAGCTGCAACTTGGAACCCCTCAATAGCTAAAGAGCAGGGAGCAGTTACCGCTTACGAAACTCGCGCTTCGTCGATTCCTTGGGTCTTTGCGCCAGTTCAAGATATTGCTAGAACTCCTACTTGGTCTAGAATTTATGAAACATTTGGAGAAGATCCTTATCTCTCTGGGGAAATGGGTAAAGCAATGGTCAATGGGTTTGAGGGAGATGATATTTCTAGGTTTGACAAAGTAGCTTCTTGTTTAAAACACTTTTTAGGGTATGGATTACCTCTGAGTGGTAAAGATCGGACACCAATCTGGATTCCAGAGCATTTTTTAAGAGAGTATTTTTTGCCTTCTTTTCAAGCTGCAATGGATGCTGGAGCAAAAACGATTATGATAAATTCCGGAGAAATAAATGGGGTTCCTGTTCATGCTAATAAAGAAATATTAACAACACTTTTACGAGATGAATTAGGATTTGAAGGATTAGCAGTGACAGATTGGGAAGATATTAAATATCTACACACTCGCCATCGAGTAGCTGCCACACATAAGGAGGCAGTTCGAATGGCTATTGATGCAGGAATTGATATGAGTATGGTTCCAGATGATTTAAGTTTCTGCAAGCACTTGGTGGAATTAGTCAATGAAGGGACTATTACAGAGGAAAGATTGGATGTTTCAGTTCGACGGATTTTAAAGTTAAAATATGAGTTAGGTTTATTTGAAAATCCAGTTCTAAAAGAAGGAGCAACTTATGATAAGTTTGGTTCGCAAGAGTTTTTAGAAAAAGCAAAGTTAGCAGCAGTAGAATCTATCACACTTCTAAAAAATGAGGACTCCAATTTACCATTGTCAAAAGATAAGAAGGTCTTAATCACCGGTTGGGTTGCAGAGTCGATGCCGAGTTTGAATGGAGGATGGTCATACGATTGGCAGGGAGCGACTAGTGTAGAATTTGCTAAAGACAAAATAAATTTACGACAAGCCATTGAAAATGAAATTGGAAAAAATAATGTTATTTTTTCGGAAGGTTGTCAATATGATGAAATTGGTAATTTGGAAGATGCGACAGAAAAAGCAGCAATGGTTGATCATATTATTTTGTGTTTAGGAGAAAATTCCTATACAGAATTTATGGGGAATGTCAATGATCTCGACTTACCGAGGGCGCAAATTAAATTAGCCCAAGCAATGATAAAAACGGGTAAGCCAATAACCTTGATTTTACTTGAAGGTCGTCCGAGAATCATCTCTGAATTTGCAGATGATATTGAAAGTATATTGTTAGGGTATTATCCAGGACAAGAAGGAGCAAGTTCGATTTCGGATATTATTTTTGGAAAAATAAATCCTTCTGGGAAATTACCCTACACTTATCCTCGCTTTTCAAATGCATTGATGACTTATGATCATAAACATGCTGAATCAGTCGAATTGCAAGGAAGTGAAATTCCTTTTAATCCACAGTTTGAATTTGGCCATGGTTTGAGTTATACTATTTTTGAGTATGGGAGTATCATGTTGGAAAAAGATACGATGAATGATAGAGAAGATTTAAATTTTTCTTTTTCTTTAAAAAATACTGGGAGCCGAACAGGAAAGGAAGTTGTACAGGTTTATATCGGTGATGATTATGCCAGTATTACACCTGCTGTAAAAAGATTGCGAGCATTCCGGAAAATTGAATTGCAAGCAGGAGAGGAGCAAAAAATAGATTTTGCGATACCAATGAAACAGCTATCGTTTGTTAATGTGCAGAATGAATGGATTTTAGAGGAGGGAACATTTAAATTGTTTGTTGGGAACCAGATGGCAGAGTTTGAATTAAAAAATGATTAGCACATTTTCCAACTTTTCCCCTTTAAAAAGGTTTAATATAAAAAGTAAAGATGGACAATAAAAATTTTGAATTAGCAACCTTAGGAACTGGTTGTTTCTGGTGTACTGAAGCAGTTTTCGATACATTAATGGGAGTTGATTCTGTTTTTCCGGGTTACTCAGGAGGGCACGTAGTTAATCCAACTTACGAGCAGATTTGTGAAAAGACAACTGGCCATGCGGAGGTAGTACAAATAAAATTTGATCCTACGGTAATTAGTTTTGAGGATTTATTGGAGGTTTTTTGGCGGACACATAACCCAACCACACCTAATCGACAAGGTAACGATGTTGGTCCACAATATCGTTCTGTTATTTTTTATCATGATGAAAATCAAAAAACAATTGCCAGAAAATCATTACAAGATGCAGATGCATCTGATCTTTGGCCAGATCCGATTGTAACTGAATTGAATGCAATGGAGAAATTTTATCAAGCGGAAAATTATCATAAAGACTATTTAGCTAGGGTAGGAGATCGAAATCCGTATTGCACTTTTGTGGTAAAACCGAAAGTGGATAAGTTTAAGGAGGAATTCAAGGATAAGTTGAAGGATTATTAAAACAAAAAATGCCTTGATTGAAAATCTCAATCAAGGCATTTTTTGTTTTAGTAATCACTATTAGTGAAATAGTACATAATTATTGCTCTTATCGATTCCATTTTTTACCTAAACTGTATCAAAAGTTGTATGGTTAGATTCAGTTCGAATTTGACTTTTAAATTGTTTTCTTGATCTTTTCTGTTGTGGATTGATTGCCTTCTCCAAAGTTCACGTTAGTTTATCTATCCGAAAAATTGTTATTATAATTTTTTCATATAGGATTTAGATAATTTTTTCCTTTTTGGAAGTGATTTTTTAATTTTGAAGACATCCAAATCTAAATGTTTTAGTAAAACCGATCTATTTAGATTCAAAATATTTATGATATCAATCTCTCGTAATTTTGTTCCTTTTACAAAAACTTTTTCGTGGCCTTTGAATATTGGTTTGTTAATGTAAGTTCATTAAATTAATCGCATAATTCAGCGATTACAGAAGGTCTTTTTTATAAAATTAAGAGCTCTGATTCTCCTTAATATTTTGTAAATAAATAACGATTAAAAGTAAGGAGGCATTAAGTTGTTTATTTTTCAAGTCAAAAAAGGATTATAAATTCTTTTTATGTAAATTAATTGTTACTCGCATACATTTCCATAAGTGATTTCCGATTTTGTTAGCATTAGATTGGTCCTCTTTCAACCATTGCTGCCATTTTTTTTCTCCTAGTTTTTTGCTAAAAGGATAAATTAAAAGTACCCATTTTGTACTTCCCATCATTCCTTGCAAATTCTCTATGATAAAATATTTTTGAAATAAGTCAAACGTCTTTTTTGTAAATGGATATTCCCAATCACTATCTCTTTGGAAAGGTCTGTAGATTGCCCTAAGTATTTTTAGAGGCCAGTATGTCGCTAATGGATCAGAGGTGATTATTTGTCCTCCTGGAGCTAAAACTTCATTCACTCTCTCTAAAAACGGCTCCATATATTTGAAATGATGAAAAACAGATTGTGCATATACGATATCAAAGTCTCTTTCTGTAAAACCTCCAGAAAGGAAATCGGTCGCAACGGTAATCGCATTTTCAATTCCTGCATCATTAATTTTTCTCTGTAATTCAGCAGTTGCGGATTCGCTTAAATCTAAACCAACATAATATTTAGCTTTTTTTGCCAAATCCAAACTTAATTGATTTCCAGCATGACAGCCTAAGTCCAAAACTTTTTTATTAGAAAGATCTCCCATCCATTTCCAATGAAGGTTACTCCACATTTCAAATTCTCCTAATGAGTTGACTACTTTACCGTATTCTGAACGTAATTTAGCCCAAGTTCTACCAATAATATTTCCATCATATTCAAATTGATCTTCTTGCGGCTGGTACTCGTAAAAGTCTTTTTGGACTTTGTTAGTTTCGAGCATTCTCTTGAGCTGTAAATCCTTGTCTTGCATGACTACGTCTAGTTTGATTATAATGTATATTTTTTAATTAATAGTTTAAATAACTAAAGGTAAAATGTTTTATAGATATCAAGTTAGGGAAAAGTAAGGTCTTTTGTGGGCTGGAATAAACAAAGGCTTATTAACAAATAAAAGCATTTTAATACTCTGGGTAAAATGTAAGAAAAAGCTATTTTTATGGCTGTCAATAAGAGCGAGAAAAAGGATGATTTTAAATTGAAATTTAGTGAAATGTATTTTCAAAAATCATATTTCTCTTCTTTCCAATTTTGAAATTTACTCCAAATCCAACAGTTATTCCTGAACTAGGATTAACGTCAAAAGATGGTTTGAGTTGCATACTGAGGTCATCAGATACATCAAATGTAAGTAGATGTGCAGTTGTATAGGCTTCTGCGGCAGTAAGAATATAAGCTAACCCAATTCCGATATAAGAAAATTGAAGTTGTTTGTCATATTTATCTCTTTCGTTTTTGAGTACTGCAGCGGATACAATTCCATCATATATACTAGTGGTACAAACAAGTCCATCTACCAAAAAGCGATGTTGTTTTTTTAGTTCTCTATAGTTTCTACTATTATATTGAATGCTATAAATAAGTCCACCAAATGCCCCATAGACTAATGGTAATTTAATATACCAATGTCTTTTATTATAAATTTGCCCAAGACCGGGAATAATAGCTGTCAATACTACTGCTTTTTTTGGAGAGGGATAATCTTTTCGAAAGTATCTTTTGATAAAATTTTCTTTCTTCTTTTTCTTCGAAATAGTAGTAGAGGAGGAAATAGAATTTTCTTTTTCTAAAGCAATAGTAAATTGGGTTGAGTCACTTTGTGACCAACTAATTTGGATTTGTAAAAATAAAATAAAGATTAGAAAAAGAAGTTTTTGATTCATTTTATATTATTGAAAGCCAATAGATTTCTTCTCTGCTTTTTTTAAATTTTCTTTTAGGGCAGACATTCTGATTGCGGTTACAGCTGCTTCTACACCTTTATTGCCATATTTTCCTCCTGCTCGGTCGATGGCTTGTTGTTCGTCATTTGGAGTCAAAACTCCAAAGATGCAGGGGATACCGGAAGCTAAGCCTAAGTTTGTTAACCCCAATGCAACGGAATTGTTGATGTATTCATTGTGATTAGTTTCCCCTTTAATTACACAACCAATGCAAATAATGGCATCATATTTTTGGTTTTGCAAAAGGATTTTAGCTGCGACTGTTAATTCAAACGTACCAGGAACCTGAACCGTTTTGATATTCTCTTCCTTTGCTTGATGTTTAATCAATGTCTCAAAACACCCTTCGTACAAAGCATGTGTTATTTTTGCATTCCAGTCAGCTACAACAATTCCGAATTTCATATTTTTAGCCGAAGGCAAATTAGCTTCGTTATAGTCAGATAAGTTTTTTAATGCACTTGCCATAGTTTTTTAGTTGATGTTAAACTGTGAATCGATGATTATTTAATTGTCTTCCTTTATGTTTTTAAAAGAACTCAAAAAAATACTTATGAAAATAAGAAAAAAATTCAGGTTAAGCTTATTTATAAAAAAAAGGTAAGATTATTTAAAATCTTACCTTCACAATATTATTCGTTAAATATTTATTTGTGTGTGATTTTTAGAAAAACACATTAAAATATTTTTAGTTTACGCTAACTCGTGAAATGTATTTCTCGATATCCTGCCCTTCTGGGGTATTTGGATATTTTGATTTCAGGTTTTCGTAAGTTGATTTTGCTTCTGCAACTTTTCCTTGATACTCATACAACATGCCTAATTTCTTAGTATAATAAGCTTCTAAAAACTCATTAGTTCCTTGACTGATTGCTTTTTTATAGGAAGAAATAGCTTTATCCATTTCATTTTTCTCAGAATAAACATCTCCTAAAGAACCATAATAAGTGATTGGAAGTACATTTCCATCAGGACTAAAATCTTCTAAAAAAGATTTAGCTGCATCAAATTGTCCAAGGTTTAAATAAGAAATACCTGCATAATAATTAGCTAAGTTTGCAGCAGATGTACCACTGTACTCACTAGCAATATCAAGGAATCCAAGACTTCCTCCACCAGGGTTAGCAAGTGCTAAAGCGAAAGAATCTTTTTCGAACATTCGTTGAGCCTGCGCCATTTCTTCAATAGCTGATTTTAAGCGTGGAGCTTTGTAAAAATTATTGTAAGCGAAAATTCCACCTACTATTATAACGAAAGCGAACAATCCGCCTAAGACTAAGCTTTGATTTTTTTCATAAAAATCTTGAGCTTGTTCCGTTTTTTCTCCGATGTCAACTAGTGTATCATCTGAAGCCTTTTTATTTCTTTTTGCCATATTAATATTTGTAAATATGTAATCTACCTATTTATTAAAAGCAGATTGGATTTGTAAATTTAGCCGCAAAAATAAAGATTCTTTTTGTTTTATACTCATTTTTTGAGTAAAAAAAGGAATAGTATTTTGAGAGCTATTTTTTGTACGGAGTTGGTTAGATGTTGTTCGGTTCAGAGGTTTTCTTTTTCAAAAAAAAACGCAAAATCACATCTTGGTGATTTTGCGCTTTTCTTTAAATTAGGATTTAATTTATTTCTTTACAAATTGTGAGGTCCAAATCTCGTTTCCAGTAATGAAAGTAATTACGTAAATACCAGTTTGCCAGTTATTTACATTTACTGTTTCGCTCAAGTTAGGCTTTGGAAGGTCAATTACTTGTTGGCCCAACATATTTGTAATTCTGATATTATCCAATTGAATATCAGATCGGATTTGTAAGACATCACTTGTTGGATTAGGATAAAATTTAATATAATTACCTAATTCAGGGTTGATAGTTGAAACAAATCCCTCGATGTCAGAGATATATCTTGGGAAAATTTGGTAACCTTCATTCCAAGGTTCCATATTATCAAATTGTCCACCAATTCCTGTGAAATTGAAAATATCTCCAGTTGGAATAGGCAAAGTAGAAAGTTCAGTATCGCCATCTATTCTCATTTGGTATGTATTTGTACCATCTGATATATCAACATTAAAACTTGAACCATTACCTAACCATTGAGATCCATCAACGATTGTCCAATTTGTCATTCGGATAAATTGAGATTCAGTAGACTCATCAAGAACAGAGACATCAACCGGTGTTATCAGGGTGTTTCCTGAAGAATTTAATTTAATATCTGAAGCAACGATTTCCGCTAAACCATTGTAATTTTCAAGTGCACCTGTTACTGTAATTTCATCACCCTCAACTACTACATAGTCGGATACATCATTAAAGTTGAAAACGTTAATTCCATCACCTAAATCATCGATAATGGTAAACGAAAGCCCTTCATTTCCGTCCAAGTCAATGCCATAAACAACACCAGTCAATCGACAAATAACATCTAAAGAATCTGTTGCTCCATTGCCATCTGAATCACTAGTAACTAGACCAATTGGGTATGCTGGAGGAGGAGGGGTCAAGGCATAGGTACAAGTTGGGAATGGATCTGCGTATTCTGAATTCATTGTATTGGTGTTGTTTTGTAAGGCATCAGCTCCACTATAAACCCAATTATCTTCATTGAAAACACCTCCGTTTGAGGTAACGCCAAAGTTACGATAAGCCCAGCCATCTACATATTCCCAATTTGTTCCAGTTCCGTCTACATTTGGATCACCAAAAACATCAATTACAGTTCCATTTTGGAATAATTCGATAGCATCATCACCATTATGACCTGCAGCAGATACACCACCAGAAGGAACTAAGAAGGTAGCAGGGAATCCGAAAAATGTTTCAAATTTAGCTGCATTTAAGCTATCTGTATAGGTAATACAATCTCCAGCTGCAGCTGAAACTGCTGGGAAAATAAATTCGATTCCGTCAGAACCACCACCATTGTTAGCCACACCAACACCATAAATACTTAAGTCAGCAATATCTTCTAAAACATATAATTCAACCATTTTTGGACCAGCAGTATTACCACCACTACCATCAGTAGGTTGAGGGTCAGCAACGCCAGAAATCAATAATGGAGCAGCTCCTGTTGGAATAATTTCAAGGTCTGCAGCATATCGTGGTAGTAATTGGTACCCTTCTGTATAAGGATCAGAGCTATCAAACTGCCCTCCAATACCTGTTATGTTGAATGCGCTAATTGGTGCAGGTAATGCATTTAAATCAGCTACATCGCTATCTATTCTTACTGTCCAGATAGTTGTTCCATCTGTTACGTCAATATTATTTGAACCAGAGTTATCCCATTGGGTTGGGTCCACTAAAGTTACATTTGTTATTCTAACTAATTGAGACTCCGTCGATTCGTTCAAATCAGCTACATCAGTAGGTGTAACTATTGTATTTCCGGTAGAATTTACTATAATCGTATCAGGATTAAATTGAGCTAATCCATTAAAACTGGCAACTGTACCATCCATAGTTATCTCATCACCCTCCAATACAGTGTATCCAAAGTTATTGGTACTAAAAATAGCAATTCCATCTCCAGCAGCATCAATAATTGTAAACGCAATATTGTCGTTTCCTTGCATATCAATTCCATACACGATGCCTGTAATAGTGCAGGCAACACCTACAGAATCAGCTTCACCATTCATATCACTGTCAGCAGTTAAAATTCCGATCTCACATCCAGTGGTCATAACTTCGATATCGGCAGCGTATCTAGGTAATAGTTGATAGCCATTTGTGTAAGGGTCAGAACTATCAAATTGGCCTCCAATCCCTGTAACATTAAATGATCCTGATGGTGGAGCTAAAGCATTTACATCAGCTACATCGCTATCAATTCTGACAGTCCAAGTACTAGTTCCGTCAGTAACGTCTATATTGTTCGAGCCAGAACCATCCCATTGTGATGGATCAACTAATGATACATCGACTAATCGGACTAATTGAGATTCAGTGCTTTCATCTAAATCTGTTACATCGGCTACAGGGGATAAAGCATTTCCCATTGAGTTAACGATAATAGTGTCAGGATTAAACTGCGCTAAACCATTGAAGCTGGCAACCGCTCCATCCATAGTTACTTCATCTCCTTCATTTACAGAGTATCCATAATCGTTAGAGCTAAATACCCCAATTCCGTCATTGTTAGCATCAATGATGGTAAACTGAATGTTACCTCCACCTTGCATATCAATTCCATGAACAACTCCTGTTAAAGTACACGAAACTCCCACAGAGTCAGTTTCTCCATTCATATCCGAATCGCCAGTAATTTCAGCTATGGTATATGTTGGTAAAGGCATCACAGTAACAGTTCCAACCATACCTAAACCTATATGAGGGTCACATTGGTAGTCATATGATCCTGCAGTCAAAAATGTATGTTCGAAAGTCCAACCTGAACTTACTGCATTTCCAAATGATTCAGGGTTATTTGGATAAGTAGCAGTTGTTCCATTTACATTATGGTTGCCTCCAGTATTTACCCACTGCACAGTTTGGCCAACTGAAATGGTTAAATTTGTTGGGCTGAAACCAGTACTTCCTACAGTCTCAACAATAAAGTCCTGAGAGATTGCGAGTGTAGTTAAAGAAAAGAGGAATAAAAAAGTAAACAGTTTTTTCATAAGAAAATAGTTTTATTAATTTGGTTATAAAATGTTCTAAATATCGAATTTGTGTAAAAATAGTTGAAAAAAACCCATTCATGAAATTAGAGATAAGTTATTATTGATTCTTTAAATACATTAACAGTGTCGTGTTGATTTTTTCCAAAAAAAACCCCCACCTATCAAATGATGGGTGAAGGTCTTTCTTATTGTTAATTTTATAGTTTGTTTAGAAGTGGAATTTAATTCCAGCGTTCCAAGTACGTCCAAATCCAACAAATCCTTGACTTGACATAACAGAGTCACCATTGGTAGTTAATTCAGAGATATACCATTCATCCAATAAATTATTCACATTGAAACGAACAGTCATTTTGTAATCTGAAATTGGGAAAGTATAAGATGCTCCTAAGTCAATCAAAGAATAACTAGGTAATTCTAAAACTTGTCCACCAGGAGATTGGAATTGATCATCTTGATCAACTGAGAATCTAGCGTAAAGTCTATCATTAAAGAAGTAATCTGCATATACTCTTAATCCATCAATGATTTCGTAATTAATTCCAAGATTTAAAGTAGTTTGCGCAGCGTCTCCTACCTTTAGGCCATCAGCAAAGATTGTAATGTTTTCTGGAGCAAAAGAAACAGAATCAATATTGCTTCCTATTGCTGTGAAATCATCTCCATATTCCCAGTTTCCAATAGACGCCATACCCTTAATAGTTAAAGCTCTAGTTGGAGACCAGTTCATCTCTAATTCAAGACCTGTGTGAATTTGAGTGGTTGTGAAGTTGTATAATAACTCTTGATCCAAATTATTCTCAGTTCCAAAGTTCAACTGACGATCACTCCAGTTAGTGTAATAAGCATTTACATTAGCTCTGAAAGTTTTGCTTCTATAGCCATATCCCAATTCAAAAGAAGTGATTGATTGATTTTTAGCGTCCGGATTAATTTCATTCACGAAGTTTAAAAATACATTGTCAAATATTGGTTGCTTAGAAATGAAACCTGTATTGAAATATACATTATTATGCTCATCCATATTATAGTTAACTCCAGCTTTTACATTTCCTCCTAAGAAGTTTTGCCATTCTGTTTCTTGTTCTGGGTCAGAATCTAAATAGTTGAAATGATCAATTCTCTTAAATCCTTGATTAGATCCATTTACAGATGCAAATGCTGTTAATTTATCGTTACTGTATTCTAATTGGGCAAAGATACCAGCCCAAGATACCAAACCATCATTCCAGTAATTCAATACATTGTTTCCATCTTTGTAGCTATTGTCATGGAAGTTTCCAAATTTAGCTTCTGATACTTCTGTGATTACATTAGAAGGATTGTTGTCGTTAGACCTGCTCGTATAAGAATCATTACCTAAAAGGTTTTCTAGTCTTCTGTAGTGTATACCTTTATAATATCTAAAATCAACTCCACCAGTTAATGTTAATTGGTTATTAATTCTATGAGTAAGTGTAGATAAAATTCCATACCAATTGTGAGAGTTCATTGAAGCTCTTCGAATGAATCCATCTCCTGAAGAGGTAGTTGTCCCTGGATCAGTATTAGCATCTCCGAATGCTGCAATTTCATCACCCTGGTTATAGGCAACAATATCATCCCATTTAACTTGACCCTCTGCATTATGTATTCCTAAATTATTTCCAGAGAATGATTGAAAAATTCGATCCCTAAAAAATCCATCATTTGGATCAGCATTATTCATACGACCTCTTGCACCAGTTCCACCACCTCTACCAAAGGAAACATACGCTGATGTTTTTAAATCTGTATTTTGACCAAGAGTCCAATAATGGTTTAAGAATGCTTTTGGTTTATGATAAAAGTTTCTTCTCCAGTTGAACTCTTTTCCATCTAGTGTCCCTGTATTCCAATTATACTTTCTTCCTTTATTCCCTTCTTCGAAAATACTTACATCCAAGTTATCAAATCTTGACATCCCATCTCTTTGGTGGTGCCATTGTGGTGCTCCAATCATAGTAAAAGATAGAGATTGGTTATCACCTAAAGTTTGAGATAAAGAGAGAAAATAAGAGTATGCTCTAAATTGAGTTCCATCTACATAACCATCACCTCGAGTGTGAGTAAATTGTGCAGTAGCAGCAAATCCTTTTTCTGATTGCCCCGAAGAAAGCATTAATCCATACTTTTGGAAACCATCGTTACCTACTCCAACACTAAATTTTCCACCTTTTTGAAAATCAGCAGCGTTTGTGATAATGTTAATAGATCCTCCCACAGAAGGAATAGCTAATTTTGATGCACCTAGACCCCTTTGAACTTGAAGGTTAGAAGTTACGTCAGAAAGCCCAGCCCAGTTAGACCAGTAAACTCGACCATTTTCCATGTCATTTACTGGAATACCATTAATCATAACAGCAATATTAGTTTGGTCGAACCCACGAACATTGATACGTGCATCTCCAAATCCACCTCCTGTTTTTGTAACATAAACTGAGGGAGTGCTTTTTAAAATTTCAGGAAATTCTTGATTTCCAATTTTTGCTTCAATCTCAGAACCTTTAATAGTAGTTACAGCAACTGGAGTTTTTCTATCAATTGCGATAGAAGCGATTACGTTAACCTCTTCAATTCCTATGGAATTTCCAGTTAACATCAATGTGCCTAAATCGTTGTCTCCATCAGTTACTGTGATGTCTTTTGTCATTTCAGTATATCCTGTGTAGGATAAAACCAAAGTGTAATCTCCAGCATCGACGTCTTTCATTTCGAAAGCTCCATTGATATCTGTGGCTGCACCGAAGTTGGTACCTTTCAAATAAACGGTAGCTCCGATCAGAGCATCTTCTTGATCAGAGTCAATTACGGTTCCTGTGAGCGTTCCTTGTGCCCAAATGGAAACTGTAAAAAATAATGCGATAAGAGTAATAATAAAATTTTTCATACAAAAATGTTTAAGAGTTTTGATTATGAAAATAGAAATATGGTTAATAAATAAATCGGTTGAATTTTAGGGTGTAGTATTGTTTGTTTAATTATTTTGCAAAACTAGAAAGGCTAATTGGTTACACCAAGGCCTTTGTTTAAACTTTTCATTAAGTGTTGGTAACTATTTTTCACACTTTCTTAACATATTTTTTATATAATATTTTGATATTTAGGTGAAGTGTTAATAAAGTTGCCATAGCAACAGTTTAGTATCAGTAGGATTATGAATTATTATTTATCGTAATGTTTACTGGATAAAGTTCTTTTTTTAGCTAAAAAACAATATTACTATGTCACAAAAAAAGATAAAATTAGTAGTTTAAGATGAAATGTTCTATAGGTGGAGAGATCAAATAAAGTAGTTTTTGAATATAAGTATTGACTTTTTTACTTTTTGCTTTGTAAAAGTAATTAATTTATTTTAACAGCGTTAAGGAAAAGTTAATTTATTTTAGGCAAAAATACTTCTGCCATCATACATCTAGCACTACCTCCTCCAAAACTTTCTATTGTCTCGATGGGGCTATACAAGATTTTTGTTTGCATCTCGATTTTGTTAATTTGTTCATCGGTTAACGACCCAAAAGCTTGTTGAGACATCACAAGGTAAGTTTCTCCTTTTTCATTCCTTACTTGAAGCATATTGCCAGCAAACGACAATATTTGTTGGTAGGATATATCAATTACAACCTTATTCGTTTTTGCAAATAGATCTAAGAGCATCTTTTTCTGAGTTTCCTCCTTAATAGTGTCCATTCCTATTACAACAAAGTTTTCACCTAATGCCATCATAACATTAGTGTGATAGATATCATTTCCATTTGCATCAACAGATTGAAAAGCCGCTTTTTGATAATGTTCTAATTCGCAAAAAACATCTAATAAGCCTTCTTCTGTTCGAGGACTAGTACAAGCGTAACAAATTTTATTTACGCGATCCAAAATCATACTTCCAGTTCCTTCCAGAAACCTGTTTTCTAATTCAAATTTTTCTAACCTAATAATTTCTTCAATTTGAAAGTGTTCCTTTAATTTTTCCAAAACATCTTCTCTTCGTTCATTTCGTCTAGTTTCTGAGTACATCGGGTAGGTTATTGCGACACCATCCTGATGAAATGAAACCCAATTATTAGGGAAAACTGCATCTGGCTTTTTTGGCTCATTAGTATCCTCTATCACGATAACATTGATTCCCTCTCTTCTCATTTTTGATACAAAATAGTCAAATTCTTCCATTGCCCTTTTTTTCACTTCCTCAGAATTCAGCGATTGGTTATTTGTTTGAAAAGAATTATTTACTGCTGTTTCTTCATTAAACCCAAAGTTATTTGGTCGAATCATTAAAATGTTAGAAGTGGTTTGCTGAAGTTGATTCATTAATTTCTTTTTAAAATGTGATAGCTAAAACGTTAAGTTTTATTGCTTTTTATTCTAAGATGTTTTGCAAAAAATAGTAAAGATACTCGAATACAATTATTTTAAAAACCGAAAACCATTTTAAAGCTACCTCTCCATAACTTTCTATTGAATTAAAAGTTTAAAAATTATGACAGATGATAAAATGGAATAATATTTGTTTTTAATTATTCCGTAATAACCTATTCGTTAGTTATTTATAAATATATTATTTTAATAATTATGTAAAATCGTATTGAGATGACGAAATCCCTGACAATTATAATAAGTTTGGTTCTGCTGGTGAGCTTAGGAATTTTTAGTGCAATTCAAGTGAAAAAATTGAATAACACCAAAACCCACCTTTCGGAACAATTAAAAAATATTAACAATTTAGAAAATACTATTGAATCTGAGAAAGAAGATAATATTCTTTTAACTCAATTAAATAATGATCTTCAAGATGAGAATCAAATTCTTCGAGACAGTATTATTAAATTAAATGAAATAATTTATAGCCTGAGAAAAAAAGTGCAACGACAGGATGATCTTATTGCAAAACTTCAAGGCAAAGTAGACTACCTACAATCTTATTACGACCAGATGAAAAAAGATATTGCAGTTTTGTCAAGAAAAGAAAACATTGACCAAGAAGCCATATTAACAATTGAATCTGAAAAGGCGAAGATTAAGGAACAAGTTAATAACCTCCAATCAGAACAAAATGAGGTGATAGCTGTAAAGTCGGAAACAGAAAGTTTGATTCAGGACAAAATTGAAAGTGAAGATCGTTTCCGAAAAATTGTTGATGTAGTTAATAATACTAGAATTAACTTTCAAGAAATCCAAATTAAAATGAACCCTACAGGAAATCCTGTTACTCGATTGATTACAGATGGAAAAAACTGGAAATACACTACTATCAATTTTTTCATGAATCACGAAGATGCAAAAGTATTGTTGGATGAAGAGTTTTTGGTAAAAATTATTGATATGGATTACCAAGAAGAAATTAAACTAGAAGAAGTGAATCCAATGTTGGAGGAGGAAATTGAAGAAAAGATTGGTGCACCTTTCTATTTTGATGGCAATTTAGTTGAAATCGGTCATAATAACAGCAATTTAAAGAGAGGTAAAAATTTTGAAGTTCAAGTATTTTACAAAAGTGATGACGGAGAGGAATATTTATTACTTGATGGGGTAAAGCAATTTATTCGGGACGGTAATATAGTGGGGCTGTAAAAGCCCACATTCAAGGATTTCTAATCCCATTTTAACATACTTTAGTGAAGCAGTACAATTAGTTTTGTACTGCTTTTATTGTTAGAAGTTAAATGAAATTAAAGGATATTAAGCTATAGAATAGTTAATACAGCCATCCCAATTCCAATTAAGATTGCAATTAATTTTCGCATCGAAATACTATGATGTTCAGCACTTTCCACTTCGAAAAGTATTGTCGTTGCAATATGTAAAAATGAACCAATCACAAATGCAACAACATAATTTTGTCTTTCTATGGTAAGTATATTCTGATCAGTTAAAATTTTTCCAACTAATGCACCTAATGGAGACATTGAGGCAAAGATCAATAAAGCAATTATAATCAGCGGTTTTTTAAAATTAGAAATTATGAGTAGCAATACTAATGCAAAAGCAGCGGGAGCTTTATGCAAAACAATTCCCCACAATAAATGATCATTATGATTATGTGCATGAATACTTTCATTTTCCAATGGAACTCCTTCAAAAAAAGCATGAATGCTTAAGCCTAAAAGAATTTGTATCGCAAAACTTGTCTTGCCATGGTGAGGTGCATGAATATGACCATGCTCTACACCTTTGGAAAGTTGTTCCAAAAATATTTGAATGAAAAATCCTAGTAATATCATCAATCCTACAATATTTCGGTAGGTTGAAATTGTTTCAGTTGAAGTATTAACGGGATTGGAATATGCAACTGGCATTAGGTGTAGTACAGATATTCCTAAAATAAATGAGCCACTGAAAGACAAAACTAATTGCAATATTATTTTATTGCTTTTTTGAAAATAAAATGCAAATCCACCGCCCATAAGAACGCTTGAAAACAATATTATATAATCTAGTAAATGCAAATTTTAATCTTTTTTAAATCAAAAAATATGTACAAAAAGTTAATTAGTTTTGATTTGGGTCACTTCCAATTTAATTTCATCTTTCGAAAGCTACGATACCAAGTTGCCACTAAAATCCCTATAATTCCCCCTATGGTCGCCCCTGAAATCACGTCAAAGGGATAATGAACTCCTACATAAACTTGCCCATAAGCAATACTACTTGCCCAAAATATCAAAACCCATTTGATCCAACGAAATTGAACTCCTAAAGTGTAAATCAGGAAAAATGCTAAAGCAAAATGGTTCGTTGCATGAGAAGAAGTATAACTATATCCCCCACCACATTTTACTTTTAAGTCAACCATATTTGAAATTAAGGGATCATTGCAGGGGCGGATTCTTTGAACATTTTTTTTGATAATCTGACTGCTCAATGTATCTGAAATTGCAATTGTTCCCAATGCAAACAATAGTAAGAAGCCTCCTTTTTTTCCAAAATTAATAAGTAAAAAACTGATCAAAAAAATATAAACCGGAAACCAAAAGTTTTTGTTTCTCCAAATCGGCATTAATTTATTTAACCATTCTGTAGTCCAAACAGAATTAATTAATTGAAATAAATATTGATCATATTGAAGTAGGTCGCTCATTTTTTACCAAATAAAATATATCAAAGGTATAAAAATAGAATGGAGATTATACAACTAAAATAAAGCAAAATATTTTAGAGAGAAGTCTAAAATAAATCTCTAATTTTTTTGAATTCTGTACCTATTCTTGATATAATTTTTATCTTTATGGTTTGTCAATTTATATTAATATTAATTATAATGTAACAGTTGATTAATATGATATCTTTTTTATATTCTCACAATGAAAACTAAATAACTTTAAACTCTATGGCTTTAATTAAATCAATCTCAGGAATCAGAGGAACTATTGGTGGTGCAGCGGGAGATAATCTTACACCTCAAGATATTGTTGAATGCACAGCAGCCTTTGGCTACTGGGTTATTCAAAAGACAAATAACCCTAAAATCGTTGTTGGACGAGATGCTCGCATCTCTGGCGAAATAGTTAATAGTTTGGTTGTCAGTACTTTGCGGTCGCTTGGGATAGACGTTATAGATCTTGGGTTGTCAACGACTCCTACGGTTGAGGTAGCTGTTCCAATGGAAAATGCAGGTGCTGGAATTATTCTCACTGCAAGCCATAATCCCAAGCAATGGAATGCATTAAAGTTACTTAATGATAATGGTGAGTTTATCTCAGCAGCAGATGCAACAGAATTTTTAGCTTTAATTGAAGCTGGAAATATAGAGTATGCCTCTGTTGATGAATTAGGTTCATATAGAAAAGATGATACTTATATCGAAAAGCACATAAATGCGATATTGTCTCTTCCTTTAGTTACTATCGAAAAAGTAAAAGCAAAACAGTTTAAGGTTGTTGTAGATTGTGTTAATTCTACTGGCGCTATATCCATTCCACCTCTATTAGAGAGATTGGGCTGTGAGGTTGTTCTTATCAATGAAGCGGTAACTGGAAAATTTGCCCATAATCCAGAACCTCTTCCTGAAAACTTAAGACAACTTTCTGAGGCAGTTATTTCTCATCGAGCTGATCTAGGGATAGCTGTTGATCCAGATGTGGATCGATTGGCATTTGTTAGTGAAGATGGAGAAATGTTTGGTGAAGAGTATACTTTGGTGACTGTTGCTGATTATATTCTGAGAAATACTCCCAAAGGTAAATCTAGAAATACGGTTTCCAATCTTTCTTCCACGAGAGCATTACGGGATGTTACTGAGAAAAATGGGGGAACTTATTCTTCGGCAGCGGTCGGAGAAGTGAATGTGGTTAATCAAATGAAAGTAACCAATGCTGTAATAGGAGGAGAAGGAAATGGGGGAATAATATATCCAGAATTACATTATGGTCGAGATGCTTTAGTTGGGATTGCATTAGTTTTATCTCAATTAGCTGAATATGGAAAACCAATTTCTTGGTTGAGAAGAACTTTTCCCTCTTATGTAATTTCAAAAAATAAAATTCAATTGACTCCAGAACTTGATTTGGATTTGATTTTTGATAAATTAAAGGACAAATATAAAAACGAGGAATTGGATACAATTGATGGGTTGAAAATATTATTCGAATCAGATTGGATTCATTTAAGAAAATCAAACACAGAACCAATTATACGAATTTATAGTGAAAGTGCTTCAGAGGTTACCGCTAATAATTTGGCAAAAAAAATACAACTTGACATTTCAGATTTATTAAAGAATAAGGTAATGTAATATTGAGTGAAGAAAATATTTAATCCTGAATTTTGAGAAAATCAAAATTCAGGATTCTCTTTAAAAGAATAGATTAACTGATACACTTATTCCCAATTAGATAATTTCGGATATCAATGATGGTCATGATTGTGTAGTGCTGTCCCGCATTTTTTACAAAAAAAAGCATCATCAGCATGATCATCAAAAAGACATTCACTACATACTTGAGTATTAAGTTTGTGATCTTTTTCTTTGCTTCTTCCGTTCTTCTTTTTCTTTCCCTTTTTGTTCTCTTTGGTCATTTCGGAGCTTACAATTCCTGTTGGTACAGCAATTACTGCATAACCTAAAAGCATTACGATTGCTGCCAAAAATTGACCAAAAGACGTAGTAGGAGAGATGTCTCCGTAACCTACAGTAGTTAATGTTACAATTGCCCAATAAATACTGCGGGGTATACTATCAAATGGAGAACCAGGCTGACTTCCTTCTATCAGGTACATAACTGATCCAAAAATAATTACAAGTAACATGACAAAAGTAAGGAAGACAAAAATTTTCCTTCGACTTGATTTCAACGCTGAGGTGATTTGTTGAGCATCCTTGGAGTAATTAACCAATTTAAAAATTCGAAATACTCTTAATAGACGAATGGCTCGAATAACCATTAAAGAATGTGTGCCAGCGAAAAAGAAACTTAAATAAGATGGTAGGATTGAAAGTAAATCAACGATACCGAAAAAACTTAATGCATACCTCCAAGCTCGATGAACAACATAAAGTCGTAATAAATATTCAATGGTAAAAAAAATAGTAAACATCCACTCTAAAAATCTAAAAAGCTGTCCAAAACGATCATTAATCGAATCCACACTTTCAACCATTACAATCATTACACTGGCAATAATAGCAATAATCAACAATATGTCAAACCACTTCCCAATAGCTGTATCAGCTTCAAAAATAATCTCAAATATTCTTTCACGATTAGGGCTATGTTCTTTTTTCTTCGTAGATTCCTGCATATGTATTTTCAAATATAGTTAATAAAAGCACCTCTTTTCTACTGATAAAAGTATGGTTTTTGTTCACCAAATTGAATATATATCTAAAAATAAGTTGATTCTTTTTTTAATAAATCTGATTTTCTTTAAATGGTCAAAATATTAATTTTGAATAGCCATTAATTTTTATCGTAAAAAAGAATTATCTAAATGAATTTCCCCCAAAATCAATACATTGTGTTCTTTTGTTACCACTTATCGCGATTGTAATACATTTTACCATTTTTTTATATAAAATTTATACCTTTACCTCAAGACCAACAGACATACAACTAGATTTTCATACCATATTCTCTCTGATACGTACTTGTTGAAAAAACTTTTTAGTGGTATCTTTGTGTGCTTTATTTCCTTAATAATTTTTAATTATTGAGTTTAACTCAAGGAGTTATCCTCAATATCACATGGAAAAAAATGACTAAAGCAATAATAATTGAAGACGAGAAGCAAGGGTTAAATAATCTGAAAAATATTCTTAACGAACATTGCTCAGACATTTCAATAATTGGTGAGGCTGGGAGTATTGCAGAAGGAAATAACTTGTTAAGGAATTTAGGAACAAGTCCTGATGTTGCTTTTCTAGATATTAATCTGCCTGATGGATTAGTTTTCCAGATGTTGAATGAAATGGATAAGATTCCATTTGAAATTATATTTGTTACCGCTTTTGAGAAATTTGCCATACGAGCATGTCAATATAGTTCAATAGGATATATTGTTAAACCAATTGATCCTGATGAATTAAAAGAGGCAGTAAGTAGAATTGATGGTGGAAAAGCGATTCACACGAGTGAAAAATTGGAGGTGTTTAATCAACATTATTTTAACAAACCGAATCCATTCAAAAAAATTAGTATCTCCGCTTTAGATGGTATTTATTTTATAAATATTCAGGATATTATCCGTTGCGAAGCAGAAGATAATTATACTCATATACATTTATCGAATGGTGATAAAATTACTGCATCTAAAACAATTAAAGCATATGAGGAGATGTTGGTTTCAGTCAATTTTTATCGAGTTCATAAAAGCCACCTAATCAACCTTAATTATATGAAAAAATTCGTAAAAGGAGATGGTGGCTACCTAGTAATGGATGATGGAAAAAAAATTGAGGTGTCTAGACGAAGAAGACCCGCATTTATGGAACAAATGAGGCGATTACAAGAGGGAATTTAAATAATATTACACTAAATAAAATATTTAAAATTAAATCTGAAAAGTAGGCAACTTTACAAGTTGCTGATTATTAAGCTTTAATGTATTGATAGTTTTAGTAATTGACAGTTTTACAACCAAAGTACTGAATTACACTCATTTACGTTACCAATACAATTTGGGAGTTTTAAATTTATTTGTTAATTTCACTTATATTATTCGTAAAATCTAAAGGATTTTAACTAAAAACCAAAACACTATGATACTTTTTTCATTTTTCAGAAAGGAGAAAAAAAAACTAGATGACCTGAGTCATTTGCCTGTCATTAACATGAAAAAGATTTGGGGTGGTAAAAAAAAGAAAAACAGTTCTAGCGGCTGTGGAGATATTATCCCTCAATAGAAAACAAATTATTAACAACCGTTAATTCAAAAGGCTACATTTTAATAAATGTAGCCTTTTTTGGTCAAATTCCCTCCTGATTTTTTTTTACTCACAGTTTCCACATTTCATCCAAAAATTTAACTTTTATATTATTTTAAATTTGGGTATTCTAATTGAAATTACATGAAATCTTATGGAATAGTTTTAGTATAAAACCTTATGAACTTATTAAGTACCTACTAAACTATATTGAAGTCCATATTTTACCACAATTTCCATACTTTAAACCTCTTTTATTAAATTAATATGCGATCATATTTTACGTTCCTATTTATAATTTTGACAATTTCAGTTTTTGCCCAAACTGCATCCATAAAGGGTACTTTTTATGATATAGAAAAGACACCTGTTTCTTTTGCTAATATTGTTTTGTACAACATCTCTGATAGTAGTGTTGTTAAAATTGAGATTTCAGATCTCAATGGTAAATTCCTTATGTCTAATATTTCAGCTGGTAATTATTTTTTTGTAGCAAGTTTTATTGGATACGATGATGTAATTCAAAAAGATATCTATCTGATGGATGAACAGCAACTTGATTTAGGGATATTTTCTTTTCAAGCTTCATCTGTAGAATTAACTCAAGCAACCGTAAAAGCAAGAAGAGCATTGATAGAAATCAAACCAGATCGTACTGTCTTCAATGTTCAAGGAACAATCAATAGTATTGGTTCTGATGCCATTGAGTTGCTTCGGAAAGCACCTGCGGTGACTATTGATAATAATAATAACATTAATGTTTTAGGTCGCTCTGGTGTGTTGCTTTATGTTGATGGAAAGAGACAACCGATGGCTGGTGATGATTTGACCAATTACTTAAAAGGTATCCCTGCAGAGCAAATTGATCGAATTGAAATAATCACAAACCCTGGCGCAAAATATGAAGCGGAAGGTAATGCTGGTATCATTGATATAAGATTGAAAAAAGATAAAAGCCTTGGTGCCAATGGAACTATAAATGCAACACATAGTCAAGGAAGAGTGGGGAGAACTAGTGGAGGTTTTACGGGGAATTATAGATATAATAATTACAACATATATGGAAATTTTGGAATTGGAAACAGAAATGGATATCATGATATGATATTCAATAGTAACCAAAACAATATTAGATTACAGGAAACAAATGACATGAAAAGCTCTTCAGATGCTTTTTATTATAGAATAGGTACAGATTTTTTTCTTAATGAAAAAAATACGATTGGGTTCTTAATAAGTGGGGGACAAAGTGATGATGCTAATCCAGAGACTAACCAAATTAAAATATCAAATTCAATTACACCCAATCAAATTGACAGCATTTTGGTGGCTGAAAATGAAGCAGATGCAAATAGAAGTCGTTTGTCTTATAATTTGAATTATAGGTTTAATGATCAAAAAAATAGTCGGAGCTTGAATATTGACTTAGATTATGGGACCTTTAGTAATGAAATTGAGCGGTTCCAACCCAATCGATATTATGATTTAAGTAATAATTTATTGACAGAAAATATTAGTCGATTCTCGACCCCAACAGATATTGATATTTATACTTTGAAAACTGATTATGAGACTAATTTTTTAGGAGGAAAATTAGGATTAGGAGCCAAAATAAGTCAAGTTATTTCAGACAATACATTTCGAGTATCAGATGAAATAAATGGAGAGTCAATTCTAAATGATATAAGATCAAATACGTTTAGATATAGTGAAAAGGTGTATGCGGGGTATTTTAGCTATAACCGAAACCTCAATGGTAAAATCAATTTGTCCGCAGGACTCCGAGCAGAACAAACGGATGCAACTGGAAACTTAAAGGCGTTTTTAATCAATTTACAAGAGCCTCCTGTTGAGCTCAATTATTTGTCTTGGTTCCCAAATGCTGGAATAACTTATTCTGTTTCTCCTCAAAATAGTTTTGCTTTAAATTATAGCCGACGTATTGATCGACCAGATTATAATGTGTTAAATCCTTTTAATAATCAGTTGAGTGAATTATCCTATCAAAAGGGTAATCCTACTTTGTCTCCAGAGATAGTCAATAATATTGAACTAGGATACACTTATAAATTTCGTTACAATTTCAAGATAGCTTATAGTAAAACCATAGATCAGATTACTCGATTAATTGGACCTGATGAGAATGACGATAGAGCAAATTTTATTTCTTGGGCTAATTTGACTGATCAAACAATCATGAGTTTTAATGCAAGTCTACCTTTTGCAATTACCAAGAAATGGAATGCCTTTTTTAATTTAGGTGCCTCCTATATTGATAATCAAGCAGACTATGGTGATGGGGCAATAGTGGATGTACAATTATTTACTTATTCCATTTTTCAGCAACATTCATTTAATTTGTCTAATAATTTCACCGCTGAGATTTCTGGATATTTTTCAGGGCCAGGAGTTTGGGGAGGAGTATTTAAGTATGAAGAAAGTTGGGCATTGAATCTTGGATTACAGCGGAGGATTTTAAAAGATCAAGTTAATTTAAAATTAAGTGCGAATGATGTTTTTTACCAATCAGGTTGGAATGGATATTCGGTATTTAATGGTTTATTTTCTGAGGGAAGTGGTAGATGGGATAGTCGAAATGTAAGTTTAAGTATTAGTTATAATTTTGGAAATCAATTGGTGAAATCTAGAAAAAGGAAAACTGGATTGGAGGATGAAGCGGAAAGAATAGAAAAGTAAAAAAATATTAGATTTTAAAAATGAAAACTCACATAGAAATAATTCTATGTGAGTTTTGTTTTATAGAGTGTTAGCTAAGTAGAACATTACTTTGGAAGTATTAGATAATGGGCAGAGGAAATTTTTACAAGAGTACAGTTAATTTTATTTGAAAAATAAAGGGAAGGAGGACATTTATGATTTCTAAAACTATGATCGTCAACCGCTTTAATACACCATTTTGCTCAAATATTGTCATCTCCAAAACAATATCTCCTATTCTAAATCCCCTTTTGAAATAAGCTTCATTCTCAGCAAATTTATCAATTTAATGTAAATTTTTATTTCATTGGTTTTTTGCTTAAATAGATGCGGTTTTTAACTCAAAAAAAATTGAGATAAATGTTATTCGGTGAAAAATAATTAACCATTACCATACAAATACTAAGAATATTCTACTTATTTTTGGAATAAATTTAAAATCAATAAGTTATTAATGACCACCCATCTAGATCAAAAAGCAAATATTAAATTGCTCGAACGACAACTCGGACAACAAAAAGAAAGCCGTCAAAGATTGGTTTTGCTTGATCAACTGGCGAGTCATTACACTTTTACAAATGTTAGAAAAGGGCAAAAGTGTTTAGCTGAAATTGCTAAAATTTTATTATTTATTCCCAACCCTGATTTTGAACTTAACTACCATAAAAATACTGCACTGATTGAGAATCAGTTATACAATTATTTACTCGCCGAACAGCATTTCCAAAAGTCTATAGAAATTGTCGAGGAGCGCGGGGATATACAGCAACAAGTAGATACCTATATTGATTATTCTGGTACCTGTTTGAATTTGGATAAAAGAGAGATGGCGAAATATTTTATCGAAGAAGCAGCTAAAAAACTTAAAGCATTTCCTGATAACTTATTGGAAGCAAGAATTACTTGTCGCTCAGGATTTTTGAGTTTGCATGTAAATAATTATGCTAGAGCAATTGAATTGTTGTTAGAGGCAGAAAAAAATATTACTGCTGCAGAGCATCGATTAACATTGAAAGATTATTATTTTTTGACTCTAATATATTCTGGACTAGGAAGAATCTATGAGCACAATGGGAATACTACAAAAAGCGTAAAAGCCTATTTGAAAGGTGCTAACCTTTGTGAAACAATAGGTATGCGTACTCGAATGTCATGGCATTATTTGAATGTTGGGAAATCATATTTATCACTTGATGAGCATGATAGTGCAGAATCATTTTTTAGTAAAGCAATTCAGATTCAAGATGATATCTCTCAAGATGCAAGGGCTGGAGCATATGCCAATCTAGGTTATTGCTATTATCTTAAACAAAATTATGAGGTTGCACTTGAACTTTTTGGTAAAGCAGAAAACCTCTATATTGAAAGAAAAGGTGATAATTCAACTAACCTCTCCAGAATTGAATGTTGGAAAGCGAGACTTTATGCAGAAATGAATCGACACTCAAGGGCAGAACGTCATTTTTTTAAAGCTTTTGAATATGCTGCAGATAATGATCAAAAACAACTTTCTGATGTTTGTCAGCACATCGCGGAGTATCACGCAGATTTAGAGAATTTTAAATCAGCATACGAATACTTACAACTTTACAATGAGATAAAAGAACGACATAATGAAGAGGTCAATGAAAGGGGAGTGATGGAAATGCAAGTAAAATATGAAACTGAAAAAAGCGAACAAGAAGCAAAGATGTTACGTTTGCAGGCAACTGGATTACAACTTAAAGCTTTGCGTGCTCAAATGAATCCACATTTTATGTACAATGCATTAAACAGTATTCAAAATTTTATCACCTCAGAACAAACAGAATCTGCTACAAAGTATTTGGCCAAATTTGCGAAATTAATGAGACAAAGTTTGGAGTACTCAGATTTGGAAATGATTTCGTTGGAAAAAGAAATAGATTTTTTAGAAGATTACTTATTGCTGAATCAAAAATTACGATTTGAAAATTTCCTCAAATATGAAATTAATTTGAGTGAGGACATAGAAGAAGATATTATGGGAATGCCAACTATGATCATTCAACCATATGTTGAAAATGCAATAGAGCATGGATTAAGAACTGTAGAATCAGGTCTGGTAAGAATAAACTTTTCCTTATTTGATGAAGATACTATTTTGTGTGTTATTCAAGATAATGGAATTGGAAGGGAAGTTGCCAAAGAGCGTCAAAGAAAAGATGGTTATCATTTAACTCATAAATCAAGAGGCACAAGTATAACTGAACAACGATTAAGAATTTTGCAGAAGTCTCACAAAAAAGGGTTTCATGTCAAGACCATTGATTTACGAGATACAAAAGGAAAAGGTATTGGAACACGAGTTGAAGTAAAAATACCAATTATTGACCTTCAAATTAAAATTTAACTAATATTAAAATCCGTTATCTAAATGGTATCTACCGCTTTCTAATAATTTCATTCCACTCTGTCATTTTGTATATGATATTAAATAAACTCGCTATATATTGCAGGAGTTTTCTCATAGTATGTTTGTTTAATCTTCCTGCATCTTGCTCCCTCCTGAGATGCAGGAAATTTTTTTCCTTTATTGAAAGATAGTATATACTCCATTCCTTATTTACCGTTTCCTAAATAATTAGTACCACTTCAGTTGATTCCACCTCCATTTCGTAAAAATAGGTTTTTAGAACGTATTCTGTGCCCTATATTACATTAGTTTTCTCATAGTATGTTTAATTTTCCTACACTTTCTTTTCCCTTTTAAAGTGTAGGAAATTTTTTGCCTTTTTGTGAAATTCCATTTTTCAATCTTGCCGTTTTCGATTTCTCCAATTCTTTTAACAGCAAAAAAAACAGAATTTTAATCTTATATTAGACTGATTTGATATATTTTATTCGAATGATAATATTCTAAAATTAATACATTTGGATAAGATCAGTCAACAATGAAAATTGTAAAACCATTTGCTGAAAGAAATCTAACGTTCACATAAATTAGGAATCAATAATTATTAATATATTTCCTACGTAAAAAAGGCAACGTATATTTAAATTGTTTAGTTTTCGCATAGTATTTTACAATCACCTACAGCTAAATTAGTTTTCAGCTGTAGGTGATTATTCTTTAGGTAAAGATCTAGATTGTCCATTTTGATAACTTACGAGGTAAAACGATAAACTTAACATCAGGTCTTATTTACCAATAATGCGAAACTTTCTTTCTAATCGATTTCCTTTTTTATCAACTAAAGTCAACAAATGATATCCTTTCTCAGGATTTAATTCCATTTCATGGAAATCAGATGTGCTCCCTAAATAACTTTCATCTAAATGCCAATGAATCGTTTCCGAGGGATTTCGATGTGCTACTTTAAAAACCGTCCGACTCAATTTTCCATCTAAATCAACTGGAACAAAAATCTTAGTTAGTTCCTTTGGATAAATAAGTTGCATTGGATTATTTGTAGCTGCTGCGATTCCAGTCTGGCAATCCAAACGAAATGGTGGTAATGTTTGATAAAATGCATGATGAGGCTTAAAATAATATTCTTCCACAGGTGGTAAAACAAACCAAGAAACATGCATCATATTTGAAGGACTTTCGCAGTCAGAGGTGACTTGTAGTCCATTATTTTTATCTAAGTTTATCATTTGATGAAAAGGACAAGAAGTTGCTTTAACGCCTGCTGCTGGAACCCACATGCTATCTATATTGCAAATCGAAGCAGCGCGGTATCCACTTTCTATACAAACTGGAATTTGCACCATTTCATCTACGGGTTGCTCAAACCATTTACCAGAAGGTAACAAACTAAAAATATCAAAAAGTATAGGTGCCGCAGCCCGTACTCCAATCAACCCTGGGCGACCTTCTCCATCTGCATTTCCAGCCCAAACTCCGACCGCGTATTTTGGTGTTACCCCGACTGCCCAAGCATCTCGAAAACCAAAACTAGTTCCAGTTTTCCAAGCAATGGTATTACTCGATGAAAAACTTTTCCAATTACCTTCCGAGTCTGGTCGTTCTAAATTTCGCATTGCATCAAATGCCAACCAACTTCCAGAAGCACTAAAAAATGGAGGCTCTGATTCCAATTGTTTTTTTGCCATAGGCTCATGGTGGTCTTCAAAAACATAATTAGGCTTTTGAAAATCCTTACGATCATAACGACCATCATTTTTATGAAAGTGATTAACTGTGCGACTCATCGAAGCATAAGTGCTAGTCACGTCCCAAAGGTTAGCCTCAGCACCTCCTAGAATTAAAGTCAGACCATAATGATCTGGAGGTTTATTTAAAGTCGTTAATCCAATATTTTTCAAACCAAAATGGAATTTTTCGTAAGTGTATTCTTGTAGCATCTTTACTAAAGGCACATTAAGCGAACGGATAATAGCCCGTTTGGCGGGAACTCGACCATCATAATTTTGATGAAAATTTTCAGGGCGATAGCCTCCAATTGTTGTAGGAATATCTTGAATCAACATCTCTGGTAAAATCTCTCCTTCCTGCAACATAAAGCTATACAGAAACGGTTTTAAAATACTTCCTGTGCTTCTAGGTGCTTGAATGATGTCAACTTGTTCTCCGTGCGACTTTCCAGCGCCAGGAATGTTACCGACGTAGGCGATAATATTATTAGTTTCAATTTCAATGATAAATGCGCACGCATTAAAAATACCGTTTCCTTGCAAATTTTGTTGATGATTTTTTAAAATATCATTGACTTGCTTTTGTAAATTTTGATCAATGGTTGTTTTGATCAAAGTATGCTGATTCCTTTTACCATAAAAATGCTCTTTGTAAGCTTGATCCAAAAGATGAGGAGCCAGTCTAGGAATTGCCAAAGGTTTCTCGGGAAGGGGTTCTTCTTTTGCTAAGTCAGCTGTCAATCGATCAATAAAACCTTGTTTTAACATTTTGTCAATCAATCGATTACGCTTGGATTTTAGCTGTTTTCGATTACGTCCTGGATGGATTAATGCTGGGCTATTTGGAAGAACTGCAAGGGTCGCTGCTTCTGACCAGCTCAAATTTTCAGGAGGCTTATTATAGTATCGCCATGCTGCTGCATCTAAGCCAACCACGTTTCCTCCAAAGGGCGCATGAGAAGCATACATTTCCAAAATTTCCTCTTTGGAATAACTGATTTCCAAACGAGTTGCCAATATGGTTTCTATAATTTTTTGGAAAAAATTTCGAGACTTTCCTTTGCGAGACATGCGAATGGTTTGCATACTCAAGGTACTTCCTCCACTTACTATTTCTTGATTGGAAATATTTTGTTGGATTGCTCTAAGAAATGCTCTTGCATCAAAACCAATATGCTTATAAAATCGCTTATCTTCAAAGGTGATAATTGCTTTTGCAAATTTACGAGGAACAGAGTCTATTTGTGGAAAACGCCATTGTCCATCTGCTGCAATCCTAGCACCAATAAGGTTTCCATTTTTGTCCTCCAAAACCATACAAGTTGGGTCATTGAAGAGAGGAGAGGGGAGACAAATCCAATAACCTAAAAATAATAGTGCTATTATAACTTTGGATTTACGTGAGTGTTGTTGAAAAATGAAGTGATATATTTTTTTGAAAATTTGCATTTATTAATTCAACGTTTTTAATTTCATAATGGATACAAATTAGGAAAAAATAAAAAGGTGATTCAGCGGGTATGAGTATTCGTAGGCAAGTGACTATTTTTTGCATTTGCTAGAGCAGATCTCACTTGAGTATTTGCTCTAAACCTATTTGTAAGTTTACTTTTACTGATAAACAAATTATCAAAGAATCACTTTGCACTTTTATGAAAGGAATATTCAATGTATTGATTTTTCCCTTCGCGAATAATCCATTTTGAAATGGAATATATTTTACTTTTTGGTTCATGAGGTCAATTGATTTTTGAATAGGAAAATTTAACAAGGTTGAAATTTTATTTTCGATCACTTTTCTTAAAAAGATAACCATCGTTTTGCTTAAAAAATTATTTCCTTTTAAATCTAATTCAATTTCCTTTATTTGAATCTCATTTTTTGAAGAATCAAAAACAGGCTTCCCCACTAAAATTATTTCTCCTTCAAAGCTTCCTTCTAGATTTATAGTTATTTTTAATCGTTGTCTAGCTTGTTTTATCCGAACTGCTACGATTTGAATTTTTCGACCTTTTAGTTCAAAAGATTGTTTTTGTAACCACCTCATTGCAGATTTTTCTACCGTTTTAAAGGTGATTGAAAGTAGCGTTTGCAGATGGCTTTCTTTCTCAATATCAGGAACAATATCAGGAGCCTTTATGACGGTGGTTAATTTTTCCAAAGGTTTGCCAAAAGAAAATTCCGTATTAGCTTCCAAAGCTGTTTTTATATAAATAAATCCGTCTTTTTCAAAGAGTGGGCTAATGGAAGTTTTGATCATTTTACATTGCCACCAGACTTGTTCGTCTGATGGAGTTGGAATAGGATTGGGCAAAATAGAAAGTATCTGATTCAATTTAGTGCGAATATCTCCAATCTCTTTAATTTTATTATCGACCTCTTTACAAAGTATTTCTTTATTACTTTGAATGGCTTTTAAAACTGTATTTTCAAGAGAAATATTAAATATTCCAAGGTCCAACTCAGGTTTTTTAATCCATTGGTAACCAGTTATTTGAGTACGGGTTGCTAATTCCCAACTGTCTTTAAAAAGGAACTTAGTTATAAATTCTAAATAAATTTCAAATAGCATATCCATATTTCCCAGCATGGTATCTTTTTGGACAAAAAGTTCGAAAAGAACTCTATATTTAAAACTATTATTTTCAGCAGTAACATCTATATTTCCTTTTCTTCTGACGCTGATCCGAATTTCCTTTAATTTTTTTGGAGAGAAATGGTTCAAAAGATCAACAGGTAATTGTTGACCAATTACCTGTTGAAGTTGCTCTTTATTGATTGAGACTAAAATATTAACTATTGAGTTGTTAGAATTTGTCAATTATCTCTTTTTTCATTTTGGCAAACTCCTCATCTGTGATAATTCCCTGGTCACGTAAGCTGCCTAATTTCATTAATTCAGCATACACATCATTTTCAGGTACTACTTTTGGCGGGGGGGTATTTGAAGTAGAATTTGGTTCTGCATCTTCTGAAGTAGTCGGTATATCGAAGTCTTCATCTTGCATTTCTCCCATTTTTTCCTCCGCTTTATTTTTTAATTCTTCCGCTATTTTTTTTCCTTTTTCTAAATTTTCTTCATAAATTTTCCGAGCCATATCTTCATTGAAATCTTTAAAGCCAATTCCTTTTTCTAAAAACTGTGTAATTACATTACCCAAAGCATAAGTTGAAGCGCCAGACATAATTGACATGGAAACAACACCTAAAGCAGTTCCAACTATAGGAATAGCTTTGATCAAAGATGCACCCATTCGAGCTATAGATGTACTAGTCAAAGAAGCAATAAATGCTTTCCCTACATTTTCTGAATAATTTTCATTATAAAGATTAGTCAACTTTTTCATCATATCCAGTTGAACTGCCGTAACCCCTGCAAAATCTAATAATGGAATTGGAATTGCTCCTGCACCCGTTGCAAACATTACATGATTCTTTATGATGTTGTCTGCTTTGTATTTTTTTTCATTCATAATCTATCACTTTTATTTGATGAAGGTCAAAATTAATATAGATATGAACAATTTATTTAAATTTTCGACGAAAATAGGATTTCGATTGATAGTTTGATTGATTTAATTTAGATATAAAGAAGGTATTATAGTTTTTCGCAAACTGCCTTTTCTTAATTTTATGATTTAAAATAATAATTAATTCATAGATTCATCGATCAAGATATTTTTAATATTTCTCAATAGTTCTGTACCATCTTTTGAAAAGCTTCGGATCAACCCGTTCTTCTTCTCGCGCATCATTAAGTACATGAAATTATCAGCGATGATTTCGTCAGGGTGAATAATATAATCAGTATTTGAAGTGATTTTTTCAAAAAAGTTGGGCACATTATCCATGTTAATTGTGGAATTTCCTTCGGCATCAGTTTTCACTTGGACACCGTGTTGGATACTTATTTTATATAGACTAAAATCAATATAGTTGAAAAAATCATTTTTGGATTCGATATACCTTGTTTCGTTAGATTTTATAATTGGGATAGCAGAGTAGGGTCGACCACTCTTTTCTTTTAATTCGATGTGATAAGCAAAGTTAATACCATCTGGATTTAATAATATTCTACTTTTTAATTCTTCTTTTATTAAAAGATTCGACATATTTCCTATATTTGAAAAGCCAATTAATTTATATAGTGCTCTTTGTTTTTCTGGATGAAAGCGAGTGTATATATGAGATATTTCATGGAACATTGTTTCCAAGAACCCTTCTTTATTTCGTAAATCCAATTCATCTTTTGGAATGATAATACAATTTTCGCGAGTGTAATAAGCTCCGGGGCCGTAATGATTGGCGTGAGTTTTTATTAGCTTAATTTCTTTTGGGAATATAGATGTAGAAACTTTGTTGCACATTTCATAAGCCTCTTTAAAAACTCCGTTTACATATTCCATTTCCTCCTTGGAGAAGTTTAAAACATCTTTTTTTAAAAATGATTTATATTCTTTAATGATTTCATTTCGAGACGTTTCTACTTCAAAGTTTTTTTTCATTTGAATACTAATATCAAGTGGAGTGATTAATGAAAAGAAGTTTTCCATTTCATCTTTGATGATTGCGTTACCTGCTTTGAGACTATCTAGAAAAATGACTTTGTGATTTTTTGAAAGTTGCAGAAGGGGAGTAATGTGGGGTTGGGATTTACAGGCATAAAGAAAAATAATGGGAAGAAGGAGGAGAAATTTTTTCATTTTTTTAAAGTGAAAATAGGGATTTTTTTAGAAATAGTCCTTCTCCTTTGTTTCAATAAATGTCATAGATTTAGAATAATTACTCACCTTCCAGATTCAAATCATTTTTTTTATTAAACATATTTGCCTAAAATAAAAAAGCAGGATTTACAATCAAGTAAATCCTGCTTTTTTATTTGTGCTTTGAAGTTTATTACATATGCACAACACTATATTCAAGTTGAGGCATCTCTCTCTCAGAAACTTTTTTAATTGTGATATTTGAATTTTTATTTCCATTCTTTAAAACCACATTATATGCTCCTGTTGAGAATGCTTTACAATTTATATTTACAAAGTTTTTCCCTGTATTGATTTTTTGAGAGCCCTTTTTTACTATTTGGCCACCTTTATTAACAACCTCATAATTAATTGTCATTGATTTTTTTGCATCTAATGTTAAACTTATTTCATTATTTGTGATGGTACTGTTTACAGAAGCTATTGAAAAGGTTGAGTTGTTTTTTTTGTCCATAAAGAACGTTTCACTAATTGTAAAACTACCATCTGTAGCATAGTGCAGCAGTCTATAACAAGTTTTTTTGCCAGTGTGGATTAAATCAAGAAATCGATAAGAAGTAACTTTAGTTGAATAGCCCGCACCTTTAACATCACCAGCATTTTTAAAATCAATTCCATTAGTGGATCTTTGGATCACAAAAGCCTGAATATCAGCCTCTTCAGAAGTTTCCCAAGATAGCATAAATCCCATACCCATTTTTTTGATATTCATTGGTTTGAGATAAACACATTTTGCTGTAGTCAAACTTGCAAAACCAAAAGAGAAAATAATAAGAATCAGAACTTTAACACTAGCAAAATTAAATTGCTTTTTCATATTTAGATCGGGTTTGATAGATAGTTTTAGAAAAATGACTGCAATAAATTCCTATTTATTGAAAGAAATTTTAATAATTGTCTTTAAAGCCTGGACTAAAAAATATTATATTGAATAATTTTTAATCATTGGAATTGGCCTTAGGTCAATAATTGACAGCGTTTTTTGATATGATATGTGTTACAGGAAAGGATAAAACGAAAGTCTTTGAAAATTAAATTATACCCGATTATAATTTGTTTTCCCAAAAATAGTAAAATATTTTAAATCTTTGATAAAAACATCAAAAATATTCATGTTAATTTCACGATCTATAGATATGGTTTATTTATAATATTTTCTTTTGTTAATCATGAAATAATTGTTCTTACTGCAGAAATTAAGTACTCCAATTTTGTCAAGTTTTTATTATTGTAGGATTTCTGTTTATCTTTTAAAGGTGGTTTGTTAGTTGTATTCTAAACCTAAAATAAGTTTTACTTTATCAATAAGTATGATGGGAAAAAAGGTGAACCTATATTTTTAGATTGTAAAATGTTAAAGTTCGTTAACAATTTTTACAAAATACCTAAATTTTGATCTTTCAGAAGTTAAAACAGATTATTAAGTAATTTCTAACTTTGTATTATACATGATTTATGTTTTGGAATTTCTGATCTACAATAGGGTTGGGATCAGAAAGGATTCTATTTTGATACTTTTTGGTGGGCATAATTATTTTCAAAACTGGATAAGTAGAAGTATTAATTTCTTTAGCTCCATGCAACTGACTACTTTTAAAAATGACATAACAACTAGAGAAAAAATTTAATAACCTTTGATGACTTATGTTCAAGTACTGAAAATTTTATTACTTAGGGTTCTTTCCTGTAAGTGTATATCACATCAGTTTGAAAAGAAAAATAATTATAGTTATGACTAAAAAAAATAACTCAATTTTTTTTAGGTAAGAAATCGAATAAGGGGTAACATCTTTTTCGGGTGTTTTTATTTTTTTTAATACACATTTAGAAGATTAATATCTTGCAAAAAAAGTTATTTGATTAGTTTTTACAATTCAGCCTTCAATTCTTACGATTCATCAGAATATCTTTCTTTCCAATTAAATAATTCCCTATTCTTATACCAGTTTCAAAATGCTCAAAATGAGAATCAAAATATCAATCCTTCTATTTATTCCTTTCCAATTTATTTCCCTTTCTGTTTGTTATGCTCAAAGTGATATTTTAAATAATTATATCAAAGATGCATTGAGTAATAATTTAAGTATTCAATCTGAAATATTAAAAGAGGAAAAGCAATATTCAAAAGTTGAACAAGCTAATAAATTGTGGAAACCAACAGTTGATTTAAATGCTAGTTATTTATTTGCTGAAGGGGGGAGAGAATTATTATTCCCACTGGGCGATTTATTCAATCCTGTATACGGGACATTGAACCAATTGACTAGTTCAACTAACTTTCCAACAAATATAGAAAATGAAAAAATCCAACTAACACCAAATAATTATCTGGATTTGCAATTGTCTATTTCAAAACCATTGATAAATAGTTCGATAAAATATAATCAAAGAATTCAAAATGAATTGCTTCGAATCAATGTTCTTAATATCGAGTTGAGCAAAAGAGAAATTATTGCTCAAGTAAAAATTGGTTATTTTAATTATCTCAAAACCTTTGAAGGTCTAACAATCCTAGGCGAAACTGAAAAGTTATTATTAGAGGTTTTAAACTTCAATAAAAAGTTAGTTAAATACGATAAGGCTACGCCAGATGTTTTATCAGATGTTGAGTATCAAATAGCAAATTTGCAAAGCCAAAAAGCTATGGTGATGGAGCAACAAAATTTATCAAAAGTCTATTTTAATTTATTACTTAATAGATCTTTAGATGCTGAAATCCTAATAGATGAAAATGTTTTAAATAGTAAGATTCGAGAAAGTAGGAACATTACATCATTAAAAAATGATGCCTTACAATCTCGATTAGAGTTTAGAAAACTTGATGTCGGAGCTATTGTAAATTCACTTAATCAAAAAAGAATTGATAAGGAGAAGAAGCCAACTCTTGGTATTTTTGGAGGAATTGGATTGCAAACAGAATCATTTAACTTTAGCAACGGAGGTCAATTATTTACAGTTGGATTAGGAATGAATTGGGATTTAATTGACGGAGGTATGAGGAAAAAGAGAATTGAAGAAATTAAAGTTGATCAACGAATTCTAGAAAACGAAAGGAAACGATTATCCCAAAAAGTGGAAATAGAGGTAACCCAAGTTGTTTACAAAATTCGTTCTCTACAATTTAGGATGCAAGCAGAAAAGGTGGCTGTATCAAGCGCGCAAAAAAGTTTTGATGCAATCTATGCTAGGTACCGAAATGATAAAGCAGTTCTGATCCAATTGACTCAAGCTCAAAATAGTTTGACAACAAGTAAAATGACAAGGGTGCTCTCTAAATATGATTATTTGATTCTTTTGTCTGAGCTAGATAGAATTATTGAAAAGTAATTAAAGGACTGATAGTCATAATTTCAAAGAGATTTTTTAATGTGAAGGGAATAACGATATTCAAATTTATAATAATATAAAATGAAACACTTTATATTTTTTTTACTGTTCATTTTTGTTTTTTCTTGTCGAGTAGATCACCATCAAAATGAATCAACAGAACCTGCTCGACAAAAGAACTTTGTGAAGGTTGAAACAGTCGAAACGAAAACTGATCCTATTCCAATTCAAACTATTGGTAGACTTGGTTCAGATACAGAACACAAACTTTCATTTAAAATCGGTGGATTTATTTCATCACTAAAAGTTAAGGAAGGCGATTTTGTTCGAAAAGGAGATTTATTAGGAACAATGCGAACTAATGAAATTGATGCACAGGTTTTAAAAGCAAAAAGAGCTGTTCAAAAAGCTTACCGAGATTTAGAGAGAGTTAAAAGCATGTTTGCAGACTCAGTAGCGACCTCAGAAAATGTCGATGATTTAACAACACTTTTACAAGTTTCTGAGGCGGATTTAGGAATAGCGAAGTTTAACCAAAAATATGCTAAAATCATTAGCCCTGTAAACGGTCGAGTGATACGAAAATTGTCTGAACCAAATGAGTTGGTCTCACCCGGGCAGCCAATTTTAATAGTTGCCTCATCTCAAGGAAGTACTTATGTGATGAAAGTTTCACTCTCTGATAAAGATGTTAATCGTGTAAAATTGAAGAGTCAAGCAGAAGTAGGCTTTGATGCATTTCCTAATGAATTATTTTACGGTCAAATATCCAATATTGCAGAATCTGCTGATCCATTGACTGGAACATTTGAAGTGAAAATATCGATTGACTCCAAAAATAAAAGACTACGAAATGGCTCTATAGGTCGAGCGAAGATAAATCCAAAGGACAGCGAACCTTATCTTGAATTACCAATTCTATCAATCGTTGAGGGAGATCAAAAAGAATTGATGATTTTTATTCCAACAGAATCTGATACCATTGCTAAAATGGTAAAAGTAGAACTTATTCATATTACAAACCATTCTATTTTTATAAAAAAACCTGTTGAGGGTACAATAGAAAAAGTGATAACTACAGGTGCAGCATACTTAATTGATGGAGATCGAATCTACATAAAATAAAAATATGAATTTAACTAGGTTAGCTATTCGAAATGCCCAATTTGTTGTAATCGTAATTTTAATTGCTATAGTTTTAAGTGTTCGATCATTTATAAGCATGTCTCGTTCTGAGGATCCTCAGGTTAATTTTCCTTTTTATAATATGGTGATTGTATATCCTGGAACTAGTCCTGAGGATATGGAGAATTTAATAGTAGATCCTCTTGAGAAAGCGATAAATGAATTAGATGGGATTACAGAAATTGAAGCGTTTGTTTCAGAAGGCTTGGCACGAGTAGGAGTTAATTCAGAATTTGAGGGGGATTATACAGAAAAATATAATGAAGTTTTGCGCCAAATAAATAGTGTAAGGGGGGATTTGCCAGATGGAATTGTGTTGTTTGATGTTCGGCAAATTAAACCAGAGGAAATGGTGAATTATTTGGTCTTTGCTTTAAGTTCAGAGAATGTGAATTATCATGAATTGCATGACCTAGCAGAAGATTTTGAGGATAAGTTAGAATCAGTCAATGGGTTGAATAAAATCAGGATCGAGGCAAGTCCTTCTGAAGAGATTCGAGTATCATTGGACTACGAAAGGATGGCTGCCCAGAATATTAACTTAGGACAGGTTGCTGGAATATTAAGATCAAATAATATCAATATCCCAGGAGGTAATGTTGGTGCTGGTTCTAAGAATTTTACTATCAAAAGTACAGGAGGGTATGATAATATTGAAGAAGTAAAAAATACGATCATCGCAGTAGGTAACAATAGAGTTGTTTATCTGAGAGATATTGCTGAGGTGACGATGGAAAATGAAGACCTATTATGGAAAGCAGAGTTCAACAAAATGAAATCCATATTTATCACTCTAAAATTAAAAACTGGCGAAAATATTATTGATGTTGACCAAGAAGTTCAATTACTAGCTGATGAGTTTAAGAGTGATTTACCCAAAAATGTTTACCTAAATGTTTCTTTTGAACAAGCTTCTGCAGTAAAAAAAAGAATCAATGAATTTTTTTCCAACTTATTGCAAGGTGTTTTACTAGTTGGGATTGTGATATTATTGGTGTTAGGTTGGCGTTCTGCATTTATCATTATTACTTTGATTCCGCTTTGTATGATTTTGTCATTGGGATTGTTAAAGGGAGCAGGTTTTGGTTTGCAACAGATTTCTATTGCTTCTTTGGTTTTAGCATTGGGACTTTTAGTGGACAATGGAATAGTGGTGCTTGAAAATATTAATCGATTCATTAAAGAAGGCTTTTCAAGACGGGAAGCTGCAATGAAAGGCGCTTCTGAAGTAGGGTTAGCTATATTTAGTTCCACTGTCACAACAATTTTATCCTTTTTTCCCTTGAGTCAATTGGGCGAAGGCGCAGGATTATTTTTACAATCATTGCCATTTACAGTGATTTTTACTTTAGTCATATCTTTGATTTTAGCACTGACATTTTCACCTATTTTATCTAATTGGGTGATGGAAAAAAAAGCTCCATCAAAGCTATCTTATGCTGATCAATTTTTCTTTTGGATGGAGAATAGAATTTACGATCCAATTTTAAGGTTTTCTTTGAAGACTGGATGGTTGATTATGATTGCTTCAATAGCTGTTTTAATTTTTAGTTTTTCGCTATTTCCGAAAATTGGAGTTAGTTTTTTCCCAACAGCAGACAAACCATTGTTACTAATTGATGTTCGAACGCCTAGGGGATCAAGTATGGCTGAAACTGAAAAGGCGATTGAATTTGTAGAATCAGTTTTAGACTCTATGGATTATGTTAAAAACTATACCACCAATGTTGGCCATGGAAATCCACAAATTTATTACAACAAAATTCCAGCGTCTTTTATGAAATCTAGAGGTGAGATTTTGGTCAATTTTACAGAATGGGATCAAGGGCGTTTTTATAAAACAATTTCAGATTTGAGAAAGAGTTTTAAACAATATTTGGGAGCAGAGATTACAACTGAGGAATTAAAAAATGGTGTTCCAGTTAAAGCTCCAATTGAGATTGAAATCGTCGGTGAGGATTTATTAATTTTAAAAAAGTTATCCCTTGAGGTCGAGAATATTTTAGAAAACACTCCGAATGTTATTAATATTAACAATCCTATGCGTAGAGATCAAACTCAGTTAAAGATAAACCTAAACAGAGAAAAAGCAGGACTCTTAGGTGTTTCAGAATTAGATTTTGATCAAACAGTCCGAGCTAGTTTAAATGGTTTAGCCATAGATAAAATTACTTTGGATGATGATAATGATTATAACCTAGTGATTCGAATGCCTTTCGATGAATCTCCTAGTATTGAAGATTTGAATAAAATATATATTGCTAATCGAATGGGTGGACAAATTCCATTGAATCATATTGCTGATATTCAATTTGAAGGAGGTGTTGCACAGTTTGAGCATTTGGATCTAAAAAGGAATACTTCAGTTATTGCTGGAGTTAATGATTTGGATAAAACGATTCCAATCACTCAAAGTATTATTGAGAAATTAGAGGAAATTGATTTACCACGAGGATATGAATATGTGATAGGTGGAGAATACAAAGAACAACAAAGTACTTTCGGAAGTTTAGGTGTGATTTTGATTTTAGCGCAGGTAGCAATTTTTGCAGTTTTGGTTTTGCAATTTCGTTCTGTATTACAACCGTTTATTGTTTTTTCAGCAATTCCTTTGGCTATCTGTGGATCCTTTATTGCATTGTATTTGACTGGTTGGCCATTTTCATTTTTTGCATTTGTTGGATTGATTAGTTTGATTGGGATTGTGGTGAACAATTCAATTATTTTAGTTGATTACATTAACCAATTGGTCGAAGAAGGACAGATGACTTTGCAAGAAGCGATTATTATTGGAAGTAAGCGTCGATTTAAACCGATTGTATTGACTTCGATTACGACTATATTAGGATTGGTTCCATTGACTTTACAAAGAACAAACCAATGGTCGCCGCTAACGATTACGATTATTGGTGGGATGATTTCGAGTACTTTATTAGCATTAGTGGTAGTACCAATTTTATATAAATGGTTTACAAAAGAGAAAATTTAAAATTTAAAAACTCCTGTGTAAAGAAGGTATGCCTAGTCTTTACTGTATGTCATTTTATTTATTTTTAATAATAAGTTAGATTTGACCCAACTTTTCCCACCCAATTTCTCGTGTACCTAATTGTTAAGCAAATAAGAAAACTTCTTTCTTGTTTCAATTCAAAAATCATTTTTATAAATCATTTAAAAATTCAATTCAGATGAAAAAAAATATTCTTTTCGTGTTAGCAGGTATGATCATGTTTACCTCATGTAAAAAAGATCCAATAGTGGAGGATTTAACACCACCAATTGATACTACAAGAAATTTTATAAATGTAAATACCTCTGTAGCAGGACAAGTTGTTGATATAAATAATGCTGCAATTTCAGATGCTACGGTAAGTTTTGGAACTGAAACAACGACAACTGATGCTAATGGAATTTTTAAATTTGAAAATGTGACTGTCCCTGAAAACAGAGCATTTGTAAAGGTTGAAAAAGCTGGATTTTTCCACGGTTCTCGAACTTTCTTCGCATACGCCAACCAACGATCTAATGTAAAAATTAGTCTTTTAGAAAAAATAATACAAGGAACTGTTGGAGCAAGTGGAGGAACAGTTACAACTCCAGAAGGAGTGAAATTAGAATTTCCTGCAAATGCAATTGCCGATGCAAATGGAAATTTATACACAGGAACAGTTGAAGTAGCTGCCCAATATTTAGATCCAACTGTTGATAACCTCTCTTTAATCATGCCTGGAGATCTTCGAGGAATTACAACTGATAATGTAGAAGAAGGTTTGACTTCTTATGGAATGGTTGCCGTAGAATTATTAGGAAGTAGCGGAGAATTATTAAATGTAGCTGATGGCAAAACAGTACAATTAACGATGCCAGTTGCAAGTGGACAAACAAGTTCAGCACCTGCTGAAATTCCACTTTGGTTTTTTGACGAAACGAATGGAGTATGGAAAGAAGAAGGAAAAGCAACCTTACAAGGCAACGAATATGTAGGAGAGGTTGCTCACTTTACTTTTTGGAATTGTGACGTTAACTGGGACTTAATTTACTTGGACGGAAGTGTATTGTTAGAAGGATTAAGTTTAGAAGGTGCTAATGTTTGTTTAAATTTTGATAGTGGTCAAGGATGGGAATATACAGCTTGTGATGTAACCAATTCAGGAGGCATATTTTCAGGGCAAGTTCCAACTAATACAACATTCACTTTAAATATTTATCCTGCAGGATATACTAATTGTGGCGATGCAATTTATACTGCTGAGGTTGGACCATTTACAACAGATATGACTCTAGATCCTATCAATATTGATCCTTCAGCAGTTATCGATAACTCAATGAATGTAAGTGGAACGTTAGTTGATTGCGACAATAATCCAATAGTAAACGGTTATGCAAAAATCAAATTAGGCTGGGCACAGTACTATGCTTATACAACTGACGGAACGATAGATTATACTTTTACTCATTGTGGAACTGCAACTGATGTTGAAATTACAGCAGTAGATTTAGATGATTTTACCCAAAGTGATGCGACTTTATTTACTGCTTCAAGTACTGTTGATTTCGGTGAATTACAAGGTTGTATTTCTTTAGCACAGTATATCATCTATGATTATAATGGAACAACTTTCACTTTGACAGAGTCTGTTTCTCTTTTTGATTCATTGGGTACAGGTGTAGGTTATCACTATTTATATGGAAGTGATGCTAATCAAAATTCGTGTTCTTTACAAGCCATTATTGATGGCCCTGGAACATTTGATGTAATCGGCTTTTACTTCTCTACTGCAAATGGAACATTCGTAAATGGAACAGATATGACAGTAACGGTTGATCAATATTCCGCAGTAATTGGAGAGACTAATTCTGGAACATTTATAGGTAATATTGATGATCCAAATGGAGGAGGTACTCTTCCAATTACAGGATCTTGGAAAGCGATAAGACAATTTTAGATAATATAAATGAAAGCTTAATTAAAACTGTTTACTGATTTTGATAACAGTAATTTGAAAAGCTATTGGCATTGATTTGTCGGTAGCTTTTTTTATTTTGATATTTTGTTTTATTAATTTACAAAACACATATTTACAGGATTCTCCTCTACTTCTTCAAAACAAACCAACTCCATAATGAAATTCAATCTACTTCAATTATTTTTCTGTTTTCCATTTTTTGTTTTATCTCAGAAAGCTTTTAAGGCTACAAAAGTCTTACTCTAAAATGAAGAATTTTTGCAAAGAGAAGATTGACAAGAATTAACAGAAATCTATGTTAAAAAAAAAGACTTTAACATAACAGAAAAAGCCCAGGTGGATTTAGTGGCACTTTTTATAGAAAACCCCTTTCGAGAAGATTTTGATTATTCTAAATTTTCTACTTATGGTATTGATGAATTAAGAAGATACATTCAACAAAACGATGAAAAGAAAATTAAAATTAATGAAGAAGATTATCATTTATTATTGGAATGTGATTCTTTATTTCCAGAAAGTTTTCAAGCTTATTTGAATGAAGAGAAAGTGGTGATATCTTATTCTGACATGAGTTGTTTAGGGTTAAATACGATTTGAAATACAAGTTTGAAGAAGTAGAATCAGAGGAAAAATACCAGGAAGAAATAGTTGAATTTGCAGCTGGAATATCCTTAAATTCCGGTGAAGCAGAATCTGAACCTACAATATGGTGTAACTACTCCAATTGGTTTATCATTAAATTGGGGAAACAATTTCTATGGAGTGAATGCGAAAGGACACTCTTTTTCTTTTTATGTTCCAATAGTTGATATTGGAGCTGCACTTAGTTACCGATGGACTAATTCAGAAGGGGAAGGGTTTTCAGAAGAAATTAAATGGGAACAAATTATTTCACCTGGTATTCATGCAGTATGGGGAATTGGAAATACGCCGATGGCATTTATGTTAGGAGCACAGTACACACCACTTCTTCAAAAAATTACGGACCAAGATAATAAGTTACAACCCAACGCTTGGAGATTTGGAGCTACTATTTCTGTGGATATTCCGATTTTCCATTTTTATCGATCTAACAAGTGAAAATATTGAGGAAAGAGGTTTAGGATTCAGTATGGTACAACTCCATTGCGCTTCCTAAGTTTAGAATTTTGACAGCAATTCGACTAAAAATGAATGATTGCCCAATTATAAATAAGAGAGCTATTGTAGGAGAAGAATCACTTTTAAAACTATTGCTCAAAGACCAATAGATTCCAAAAAATGCTGCAAAGGTCACAAGGTTGAAAAGATACAAGCCGAAACATTTTCCAAAGTTTTTTAAAACAAATTGAAAAGCATTTTTGATAGATTGAAAAATAAGTTTTCTATTATCATGAACTATATGAATCTTTGCATAGTCTTGAATCATGAAAATTATTATGGCAAATGAAATGTATATAGGTAGAAGAATCGCGATAGATTTAATAATTGAAATTTCACTTTTTATTTCGAACGGTGAAATACCTTGCCGCAAAAATAAGAATGCAAAAAAGCCAAAAATTATGATTTGAAAACAACTAAAATAAAAGGTCAATCTAGTTAGTTTCCAAAAATAAACGGTGCTTCCTTGCCAAAACTGTCGAAAAGAATAATTATTTTCCTTGTTTTTTAAGATAGACAAAATACCTCCCATCCAAAAAATTGAAAATATAAAGAACAAAAGAATAATTCCCACTGATAAATTCATTATAACTGAGAGTCCACTTTCATATTCTCTCACTAGGTCTGAAATAAATGTATAGTCGAAGCTATTCAACATATTTAAATTAGCTAATGAATGCCCAATAGATTTACTCAGGAAACCTGAAAATGGTACTGCAGACAATAATGCAAACGCAAAGTTAAGCAAATACAACAGCACCCACATTTTTTTATTTTTCCAAACTTTTTTCCAACCTGAGCGGTAAGATTTTATTATTATCATTTTCTTGATGATGGATGTATTAGACTTTTTTTGATAAAGCAATCCAATACTTTGTTACTAAATTAACATCCCCAAACCTTCCATTGCATTCTGCATCCAAAAAAGAAATTCATTGACATATTTTCGAACACCACTTAAATTAGGTTTACTGGTGAAACTATTATTGAGTAGGTTTTTATCTAATGGTATTTTATGATAAGGGTCAATTTCAGCACATTCAATTTTTTGAGTACTTTCATAACTAAAGGTTGTCATAGTAGCAATTCCATCCCATTTTTCTAAAAACTCTTTTCCATCTTCAAACCGGACTAGTATTTCCATAGGCAAAGTCATGTTTCCAAGACGTTGAACTACTACAGTTGAAATAAAAATTTCTTCATTATTTTCATTTTTTGCAAATTCAGATTTCTCACATTCTTCTAAATTATCAAAGATCCCGGAAGATGTAATTTTATTGTTATTGGAAATGGAGGAAATTGCGTAATCACATATTTCGGTACCATATAACACTTGTTGAAAAAACCAATTCATACCATCACCAAATTCTTCAGGGTGATTTTTAGCAACTACTTCATTTATTACATTGACGAAATCTTTTGCACTTGGGTGCTTAAATTTCCAGCGAAAATAATAAGTTTTCATCGCTTCTTTAAAAGTTTTTTCCCCAACAATTTTTTTCAGAGTATTTAGCCATACTGCTGATTTACTATATTGGATGGTGTGGTAAGAGCCACCGGGGAATTCCCAACTGTTCAATGAGTTTGGGGCAATCGCTGGATTTTCCATATTAAAATAACTTACTCGATCACTTTCAGCATTACCAGCTTTTATACCCATGAAATCGATGGTCGAGCTTTTCTCACCATAAATTTTATCCATAATCACACCCTCATAAAAGTTCGTAATTCCCTCATCCATCCAGGCTTCTTCCATCTCATTTGTTCCGACGATTTGTTGGAAATATTGATGCACAAATTCATGAACTGTCAAAATTTCTGTTGACCGGACACCAGTAGGCAGCAAACAACTATTTAATGTAGTAATCAATGTTGGATATTCCATTCCTCCTGTGTAAAGTCCGTGGAAAGGAGGTGCAATTATCGTTAAACTAGGGTATGGGTATCTTTCAAAATTATCTTCAAAAAATTCTAAGGCTTGAGGCAAAATCGAAAAATATCTTTCTTTGAAATGTACATGCTCGGGGTAGGTAAGGAGTCGAATTTTAATACCTTTCCAATTCATTTTGCTTTCCACAAAATGAGGAGAAGCACCCCAAGCAAAATCAATTACATCATTTACTTCAAAACTCCATGTTGTTGTTTGATCACCATTGTTTTTGGGGGGATTAGGTTGGGTACCACTTGATCCAACCATATAATTTTCGGGAACAGTCATATCTACTTTATAATTTCCAAACTCTCCATAATACTCTCCGCTTGAATGGTATTGATGACAATTCCATCCTCCTTTTTCGGCATATCGCATTCCTGCAGGTTCATAGACACCTACTTTTGGATACCATTGTGCCATAAAATAGAAATCCATATTATGACCAGTTCTAATCATCGTTTTGGGGATTTTTCCAATCCAATCAAATTCAATTTCGATAGATTCGTTAGGTAAAACAGGTTTTGGAAGTGGCACTCTTAGCACTGTTTGATCTGATTTATTATCATCATCAGGTTGAATATAGTGCATGTTAGAGGCTAGATTATTTCCATACTTATCTGTCATGTTTTGAATCTCAACCCAACTCCAATTACAATCATCCTTCAAGGAAGTTTTAAAAAGGGAGGGAAGCCCCTTTTCAGAAAAAAAAGTAGTCTCTGAATTTTTAAAAGCATTATAATAGAGGTGGAATTGTAGATCAGATACAGTGTCAGCGGAAGGGTTTTTCCAAACCAATTTAGTATGAGCAATTAATTTTTTTTGATTTATATCTAGTTTAACTCTAATATCGTAATTGGCAATTTGAGCAGAAAGCGGAGCTTTTTTCGAGGATTGGAAACCTAGGCAGGTAAACAAAAGAAAAAGTAAAAAGAGTTTATATTTCATCTTATAGTACGTAATTGTAAAAGATCGCTTTTCATAACGAAATTAGTAAAATGTAATGAATTCAGAGGGGATGATAGAGAGTTTTTACAAAACTGTGATTTTTTATAATCGAGTATGCCTTTAATTGTCTGATTTAATAATTAAATAAAAGTTAAAGATTAAATTTTTTTAAGTGTAGAGTTTAAAAATTTCAAAACAGACAACCTTGGAAGTCTACAATTCCAGCACCCCATCTTTTTTTAGTTAAAGCTTTAATCATCAATGCTCCATCTAAATTTCGCTGGACAACTCCAAGTGATTGGGTCTCGTTAATAATCAACCATCTACAATTATTATTTACTTTTTGAAATCCATTTTTTTTATAAAGATTTTGATCTTGGGCGATCAGAGTAATAAAATTAATCTGGTGTTTTTTTCCTAAGCTTTCTAATTTATCTAAAAATGTACTTGCAATTTTCTTATTTTGAAAATCAGGATGAACACATAAATCTGAAACACCAAAAATAATAGCATTTTCCCCACCAATTTTAATTAACCTGTGAATTATAGCTAAATGAGCGACCAACTTTTTTTCTTCAAATGCCAAAAATCGAAAACTGGGAAATTGTTTGTAGAATGATTGATTTGAAGGATATGAGGAAAAACACATCTTAAGTAATTCAAGAATTTGAATGTGGTATATATTATTGATTTTATACTCCTCGATTCTTTGAATTTTCATAGATGTGGTTTTAAGAGGATACTAGTAATGGTGAATAGTTATTTTTTCTAAAATACCAAAAATCAAGTACAAGCCTAGGAAAAGTAAACCATTCACCACTTACTGTTAATTTTTAAAATTATAAATCACATCCTCTTTCATGTTGTAAAACATAAAGCTAGACATATCTGCTGCAGTCTGAATTTGTTTGTCAGTAGGTACACCTGCCCCATGGCCGGCACTCGTTTCTACTCTTATTAATACTGGATTATCACCTTGATGTTTGTTTTGTAATTCTGAGATGAACTTGAAGGAATGAGCTGGCACTACACGGTCATCATGATCTGCGGTTGTAACCATAGTTGCAGGATATTCTGTTTCTTTTACGTTGTGTAATGGAGAATATTTGATTAAATATTTAAAGGCTTCTGGGTCATCACTTCTTCCATAATCTGTAGCCCAAGCCCAACCAATTGTGAATGTATGATAACGCAACATATCCAAAACACCTACTTGAGGAAATGCCACTTGAAATAAATCAGGTCGTTGTGTCATGCAAGCGCCCACTAAAAGTCCACCATTCGAACCACCTTGAATAGCTAGTTTTTTTTGAGTAGTGTAATTGTGGGCAATCAAATATTCTGCTGCTGAAATAAAATCATTGAATACATTTTGCTTGTTTTCTAATGTTCCTGCTTTATGCCATTTTTTTCCAAACTCTCCTCCACCTCGAATATTAGCAACAGCATATATTCCTCCGTTTTCTAGCAGAACAGTATTTGAAACCCTAAATGAGGGCAAAACGGGAATGTCAAAACCACCATATCCATATAGTAGAGTTGGCCTTTTTCCATCCAATTTTAAACCTTTTTTATAGGTTAAAAACATAGGAACTTTTGTCCCATCGTAACTTTTAAACCAAACTTGTTCGGTAGTGTAGTCATCAGATTTGAAATCAATTTTAGGTGCTTTGAAAACAGCAATTTTGTTGGCGGGCATATCCAGGCTAAAAACTGTGGTTGGTCGAGTAAAAGAGGTAAAAGAAAAGAATGCTTGATTATCCTCTTTTTTTCCATTAAATCCTCCAACAGTTCCAATACCAGGTAACTTTAAGTCAGATTCATATACTCCATCTAGATTGTGAAGTTGAACTTTACTTGAAGCATTATGAATGTAAGTTGCAATGATTTTACCACCTATAATTTTAATTCCTTGCAAAGCATCATTTTTACTTTCTTTAATAACTACTTTCCAATTTTCTTCCTCTGGATTTTCAGTATCAATTGAAATAATTCGATTATTTGGAGCTTGATAATTTGTCATCACCAATAAATTATTTCCATCGTTATCAGCAACAGAGAAATCATTGTCAAAAGATTGCCAAATCGGAATAAATTCAGCGTTGGGTTTATTTAAGTCTTTGAAATATAAAGCATTTCCACTTGTAGACTGAACTACAGAAAGAATTAGATATCGTTCATCTTGTGTAGTTGATGTGTACACATTTTGTAAGGGATTTGCTCGATCTGAGTAAGTTAGTATATCTTCAGCTTGGTCAGTTCCGATCTTATGGAAATATACCTGATGAAATTCATTTTTTGCAGACAACTCTTTTCCTTCTTCCGGTTCTGGATAACGACTATAGAAAAAACCATCTTTAAACCAACTGATTGCTGAGAATTTTACCCAATTGACTTTGTCCTCAAGCGTTTCACCTGTATTCAAATCCTTAACATGAATTGTTCTCCAATCAGAACCACCCTCAGAAATTTGATAGGCCAACAAGTCTCCAGTTTTATTAAAACTTAAACTACCAAGAGAGGTTGTACCGTCATCAGAAAAACTATTAGGATCGAGAGCTATTTTTGATGGACTGTCTAAAGTTTCTTGTTCGTATAATACTGCTTGATTCTGCAAACCATCATTCTTAAAATAATAATATTTACCCCCTTCTTTAAAAGGAGTACCAAATCGTTCAAAATTCCATACATCTTTGAGTCGGTTTTTGATAGCTTTACGATATGGAATTTGATCTAGATAATTAAAAGTTACTTTATTTTGGTTGGTTACCCAATCAGAAGTTTCTTTTGAATTATCATCCTCCAACCATCGGTATGGATCTTGAATAGCAGTACCATGATAATCATCTATTGTTTCGTCTTTTTTTATATCAGGATAAGTCACAGGTATTTTTTTGAAATCTATTTTTTGAATTACATTAGGAAAAGTTAAACTTCTTGAATTAGAATTAGTTTCACAACTCCATATTGATAGAATTGTTAGAAATATAAGGCCTCTTTTCATGATAAGAATTTTATGTTTGATTGAACCAATCTTTATAGTTTTATCGTTAAATTACAGGTTACTTAGTTTAGTTGTGTTCTAAAGAAAAGTTGACACTAGGGGAGGATAACTATCTTAAAAACCATTTATTTAATAAACTTTGTTAGTATAAATGTTTTTCTTTCGTTATGTTACTAGATTTTTCTTTTCTATTTTCTTAATTTTGAATTATGCAAGTTAGAAACTTTTTACATTTTCTTCTTATTCTTTTTTACATTTTGACTTTCTCAATATTTGCTGATGCTCAACAAATACAAATAAATAAAGGGGGAGAAAAAATTGTGGTTTTTCCAGAAGGCAGATGGGAATATTTTGATAAAACTAATTATTCTCATTTGGAATTGGAGCAGGATATAAAAAGATCGCAAATTGCTTCTCCACAAGATATTCTGGATAAACAAACCTCGAAAGGGGCCATGGAAGAAGAGGGAGAAAGTGATGAAGAACGGTACGAAAGGTTATTAATTGATGCAGATAATAAATTAGCTTTAGCTTTAGAAAGAGAGAGTGATATTAAATTTTCAAAAATTCTTTTGGAAGAGGAGATGGATGATTTAAAATTAGACGACAGATCAACTGATGAAAAATATTACCTCTTGAAACGTCAGTTGAAATTGGCGACGAACCTGGAAAAATCAGCTAAAAAGAATACTAAAAGGCTTAAGAAGGAATTAGGGAAGTTGAAAAGGCAAGGAAAAATAGTTTACAATTCATCGAGTAAAAGATTAAAAAAGAAAAGCCTTAGAAAGAAAAGGAAGGATGAAATTGTTGTTAAAGAGTTACAAAATTCGAAATATACTTATATAGAGGATAAATCATTTTATTTAGCCTCTAAGAGTTTTAAAAAATACTCCGTTGATGATGATGTAATGTATAGCCCTCCTCAAAAAGATTGTAATTTAGTTTTTGATGGTGTTGATGAATTTATGGGTAAAAGGAGGAAAGATGTTGAACGAGAGATACTATTTACATTCACAAATGATGATATGAGAAAATACATGAAGTCAGAAGATTATATTTCATGTAAAGGAAGTTTAACTCAAATCAAAGGAGGGGTCTTATTACTGAATTTATTTATATCAATCAATACTACAGATGCTAAACGTGCATTTGGAGGCCTAACTAAGGGTAGTATGATTACTTTAAAAATGATTAATGGTGAAAGTGTAAACTTAGTCAATAATCAAACAGACAGGGGAATTTTTGATCCTTTAAAAAAACAACATACTTTTACTGGGCAGTACCGAATTAATTCAGGACAGGAGAAAAAATTGAGAAAAAATGAACTTGATTTTGTTAGAATAATTTGGGATACCGGTTTTGAAGATTATGAAATTTATAATCTTGATTTTTTTTCGAATCAGTTTAAATGTTTGAAATGAAATCTTACAAAATAAAAAGGCGTTATCGATTTTCGATAACGCCTTTTTATTTTCTATTTCGTAAATTTGTTCTAGCAAACTTGTATTAATTTTTTGAAAATAAGCAACGATGAAAGATTTAGATGATGCTCATAAAAGAGTACTTGGATTACAATTACCTACCGACCCTCGGTGGGTTAATATGGCAGAAATGGATTTAACAGAAATTTTAACTGATCATGCTTATTGCGAGCAAAAAGCAGCTACATCTTGTATTACTCTTATTCAACAGTATCCTGAAAAAATCGAGATGGTTCATGAGCTAGCACCAATTGTAACAGAAGAGTGGGGGCATTTTAGATTGGTTCTATCGGAGATGAAAAAGCGAAATTTAACTTTGGGACGTCAAAGAAAGGATGAGTATGTAAATGCATTGATGAAGTTTCAAAAGAAAGATGGTGCTTGGGAAGATAGATTGGTGGAAAAGTTATTAGTTTTTGCATTGATTGAAGCAAGGAGTTGCGAACGATTTCGATTATTGTCAATACATATCTCTGATGATGAATTAAAAGACTTTTATTATAATTTTATGGTAGCCGAAGCAGCACATTATAAAATGTTTATAAAATTAGCCAAGAGGTATTCGAATGAGGAAAAAGTGATGAAACGATGGAAAGAGTATTTGGACTTCGAAGAAGGAATGTTGAAGACATTGAAGGTGAGAGGAGATCGAATGCATTAGATGGTTATGCAATAAAGGTCAATGATCAATATTTCTATTTATTATAAAAGAAATATTAACTATTGACCTTTGTTATTAAGTTAATTTCGGTTAATCTTCATCGATGATTGCATCATCTATTAATGGGTCACCGTCACCGTCGTTATCAGTAAAACCTTTGATGTCACCTTTAAATGGTTCTTTTTCTGGCACCTCCTCTTCAGCTTCATTTAATTGTTTTTGGCGCTCTTCAGTGTTAGCAAAAATATCATTTGTGTTTGAAGGTGTTTCTTCTTTTGCCTTTGTACTATAATCTCCTTTTGCATATTTTTCTGCCTTCGACCAAAAATCATCTTTTTCTTCAAGCAAACTTTCACTCAATTTGTCGTATCCTATTGGCGGATCTTTTTGGTCTAGAATATCCTCTCCTTTGATATGTTTTTCTAATTTTTCACCCAAAGAAGATGCTTCATCGATTTGATTGTCTAAATTATACTTGGCAGCTTCTTCGCCTGCTTTTTCAACAAGTTCATTTGTTCTATCCAATATAGTTCCTGCTAAATCACTTGTTTTCTCTAATGTCTCTCCAGCAATATCATGAATCTTTTCACCAATGTTTTCTGATAAATCTTTTCCTTTTTCTAGTAGATCACCTCCTTTGTCGAGGATGATTTCCCCTAGATTTTCAGCTATGTTTCCAGCTTTTTCTTCAATTTTCTTTCCAGCATCTAGGATTTTTTCACCTACACCTTCAGCAACGTTTCCTGTTTTATTAACCATTTCATTTTTTGCTAAGGAGTCGTAGGTTTTATTAGCCATATCTTTTGCACCATCGACAAAATCACTTGCTTTTTCACTTAATGAATCTTTAAGGTCACCTGCAACATCATTAGCTTTCCCCATGAAATTATTACCTCTTTCTTTTATTGTATTCCCTAACTCATCAGCAGTTTCTTTAGTTGAGTCCAAAAAATCATCTGCAGAATCTATGAAATCTGCTCCTTTTTCTTTCCCATATTCAGTTGCTTTTTCAGCTGCTGACTTGGTTACCGCTTTGGCACCGAATAGTACTTTTTTTATTTCATTAAGAAATCCCATTGTAATTTAATTTTTTAAGTGTTTTATTAGTGAAAGTATGCCTTTACATTATTCTCAAATATATTACAAAAATGATGAATTTAAAAATTAAGTATTCTAGTCTTTTATTTTCTCAAAAATCTCCATGAGTACCTTTCGATCAATCATATGTTTACCTTTGAATTTTATATTTTCAAAATCAAGGAATTGTTCTTTCATAAACTGTTGGTGCCATATGATATGTTTCTCTTTAAGAAATTCATCTTCACTACCGTAAACCCATTTAAGGTTTTTAGTGGAATAATAATTTTTGTGTGGGGTGTAATCTATATCTTCAGGAAGTAAACCTGCCCATAAAATTAAATGATCAAAATCTGGAAATTCTCTTGTAATCCATCGAATCTGTGTTGCACAGCCCTGAGAAAAACCAAGCATAATAATTTTTACATCATCTGACATTTGAGATTTATATTTTTCATATAATTTTTTTATAAAACGAGTATAATCTGCAATTTCATCTAAGCGGTTTTCTTTGGTCATCCAACTAGAGCCGACTGGGTTAGGGGCAGAACGATTCCAATAAAATCTCGATAAACCTTCTGGTGCTAAAATGAAATTTTCAGTTAAATTAAGTTGGTCAAATTTGTAAATGAATTTGCTGGCTAATTGACCATATCCATGGGTGACTAACCAAAAGTATTTGGTGTTTTTATTTGCTTCTCCAAGAGTGAAATAGTGAGCAGTTTTTTCAAAAAGGATCTTATGTGATTTCATTTTCGAAAGGTAGGTTTTTATAATCTAAATAAAAATGTCCAAATTATTATTTCATAATTTGGACATTTAAGGAATTGATTAATTATTTTTTTTTCCTAATATGTTCTTTCTACTTTTTCGATCACCGCCAAGAATTGGTTCTGGTACTGGGAATTCATTCATTTCATATTTATGGTCAAAAATTTTCTCTTGATACTCCCAGATACCATTCTTCAATTGATAGCCTTCGTATGTTCCGTCTGGTATGTATGTAAAATCTTCACCAGGAAATGGACTGGGTTGCTGAGTTAAATGGTCGAAAATTATCATTTCTAAATGTAGATCATAATTAAGCTTTACGGACGATTCTGCTGAATAATTTAAGACTAATCTTGTTTGTATGATAGATGGTTGATTTTCCGTCTGTTTTACAAAAACTGGAGAACCAAAAAATGGTTTTCCATTCCTAAATTTTAATACGTCAAGAACTTTTCTTTTTGAGAAAAATGATTTTCCATCAAAACCGAAAAGTAAATATTGTGGACCATCCGGAGTTTCAAATTGGTAAATATTATAGTAAACGGCTCCTAGCCATTGTTCGGAATTAAGTTCTGTAGTTTCAATATTGATTGGGTTTCCCGGTCGATCGAGAAGTCTGTGCAATTTCAAGTCAGATGTGTTCATTTGGATAGCACCATACTGATGGTAAGTATTTTTGTCGACATATAACTGCCAAGTTATAATTCTAAAAGTACTATCAGGTGGATATAAAATAGAAATAGTGTTAAGTCGATCAAAAGAGTAATTAAATGAGTTTTTATTTTTTAAAGCTTGAACTAATTTTGGAATAAATTTTTTGCAGGCACCAAAACGATGCTCTGGTAAAGAGTCATTTACCATCAAAAAACCCAATGCTCCGAGAGTATCTTCGACTATTTTTATTTGATCAAATGAGGCGTTGTCCAGGGATTGAGCTCTGGGAGTCTGTGCGAAGATTCCTAAAAAACATGATGAGCAAAAAAATAATATTAGTAACTTTTTCATACGTGCACAGTTTATACATTTTAAAGATAATATAACTTGTTAACGCAAATCTAGTTTTTAAAATTGCAAATTTTATTATTATAATGGCGGAAAAGTTATTTTTAATCCCCACATTTTATCCCTAATAATTATAACCTGATTCCCAACGAATTTTTTGTTGATTATTTCATGAAATTAATATTTTGGATATGCTCTTTAATTCCTTTAAAAAGGTGCTTGTCCTATTGTCAATAATCTTTTTAACATTTTTCGTAATAAGTCAAGTCATACTTTTTACTTACCAATTTGAGAGTGGTTTAGGTGTTCCGTATGCTCCAGCTACAGAAAGTTTTTATTCATAATTTAATTTATCAAATCCAACTTATGACTAGAAAGTCCATGGTATTTCATTTTCGAATTAGGCAGAATCGATTCGAACTTATCCCACTTGAGGAACCTTTAATATTTACATTAATTTTGCAGACAGCTTTGGATCAACAGTAAGCTATTGTGAAGGAATATTTATTTTCGATTTACCAACAACTACTTTAGATAATGATTTGGATATAGGGTGTAGTCCCTTTACTGTTAGTTTTACTTTAACTTTAACTTCTTCCTCGAGTATAGATTCTGTGGTTTGGGATTTGGGTGATGGAACGGCTGTAAATCAAAATGGAAATGATTCGACAAATATGGTCGAAAATCATATTTATACAACCTCTGGTAACTTCATACAAATTGTAAGGGTTTTTGATAAGAATGGATGTGAGTAGACCATTCCAAATCTGAGTGCTATAGAGGTAATCAATACACCAAGTTTGAGTTTTACAGCTAATGAATCAATTGATTGTGCTCTTCCCCATACGGTTAATTTTACAAATACAACTGCAATGGTTGCTAATCTTGAGTTTTATTGGGACTTTGGAGTTGCCCCAAATTTTAATTCGACTGCAATAAATCAAGTTTCACTTATACCACTCTAGGATAGTATGATGTAGCAAAAATAGCAACCAACACAAATACTATGTGTTCTTATATATTGGTCACTATATTGGTCATTGAGGATTTTATTAATAGTGGAGAGTATTATGGAGATGTTGGATTTAGTTTTAGCTACGATGTCAATTTTACAGAATTAAATATTTCTTTGAAGGGGAGGGTAGCAGTTGAGTTAGTTATTATTTATTCGAGTGGCATATTTGATAATCAGAAAAGACCTAGAATTATGTATCCCAAATTTTAAATACAAATTAAAAAACATATCCGTTGTCATGTATAGAAAAAATCATCCTTCGCACACTTTGTTTTTCAGGTCGCGTTTTTTTTGTAGAAAAAATTTAATTTAAAATTTATTTCAATTTCAACAAAATTAATCTTCGTAAAATACTTTGTGTTCTTTCTTTTAATTATTTCAGCTACTGTATTTTATGCTCAAAATAGCCTTTTTGTTTATAGTACTTTTGAAGATTATCTCGAAAATAAAGGCGAGTTGCAAACAGGAAATTTAGTTTTTTTGGCCCGAAAACTTCTTTTAGTAAAAAGTGGATCACCTTAAAAAATAAGGCATTAATTACACTTAAAGTGCAGAGGAAAATTAAAATAAATGGAATGGCTAATGTAAGAATTCAATTATCAAAGAAAATAAGAAGTATTGAACGTCATCCTAAAAATTGGTAAACAAGAGCAACTTTTTAACAGAAATTGATTCTAAAATTATTTGACTTAAAGAATTTAGTGAATTCGGGTGAAAAAAGGCAACTGAAAATTTTATTCGATATTTTCTAAACTGAAGGGGTTCTTTTTTTGAGTTAGAGGATATAGATAGCAAGTATTTCGAAATTAATGGAGGCAAATTACAAGACCTAAAAGCTTATTGATTTACAATTTACTTTCTCCGCTTTTTATTATTTTTGTAATCCATAAAAATAAACTCACCTAACCCTTTTAACGAACTATAAAAAGCTTTCCCGTTATTAGCCTTTGTGAATTGATCTACAAATTGCATCAAATAAGGATCTCGTGCGATCATAAAAGTCGTTATTGGAATATCTAATTTTCTACAGCGTGTTGCTAAGTTGAGTGTTCGATTTACAATTTTTCGATCCAGACCGAAGCTATTTTTATAATACTTTTTACCTTTTTTGATACATGTTGGCTTCCCATCTGTTATCATAAAAATCTGTTTATTAGGGTTTCGTCTCCGTCGGAGTAGGTCCATAGCTAGTTCCATTCCCGCAACAGTGTTTGTATGATAGGGGCCAACTTCGAGGTAGGGAAGATCTTTGATTTGTATTTGCCAAGCATCATTTCCAAAAACAATAATGTCCAAAGTATCTTTAGGATAACGAGTGGTAATTAATTCTGCAAGAGCCATGGCAACTTTTTTTGCAGGGGTAATTCTATCCTCTCCATACAAAATCATCGAGTGTGAAATATCTATCATCAAAACCGTGCTCATCTGACTTTGATAATATGTTTCTTGAACTTCTAAGTCACCATTGGTTAATCTAAATTCATCAATTCCATGATTGAGTTGCGCATTTTTGAGGGACTCAGACATAGCTATATTTTCCAAACTATCACCAAATTCGTATGGTCGCATATCTGCGGTATGCTCATCACCTTTTCCTGTATGTCTTGTATTATGTTTTCCGTCTTTCGATTTTTTTACTTGATCAAAAATATCATCCAATGCTTTTTGCCGCATTGATATTTCCATTTTTGCAGTAATGGTAAAACCATCATTCTGCTCATCAGGATTTTGAATATAACCTTTATCAATTAGGTCTTGGATGAAATCAGCCATCCCATAATTTTCATCTGTGATCTTATACTCCTTGTCCAGTTCCGTTAACCAACTGAGTGCTTCACTTACATTTCCAGCAGTGTAGACTAATATTTCTTGAAATAATTTGAGTAATTGGTCAAAAATAGTTCCTTCATTTTCGGGAACAAAATTGGAAAACCTCCATCCGATCATGTATTTGAATTTGAGAGTCTAGTTTGAAAGAAAGTGTAGGTTAATTTATTTCACAACTGTCCATAAGAGCTAGGTAGTCAGGACGATCTGCTGCAAATTTATGAATATAGTGTTGGGTAATTGTACCTTTATAAATGATGAAAATTCCTGGCATTTGAGTTGAATCCCCCAATTGTTTAGCTTTTTCTAATTTATAATCATTAAGGTCTTTTGAAAAACCACGTATCCATGTTTGCAAACCATATAGTTGAGAGAAACTTCCTTTAGTTAATCTAAAAGCTGTGTAAAATTTACAATCTGGATCGCTAATGTGTACACAATCTCCTAAGCCAAAATCATTGAGATACTTTTCAGCTGTTTCGTTTTCAGCCATGTGGACAAAGGCTAATTGGAAGTTTTTGTTAAAAATTTCGCTTTTCAACTTTGACAAATCGGCCATGGCTTCTTTGCAAAATACACACCCAAAATGTCTTAAGAAAACAAGTAAGACAGGCTTATTGTCGGAAAGATTTTTTAAATTTGAGTTGGTGTTGGTTGCCATCTCGGAGGCAATTCTTAAGTCTATATCTGCCGAAATCATTCAGTGTATGTTTATAAAAAAAGAAAAAATTTAAAATTAATTTTGTCAAACAAATATAAATACCTTTCCTTATTTTTGTTTGTTAAAATTATAAGCAAATTAACATTAAATAACAATATTACTAATTAATTGTTTTAAAATGAAGAGCTAAAAATAAGTTCTTGTCATGTACTTATTAGATCACCAAAAATTGATAGTTTTTTCTCAGAATTATAAAGTTAAGATACCAAAAAATATAATCCCGGAAAATCTGAAAAAATTATGAAAAAAACCCCAGACTCTATGAAAAGACTAGGGTTTTAATTTTTAATAAAAAATTAAAAACTAAGAAATTTTCATTTTTTCAAAAGTCTTCATCACTGATTTTACTGCATCAGCAGATTTGTGTAGCGACTTCATTTCTGTTTTATTCAGTTTCAATTCGAGTTTCTGGGTTATTCCATCTTTCCCTAGTTTTACCGGAACCCCAAGGAAAATATTTTTTAAACCATACTCACCTGTCAATCTTACACAACAAGGGAAAATACGATTATCATCCTTAATAATAGATTCAACCATTTGAGCAGCAGCAGCACCTGGTGCATACCAAGCAGAGGTTCCCATCAACTTAACGAGTTCTCCACCACCTTTTTTAGTTCTTTCAACAATAGCCTTCAATTTGTCTTTATCAATCATTTCAGTTACTGGGATACCTGCAACTGTTGTGTATCTCGGTAAAGGAACCATAGTATCGCCATGTCCACCCATTAATACCGCTTGCAAATCTTTTGGAGAAACATTTAATTCTTCCGCCAAAAATGCCCGATAACGTGCGGTATCTAAAATACCTGCCATTCCCATTACTCGTGATGCATCCAAACCTGAAGCTTTCCAAGCAGCATAAGTCATTACATCTAAAGGATTAGAAACCACGATGATAATTGGTTTTTTAGAATACTTAATAATCGACTTCGTCACAGAAGCTACGATTTTTGCATTCGTAGAGATCAAGTCATCTCTACTCATCCCAGGCTTACGAGGAATACCAGCTGTGATAACAACAATGTCAGAATTTTTAGTGTCTTTGTAATTATCAGTACCACGTACCATGGTGCTGTAATAATCAATAGGTGCTTGTTCCCAAGTATCGAGAGCTTTACCTTTGGCGAAGTCGCCTCTAATGTCAAGAAGTACGACTTCTTTAACGATGTCTTTGTGAGCAAGTACATTGGCAACGGTTGCACCAACATTTCCAGCTCCAACTACAGTCACTTTACTCATTTGTTAATCAGATTTGTGATTTAATAAAATATAATATGATGGCCATCATATGATGGTTGTTCAAAATCGGTGCAAAAGTAGGAATTTTTTTAGTACCAGTCATCCAACTGACTAATTATTACAGTTGGTATAAGTATTTTTTTATAGTTTTGTCTAAATTTATTATTCTACTAAATATTACAACTGATAAATATGAAAAAGACTTTACTTATCTTAATTGCGATTTCTACATTTTTTTCTGTGGATATATTTGCTCAAAATGGATATTGTGGCATGACAACAAATGAGCAAATTATTATTAAAGAAAGAATGATGCAAAATCGGGCGAATGCTGTTAATTCTGTTCAAGTAAGAACAGGGGTTATGTGGGTGCCTATTCAATTTCACATTTTAGAAGATAATGATGGAGGAAATCGAGTAAATGCTGTAAAGGTGTTCGAAATGCTATGTGCTCTTAATGAGGATTACTTGGATCAAGATATCCAATTTTATATGAAGGATAAATTCAATATGGTTCAAAGTACATCCGTAAATAGTAATCCAAATATAGGTGGTCCAAATAATAATCCTTTCGCTCAAACTGTCATGACTCAGCAAAAGGTTTTAAATGCGATTAATATTTTCATTACAAAGGATATCCCGGGTGGTTTAGGTCAAACTTTAGGGTTTTATTCGCCAATATTTGATTGGTTGGTGCTAAAAAGAAGTGAAGTCAGTGCCGCTAAGGTAGAAACTCTAACCCACGAACTAGGGCATTTTTTCACACTTGCCCATCCATTTTTAGGTTGGGACGGTGACCCATATGATCCTGATGTGCATGGTGATCCTGCTCCACTTAATTCTCCTGGGGGGGTTAAGACAGAATTATTAAATGGAAGTAATTGTACTTTTGCAGCGGATGGTTTTTGTGATACTAAACCAAATTATTTATTTGGGTTTGGTTGGCCAAATTGTAATTTTACTGATGTGGTGAACGATCCAAATGGAGAAAACGTTGGTCCAACTGTTCAAGAAGAAAATTACATGGCCTATTTCACAGGTTGTGCTACTGAATTCACACCTGAACAAAAAGCTGCTATTGCTGCTGACCTAGATAACCGACCTAGTTTGCAAACTACCTTAGATTTAGATATTACTCCATTCACAGAAGCGGTGACTCAAAATTTTCCAATTAATGGAGAAGAAACCCCTCTTTTCAATATCGTTGGATTTGATTGGGAACCTGTTGCTGGTGCAACGTCATATTTTGTTGAAGTTGATAGACAACCAACATTCTCTTTTGATCCACAGCTTAAATTTGTTAGTGGTGGTACTTATGTTGAATTCGAGGATGTATTTGATGCAAATAAAACTTATTACTGGAGAATAAAGCCAATCAAAGAGGGGAATTTATGCACAGGAGATGTAGCATCCACCAGTTTTAAAACTGGTTCAATTACAGGCATACTTGATATCAAAGAGGTATTGAATCATACAATTTCTCCTAATCCAGTAGGTAATGGAGAGCTTTTAAATGTTAGTATTGAAACAAATGATTCATTTGATGCGGTTATTAATGTTTACAATTTGTCTGGACAAAGATTAAAAGAGGTAAATACTACTTTTGCTATTGGAAGAACTAATCATCAACTTTCAATAAATGATTTGAGTGAAGGAATGTATATTATTTCTATCGAATCTGAAAATGGAGTGTTGACAGATAAAGTTTTTGTGACTCGTTAATTCTTTGATTTATTTAGTAAAAAAGCGATTGATTTTCTCAAAGTCAATCGCTTTTTTTTAGAAAAAACTTCCTGAAGTTTTCTACATCAATTTTCATTTTCAATGTAATTTCTATTACTTTTGCATTTTTATTATTAAACCATTTTAACATAGAAAAAATTCTCATATGAATTTACATGAATATCAAGGGAAAGAATTATTAAAAAGCTATGGTATCGAAATCCAAGAAGGAATAGTTGCTGAATCTGTTGAAGCTGCAGTTACAGCTTACAATAAAATTGCAGAAGAAACCGGAACTAAGTTCGCTGTAGTTAAAGCTCAAATTCACGCTGGTGGACGTGGAAAAGGTGGTGGAGTTAAAGTAGTTAAGAGTACGGAAGATGCTGAAGAAACTGCTGCTAGTATCTTGGGGATGATGTTAAAAACACCTCAAACCCCAGGAGGATTGGAAGGAGAAGGAAAATTAGTTAGAAAGGTGTTGATTGCTGAAGATGCTTATCGGCCCAATTTTGATGAGTGTAAAGAATTTTATATTTCTATTTTGTTTGATAGAGGTTCTCGGAAGAATGTGATTATTTACTCCACTGAAGGAGGAATGGATATTGAAGCTGTTGCAGAAGAAACTCCAGATTTAGTGCATAAAGAATTTATTGATCCTACTTTAGGACTGCAAGGCTACCAATTGCGAAAGGTTGCTTTCAATTTAGGGTTAAGTGGTTTGGCGTTTAAAAATATGACTAAATTCATTTCTAACCTTTATAAAGCATTTTTAGGATCTGATTCTTCTATGTTTGAAATTAATCCTTGTATCAGAACTGCGGATGATAGAATTGTTGCGGTTGATTGTAAGGTTGCTCTAGATGAGAATGCTCTATACAGGCATAAAGATTTAGCAATATTAAGAGATACAGACGAGGAAGATCCAACTGAGGTAGAAGCCAAGAGTTTTGGCTTAAACTATGTAAACTTGGACGGAAATGTAGGTTGTATGGTAAATGGTGCGGGACTGGCTATGGCAACGATGGACATTATTAAATTGTCTGGTGGAGAGCCTGCTAATTTTCTAGATGTTGGAGGAACTGCTGATGCAGAAAGAGTTGAAAAAGCCTTTAGGATTATATTGAAGGATCCTGAAGTAAAAGCAATTTTGATCAATATTTTTGGAGGTATCGTTCGATGTGATCGAGTAGCCCAGGGTGTTGTGGATGCATACAAAAACATGGGTAATATTAATGTTCCAATTATTGTTAGACTCCAGGGAACAAATGCTGATATAGCAAAAACGATTATTGATGAATCAGGTTTGGAGGTACACTCTGCAATTCTTTTGCAAGAGGCTGCTGATCTTGTTAAGAAAGTTATTAATGGTTAATTCTGTTTTAATATGAATTAATTTGTTTTGCTCAAAAAAATATAAGCCCTTTTCACACAGTTGGAAAGGGCTTATTTGTTTTACTTTGAATTAAAGTAAAATCACTATTCAGCATGAAGCATAAACCTAATAGTTTTAATATTTCTTTATATTACCATTGACAATTATTTAACCGGATCAATTCATTTAACAATAGTGATGAAACCTTTATCGGTTAATGTTTCAATTTAAGCAACCAACACTTTTCCCCCAGTTTCAGTCAAATCTAATTTTCTTGGCTCTCCATTTCCATTAGTGAAACTCAAATCTAAAATAAGGTTAGTTTGAGTACCATCACTATAATGGTTGATCATATCTTTCAATGATCCCAAATTATTCTTTATAGAAAGGTTATTAAAGCTTAAGTCAAGGGCCTATCCTGAAAATAATGAACCTCAAATAGTTTAGATAACACATAACTTAAAGTATAAAAAATAATAGTAAGTAAGTTGTCAGGTTAAATACCGATTCATAGAAAAAGGTACTGCAATCATAGTTTAATTGATTAGTGATTTAGGTCTTTAGTAGCCTAGAATTCCTAATTTTTCTATTTCAATTTTAAAATAGATTTCGTAATTTTAAAAAGTTATATGTTTTTTTAACCTTTTAAAATATATAACTTTGATGATTATATTTTAAAAGAAATAGGTCAAAAGGTAGTAATTTATTTTAATCCAATTCCCACCCAGCCATTTAAAAAAAAAAACTAAGTATTTTCAACCCTACAATTAAAGTTTTTAAAACAAAAATATCTAAATTTGCGATTTTATTTTTAGCCAATAGTTAAAGTCGGAATATTAAATTAAATAGAAATTTTAATCAAGCTATTTAAAGAAAAAACGAACATATAATGAAAAGAATTTATTTCGATAATGCAGCAACCACTCCGATAAGTGGAGAAGTGATTGACTTCATGTCTGATTTGATGCGAAACCATTACGGTAACCCCTCTTCTATTCATAAAGAAGGACGAGAGGCCAGAACGGTGATCGAAGAGGCTCGAAAAAAAATTGCCAATATTATTGGGGCGTCAATTGGTGAAATATTTTTCACCTCTGGAGGAACCGAGGCGAATAATATGGTATTAAAATGTGCAATACGTGACCTTGATGTAACAAGAATTATTACATCTCAGATTGAGCACCATTGCATTTTGCATACTTTAGAAGCGTTAGCAAAGGAGTCTAATGTAAAAGTTGAATTTGTAAATATTGATAAAAAAGGTAGAGTTGATTTAGCCCATTTGGAGGACTTAGTTTCAGAGGATTCAGGTAAAACACTAGTTAGTCTGATGCATTGTAATAATGAGATAGGGACTATGCTAGATCTAAAAAAAGTGTCAGATATATGTGTTGAACACGATGTTTATTTTCATTCTGATACTGTTCAAACTATGGGGTATTTTCCGATTAATGTTGACGAAACTAAAATCAATTTCTTAGCAGGGGCAGCTCATAAGTTTCATGGTCCAAAAGGAGTTGGATTTATTTACATAAATGGGGATAATCTTGTTAAACCTATAATTAATGGTGGTGCTCAAGAAAGAAATATGAGAGCAGGTACTGAAAATATCTATGGAATAGCAGGCATGGCTAAAGCCTTAGAATTGTCTTATGGAGGCTTGGAAAGGACTCGAGAACATACCTTGGGTTTAAGGATGTATTTGAAAAGTGAATTAAAGGAGCATTTTGAAGATATTCATTTTAATGGAGATCATGAAGGAGATTTCCATTTTAAAACATTGTCTGTTTCCTTTCCACCTTCACCCAAATCTGAACTGTTACTATTAAATTTAGATATTTTAGGGATATGTGCCTCCGGAGGAAGTGCGTGTAGTTCAGGTGCTGAAAAAGGTTCACATGTTTTAGAGAAAATACAAGCAGATCCTAATCGAAAATCTATTCGTTTTTCTTTCTCAAAATATAATACAATGGACGAAGTGAGGATCTTAGTGGAGAAATTAAAATCTATTGTTCAAGTAAAAGAAGCTGTTAAATAAAATAGAAATATTTGTTTAACCTCATTTCTAAAAAAAGTCCTGCTTAGATATTTTCTAGCAGGACTTTTTGATATTTATATATTACTATTTCATCTTCATTTCATGAAGTCATTATATTTGGAAATAATCGTGTAATTTTAAAGGATCTTTCTCTTTTTTCATTTGATATATAAAGGTGAAATCAAAAGTATTAGATTAATTCAAAAGAAGGGAGGGATGTTCCTCCTCCAACTATTGAGATTTATCAAGGCTTCCAAAAATTCCTAAGTAATTATAGGATTAATTGGGAAGATATCCTGTAGGAAAAATTATTCAAGTGATTTTGGAGGTAAAAGTTAACATCCAATACTTAAAGAATTAGCCGCTAAATAATTATTTACAGTTGAGTTTTTTCATAATTTTTGATTTAGTTTACAGAAGAATGTATGTTTTAGGTAAAGAAAAGACCAGCTGCTACAAGTTCAATCGCAAGTTTTTTATAATTTAAACATCAAAGAGATGAATAAAATCTAAAGTACCACGAAATTATTTTTTAGAAAGCTATCTATTTTGTTTTTTTTTAATCAAAAATTATTTTAATAAAACCAAAATTAAATACATGGAATTATTTAGAGTATCATTTTTATTTTTTGCTCTTTTAATCTTGCTTAGTTGCAATAAAAAATCAGCTGACGTAACTATTTCCGAGGCTGTTCCTTTGGAAATAACTAAAACAGAAAGAGAGGGAAGACAAAGCCGCAAAGGAAAACGTAATCCAGAAGCACAGAAAAGAAGGCAAAAGGAATTTTACGCACAACTTAATTTGTCAGAAGCGCAGATAGTAAAAGTCGAAGAGATCTTAGCTAAGTATCAAGTAAAAAGAAGAGAACTTTGGGAAAAAAATAATGGAGATAGAGGAATAGTGAGAAGTGAAATGCAAAAACAACAAAAGGAACAAAATACCGAATTGTCAAGTGTAATGACGAAGGAACAATTTGCCAAATATCTTGAAATTAAAAGAGAACAAAGAAGAACTAGAGGTGGACGAGGTGGAGGACCCCCAGGAGGACGGAATGGAAAATAACAACACATTAAAATGCATAAAAATCTGGGGTCAATCGAAAACAAAACCTCCTGCGAAAACATTTTCACAGGAGGTTTTTCTGTATATCTAAATAGGACTAGCTTGTATATGGATAATCTTCTTGCATGTAATTATCTTCAAACAAGTTATCTCCATCAGGGAAATCAGAGTTTTCAGCAAATTCCACAGCCTCGTTTATTTCCGCTTTGATTTTGTCTTTGATAGCTTTAATTTCTTCAGCAGTGGCGATATTTCCTTCTAATATCTTTTTCTCTGTTACCTTTATAGGATCGATACTTTGATATTCTTTTAATTCATCTTTGGTTCTGTAAGTTCCTGGATCAGAAACTGAATGCCCTTTATACCTATAAGTTTTTATTTCTAAAAAGTAAGGCCCTTTTCCTGAACGGATATGTTCTGCAGCTCTAGATAAAGCTTCGTGTACAGACTCTGGGGACATTCCATCTACTGCTTCACTTGGCATATCAAACGCACTACCTACTTTGTATATATCAGCAACATTACTTGTTCGTTCTACAGAAGTCCCCATTGCATAATGATTGTTTTCACAAATATAAAGCACGGGTAATTTCCAAGTCATTGCCATATTAAATGATTCGTATAATGCTCCTTGTCGAGCAGCTCCGTCGCCAAACATAGTTACACAAAGTAAGTCAGTTCCTCGATATTTTTCTGCGAAACCAATACCAGTTCCAATTGGAATTTGAGCTCCAACAATTCCATTTCCTCCAAAGAATCTGTGTTCTTTTGAGAAGAAGTGCATCGATCCACCTTTTCCTTTTACTATTCCTGTTTTCTTACCATACAATTCAGCCATACATTTTTTTGTGGAAATCCCTCGACTGATAGCCAAACCATGTTGACGGTAAGCAGTAACTATGGCATCCTCTTTTTTTATGGCTGAAACCAATCCAGCTGCGATTGCTTCCTGACCTATATATACGTGGAGAAAACCACGAATTTGTTCTTGTCCATATTTTTGCAAGGATTTTTCTTCAAACCGGCGAATCCTGAGCATGGTTTCATACCATGTTAAATAAGTCTCTTTGTTATATTTTGGTGTCTTTTTACCTCTTTTTGATACTTTTTCAACTACTTTCGTCATGTTAAATTCTAATTTTTGAAAAAATGTGATTGAATTGAACCATAAAGATAATTCTAAATTTAGAATCTGCAAAATTCATTTGTTTTTGATTGAAATATCCAACTTTAATATTAATTTGGAGCGATACAAATAATTATTTTTTTGCCTGTAAAAGGCAGTTTTATATATGAAAATTCAAGGACTTAAATTAACCCAGTTTAAAAATTATGATTCTGGTCAATTTGTTTTCAGCGAGCGATTAAATTGCTTTGTTGGGAAAAATGGAATGGGTAAAACGAACCTATTGGATGCAATATATTATCTCTGTATGTGTAAAAGTCACCGAGGTGTAAATGATCGAAATGTGGTGAAACACTCAACGGAATTTTTTAGGTTGGAAGGCTATTTTCTAAATGAGAAAAAAATAGAAAAAAAAAGTAAATCTAAAATTAAAATTGTTGCAAAAGTTCAGCCTGGTAAAAATAAAGAGATTGAAAAAGATGATGTTGCTTATCAAAAATTGTCCGAGCATATTGGGATGATACCAGTTGTTATTATCGTTCCAGACGATACATTGATGGCAACAGAAGGAAGTGAAGAACGGCGTAGATTTTTGGATAATACTTTATCGCAATTGGATGGAGATTATTTGAAAAATCTAATTACTTACAATAAGATTTTAAAACAGAGGAATTCTGCTTTAAAAAAATTTGCAGAAACCCGCTCTTTTAATGCTGAGTTAGTTGATATTTATGATCAACAATTAATTGGACCTGCTCAGGTTATTTTTGAGAAAAGAAAAGAATTTATTAATTCCTTTCGTCCTGTGTTTAAAGAGTTTTATCAAGATATTTCGAGTGGTCAAGAAAAAATAGATTGTATCTATTCCTCTAGTTTAAAGTACGGAGATTTTGCTAATCAATTAAAAGAATCAAGGGAAAAAGATAGAATTCTCACTCGTACTACCTGCGGAATTCACAAAGATGATTTGGTATTTCGAATTGAGACTCATCTATTGCGAAAATTTGGCTCGCAAGGACAATTAAAGTCTTATGTATTATCGATGAAGTTGGCTCAATATGATTTTTTGAAAAAAAACCATATTTCTAACCCTATCCTATTGATGGATGATATTTTTGATAAATTAGATGAAGGCCGTGTTCAACAATTGATTAAGTTGATTTTAGAGAAGAATTTTGGACAGGTTTTCATCACTGATACCCATGAAAATAGGGTAGAGGAAATTATAAAAAACTTCGCAACAGATTATAAAAAATTCTATATTGAAAATGGAGAACTGAAGGAATAGAATTATTTAGAAAAATCTAGATCGAATAATTATAACTTTTGAAAATTAAAGAATAGTTTTGTTTCATGAAAAAACATAATGACAAGCGAATTGATGAAGTTTTAAAAAACTTAGTCGGTGGGTATAAATATAAATCAAAATTATATAAAAATAAACTAGCAACTACTTGGGAAACTTTAATGGGATCAACTATTTCAAAATATACGTCACGCATCTCTATTCGAAATAGGAAGTTATTTGTTACTATCGATTCAGCTCCTTTGAAACAAGAGCTTTCTTTTGCAAAAGATAAAGTTAAAAGAATGATGAATGATGAGTTAGGAGAAAATTATATAGATGAGGTGGTAATTAGGTAAATACAGCTTAAGTTTTTCCCAAAAAAAAGAGTGAGTAATTGTATTGTTACAATTACTCACTCTTTTAGTTTATTGATATTTTAATATATATATATTAGGTTAATTTTTTATGGACATTAATTGCTCCATTTGTTCAGAATCGATTATTTCTTTCAAGCTTTTTTCATCAAGTGGGTCAATATCGATAGTTCCAATAATTTTTAAGGCAGTTCTCCGATTACGTTGATGTTCTTTTTCTGTACAATTTACACCATTTGTACATCGATTAACAAGTTGCTCTTCACCATATCCCTTTGCCTGTAATCTTTCAATATCAATTCCTTCTTTTGTAGCTAAATATTCAACAGCTGCTTTGGCTCTCTTATCTGATAAAATCAAATTATAATCATCATTTCCGCGTGCATCAGTATGTGATCCCATTTCAACAATTACATGTTGGTTATCTTTTAAAATGGTTTGCAATTTATCTAATTCAACAGAGGCATCGGGGCGAATATTCCATTTGTCGAAATCGTAATAAATATTTTCAATATCATAAGTCTTATTTACTTCAATAGGTTCCATTTCGATATTCGCTAAAAAAGTTCCCATTTTATTTCCATCAGTCATTATTTCAGAGACACCATTCATACTCAAACCATCAAAACATAATATGCAATTATCTACGTCGACGTATGCTTCAATTCTTTTGTTGAAATATCCTTTTTTCCTAATCATAATTGTGTAATGATTTCCCTTTTCAAAAAAGAAATTAAATACTGATGATGGATGGTCTAATAAGACTAATTCTTCCTTCCTATTTGTATTATTGTAGACTTCAATTCTAGCACTATCAATTGAAGGTAAAAGAGCTGTTCCTTTATGATTAGATTCTGTCATTGTAACATCGAAAATATATCCAGGTTTATGTTCCATTTTGATATTTACAGTCATCTTTTTAGCAGCTTTTAATCCAATTGTGGAAACAATTTTTTCTGCATCAATATAATTTTTGTGAACGACAATAACTTTAAATTTATTCCCTTTAGGAACTTTTATTGCAAAATTGCCATTAATTCCTGTGGTTATTTTTGCCTGTAGTTTATGGGTAAGATGGTCTAGTATTTTGACTTCTGCGTTTTTAACAAATCCTCGATTATTTTCTGCAGATACATAGCCCTCTAACAAAACATTATTTTGCCCAAGAGCGACAAAACAAATTAAAGAGAAAATTACAAATAGTTTTATTTTTAGTGGTTGCATAGTGATTGTAATTAATTGGATATAAAGTAAAATTATAGTTGTAGATAATTAAAGTATTGTTTATCATCTACTTAAGTAAATGATAAACAATATTTTAATCGATTTTAATTTTAAAAAACATCATCCATCTAATCTAAATAGGTTAATGGAATTTAAAATTTTGTTATCGACATCTAATTCAAATGGTTAAAAATGAAATAGAAAAAATAGAAATATCTTGAAGGTGAAACACTCAAAGAAGAAAAGACAATTCAGAAATCTCGGGGTTACAATATATCTTTTTGAGAATTAAAAACCTGATTGAACATCTAGGGTAAGGCGATTGAAAGCAGTCAAAAATGGTCACTAAATACATTAATTATTTCAATCATCTGAACAAAACATATCAAGTATAATGCCAATGTGTCTAGATATGTTTAATTTTTGTAGTCTAGAAAAAAAATCATTCTAAATGAATTTTTTTTAATAAAAATACGGTCTGTTTTAATAATGATTTCTCGTATTTTGTGAAAAATAGTAATCTATGATTTTTAATATTCCAAATACAAAAGAACCAAGAATTGTAATTGTTGGAGCTGGTTTTGGGGGACTTAGTCTAGCTCGAAAATTAGCAAAAACTAACTACCAGATCATATTAATAGATAAAAATAATTATCATCAATTTCAGCCATTATTTTATCAAGTAGCAATGGCGGGCTTGGAACCAAGTTCTATTGCTTTTCCTTTACGTAAAATTTTTCAGAGGAAAAAAAATGTATTCATTAGAGTAACAGAGGTCACAGATATTGATTCTGAAAATAATCAGATCACGACACCTCTTGGAATATTAGAATATGATCATTTAGTAATTTCAATTGGTGCTAAGACTAATTTTTATGGAAATAAAAATTTAGAAGAGAAATGCATTTCAATGAAGTCAGTTTCAGAGGCATTATATTTACGTAATCGAATATTGTCTGATTATGAGAAAGCCATTTCCACAACAGATTTTATAGAAAGACAAGGTTTGATTGATATTGTTATTGTAGGAGGAGGTCCTACTGGAGTCGAGGTGGCAGGAGCACTAGCTGAAATGAAAAAGTATATAATTCCTAAAGATTATAATGAATTAGATTTTAATGAAATTGACATTTATTTAATACAGAGCTCCTCTTGTTTACTCCAAGGAATGTCGTCAGACGCTTCTAAAGGTGCAAAATTATTTTTAGAAAATCTTGGAGTAAAAGTAATACTAAATACAAGAGTAACAGATTTTGATGGTGAACATGTTTACCTAGCAAATGATACAAAAATTCAAGCTCAAAAAGTTATTTGGGCTGCAGGAATTACAGGAAACAAAATTAATGGATTGCCAGATAAAATATTGACCTATGGAAATAGGTTGAAAGTGAATAGGTTTAATCAAATTGAAGGGTTTTCTAATATTTATGCTCTTGGAGACATTGCATATATGGAGGAAGAAAACTATCCAAAAGGACACCCTCAAGTAGCACAAGTAGCAATTCAACAAGCTAATAAGTTGTCAGAAAATTTGAAAAATAAATTAAAGGGAAAAAAGAATGAGCCATTTTTTTATAAAGATTTGGGATCAATGGCAACGATTGGTAGAAATAGGGCAGTAGTGGATTTGCCAAGATTTAAGTTTAAAGGTTTTTTTGCTTGGGTTGTTTGGTTGATTGTTCACCTGTTTTCTTTGATTGGAGTTAAGAATAAAGTTTTTGTTTTTTTAAATTGGGTTTGGAATTACTTTACCTACGATCAATCACTTCGCTTAATTATAAAATCTGAGCAAAAGAATAAGGCAAAAAAATGATCGTTCGTTTATTTTAAATATAAATGGTCTTTTATAAAAAAGAACAGTCGATAATTTAACCGACTGTTCCGTAATGATAACTAACACACGCCCTATAGTTTTATATATCTTTACTCTGAAAAAGAGATTAGTTTAAATTAAAAATGTTATTGCATAAGGTTCACTTTTATATTGTTTATTTTCAAGTAAACCCTTACTACAAATACACTACAAATAATTTTTTATTATAAGTAAAAATAATATTTCTCACCTTCAATAAGTAAATTTTAAATGAAATAATTGAATTATAATCTAGGTTTATTCTTTCTCCCAATAAAATAGCTGTTTATTTTTACTTAGATTTTGAATTAGTGATGTTTCCTTTAATTGTATTGATTCTATATTTTGAATAATTTGTTTATTTCTTGAAACTCTTTTCAGTTTTGATAAATGGAGGTTGTTTGGGAATAATTGATACACTTGAAGTTGTATGCTTTTTATGTTTCTATTTTGGACAATTTTACTTTATTCTGATCTCAACCTTATCAGTATTTTTCTTGAGTTTTATTTTTATTTATCAAAGAATTGACATTTTCCTGATCAATAGTTGAGATTTACTTTAATTATATCAGTAATGGCCCTTAAAGGATAATATTTTTAGTTTAATTTTAATGGACAATGTTTATATGAATATGATGGTTAAAAAAACAAAATTTGTTGTTAAATGTAATAAAAATAAGAGAAATTAATTGAGCATTTTTTCTTTTAAGATACATTGAGGACGTTTATAAAATAGTCATTTAAATAATAAACGCGACGAATATATTTCTATTTGCAAATTGAGAAACAACACTAACATACAAATTGTAAAACTAAATTGATTATAAATAATTAACATAAGAGTTCAATTTAGATTTATTACAAAATAGTTTTGAAAGACTAAGAATTTTATGTTTTATCTATGGTGGTTATTAATTATCCGTACTCCCTTAATTTCGATGATATTAAATGATTAACAAAAGTTTAATATATTTTTAAGGAAGTGAAAAGTTGACTTGAGGATTTATTGGTTTCGTGATTAATTAACACTTAACGGATTTTAAAAAACTATTAGCATAGTTTTTGTCTTTTGTAATGGAACCCAAACTCCTTCCCTCCCAATTTGATTACCAGTGTTGTATCTATTACATTTTTTGAATTATATTCATTTAAATAATAAGCCAAAAGAAATAAAGTCAATTACTTTACTAGTCAACAATACTCTAGATTTAGAAAAAGATATTAACTGAATTGAGGTAGATGAATTCCATCCGAAGATGTCTTTTTTGTTTGATTCTGTTGATTATTAACTCAAGTCTTTATCCGCAATTTTTAATCAAATAATATTGAGATAAATGCGTGCCTATATCCTGAAAAAATTAAATGGAGGAATCACTGGATTTTTTATTAGGATCAATTCATAATTATGGCTGGTTCAATGGTTGAAGAATAAATTATAAAAATTCAAAGTTTGGGGAATAACCCTCTTGCTATTTTTGTTCACTGAAGAAATTGTAGTTGTGCTTCTTGAGCACATAATTAATATAATGAAGCCCCTGCTTAATTTTAAATCGAGAAAAATAATTGCCTTTAATTATCTATTTAAAAGCTAATGATAACTAATCAGAAAAAAATAATAATAAAATTAGTTGAAGTATTAAATATTAACCAACAGGCTAAACAACTTTTAATTGATGAAATTAAATTAATGCAAAAGAATTTAATTTATTCTAATCTTAAAATAAAAAGAACATTGAAAGATAAGGAGATTATTTCCGATTCTTTAAATGAAACTATCAAAAGATTAGAGATAAAAATTGAGGCATTAACTATTCAAGAAAAAGAATTAGAAGAACAATCAAAATTTAAAGAACAATTACGTGCAAATTTCAATCATGAAATTAAAACATTATTGTTTGGCTTTTTGAGTGCCTGCTATTTACTTGAACAATCTTCTCTGAATGGTATACAAAATGACTACTCGGATTTAATCAAGGGAGGGGCTGATAATTTTGTTGTAATTATTGATGATACTTTAGGTTTGTCAGTAATTAACGCTGGTAAAGTAAAAATAACCAATAATCTATTTTCGATTCGCAATTTGTTATCCGATTTGGAAACTATGATGAAGCTTAAAACAAAGAAAAAAGGAATTCAGCTTTTGTTTAATCTTTCTGCTGATTTTCCAGAATATATTTGTGGAGATCAAACTCGAATTTATCAGATAATAGTTTTGCTATTTATTTATTCAATAAGATTTACCGGTCAAGGTTTTATCAGGTTAAGAGGTGAAGTAGTTTTTGTAGCTGGTGAAACGCGATTGCAATTTGAACTAGATGATTCAGGAATAGGGATTAAAAAAGAAAAGCTAGAATCAATTTTTGAAATTTTTAAGCGAGAGGAGGAGAAACGAAGCACAGATTATGAAGGTGTAGGGCTTAAGATTATTAAGAAATTATTGTATTTGCTTTCAGGATCTATTGCAGTTGAAAACATAAAAAATATGGGTTCAGTTTTTAGAGTCCAAATACCATTTCAATTACCGAATGATCAGGTTGATGAAAATTTAATTCACGATCAAAGGAATACTGTAATTCCAGAAATGTGGACGAAACTTAATTTTTTAATGATTGAGAATAATGTTGATAATATTTTAATTGCAAAGGATTTATTTAAATCATGGAATTTAAAATTGGATATTTTTGATACATTAAGGAACGCAGAAAAAGCGTTGGATAATAAATACGATTGTATACTTTTTGATACATTTCTTCCGGATGGCAATGGATTAGATTTTATCATAGAGTTAAGGAAGAATCCAGTATCTAAAAACTATAAAACGCCTGTTGTTTTAATGACTGTTGGGTTAAATGAAGTTGAAGTATCACAGGCTAAAGATGCAAATATTGAAAGTTATTTAAGCAAACCTTTTCCTCCTTATTTTTTAATTAAAGAATTTCATAAGATTTTAGGAATTCATACTATACCTAACAAATTGGAAAATAAATTACACTCAAAAAAAACTAATCTATCAAAAAAGGTTAGTTCAGAAGGATTAGGAAATTCATTTCTCGAAACGCTTTCGAAAAGGTTAAAAGGGCGGACTACGTTAATGGCAGAAATGGCCAAAATATTTTTGGATCAAGCTACAGTCATGAGATCAATTTTGGAGAATGCTCATGAAAAAGGTGATTATGAATCGATTCGATTTGAAGCCCATAAGTTTAAGTCAACGGTAAATATTATTGGTTTAGATGCTTTAAAAGTTCTCGCTTCAAAAACAGAGGAAATATATTACGATGGTAAACCTGAAGAATGTACGGCAAGTCTTTTAAATAACTTTGTTAAACAAATTGATAAAGATACTCTAAAAGTAAAAATGTCAATGGAAGAGATTTTTCAGGAAAACGCAGATAAACTAAAAGTCAATAGTAATTAATATCTAGAATTTTACTACACTTCTTTTATTTAGAGGGATAGGCGATAAAATAATAATTTAATCCTTTTTCGAATTGTTCTATAAATTCTTTTTTGGAGAAAGAGTTTTCATTATTAAGCCATTTTTTCATTGTGGAAACATTCAAATAACATTCTTTATTCAAAAGTTCAAAAAGCTGTGCTGGGTGAATACCGTACACATCCGCTCCTCCTAATCCATGTTCAAAAACGATAATAGGTTGATTCCGTTTAATTGTTTTTATGGCACCTTCCAAAACTAAAAATTCTGCACCCTCCACATCTATTTTAATAAAATCAACTCTAAAATCTTTAGGCAAGATATTATCCAGTAAATCTATTTCGATTGTTATTGAAGTATCTTTTTCTTTAGGTTTATCATACTTTCTTTTTTTCATCCCGCTGTAGCCTGGGTTAGAAATAACATGGTTAAAGGATGAGCTTCCTTTTTCATTACTTAAACCTAGTTGATGGAAGTGGCAATTGGTAGGAAACCTTTTTTCAAGAGAATTGAAAAAGCTAGGGATAGGTTCGAATCCATGGTGTTGACCCATTGGAGCATATTTAAGCATTATTTCAAGTACTTCACCTTCATGACAACCAATATCTAAACAATTTGAATTGGTTGTTAGGTATTTCTTTAAAATCAGTTTGGTTTGCTGATCGTATTGCTGATTTTTAGTAAAAGCAATGGGTATTTTTTTAATTAAATTCTTTATTATTTTTTTCACAGAATGATTATTGAAAAATATTTTTGATACCATTAGCGCGCAAAAATAATAGGAAATTTTACGAAATGAAGCTTGTTTCTATTTAAATTATTATTGTTTAAAATTTTTGATTTTTTTTTTCTCGTAAACTTTTAGAAAAAAAAGTTGATTTTGTGCCAAATTTTATGAAATTTATGGATAGATTTAACCTTACCGAGATACTATCTATTCCCTCTAGCCCTAAAATATTTTTTCTATTTCTAATAAAGGAACAATTTCTAATTAATTAATTTTGATTATTTTCAGGGTTTAAAAAAATATAAAACCATTCAAAACACATGAAAGGAATCGTTACACTTTTATTACTTTCCGTTTCTATCATTTCTTCTGCACAAAATAAGCATTCTGACAATGTTGAGATCGATGAACGACTAAAAGAAGTCTATGAAATAAAATATTTGACGAGCCTACAAATTCAAAATCCAGTTTTGTTGCAGCGATGGTCTTATTATTTAGACAATTCTTTTTATATCGTAGACTTTCCAAAGGAAAAAGGAAATCCAAATTATCCGATTATAGAGGTTGCTGATTTAAGTAAAATAAATATTTTACTTTTAGAGCAAAAAAATGAGCTCACTAGAGACTTTAATAAAACTGTCAAATATAAAATTAAAGGAACTAATAAAATTTTAGTCTATTATTCTGGAAAAGAGTTTAACCAAAAATTCAACGAATTTTTAGGTCGAGGCTATGATTAGTTGCAACTTTCATTTTTTTAAGAACTTATTTATCAATAAACTAAAACGATCAGGCAGCAAAAACTGTCAAAAACCTATCAATTCAGAGTTAATTATCTTTAGTTTTTGGTTAACAACTTACTAATTTTTAATTTCCACATGGTTGACAAATAGGAACAAAATTTTATTTTTCTTTTCCTAGTTACCCCCTGAACTTTTAAGAATTTCAATTTTTTACAAGCCCTCATGCTAGGCTTTATAAAAACCCCCAAACCAAATTGTTTTATGTTCAAACACTTACAAATATTTAATTTGAAAAATTTAACTTTTAAAATAACCTTTTTAGCTTTTGCTCATTGGTTAATTTTTATATGTTGTTTTCTTGTTTCTTTTGACGGAAATAGTCAGTCTTATTCAATGGATGGATTACCAATAACGGATTGTAGTGGTTTTTTCTATGATAGTGGTGGAAGTTCAAGCAATTATGGATCCTCAGAATCTCTAACAACAACTATTTGTTCGGATGGTACAAATGGAACCCATATTCAGTTAATATTTTCAGCAGTTGAATTAGGAGATGGAGATGCAATTTGTTTTTTTGATGGAACAGATATAACATCACCAATTTTAGCTTGTAATGATGATTTTATGGTGGGATCACCTTTTATTATTCAAGCAACTGCAGCTAATACTTCGGGATGTTTGACAATTACTTTTAACTCTGATGGAGGTGGTGAAGCTGCTGGTTGGCAAGCTGATATTAATTGTATTCCTTCTTGTCAAACTATTCTAGCTAACCTAGTAAGTTCTGATCCACTGGTTAGTCCTGTGGATACGGGATATATTGATATTTGCCAGGGGGAGAGAGTTTTTTTTTACGGAGAAGGAATTTATCCTCAAGATGGTATTGTGTATAATCATTCAGATTTTACTTCAAGTTTTGAATGGGACTTTGGTGATGGGACTTTTGGACTTGGACCAAATGTTTCTCACGTTTACGAGGAGTCCGGTGGTTACATAGTTCAATTAACAATAACAGATCAATTTGGGTGTACAAATACGAATTTTTTAAATCAAAGGGTAAGGGTTTCGACTAATCCAACATTTGCAGTTTTGGCAGATTTTAATTCTGCAGTTTGTGCAGGCGATACAATAAATTTAAATGCAATTGTAAATCCAATTGACAGTACCTACTCGGTAGGTGTATCTCCTAATGAGGGCAGTTTTCCAACTTTTGGAAGTCGTTCTGACTCATTAGCATTGCCTGATGGAACAGGAGCAGCTTATGAAACAAGTATAGGATTTTCAAATTTCTCACCTGGTCAAGTTTTGACTAATATTAATGATTTAATATCAATATGCGTTATCATGGAACATTCATGGTTGAGAGATTTAGAAATCTCTATTGAATGTCCAGATGGAACATCGATAATATTACATGATCATCCAGGTAATTTTGGTGGTGAAGTTTTTTTGGGTGAACCATTTGAAGATGATGAGGCATTGCCTGAACCTATTCCAGGAGTTGGTTATGAATATTGTTGGACACCAACGGCTACTAATGGAACTTGGTTAGAATATGCGAATGCGACAGGAGTCAATACTTTACCTGCAGGAGATTATAATTCATTTGATTCTATGACTGATCTTTTGGGATGTCCTTTAAATGGAGAATGGACGATTTCAGTGCAAGATCTTTGGGGAATTGACAATGGGTTTATTTTTGAGTGGAGTATAGCATTTGATCCCTCTCTTTATCCAAACATTGAAACTTTTACACCTCAAATTATTGATTATCATTGGGGTGCTAATCCTTCTATCTTTTTCCAAACTAATGATTCTATTTCAGCTGCACCTCAAAATGCTGGGACTGCAAACTATACTTTCGAAATTTTAGACAACTTTGGTTGTACATATGATACCTCTATTTTCATTACTGTTTTACCTCCTACTCATCCAGATTGCTTTAGTTGTCCAGATCCTGAATTCATGCTTCAAGATACAAGTATTTGTGATGGAGAAACGGTATTTATTGATGCCGAGAATACGACAAATTTAGGTAGCCAATCAATTACTTTTGAGACCTTTCCAACGTATGAAATTGGTTTTGCCAATCATCCTCCAAATAATCCTTACGAGGCTCAGCTAGAGGTTACCTCTATAAATCCAATTACTATAACGAATGCTGCAGCACAAATATGTGGTGTCTGCGTAAACTTGGAAACCGACTTTGATGGAGATATTCGGTTGTTTTTACAATCTCCATCTGGGCAAACAATGGAACTATCGACAAATAATGGAGGCGCAGGAGATAATTATACAAACACTTGTTTTACTCCAACTGCGATGACTCCGATTATCGGAAGTTCAGCACCTTTTACTGGGGAATTTATTCCTGAAGGAGATTGGAGTGATTTGGATGGATCGACAATAAATGGAGTATGGCAATTGTTGGTATCCGATGGATTTGGTTTAACCAAATTTGGTGTGTTAAATTCATGGTCTATATGTTTTAATACTGAGAATGATATTGAATACAATTGGTCAGCAATAGCAGGGTTATCCTGTTATAATTGTCCTGATCCAATTGCTAATCCATCTTCTAATTCAACTTATATTTTAGAAGTCTCGGATGATTATGGTTGTACAAGTTTAGATACTATGACAATTAATGTTGCAGCAAGTATAACAGCGCCAGCTATGGTAACATGTGATACAATGGGAAGTGGGAATCTTAATTTTATATGGGAGGCTGTTCCAGGTTTTTCTAGTTATTTAGTCAATGTAAATGGTGCAGGTTGGGTGCCTGCAAATGGAATACTTTCCCATATGGTAAGTGGATTGTCAAATGGAGATGTAGTTTTCTTAGAGGTTCAAGTTAATGCGGGAGCTGTAAATTGTGCTGTTGGAACTTCAAGTGCAACTTGTACATATTTCTTATGTGAAATTTCCCTTGATGTACCCATAAATGGTATAACTGGTCCTTCTTGTTTTAATACAGATGATGGAACTATAATTGTTCAAGCAATGGGAATAGGAATAGGTCCTTTTTCTTACACTTTAGATAATAATCCTTCACAAACAACTGGATTTTTTAATGTTGGAGCTGGGGATCATTTAATAATTTTGACAGATGTAGATGGATGTGCAGATACTGTTATGGTAAATGTGCCAGCAGCTGATTCTATTTTTATAGATGTAGCAATTAATGATGTTCCTTGTTTTGGGGATAGTGAAGGAATAGCAACAGCTGCGGGTTCAGGAGGAACAGGGACATTTAATTATGCATGGAGTACTAATCCTGCCTCAACTTTAGATTCAACTATTAACTTTGTACCAGCTGGTGATTATACAGTTACAGTAACTGATGGTAATGGTTGTGAAGTGGAAGAAGTGATTACTATTGAGGAGCCAGAATTACTTGATGGGTTCATTGCCCCCACACTAGTTTCTTGCTTTGAAGGAGATGATGGAACAGCAACAGTTTTTCCAACTGGAGGGGTTGAGCCATATTTTTTTAATTGGAGTAATGGTTCGTCGAACCCCACTGCAACGTCTTTAGTTGCTGGATCCTACAGCGTAACTGTTACTGATAATAATGGTTGTATTACTGAAATAGAAGATGTTATTGGAGAGCCAACAGAAATGGTTCTTTCAGTTCAATCCAATGATATAAATTGTAATGGAGAAAATAATGGAGATATTGATTTAGAGGTTACAGGTGGTATGATGCCATACACTTATCTTTGGAATGATGGAGAAAATACTCAGGATCGACTATTAATTGTAGCTAATACTTATTGCGTTACTATTACTGATGCTAATAATTGTATGCAAGATACATGTATTATTATTTCTGAACCAACTGCTTTGACACTTGATATTTTTTCAACCACGACTACCTGTATGGGGAATAACACAGATGGTACCGCAACTGTAGTGGCTAATGGAGGTGCTTTGGGAAGTATATATACCTTCCTTTGGAGTAATAATCAAAGCAATAGTTCCGCCACAAATTTGATCGCGGATAATTATTGTGTAACAGTTACAGATGGAAATGGATGCACGGCTGTTGAATGTGTGGATGTTACCTCACCTGATGCCATTGTGGTAGACAGCATTGTTCCTATTGACGTTCTTTGCAATGGTGACAATACAGGATTTGCAGAAGTTTTTGCTTCAGGTGGGAATGGTACTTTTACCTATCTATGGAGTGATCAGTTAGCTCAATTTTCTAATCCAGCAAACAGTCTTCCGAGTGGAATTTACACAGTTACCATTACAGATGCTGCGATGTGTACAGCGACTGCCTCCATTTTTGTTGATGAGCCAGCTGTTTTAACTGCCTCTATAAACTCAATTGATGTTCTTTGTTTTGAAGGAAATGATGGAGAAGCAACAGTTAATCCAATAGGTGGAATTGAACCCTATAATTATGCATGGAATACTTTGCCAGGACAGTTTTCTCAAGATGTAAATACATTAATTCAAGGAAACTATACAGTTACTGTAACTGATTTTAATGGGTGTACCACTTCAGCAATTACAACAATTAATGAACCTTCAACAGCCGTTTCAGCCATCATTGACCAGACTATTGAAAGTTGTTTTAATCAAAATAATAGTGAAGCAATTGTAACACCGTCTGGTGGAACAGGAGCAAATTACACATATGAGTGGAACAATGTTCCACCATCGACATCTGTAACTGCAGGAAGTTTATCTGCGCAAAATTATTCAGTAGTTGTTACTGATGGTAACGGATGTCAAACAACCACAGATATTTTGATAACAGAATTAGAGGATATTACAGCAAATACCATTAACGTAGCTCCATCATGTTTTGGATTTATGGATGGTCAATTAGAAGTAAATCTTGTTAATGGTGGAATAGGTGCTGGCGATTTGAACAATTATAACTATATATGGAGCAATGCCTCAACTAATCAGTTAAATACAAATCTTTCTGCAGGTGATTATACACTAATTATAATAGATGCACAAGGTTGTACTAATGAAAGTATATTTACACTTTCTGAACCTGCTGAAATTACCGCCACTGCTCTTATTGATGATACTAAATGTTTTGGTTCTTCGGATGGTCAAATAGATATTCAGATTACAACGCAAGGTGATGGTTTTCCTATAGATTCATATCAATGGGATGCAAATACAAATAATCAAACAACTCAAATCGCAACGGATCTTGCTATTGGGAATTATCTAGTTACAATTACAGATAATACTAATTGTTCAGCTGTGGTAAGCTTTGTAGTTAACCAACCAACACCAATTGAAGCTAACTTTATTGTAGAAGATAATCCATGTTATAGTGATAATATTGGAACCATAAATACCTTAACTACTGGTGGGATTCCTGGCTATACTTACGATTGGATTAATACAGATACGCTCAATATTTTTTCATCGACTGATCAAAATTTAACTGGGCTTTATGCAAATTTATATACAGTTACGATTACTGATGGTAATGGATGTACTCAGGTTGAAGAAGTGAATCTAAATTCTCCAGATCCACTTTGGGCTACTATTGATGCAGATAGTGTTACTTGTTTTGATTACCGAGATGGTGCTCTTTATTTGGAAGCAAAAGGTGGAATTGGTCCTTATCAATATAGTTTGGATGGAGATAGCTTTTCATCTACCAGTGCCTTTATAGGTCTGGAAACTGGTTATTATACAATTTATATCGAGGACAGGAATGGTTGTACTACCACGATCAGCTCAATAGTTGAAGGTCCAGAGGAATTATTTGTTGACTTGGGAGATAACATTACAATCAATTTAGGAGAAACAGCAGACTTAAATGCGGTTGTTTATCCTGCTGGAAATTATTTCTACACTTGGTCACCTGAGGATAGCTTGACTTGTATAGATTGTCCAAGCACTAGTGCGTTTGGGTTATTTTTCCAAACTACTTATCAAGTTACAATTGAGGATGAATTTGGCTGTAAAGCAGAGGATTTTATTAATATTTATGTCAAAAAATATCGAAGAGTTTTTGTTCCAACAGGCTTCTCTCCATTTACTGGAAATGAAAATGACTTGTTAAGAACTCATGGCGATGAAGGAACAATAGTAAAATCATTTAAAGTTTTTGATAGATGGGGTGAGTTAGTTTATGAAAATAATGTTCCTTATCCAATTAACGAAACAGGTATTGGCTGGGATGGAACTTTTGATGGTAAAATTATGAATTCAGCAGTTTTTGTTTGGTCATTAGAGGTAGAATATATTGATGGTGAGAAAGATGTTTTGAAAGGGCATTCTACCTTAATCAGATAGAAAATTTAGCAAAATAAATACAAAACTTAAGATTCCTTTAAAAAGAAGTTTTAATTGAAATATTTTAAAGGAATAATTGACAATGCAACAGTTGGTTTCTATTTATAAACTCCCAATCTTAATTTGTCAAAATTTGAAAACAATAATCACTATGCAAAAAAGATTTACACAACTTTTAGTTGTATTATTCATCATGATGTCTCAACAAGTTTTCGCCCAAGACATGCAGTTTTCTCAATTTTATGCTTCTCCTATGAATCTGAACCCTGCAATGACTGGGGTTTTTGAAGGGGATTTTAGAGCTGTAGTTAATTATAGAGAACAGTATAATAGTATTTTAGATATTCATCCATTTCGAACAATAAGTGCTGGTTTTGAGAAAAGATTTAGAATTGTTAATAGTGATTATCTCTCTGTTGGTGTTACAGCTATGCAAGATCAGTCGGGAGTAGCTGGATATGGTCAATATCGAGGTAGCTTAAGTACTTCCTATATGAAGCAAGTTGGAGGAAGTAAATATAGTACCCAAAGTCAATATTTAATAGCTGGTGCTCAAGTTGGTTTTGGGCAAAATAGGATTGATCCTACAAGACTTTGGTTTTCCGCTCAGTTTGATCAACCAACGGTTTCGATTAATACTACCATTGATAATCAGGAAGCTAACTTAACCGCCTCTACTGATATATTTTTAGATTTTAATGCAGGATTAATGTGGTATGCTCGACTAGATGAAAATAAAAGTGTTTATGTTGGCGGTGCTTTAAATCATATCGCTCCAGCTCAAATAACCCTTTACGAACAAGGACCTGGAGAAACTCTTTACATGAGATTAACCGGGCATGCTGGTGCAGAAATTCCTTTAAATCGCGAATTAAGTATTTTACCAGCTATTTTGGTAATGAGTCAAGGGCCTTCCTTTCAAACTAATTTTGGATTGAATTTCAGATATAGTAATCATGATTGGAGAGAAGTAGCGATTCGTGCTGGACTTTGGAATAGAATTTCTAAAACTATTGATGGTGGACATACTGATGCACTGATATTTAGTACAATTTTAGAATTGGAAAGGATTAATCTTGGATTAAGTTATGACGTGAATACTTCAAGTTTAAAGACAGCCTCTCAGTCGAGAGGATCTATCGAAGTTTCCTTGATTTATGTTCAACCAAGTAAAACTAAATACAAAGTAAATTGTCCGAAATTCTGAAGTAATTTACTTTGATAAATAAAGCGAAACGGAACAACTCCATTTCGCTTTATTTATCGAAAATTTCGTATTTAATTTTAAAATTTAAATCCTCCATTCAACCCGAAAAAATAATAATATTCTCCATCTATTGATTGAGTAAAAGCTGCTCTAGCTCCAATGACTACTGTATTTGCGATATAAATTTCATATTCAGCAGCTATATTCCAGCCATAATTGTTGTCCTCCTCGATTATGAAATCTACTTCTATACTATCTCTTGATTTAAATTCTCCTATCCAATAACTTCCTCCTCCTCCGATCTTAAAACTATTAATGGAATTATTAATTGGTAATAAAAACAAATTCAGGTCTCCTTTCCAAGCTTCGTAAGATAAGTCAATAGCTCCGTTTTCATTGGTATTGTCAGCTTTTATAGAACCTGCTAATACACTCACTGCCAATCGTTTACCAAGAAATCGGGTGTATTCACCATATTGATAATTTCCCAACATTCCATTTTTATGAAAAGAAGATCCATAACCATATTTTAATGTGTTCTTTTTAAAATTAGAACTCTGGGCAAAAGCGCCAATTGAAAAGGTGCAAATAGAGGTAAGTATGATGAAAAATAATCTCATTTGTAGTATGTTAAATTTGTTTTAGTATTTGTAAGGTGTTTTCTCTTTGTGTAAAAATAATTAGTGTGGAAATTAAAAGCAAACCTTTTTTGTCGTTTAACCACACGTTAACTTGAATTGCAAAATTAATTTATTTTGTTAACATTTTTAACTAGAATTTTATTGGAAATAATAACAATTAAAACTCACGGAGATCAAACACTTACATATTTAAATGATGTATTATTTATCGCTCGTTGTGTCGCTAGTATTCCATTTAAATGATCAAATTCATGCTGCATCAATTCAGAAAGTTCATTTTCTAAAAACCAACTTTGTGCTTCCCAATTTTCATCAACAAAATTCATTGTACATGAAAAATGTCTTTTGACTCGAACATGCAAATTAGGGAAGGACATACAATCATCCCATAACTCCATCATTTCTTCACTCAGGTTTGTTAATGTTGGATTGATAATCGTTTGCTTTTTTTGAGGGGTGTTAAGGCAAATAATTCTTTTCATCAGACCAATTTGAGGAGCAGCAATCGCTCGACCTGAACCATATATTTTCCTGAAATTCAAAACCAATTGATGTAAGTTTTCAATTTGAGGTAAAAGGGTGGTTACTTCATTCGGTGCAACATTATCACAAACTTTATAGAGTCTTGGGTCGCCTAATTTTATTATTTTTTCTAGCATTTAATTTTGATTTTAGATTTCTGTCGCTTGATTGTTCAATAGTAATTCTATCAATATTTTTTTGAGTCGCTAGTAATTTCATTCCTTCGGATAATTTTATTAGAATCTAATATGAACAATTCCTCTTTATTTATTTTTAGATTTAGGGGAGGAGAGGAACAACAATTGTTTAATAATTAACATAACTACCTGCTCTAATTTACAATCATTTTTATCAAGGCTAAATTGATAATTTGATTGTTTAGATTAACAATTCTCTTTATGTGAGACGGAGTAATTAATTGTGAATCTCCATTTTTTTGAGTGTATTTGTCCAAATGAAATCTTAACCTAAAATATCCAGTTTTGCCATATATTATCTTTCGTCTTTCCTTTTATGCTTTTGTTTAAATTTTGATATTAAATGAAGATCTAATTAACGTTAAAGAGATTTGGCAAATTAAATTGATTTTATAACATTTGAATTTTTTGAAATGGAGTATATAACTTGAAATTCTATTTGGGATACTTTTTTCACCAAAAATTATTTTCATTTTAAATTATATTAATCACTGAAGATGAAAAAACCGTAGCCTCCTGGGTCACGAATAATAATATTATCAACAATGTTTTCTTTGTTAAAATGAGTAATTTCCTCGGTGATTGGAATACCTGCTTCTCGAATTTTTGCAATAATCGAAAGGTTATTTTTTCCATTAAAGTATGTCATTGATGGATTGAAAAATAAATGAGGACAACTATTGGGTTGCATGAAATTTACATTCATTTTATCATTATTTTCATAAGCTATCCAGCCTAAATCAACTGAACCCATTGTTTTAGAAAAACCTAGAATTTCCCATACTTCAATTGATTTTTGAATATCAGTAGTTTCTATGCTTAATCCAGTAAAATTTCCTAGTGTAGAATTTTTTATTCCATCTAAATTAAATTTTATGGAAGAATTAGATTCCAAAAGATAAATCCAAACACCACTATTGTCACTCAGTAGATAACCATTGTCGATTGTTGAGACTTTGGTTAATTTTTTAAGTAGTTCAATTTTGGTACTCCAATTGTTTTTATAAAATTTTATACCTGCTCGAGCAAACCGGTCAGGATTTATTTCGATTATTGCCTTGCCATCAGTTACTAATGCTGGACTTTCTGAGGATAATATTTTAAAATTTAATTTTTTATAAAAATCTAGACTGTGTCTAAGGTTATTTGTTGGTGTTTGCAGAAAGGTGTTCATATATTTTTATTTTAAATGTATGGAGCTCCTGAAAAATATTTTAGTTTGAATTTTTTATAATTATTTTTTTATAAATTCGTAATTTGAATATTCATATTCAGCTCGCAAAAATAAAATTTCTCGATCGATATTCACTCGCCAACTTTTTCTTGTTAAAGGAAAAGTAAACCCATCTACTTCAGTAAAACTTAAATTTCTTACATAACTAAGGTGGTCGGCATGTTTGACCATATAACCGACCAAGTGATATTCCTTTTTGTCGAAATAAAACCACCACGTATCTTTTGTAGAATGATTGTTATAAACTTCAGGGTTAAAGTTAGCACGTAATACCTCCACAATTATACCGTCATCCAAAGTATCAATTCCTTCATGTGCAAATTCAATTCCCTCGTCTATTAAATTGAAAGGAATATTGACCACAAAAGTGGAACTCAAAACTGAGTTTTTTAATGAAGTCGGATTTGAAGATAAATCAGATTGATTATTAATGGTTTTAGTAATTTTGCCATCCTCGGATTGTAAAAGATGATTTTCATTTTCTTTAATCCATTGAATTTTAATTTTTTCACCTGCGGAATAATTATAATCATGAACCTGATTGACCGCCATTTCTTCATTTCCAAGAGAATCAAAAAGAGCGAAATATTTTTTAAATTTTATTGATTTCTTACTAGTCCAGTTTTCTAACCCTCCTGTTTTTTTAAACGTCTTTTCAAGTAGCACTTTTACTTTATCTTTTTTAATTTTTTTTAATGGTGAATCGTTTCCTTGGCTTAATGTAGTTTGGCAACTATTCAAAGTAATAATTAACAAAAGGTAAAAAGTAAAAAAGTATATAGATTTACCAGTCATGGAAAAGAAAGAATTATTTTTATGGATCATTTTTTAACTTTTGAAAGTTTTCAAATCGGTTAGCAATTTCACATCTAATAGCTTAATAATACAATTTAATTATGATTTTAAATAATAGAATATTTGTTCTGTTGCAAAACATAGTTGATTATAATAAGTCAAAATAATGAATAAAAAAGTTTGTCAATAGTATTAATTCAGAAGAACTCTTCTGAATTAATAAAAATTATAGCCAAGTTTTTAGTAGCTAGTATTTTTATAAAAAATAATTTTAATTAACGGTGCGTTTAGTTTTTTTCAAACCTAAAAAAACTATTTTTGTATTCTTTAAAACACAAGTTATATTTTCAAAAAAATAATTAAAATGAAAAAATTAGTTTGCATATTCATGACCCTTTTATTCTTAGTTAGTTTTTGCAAAAATACTTTTGCACAAAATAACGAAAAGGCTCCTCAGTTAAAGACCTTTCAAGATTCTGTTGCTTACGCTTATGGATTTTTGATTGGTAATCAGATGAAAGATTTGAAAGTAAGTAAAGAAATACTTAAAAGAGGAATAGATGATCAGTTTGGAGGTAATCAGAGAATTACAGAAGAGGAAGCACAGTTTTTAATGAAGAGAAATCAACAAAAAAGGCAGAGAGATGAGAAGAAGAAAGCAGAGGCTCAAGGGGTTGTTAATGCCGAGATGGGGATGAAATTTCTAAACGAGAATAAGACTAAAGATGGAGTAGGAGCAACTCCAAGTGGTTTGCAATATAAAGTTATCACGCAGGGAATAGGGGCCAAACCACTAGCAACTGACAAAGTTAAAGTGCATTATGAAGGAAAATTATTGGATGGAACTATTTTCGATAGTTCATACAAACGTGGGAAACCAGCCGAGTTTGGATTGAGTCAAGTTATTAAAGGGTGGACAGAAGGATTGCAATTAATGAATACTGGGGGTAAGTTTGAGTTTTTTATACCCTCTGAATTGGCTTATGGGAAAAGAGGTCAAAGAAGTATCCCAGCTAATTCAGTATTGATTTTTACTGTTGAGTTGATTGAAATAGTTAAATAATAGAAATTGAAGATCAAAATATTATTGATCTGTATTTATGTTTTATTAATTTGTAAATCATTGATTTGCAAATGGTTATGAGGGGAGATGGTAGTGTTATCATCTCCTCTTTTGTTTTTTCTTTATGATGAAAGAATCTATTCTATTCATTTTCCTTTCATATCGACAGCAAAATATTAAATTTACATTATGTTAAAAGTTATTTCACGAATAATGCTCTGGCTGGCTGGCTGGAAAGTGGATGAAAATTTCCCAAAAGAATCATCTCGGAGTGTAATGATAGCTGCACCCCATACCTCTAATTGGGATGGAATATGGGTTCGAGTTGTATTTGCAATACTAGGAATTCCTGCTAAAATTGCGGTTAAAGACACCATGACTAAATTTCCAATGGGCTTAATTACTAAGCCCCTTGGGTTCTTAGGTATAGATAGAAGCAAGAAAGATCCTAGTAAACCAAGAAAAAGTCAGATAGAACAAATGGCAGATTTTTTTAAAGAATTTGACCAAATTGCTATGGTGATAGCTCCCGAAGGAACTCGATCATTAAGTAAGGAATGGAAATTAGGTTTTTATTATGTTGCAAAAATAGCAAAAGTGCCGATTACTTTTGGCTACTTAGACTTTGAAAAAAAACTAGCAGGTGTGGGTGGCGTTCTTTATCCAACTGATAATTTAGAAGCTGATATGAAAAAGGTTATGGAGTTTTATAAAAACATAAGCCCTAAGTATCCAGATAAATATAGTCTTGATCAACGTTATGTTTAATTGTCAATAATCACCTAACTTATTACTAAAATTTATCTAACCAATCCAAAAGTAAGTCATTAATAGTACTTGCTTCGACTAAAAAACCATCATGCCCATAAGTTGAATCTAATGAAATGAAATCAGCATTTGGTATATGCTCTGCTAAGAGGTGCTGTTCAACAGGTGGAATAAGAACATCAGATTCAATTGATAAAATAAAAGCTGGCATTTTTAATTCATTCAGTGCAACTCTTATTCCTCCTCGACCTCTTCCAATATGATGGGTGTCTAAAGTTTTAGTCAATAAAAAATAGCATTGTGCATAAAAACGGTTTTGTAATTTTTTTCCTTGGTAATTTATATAAGAAGCTGCTTTAAAATTTTCTAATTTTTCAGAATCATCAGTTTGGGCGTCAATGTAGGAATTAAAAGTCCGGTAGCCGAGTAATGCCATTCCTCTTGCCGCTTTTAATCCGTTTTGTCCAGCTAAATTATCATTATTCTGCCAGGTGGAGTCTGCTTTTATAGCTAACCTCTGGGCAGCATGGGATGCAATAGCCCAGGCTGTCTCTCTTGCACTAGTGACCAATAAGGCAATTTTTTTAATTTTTTGAGGAATGAGGTAAGCAAATTCCATAACTTGATGGCCACCACATGAACCGCCAATGCAAAGTGAAATTTCTTTTATTGCTAAATGTTGCCGCAACAAATTATGTGCTTTAGTAATGTCTCGAATGGTAATCAAAGGAAAATTTATTCCATATGCTTTTTGTGTAATTGATGAGATACTTCTGGGGCAGGTTGAACCGTAACAAGATCCTATAATGTTGGCGCAAACAATAAAATGTTTTTTTGGATCCAATATTTTTCCTGAACCAAACATATTTTTCCACCAGTCAGAAACATCTGAATTAGCAGTAAGAGCATGACAAACCCAAATGACATTATTTTTATTTTTATTCAGTTTTCCAAATGTGTGATAACTAATGGTTAATTCAGGAATAGAACCTCCTGATTCTAATGTAAAAGTATCGTTATGATGGTAAAATTGCAATCCATCAATTGGGATTGGAATTTTGTAGGAACTTGAATTTATGGTTGAGGGCATTATTTAATTTTTACAAAAACATTAATTGAAATGTTGAGAGCTCTTATTTAAAGCATTATCAATATCACCTATGATGTCTTCTATATGTTCTAACCCAACGGAAATTCGAATTAGACTATTTGTAACTCCAACTTCCAAGCGTGCTTCTTCTGAAACCTTAGCATGTGTTGTTGATGCTGGATGAGTAGCAATAGTCCTAGTATCTCCTAAATTAGCACTTAAAGATAGCATCTCCATTGCATTCAAAAACTCTATCCCTTGTTTCAATCCACCCTTAACTTCAAAAGTAACTAAACCACCTCCTTGAGACATTTGTTTTATTGCGACTTGATAAGAAGGATGACTTTCCAAAAATGGATAATTTACTTTTAATACCTCTGGATGACTTTCTAAAAATTTAGCTAAACTGATTGCGTTCTCACAATGTCTGTCCATTCTTACGGCAAGGGTTTCTAGACTTTTGGAAAGAACCCAAGCATTAAATGGTGATAATGCAGGTCCTGTACTTCGACAAAAACTTCTTACCTCATCGACTAAATCTTGACTTCCTGCAATAGCACCCCCCATTACTCGACCTTGTCCATCCATAAACTTTGTAGCAGAGTGAACAATGATATCCGTACCATATTTTGTAGGTTGCTGCAAGTATGGTGTTGCAAAACAATTGTCTACACAAAAAATTAATTGATGGTTTTTAGAAAATTGTCCTGCTTTTTCCAAATCAATTATTTCCAAGCCTGGGTTAGAAGGAGTTTCTATAAAAAGCATTTTAGTATTAGATTGAACCTTTTCTTCCCATTCTTTAGGAGTTTGTGGGTCGATAAAATCAAATTTGATTCCCCAGTTCGATAATCTATTGTTTAATAAATTATAGGTTGAACCAAAAAGTGCTTTTGAAGCAAGAACATGATCTCCTTTTTTCAAAAATGTCATAAAAACTGCGAAGACGGCAGCCATTCCAGTAGATGTTGCAAAAGCATCATCTACTTCTTCAAGTGCAGCTATTTTTAATTCAAATTCCCGAACACTTGGATTCGTAAATCGGCTATAAATATTTCCTGTTTCTTCACCAGCAAAGAGAGACCGCATTTGTTCTGCATCATTGAAAACAAAGCTAGAAGTAGGAAAAATAGGTGTTCCATGTTCTCGATGTTGAGATCGTTCAGTTTGGATTCGAATGGCTTTTGTTTCGAATTTCATTGGAATAACTTTTAAATGAAAAAAGAATTTCCGAAGGTAAGAGGTTTTCTGTCGAAAAATATTTTGTCAGTGGATGAAATTGGTTAATCTTTAGTTAAAAAAAGAGGTTTTTACAATGACCTAATCCAAAATATGCCGCTATTTGTTGCGTTTTATTTCCAGTTATGATTACTTTTTTCTTAGCAAATATGTCCTCCAATTTCGTCTTCTAAATAAGTAAAAGCTTTTGTTTTAAAAAAAATCTTCTCATTTTTAAACGTCTTGACTTTTCGGGTGTTAAAGTCTTGGTCTCAACACTTTTAAATTAATTATTTAATATAAATTAAGCCAAATGTCTACAAAATTTGCAATAAGGTTCATTTTAATGATAACAATGGTTCTGCCAATATATAGTTTTGCTCAATCCTCTTCAGGTATTGTTAAAGGAAAGATAGTGGATATAGAAACTCAAACTCCATTAGAGTATGCCACGATAACCATTTATTCTCAAAAAGATAGCTTAATAATTACAGGGGATATTTCTGATGATAAAGGTGCTTTTTTTATCGAAGTTTCCCCAGGTAAGCATTTTGCAAAAATTGAATTTATTGGTTTTCAATCTCAGGTTATTAGTGATGTTTTGATTAACCGGGAAAACAAAGTGGCTGATTTAGGATTAATTAAATTGGGTGTTAGTAATAGAACACTTGTAGAAGTGGAGGTTCGAGCTGAAAAGAGTTCTGTCCAAATGGCCTTGGATAAAAGAATTTTTAATGTAGGAAAAGATTTGGCAAATGCAGGTGGTAATGCTGCTGATATTCTAGATAATGTTCCCAGTGTCGCTGTTGATGTGGAAGGAAATGTTAGTTTACGAGGAAGTGAAGGAGTACAAATCCTGATAGATGGAAAACCATCTGGCCTAGTTGGTATTGGAAATACAAATGGACTTCGAAGTTTACCCGCTAATCTTATTGATCGAGTAGAAGTGATAACTAATCCCTCCGCCAAGTTTGAAGCAGAAGGTTCTGCAGGAATAATAAATATCGTTTTGCGTAAACAAAGAAAAAAGGGTTTAAATGGATCTTTTGATTTTACAGCAGGTGATCCTGATATTTATGGGACTGCAATTAATTTAAATTTTAGGAAAAAGAATTTTAACTTTTTCACTAATATTGGAGTTAATTATGGAAAAAATTTAGGGGGAGGAAATTCCTATCAAGAATATTATCGAGGAGATACCACTGAAATTACTGTAATCGATAGAGAGCAAAATAGAGGAGGATTTTCTGGGAACCTTCGCTTAGGTGCAGATTATTTTATTGATGAAAATAACATATTTACAACTTCTTTTCTTTACCGATTGGGGAAAGATGATAATACTTCTACCGTTGATTATCTAGATTTTTTAAATAATGAAAATAATTTTATTGGTAATACTTTTAGAACTGATCACGAAATTGAAGATGAAAGTAAATTAGAATATGCTTTAACTTATACTAAAAAATTCCAAGGTAAAGGGCATGAATTAGTGACAGATATTCGATTTCAGGATAATGCAGAAATAGAGAGTTCTGATTTTGACGAGGTCTACCTTTTATCAGATGGATCACCCACTGGGTTTGAGAATTATTTTCAAAGATCCAATAATGAAGAAGGAGAACGGCGGTTGATTACTAAATTGGATTATGTTAAACCTTTTGGAAAAAAGAAAAAATTCGAAGCAGGATATCAAGGATCTTATCGACAAATCAAAAACGATTATGTTGTAGAAGAACAGTTGTCAAATGATGAATGGGTTGTTTTTGATGGATTAAGTAATAACTTTAAATATGATGAAGAGATTCAAGCACTTTACTCTTCGTATGGAAATAAGATTAATAAATTTTCTTATCAGTTGGGAGCTAGATTGGAGTATTCTGAAGTAGTGACTGAGCTGATTCAAACAAATGATGTTAATCCTAGAGATTATATTAACTTTTTCCCGAGTGCATTTTTAACTTATGATCTCCCTAAGGATAATGCAATTCAAGCAAGCTATAGTCGTCGAATACGACGGCCAAGATTTTGGTCTTTAAACCCATTTTTCACGTTGAGTGATGCACGAAATAGATTTACAGGAAATCCAGATTTAGATCCTGAATTTACGGATTCTTATGAAATTGGCCATATCAAAATCTGGGATAAAGGATCATTAGGTTCTTCAATCTTTTATCGCCATACCACTGGTGTGATGCAAAGAGTAATTTTTGATATTCAAGAAATTGATTCATTAATTGTAACTTTTCGGCGTCCTGAAAATTTATCAACTAGAGATGATCTAGGATTTGAATTTAATTTTTCTTACAGTCCGTTTAAGTGGTGGAGGTTGAATGGAGATATGAATCTTTTCCGATCCATTGTTGATGGAAATAACTTTAGTAGAGGCCTCGAAGCGGACACATATACAATGAGTGGCCGGTTGACTTCAAGGACGACGATTAATAAGAAAACTGATATCCAACTCCGATTTAATTATCGTGCTCCCAGAGAAACTACTCAAGGTACCACGAAGGCAATGTATTCTATGAACCTAGGAATGAGCAGAGATGTTTTTAAAAAGAATGGAACTTTGACTTTAAGTGTGTCGGATTTATTCAATTCAAGGAAACGAAGGGGAACTGTAATTACAGATAATCTTTATCGGGAGGAGGAGTTTCAATGGCGAGGACGGACAGCCAAACTTACATTGAACTATAGATTGAATCAGAAGAAGAAAAGAGGTGGCGGCCGACGTGGCGGCGGTGGCGGGTTTGAAGGAGGAAGAGAGGATTTTTAAAATTATACAAAATTGTATAATTACGAAAAAAGCATCTTGTAATTAAGATGCTTTTTTTAGGTTTTATTCAATTCCAATCTTGACTTATACATAACTTTTATAAGCTTTAATAGTTCGTCCATTTTTTTTTGAAATATATTAAGACCATTCTGAATATATAAAAATACCATAAAAACAAATATTTAAATTGAGAGCGGAAGAATATTTAACTTTTTTGAGAGGGAATGATCATGGCAGGAAAAATTTTCAAAATAGGGGATAGTATTTGTTAATTAATTTTTTTCAAATGATATTGAAAGAAGAAGTCAATGTTAATTGAATGATTTTTTTTGTAAAATTTTTAGATGATAATTTAAATCTTGTTGAGTATATAATCACAGGATCTCTTCTGCCAAGTTCTTGAGATGAGAAAAAATTAAAAAGAAAGTAAAGGTAGTGAAGAAAAAACGAGCTTGTATTTTTTGGATGAAACTACACCAAATTATTTTGAGAAACATTTTATCAAAAAAATCTATTTTCTTTGTACTCTAAAATAAATAGAACATTGGATATCAAAAATATTTACCAAAATTTCACCGAAAAACTTCAAACGATTCAATCTAAAGGAGAAGCAAATGCAATTGCTAGAATAGTTTTTGAGGATACGTTTAAAATATATGATTTTGCTAGTGAACAAAATTTTCCTGCAGGAAATCAAAAGCTTTTGGATGAAATTACAACAAGACTTTTACAAAATGAACCTGTTCAGTATGTTTTGGGCGAAGCAGATTTTTATGGGTATAAATTTAAAGTAAATGAATATGTTTTGATTCCAAGACAAGATACAGAGGAGTTAGTTTTTTATGTGAAAAATACAATAAAATCATTTGTGAAGAAAGATGTGATTTCATTGTTAGACATAGGGACTGGAAGTGGTTGTATACCGATTACTTTAAAAAAAATATTTCCTAAAATGGATATCCATGCTTTGGATGTAAGTGAAAATGCCTTAAAAATAGCACAAGAAAATGCTGAAATTTTAAATACTGATATTGCTTTTTATCAGAAAGATATTTTAGAACCAAAAGGGTGGGGGAGTCTTTTAAATTTTGATATTATAGTGAGTAATCCACCTTATATTCCTCATCGGGAGGCACATCTAATGCCAGAGAACGTAAAGCAGTTTGAACCACATTTAGCACTTTTTATAGATGATGATAATCCTCTTATTTTTTATGAGGCAATAGCTGACTTTGCAAAAATAAAACTGAATAAAGGCGGCTTTTTGTTTTTTGAAACGAATGAGTTCAATGCAATAGATGTACTAAATATGTTGCGTAACAAGACATTTACGAGTGTTGTGTTAGAGCAAGATATGGGAGGAAAGGATCGTATGATTCGGGCACAACTATAGTATTAATGAACAATTAATTATGGTTGTATTACCTACTGTATGTGAATTTTTATTACGTTTTATAATTGGACTAGTATAAAATTATTTAAAAAATCTACTTACATTAATTCTTTTTCTGAGTTCTGAAGGGTGTTTTTATGTAGAATATGTTTTTGTTAACTTCATATTGACTGAATGCAATTAATTTTAGCCTATTAATAAAAATTGATGACTAACCAATACTATTCCTGATACTAGTTGGATTTAATATATTCACAAATTAATTAAATTTTCTTGAGTGCAGTTTACAGGATAATTTAGCGTGATTAATAAATTCAGCTTGTCCATCTGATTTGGTTGGAATTTAAATTTCGTGATTACTTTTTAACGAATTTTTCAAAAATTGCTAAGCATCGATGCTATCATTTTTTTTAAACTTATTAATGGCAGGAATCAGGTACATTTATTTTATTGTCTCAATGGATATAGCAATATTTTAGATTGAAAACTCATTCAAAATAAAGGAAGAAATTAGAAGAGGTTAATAATATTTTGGAGATTGTAATATTGAAATGTGGTTTATTTTTAATTTGTTTCTCAAAAAGAAATGTATTTTTATGGTTCCATTAAATAAATCAGCTTGCCAATAATAAATTAATAACCCTTCACTAGTATAATTATACAGATGGCAAAAAAAATCATAGTATCAAATAGACTACCTATAAGAGTAGAAAGCCTGGAAGATGGTAAATTAAATTTTGTCCCGAGCGAAGGTGGTTTGGCTACAGGACTGGGTTCTGTTTATAAAAAAGATGACAATATTTGGGTGGGATGGACTGGATATTATCCAAAGTCTTTGGGAGAGGAACAAATAATAGACGACTATTTAAAAAGTGAAAGTATGCGTTCTGTTTCTCTAACTTTGGACGATGTAAAATTGTTTTATGAAGGCTTTTCAAATAAAGTATTATGGCCTAATTTTCATTATTTTCCTCAATATATAGAATACAAAAATGAATATTGGGAGGCGTATAAAAGGGTAAATCAAAAGTTTTGTGATGAGTTATTAAAGTATATATCTGAAGAAGATACCATTTGGGTACATGATTATCAATTATTGCTTTTACCTGAAATGATTCGTTCTCGTTTTCCAAAAATCAGTATTGGATTTTTCAATCATATTCCATTTCCTTCTTATGAGATGTTCCGATTATTGCCCTGGAGAAAAGAATTATTAAATGGATTATTAGGTGCAGACTTAGTTGGTTTTCATACTTATGATGATATGCGACATTTCTTGAGTTCGGTAAGCAGATTAGCAGCAAGAAGTGTAAAGGAACAACATGTTGAGAATGGTGAAAGGGTAGTCTTAGTAGATTCTTTTCCAATGGGAATTGATTATGATAAGTATGAGAACTTATCAGCTTCTCCTGAGACTATTGCTCAAGAAGTTTTGTTTCGAACTTCTTTGCAAGGGAAACGAGTTATTTTGAGTATTGACCGGTTGGATTATTCAAAAGGAATTCCACAAAGATTAATTGCATTTGAATCTTTTTTGGAGAAACATCCTGAGTTTTTAAATAAGGTTTCTTTAGTTATGTTAGTTGTTCCGTCGAGAGATAATGTGGAGCAATATATACAAATGAAAAATGAAATTGATTTATTAGTAGGTCGAATAAATGGTCAATATGGAATGATGAATTGGACTCCTATTCATTATTTTTATCGTTCATTACCATTGACTAAATTATCAGCACTTTATCGAATAGCAGAAGTGGCTTGGGTGACACCGATGCGAGACGGAATGAACTTAGTTTGTAAGGAATTTATAGCTTCAAAACTAGACAAAAAGGGAGTCTTGATTCTAAGTGAAATGGCGGGTTCTGCAAAGGAATTATCTGATGCAATCCTGATCAATCCAAATAATGCAGATAAACAAGTCGAGGCACTTCATTTGGCACTAACTATGTCTGCTGAGGAGCAGATTCGTCGAAATGAAATTATGCAGAAATCTCTTCGTCGATATAATATTTCTCATTGGGTTAAGGTATTTATGAATAATTTGACAAAAATTAAAAAAGAACAAAAGGCTTTAGAAATTCGTCAATTAGATGAAAATGATTTAAAAATATTGTCAAAGAAGTATGTTGATTCCCACCGTCGATTAATTTTTTTAGATTATGACGGAACATTAACCCCTTTCTTTCCGAGTCCTGATGAGGCAAAACCTGATTATGAGTTAATAGGAATTCTAAAAAGACTAACAGTAGATTCCCGTAATCACGTTGTTATAATTACCGGTAGAGGTCGAGATCCTATAGAAGAATGGATGAAAGGTTTACGGGTTTCTATGATTTGTGAGCATGGATTGTGGTTAAAAGCATTTGATGGTGAATGGAAAAAATTAAAAGATGTAGAGGATGATTGGAAGCAAGAAATTCATCCAGTTTTGGATAGTTATGTAAGTCGAACTCCAGGATCATTTATTGAGGTAAAAGATTATTCATTGGTTTGGCATTTTAGAAAAGTAGAGCTTGGATTAGGAGAGTTGAGGAGTAGAGAATTAACGAGCCATTTGAAATATATGGCTCGGGATAGGCACCTTCAAGTTTTAGAAGGTGATATGGTTGTTGAGATCAAAAATTTTGAGGTGAACAAAGGATCTGCCGCTAAGAAATGGATGAAAAAATATCCAGCTGATTTTCATTTAGCAATTGGCGATGATTGGACTGATGAAGATACGTTTGGAGTGATGCCGGATGCAGCTATTACTATAAAAGTTGGTGTGCAAAATTCTAAAGCAAGATTTAATGTGGAATCAGTAGAGGATGTAAGAGCATTTTTGATGAAAATGTTGTCATAGATTAAAAATAATAAATTAAGTACTCTTGTATAAGATAATGTTTTCTATAACAAGTATTAATAACACTTATTGTAAAAAATAAATGACAGAACCTCCCACTCGAAAAGCATATATTATTGCAGCGTTAACTGTGTTTGTTGGTGCGATTTTTTTTTCAACGAAAGCAATTTTTGTAAAACTTGCCTATCAATACGGAATCGATTCGGTCTCTTTGTTAACTCTTAGAATGGTCTTTTCATTTCCAGTATTTTTGGTTTTTGGTTTTTGGTCTTTTCGGATAAAGTCAAACCAAATCTATAAACTGACCAAAAAGGATTGGTTTTGGACTATTGCGATGGGATTGTGTGGGTATTATTTAGCGAGTTTATTTGATTTTATGGGACTGCAATATATTTCAGCTAGCTTTGAACGAATTATTTTGTATTTATATCCTACAATAGTACTAATAATTTCTTTTTTCTTGTTTCATGCCGAAGTTAAAAGAGTTCATGTAGTTGCTTTGTTACTAACTTATGTAGGTGTTGGTATTGCCTTTTATGAAAATTTCCATTTAACCGAAGCGGATACAATAATTAAAGGAACTGTTTTAGTTTTTTGTGCAGCTATAGCCTATGCAACCTACATAGTTGGAAGTGGTCGATTGCTTCCAAAGATTGGTACTTACCGATATAATTCTATATCAATGTCAGCTGCATGTCTAGGGGTTTTTATTCATAATATTGGGTTACATGGATTTAATTTGTTAGAATTTGCGATGCCCGTTTATTGGATCAGTTTAGTAATGGCATTGGTGGCTACAGTGATCCCATCTTTTATGATGGCAGAAGGAATACGAGTAATTGGATCGTCTAATGCAGCTATTCTAGTAAGCATTGGTCCAATCTCCACGATCGGCATGGCTTATGTCTTTTTAGAAGAGAAGATAGGATGGTTGCAATGGATGGGGACATTCTTTGTAATTGCAGGAATACTTTTAATTACTTTGCAAAAAAAAGGATCGCGAGTTTAATTATTTTAAGTTTTCTGATATTATTGTTTTCTCGAAAAGGATAAATTGGTTTTTGGATAATTGAGTGGACCATTTACAATAAAAAATCATCTCGTTTTATTTTATCATTTTTAGTACTAATTTTTTTTGTAAATCCAATTGGGGATTTTCCATTAAATGATGATTGGCGTTATGCTTATCCTGTAATGAACTTGCTGGAGGATGGGTATATTTCGATGTCGGATGATTTTGCTTCTACGTTATTATTACAAGTGGTTTGGGCATATTTGTTTAGTTTGCCATTTGGGGAGTTTTCATTTATAACAATTCGGTTTTAGTTATAGCAATTCTAGGTATTAGATTTTTTTATTAAATAATATTATGAGTTGACTGATTCTTCAAAAGTAGCCTTGTTTGGAGCTTTTATTTTAATGCTAAATCCGTTGTATTTTAATTTGTATTCTTTTAGGAAGTATTGCTAGTTTTCTTAATCGGCAACCTGGTATCTTGTTTTTTCCAGTTATAGGTTTAATGATGCTAGGGAGTGGTGTGAATAAATCTTACATACTGTTTTTGCGGGGATGTTGTTTTTGTCTGTTATCATTTATTTGAGTTTTGATATTTTTCTAAAACCATTAATGGGAATCGAAAAGGCTTACGTCGCAGTCACTCAACTTTTTTATGATTATTTTTTGAAAAATCCATTTAGTTTTATTGTTGAGGTTTTTAAAAAAATAGTCAAGACAATTATTTACGTTGGGTTCTTTTTTTTACCAATCTTACCTTATATCTTTAAGAAAATAAGATCCATTGGTGGTCTAAACAGAAAAGTTCTTTTTTTAATATTGGTTTTTAAAATAGTGCTTTTAGTCTTTTTACATTTCATTGGTAAAATATTTCTATTCGGAGGAAACATCATGTATAATTTTGGACTTGGCCCCAAGCTATTAAAAGATACTTGCACATTAGGTTTAGAAAATACAACTAGATTGCCGTTATGGGCAATGTGTTTTTTTGGTTTTATTAGCCAAGTTGTTGGATGTTGGCTAATTTTAATAGTGTGTAAAACGTTTCATTCCCTTTCTGATTTACAAAAGAGTTTTTTTCAATTTCTGTTTTAATTAAACGCAATATATCTTTCATTAATGTTAATGACCAGTTTTTATGATCGTTACTTGTTATTGATTTTTGCATTGGTATATTTATATCTGATGTTCTTTTTGCATTTTGACATAAAGAAATTTCAAAAGGTGATTTATCTTTTGCCAATAGTTTTAATGAGTTATTTAGCCATTGCATTGCAGGGACCAAAGATTATTTGTCTTGGTATTGAGCAAAATTAGATGCTTTTCATTATTTACAAAGTGAAAATATTGACATGAATAAAATCGAAACTGCCTTTGAATTGAATGGTTGGTAAAATTTCCAAAGAGGTTGGAAGTCACCAAATCATCTTTCGTTTTGGTGGGTTAATGATGATCAATATATTATTTCATTTGGCTAAATAGAAGGCTACAAAACCTTTAAAGATTTCCTTACAAGTCAATGTTATATCTGAAGGTTCATGAGATATTGATTCTAAAAAGGAAGATGTAAATGTCGTTTCTAAAAATAAAAAATTGCAGACAGAATAAAAGAAAATTAACAGTGTCATATGATTTCAATCCTAGCTTAATTTGGTGTTGGCAAAAAAATAGCTCAAAATTATGTTGTTACAGCTTATGTTGAATTTTAAGATTACCTCTTAAAAGAGCAATGCATTTATCCGGAAAAAACCTTTTGAAAAAAGGATAAAGAACTCACTTGTTTCAAATAAATACCCTATCTTTGCGCTCGTTAAAAACCCGCCGTCACTTGATGTGATAAAGCGGGCATGGTTAAACCAAATAAATTTTAGCATTTATGCCAGTAAAAATTAGACTTCAGAGAAGAGGAAGAAAAAAATCTCCTTTTTATCACATCGTTGTTGCGGACGCGAGAGCTCCTAGAGACGGACGATTTATTGAAAAGTTGGGAACTTATAACCCAATGACAAAACCTGCCACTATCGAATTAAATCGAGAAAGCGCTTACGAATGGTTAATGAAAGGTGCGCAGCCTACTGATACCGCTCGAGCTATCCTGAGATTCAAAGGGGTTTTATACCGCAAGCATTTAGAGCGTGGGGTTAAAAAAGGTGCTTTGACTCAAGAACAAGCAATGGAAAAATACGAAGCATGGATTGGTGTCAAAGAGGAAAAAATAGCGGCTCGTCGTGCAGAAACAGCTGAAGAAATTCGCAAATTTCACGAAATGATAAATGGAAAAGCTCCTGCAAAGAAGGCTGCTCCAATTAAATCTGAGCTGACAAAAGGAACGCCAGCTGCTGAGGAAGGTTCATTTGTTGATAGTGTTGAACAGACTTCCGTTGAATCACTTGCTGGAGAAGCACCAGTTGTTGAAGAAGCACCAGCTGCTGAAGAGGCACCAGTTGTTGAAGAAGCACCGGTTGTTGAAGAGGCACCAGCTGCTGATGAAGCACCAGCTACTGATGAAGCTGACAAAGAATAATTAAAAGAATAGTCAGTACTTTATTTGGGTTAAATATTGATCTCAAATGATTACTCTGAAGTTTTATTATTTTCAACTGATTTTGTTATATTTGTTGAAATTATAAAACTGCATTCAGAAAAATAGTATAATTGGAACCTGGTAGAGCTTAATTGTCTCTTCCAGGTTTCTATTTGAAAACCAAAAGACATCTGGCGGTTTACCGTCAACCGTTTTTCCAAAAAAAAGAATATGAAACCACTAAATCAGGAATACCTTGATGAACTAGCATTGATTAAAACTGACATTCAAGCGTCTGAAATTTTAGCTAAATACTTGGATGAGGAAGAGGAGGAAGATTATTTAGCTTTACGAGAAGCATTCGAACCTCGTATTGCTGTATTATATAAAAAAGTTGCAGAAAATAATCCATTGCAATTAGTAACTTTTGAAAGAGAGTTGTTAAATGATCAATATGAGGGAATGTTTATTACACGAATTTTAGGATTTGCTGTTTTGCGAGGTGAAATTAATGATAACTGTAAATATATTCGGCCACAATCTCATTTTAAAGATGTTTTGATGGCAGTTTGTGGATCATCAAATTTCGACATTATTCGAAAAAGAATTGGGCAAACTATTCAGATGGGATTCTCTATGAGTTCTGATATCTGGATTACCAATTTGATTAATGTGATAGCTAATAAAAAGATCAGATACTTTCTGCAAGGTCAAAAGAATCCTAAATTTCGAGATTTAAAAGAGCGGAATATTGCTTTGGCTAGATATAAAAATCAATTCCGAAATGAGAACTTTTTCGCTTGTGATTTTCCAACGAATCTGACAGAGTTAAAAATTCAATTTTCAGAGGTGAAATTATTTTTAAAACAACGAATTCATTTGACTGGAGACAATTCAAGTTTTATCCCTGACATCAAAGATTTCTTTAATAATCCAGAATTTAAAGGGACGGATGAGTATCTAGAAATGTTAGCTTATTATGGTTTTTTCTTTGAAAAAGATAAAGCTTCTCAAGCTGAATTTACAACTCACTTTAATCGTAGTAGGTCAGATATTGAAGATTTTGAAAATAAATGGTTGGACTTAATTTTAGTAATTCATAGCAATGACTTGAAATTAACCAGTATAGAAGATCAACGACTTTCAGCTAGTATTGATAAAGATATTGATGATAAAGTAAATCAGTTATATACATTGTTGGATGAAATACATACGAAGACTTACCTTAGTGAAGAAGTGATTGAATCGATAAAAGTTTTTTATAATTCCTACCCAGGGAAATCTCCAATTAATGAATGTGTACGTGCTACAATATTTAAATATTTCCAACGATTTATTAATAATTTGGAGGTAGAAGATTATCCAGAATTTTTTGAATTAGCTAAAATTTTTCCAACTTACTTTGGTGTTTTTGATAACCAACAATTCAACCAAAACTTGAAAGAGTTGTGTATGAAGTATGTGAAAAAATTAACTAAAAAATTCACTGATAAACGTGGAAGAGCTTATCAAGATGTTAAACGTTTTGTAAAAGTTAGTTTCGTAGATTTTGGATTTATGACTCCTAAGCAAATTGTGGAATTCTTTAAAACTAAACGAGCACGTAAGGTTCCATCTAAGACTTAAATTATATTGTTAGATGTTAAACATTTTACAAATAAAAATGAAAACAGACTTTTATCAACTTTTTAAGTAGGTAAAAGTCTGTTTTCATTTATACTATGTATTCTTCTAAGAGGAATTTTTTCAAATAGAAAAAATGCAAAAGGTTGTCTCTGGTGTATTTAGTAAAAAATAATTAATTTTTTCTCAACGGGATTCAATGTTGTTTTCAGCCATTCAGATTGTTTCTAATTCCTGTTTTGCAATTGTTGGTTAGTTTAAAGGAATAGATTTATACTACACGGTTGGCGGATTTGGAGGAAAATTAAGGTACTTAAAACTGGATGGCGGTCATTGTAGAAGCTAGTCTGGGCAATTTTCATAACTATCTAAAAAATGGTGTTCCAATCATAAGAAGATTAATAGTTATATTGAACATATAACAACAATTGTGATCAAAAGTCTATAAGAAAGATGAATCTAACACAACTTACCAATATCGCAATCAAAGCAGCCCTTTCAGCAGGAAAAGTCATTCAGGAATATATGGATAGTGAAATTTTGGTTGAGAAAAAAAATGGAGGAACCAGCTATGCCTCAAAAGTTGTGACAACAGTAGACAGAGAATGTGAAATAGTAATTCTTTCTCATTTATTTCCGACTTGCAAAAAATTTGATTTAGCATTTTTATCTGAAGAAACTGCAGATAATGGAAGTCGTTTTGAGAAAGATTTTTTCTGGTGTATTGATCCAATGGATGGAACGCTTTCCTTTATCAACAAACAACCAGGATTTTCTGTATCTATTGCTCTAGTTGCAAAAGATGGGACACCATACATAGGTGTGGTGTATGACCCCAGTAGAGATATTTTGTATTATGGGATCAAAGGGAATGGTGTATTTAAGAATGGTAGGCCTTGGGAGATAAAATACATCAACAAACATTTAACTTACGTTACTGATAGAAAGCTGATAGATACTCCGAGTTCGGATAAAATAGAAAAATTGCTACAAGAAAATTTAGATAAGTTTAATTTGAGTGGGCTAAAGGAAATAAGTGGATCAGGTGCCGTATTAAACGGAATTCTTGTTTTGGAAAATGGCCCTGCATGCATGGTGAAACTGCCAAAAAAAGAAATTGGTGGAGGTAGTATTTGGGATTTTGCTGCTACAGCTTGTATTTATCGAGAGTTGGGATTATCTGTCACTGATTTTAAAGGAGAAATGTTGGATTTAAATAAAAAGGACGGCACATTTATGAATAAAGAGGGTATTTTTTTTGCTAATTTCACTAAATAAATAATTCACAAATTAAAGCCAGCTGAAATCATTGATATTATTGGGCTAATGGATAAATAAAACCAATTAAAGTTAATGAACGAAAATCAATCAAATTTGAAAAATTTCAAAAAGGGTAAATTTCAAGATTAAATGCTCTCCTGGACTAGATATAATTGATCAATTACATTCTTTGACCGAGTCAGATGATCATAATCCGAAGGGAACTCCGAGAATTAATCGATAGTAAACCCTTGTTCCTAAATTGAGATATTATTTATTTGAAAATAGAAACTTTTCTTGTTCCATCTGCCTTGACAAATCCTCGATACATTCCCTCAGAGTTAAATGGCATTGATATATTTCCATATTTATCTACACAAATAGCTCCACCTGATCCACCAACTTTGACGAGTTTTTCATTAATAACGGCTTTCCCTGCAGTTTCTAGATCCACACCTTTATATTCAATCATCGCAGAAATATCGTGCGCAACAGCCCATCTAATAAAATATTCACCATGACCGGTGCAACTCACTGCACAAGTATTATTATTAGCATAAGTACCAGCTCCTATGATTGGCACATCACCGAAGCGATTATATTTTTTATTGGTCATACCTCCAGTCGAAGTTCCAGCAGCAAGATTACCTTCTTTATCTAAAGCAACGCAACCAACAGTTCCATGTTTTTTTTCTTCGGCTTCATCTTCGCTTTCACTTAATTCTACTTTCTCTGTTTTTTTTGCTCTTTCAAGAGATTTCCATCTGCGGTCTGTGTAGAAATATTTTGTATCAACTACTTCTATTCCTTGTTCTTTGGCAAAAGTTTCTGCACCATTTCCAGTCAATAAAACATGTTCAGATTTTTCCATCACAGCTCGTGCAGCTAGGATAGGGTTTTTAATCACAGTCAATCCACCCACAGCACCTGCATTCATTGTTTTTCCTTCCATAAATGAGGCATCCATTTCATTTATTCCTTCATTAGTAAAAACAGCTCCTTTTCCAGCATTGAAGAGTGGAGAGTTTTCCATTACCATAATTGTTTGAGTTACAGCATCCATTGAAGAGCCACCTTCTTTTAAGATTTTTTCACCAACGCTGAGTGCTTCGTTTAGTTTTTCACGATAAGCCTTTTCTTGCTCGTCAGTCATGTTTTTTTTCAAAATAGTTCCTGCACCTCCATGGATGACAAGTGCAAAATCTGCTATTTTGGGAGTTTCCGTTTTTTTAGTTTGAGTTTCTTCTGTATTAGGTTTTAACTCAGTCCCACATTGTTGAAAGGCGAAAATGAAAATTACTGCAAAGAATAATATTTTTAATGACTTCATTTTATTCTAATTTTTTGTGAAAAAAATTCTCGACTAAGGTAATTTGTTTTTTGTAAAAAACAGCTAATTAACTTTTTATAAATGAGTGAATCAAAAGTTTTCTTTTTAAGTAGGCTTAAAGGTAATTGGAACCAACTTGCTAACTTTTTTATTCTAAAAGTATTGGAAAGGGACAAAATTTAGCACATTAATTTGCACCAAATAGGTTGCTTAGGCTTTATAAGGCATGGTTGCTCTACCTTTTTGAGAAAGTAAAAATCTTATTCAAGTCAAAAAAAGCATAATTTCGTTCAATGATTAGAGGATTAGATAATACAGAGTTTTTTTTAATCAATTCGTTAATCTACCTTGTTAAAGTTGTATTAATTATCCCAGAAAATGTGTATTTTTGGCTTTCTTAGCGTTATAGTTAAGAATTTATTTAAACTAATCCTTCACATAAACCCTTGATTTTCATAGGGTTATCTAGGCTGCAATTTTTGCAGAACAATTGTACTTATATATTAATGTAATTTTTTTAGGAAAAAGGCCATTCTTCAGCTTTGGATTTATTTTATTATAATTCCAGACACCTTAAGAGTGTTGGTTATTCAGTTTTCAAAAAATAAGAATTATGAGATACTTACTTCGATTTTGTTTTTTTATTATCGCGATTTCTTCTAGCTCCCAAGTTTTTAGTCAAAATCTTTTGAGTAAAGCGAATAAGCAATATGAACTTAAAGCTTATGTCTATGCCATTCCAAACTATTTAGCAATTCTTCAAAAAGATTCTGATGAACCCCAGGCTTTATCAAATTTGGCTGATAGTTATAGAATGCTAAATAAAATGGATGAAGCCGAAAAATGGTATTCCAAAGCAGTAAAATATGCAGGTATCGACCCGATCCACTTTTTATATTATGGGAAGGTATTGATGGCACAGGGTAAATATAATGATGCAAAAATTTGGTTCGAAACTTATGCAGAGTATAATTCTGAGATAGGATTACATTTTGTCAAAAGTTGTGACTATGCGCTTTCGCTTAGAGGTAAGCCCGCTACTTTTCGAGCATATAAAGAATATTTAAATACCAATTATTCAGATTTTGGTCCAGCATTTTTTGGAGATTATATTGTTTATAGTTCTTCTCGAACTGATATCAAAAGAACATCTAAAAAGAATCAAAGTAAGGGGTACTCTGAAAGTCCAAACAATCAACTATATATTACGTCAATGGATAATAAGGGTTTTTTAAGAATTCCAACATTAATGCAAAGTGATTTGGTAAATAACTATAATGAAGGACCAGTTACTTTTAGTAAGGATGGAGAATGGGTAGTTTTTACAAGGAATATCTTTGAAAGTGGAGTTCGTCAAGTGCCTGAAGCAGGTGGAACTTTAGCCATGTATATAGCAGAGGTTGACTCTTATGGAACGTGGAAAAACATTAAAGCATTGCCTTTCAACCGTGCAGATTTTTCAGCAGGATATCCCTCTTTTTCAGACGATGGGAAATTACTTTATTTCGCATCTAATAGATCTGGCGGTTTTGGAGGATGGGATCTGTATTCTGCATTCAAAACAGCTAATGGTTGGTCAGTACCTCAAAATTTAGGTCCGGTAGTTAATACACCTGGTGATGAAATTTCTCCTAGTATTGATAGAGGAACGCTTTATTTTTCTTCAGATTTTCACCACGGATTTGGAGGGATGGATATCTTTAGGTCAGAACAAAATAATGGTGTTTGGAATAATGTATATCATTTAGGGAATGCAGTAAATAGCTCATTTGATGATTATGGATTTGTTTTTAAATCAGAGGAGAATAGAGGTTACTTAGTTAGTAACCGAAAAGGTAGTCAAGGAAATGAAGATATTTACAAAGTTAGGAAAACTACAGATAATTTCATTATTTCAGTTGTCAATGAATCAGACATGCGTCCTTTGGAAGGTGCAATTGTTGATTTTACAGCATGCGGCGAATCAGTTTTTAAAACTGATATCTATGGTAAATATGCATTCCAAGCTTTAGCGGGCTTAGATTGTGATATTACAATAAAGAAAGATGGATATAAATCTTACTCATTGAAAATTAATAGTTTAGGGGAAAGGTTAACCAAAAATTTTGATGTAAAATTGCGTAAAGTTGCAGATGAATATGTTGGGATTATTGTTGATTCAGGAAGCAACGAAACGTTGAGTGATGTTTTTATAAAAGCAACTAATCGATCAACTGGTTTGACTTTAAAAACTCAAACTAATCAACGTGGAGAATATCGATTAGCTCTGCAGTCACCAGAGGTTTATACGATAACATATTCTAAAGCGGGGTATATCAATACCAACAAAAAAATAACGATCACAAGTCAAATGGATAAAGGTTTGTTAGGTGTTTTATCCTTTAAAAAATCATATAGCGTTGGAACTGGTTTTGATGGAGAATTAGTTCAAAACATAGATGATGTTGAAGGAAGAGATGATATGGTTGTACCAAAATTAAATACTATCCAAGGAACTGGAAGAGGTTTAATGGATGAATATGATGAAATTGTAACGCCAAAAGGATACGCTGTTCAAGTGGCAGCTTATTTTGATTCAAGAGAAATTAAAATTGGACAATATGAAAACTTACAGGATATTGGCAATCTTTATAAAATGAAAGAGGGTAAAGCTGAAAAAGTAAGAGTTGGGATTTTTTCTACTAAAAAGGAAGCAGAGAATGCTCGTAAAGTAATATCTAAAAAGGGTTTTGTCAAAGCTTTTATAGTAGCAGAAGAAGGTCGTCAAAATTTAGCATTGGCGATTCAAGAAGAAGTAGCTGAGCCAGAAGATGATCCAGGAAATCTAAAGGTAGATTTAAAAGTTCGAGTAGCAACTTTTAGAAGTACGAAATATTTTGATGAAAGTAAATTGGATGGACTTGGAGCAATTGAAAAAATTAATAAAGGACAATTTACAGTAGTTTTGTTGAGTGGATTTGAAACTGAATTGGCTGCAAGAACTGCGATGAAAAAAGTTTACGAGATGGGTTATAAGGATACTCATTTGGTAATCAAAGATGGTAAGGATTTAATACCTGTAAAATAAATTAAACTCCCCTTGGAAGAATAAAAAGCGACATTTCCTAGTTTTTGGAGGTGTCGTTTTTATTTAGGTTTGTAGTTTAGGCAGAGACAACGCATATCTTGTTTCTACCGAAACTATTAGCATATCAGTTTTTTAGTCTAACTTCCAAAATAGAATTGACCTCTTCATTTATTTTAAATCGCTCATCCATTCGATTACTAATTACCCAACAAATTTCTCCATCTGATTCCAAAACCCAAATTACTTCCTTTTCAAAACGGTTTAATTTTAAATCAGTTAAAAATTTCTTTACTTTTTTTCTTTGACCATTCATTCCAATTGGGTGAAAGTAATCACCTGCTTTCCATTTTCGAAGGGTGAGCGGGAATTGAATTTTTTCCATATCAAAATAGGCAATTTGCTTTTCTTTTATTGAAAAATTAGGTTTCTCACTTTTTATTTTTAAAGATAATTGTCCCTTGGGAAAAGTAATTTGAGTATCATTTTTATTGATAATAAATCGCTGATCAAATATTGGCGTATTTTTTTTAATAATAAAAAAGTCACGATCCAATAAAACTTGATGGGAGGACGAAAAAAAAATAGGACCTGCTTGATGTTCTATGGAATCGATCATTTGAGCAATCTGATTATTATTAAAATTAAAAGGACGAAGTATTTCAAAAAGTAAAGTTGATGGGGCAGGTGAGGCCTGTAATTTTCCTAAGTGAATATAAAAATGTCCTTTTCTTTGTTCTGTAATTTCTTTTTGCAACAATGAAATTGCATAGTGAAAAAGTTGTTCCGTTTCGTTTATTCGTTTGATATTTTCAGTAATTGTTTTTGGAAGAGAGGGGTTTATACTTTCCAAAACAGGAATAACATGATGGCGAATATTATTGCGAGCATATTTATCAGTTGCATTAGATGCATCTTCTCGAAAAGCAATTTTCTGTTTTTTGGCAAAATGAGAAATTTCTTTTTTATGAGAAAAAAGAAGTGGACGAATCACTTTATTTTTTTTGGGTAAAATACCGTGTAAACCTCGAATACCACAACCTTTTGTGAAATTATATAAGATAGTCTCCAAGGAGTCATCCAAATGATGAGCTGTCGCAATATATCGAAAATCATTTTTGCTCCTAATTTTTTCTAACCAATCATATCTTAAATCTCTAGCAGCTACTTGTACAGAAATTTTGTTTTCTTTCACATATTTATTTGTTTCAAATTCGATGTCAAAAAAAGGAACTTGGTAGGTCTGAGCTATTTTTTTTACGAAAATCGCATCTTCATCTGACTCACTTTCACGTAATTTAAAATTACAATGAGCGATTCCAAATTCGAATTTTGCTTGATGAAATAAATGACAAAGCACCATCGAGTCAACCCCTCCACTAACTGCAAGTAAGACCTTTTCATCGTTTTGAATAAGTTGATTATCAAAGATGAAATTTTGAATTTTTTTAAGCATAGTTTAAAGAAAAGAATTTTTTAATCAAAAATTATCAAAAGTAAACTATTTCGGTAAATAGAAATAATATTAAATACTTTGGGGCATTTTGAATATATTAATATTGAAAAATGTTAATATCTACATTTTTATTATTGTGAAAAAAAATGTTTTTTTTCCATAAACTATTCAGTTAAAATTTAACTTTGTGTTAAGTTGACGTAAAGGTTCATTTTTTAAAGAATAAAAGAGATATGACTGATCTATTTTTGGCAAAAGAAGATATTAGAAAAGCTTGTATTTTTGATTTAGATGGAGTGATTGTAGATACTGCAAAATATCATTTTGTGGCATGGCGAAATTTGGCAAATAGTTTAGGTTTTGATTTTACTGAAAGAGAAAATGAAAAGCTTAAAGGAGTGAGTCGAATCGATTCTTTAAATTTGATTTTGGAATGGGGAGGAATGAATTTTAGTGAAAAAGTAAAAGCAAATTTGGCATTTAGCAAGAATGAAGATTATTTGAGTTATATCAAGGAAATGGATGAGTCGGAGATCCTTCCAAATGTGGTTGGAATTTTAGAAGGAATTTATAAAAATCCAAATTATAAAATTGGATTAGGTTCAGCGAGTAAAAATGCCAAGTTGATTTTAGACCAAGTAGGCTTGACGAAGTATTTTGATTTTATTGTTGATGGTTCTATGGTCACTCATGGGAAACCGCATCCTGAGGGTTTTTTATTGGCAGCCTCAGAGATGAAGGTTTTACCAGAGAACTGTATTGTTTTTGAAGATGCTCCTAAGGGAGTGGAAGCTGCTTTGGCGGCAAGAATGTTTACAGTTGGAATAGGACGGGAAGATGATTTAGGACATGCTCATTTGGTAATGGCAGATTTTTCAAAAACGACATTTGCAGAAATTGAGGATTTTTTTTTAGGATTAGTGTAAAAAAATAATCAAATAAATTTTTAGTCCTGATTCTCTTTTTTTCGAATAAATAATTAATTAAATGAAAGATTATCTTAAACAAGACGAGTGGAATATTATAGAGGAAGGCTTTTATCGAAAGCATAATAAAATCTCAGAATCTATTTTCAGTATTGGAAATGGACGGATGGGACAACGAGCTAATTTTGAAGAAAAATTTACTGGTGAAACGATGTTAGGCAGTTATGTAGCAGGTGTTTATTATCCTGACAAAACAAGAGTGGGATGGTGGAAGAATGGTTATCCTGAATATTTTGCTAAAGTTTTGAATGCTGCAAATTGGATTGGAATTGATATTGAAATAGATGGAGAAGTTTTCAATTTGGCAGAATGCGAAGTAGATAATTTTCGTCGGGTGTTAAATATGAAAGAAGGTTATTTGGAACGAACTTTTAAAGCTAAACTTAAAAGTGGCAATGAAGTAAAAGTAGAAGCTAAGCGATTTTGTAGTATTGTCGATGATGAGGTAGGGGCCATTTCTTATAAGATCTCGGTATTGAATTTTTCAGGGGGGATAAATATTTCGCCTTATGTTGATTTTGATGTAAAAAATGAGGACGCTAACTATGATGAGAAATTTTGGGTGGAAGTTGACAAGTATGTTGAGCCAAAAGGAGGATATGTTTTGGCGGAAACTAAGAAAACTGCTTTTCAGGTTTGCACGGGGATGAGGTTTCAAATATTGAAAAATGGTGATTCTGCAGATGATAACGCTGGTGTTTTTTCCAGAGAGAAATATATAAGTAGTGATGTGAAAATTGAGGTGAAGGATGGCGATGAAATTACAATTTTAAAATACTGTTCAAACCTTTCTTCTGAGAATCATCCAAAGGAAGATTTAGTAAAAAACACTCAAGGTGCTGTTAATCAAGCATTTGCCAAAGGGTTTAATACCATGTTAGAGGAACAACGAATTGCTTGGTTAAAAAAATGGGAACAAAGTGACATTATCATCGAAGGTGATATAGCTGCACAACAAGGTATTCGATTTAATATTTTTCATCTTAATCAAACATATAGTGGTGAGGATGCACGACTTAATATTGGTCCAAAAGGTTTTACTGGTGAGAAATATGGAGGAAGTACTTATTGGGATACCGAGGCCTACTGCATTCCATTTTATTTGGCAACTTCTGATCAAAAAGTGTCGAGAAATTTATTGATGTATCGATACAAACAATTGGATAAAGCAATAGAGAATGCAGTGAAGTTAGGTTTTAAAGAGGGGGCTGCATTGTACCCAATGGTTACGATGAATGGTGAAGAATGTCATAATGAATGGGAAATTACATTTGAAGAAATTCATAGAAATGGAGCTATTGCTTATGGAATTTACGATTATGTTAGACACACAGGTGACAAAGAATATTTGATTGATTTCGGAACAGAAGTCTTGATTGCAATTGCAAGATTTTGGACCCAACGTGTTCATTTTTCAGAACGAAGGAATAAGTACGTGATGCATGGCGTAACGGGACCAAACGAATATGAAAATAATGTAAACAATAATTGGTACACTAATTTTATTGCTAGTTGGTGTCTAAAATATACTGTTGGTGCTATCATGTATATGAAAGAAATAGCGCCTGAAAAATGGACAGCATTGGAAGGTAAAATTAACTTTTACGAATATGTAGAAATGGGTGAATGGGAGAAAATAGCTGAAAATATTTATTTACCGCATGACGAAAAATTAGATGTGTTTGTTCAGCATGATGGCTTTTTGGACAAAGAATTAATTAAAACGAAAGATCTTCCAGCAGAGGATCAACCCTTGAATCAAAATTGGAGTTGGGATAGGATTTTGCGATCATGTTTCATTAAGCAAGCAGACGTTTTGCAAGGACTTTATTTTTTTGAAGATTTATTTGATGAAGATACGCATCGTCGTAATTTTGAATTTTATGAGCCAATGACTGTTCATGAATCGTCTCTGTCTCCATGTGTGCATTCCATTTTGGCAGCAAAATTAGGGATGAAAGAAAAAGCATATGAAATGTACCTTCGTACTGCTCGGTTAGATTTGGATGATTATAATAATGATACGGAGGATGGTTTGCACATTACAAGTATGGCTGGAACTTGGATGGCGGTAGTTAAAGGTTTTGGCGGAATGCGAGTATTAGGAGAACAGTTAATTTTAAATCCATCTTTGCCAAATGAATGGAAAAGTTTTTCTTTTAAAATTTTATTTAGAAAATCTTTATTGCAAGTTATCATCAGAAAAGAGAAAGTGGAAATCAAAAATTTATCAAGTAAAAATCTTCATTTAGAAATTTATAAAGAGCACTATGATATTCCTGCAAAAAGTAGTGCTCATTTTAACAATGAGATAGGATAGATAATATTTATAATTTAATCAAATAATAAAATAAGGATTCAAAATGAAAAATTTATTTGTAGTTACATTAGTGATAATTTTAAGTCTGTTTCTTTTTGCCTGCGGAAATGATGTAAACTCCCCTCAAAAGGAGGGAACAACTCCAACCCTAACAGAAACTAAAGTAAATGAAAACCATGATGATCATGATGGACACAATCACGCTGGACATAATCATGATACTCCTGAAACCGTAAAAGCTAGTCCTTTATCTCCTTTTTTTGGAATATGGAAATACACAGGATCAACTAAAAGTGGATGGTATAATAATGAAAAATGGATTGAATTTAAAAAAGATATGACATTTGCCTTTGGTCAAGATGGAAAGGAAATAGGTAAAGGGAAATGGTTTTTGGAAGATGAAACTAATTATCTAACCATTGATTATGATGGAGAAGATAAAACGAAAAACGAACATTGGAGGGCACAAATGAACTCACCTGTTTTAATTTTAATTGGTAATACAAATATTACTAAGTCTGGTGAGCAAATTAAAATGGATAAAGTGGAAGAGCGACCTGGTGTTAATGAATAATCATTTTAAGATGATTTGTTGATCAAGCAGATGAAATTTTTTTTTATAAAAACGGAAAAAATGAACAAATACAATTTAATTTTTGCTTTAATTATTGCAAGTTTTACAGCATGTGAACAAGTCGGGAATCCTGGAGATATGCCAGATTGGGGAAAAGATGCTACGATTTATGAAGTTAATCTTCGACAATATTCAGAGGATGGTCACGTTAGTTCTTTTGCTACGCATCTTCCAAGATTAAAGAAAATGGGCGTTGATATTTTATGGTTTATGCCTTTGCATCCAATAAGTATGACCAATCGAAAAGCAACTCCTGAAATTATGATTGAGGAAATCACAGATAAGGAAGAGATGAAAAAGTATTTGGGCAGTCCATATTCTGTTTCGGATTATCGAGATTTTAATCCTGAATTTGGAACGATGGGTGATTTTAAAAAAATGCTAAAATCAGCTCATGATCTAGGGATGAAGGTGATTATTGATTGGGTACCAAATCATACTGGTTGGGATCATCAATGGATCAAAGATCATCCGGATTGGTACACTCAGGTGGATGGAAAAATTATTAAGTCACCCACCTTAAAGGGAGAACCAACTGACTGGTTCGATACAGCTGAATTAAATTATGATAATCAAGATATGCGAAAAACCATGATTTCTGATATGGTTTTTTGGGTCGATGAAATTGGAGTTGATGGATTTCGAATGGACGTTGCACACGATGTTCCCACTGACTTTTGGAAACAAGCAAGCGATGCACTTTTTGAAGTAGGTAATATTTTTATGTTGGCAGAAGGACAAGAGCCAGACCAAATTAATAACGGGTATTTTCATTCAGATTATGGTTGGGATATTCACCACATCATGAATGATGTAGCAAAAGGAGAAGAACCAGCCTCCTCGTTTGATGAATGGTTGAAGCAAGATCGTTCAAGATTCAATAAAGGATTTCATATGATGTTCACTTCTAATCATGATGAAAATACCTGGGCAGGAACTGTCTTTGATCGAATGGGCGAAGGTGCTAAAGCTTTTGCTGTTTTTGCTGCAACATTCGATGGAATGCCATTGGTTTATTCGGGTCAGGAATCTGCAAATAGAAAGCGATTAGAGTTTTTTGAAAAGGATGAGATTAATTGGGGAGGATATGCTTATGCTAAATTTTATAAAACACTTTTTGATTTGAAACATAATAATAAGGCATTATGGAATGGTGATTTTGGAGGCGAACCCCAAAAGATAATGACTAGTAACGATCAAAGCCTTTATGCTTATATGCGCGAAAAAGATGGAGATAAAGTTGTAGTTATTCTAAATTTATCAGATAAAAATCAAAATTTTAATTTAAAAGGTAAAGGCTATGCAGGAGAATACAGAAATATTTTTTCCAATGAAAAAATGGATTTAACGCAAGAGGCAAAATTGGTTTTGAAATCATGGGAATATTTAGTGTTGTCGAATAAGTAAAATATTTTTTTGAGAAAAAACCAAATAAGCCCCAAAGTCTACTTTAGATTTTGGGGCTTATTTAATGATTTTTGAATGTCAATTATGCACATGAAAGTCAATAATCTAAAACTTTGAGAAAACTTCTGATTTTTGTATTTTTGGTCGCTTTTTGAAAAATTATTCAAAACACCCATTTTAATTTTTATTGGAGAATTTAGAATAAAAGTTCTGAATTACATTTTATTGAAATAATAACTAATCAAATTTACATGATGAATTTAAAAAAATTACTAAAAACAAGTTTTCTTTTATGTGGTATGATTGCCCTATCTATCACTGTTTTTGCTCAAAAGAAAACATCTAACCACGGTAATAGGTTTGAACAATTAGGCCAAGACTTACCTACTCCAAATGCTTATCACGCAGCTGATGGAATGCCTGGGCCAGATTATTGGCAACAGCAAGCGGACTATGATATTGATTGTACTTTGGATACTGAAAAACAACAATTAAGTGGTATTGAGAAGATTAAATATTACAATCGCTCTCCAAATATTTTAAAATATATTTGGTTGCAATTGGATGAGAATCAACACCGAGCGGATAATGCTTCAAATCACGCTAATTCAAGTTCAATTCGAAGGGTGATGAGTCAAGATGGTTTGGAAAGATTAGAAACTTATGATGAACCAAATAAGTATGGTCATAATATCGAAAAAGTGACTGACGTAAACGGAAAAGCACTAAAGTATATTATCAACAATACGATGATGAGAATCAACCTTCCTAACCAATTGTTACCAGGAGAGACTTTTACATTTAATGTGAAATGGAATTACAACTTAACTGACCGTGTAAATGGAATAGGCGGACGTGGTGGCTATGAATATTTCGAAAAAGAAGATAATTACATTTTCACTATTACTCAATGGTTTCCCAGGTTATGTGTTTATGATGCGGTTGAAGGATGGCAGAATAAACAATTTACTGGCCGAGGGGAGTTTGCATTAGAGTTTGGAAACTACAATGTGAAAATGACTTTGCCAGACGATTTTGTTGTTGCTTCAACCGGTGAATGTCAGAATATAGATGAAGTTTTGACCTCAACTCAAAAGCAGCGATGGAAGCTTGCTTCCAACAATGACGGAACTGAGCCAATGGAAATTGTTACTTTGGATGAAGCAATTGCAAATGCAAAAAGTAAAAAAAGTAAATCAACTAAAACATGGGAATTTAAAGCGGATAATGTTCGAGATTTCGCTTGGGGTGCTTCCCGTAAATTCGTTTGGGATGCTTTGCCTCACACGACTACTGCTGGAAAGAAAGTAATGTGTATGAGTTATTATCCGAAAGAATCTTATCCTATTTATAGCAAGTATTCGACTAAAGCAGTAAAGCATACTTTGGAGGTTTATTCCCGATATTCAATTCCTTATCCATACCCAATTGCAATTTCTGTAGAAGCAGCTAATGGAATGGAATACCCGATGATTTGTTTTAACTATGGACGAGCTGAAGAAGATGGTACATACACCGAACGTGCTAAAAAAGGTGCAATTTCGGTAATTATTCACGAGGTTGGACATAATTACTTTCCAATGATTATCAATAGCGATGAGCGTCAATGGTCATGGATGGATGAGGGAATTAATACATTTGTCCAATATTTGGCTGAACAAGAATTTGATAATAATTATAACTCACGAAGAGGTCCTGCAGCCAAAGCTGTTGGTTATATGAGTAGTAATCCTGATCGCTTAGAACCAATTATGACGAACAGTGAAAATATTGTTGGCTTTGGTTGGAATGCTTATGGAAAACCTGCAACAGGCTTAAATATACTTCGAGAAACAATCATGGGGCGTGAACTATTTGATATGGCATTTAAAGAATACTGTGAGCGATGGGCTTTTAAACACCCTACACCTGCAGATTTCTTTAGAACAATGGAAGATGCAAGTGGTGTTGATTTGGATTGGTTCTGGAGAGGATGGTTTTACAGTATTGAAAATGTAGATATCTCTTTGGACAGTATCAACTGGTACCAAGTTGATATGAAGAATAAGCCGAAGAAAGTAGAAAGAGAATTTCCTCAAACTGCTAAAAAACCTTTTGACGATATTTCTAAAGTAAGAAATCAAACGAATGGAACGAAATTCAAAGTAGAAGAAGATAAAAACTTGGTTGATTTTTATACAGATTATCGGCCTTGGGAAACAGAAGATTCGGTTCAAATTACCAAAGGAATGTTGTATGATGAAGCACCTAATAAAAGAAAAAAGAAAAAATTATATGGTGGTAAAAATTACTATGAGTTATATTTCAAAAACTTAGGTGGATTGCCAATGCCAATTATCATTGAATGGACTTTTGAGGATGGATCGGTTGAAGTAGAACGAATACCTGTTGAGATTTGGAGAAAAAATGAATCTGAAGTTAAAAAAGTATTTGTAAAAAACAAAGAAGTAAAGTCTATCAGATTAGACCCTTACAAAGAGACAGCTGATGTAGATGAAACGAATAACCAATTTCCTTTGCAAGAAATGCCCTCGAAATTTCAAGTTTTCAAAAAACACAAATTCCCTGAATCACCAAATCCAATGCAGAAAGCAAAAGCAAAAGTGATCAGACCATAATTTTTGGTTTTTAAATGTTTACGAAAAAAGTGCACTCATTTTAATGGGTGCACTTTTTTTATGGTTAAAAGGCTACCTCAATCTTTTAAATGGATGTATTGTTGGGTTATGCTAAGAAGTCTAGTTCAGACTTTGGATTTTTCACTTCTCCATTTTCAAAAGTTAGCATCGATTATTAACCCTTGAATTATTACATTTCCTCTGGCTTTTTTAGGATGTGGTTTATCATCTTTTTTTTAATTCCTTTCTAGTTTGATGGCGCAGTGTATTTTAGAGGCTAAAAATATTTTCGGTTGATTTTTTCTAATTGATAATAGTTGTTTGGCTTTGTTGAAAAAATCAAAAGCATCAGGCGTCTTATGGATTGCGTTATAATCGCAACAATATATTTACAAATTTAGCCAGTAAGTCACCTTCGCCACTAAAGCTCGATTCTTTGTAGTAAACCGACGGTCACTCAAAGGATTTGTATTGAAATCTTCATCATAAAATTGATTATCTGTGTATACTAAAAAGAAATCGGAAACAGGCGCGAATCGCCATTGGAAACGAGTATTAATATTTAAGTTTTTTGACTGACTATTATATTGAATAAATGTGGTCAGAAATAATTTTTTCGTCAAGGTAATATCAATTCGTGGACCAAGTAACCATAAGTCAGTATCTTTAAATTCATCTCCTAAATTGGTGATTCGATTAAAGTTGTAGTCTAAACTTATAAAGCCAAATGGTTGATAACGGTAAGTAACACTTCCTCCAATACTACTTCGATTTCCACTATAGAATTGCCCAAAATTTGTTTTTAAATTGAAATTGAATTTTTTCCTTTGATCAGATCTATAACTAAATTTAAAATTAGAGTATTGAAATCGATCTCCTGCAGTTAAAAAAATATCATCCTCTTGTACTCTCGTGGGATCAAAATCATTCAATAATAAAACATCGTTAACCTCTGCAGAAATATTTATATTAGAAGTATTATTAAATTGAATATTCCAACTACCTTCCACTTGATTTTCAATATTACTAAACTCGGAAACAATTTCATTACCGTCTCTACCAGTTTTATAAATAAAGCGCGGTTCTATTTGAACTCGATGACGACTAACAATAGAACTTTTTTTAGGAAAAAAATTAAACTCAATCTCAGGGTTGATAAATAAAATATCTTTCCTTGGTATGAACCCAACCTGTGCATCAAATCCACTTCCTACAAAAAAATGAGCCCACTCCAATCTGTATTTTCTTTTATTGTACTCTAATTTTAAGAAGTGATAAAATTTATCTTTTTCATCAGTAGGGGTAAAGGCGTGAAAGTAGGATGCCTTTCCTGTCCAAACATTACTTTGTGTAGCTAAACGATATTCCAAACCAGCCACTCGGTTATAGTTGTCAAATGACGAACTAAAATCTTCAGGATTAATTGCCTGTTTATTTACGACAATTGCAGCGATACTTGACTTTGAGAAAATGTTTTGTTCAGCGGTTGCAACTGTATAATTAAAACTCGGTAAATCATTATCTACTTGCTTTGCTGTTTGCATATTGAGCAGGCCAATTCGAGTTCGTTCATTGAGTTTTCCTGAAAGCCTAGCTCCATACAGGATAGTGTTTTGAATATTATTTCCAGAGGATGTATCTTGAGTTACTCCAATTCTTCTGGAAAAAAAAGGAGTTACACGTCCAGTTCCAAAGCCTGAGAATAAATCTGCATTTTCCAAAAAGAATTGCCTTCGCTCTGGAAAGAAAATCTCGAATCTATCCAAATTGGTTACTTGTTGATCAACCTCAACTTGTGAGAAGTCAGGATTGATAGTCAAGTCCAAATTTAAAGCTGAAGTAACGGCAACTTTTGCATCGCCACCAAAGGATATGTTTTTATTAGCTTTTGTTTTTTCCAAATCTTCGAAATTCCGATTAACTGAACTAGCGATAAAAGGTATAATAGAGATGTTTTTTCCCGCCTTTTTTAAGGGTTTATCCCAAATCAAAGACCCCATATATGACATATCCATTAACACTCGATTTTGAGGAATCCTCAGCCAAGTAGAACGTTCACCAGTTTGTGTATCATTTCGATAAGCGGTGAATCGCCATTGTGTACTACCCTCATTATATCGAAGTGTTTTGAAGGGAATTGCATATTCGCCAATCCAATAATTATCATAAATTTTCGAATTTCCATTCCACTTATTATCCCATGAAGAATTGAAGTTATTTCGTTGTCTTCCACCACCAGAGATTAAAGCTTCTCGACGAATACCAAATGGGTTGAGTCCAAATAAAGCAGAATTAGTATTATCATTATATGTATCAAAATGAATACTAAAATTATCATTTCCACTAAAACCATAATCTCGTCGCAAGGAAGGGGTAACGAAATTATTTCCGACGCTATGGCAAACTATTGCGATGTATAAATTTTCATCATCATATGTCATGTACATTTCCGTTTGAGATTTTGCATGTATGCTATCTCCTGGGAAATTTTGCCAAAACTTGCCGGATGCTTTACCCTGTTGCCAGGCTGCTTCATTCATTTCACCGTCCAATACTATCTTCTCATCAGTTTGATGAATGTATACCGCATGAACAAAATTGTCCAATTGATCAGGAACAGGTGGTATGGAATCTTGTGCTGAAATTTGAGTACCGAATAATACACAAAGAAGTACGAAGTAAACGCTGGTTTTAATTTTTAGGAATAGAAAATTCATAAGGATATAATATGTAAAATTTAATATTTCAAATAATAAAATATGGAGAGGTGTTTATTTCTTAAATGACTTTTGGGCAGCTAATCTTTTTGGAGGATCACCTAAATGTAACGCTCCTTTTAAAAATAAATAGGTCGCAACAGCAATGATAACATGTGATAAATCATTGTGATTAAACCAAACATGTGGAGCCACTCGATAGCTAAACGCACTAATTGCAATAACTAACATCGCTACTCCAGCCATGATCCATCGACTTCCGGTGTCATTTGTTTTATAATAAATCAAAAGATGTAATGAAAAAACCACCACGATAAATCCAAAAACCATATGATACTGAACATACTTAAAATTCACAAATGAAATCGTGAATACCAAAGCAATTATTGTTTCAATGATACTGAAACCGACTAGTATTTTATGTGTTTTGGGGGGGATTAGATTAGCTGTATACTCCAAAGCAGAAAACTCAAAAAATAAAACTGCAAACATTCCGATTACCCACCCTACACATTTCCATTCTGGTGAAAATGCATACTGAAATCCATGTCCGATTAATCCCCCCAAAGCAACCCCTACACCCATCAAAACAAAATAGTATTTGATATATTGTATAGCCTTGTTAACTATCCCACTTTTAGTTATTTTCCAATAGGCATAAAAGCAAACTACCGTTACCAGTAAATCAGTGAATGTTGTTATGGGTTCTTGCAATCTAATCCCTAATAAGTTTACATCCGGTTGTGGCAGGATGGATAAAATCATATGTACCTGAATTTTAGGTAAAGGTCAATAAAAAAAACTAGATTTTCATACATGAAAATCTAGTTTTTAATTTTTCTTATTCAGCTCAATTTCAATTGTTTTTATCCAAGAATAGTCTTAAGCAGTCATTAAATCGAAGATATTTTTTATAAATGTAATTTTGGCTCACCAAGAAGGACTTTAATTTCAGGTGTTAACTTTACCAAGACTTTTACTAGGACTACATCATATTGTTGACTACTAATTTTTGAATGAGTTTCATACGTCATTTTTATCGTTTTCAGTACAGAAGTCAATGAATTACTTTCTTTATTTTCTTCTATCAATTCTTTGATACGCTCTAGGGGAAATTGTTTAGCCGAACCCTCTAATTCTACTTCTAATGATGGGGAAATTGCTACTCCTAAACCAAAACTGGTAATCTTAAATCCAAATTCTTCTAATCTTCGAAAAACTTTTAACCAATCGTCGATAAGTTTTTGAGATTTTTCTTTTGCTGCATCGCTAATTGAGGAAGAACCTTCCTTAATCGCATCGCCAATATTGGCGGTTTGTTCTTTTAATATTTCAGAAGCTTGATTGAGGGTTTCTTTTAATTTATCTATCATATTTTTTTTCAAGATTATTGTGTTTAATAAAAATAACTTTTCATAGTGCTAGATATGATTATCATATTTGGTCAGATTTTTTTAAAATCCAACTAAGTTTTTTCCATTCCATCGAGATTTTCACTTCTCCAAATAGTTAAACTCAGAAATAAGTAATTTCCAAACATAATCAGCAGTGTTGATGAATCTTTGGTGGGACATTTTCTACAAAACCAATATAATCATAAAAATTAAATTTCCAAGATAAGTGAAACTGTAATAAAATATATCACCAAAACCATATCCAAACTTTACGTCACCATTTTGGGAAATAGGGCTAAAATTCGAAAATTAATAATTGTAGAATATTTTTGTCCTTTTTTCAACCTAATTGCAATAACGGTTAAACTAATACAAAGATTAATTTTTTTCGACCAAACTATATTTTGACTGTTTCTTTAATAGTGCCTAAGAATTTTAAAAAAAGAAAAAAGCCATCATAAAGATCCGAATTTCATTTTGTATTTTGAGCTAATAAAAGAATTGACTTCAAATATTTAGAAACAAAAATAAAATTTAATGTTAAATCTAGCTTGTATTTTAGAAGATAGCGCCAGGCGATATCCCACTTCTCCAGCCTTTACTTTTGGGGAAACTACTCTAAACTATGCTCAAATAAATGGAGCGGCCAATCAAATTGCTAACGGACTGAAAAGCAAAGGAATCAAAAGAGGAGATAAAGTTGCCATCGATTGCTTAAACTTACCATATTTTCCAATGATTTATTTTGGAATTTTAAAAGCAGGAGCAACTGTTGTTCCCTTAAGTGTATTACTCAAAAAAGATGAGATAGCATACCACCTTAGAGATAGTGAAGCGAAAGCATTTTTCTGCTTTGTCGGAACACCTGATTTACCGATGGGAGAAATGGGTTATGGTGGTTTTAAAGAGGTTGATACTTGTGAGCAATTTTATATGATTACAGCAAAACCAACTGATCCAAGCCCAATCGCAGGAACACAAACGTTAGGATCATTGATGGCAGGTCAATCTCCAGTTTTCAATAAAATGGCTTCTGACCCAAATGATACTGCTGTAATAATTTATACTTCTGGGACAACTGGTAAACCAAAAGGAGCGATGTTGTCGCATTCTAATATAATGTTGAATACCGTTATATCGGCTGATTTGGCGGATGTCAATAATAAGGATGTACAAATAATTGTATTACCGCTTTTCCATATTTTTGCGATGACTGTTTTGATGAACTCAGGAGTCTATAAAGGTGCACATAATATATTGTTGCCAAGATTCGATGGAGATGCGGTATTTGGACTTTTGGAAAAACATGATGTGACGATTTTTGCAGGTGTGCCAACAATGTATTGGGGAATGGTTAATTTCGATTCATCCAAATATGATACGGATAAAATTAGTAGAAACTTGAGAGCTTGTTTCTCAGGAGGGGCTTCATTGCCAGTTCAAGTATTGAAAGATTTCGAAGAAAAATTTAATGTGCCTATTATGGAAGGTTTTGGCATGTCGGAAGGTTCTCCAGTTGTTACTTTCAATCACAAGAATGATGTGAGGAAGCCTGGTTCAATTGGAAAACCAGTTTGGGGCGTTGAAGTGAAATTAGTCAACGATAATGGTGATGAGGTTGCTATTGGAGAAAAAGGAGAATTGGTTTATAGAGGTCACAACGTAATGAAAGGATATTATAATAAACCAGAGGCAACTGCTGCAACAATTCGAAATGGTTGGTTGCACTCTGGTGATGTAGCTACGAAGGATGAGGATGGATATTACTACATTGTTGATCGAACAAAGGATATGATTATCCGAGGAGGACTAAACGTTTACCCGAGGGAAGTAGAGGATGTGATGATGAAACATGAGGGTGTTTCAATGGTAGCTGTGATCGGAGTTCCGGACGAAAAATTTGGTGAAAACATCAAAGCATTCGTTATAATGAAAGAGGGTGAAACTTCAACCGAAGATGAAATGAAAGCTTGGACGAAAGAACGAATTGCGGACTACAAGTATCCCCGACACATTGAATTTGTAGCTACTCTTCCAATGAGTGCTACGGGTAAAATATTAAAAAAAGAGTTACGGGTAAGATAAATTTTGAATATCGATTTAAATAGGAGGATTTGAGAAGTATGACAAATTTATTAAAGCTTCCAAAAGGGAGGATTCGTCAAAATTCTCAAATCCTTTTTATTAACTTGATATTTAACTACCTTTTCTGATTTACATCCATTTATATCTGAAAACCAAAAAAAAAATAAGATTATCCAACCATCTAATTTATCCACGGTCAGTATATTTCTATTATTGAATTTTTTATAAAAAGGCTGCTTCGGTTATATTTCTTGGAAAAGGAACTTGGTATAATAGATATAAATAACAGACAACACATTAACGGATATTGAGAAATAAGTTTTATTAGAGGAAAATCTAGGTGCTGAAAAATGTAAATGATTTTTTAGACACAATGATTTTTTTTAGAGAAAGGATACATCCTACAATTGAAAAATTTCTAATTCAAAAAAAACTAATTTTTTCCTTGATTTTTTTGATAATCCTAGTTTAGAACTTTCTCCTAAATGAATAAACGATTTAAAATTAATAGTTTGATACTATCAACTTAAAATTAGTTTTGTTTTTCTGTTTAAAAAAAACACAAAAAGTTTTTTATGTATAATATATATAATATATTGTAAAATATTTTTTAAACGCCTAATTAAATTAATTTGGGAGGGATAATTAATATTTAATTTTTCTCGCTTCCTTTTTCAAGGAATTATAATTCAAGTAATTTTTTTAAACGTTTTTAATTATACTCTTCTCTTCTCTTTAAATTTTTAATTAAAACATTTCCTAACTCAGGGATACGCATTACAATGGAGTAGATTGAAACAATAATTAACTAATTCCAGTTTTGCTATTTTCTAAAAACTTTAATTTTATTATGATGAGAAAGTTTACAACTCTATTTGCATTGATTATGTTTTTTTCATTCAATGCTAGCTCACAAGATTTTTATTACTCACCGGAAGGAAAATCGTTTCTTCAAGTTTCCCGACAAAAAATTATTGTAAAATTCAAGTCAGGTACCAGTTTTATTGAACAACAACAAATTTTTATTGAACACCAAGAAATAAAACCAATTACTCGGGGAATGATTTTGCCTGCTCCCCAAGTTACTTTAGTGGATTTACAAGGTGTATCTTCCGAATCGGAGGTGTATACTTTGCTAAAAAAACTAGCAACTAATTCAAAGGTAGATTATGCCAATCATTTTTTAGCACATAAAGATGGAACACTTCACGGCGTGATGGATCGTGTTTTAGTTCGACTAAAAAGTGAAAGTCAGTATTCTTTTTTTCAAAAAGAAATGAAAAAGAATCTATATGTTATTAACCATAACAGAAATGAATTTGATCCATTATTGATGGAGGTAACAGTTATTGGTAACAAAAATGCATTGGAAGTTGCTAATGAAATTCATGAATCTCAAGCATATGCTTATGCTGAACCAGATTTTTTAAGATTGATGAAACGAATGAATACTAATGATCCTAATGTTGGCGACCAGTGGTCATTAGAAAATGATGGAGTTAACACTAGTGGATATGGAGGAATTGTTGGAGCAGATATGAAGGTATTTAATGCTTGGGGGTCAACTACAGGCTCCTCTTCTATAAAAGTAGCAATTATAGATGAAGGTGTGGATTTGACCCATCCTGATTTGGCAGATAATATGTTGGGTGGATACGATGCAACGGGACAAGGTAGTGGAGGAAATCCCTCTGGGGATGATGCACATGGAACTGCTTGTGCTGGAATAGTAGCAGCTGTTGGCAATAATAATACTGGTGGAGTAGGTGTAGCATATGATAGTAAAATTATACCAGTTAGAATCGCATATAGTAATGCTCAAGGAAGTTGGGTTACAAGTAATACTTGGATAGCAAATGCATTATCTTGGTCAATAAATACAGCTGATGCAGATATCCTCAGTAATTCATGGGGTGGAGGTGGATCTTCCTCTGCTATCAATGGTGCTATTGATAATGCAATAAACAATGGTCGTGGAGGTCTAGGGTCACCTGTTTTATTTGCAGCAGGAAATGACAATGGAGCAAATAGTTATCCAGCTACTTATTCTCCAACTATTTCAGTAATCGCAATGAGTATGTGTAATGAGAGAAAAAATCCATCTTCTTGTGATGGTGAAACTTGGTGGGGGTCTAATTATGGAACTGGAGCAGATTTAGCGGCCCCAGGAGTTAAGATATTTGCAACAGATATTTCAGGTTCCTCTGGGTATTCTAGTGGAGATTATGTTTCTAATTTTAATGGAACTTCTTCAGCATGTCCAAATGCAGCTGGTGTAATGGCTCTGGTTCTATCGGCCAATGGAAGTTTAACAGAAACGCAAGCTCGAGCAGCAATTGAGTCAACAGCTGATAAAGTTGGAGGATATTCTTATTCAAGTGTAGGAGGACAACCAAATGGTACATGGTCAAGTGATCTTGGTCATGGTCGGATTAATGCAGAAGCAGCTGTTGCTTCTGTTTCGTCAAATACCGTAAATGATGCAGGTATCACCTCTGTTATTTCACCTACCGGAAGTATTTGTGCGTCAAGTGATTCTCCGGTAGTGGTTTTAAGAAATTATGGTTCAAATACTTTAGTTAGTGTAACTATTAATTTTAGTATAGACGGAGGTACAAATAATACTTTTAATTGGACTGGGTCTCTAGCGCAAAATGGTATAGCAAATGTTACACTTCCTAGTGTCTCTTTTGGAGGAGGTAATCATACTTTTGATGCTACTACTACTAATCCAAATGGTCAAACAGATGAAAATTCTGCTAATGATGGAGCAAGTTCGTCCTTTAGTTCAGGCACTAACGGTATAACACTTTCAATTACCTTGGATAATTATCCTGAAGAAACAAGTTGGTCGATTGTAGCGTCAGGAGGTGGTACAGTTGCATCAGGCGGAACTTATGGCAATGAACCAGATGGTTCGACTATAACTATTGCAGCTTGTTTAGCTGATGGTTGTTATGATTTTATTATTAATGATAGCTATGGTGATGGGATATGTTGTTCATATGGAAATGGGTCATATACTTTAACGGAGGATGCTTCAGGAATTATTCTAGCAACAGGTGGATCATTTGGCTTCTCAGAAACTACTAATTTCTGTGTACCTGTTAATCCTTCTTCTAATGTAGAAGTTTCTATTTCAAATAGTGTTAATGTTTCCTGTAATGGAGGGAATGATGGATCAGCAACAGCAGTTGGAACAGGTGGAACTGGAGCAATAAGCTATTCATGGAGTGATGGTGCAAATGGCGCATTTAATTCAGGGTTAATAGCAGGTATTTATACCGTTACAGCAACGGATGGCACAACCTCATCCTCAGTGTCAGTTACTATTTCTGAACCTTTAGCAGTATCAGTTAGTATTTCAGGAACTAATGCAAGTGGAGGGAATAATGGTTCTGCTATTGCAACTGCTGGAGGAGGTACACCTGGATATTCTTTTAGCTGGAGTAATGGAGGTTCAACAGCAACAATCAATAATCTAGGAGCAGGAACATATGTAGTAACAGTAAGTGACTCTAGAGGTTGTACCGCAATGGATAATATAGAGATTACAGATGATGGTGGTAATCCAGTAACTGTTTCAATATCAAATAGTTCAAATGTATCTTGTAATGGTGGAAGTGATGGTTCTGCAACAGCAGCTGGAACAGGAGGAGTGGCAACTATAACTTATTCATGGAGTAATGGAGTAAATGGTGCTACTGCTTCAGGATTAGCAATAGGCACATATACAGTTACAGCAACAGATGGAACCACTTCAGCTACTGTTTCAATTAGTATAGCTGAACCAAGCGTTTTAGGTGGAAGTATTTCAGGTATTAATCCAACCACAGGAAATAATGATGGATCAGCAACAGCGATCCCAACAGGTGGAACTGCATCATACACTTATTCATGGAGTAATGGAGGCACAAGTGCGACTATCAATAATTTAGGTGCAGGAACTTATGCAGTTACTGTTACTGATAATAATGGTTGTCAAGTATTTGGGAGTATAACTTTAGTTGAAGAACCTGGTGGCGGATGTACTTATCAGACTATTGATTCTGAGGGATTTGAATCAGGTTGGGGAATCTGGAATGATGGTGGATCAGATTGTAGAAGAAGAATCAATGATCAAAATTATGCAACCACAGGTTCTTATTGTGTACGAATAAGAGATAATACTTCAACTTCAACCACTACGACAGATAATTTAGATTTATCTAATTATGATGAAGTGACAATTGATTTTGGATATTATGCAAGAAGTATGGATAATTCAAATGAGGATTTTTGGTTGCAAATTTCTACCAATGGTGGAGCAAGTTATACTATTGAGGAAGAGTGGAATAGAGGTGATGAGTTTCAAAATAACACTTTTAATATTGGAAACGCTGTGATTTCTGGTCCATTTACATCAACAACGAAATTCCGTTTCCGATGTGATGCCTCTGGAAATTCTGATTGGATTTATCTTGATGATATTGTAATTACAGGATGTTCAAATTCTCCAAGTGGAAGTAGTTCAGGAGGTAATTATAATTCTGAAATAATTACTGATAAAGATTTCTTGGATGTAGAGGAAATTGAAAAAACGATTCAAGAAGTTAATCTTTTCCCTAATCCAACTAACAATACCTTAAATGTAGTGTTCGAATTGGCTAACAATTCTGATGTAAAAATGATGGTGATGAACTTGACTGGGAAATTAGTGGAGATGCGTGATTTGAAATTAGAAGAGGGAACTCAACAATTTAAAATTGATGTAAATCGATTTGATGGAGGAGTTTACTTTTTACATCTGGTTACAAATGACGAGAGAATTTCTAAGAAATTTATTGTAGTAGATTAGTATTTTAGAAAAAGTATAAAAAAATACCTGTTACGATAAATTTTGTAACAGGTATTTTTTAGTTAAAGATTTAATTAATATTAATTTTCTTCAAGAATTTTTCTAATCTCTTTTCCCAAGTCTTCAGTAGATTGAAATATTACAAACTCAATTCTTCGATTCATTGTTTTTCCTTCTTTTGTAGAATTTGAGATTCTTGGTTCAAATTCTCCCTTTCCAATCGCAGATAGTTGTGAAGCATTAATATCATAATCACTTACCATAGAACGAACAATAGTTGCAGATTGAAGAGAGCTATAATTCCAATTGTCTAAATATTTTTTATTGCCAGGAGAAGAGTTATCAGTATGGCCGATTACTTGAATTACGACTTGTGGATATTGACTTAAAATATTACTTATATCTTGTAACAATGTACTTCCTGATGAGGTAATTCGGCTAATATTTTTTTTTCTAAATAACAGGTCGAATGGCACGATTAAAATAACTTTATCTAATTGAGTAGTAACTTCTACGGAATTAAGGTTTTTTGATTGGAGTTCAATAGCTAATTCATCTGAAATTTGTTGGAGCATTTTTTTATTATTCTTTATGATACTATCCACTTTTCGTAATTTATTTTGTAGTGTATCAATTTTATTCTCTTTTATTCTAATGTCTTTTCTCAAGTTATTTTCAACAGTCTGAGAGGAAGAGCCCATGTTGTTCATTTGAAACTCCATAGCTTCGATTTGTAATTGCAATTCGTTTCTCAGACTAATTAAGATATTATTCTCTCCTTTTCGCTCTGCTAAATTTAATTCGAGCTTTCTACCTATCTCATTTGAAATATTTAACTCGCCTCGTTTTTCATTATATTTTGTTTGCCAATCATCTACAATTCCTTCATTGGTGGTCTTTAAATTTTGAATAGCAGAAAGGTGTTTTTTTTTGCTAATACATCCAAAAACAAATAAACTAAAAATTAAAAGGCTAGGAATGATATTATAATAAGGGTGTTTCATAAGGTCAATAACTATTTATTAATCAAAAAAGTACTGAAAATAAAAATATATATGTTAAAAAAAAGTGGGGATTTAATTTCCAAATCCTCACTTTTTTTCAGTTTTTATCTCAAGCGAATTGTACTTGCTCCTAAAACTCCTATGTCTGTGTAAACGATTACTCGGTAGTATCCTTTTTTCAATCGCTTAGCTAATTTATGATTAAAGGATAATCTTTGGTTTTCTTTGATATTAATTTCTTTTTTTTCTGCTGCAATTATTGGGCTGTCAGAATTGTTTACTCGGACAGTTGCTTTGATAGGATTATCTAAATAAATTGGATTAGAACCTTCATCAGAAATCACCATGTAAATAGGTCGGACACCTTGAAATTTTGGAGGAACATTAGTTAAGTCAAATGAAGCCTTAATTGTTCTAGCTTGTCTAGATTTGGATGTAACCTTTTCTCCTCTTCTTTTTTCTACTTCAACTTGGAAGGCTGTTGCTTTAAAATTAGACAAGGTAAGATTGGCAATTTCTGATTGCATAGTTTTATTCAATGCATCCAATGCAGCATTGTCATCATTTGCTTGAGTCAGACTTGCTTCTGCAATTCCAAGTTTTTCACGAAGGGCAGAGTTTTCAGTTTTCAAATCATTAATATTTGCTTCTAATTGTGATTTAGCAGCTAGTAAAGCTGAAATTTGAGATTGCAAATTAGCATTTTTAGCTGTTGTTTTTTCTTGAATTGCTGCTGCTGCTTTTAATTTTTTGATGGTTGTATTTTTTCTTCTTACTCTTACTCTTTCTTCCTCAACTGTTGTTGCTAAGGCAGCATTTTCTTCATTCAAAACATTATATTGAGATTCTAAACTATCCACTTGTATTTGTAAATCACTTTTTAAAGTTTTTAAATTCCCTATTTTCTCAGTTAGTGATTTATTCTCTGCTTCTAATTTAGTTACCTGGCCGCTAAGGTTATAACTTTTATAACCTGTCCAGCATAATAATAATGCTAAAATTGCAGCTACTATTGCAATAACATTTCTTGAATTCATAATTTTGTTTTTATTTTTCTCATAAAGGTAAAACGAAGTAATTTCTCGCTTCGTATGTTAGTTTGTCAATACGAATCTAACAAAAAAATCAACCAATTCTTATTATAGATAATTAATATGTATTTCTATTTTTGTAGCTGTATTGTTATGAGAAGAGGATCTTATTTATTTTTTTTTAAAAAAGCCTCTACTCTTGTCATGGCGTTCTCTCGAACATTTACATAATAAAAATTCAAATCGACGATATGATAGTTTTTAAAAGTGACAAAAATACTTCCTCTGAATTTTGGTTTATTGGCCCAAAGAATTCCCTTTTGTACCTTAGCGTCAACCAATTTTTCTGTAAAATTTTTTTCGAAATTTTGTAAAACTGTACCCATGTTTAAATCTGCCGAGGCTGGTGTTTCATCTGTAGTCCATGTCAAAGGATTAGTTACCGCAATTTTATTGTTAGAAGAATAATTTTTTGGGGTATGCCCATATTTCCAAGTCCTCCAACTACAAAAACAATTGACTTCCTCTGGAGTTTCACAAACTTTAATATTTTGAAAAGTATCTCGATTAATCGGCATGCCAACAAGGTAGGCTGCAATCAAATTTTTCTGCAATTCTTTTCCATCAAAATAGTCTTTTAATAGTTGTGTCGCATGATTGGTTCCTTGGCTATGGGAGGCAATAATAATTGGTCTTCGTTTCCGAGTTTCCTCATTGATAGGGTTATACTCTTTTAAATAAAATTCAAATGCTGATTTTACATCCATATAGGCCAATTTGAAGGCTTGTTTTGATGCTGTTTTATTTTTGGTGTAATAGGCTTCAATATGGGCTTGTCGATAACGCGGTGCATATACTTTGCCAGCTCCATTGAAAATGCTCGCTTGATTCAATATAGAACCTTCATCTGTTGTTTTGTTTAGTTTTGTGTTATTGGTGGGTGCATTCCATAATGTATTTCCTCTTTTTTTTGTGTAAGTAGTGGGATGGAGCCAAAATACATCAGCCTCAGCTTTAGCTTGTAAATCCAATAATGATGGGTGAGGTGTACGATCTGCTTGGTCAATTTCGGAGGGTAAAGCTGCCCAGTTTTCTTTTTTGGAATAGTCTGGTGCTGATGGGATTTGTATATCAGAGTAGACTCCTTTTGGAACCTTTTTAGCACAAGAAATAATTGAAAAGATGGTAATCAGAATAAATAATTTTCGTAACATGTTTTTTTTTACAAAAATAGAATAAATGTTTTAATAAAAAATAGAATGAAAATTATCATTTCATCTATATGCCAACTCTTAGAGCATATTGTCATTTAGATATGTTTTGAAATTTTGTTATTTAGTTATAATTAGTTTGGCTTAAAATTGTGGAAACTTAATTTACCGAAATGTTATTAATTGACTATTCAACTACAAAATAATTTTAATAAGATAGTTTTGGTAAAAGCTATTTAATATCGGTTAACTTAAATCGGTAAATGGGAGGAATAACTCAAAACACCTAATTGTTGTGTAACTGCTTTGTGGTTCTGCTGAAATATTATTGGGTTTCGATATGGCTCGGTTTTAAATTGTATTAGCTGAAGATATTCCCTCACCTTTCATTGATACTTTTTAACACAAGTATCTAAAGTCTTCCTCTATTCTTTCTGATATAAAAAATAAAACTTGTTTAACTTCGAGAATTTTTAGTAGATAATAAAGTTGATGTTCTAATTAAGAGTGCTCCTTGTCAAAGGTTTTATCTAAATAATCGAAAGTCTCTTGCCCAAGATGATCGCATATTTATATTTTAAAAGTTTGTTTGCTCTATGAGTAAAATTCAAGCTGAATGTATTACTGTGAACAAAGCGTTAAGTATGAAGAATGCTAGAGATTTTGCGAATATTAAAGAGGATGTATTAAGTGAAAAAGTGAGGGAAAAAGTCAACTTCTCTTTTCATCTAATTATAAAATATAGATGAAGTAGAAATCTGAAATAATTATGTAATGATGGGGGAATCTATCAGGGACTTATTTGTATTAGGAGAGAACGAATCTAGTTTAGCCTGTCGGAAAGTATTTTTTTTGCCTTTTAAAAATGGGTAAGAAAAATCATAACAAAGCACTTGTAAATTATCTTAATAGAACGATTTATAATAATAAAAAATACTATCCCAAGTAATCCAATTTATCCAAGATTAAAATGACGTATTTATTTGGCTTTGTTCTTTTGATGTATTAAGAATCAAATAGTACATTTAGGAAGTAATAAAATTTTAAAATTAATACAAAATGAAAATAATTGACCTTTCCAAAACTATTCAATATAACGCTGGTGATCCATTTTTTATGAAAGTAAAGATCAAACACAAAGCTCATCGAAAAGCAAGGTGGTTGATTCGATATTTAGGTCTGCCGTTTCGGCTTTTTCCAAAAAACTTTGTTGGCTGGGCAGATGATACTATTAAGAATATGGGAGTACATTCTACAACTCACATCGATGCACCTTGGCATTATAGTCCGACTTGTGAAGGGAAATCTTCTAAGACAATTGATGAAATCCCTTTAGATTGGTGTTTCGGAGAGGGAATTGTGATTGACATGAAGCACAAAAAAGATTTTGATGCGATCACAAGGAGGGATGTGCAAGATTTTTTGGAAAAGGAAAAATTGGAATTGAAACCTAATATGATTGTTTTGATAAAAACGGGTCGCGATCAGCATATGGGGACAAAGGCATTTTTTGAAAAAGGAACAGGTATGAGCGCTGAGGCGACTGAATGGATTATAGATCATGGGATAAAAGTGATGGGAATCGATGCTTGGGGCTGGGATTTGCCTTTGCCATATTTGATCAAAAAAGCTAAAGAGACAAATAATGCTGAATTATTTTGGGAAGCACATTTAGTTGGACGAGACAAAGAATACTGTCATATGGAACAGTTGACAAATTTGGATGCATTGCCTTATTCAGGATTTAAAGTAGCTGTTTTTCCTCTGAAAATAAAAGGGGCATCTGCTGCACCTGCGAGGGTAGTAGCGATGATTTAAATTTATATTGTAAACCAAGTTTTTTTTGATCAATTGATGATTTTCTATGAAAAGTATAAAAGGTTTTTGGTGAAAAGTGTCTTTCAATTGAATACCTAATATTAGGTATTTAGTGTTATGTTTAGGTAATTTTTTAGAAACCTTATTTAAGCCTTTGAAAGTATGTAAATTGTAACGTATATTCGTTCTCAGTTTATTTTGACTAAATCCAAATAAGTGATTTATTCATGATGAATTCTTAGATTACTGAATTTTTTAAAAAATATAAGTAAAGTAGATGAAATTAAGTGATTTAAAAATAGGACAAAAAAGCATCGTTCAAAATTTTACAAACACTCAGATGGGAGGTAAACTTATGACCATGGGAATGCTTCCTGGTAGTTTAGTAGAACTAGTAAGGAAAGCAAGTGCAGGAAAAACCTTTTTTATCAAAGTAAATGGTTTTGGAATGGCTGTAAGAAAAAACGAGGCTGCAAACATATTACTAGAAGAAGTCGCGAATTAATAAAAATCCTTTCATGCAAAATTTTAAAGTTGCGCTGATTGGCAATCCAAATTGTGGTAAATCCTCTCTTTTCAACCAACTCACTGGTCTACGTCAAAAAGTAGGCAATTTTCATGGTGTTACCGTAGATAAAAAGTCTGGTATCGTAAGCCTTTCCGAAGACATCAAAGTAAATTTTATTGATTTTCCTGGTACGTATAGTTTTTATCCTACATCAATTGATGAACGAATTGTGGTCGGAACCTTTGCTTGCCCACAAGCATTAATGGATGCTTGGGAAGAGGGTGAGAAGTATGATGGTATTTTGTATGTCGCGGATATTACTCAATTGGAAAAACATTTATTATTATTCAGCCAGATTCAAGAATTAGGGATTCCAATGATTTTAGCTTTAAACATGGTAGATGTTGCACGGGAATCAGGCCTTGAAGTGGATGTAAACTTGATTTCAAAAGAACTTAATCTACCTGTTATTCAAGTTAGTGGTAGAACAGGTGAAGGAGTGATTGATTTAAAAAAAGAATTGATAAATGTAGTTTTGGGTAAATCTGATTGTCCTCAAAGTAAATTAAAGTATAATTTCTCAAAAGAAGAAAAAGCGATTGCTCATGAGCTTCAGGTAGAATTTGGATTAGGTTCAGAATATCAAGCTTGGTTGTGGGCACAACATTATGCATGGTTACCATTTTTGACTGCTGCCCAAAGAATTACAATTAAAACTATTGTCACACCTGAGTTTGATGGGTTGAAGTATCAAGTTAGAGAGACAATGCAGCGATTTAAAAAATTTGGACCAATTGTTAGACAAACTTTGGTGAATTCGAAAACTGGTGAGGAAACTTTTAGTGATAAAGTAGATCAGGTGGTAACTCATAAATTTATGGGGCCTGTAATATTTTTTGGATTGATGATAATCATATTTCAGGCGATATTTAGCTGGTCTGGGTATCCCATGGATTTGATTGAAGCTGGTTTTGGAGAATTAGATAGTGGTGTTAAAACATTGTTAGGGGAGAGCATGTTTCGAGATTTATTAACGGATGGAATACTCGCAGGACTTGGTGGAGTGCTAATCTTTATTCCTCAAATTGCTATACTCTTCTTTTTAATATCAATATTGGAAGAATCTGGCTATATGGCAAGGGCAGTTTATTTATTTGATAATTCTATGAGGAGATTTGGATTAAATGGTCGGAGTATAGTTGCACTGGTTTCAGGTGGGGCTTGTGCAATACCTGCGATTATGAGTACTCGGACGATTTCAAATTGGAAAGAAAGACTAATTACTATTATGGTTACACCCTTAATTAGTTGCTCGGCGAGATTACCAGTTTATGCGGTTTTAGTTGGTTTTGTCGTAGCAGCAGATCAATATTGGGGGGTTTTTAATATTCAAGGATTGGTCTTTATGGGCTTGTATTTATTAGGGATTATCGCTGCTTTAGGAGCAGGTTGGGTTTTTAATAAAATATTGAAAACAGAGGAGACTAGCTATTTAATGTTGGAAATGCCGGTCTATCGAATGCCTATGGCCAGAAATGTTTTATTGAACGTTTATGAAAAAACAAAAACGTTTGTGATTGAAGCAGGGAAAGTGATTTTTGTAATTTCGATTATACTTTGGTTGATGGCAAGTTTCGCACCAGGAGATGAAATGAGAATTGCAGAAAAACAGGCCACCTCTATAGCTTTGGAAAAAGAATTAGATGAAGCAGCTACCGAGAATTTGATTGCTGCAAAAAAAATAGAGGCTTCTTATGCAGGTCATTTAGGCAAATTTATCGAGCCAGTCATTCGGCCATTAGGTTTTGATTGGAAAATAGGGATCGCCTTGATTACTTCTTTTGCAGCTCGGGAAGTTTTTGTTGGGACAATGGCGACAATTTATAGTATAGGTAGTGATGCCGAAGAAATATCTGTAATTGATCGTATGGCAACTGAAATTAATCCTGACAATGGGCAGTTAGTTTACAATAGAGCAACTAGCTTATCCCTATTGATTTTTTATGTTTTTGCTATGCAATGTATGAGTACTTTAGCTATCGTAAAGCGGGAAACAAAAAGTTGGAAATGGGCATTGATTCAATTCGTATTTATGACTGCATTGGCATATTTGGGAAGTTTATTCACTTATCAATTGATGTCATAAGTATTCTAAAGTTTTCCTATCAATCAATAACTGTTATCTTTATGAAAGATTTGTTACAATTCAAATAAATAATTTAATATAACCCTCATAGCAATACTTTAATTTTTTATAAATCCTTTTTAAATAATACCTCCGTCTACTTATCCATCATATCTCCATCTTTAAAAATTAATTATAGCAGATATACTAATAGTTCCATATTTTAAGGTGATTATGGTTTCAGTGTCTAAAATTGATTTGCCGACAATAATATTTCCCTATTGGTTTGAACATTTTACATGGGCTTTACCAAATTGCCCAAAACTACGAAATGATAATATCGTTATTATTAATGACTGAATACTTAAAAGTAATATCGGTAAATTCTGCAAGTGGAGTAATTTGACTCGTTGTTATAATAGTGGTTCCAGTCATTAAAAAAATGGAAAATAGCAAAGGGATAATCTTTTTCATTAAATCTGGTCACGTTTAGAGTAAATTGAGATGATTGATATCCATCTTATTTGATCTTAAGGTTATTGTACTGCTCTAAATATTATTTAAGGAACGAATCAAAAAACTTCTTTGATAATATTTTTTATTCTTTTTAAAGCGCTATCAGCTTAATTAGTACAAAAATGTAGAAAATAACATAACCTACACCTGAACTTATGGAAGTTCGTGTTAAAAGGAAATGGAGGAGGAGTCAGTCTAATGAATTAAGAAATAGAGGAAGATACTAACTACCATAGCGAGAATAGAGAGTATTATAATAAAAAAAAATATATTGTCGGGAGGTAACTTATTTATTATAAATTTTTAATAAAATGTATCTTTATTGCTATTTTCCGTTCAATAATCATGCAGATAGTTTATTAAGTTTTGTTTTCAAATTCCAAATCAATAATACCCTTGTTTGACTTTAAAAAGAAAAATTTACAAAACCAATAATTGTCTTAAACTATGTCCGTTTTACAGCCTTCTAAATGGTTAGGGATATTATTATTTCTAATGATACCTTTATTTTTATTTTCACAAACAAAGAAACCAAATACTGCTACTAAAAGATGCCATACCGATCAAAAGATGCAATTGGCAATGGACGCAGATCCAGCCTATAAAAAAGCAATTGAAAATGATTTGGAGAAACCAAAGAATTCAAATTTCAATACTTTTGGTAAAAATTCCTCAATTGTAATCATTATCCCAGTACATGTTATAATCTGTCACCCTCCTGGACAATCAGTAGGAACAGGAGTTAATTTTTCACTTGCTCATGTGGAATCTCAAATTACAGTTTTGAATGAAGATTTTCGTCGAACCAATTCTGATGCAGGGAATACACCAAATGTTTTTCCTGCAGCAGACGTGGAGATTGAATTTTGTCTTGCTTCAGTCGATCCAAATGGAAACCCTACCGATGGAATTACACGATATGGAACGAATCAAAACTTGAGTAGTAATGAGAATGCAATCAAATCAGCAACAGGATGGGATCGTGATGATTATCTGAATATTTGGGTTGGTCCAAATCTTGGAGGAATTCTGGGCTGGGCATATTTACCAAGCACGAATAATTTACCTAATGCCACTTTGGACGGAGTTGTAACTGCTTCAACTACTTTTGGTGGACCTGGTTATGGAACAAATAATCCTTATCATTTGGGAAGAACCACTACACACGAAGTTGGGCATTATTTAGGGCTTCGGCATGTTTGGGGAAATGGAGGTTGTTCAAGTGACGATAATATTGCGGATACACCGATTCAATCTTCTAGTAATTTTGGTTGCCCTAGTCATCCGAGTCCTAGCTGTAATAATGGAGGTGATATGTTTATGAATTATATGGACTATGTAAATGATAATTGTATGAATGCATTTACCACTGGTCAAGGTGATAGAATGCATGTGATATTAAATAATTCTCGATCAAGTTTATTGGCGTCTGCTGCAATTGTTTGTAATGTAGGAGTACCTTTGGCATTAGAATTAGTAGGTCAAACAAACCCTACCTGCTTTGGAGGAGATAATGGGACAATTACCATACTCGGTTCAGGTGGGACTGGGAATTTTACTTATAATATTAATTCAGGGGCACCCCAATCTAGTAATATATTTGTAGGGTTGACTGCTGGAACATATATAGTCGAAGTAGATGATGGATCAAATACGATTTCGATGAATGTTACGCTTACTGAAGCTACGGAGGTTATTCCATTAATCAGTACACAAACCAATGTGTCATGTTTTGGAGAAAACGATGGAATAATAATCGTTGATGGTGTAGGAGGAACTAATACGGGTAGTGGATACACTTACAGTATTAATAATGGTCCTTTTAGTAGTAATAATTTTTTCATCAATTTAGCTGGAGGAGTTTACACTATTGTTGTAAGAGATGAATTAAATTGCGAAGGAGCAACATCCGTTATTATTTTGGAACCTACTCAGTTACTATCTTATGTAGTTAGTGAAACTTTGATTGATTGTAATGGAAATAATAATGGTCAAGTAGTAATTGGATCGACCGGAGGAACGCCTAATTTTTTATATTCATTTGATGGAGGAGCTTATAGTAATAACAATATATTCACAAATATATCTCAAGGAGTCTATTCAGTAGCAACTGTTGATTTAAATAATTGTCAGCATTCATTTGATGTAACCCTTGTAGAACCAAGTGCTATTCAATTTACAGTTGCTGCTCAGACAAATTTAAATTGTTTTGAAGAAAATAATGGCTTAATAGAAGTGAGTGGTCAAGGAGGAACAGGAAATTTACAGTATCAAATAAATGGACAAGGATATCAAAATAATAATTCATTCAATAATCTTTCAGGGGGAATATATAATTTAGATGTGTCTGATGAAAATGGATGCGTCGAGAGTTTAAGCGTTACTGTTACTGAACCAGCAGAGTTAGAGGTAGAGCTAACTAACCAAATTAATATTTCGTGCTTTGGAGGAACTACGGGCTCAGTTACTATCAATTCTAACGGAGGGACAGGAACTCCATCTATACTTTTTAATGGAACTTCATCAACAGGTAGTGTTGTAACAATTGAAAATTTAGCTGCAGGGATTTATCCTGTTATTGTAACTGATGAAAATGATTGTTCTGTTTCTATATCCGTTGAAATTACAGAGAATCCTGTGGTCGCTTTAGAAATTATCACTGCTCAAAATATTCTTTGTAATGGGGAAGATAATGGTTTGATAGTAGCGCAATCGGTTGGAGGTTTTGGGAATTTTACTTACTTTTTAAATGGCGTTGCTCAAGGTAATACCAATACGTTTACAAGCTTGGAAGGTGGAACTTATACAATCGAATCTTTTGATGATGAAGGATGTTCAGATATAGAGGTTGTACAAATTTCCGAACCTGCAATTTTGGAAGCTCAAGTCGTACAACAAATTGATTTGAGTTGTTTTGGTGAAAATACTGGTTCAGTTGTCATAAATGGATCAGGAGGTACAGGAACTTTGCAATATACTTTGGGAAGTGAAACTAACATAACTGGTCAATTTAATAATCTTTCGAGTGGCAATTATACAGTATCAATATTAGATGAAAATAATTGTGTGACCACTGTTCAAGCATTCCTCACCCAACCTGATGAGTTGATTTCAAGTATTGGAGTACAACAAAATGTTAATTGTTTTGGAGGGAGTGATGGATCAGTTACGATTAACACTTCTGGAGGAACTGGGTCAATATCCGTTGAATTAAATGGAATTGTTTTATTAGGAAATGAGGTAACTTTTCAAAACTTATCAGTAGGCGGATATCCAGTCATTGTTACAGATGAAAATAATTGTCAAATAAACTCATCCGTGGAAATTACTGGAAATCCAGAAGTAGAATTGAATGTTTTAAATACTCAAAATATAAGTTGTAACGGAGAAGAAAATGGACAAATAGAAGTTCAAGCAAATGGAGGATTAGGGGGTTTTACTTATTTCTTAAATGGAGTAAATCAAGGCAATAACAATACATTTGCAAACTTAATACCTGGTTCATATTTGATTGAGGTTACAGATTCAGTTGGTTGTGAAGATGTAATGTCTGTTGAGATTACAGAGCCAGAGGTTATCAATGCTCAATTGATACAGCAAACTAATTTAAATTGTTTTGGCGTAAATAATGGAACCGCGACTATTATTACATCAGGTGGAAATGGTACGATTGAGTATACTTTAGGCAATACCACAAATACAACCGGAGAGTTTAGTAATCTTTTTGCGGGTATTTATCAAGTGACGGTTTTGGATGAAAACAACTGTATAGAGTCTATTGATTTTGAAATAATTCAACCTACAGAAGTTCAAATACAGGTAGTCCAAAGCACTAATGTAGATTGCTTCGGAGAGAGCTCTGGAAGTTATGAAATTACTGCTTCAGGTGGTACAGGAGATTTTGAGTTTTCTATTGGAACAGAGACTAATAATACTGGACTTTTCAATGATTTACCTGCAGGAAATTATATGATTTCAATTACAGATGAAAATAATTGTGAAACAACGGTTCAAATAAATATTACACAACCTGCTGAAATAGAAACTACTATTTTAACTCAGCAAGATGTCAATTGTTATGGCGAGAATTCTGGAATGATTTCGATAGCAGCTAATGGTGGTGTAGGTGACATGACATACATATTAAATGGAAATGCTAATTCCTCTGGCGAATTTTCAAACTTAGTCGCAGGAGATTATATAGTTCAAGTAATTGATGAAAATAATTGCGAAACCATGGTTAATTTTTTAATTGAAGAACCGACTGAGTTGAATATAGTTTTAGGAAATGTTACACAAGCTTCATGTTCAGGTCAAGAAGGAGAAATAGAAGTGGGTGCAAATGGTGGAGAAGGCAACTATTTATTTTCAGTAGATGGAACTACGAATACGACTGGGGCTTTTACAGGTTTATCTGGTGGTATATATATTGTTCAAGTGGAAGATGGTAATGGTTGTGTTGCAACATTGGAAGTTGATATTAATGAGCCTAATGCATTGAATGGTTCTGTTTCTCAGTCTCAAAATGTCAATTGCTTTGGTGGGAATAATGGAAATGTTCAAATTATTGGAACAGGAGGAATGGGTACTTTGACTTATTCTTTAGGAAGTGAAACGAATACAGATGGTTTTTTTGAAAACCTATCTGCAGGAAATTATAGCATCATTTTAGAAGATGAAAATAATTGTACACTTACTTTTGATGTAACTATCATGGAACCATCGGAGCTTGAATTTTTGATTTCAAATATTACTGAGGTTTATTGTTATGAAGGTGATGAAGGTGCTGTGAATTTATCCTCTAATGGTGGGGTGGGAGTAGTTTCTTATACCTTTGGGAATGAAACCAATACAACTGGTGTTTTTGAAAATTTAATTGCTGGTACTTATAACTTTATCATTGAAGATGAGAATGGATGTAATGATGAGTTAGAAATTGAAATCAGTTCACCGGCCCCAATTTCTCCATCAATAGTTTCAAGTCAACCTATTTCATGTTCTGGAGAAACTGATGGGATGATCGAGATTTTTGCAATTGGAGGAACAAACAATTTTGAATACTCAATGGGTAATGAGACCAACCTTATTGGAGTTTTCACAGGTATCTCCTCTGGTATCTATTCCTTTTTGGTTACGGATGATAACGGCTGTGTGGAAGAGTTTTCTTATACATTTGATGAGCCAGAAGCTCTTGAATTTAATAATATTCAAACTCAAGATATTGATTGTAATGGAAATGCCAATGGTATATTTCAAATTAATGCTTCTGGAGGAACAGGCAATTTAACTTTTACCTTAGGTAACGAAACAAATACAACTGGTGTTTTTGAAAATCTTCCTCAAGGAATCTACGATGTTGTTGCATTAGATGAAAACAATTGTTCTATTTCGACAGAAATAATCATTGAGGAACCTCAAGCTCTTGAAATATTAGAAGAAAATATTGTGTTTATTAATTGCTTCGGAGGGAATAATGGTAGACTTGAAATAGTTGTGTCAGGTGGTACGGGAGATATTGAATATAGTCTTGGCAATCAAACCAACTCAACTGGAATTTTTGATAATATTGAAATGGGTACTTATTTATTTTCTGCAATAGATGAGAATAACTGTTCGTTTTTCGAAGAATATATTTTCTCTGAACCTGCTCAATTAGTTCCATCTATCACCCAAATGTCTTCAATTGATTGTTTCGGGTTGTCAACTGGCTCTATTCAAACTACAGTGACAGGGGGGACTGGAATTTCAACTTATACTTTAAATACTGTGTCGAATACAACAGGATTTTTTGAAAATCTTCCAGCTGGATTCTATGATGTTTTAGTTGTTGATGAGATGGATTGCTCAGAAATAATTTCTATCACTCTTGATCAACCATTTGAAATTGGCCTAGAAGTCATCAATAATATTGCTGCTGATTGTGCAGGTTCTGCATCTGGTTTCGTTGAAGTACAGGCTACAAGCGGAGTGGGTGGTTTTTCTTATGAATTAGGTGGCATTACGAATACATCGGGTATTTTTGAAAATTTGATCTCAGATTCCTATGTGTTAGTAATAACTGATGGGAATGGGTGTGACTTAATTACCATGATATTTGTCTCTGAAAATAGTGCTATTTCGGTGGAGAGTATAGCATCGACAGATTTGGATTGTTTTGGAAGTGAAAATGGAACAATCAATATAGTTGCAGAAAGCCCCTCGGGAGAATTGGCATACGATTTAGATGGTATAGTAAATAGTACTGGGACTTTTGAAAATTTACCTGCAGGTACTTATGAAGTTGTGATATCAGATCCAAACAACTGTACTTCAATTTTATCGTTTGTGATTTCAGAACCGACAGCTGTTAATTTAGATGTGGTAGCGGTGGTACCAGTTGGTTGCAATGGGGAATCTACTGGAGAGGTGATGGTTACTGCCTTGGGTGGTGATGGGGATTTTACTTACACTTTAAATGGTGAAACGAATAATACTGGAATTTTTTCGAATCTTCCAGCTGGCATATTTGATGTTGAAGTTACTGACGGAGAAAATTGTTCTCAAGCGCAAATTGTCGAAGTCATTGAACCGGAACTTTTAGTAATTGAAGTAATTGCTACAATTGACGATACTGGAAATGGGAATGGAAGTGTCACCTTTGAAGGAAGTGGTGGAACGCCTCCCTATTTATTTTCAGTTGATGGAGCAAATTTCCAATCAGGAGAATTGTTTGTGGCAATTCCTGGTGGAAATTATGAGGGATTTATTTTGGATGGAAATGGTTGTATTGCTCGAACTACATTTGTTGTTTTAATGGAAACAGCTTTAATCAATCTTGCAGAAGGTGTTGCAAGATTAGAGATCTTTCCCAATCCTTTCGCTGATAATTTATTTTTAAATGCAGAGTTAGAAATTTCCCAAGAATTGCAATTGACGATATGGAGTGTTACAGGAATTGAGATTTATTCCAAAAAATATACACTACAAAAAGGAAACCATATAATTAACTTAGACATTGATCATCAAATGCCAGCAGGCTCATATTTTTTAAAAGTGAGAAATGAGGATAGGTCTGTTGGGTATTTTAGGTTGATAAAGTTTTAATAAAAGAAAGAAAGTCAATAAACTCACTTTATAGAAAAACTCTGCGGGGTACTAAATTAAATTTAGTATCCCCCTTTTTTTATAATTCTATGTCAAATTGAGAAATCATAATTTTTTTTTATAATTTAAATAATTTCATCTTTCACCTTTATTTCTGTACTTTTAAACGTTTCATACCTATTTATTTCATATCCATCCCCAACGCCTCGAGATAAAACTCAGTTGAAATAGCTATTATTTAATTATTTCTATGAATATATTCATCATCTTTAAATTTAAAAGATGATTTTTTATTTTATTTTATTTTTTGAACAAACATCAGTTTAACTATGGCTTCAATTGCACCTTACACAAGTGTTTTAGGTCATCGCCATGCTATGCATCTTCTCAGGCGAACTACCTTCAATCTTTCAAAATCAATAATAGATGCCTGCGCATTAAGTACTGCCGAAGATGCACTAGAGGATCTTTTTGCAGTTAATTCATTAAATCTTCCCGAGCCGATTGATGTCCAAACCTTAGAGCATTTTATTAATTTAGGAATAGAACCTACTTCAAACACATCCAATCAAAAATCATATGTTTTATCATGGTGGATGGAAGAAGCATTAAATGATTCCACTATTGCTCATAAATTGGAATTTTTTCTACATTCAATTTTCATCACAAATAATAGCATTGGACAAGCTCGAGAAACTTATGATTATTTAAATTTATTCAGGTTGTCCTCAACTCGATATACAAATGGTTCTTTCGAGATGGATAGCTATAAAAGTCTCGCCTTAAAAATGATAACAGATAATGCCATGCTTAGGTATTTGAATGGAAGAGAAAATACAAGCACTAGCCCAAACGAAAATTTTGCAAGGGAATTTTTTGAATTATTTACCATAGGGAAAGGGCCACAAATTGGAGTTGGAAATTATACCACTTATACGGAAGATGATATTGTTGAAGGAGCAAAACTATTAACGGGATGGATTAATAGAACTAGAATTTTGGGAGCGGGTGGCGATCCTAACTATACAGATCCAGATACCCAAATTCAACGAGGAGATCCTCAGTATTCAAAACATGACACTACAGATAAACATTTTAGCTCAGCTTTTAATAGTAGAATAATTACGGGTGCAGTAGATGAAGAAGATATGTGGAGGGAATTAAGTGATTATGTGAATATGATTTTTGACTCCGATGCTACTGCAATTAATATTGCCAAAAAGATATATCGTTATTTTGTTAGTTCAAAAATTTCTACTGAAATTGAAACAGATATTATTGCGCCACTTGCAGATACTTTAATAAATAATGACTACAAAATTTCTTTGGCCATCAAGCAGCTTTTGAAAAGTGAACATTTTTATGATATGGATGATTCTAATTCTACGGATGAAATTATTGGTAGTGTTTTAAAGTCTCCCTTTGAGATGTTAACTCAAACAATGAGTTTTTTCGAAATCGAAAGACCTAATTATTTAACTGATGCCGATGATCATTATAATCGATGGTATAGAAATACAGTTCGGTATGTGATTACATCAATGGCTGGTATGCCTATTTTTTACCCAGATTCAGTAGCAGGATACCCTGCTTATTATCAAGAACCTGGTTACTCTCGTAATTGGTTTAATGGCGCTACTTTGATTGCTCGCTATAAGCAACCAGAAATTTTATTGACTGGAAATAGAATACTGTTGAGTGGAAACAATGGAGGTGTTCAATTGGATTTTGTTAAATATGTCAAAAAATCATTAGTTTTTTCCGACCCATATGATTCACAAGCTTTAGTAGATGATCTAATTTATTATCTCTTCCCAGAGCCGCCTTTGGCAGATAGAGTTCAATACTTTTTAGATATATTTTTAGATGGATTGACTCAAATCAATTGGTGGGATGAGTGGAATAAATATATCTTAACAGGGGATGATTCTAATGTGAAACTACCTTTAGAAACATTATTCAAGGCGGTGTTAACATCACAAGAGTACGGTTTGAAATAAATATGTTACATTTTAAATTTTTTTCTTCAATTTTTAATTTAAGATAATGAAACGTAGAAAATTTCTTAAAAATATTGGTAAAATATCAGCTGCACCGATTTTGTTAAATGGAGTTGGATTACAAGCCATGTCAGATTCTTCGATGCTCAATTTTTTGACTACTTGTATTGGAGTTGGAGATAGGTCAATAGTAGTATTATTTCTTAAAGGTGGAAATGATGGATTGAATACTATTATTCCCATCGATCAATATTCTACTTATATCGGACATAGACCGACAATAGGATTACCCGATTCTGGAGCGGGAGCTTACATTAATTTAGATACAACTTTATCAATTACTGATCAAGTTGGAATTCATCCTGCAATGGCTAATTTTAAATCTATGTATGAAGCTGGAAAAGCAAGAATGATTCAAGCGGTCGGTTATCCTACTTTCAATCAATCGCATTTTGGTTCGTCAGATTTATGGCTTGGAGGTCGTGATGGATCTCAAGGGGTAGGAGCCTCGGGAGATGGATGGATTGGTCGTTTTTTCGAAAATGCTTATCCAGGAATTCATAGTAATCCAAATATCGAATTCCCAGATCCTCTTGGTGTTCAACTCGGAGACAGAAAAGCATCATTAGCATTTCATGATTGTTCGAGTGTGTATGAGGCTGTAAATATTTCTGGACAAGATCCAGCAGCACTTTATGGATTATTAAATGGATTAGGAACAGCTCCACATGACACTCCTTTGGCTTCCGAATATGGTTACGAAATAGATTATATTACAGATGTGGAAAATAGCACTAATGTTTATGGTCAAAGAATTACTGATGTGTATAATGCAGGAACAAATTCAAATGTAGTTTACCCAAATTCAAGCTTAGGAAATCAATTGACAACTGTTGCGAAATTACTTTCTGGTGGAAGTAAGACTAAAGTCTTTCAACTACATAGAGGAGGTTTTGATACTCACTCTAATCAAGTAGTTGCAGGTTCAACAAGCACTGGAAATCATGCGAATCTTTTAAGTGACGTATTTAATTCCATCAAAGCATTTCATGATGATTTAACAAATTTAGGGGTTGGAAATAAAGTAGTGACTGTTGTGTTTTCTGAATTTTCTCGAAGGATTACAGAGAATGGAAGCATTGGAACTGATCATGGAAATTATGGACCAATGTTTATTTTTGGAGATGCAGTTGAACCAGGAATTTCAGGTACTAATTTTGATTTGACAGCAATCAACGGAAGTGGAAATATGAACGTTTCCGAAATGCAATATGATTATCGGTCTGTTCTAAAAACATTATTGCAAGATTGGATGGGGGCAGGAAGTGATATTTTAATACCGACACAACTGGATTCGTATCCGTTAATTTCAGGTTTAATTGAGTCAAATGAAGTGGTCGATCCGAGTTGTTATTTGGGAAGTACTGCACCGCTTCCTATTGAGTTGAAATATTTTGAAGCGTATTTAAATGATGAACAAAAAGTAGAATTGGAATGGGCAACGTCCTCTGAAATTGACACACAATATTTTGAAATTATTAGGCAACAAGATAATGAGGAAATTCTGATATCAAGGGTTGAAGCTAAAGGAGATAATATTACAACTCAAGTTTACGATGCAATTGATGAAAATCCATTGATCGGAATTTCTTATTATAAATTACGCTCGGTTGATATAGATGGTGCAGAACAACATAGTGATTGGCACGCAATTGAAATTAAGGAGGTTCAAATTGAACATATAAAAATTTATCCAAATCCAGCGATTTATGATTTTAATTTAGTTTTGACTACTTCCCAAAGTAGAATTGCAATTTTGGAAATGTTTGACTTTTCTGGGAAAATGGTTCGTTCTGTTCCATTAAATATCGAAGAAGGATTTAATAAGTTTAGAGTTGAAGTTGCAGATCTACCTATTGGTCAATATATTGTAAAAATAAATAGTGAAGAATTTGATATTGCTCCATTGCAAGTTTTAGTTAATCGTTAAAAATTTAAATTTTATAAAAACAAACTTCTGTTCAATATTTTTGAGTGGAAGTTTTTTTATGAAAAATAAAACCAAATTAAAAACTTCAATAAATGATATTTAAAGTTAGTTGGATTACTTTTTTCTTAATATTGATTTCTCAATTTACATTTTCCCAATTATCTTCCGGGTATATTTTAAAACCTGATTGGGTTTTTGATGGAGAAGAAATGCATGATGATTGGATTGTTATCGTAAAAGGAAATAAAATCATTGTTTGCGGAAATGAGAAACAATTTTCATTTTCTGACTTTCCTAAGTTCCAAGTTAAATATTTGAAAGGGCAGACCTTATTACCAGGATTAATTGAAGGGCATAGTCATTTGTTACTGCACCCTTACAATGAAACTGGATGGAATGACCAAGTGCTTAAAGAATCAAAAGCAGAACGTGTAGTTCGTGCTACAGTCGCTGCTCGAAGAACCTTAGAGGCAGGATTTACAACTGTTCGTGATTTGGGCTCTGAGGGAGCTGGTTACGCAGATGTTGGATTAAAAAAATCAATCGAAAAAGGGATCATCCCAGGTCCAAGAATGATTGTTGCAGGCAAAGCTATTGTAACCACAGGCAGCTATGGACCAAAAGGATTTGCCGCTCATGTAAGGGTTCCACTTGGAGCAGAGGAAGCAGATGGAGTAGATGATTTAATCAAAGTAGTCCGTAATCAAATAGGAAAAGGAGCAGATGTAATCAAGGTATATGCTGATTATCGATGGGGTGCTTTTGGAAAGGCAGCACCTACCTTTACTTTGGATGAATTAAAATTGATTGTAGAGATTACGGAAAGTAGCGGACGGAAAGTCGTAGCTCATGCAGCTTCTGAGGAAGGGATGCGAAGAGCAATATTGGCGGGTGTTTCAACTATAGAACATGGTGATGGAGGGACTTTTGAGATTTTTAAATTAATGCAAGAGCATAATGTTGCATTTTGCCCAACGTTAGCAGCTGGTGACGCAATCATGCAATATCGTGGTTGGGAAAAAGGGAGGGAAGAAGCACCAGCAAGAATTCAAAATAAACGGAAAACTTTTAAAATGGCTTTAGATGCAAATGTGAAAATTTGTGCTGGAGGAGATGTTGGAGTCTATTCTCATGGGACAAATGCAAGGGAATTAGTTATGATGGTTGAGTACGGTATGACACCACTTTCTGTACTTCAATCTGCCACTTCAGTGAATGCTGATATCTTTCAAATGGGTGATAAAATTGGAAAAGTAAAAAATGGATGGTTGGCTGATTTAATTGCTGTGGAAGGAAACCCTCTAGAAGATATTAGAGTTTTGGAAAAGGTAAAAATGGTGATGAAGGACGGAGTGATTTATTAATTTTATTGTTCTGTTCTAGGTGAATTAAATTATAAATTGGATTTACTTTTGTTTAAATCAAATTGAATTACTGAATGTTTGAATCAGGGATTTCCCAAAAAAATTAAGGTTAATTTTTTATAGAATAAAAGATTGTTATAATTCGTAAAAATAGATGAACCTTTTTTTTGAAACAATGCCTTTTTACATTCGCTTACTCAGAAGAAGAAGCCTATGATGAGGCACTCTGATCTTTACATGAAAATTGAAGACTCAATTCCCAATTATTTTTTACAATGGAAAAAATTAGGAAATCCAAATGATAATAAGTTGTTAAAATAGTTATCAAAAAAGCAAAAGTAACTTCGATTTAGGTAATTTTGATATGTAAATTAATGCAGGAAATTATTATTTAAATAAAATTGATAATGAGGAACTTAATAAATATTTGCTTTTTTTTTGCCCTTTCCATATCCTTGGGTGCTCAAAACCTCACAGGGACTATTACTAATGAAAAAGGTGAATTTCTTTATGGCGCTACAATACTTTGGGAAGGAACAGATATTGGAACAGTAGCTGATGAAAATGGTTTTTTTGAATTAATAAAAAAAGATACTATTGCCTTTCTGCGTATCGAATATGTTGGATATGATGCTGTCGTTTTGGAAGTTCTTCCAAGTGAAAATGAACTTCAAATCGCAGTTGAAGGAATTACAGAATTAATGGAGGTAGAAGTGGCTGCAAAGCGAAGAGATAGTTACGTTTCGACTATATCTACCTTAAATATAGAAACCCTTGGAAGCGGTGAATTTCGAAAAGCACCATGTTGTAGTCTAGCTGAAAGTTTCTCTACCAATGCGTCAATTGATGTTGCTTATACCGATGCCGTTACAGGTACAAGAGAAATTCGAATGTTAGGTTTAAGAGGAACATACACTCAATTGTTGGTGGAAAAAAGACCAATAGTTTCTGGGTTAGGGTCAGCTTTCATAATGGAATATATTCCAGGAACATGGCTAAATAGTATTCAAATTTCTAAAGGAACTAGTACTGTTCAAAATGGCTACCAAGCCATTACGGGGCAAATCAATTCTGAATTAGTCAAGCCATTTCAAGACAAAAGATTTTTTATCAACCTGTATGGTTCAACCTTTGGTAGAGGAGAAGCTAATATTCATTTAAATCATCAAATTTCTGATAAATGGAGTACAGGTTTATTGCTTCATGGGGGTACTCGAAAAAATGAAATGGATGATAATGAAGATACTTTTTACGATACTCCTCAAAAAACAATGGTTGATGTATTGTGGCGAACTTTTTACCGTGGAGATGTTTTGCGAGGACAAATTAATGCTCATGTAATAAGTGATCGACATCAGGCTGGACAAATACCTAATGAAGAATTATTGACTCCTTATGAGGTTAAACAAAATAATGACAGATATGAATTATTTGGAAAAATCGGCTATCTAGGATTTAAAAATGAAACTCAATCAATAGGTCTGATTGCCGACGTTGCTTACCATGAGCTGGATTCTTATTATGGAAATTTAAATCATCAAGGAGTCCAAAGAAATGCTTATATCAATGGGATGTTTTCAACAGGATTAGATAGTGTAGGAACGCATAAATTAGACTTGGGTGTTTCTTATACTTACGATGATTATAATGAGCAACTGGATCAAATTGATATTAGTAGAACGGAAAAAGTAGTAGGTGCATTTGCTGAATATAGCTTCGTTTCAAGAGTGAGGTCATGTGAAGATGATCCATATACATTTGCTAATAAATTTGGATTAGTTGTAGGAGCAAGGTTAGACCATCATAATATTTCTGGTGTTCTCTTTACACCAAGAGCAAATGTCAAATATAATTTTTCTGAAGATCAAGTGGTTCGACTTTCTGTGGGACGGGGATATCGAATGGCCAATGTCATAGCTGAGAATGTTGGTGTTTTAGCAAGTAGTCGAGCGATTGTATTGTTAGACCAATTAGATATTGAGGAGGCTTGGAATTTTGGATTTAACTTTACGCAGAATTTTAAAATAGGAGAGCGAGAAGGAAGTTTTTCAGCAGATATTTATCGAACAAATTTTGTGAACCAAGTTGTAATGGATTTGAATTCAAATGTGGAACAAATTCAGTTTTATAATTTGAATGGAGAATCCTATGCAAATAGTTTTTTAGGAGTTGCATCAATGGAAGTTTTAAAAGGTTTAGAACTAAAAGTTGCTTACAAATTCAATGATGTAAAAGTTACTTTTCTTGATGGAGAATTGAGAAGAAAACCAATGAATGCTAGACATAGAGGGTTGATTACTCTAGATTATTCTACTCCAAATGAAAAGTGGGAATTTAATGTCGGAAATCAGTTTGTAGGTAAACAAAGATTTGTTGACTTGATTGGAAACCCACAACACAATTTTAATCATCACATCGGAGATACGCCTTCTTACATGATTATGAATACACAGGTAACGTATAAAATTTCAAAACAACTCGAACTTTACGGAGGCTGCGAAAATTTAACTAACTATATCCAAGAAGATCCAATAATTGATTGGCAAAATCCTTTTGGGAATAACTTTGATACTTCTCATGTTTATGCTCCGATTACAGGTGCAATGGGTTATATTGGTTTGCGGTTTGGCATAGAATAATTTTGTACAATATTTTTATATTTTATAAATATAGAATAAAAGTGATCCCGAATCTTCAATAAGATGGTTCGGGATCACTTTTTTTTATAGTACTCATTGATTCTTTTTTATTGAGAATAAAATGGAAAATGTACACCTAAAAAACAATTACTTCGTAATTGGATAATTCATTTACTTTCCTAAAAATATATAAATTTTGCGAACAGGAAATACTTACCTACCTTATACCCTAAACAAAACGAAAATCAAAAAATATGTCCACCATTACGTACTCGAAGTCCTACAAACGTTACGTCTTGTTTATTTTAACAGGCGTCTATGCGTTCAACTTTATTGACCGACAAATTCTTGTAATACTTCAAGAACCTATTAAAGCAGATTTAGATCTAAGTGACACCCAACTAGGGTTGTTGACAGGTTTTGCATTTGCACTTTTATATGTGACCTTAGGCTTGCCTATAGCTCGTTATGCCGATAAAAATAACCGAAAGAAAGTAGTTAGTATTTCTTTAGTTGTTTGGAGTGCAATGACTGCACTTTCAGGAATGGCTCAAAATTTTATGCATTTACTAATGGCTAGAGTAGGTGTAGGTATTGGAGAAGCAGGAGGAAGTCCGCCAGCACACTCTATTATTTCTGATTATTATGAACCTGAAAAAAGAGCTACTGCACTTTCTATTTATTCCACAGGAGTATATATTGGTATTTGTTTAGGGTTTTTAATAGGAGGAATTATCGCTCAAAATTATGGTTGGCGAATGGCGCTATACGCATTAGGAATTCCTGGTATTTTGTATGCTGTTTTAGTATGGTTTACCATCAAAGAACCCATTAAAGGGCGAATGGACGAGGCAAGTTCAGATGAAAAGGAATTAAGTTTTGGGGAAGTTGTGAAAACACTGTTACAAAAAAAGACGTTTATTTTTCTATCATTGGCTACAGGGTTTCAAGCCTTTGGAAATTATGGGACAGGAAATTGGTTAGCTCCATTCTTAGGACGATCTCACGGAATGGAGTTAGCAACAATCGGAATTACCCTAGGATTGATTGCGGCTGTAGGTGGTGGAATCGGAACTTTTATGGGAGGTTATTTGACGGATAAGATGCAGAAAAAAGATATACGTTGGTATTTTTGGTTACCTGCTTTAGCAATTATAATAAATATTCCTCTTTCTGTTTATGTTTTTTTTGGAGAAAATACTCAACTTATGTTGGGAGTATTAGTACTTAATTATTTTTTATCTGCATTATATCTTGGTCCAGCGATTGCGGTGACTCATAATTTAGTTTCTGCAAAAATGAGAGCTTTTGCTTCAGCTGTTTTATTTTTTGTTTTAAATACAATTGGACTTGGATTTGGGCCATTAGTGATAGGAATGTTGAGTGATTGGTTGGAACCAACTTATGGAACAGATGCACTTCGATGGGCATTTACTTGTACGATTTTTACAGGTATAATTGCCGCTGGATTACTCTATATGGCAAGTAAATATTATTCTAGAGATTTATTAGCTAATAATTCCTCGGAATAGGAATCAGTTGATTTCCTAAGAATATAAACGTTCAAAGGGGAACCATTTGAATGTTTATATTCTCTTACCTTTCCCCACTATTACGCTTACGAAGCTATCCCCAGAAATATTAACCACTGTCCTCCACATATCTAACGGACGATCTACGGCTAAAATCATTGCTAAGGCTAAGGGCAATTTGTCTGAAGGAAATCCAACCGATTCTAATACTAAAACCAACATTACAATCCCCGCACTCGGTGCAGCAGCAGCTCCAATTGAAGCCATAGTTGCAGTAACAATTATTGTTAACTGATTTCCAACGCTTAGTTCAAAACCAATTACCTGGCAAACAAAGACAGCAGCAATACTTTGCATCAAACTTGTCGCATCCATATTTATTGTCGCTCCAATTGGGCAAACAAAACTGGCAATCTCATCTTCTACCTCCAAATTATCCACCACACATTCCATTGTTACGGGTAAAGTTGCCATGCTTGAACTAGTTGATAATGCTACTAATTGAGCAGGTAAAATTCCCTTGACAAATTTCATAAATGGCATTCCTATTAAAAGTTGAGTCAGGAGGGGATATAGAATAAGCAAAATTAACATGCCGAATAAAAGTACTGCCGAATATTTTATCAGTGCAATAAAAATAGCTGGATCTTTAATCTCAACAAACAACGAGGCCATCAACGCAAAAACTGCATATGGTGAAAATGCAATAATCATATCAACTATCTTAAGCATCACCTTGTTGAGTGATTCGATTAATCGAACTACAGGAGCTTGATCCTTTTCTGGAACCATCAATAGTGCGACACTAAATAAAACGGTAAAAAAGATTACTTGTAAAAGTCTTCCATTATCACTCAACGCTAAAAAAATATTATCAGGTACCATTTTTACAAAAAAATCTAAAGGACTTTTTCCTTTGGTCGAAGATGGATCAAAGTTGACTGTATCCTTTGGTAAACCTTGTAAGGCTTCAATATCTAATCCAACCCCAGGTTGAAAAATATTTACCAATAATAAACCTAAAAGTACAGCACTAACTGTCGTTAACATATACCAAAAAATAGTTCTTCCTCCCAGCTTAGACAGCTTTCCTAGATCTTTTAACTCTGTAATACCTTTTGCCAATGATACGAAAACTAAAGGAACCGCAACCAGTTTCAAGGCTTTGATAAAGATAACTCCAAACGGTTTAATATAATTTAATATTAAAGTTTCTCCTAATTCAAAAAAAGAAGTGATGTAACCTACCAATAAGCCTAGAACGACTCCAATGAGTACTTTCCAATGTATTGCCATAATTTTATTGAGATTTGTTTTTTGCTAAAGTATTCATTCTATACCAGTTTCCCTAAAATAAAAAGAGCTGCTTACATCTTGTGTAACCAGCTCTTTTTATTTTGATTTTTTCAAAAATTAAAAACCACTCAATCTTGCAAAACGATCCAGGTGGTAATTATAATCTCCAAAGGTTTGTTGTGCTACTCTTGCTCTTTTCATAAAGAAACCAATTTCCTCATCATCGGTCATACCAATTCCACCAAATAGCTGGATGCTTTCATTAGTTATCAATTGTAATACCTCACCAATTTTGGATTTAGTCATGCTTGCCATATAAGGAAGCATTGGAGAGTCAGTATCAATAGCTTGTAAAGATTTAATAACCAATGATTTGCATAATTCTATTTCGCAATACATTTGTGCCGCCCGATGTTGTAAAGCTTGAAAAGTTCCGATGACAACACCAAATTGTTTCCGTTCTTTTAAATAAGCAATTGTTCGGTCAAATGCTTCTTGCATAGAACCTAACATCTCTGCAGATAAACCTATCCGACCAATGTCCAATGCTTTTTCTAATGTCTTTATTCCTTTTCCTTCTTCACCAATTAAATCAGCATTAGTTGCCTTTACATTTTCAAAAGTAACAACTGCGGCATTCCGACTATCCATCATTATTTTCTTTTCTACAGAAATTCCCTCCGATTTTGCATCTACAATAAATAATGAAATACCATTTTTCTCTGCATCGGTTGCTGTTACAATAAAGTAGTCTGCTATGTTCCCATCTATAACAAAATTCTTTTTCCCAGAAATAGAATATCCATTATCAGTCTTTGCATATTGAGTTGAAACCTTCAGCGGCTTGTGAGCATTGCTTTCTTCTGATGCCAAACTTAACAATATACTTCCGTCCGCAATTCGAGGAAGAAAGTTTTCTTTTTGCATCGTACTACCTCCAAAGTTAATAATGGAACTTCCGACTAAACATGTTGAAATGATCGGTGATGCAACTAACGTTCTTCCCATTTCCTCTAAGATTTGCCCAAAACCAACAAACCCAAAATTCATCCCGCCGTATGCTTCAGGAATATTCAAACTAGCCCAACCCATTTCTGCCATTTCTTTCCACAGTGTAGGATCATATCCTTTTGGATCATTCGAATCTCGCAATTTTCTTAAAGCTTCTATCGGAGCTTTGCTTTTTAAAAATTCTTTTGCAGAGGTTTTTAGCATTTGCTGTTCCTCATTTATAACTAAGTTCATTTTTTTATTTTTTAGAATGGTTGTTTTTAAAAATTACTTCGTTGGCAAATTCAAAATTCGTTTTGCAATAATATTTAATTGAACCTCAGAAGTTCCGCCTTCGATGGAATTTCCCTTTGTTCTACACATGTCTCTTGCTAATTTACCTTCTAGGTAATCCTCTCCCCATTGTAATCCCTCGAATCCACCCATAGATAACATTAATTCGAATTTATCCTTATTCAATTCTGTTGCGTAGTATTTAAAAAATGAAGATTTTGCACCAATCGGATCTCCTGCTTTCGCCTCATCAGTCATTCTTTCCATTGACCATTTGATACCAGCGCCATTAATTAACCATCTAGCAACTTCTGTTCGTAAAACTGGATCAGCTAATTTACCATTTTCCAATCCTATCATTTCTATGGCGATTTGAGATAATAATTTTTGTTGACCAGCTTCAGAGATTCCTCCAATCATTGAGCGCTCGTGGGTTAATAAATATTTAGCTATTGTCCAACCATTATTTAATCCTCCTACTAAGTTTTCTTTAGGTACTTTTGCTTCCTCAAAAAACGTTTCACAGAAAGGAGAGGAACCACTAATCAATTTAATTGGACGAACCTGGACTCCTGGTTGTCTCATGTTGATGAGTACAAAACTAATTCCGTGATGTTTTGGTACGTCAGGATTTGTACGAACTAAGCAAAAACACCAATCAGCTTTGTCCGCATATGATGTCCATACTTTTTGTCCACTTACTGAGAAATGATCTCCAGTATCAACAGCACGAGTTTGTAGATCGGCTAAATCACTTCCCGCACCAGGTTCACTATAACCTTGGCACCACCAAACTTCTCCACGAGAAATTTTTGTCAAATGTTCTAATTTCTGGTTTTCATTTCCAAATTTTATTAGTGCTGGACCTAACATCGTCAAACCAAAACTCCAAAGCGGTTGACGACAACCCAACTTTTTCATTTCTTCCTTCAGCACTTTGAATTCGTCCTTTGTTAAACCAGCTCCCCCGTATGCCTTAGGCCATGCAGGTGCTGTCCATCCTTTATCTCTCATGCGTTCAAACCAAACCTTTTGATCTTCATTATCAAAGTTTGCTTCTGAACCACCTCCGTAAATATCTTCAAATCTTTTGACGGGTTTACGCATACTTTCAGGGCAGTTTACCTCTAACCAAGACTTTGTTTCTATTCGAAAAACCTCTAAATCTGTCTGTATTGTGGTGTTCATATTTAAATTTTTTATTTTATTATGACGAAAGATAACAGTAAGTGTTCGTAAAATAGAAGGGTAGGAGTGGTTTCATAAATAAATTAAATTGGTTTAATTGGCCTACTTATTAACCGCATACATTTTTTTTGATTCGGGGATTAATTAGCTAGAGAAGGATCATTCTTTAAAGTTAGTAAGGTTTTCGAGTGGTTTTATAAAATAGTCTGCACCATTTGTAGGATTTTATAAAATTAATTGTAATCCTTCCATCTTTCTATGATTGATAATATTTAGGATCAGATTTAATTGTATTCTGTTTGTTATTTCTGAATAATTGATTGAACCGTTTCCTAGTTCAGAATAGTACCTTATCGTCTTGTTCAAATACTTTATAGACCGAAAACATATCTATCAGGTTATAAATATATCAATCCTTTTGAGGTATATTTAAGTGAATGCATAACCTACATATGTATTTAACTAGAGTTTTACCAAATTGGGATCAGATTCTTTTTTGGTGATATCAAAATCATTCCCACGTTATGATTCTCAAATTCAAAACTATTATGGTGGAATACAAGACTTAAATACGCTTTTGTTATTTGTTCTTCAATTGTATTAAACATCTAAGACCTTAATTAAAATTATCAAAGATTTTTTTTTGATGTAAACTTTAGTGATGTGATATATTTGCTATTCAAATTTTATGATCGAATAATCCATAGATTCAAAAATCGTTCTAAATTATTATCTGATTTTTCTATTTACATAGTATATCGATGTGCACTGCTGATAGCAAACAAACCTAAATTTTTTATGTTTTTTTAATACTGAAGATTTTGACCTTCAAAAACAAATCTTGTAGATCGCCAAATCTTTAAATTTTAAAAAACTGTTAGCCCATTTGTTTATTTATCTCAAGAATTCCATACCATATTGACAATTATGAAGTATAATTGATAAACCAATTTATATTTAGATTATTCATCTTTGAATAACTTCAAGAGTGTAAACATGTAATTCGCCCTAATATATCTGCTCGATTAATAAATTTTCGCTGTTGCATTTGGTGAAATAATTCAACAGAATAATATCTAATTAACTAGAAAACGCCAATCATCATTTAGACGATCGACGTTTTTAATTATTTAGGAGCATTTAATTAGTTAAATTTGCTTTAATTCACTGACCAATTTTCCTAAAGTATCTTTAGCATCCCCAAAAAGCATTCTAGTTTTATCTTTAAAAAATAAAGAGTTTGCAATACCTGCATACCCTTTTCCCATACTTCTTTTCATTACGATGACATTATGAGCTTTATCTACTTGTATTATGGGCATTCCATAAATCGGACTAGAAGGATCAGTTTCTGCAGCTGGATTTACAACATCATTGGCTCCCACGACGATAACCACATCAGTATTAGGTAACTGCGGATTGACCTCTTCCATTTCTAATAATTTTGGATAAGGAACATCTGCCTCTGCTAAAAGCACATTCATGTGCCCAGGCATCCGACCTGCAACTGGGTGAATTGCGTAAGTTACTTCAACCCCTTTTTCGCCTAGCATTCTCTCAAAATCATGACAAGTATGTTGTGCTTGTGCTACTGCCAAACCATAACCTGGAACAATAGCAACTCGTTTTGCATAGGCACATAAAATAGCTGCATCGGTGACTGAGATAGTTTTTACTATTTGCTCTCCACTATCTGAACCAGCTCCAGCACCACCACCTCCAAATGATCCAAAAATCACGTTCCATAAAGGTCTGTTCATTGCCTGACACATCAAAATAGTTAAAATGGTTCCTGCCGAGCCAACTAAAATTCCACCTGTCAACATTACAGCATTGTCGTACAAGAATCCTCCAAGAGCTGCTGCAACTCCTGTAAATGAGTTCAACAAAGAAATTACTACAGGCATGTCGGCTCCTCCTATTGGCATCACGAATAATACCCCGTAGATTAATGACACAACTAATAAAATCCAAATGATTGGTTCTCCAATTAGATCGGGAGACCAAATGCCAACACCAATTAATGCTAGGATTCCTGCTAGTAGGATATTGTTAAACATCCGAATGGCATTCGACCGCCAGTCGTTTATTTTTCCATCTAACTTTCCATAAGCAACCATAGAACCACTAAATGAAACACTACCAATCATTAACCCTAAAAATGCAATGGCTAGAAATCCTACATCATGTGTGGGATGAGAAGTGTATTCAACGATTGAAATAATGGCGGCACAGGCACCTCCCATTCCATTAAATAGAGAGACCATTTGAGGCATGGCGGTCATTTTGACTTTCATAGCCATTAGATAACCTACGACTGTTCCTAAACCAATGGCTGCAAAAATCCAGATTAAATTACCGATTGGATCACCTGCTTCATTTTTATGAAAAAAGATGGTTGCGATTATTGCAATAGTCATTCCAGCAGCAGCTAGAAGGTTTCCCTTTCGAGCAGTCTCAGGATGACTCAACATTTTTAGTCCAAGAATAAATGAAATGGAACCAAAGAGATAAGATATTTCGAGTATAAAATTTGACATTTTATTTTTTTGTTTTGATTCAAATTGTAAAAAGTGATGAGGAAAAAGTGATGAGTGATGAGTTTTTAACAAGAGACTCATCATTTAAAAATCACTTCTTCTTTTTAAACATTTCTAACATTCGATTGGTGACGACAAATCCTCCGACCACATTTAGTGTTCCTAAAACGACTGCCACAAAACCTAAACCAATCGCCAAAATATTATCGGGTGAGGCATGACCCATTACAATGATTGCTCCAATAATGACAACCCCATGAATGGCATTTGCACCAGACATCAAAGGAGTATGCAAGATTGCAGGTACATTTGAAATCACTTCAACACCCAAAAAAATGGATAGAATTATGACGTAGATAAATTCTTTGTTGGTGATAAAAAAGCTAATTAATTCTTCCATAATGAATATGTGTATTTTTAATTTATTCTAAATAAAATTGAATAAGGCAGTAGAAATAAAGAAAAAAGAAATCCCAAAGAGAGAAATCCAATATTTATAATCTCTTGGTTCTCTATTTCTAATCATCATGATCGTAAAGAAAATTCCGATACAAAGGAATATTTTTAAGATCCAACCTAGCACATAAAACAAGTGCATATTTTCCATTTTAGATGCTGCTAATGATCTAGGAAAGGAATAAAGTCCAACTGAGAAAAGTAAGATTAAGTAAATCAGAAATCTAAAAGCCCATTTTCTGAAATTCGTAGTTTTTATATAATCATCGAAATCTAATATTTCTTCTTTCTCCATAAATTAATAACTAACTTTCCATCGTTTTTTTCACTCGTTCATTTTTCACTTCACCTTCGTGTGATATACAAGTTCCTTCAACCAAGTCATCTTCAAAGTTTAAGTCTAATTCTCCTTCTTTTACAATCAATGCTATAAAATTAGTCATGTTCTTTCCGAACATTTTACTTGCATCAGAAGGAATATTTGATGCTAGGTTTGAGTCGCCTATTATAGTAATGCCATGGTGGTTTATGGTTTTATTATTTTCAGTCATGGCACAATTACCACCCGTAGATGCAGCTAAGTCAACCACGACAGAACCTTTTTTCATATTTTCCAAGGTATCCTGAGTTATTAAAAGAGGGGCTTTTCGTCCTGGAATCTGAGCAGTACATATTATAACATCAGCACCTTTTGCATGTTGTTGGATGAGTGCGGTTTGCTTTTGTTTATACTCCTCTGTTTGTTCGACTGCGTAACCACCAGCACCTTTGTCATCTGTAGCACCTTCAACTTCGACAAATCTTGCACCCAAACTCAATACCTCTTCTTTCGCTGCCAATCTCACATCAAATGCTTCCACAACTGCTCCCAATTTTCTAGCAACGGAGATAGCTTGCAATCCAGCTACTCCTGCACCAAGAATCAAAACTTTCGAAGGTTTAATAGTTCCGGCTGCTGTCATAAACATTGGGAAAAATTGAGGAAGTTGAGTAGCAGCTTTCAATACCGCTTGGTAACCAGCTGCTGTCGCCATACTAGATAAAACATCCATAGCTTGCGCTCGAGTTGTTCGAGGAATGGTATCAAGGCTAAAACTTGTCAATCCCAATTCCAATAATTTACTCACTAGATTTTTGTTGCTCAGCGGATTGAATTGGCCGATAAGAACTTGAGATTTGGAGAGGTTAGATAAAATTTCATCGGAAGGAGAATGAATGGAAAGCAGCACATTTGATTTATTAAGAACATCTTCGATAGGGGCAATAATTGCTCCTTTTTCTTTATAATCTTCGTCTGAGAAAAATGCACTTTCACCTGCTGATTGTTGAATTAAAATTTCCTTAACATTGAGTTTCAAAATGGCACTCACATTTTCAGGAATAATTGCGACCCGATTTTCAAAATCGGGTTCTTTAAGGACTCCAATTATCATAATTTTGGTTTGGTGTTTTTGAAAAAGAAAAGTCAATTGAGTCATCTTTTTCATGGAATATTATTGTGTCTTGATTGACTGCTGCCAAATTAATTAAATAATATTTGGAAAGGAAAAAAATAAGGAGAAAAGTGGAGTAAGGTTTAAATTCAGATAGATTTGGTGGAAATCAAACAAGTTGAGTTTCGGTTTCTAAAATATTAAAAGAACTGCTTTCAAAAAACCTACTGTGATTAACGTTATTGAATCATTTTTTCTTTCGTTTTTTAAAAATTGAAAAAAGTTTAAATTAAGGTCGATTATTTACTAACACAGTGTGGAAAAAAAAATGAACTCATATTTGTTTCTCACTATTGTTTCAGTATATATTTGCTAACCAAATCGTAAGACAATTATCTAACGTCAAAATATTTTTGACAAAAAACTTAGGGGAATCGTGTGGAAATCACGAGCTGTAGCGCAACTGTAAGCAATTAAAATTGTAAGCCAGATCACCTTCTTAATCGTCTGACATTTACTTTCGCATCAAAAGTAATAGTCCAAGTAGTGCTTTCTCAGAGGAAGGAAATTTTTCATCCCAATCCTGAGCTCACCTTTGACCTATTTTCTTTTATGCTGGTCTTATTTTTAATACTTCATTGACAAATGGTTTTGTCGAAAAGTTTTTTATCACCTAATAACCTAAAGCATTATGAACATTTTTGAAAAAAGAATTAATTACAAACCATTTGAATATCCTGAAATATTAGATTTTACGGATGCAATCAATAAATCTTTTTGGGTGCATTCAGAAGTAGACTTTACTGCTGATGTTCAAGACTTTCATTCCCACTTAAGCGAAAATGAAAAAGAAGTTATTAAAAAAAGTCTATTGGCTATTGCTCAAATCGAAGTAGCGGTAAAATCGTTCTGGGGAGACTTATATCAACATTTACCAAAACCAGAATTTAATGGATTGGGAAGTACTTTCGCGGAATGTGAGTTTAGACATTCAGAGGCTTATTCTCGGTTATTGGAAGTTTTAGGTTACAATGGGGAGTTCGAAAAATTAATTGAGGTTCCTGTTATCCGCAAGCGGGTAGATTATCTTTCTAAGGCCCTAGCGCATACCAAATCAGATGATAAAAGGAAATATGTTTTTTCATTGATCCTCTTTTCTATTTTGATAGAAAACGTCTCTTTGTTTAGTCAATTTGGGATAGTTCTCTCATTTAATCGGTTTAAAGGGGTCATGAAAAATATAAGTAATATTATCGCTTGGACTTCTGTTGATGAACAAATTCATGCCAATGCAGGGATTTTTATTGTAAATAAAATTAAGGAAGAGTTTCCTGATTTTTTTGACGAGGCAACTAAGGATGACATTAGAAATATTGTGGCAGAATCAATCCAAGTGGAAGCTGAAATTCTAGATTGGATTTTTGAAGGTGGAGAAATTGATAATATTTCTAAAAATGATTTGCTCAATTTTATGAAATTTCGTGCAGATGAAAGTATGGAGAAAATTGGTTTAGAAAAAGTGTTCTTCGTGTCAGATTATAATTACCAACCGATGAGTTGGTTCGAAGAAGAGATTTTTGCAAACAGTTTAGACGACTTTTTTGCTAAGCGCCCAGTTGAATACACGAAGCACGACAAAAGTATAACTGCAGCTGATTTATTTTAACAACGTAAAAGGGATGTTTTAAAAGACATGAGAGATTTTCAAGAAAAGATAAATCAATCTGAAACGAGAATATTTAAAGTTGTCTTTCCCAATACAACTAATCATTATGATACTTTGTTTGGTGGAACTGCCATGCAACTAATGGATGAGGTGGCCTTCATAACTGCTACTCGTTTTTGTAGAAGAAAAGTAGTGACGGTCTCTTCAAGCAAGATTGACTTTAATCATTCTATTCCGGCCGATACAATTATAGAATTAGTTGGGCGGGTAGTCAAAGTCGGTAATACAAGTATTGATATCAGGGTGCAAATTTTTAAAGAAGAGATGTATGAAGAGGGAAGGAAAAAAGCCATTGAGGGGTTCTTTACTTTTGTAGCGATTGACGATGACCGAAAACCAATGCCTATTTTTTAAAATAATTACTGTGTAATAGAAACTCATTGTTCGAAGTATAGAACAACTTTTATTACCCAATACAAAAAATAATAACTCAAAAATATGATAGAAAATCCGACATCAGTAGTTTTAGAAAATAAAACTGATAAACCTAATAGTAGGCTTTGGTGGCTTAATGATGAAAGTCAGCAGATTTTAAATAGAGGATATTTGCTTAAGGGAGAAACTGTAAAAACTGCTATTGAAAGGGTAGCAATTGCTGCATCTAAAAGATTATTTAAACCAGAACTAAAAGAATCATTTATCGAACTAATCGAAAATGGTTGGATGAGTTTGAGCTCCCCAATTTGGGCAAATATGGGAACTGAAAGAGGTTTACCTATTTCATGTTTTAATGTATATGTTCCAGATAACATTGAAGGAATTACTCATAAATTAGGTGAAGTAATTATGCAAACTAAAATTGGTGGAGGAACTTCTGGTTATTTTGGTGAATTGAGAGAAAGAGGAAGTGCGGTGACGGATAATGGAAAAAGTAGTGGAGCAGTTAGCTTTATGAAATTATTTGATACGGCGATGGATACAATTTCTCAAGGAGGTGTTCGGCGAGGGGCATTTGCAGCATATTTGGATATCGATCATTCTGATATTAAAGAATTTTTAGACATTAAAAGTATTGGGAATCCTATCCAAAATCTATTTAACGGAGTTTGTGTTTCTGATTATTGGATGCAAGAAATGATCGATGGAGATATGGATAAAAGAGAGGTATGGGCAAAGGTTTTAGAAAGTCGTCAACAGAAAGGTTTGCCTTATATTTTCTTTACTGACAATATAAATCGCAACAAACCACAAGTGTACAAAGACAAAAAAATGACCATTAGGTCTAGTAATCTTTGCTCAGAAATTGCATTGCCTTCTACTCGTGAAGAGTCTTTTATTTGTTGTTTGTCTTCTATGAATTTAGAGTTGTACGATGAATGGAAGGATACTGATGCGGTTAAAACTGCTGTCTATTTTCTGGATGCAGTCTTACAAGAATTTATTGCAAAAACGGAAGATAATTATTATTTATCAAGCGCAAATCGTTTTGCTAAAAGGCACCGAGCTTTAGGATTGGGTGCAATGGGATGGCATTCATACTTACAGAAAAATATGATACCATTTGAGAGCCTACAAGCCAAGGGTTTGAATAATCAGATTTTCAAAAATATTCACGACAAAGCCTATGAAGCAAGTGCTGAGTTAGCAGAAATTTATGGGGAACCGGAGGTTTTAGAGGGTTATGGAAGAAGAAACACAACATTGCTAGCAGTTGCTCCGACTACTTCATCTTCTGCAATTCTCGGACAAGCATCACCAGGTATCGAACCTTTTAGCAGTAACTATTACAAGGCAGGATTGGCAAAAGGAAATTTTATGAGGAAGAATAAATACCTCAAGGAATTATTAATCGAGAAAGGATTAGATACCGAAGATATTTGGAGAAATATTATGCTAAATCATGGTAGTGTTCAAAATTTGGAACAATTGACTGATGAGGAAAAGGCTGTGTTTAAAACTTTTAAGGAAATCAGTCAATTAGAAATAATCCAGCAAGCTTCTATTCGTCAAAAATATATTGATCAGGCGCAAAGTTTAAATTTGAATATCCCATCAAACCTTGCAGTAAAGGAAGTCAATAAGTTAATGATTGAGGCATGGAAGTTAGGTGTAAAAACGTTGTATTATCAAAGAAGTCAAAGTGTCTCTAAAGAATTTATAGCCAATATGGTGACTTGTGCAAGTTGTGAGGCTTAAATAGAATAAAGGTTCAACATTTTTTATTTAGAATTTCTAAGGTCAAAATTATGTTGATATTTAACAAGACCATTCTGGTTAAAACAACTCAGAATGGTCTTTTATTTTTTTAGCTGATTTCCGATAGTTTTTAATCTTTTTTTTGATGACAAATTACATGTTTCAATAGTTGAAAAAAAATAATTTCTTTGGTCTATTCTCTAGACGAGTGAATATTTACTCTGGTATTATAGATAATAAATGGTTGTTATTCCAAATTCCTTAATTATCGTAAGTAGACTTACCAGCTTTATACTACTTCATTTAGTTCTTATACTCTCTTTTGTTGGTTAATGACTTTTTCAAGAAATATAAAATATAAAAAACCTTTTCGGTTTTTTGAATGAGTTTTCTTTAAGCTTTTAAGATTGATGTTTGTTATTTTAATTACTTTTTTGAAATTTTAGAAAAGTATAGTCTAATTATTACAGGAAGATTAATTAATTAATTTTATTTATCGTGTGTTTAGTTGATTTTCAAAATAGAGGAGATTTTTTAAAGAAAAATTACTCTACAACAAAATGACCCTAAAATTCATTTATTTCCTCTAATTTAATTGCTAGATTCACTTTTCAATTTTTAAACAAAAATCTAATATGAAAAAGAATATCCTGGTTGTAATCTTCTCTTTTTTAACTATTTCTATTTTCTCTCAATCAACCCTTCCTAGGTTTAATGGATGGTTAGATGATGAAAATTTTATTTTGGAGATAAAAAATAAAAAAAATGAATCATCTCAAATCATCTACAATGTCAAGAGTATAAAAGAATCTGATTACGATGTTGCGCCTAGTGTTTCATTCTCGAGTTTGATGCCTGAAGGGTTTTCTGCTCCAAGAAGAGGGAGTCATGTTTCCGCAGATGAAACTTCTATCGTTTTTTCTAAGGATAATAACCTTTATTTTTTTTCTAAGACGGATAAAAAAATTAGACAATTAACAGCAAATAGAAGTAAGGAAAATAACCCGCGATTTTCTCCTGATGGAAAAAAAGTGGCATTTACTCGTAACCATAATCTGTTTGTAGTTGAGTTAGAAACAGGATTGGAAAAACAATTGACCACCGATGGGTCAGATCTTATTTACAATGGATGGGCATCATGGGTTTACTATGAGGAAATCCTTGGGAGGAGTTCTAACTATCGAGCATTTTATTGGTCACCTGATAGTGATCAAATTGCATTTATGCACTTTGATGATACGGAAGTTCCTAATTTTCCAATTTATCATCATGAAGGAGAAGATAGGTCTCATGGTTATTTAGAGATGACGAGTTACCCAAAGTCAGGAGATTCAAACCCTGAAGTTGAGTTGGGTGTGTATAATTTAAATAACAATACAATTACATGGGCTAGTAAAAATGAAGAGTTAGAGTATCTGGCAATGGTTAAATGGTCTCCAAATGGAGAGCGATTACTTTTTCAGCAGCTAAGTCGAGATCAGGATGTATTGGAAATGTATAAAATGGATTTGGATAAAGGAAATATTCAGATGGTTTACCAAGAAAAACAAAAGACATGGATTGATTGGTTGAATAATATTTATTTTTTGGATAAAAGTGATGGTTTTATTGTGCAAAGTGATCGAGATGGATGGTCAAATTTATACCACTATAACTGGGAAGGGAAGTTGGTTAATCAAATTACCAAAAATGATTTTAGGACTTACGGTATATCAAAAGTAGATGAGGTTAACAATAAAATTTATTTTAATGCTACTGGAAAAAGTTCTGTTGAATCCCATCTTTTTGTAGTAAATATGAATGGTCAAAATCAAGAGCAATTAACTCATACATCAGGATGGCATCGAGTTACAGTTTCTCCAAGTTGTGATTATTTTATAGATCAGTTTTCAAGTTTTAATAATTCTGGAGAGATGAAATTATTCAATTCCAAAGGGAAAGTAATAAAAGAGTTGGGAGAATCAAAGAAAGATATCAATCAAGAAAAAGGTTTTAAGGTAGAGTTTTTTACTATTCCTTCAACGGATGGCTTTGACCTTCCTGCATATTGGGTATTGCCTCCTAACTTTGATAAGGATAAAAAATATCCAGTTATTTTTGATATTTACGGAGGACCAGACGCAGGGGGAGTTTATAATCGTTTTAGAAATTATACTTGGGATCCAATTTATGAGGAAGGTGTTATTCGGTTTACCGTAGATCATCGAGGATCCGGAAAATTTGGTAAAAAAGGATTGGATTATTTACACCGAAGTTTAGGGGAATGGGAGATTCATGATTACATTGAAGCAGTCAAATGGTTGGAGGAAAAATCTTTCGTAAATGGTGATAAAATTGGGATACAAGGAAGCAGTTATGGTGGATATATGACAGGAATGGCCTTGACTTTAGGTGCTGATTATTTTAATTGTGGTATAGCAGCACTTTCTGTAACCGATTGGAGGTTGTATGATAACGTCTACACAGAAAGATATATGGATGAACCAAGGAATAATAAAGAAGGTTATGATTACGGTTCTGTGTTGACCCATGTTGATAAATTGAAAGGAAAACTTTTGATTACTCATGGAGCTATTGATGATAATGTTCATTTACAAAACTCCATGCAGTTGATTAGTAAATTACAAGATGAAGGAAAGGAATTTGAATTAATGATTTATCCTGGAAATCGTCATGGAATCCGAGGAGCAAAAGGTAGGCATAATCAGCAATTAGGCTTGAATTTTTGGAGGAAGTGTTTTGATTTAAAATAGATAGAGCCCCTAACCAATCATAGTACTTTCTAGATTGATTTAGACCCTAATTCTTTGGTCTTCACATTTTAATAATTTATAAACAAATTAAAATTTAAGTCTGAGAAGTTTAAGAAGATGACATCCAGCACATCGTTATTTTCATGAATAATTTCTCTTGATAAGGCTTTGGAAAGAATTGAATTTAGATTTATTAAAAAGCACATAACGGCCTCTGCCGGTTGGTCATTTCAGTTGGAGGTGAATCGTTGGAGAATGTCCTTAAAACTTTTAATTCTATATCGTTTTTGGTTTGAGCCGTTTTGGATTTAGTAAAAGGTCAAAAAAGTCTCTTAAATATTCTTTGTTCATTTTGATGGTTTTTTTACTCATGTAGGTTGCTTTATCACCTATTCGATAAAATTATTTTTCATTTGAAAGGTGTTATTCTATGGTCCGATAAAATTCTTCTTCCGTTAATTTATAGGAATAAAAGTAACCTTCCTTCACATCTTAAATAGGTAGTGATTCATTTGGAACGGCATAGTTTTGTCCAACAAATCCTAAATAATCAATGTCATGGAGTAGTGCAATAATCTTTTTGCGAGAGGGAGCTTTGACCAATTCTAAATTATGTTTATTTAGTCAAAGACCAATCTGTATTGGCAATCATATACTAGAAAAATTCCATTTTAGAAATAATTTTCGAATAAGGTGAGATGAGCCTACTCTTCTTCTAGCAATTACTTTTGCTTTCTGTTTTCTCTCATTTCATCTTTCTTCACTTTCTTGAAATTAGTTTCGGTATACACATTTTGAAGACCTTAAAGGTTATAAATATGGTCGAAAAGACTTGTTCTCTTTTTTGATTTTATTCTATTAAGATATTTTTTTTCTCCTTTCAAATCACTAACAAAAATATCACGTTTTTCAATAATCAGAACTTGCTCGTCTACTCCTTTTTTATACTACAATCAACAGAGATAATTTTCCCACCAAACATCTGAGTAATTTTTTCTAAACTTGTGCGGCCTACAATGATTCGATCTAAAACTGTTTTATCAGTTGAATAGAGAAAAGTAAGTAAACTATCTTTTAAAATGTTTTCTTCTTTTGCTTTAAGTAATTTTTTTTGTAAATGTATTGTTTATTTCCTTGAGCGATAATTGTAGTCCTAATGTTGCATCCGAAACCCCAGCATGGACAAACAAATTTTTATTAACCGAGGTCAATACTTTATGACTTGCAATCCAATCTCCTAAAATACTCCCTTTGCGGTAGAAATGATAATACTGGTTATTAAAAATGGCAGAAGTGTAAATATATTTTCTATTAATATATCTGATGTCACCTTGGAGCACCATGATTTCCCAAAAGTATCTGAACTTTACCTCCAGCAGCTTCTGCTTCTTTTTGTGAAAAAAAATAGGAACCATAAAATTTCTAAAACTTGATCTCCTCGATCTAAATTATCCCCAACAGTGACTAAATGTTCTTTGCCGTATTTCCAATGATTATTGTAGTCAATAACTTTTTTGGCCAATAATAGTTGGTTTAAAATACCAAATTGACCATATACATCGCTCAAAGCAATTACTTTTTCTACATCAGTAAATACTAACTGAGAGTCTATTTTGAAATTTATATTTTGTAAATCAACTTTTGGAAGTCCTGCTCGATCAAAAATGGAAACTTCTGATTTTGCAATTATAGAATCATGTCCAACACTAGCCACTACCCATTGGATTTGGAGGCTGTCATTTTTATGAAAAATATAGAGTCCATCGAAGTACTGAGTTTGTATTTGAGAAAAAAGAATAACGGGAGATACAGTGCATAGAGGTAATGTAGTTTATGATTGGAAACTTATTGAAATCTTTTAAGGATGTTTGGATTCTTTCCACGTTATAGTAATTTTTGGTTTTGATGAAAATTTTGAAAATTAAATTGTTATTAATTTAATTCTACTATCTATATTTAGAAAAAAGAAATGGGTATGTTTGATGAAAAAAATAATGAATAATAAACTTCTCTTCTCTGTTTTAATTTTTCTCTTCTCTTTTCAAATTTACAGTCAAACCTTTACACCCGGAGAAACATATTTTGGCGAAAATGAATATATCGAATTCAAAGCAGGTAATATACCTATTATTATTTCGGCGCCTCATGGAGGTGGATTGGAACCTTTAGATATCCCAGATCGTGATTGCACAGGTTGCGTTTATGTCCGTGATTCTCGAACACAGGAGTTAATACGACAGTTATCTGATGCTATTTTTGTAGAGTTTGGTTGCTATCCCTATATTATTATCAATCGTTTGCATCGTAGAAAGTTAGATGCGAATCGAGATATTGGAGATGCAGCGGATGGTGATCCGATGGCAGAACAAGCATGGGGTGAATTTCATGATTTTATTCAAACGGCCAAAGATTCTATTACTCAAAAATTTGGGAAAGGAATTTATTTAGACTTGCATGGTCACGGTCATGATATTCAGAGGTTGGAATTGGGCTACAGAATTTCTAAAGCTAAATTGCAAATGACTAATTCTGAATTGGATGGATTTGTAAATGATGCGAGTATTAGAAATTTAGAAAATGATAATTTAAATAACTTGCCACTTTCCCAACTGATAAGAGGTGAAAATAGTTTTGGTGAGTTTTTTCAAAGTGAAAATTTTCCTGCGGTACCAAGTCAAACTGATCCTTTTCCGATAGGGAGTGAACCCTACTTTAGTGGAGGATACAATACAGAGCGCCATGGTTCAAAACTAGGGGGTGTAATTGATGGAATTCAAGTAGAATGTAATTGGGATAATGTTAGAGATACAGAATCTAATCGAGAGGTTTTTGCAACAGCTACTACTCAAGTTTTGAAGAAATACTTTGAAAAGCATTATTTCGGAATTGATTTTTTAAATCAAGAATGTGGGTTGGTTTCAAATTATAATATCGTTGAGAAGAATGATCTTCTTTCTTTTCAAATATCTCCAAATCCAGTAAAAGATCAGTTGGCACTAAGTTGGAAAATTCCAATTCCCTTTAGTTTTTCAATATCAATTTTTAATAAATTAGGACAAGTTTATTACCATAATAATGTTAGGGAATTGGATTTGGACTTTATTAATATTAGCCATCTTCCAAATGGACTCTATTTTATAAAACTAGAAAATGAAAATTTCGTAAGTTTGAAAAAATTCATAAAATTGGATTTCTGATAGGTTTTAAAAAATTAATATTTAAAGTAATTAAGAATGAATTTTATTCCTTTTTCTATATTAACGACCAATCGATTAATTCTCCGAAAAGCGACCAAAGCTGACGGCAACGAAATTATATTTTCGCGTTTCGATCAGATAATTAATAAATCTATCAATAGGTCTTTCACCGATAACTTAAAAGAAACAGAAAAATTTATAAATAAAATTGAGGATAGAATTCCAAAGAGACAAAATATAAATTGGAATATCACTTTAAAAAGTAACCTTAAAATGATTGGTACTATTTGTCTGTGGAATTTTTCTGAAGATCAAAAGACTGTGGAGGTAGGATATGATTTGTATCCTCAATTTCAAGGTATGGGCATAATGTCCGAAGCGCTAAAATGTGTAGTGGATTATGGTTTTAAAAAATTGGAATTGGAGAAAATAGAAGCCTATACTCACCGAGGAAATGAAGCATCAAAAAGATTATTAGAGAAAAATAATTTCACCTTAGTTCCTGATAAAAATGATAATGAGTTTAATATAGTTTTCGAAACCTTTCCAATTGATCGTTAATTATCATTGCTTATATGTTTTGTGTGTTAAAAATTTTGCTAAAAAATCAATTGGCAATCAATTATTTTGGATTACTCTTTCATCTTGTTATATTTATTTTTTTATTTAATGAAAAGATAAAACGTGAAACCAACAGATATTAATGATCCAGAGTATTTTCACAAGGTGGTTGATTGCCAATACGCCTGTCCTGCCCATACTCCAGTCCCCGAATATATTAGATTAATTGCTGAGCAGAAATATACTGAAGCGTATATGATTAACTGGGAGTCAAATGTTTTCCCTGGCGTGTTGGGGCGTACATGTGATCGCCCTTGCGAACCTGCTTGCCGACGTGGAAGGGTAGAAGAAGAGCCTGTTGCAATCTGCCGACTTAAGCGAGTAGCAGCTGATAATAAAGGTGAAGTAGAGCATCTTATGCCACAAGGACCATTTGAGATGAATGGAAAAAAAATCGCTCTGATTGGCGGCGGCCCAGCATCATTAACAGTAGCAAGAGATTTAGCTCCGCTAGGTTATGAGATACATTTATATGACGAATGGAATAAAGGTGGAGGAATGATGCGAACTCAAATTCCTGCTTTCCGATTACCAGAGGAAGTGTTAGATGAAGAGGTAAATTATATTCTCAACATGGGGGTACATGCTCATTTCAATACTTTCGTCAAAAGTATGAAGGAGATATTGGATAAAAAATATGATGCTGTTTTTGTTGGAACAGGTGCACCGAAAGGTCGGTCACTTCGAATTCCCGGTTATGAAGAGGCAAAAGAAAATATTCATATTGGAATTGAGTTCTTGGCGGGAGTGGCCTTTGAGCATAGAGAATCTGTTGGGAAAAAAGTTATTGTTCTTGGTGGTGGAAATACTGCCATGGATTGTTGTCGAACTTCGAAAAGAATTGGTGGAGAAAAAGTAACGGTGGTAGTTCGAAGTCCTAGAAAAGATATGAAAGCTTCTTTATGGGAAATTGAAGATGCCGAAAGAGAAGATATTGAAATATTTAATAATATGCCTCCGAAGGAATATGTTATAGAAAACGGAGAACTCAAAGGAGTTATTTTTGGAAAAGTAAAAGCTGAATATGATGAAAATGGAAAACGATCTTTGATTTCTACTGGAGAGCCTGATGTTTTTATCGAGGCAGACGACGTGATTATCGCGATCGGACAAGATAACGCATTTCCTTGGATAGAAAAAGATTTAGGTATTGAATTTGGCAAATGGGAAGTCCCAGTTTTGGATAAAATAACTTTTCAATCAACATTGCCAAATGTTTTTTTTGGTGGTGATGCTGCCTTTGGTCCTGAGAATGTAATTACCGCAGTTGCACATGGACACCAAGCTGCTGTTTCTATTGATCTATTTTGCAAAGGAGAAAGTATATATGATCGCCCTAGTCCGATGACTAATTTGGTAAGTCAAAAAATGGGAATTCATGAATGGACTTATGATAATGATGTAGCTGCTGATTTACGTTACCAAGTTGCACATGCCGATAAATCATTTACCCTGAAAGATAGAAAAATGGAGGTTGAATTAGGTTTCGATCATATTGAAGGATTTAAGGAAGCTCAAAGGTGTTTGAACTGTGATGTGCAAACTGTTTTTACCACGAACCTTTGCATCGAGTGTGATGCTTGTGTGGATATTTGTCCAACAGATTGTATCACTTTTACGGATAATGGTGATGAGGGAGAAGTGCGAACTCGACTTAGTGCACCTGCCGAAAATTTATCTCAAGATTTATATGTGTCAGAAGTTTTACCTACCCAAAGGGTAATGCTCAAGGATGAAGATGTTTGTCTCCATTGTGGACTCTGCGCAGAACGATGCCCAACAGCAGCTTGGGATATGAAGAAATATTTATACAACGTGACAAAAGCTTACCAATAAAATGGAAAAAGAAATCATCGTAAATGACCTTGTTGTTCGTTTTGCCAATGTCAACGGAACAGGATCTGCCTCCGCAAATGAAATGTTTGCCAAATCAATTTTTAGGATGGGTATTCCTGTCACTCCTAAAAATATTTTTCCTTCTAATATTCAAGGTTTACCTACTTGGTACGAAGTGCGAATTTCAGAAAAAGGACATTTAGGACGCAGGGCAGGTATAGATATATTGGTAGGCGTTAATCCTCAAAGTTTAAAAAGAGACATAGAGAGTGTTAGTCCTGGAGGGTATTTTGTTTATGATTCTAGTAAAAAGTTACATGAAGAATTTATCAGGGCAGATATTAATTATATTGGTATTCCGATGATAAAATTAGCAATGAAACATTATCCAATTCCACGATTGCAACAGCTTTTAAAAAATATGATTTATGTAGGGGCTGTAGCAACTTTAATTGATCTAGAACTCGATGTTTTAAAAGGAGTAATTGCTGAACAATTTTCAGCTAAGCCTAAAATTATTCCCTCTAATTATCAAGCATTGGAATTGGGGATTAATTACGTCAAAGAAAACTTTAAATATCCTCTAAATGTAAGAATTAAACGATGTGATAATAATGGTGATTCTATTTTAATTGATGGGAATACTGCTTGTGGTTTAGGAGCAATTTATGCAGGAGCAACGGTTATGGCTTGGTATCCAATTACGCCTTCAACTTCAGTTGCAAAGGCATTTGAATCTTATTGTAAGAAACTCAGAATTGATGAAGATGGGAAAAAGAAATATGCTTTTGTTCAAGCGGAGGATGAGTTAGCAGCAATAGGAATGGTCATTGGAGCGACTTGGAATGGGGCAAGAGCATTTACTGCAACAAGTGGACCAGGAGTCTCTTTGATGAATGAATTTATTGGTCTGTCTTATTTTGCTGAAATTCCAGTAGTGTTAATTAATGTACAGCGTGGTGGCCCATCTACAGGGATGCCAACTCGAACGCAACAGGCTGATTTGATTTCTTCTGCCTATGCTTCTCATGGTGATACAAAACATGTGTTACTTTTCCCAAGTTCGCCAGCGGAGTGTTTTGAATTTACAATTAATGCATTTGACTTGGCGGATCGATTACAAACATTAGTGATGTTGATTTCTGATTTAGATTTGGGAATGAATAATCATATGTCACCTCCTCTTGCATGGGATGATGATAAAAAATATGATTTGGGAAAAGTATTTAGTGCAGAAGATTTGGAGGAAATGAAAGAAGATTTTGGTCGATATCTTGATGTGGATGGAGATGCTATTCCTTATCGAACAATTCCTGGAACACACCCCACCAAAGGTTCGTTTTTTACTCGTGGAACTTCGCATGATGAGTATGCAAAATATAGTGAATTAGGCGAAGTTTATTTGCGTAACGTGGATAGGCTATCTCAGAAATGGGAAACAGCTAAAACACTAGTCCCTGAACCAGAGTTTTATCAAAAAGATAATCGAAGTAATATTGGATTATTGTTTTTCGGAACGACAACCTACGCTGCAGTTGAGGCAATGGAACTATTTGAAGAGGAAGGATTAATGATTGATTCTATTCGAGTTCGAGCATTTCCATTTCATGAACAAATAGGAAAGTTTATCGAACAACACGAACAAATTATTGTGGTCGAACAAAATCGAGATGCACAGTTTCGAACACTATTAATTAATGAGTTAGAATTAAATCCATCTCGATTAATTTCAGTAGTAAATTATGATGGAATGCCAATTACAGCCCAAGCCATTCAATCTGGAATCAAAGAAAAACTATCTCTTGGGATTAGTTAATTGTATAACTTTAACTTTAATAATTAATCATTAATAAAAATGTCATATATAAAACCTACATTTCACCATCCTTCATTAAAGCCAAATAAAGTTGGATATCTAAAAAAAGATTATCGAGGAGTAATATCAACACTTTGTGCAGGATGTGGACACGATTCGATTAGTGGTGCAATTGTCCAAGCTTGTTATGAAATTTCACTGGAACCTCACAAGCTAGCTAAACTTTCAGGTATAGGATGTTCCTCAAAAACACCAACTTATTTCCTGAGTAATTCCCATGGGTTTAATTCTGTTCATGGTCGAATGCCTTCGATTACAACAGGAGCAAATATGGCCAACAAAGATTTAATTTACCTTGGTATTTCTGGAGATGGAGATACTGCGTCAATTGGAATGGGGCAATTTGTCCATGCTATTCGAAGAAATTTAAATATGGTTTATATCGTAATGAATAATGGTTGCTATGGTTTAACTAAGGGACAAGATTCAGCAACAGCGGATTTTGGTTCAGTAAGTAAAGAGGGAAATGCTAACCCATATCAAGCTATAGATTTAGCAGGATTGGCTTTGGAACTGAATGCAACATTTGTAGGAAGAAGTTTTTCTGGAGATAAAAACCAACTGGTGCCAATGATTAAAGCAGCAATATCACATCCTGGATTTGCTTTTTTAGATGTGATTTCTCCCTGTGTAACTTTTAATAATACCAAAGGATCAACTAAGTCTTATTCACACGTCAGAGATCACATTGAAGTAACTTCATCTTTAGACTATGTTCCTTTTGAAGAAGAAATCACGATAGATTATCCAGAGGGTGAATCGGCGAAGGTTGAATTATTTGATGGTTCAAAAATTCACCTAAGTAAATTGGCTCCAGATTGGAATCCTACAGATCGGTTTACTGCAGTTAACCGGTTACATGACGCAAAATCGAAAGGTCAAATTTTGACGGGGTTACTCTACATTAATCCAGAGAGTAAAGATTTACATAGTTTGATGGGAACGAGTGATAAACCCCTTAATCAAATTAAACAAAAAGATTTATGTCCTGGTAGTACTAAATTGGAAGAGATTAATAATGAGTTTAGATAAAGAGATATAATCTATTTATTATCTATTGACTAGACAATCTAACTTATAATGCTTCCATTCAGAAGGTGGAGTAAAGTATCTATTTTGGTTAATCCATACTTTCTGTATGAAATAACTTACTAGGGAAGCTTGAAAGCTAAAACAGAAAAAGCCCCGAATAATCGGAGCTTTTTCATTCAAATCTTTATATCAAAGTGTAGTAATAAAATTACTCAACTCGACTAGTATCGACCACCGCCGCCACCGCCGTAGCCACCGCCACCGCCGTATCCACCGCCACGGTTTCCACCGCCACCGTAGCCACCACGACCACCGCCACCACCGCCGCGATTCTCACGAGGTTCAGCTTTTTTAACAACAATTGTACGACCATCAAATTCTTGGTCATTCAATGCATCGATTGCAGATTGTGCTTCATCGTCGTTAGACATTTCCACAAAACCAAAACCCTTTGATCTTCCAGTAAATTTATCCATAATGATCTTTACGGAATCAACAGCTCCATGAGCTTCAAATGCATTTTGTAAATCCGACTCTCTAGTGTCGAAATTTAATTTTGCTACAAAAATATTCATAATATAAAAAATTAACTATCTCGATTTAATTCGAGATATTGTAAAAAAATCTGTTAATTGAAAATTAAGGAAGGATAAAATAAGACCTAAAAAAGAGGAAGATGATAACCTAAGAACTTAATAGTTCGCAACAAAGATACAATTTAAATGATGTTTTATACTATTTTTACGATTTTTTATTAAAAGATCACATTATTTTTAAATTTAATTTTAGAATTTGTTTGTTTTTTACTTCAAAATTATAGTTTTGATATTTTTTTGTTTAAAATTTTACCATCCTCTAGTTGGATCTGAATAAAATAATTTCCACTTTCAAATTGATCTAAATTTAATTTTTCTTTTAATGTTGAAATATTATTTAAGTTTTTGCTCAAGATCATTTGACCAAAAATATTATACACATATATATTTACATTTTGGTTTTTCTCAAGATTTCCATCCACATAGAAAAGTCCATCGTTTGGATTAGGATAAACAGAAAACTTATTTTCTAAATCTAGATTTTCAGTTCCAACAATTGATGTAAATTCAATCCAATTTAGGTTGAAATTTGATTGAACTATTTTTATTCGAACGTTTTGTCTTCCTGATTCTAGGAATACTGTTTTGCCAGTAGTTTCCCAAGTTTGCCAGCCACCTGTTTGCGGAAAAGTTACTCCATGAATAAGTGAAGTATTTCCATTGTTGTTCAATTTTAATAGTTGAAGCGCTCCTGTTGATCCATTTGAAGATGTTCTATAGTCAATTTGATAAATACCACTTTGTGCTACATCAATTGTATACTCTGCATAATCTCCTGCATCTAGAAAACTAAGGTTTTGACCAAAACCATTATCAAGGCAATTTTCTACCTCCATGCCAGTTTGGAAATAAAATTCCTCTGCTTCCATTTTCCCTGGAACAGGGTGAATAGTTGCAACAGTATTATTGACTGGTTTTTGAATGAAATTTTCTAATAATGTTCCATCAGTTGCAACAATTTGAATTCCTGTGTAAGATATTTTCAACACATCACTTGATACAAATGTATCATCAACATTTACAATAATTATTCTTGGATTATTTGGACTTGGTTGCACATCAGTCAACAACACTTGTGTACCATTTATGAAAAACTGCATCCCTGAGGCGAGATCAATGAAATCTGGTGTCAATGGTTTATTCAAAACTAGTTCAACAGAAGATTCATCTAAAGTAACAGCTGAGAAAAAATCAGTTGTTACTTCAGTTGTTTGCATCACATCATTGAAAGTAAAACTTCCAACATTAAACCCTCCTTCGTCTACATGTAATTTTAGCTTTTTGTCTTGAGGTGTTAGAATAACATTTTGAATGGTAAGGGTTTCCCAATTTTGGTATCCGCCAGTATTTTGAACATAATATGGTGTTGATATATTTGCTCCATCAACTGAAAAATGAAACGCTCCATCTGTAGATCCATTTGCAATTCGCAACTCTACCTCATAAACTGCGCTTTCAGTTACATTTACTTCATATTGAATCCATTCATCTGTTGCAGTAAATCCAATAGCATGTCCATTAGAATTTATTTGGTCAAAACTTGGTTCCAGATCAACTCCATCATTTCGATAATGCCAACCACTGTTCCAAGAAGTGTAGTTACCAGTTGATACATGATAATTTGCCACTTCGGAATCGGAATATGCAAATCCATTTCGTCCTAAGTCGAAGTCTGATGAGAATACTGTTCCAGGGATATTTTGAGTACTAAAAGGTTTTGTCTCATCCGTTTGTACTTGTCGGAACATCGCATCAACAACATCTTTTTGGAAAAAACAATTTTCAATTTTTATCTTTTCAGTCAAATCCATCAGGGTAGTGGTAGCGTCAGCTATACTTGGGGCAGTTCCATTTCCTTCCCAATAATTGAGCAATGTTTGGTAACCACCTGTCTTTGTAATTGACAATGGTCCAGCAATAGCTTCAATTTTTTTCATTGGCCACCAAGCCCATCCAATATCATTATCTTCCAAAAGTTTGATGGCATCACGAAACCAAACATTTGAATTTTCGCCACTCTCACCTAAATAAAGAGGTACATTATAAGTGTTACGAATGTCCAACACCCATTGAATCGAAGCTTGATCATTGAACGACCAGTATTTATGAGGCGCATAAACTAAATTCTCATCCCAAGGCGGTGTCAGTCCTGTGAAGTCATTTGCAAACCAATTTCCCTCAATAAAAATGATATGATTATTGTCAACAACACGAATACTATCAGTAATTTCACCATAGAGATTTCGCAGTAAAGTTCCTCCAGGTAGATTCCAGTTGACCTCATTTATCAGATCATAACCAGCTATAGTTGGTTCGTCAGCATATCGTTCTGCTAATCTTTTCCAGAGTGCAACAGTTTTATTTTGATTTTCAGTACTTTCCCAAAGAGAAGGTTTGGTAATATCATAATCTGAAATGCCCTCGTCGTATCCTTGTCCACCAGGTGCAGCATGCAAATCCAATATGACCCACATATCATTTTGCTTACACCATGATATCAAACTATCTGTCATTATAAACCCTTTATCTAACCAAGTATTTTCATTAGCAAGAGGTTCATCTTCGATAGGTAAGGTGTACAAATTATAGTGCATTGGCAGTCGCACAGAATTAAATCCCCAAGAAGCTAGTGAATCAATATCAGTTTTGGTTACATGATTTTCAAGCCATTTTTCATAAAATAATTCCATCCCTGTTGTTCCAATCAGATCTTCGATGTGTTGCTTAATTTTATATTGTGCATTCGCAAAACTCGCAGTTTGTAACATATACCCTTCTTGCAACATCCATCCACCCAATCCCATACCCCTGAGTATAACTGTATCACCTGTGGTAGAATTGATTATTGCTTTTCCACTTGTTTGTAAGAAATCTTGCGCTTGATTTTTAAGTGGTAGAAGATGTATGAAAATAAAAATTAATAGAAATGGTTTTAAACGATTTATCATTCTTCCTTTAGTTTTTTTTGAACAAATTTTATTTGTAAATATAGGATGATCCACTTGTTTTAATGAAGAAATAAATACGATTTTACCACTCATTACCATATTGTTTTACAAAAGATTGATTTTTTTACCTTTTTTTAGCTTTTCCAAAGAATTTATTAATGTTTTTAAATCTCTTTAGTGTTTTGAAAAGGTGGAAAAAAAATTAGCCAAAATAAACGGTAAATATTCATTTTATGTACTTTTACCGATATGCAATTATCTGAAATAAATAATGAGCTCAACAAAGTTTTAGAACTTTTGTACATAGAGAAAAAAGCAGACTTTGATCGTTTTCGAGAACATATCTTAAAACTGACTCTCAAAGAAAAAAGAGAAAAAGGATTTACATGGCATCCTGTTGCTGTCAAAAAAGAAGGTTTTACTTTTGGAGATCGAGCTTTTATGATTTTGGAGAAAACTAATCAATTTAAAGAACCCCATCGTTTTAAGTCAGGAACTCCTATAGAAATTTTTTCTACCGCAGATGCTAAAACAGTTGATAGTAAACAACGACGAATCAATGGTATTATTCAGTATTTGAAAAGAGACCAAATGAAAGTGGTTCTAAACACTAAAGATATTCCCAATTGGGTACATTATGGAAATGTTGGGATTGATTTATTATTTGATGAGCGCACTTATGTGGAGATGGAAAAGGCAATGAAAAAAGTCATTAAAGCTAAGGGTGATCGACTAGCAGAATTAAAAAGTTTATTTTATAATCAATATCCAGCTCGTTTTGGAGAATTACCTGCCATCCATCATAGCTACTTAAATGAAGCACAAAAAAGTGCTGTACAACATATTCTTGCGACCAATGATATTTCTATCGTTCACGGTCCTCCCGGAACTGGAAAAACTACTACTATTGTTCATGCAATTAAATTATTATGTGAAACGGAGAAAAATGTTTTGGTTACTGCACCAAGTAATGCGGCAGTTGATTTATTGGCTGAAAAACTATCAGAAAAAGGCTTGAGAGTAGTCCGGGTTGGTAATGTATCAAGAGTCGATGAGTCACTTTTGGATCTGACTTTGGATGCACAACTTGCTGCTCACCCAGAAAGTAAGCATATTAAAAAAGTAAAAGTCCAAGCCGCCCAAGCACGGAAAAAAGCAGGTAAGTTTAAACGAAATTTTAGAGGTCAACAACGAGAAGAAAGAAGAGATAATTATCGAGAGGCAAGGGAGTTAGAAGATTGGGCAAAAGCTTTGGAGGAGAAATTGTTGACTGAAATTTTACACGGAGCACAGGTGGTTTGTTGTACATTAGTGAATACTGTTCATCCTGTTTTGGATCGATTAAAATTTAGGACTGTTGTTATTGATGAAGCTGCACAAGCGCTTGAACCTGCAACTTGGATTCCTATTTCGAGAGCAAGTAAAGTTGTCTTAGCAGGTGATCCATTTCAATTACCTCCAACAGTAAAATCATTTGATGCGAAAAGTAAAGGACTTGGGATTACCTTGTTGGAAAAATGTGTACAGCAATTTTCTGAAGTTAGTTTTCTCAATATGCAATATAGGATGAATAAGATGATAATGGATTTTTCAAATTCACAATTTTATGATAATCAGTTGGTTGCTCATGATTCTGTAGAAAGTTGGGAATTGCCAAAAGGAGATGTTTCTCCTGTTGTTTTTATTGATACCGCAGGTGCAGGTTTCAATGAAGAGATGAATGTAGAGACACTGAGTAAATTTAATTCAGGAGAGTATTTTATCTTACGAGAACATTTTTTGCAATTCGTAAATACCTTAGCGGAGTATGATTTAGAGGTGCCAACTATTGGGATAATCACGCCTTATCGTTCACAGATTTTGCATATAAAAGAACAGTTTTCGGAAGAGGAAGCACTCACCGCCTATCAAGAATTTGTAACGATAAATACTATTGATGGCTTTCAAGGACAAGAACGTGATGTAATTTATATTTCCTTAGTTCGTTCCAATGAAAAAAATGAAATTGGTTTTCTTAATGATTATCGGCGGATGAATGTGGCAATGACACGTGCCCGTAAGCAGCTTGTTATAATTGGTGATTCTGCTACGATTGGGCAAGATAAATTTTATGGAGAATTCATTGAGTATGTAGAAAAATGTGGTGGTTATCGATCAGCCTGGGAATTTATGGGAAGTTGATTTTTAACGGTGAAGAGCAAAGTGCTTACCCTTCACCGTCAAAAACTACCAACGGTCTCTACCACCTCGTCGTCTTTCTCTTTCTTCTGGTACTGGAGCGTTCCCAACTCTAAAGTTTCTAAAATTATAAGTAAAATTCAACATGATGTATCGAGTCAAAGTAGTTGTTTGCACATCTTCAATATAAACTTCTGTGATATTTCGAGAAATCGACCTGTTTTGGTTAAGTAAATCAAAAGCTGAGATAGCAATTTCTCCTAACTTATTTTTAAAAACCTTTTTCCCAATACTCATATTCCACAGCCAATAATTTTGATTAAAGTCATCTGACAATCCATTGTATAATTGATGATTCAGATTAGTTCTGAAAACTAAACTTTTTCCAATAATCCAATTAAATTTTACTCGAGTACTTTGTGTGATATAATCGCTGTCGCTATTTGAGCTAATAGTATTTTTTACTGAGGTAAATCCAGTTCGAGAAGATACTGTAAAGTCAACTTTATCAGAAATATTACTTGCCAAAACGATCCCACCTTTAAACGAGCTATTTTTTGATTCGTTAATTGCTCGATTAATTTGACTTGGAGAATTGGAATAATTAACTCCAAAATCAAAATTCAAATTTGATTTAATTTTTGCTAAAGGAATGCCGTAAGTTAAATAAGTTCGCATATCCCAATATCCGTCCAGATTCACAGGTTGAGAAATTTGAGCTCCTGGTGCTAGATCTATCTCATCAAAAATTGGGTCAGTAGTTTCCCGAAGATAGAGATTGTTTCCAATATAATTTTGTTGAAAACTACCACCTACTAAGGCAAAAAATACTCTTGATTTCTCAACATTAGTTTTCTGATAACGAGCAAATAAACGATGTGAAACAGACTGATTCAAATCCGCATTTCCTATAGATAATTGCAATGGGTTCGTATTGTCCACAACCGTTTGCAACTGATCTGCAGTTGGTGAGGTAGTATTAGATCTGTACATAAATCTAAAATTCTCTTGTCGAGATTTAGTCCATCGAATCATAGCGAATGGAACAAAGTTGACAAAATCTTTAGAGATTGGGTTGGTAGGATTTGGAAATATTTCTTCACCATTCAGTTGTGCAAATTCTACTCTTGCTCGAGTGATAAACATGAATTTTCCTTGACGATAATTATAACCTACTCCTCCAGTATGCGTTAAATAACTATTAGAAAATACATTTGTAAGAGTATTGTTAAGAATAGAATAGTCCTGAGTATTTTCAGAAAAGTCATTCGTAGTTTTATCAGAATCTTCTTCTTGATATCGAGTTCGATACTCTATCATCAGACTTTGACTTTTACTAATTGGTTCGGTGTAAGAAATATTTGAAGAGACATTCCAGCCTTGCAAATCTAAATTGGAAAACTGATTTAATGTATCAGAATAGATGGGAGGATCAAAATAATCATCTTGTGATTCGAGATTACTTTCGCCTTTTTTATCATTGTAACCCATTCCTATATTTAAGGAAAGTGTTCGTCCTCTTTTTGGAAAACGATGACGGAAAAGAATATTGTTGGAGAAATTCACACCTGACAAGTCAGACTTGGTATCGTTGTCAGTTTGATTGAGGGGATCAATTCCTAACAATGTATTTCCAAGAACATTTTCTGCCCCTTTATTCATTTGCCAACTAGCTCGTGGTCGCATGATGATAGAATTAGCAGTATCGATTTTATATTCAAGTTTTAAATTGACTCGATGATTAAAATTATCAGTATAACTTCCACTTTCTTCATCGTAAGATTCGTTAACTGATTCATCATCAATGAATTGTCTTAAAAGACTTTCTTCGGAATTATTTTCTGATGCATTGAAAAAGTAACTTCCTGATAGGTCTAGTTTCTCACCAATTTTATCGGAATAATTTAAACCAATAGCGTGGGTTGTTGCAATCCCACCTTGTTGCTGCACCAAAAAATCATTGACGGATCCACCGCCGCCGCCTCGACCTCCGCCTCCACGACCACCTCTTCCTCTGCGACTTCCACCGGAACCAACAACTCCAAGTAAATCTTCGGTGGAGAAATTTTGAATATTAATATTATTACTTTGTCCAATTAAGGAGATTCTTTGATCGCCATTAAAAATACTGAAATTTCCTCCGACTCGATATTTGTCTTCATATCCGTAACCAGCCTGGATTTTTCCAAATTGACCAGCTCTCATATTTTTTTTCGTCACAATATTCATGGTCTTTGTTGTTTCACCATCATCGAAACCAGTAAAGTTTGCCTGGTCACTCTTCTGATCAAAAACTTCAATCTTGGAAATAACTTCCGCCGGTAAATTTTTTAAAGCAGCAGAAGGGTCATTGCCAAAAAATGGACGACCATCAACGAGAACTTGTTGAACTTTTTCGCCTTGAGCTTGCACTTCTCCATTCTCGATTACCACACCAGGCATTTTTTCTACCAACTCTTCTGCGGAAGCATCTTTTAGGGTTTTGAATGAACTTGCATTGTAGGAAGTTGTATCTCCTGATTGGGTAGCGATAGGAGCTTTTCCTTCTACAATTACTTCGTTTAATTTGGAAGCGGATTCCTGTAATTGGATAGTTGCAAGATTAAGATTTTGATTGGTTAATGAAATTTCTTTTTCGAGATCAGTCATACCGAGAAAAGATACCTTTATTTTATACCCACCTGTTGGGATATTTTTTATCTCAAAATTTCCTTGGTCATCTGTGACTCCAGATTTCACTTGCTCCCCCCAAATTTGATGGATTGAAATATGGGCACCTGGTAATGGTGCATTTGTAGGACTCACAACTTTTCCAGAAATAGTACCACTTTGGGCAATAGTAGAAAAGCTAAGAAATAATAAACTAATTAGAAGGAATAGATTTTTCATCACAATTTTTATTGAGTTTTTCAAGAATAACAGCTATAAGGTGTTAGATGCGTTTAAGGAAAAATACTTGCGTAATTATTTATATTTATAAAATGCCCTTCATATAACTAGGGAAGCGGGTTTTTATTAGGTCTAGATTACAATAGCTATTTTACTTACTATTGGATAAAAAATTTTCACTAAACCCTTGGAGTTACCTAGAAAGGATTTATTTTTCTCAATGAACTCAAGTTCGTATATGGAAACCATATTAAAACTTGAATCTAGAGATTGAGGGACTAATGAATTCTCTCTGAAATTTCCGGTAAAAATTATTTTTTCTTCTCTTCCTCGAACTTAGCATTTACCCCCTCAGGTATCTCATAGATTATGATGGATTTCTCATCTGAATATTGAGTTTGGATGGCGTATTTATTGGAAATAATTCAAATAGATTATTTTGACTTATATATCTTTCATGGTATAAAAACAACCATCATTACAATTAATTGGACCAGGATTAACGTCTTCTTTTCTTGTTTAGAACAACTTAAAAAAATAAAATGTTAACTAGGAGGTAAAGGAAAATATTTGTCACTAAATAATTTTTTATTAAAAATAACAAGTACTTTCTTACGGTGATTTAATTTTTTGTTAAAAGGTTGGGTAACTTTTTTTAAAAAAAACAATCTTGGTATTTTATTTGATTCAATAATAATTCCTTCCTCCTACATATTTTTTAGAATTTATTTATCGAATTCCCCTCATAGATTTTTTAACCAAAAGAAATTATGAGAAAATTCAACTGCATTATTTTCCTAATTATATTTTTCCAAAATTTAATCTTAGCTCAGGATCTCGCTGGAGTTTGGAGTGGACATTTTTCCCTTAGAGGATCAGTAAGGAATTGGTCTTTTGAATTAGACCTTCAACAAGATCACGCCGAGGTAAAGGGAATTGGAAAACAAGTCGAGTTATCAAAAAAGGATAATTCTTCAAGTATCAATTCTACCTTTACGATTGGTGGCAATTTTAATGGAGAATATTTGAGTTATGACATGGAAGAAGTTTTATTCTTAAAATCTAGGAATGGCCAATGTCTCTCCAAATGTGAATATAAATTAAACGAAACACTTTCCAAGTTTCAATTCGTAGGTGAGTGTCAGAGAAATGGAACTTTTTATAAGAATAATCAATATTTTGTAGATCATTCTGCCTGTAAGATTCCATCAATTACGGAAGTTGTTTTTGAAAAAGCTAAAGATATCAACGGCCGAAAAACTGAAATTGTAGAAACTGTTTTAACTAAAAGTAAAGAGGTGATAATCAAGGTTTGGGATAATAATAAAGTAGATGGTGACTTGATTTCACTCAATCTAAATGGAGTTTGGATCCTTAAAAATTACCTGCTCAAAAAAGAGGTGAAAAATATTTTAATTTATCTGCCAGAAGATTCAAATGAATTAATTCTTTACGCTGAGAATTTAGGAAGAATGCCACCTAACACAGCTGCTATTTCTATTTGGAATGGAGATGAAGAAATTAAAAAGTTGGTATTAAACTCAGACGAAGGAAAAAGTGAGGCAATTAAGATTTTAAAATATTGACTAAATATAAAATTAACCATTTTTTGATCTAGAAATAGTTTAATCACATTTGACTTAAAATTATTATTATTTTTTTAAGTTAAAATATCGTTAAAGATTAATGTGTGTGTATTTTTTTTATATTTGTTACAAAAATTCAAGAATTGAAAATTACTTCACTCGTATTAGCTTTTTATATGCTTATTGGCAGTTTTATTCCAAAAACTGATTTCAGCCAATTGTTGCACTTATCTGATATGGTGGAGCATTACCAATTGCATAAAAAAAATGCAGTCGCTCAAGGGCTAAATTTCTGTTTAGTAGACTTTGTCAAGGTTCATGTTTTATCTTCTGAACAGCATGAACATGACAATACCGATGATCATAAAAAACTACCTTGTCAATCTCCTCATGTTTCTGTTTTGCTTTTTTCAATAGTTGTTAAATTTGATATTTTAGACGTCTCATTTCCTACCGTACTGAATGAACTATCATTTCAAAATAATTTTCACCTCACAGGTTTTATCAAGTCTTTGATTCACCCGCCGTCATTTAGTTAGTTGTCTTTTATAGGAGTGGTCCCTTTTTTTTGGCCATAAAATCCGTAACAACATATTTACATTTTGGAAATACGTTTTAATGCGTCTTTTTCTAAATCATATTTTAATAATAATTTAATATGATAGATCGAATAATTCATTTTTCTATAAATAATAAATTGGTGATTAGCCTTTTTGTCATAGGCTTGATTGGCTGGGGAGTTTATTCTTTAAAGCACCTACCAGTCGATGCAGTTCCTGACATCACTGATAACCAAGTTCAGGTGATCACCAATGCGCCAACCCTTGCTGCACAGGAGGTAGAACAATTAATTACCTTTCCCTTAGAGATGGCTTTGGGTAATATTCCAGATGTGGTGGAGGTACGATCAATCTCTAGATTTGGACTCTCAGTTATCACTGTAGTCTTCGAGGAAAGTACAAGTGTGTATTTGGCTCGTCAATTAATTAGCGAGAGGATTAAAGCTGCTGAAGCAGAGATCCCCAAAAAATTAGGACAGCCCAAGATGAGTCCAATTTCAACTGGGTTGGGTGAAATTTATCAATATGTAATTTTTGTAGATGATGATCACAAAGAAAAATATTCTTCTACCGATTTGCGAAGTATTCAAGATTGGGTGGTCAAGAGACAACTGACAGGTGTCAAAGGAGTTATTGAAGTTAATAGTAGCGGTGGCTATTTGAAACAATATGAAGTTGCATTCAGTCCGGATAAACTTAAAAGTATGAATGTCACGCTGGAAGAATTATTTCAAGCAATTAAAAATAACAATGCTAATACGGGTGGTTCGTATATTGAAAAAAAAGAATTCACCTATTTTATACGTGGGGAGGGTCGGTTAAATTCAATGGAGGATATTGGTAATGTAGTGGTGAAAAATATAACTGGCTTTCCTATATTGGTGAAGGATATTGCCGAAGTTAAAATTGGGCATGCACCTCGATTTGGTGCTGTTACAATGAACGGAATTGGTGAAGTAGTTGCAGGTCAAGTTATGATGCTTAAAGGTGAAAATTCAGCTGAGGTAACGGAACGTGTTAAAGCGAGAATGAAACAAATCCAAAAATCTTTACCTGAAGGAGTTATTATCGAACCATATTTGGACCGGTCAAAATTAGTAAATAGAACTACCTCTACCGTTATTACAAATTTAGTAGAAGGAGGACTTATTGTTGTGTTCGTTTTAGTTTTATTGTTAGGGAATTGGCGGGCAGGTTTGATTGTGGCATCAGTGATTCCGTTGTCGATGTTGTTTGCTATTTCTATGATGCGAGTGTTTGGGATTTCAGCTAATTTGATGAGTTTGGGAGCGATAGATTTTGGTTTAGTAGTCGATGGTGCGGTGATTATTGTAGAAGCAATTTTACATCATTTGGGTATTCGGAAGTCTGGAGAACAACTCTCAGTAAAACAAATGAATGCAGAAGTTTACAAAGCCTCTAGTAAGATTCGACAATCAGCTGCTTTTGGTGAAATAATTATCTTGATCGTTTATTTACCGATACTTTTATTGATTGGTATTGAGGGTAAAATGTTTCGACCAATGGCTCAAACTGTTAGTTTTGCAATCTTGGGGGCATTGATTTTATCTTTGACTTATGTTCCAATGATGTCTGCTTGGTTACTTAAAAGGAGCGTTTCTAATAAGAAAAATATTGCAGGTCATATTATTGATTTTTTTTATAAAGCCTATCAACCATTTTTGCATTTTGCCTTGAGGTTCAAAGTGAAATTCCTTTTGGTTACTATTATTATTTTTGTAATTAGCTTGTTACAGTTTAGTCGGCTAGGTGGTGAATTTATTCCCACATTAGAGGAAGGAGATTTTGCGCTACATCAAATTTTGCCTCCTGGAAGTTCTATTGCTAAAGGAGTAGAAGTTTCTGCAGAGTTACAAAATATTCTTTTAGATAAATTCCCTGAGGTGGAAAAGGTTGTAACGAAAATTGGAACTGCCGAAATCCCAACGGACATTATGCCGCTTGAAGCAGGGGATATTTTTGTGATTTTGAAACCTAAATCAGAGTGGACCTCTGGAAGTTCAAAGGAAGAGTTATTTGAAAAAATGGGGATAGAGCTGAATAAATTTCCTGGTGTAATTTATGAATTTACCCAACCAATTCAAATGCGATTCAATGAATTGATGACAGGAGTGAGACAAGATATTGCCATAAAATTGTACGGTGAAAATTTAGGTATTTTAGCAAAAACTGCTAAAGAAGCTGAACATATTATTGAGAAAATCAATGGTATAGGAGATATTCAAGTCGAAGCAACGGCAGGACTTCAACAGATGGTCGCCAAATATGATCGAAGAAAAATGGCTCGCTATGGAGTCAGTGCTGAGGTAATTAATAGAATGATTCGAACAGGGTTTGCAGGCGAAATTGCAGGTCATATTTTTGAGGGAGAAAAAAGATTTGAATTGGTAACCCGACTAGATGAGCCTTATCGAAATAATATTGAAGATATTAAAAATCTCTATATACCATTGCCAAATGGTGACCAAATTCCATTGCAGGAATTAGCAACCGTTGAATTTCAAGAAGGGCCAACACAAATTTCGAGAGATAATACCCAACGTAGAATTACCATCGGTGTCAACACACGGGGGCGAGATGTAGAAGGCTTAGTTAAGGAAATTAAGTCAAAGTTAGAAACAGAATTACAACTTCCAACTGGTTATTATTTTACCTATGGAGGAGCGTTTGAAAATTTAGAAAATGCACGAGATAGGTTAATGATTGCCGTGCCTGCAGCATTAGCACTGATTTTTGTTTTTTTGTATTTAACCTTTAATTCTTTTTTGCAATCTACTCTTGTCTTTACGGCAATTCCGATGTCTGCTATCGGAGGAATTTGGGCGCTATGGCTAAGGGGAATGACATTTAGTATTTCAGCAGGTGTTGGATTTATAGCTTTATTTGGAGTGGCGGTGCTGAATGGAATTGTGTTGATTGCTTATTTTAATCAATTAAAAAAAGAGGGAATGACTGACTTAAATGAAAGGATTTTAGTAGGGACAAAAGTTCGATTGCGTCCAGTAATTATGACTGCCACAGTTGCATCGTTAGGGTTTTTGCCTATGGCAATTTCTACTTCAGCGGGAGCAGAGGTGCAGCAACCTTTGGCGACAGTTGTGATAGGGGGATTAATTTCAGCAACTTTTTTGACCTTAGTTATTCTACCTATACTTTATTATTTTTCGGAAATAAAATGGAAAACTAGTAAAACTGCATCTCTTACAAGTGTATTGTTATTGTTTGTTATTACAGGGCATTCACAAGTTTCAAAACTTAGTTTGGAAGAAGCGATCGAAATGTGTCAAACGAATTTTGTAGCGATCAAAGCAAATCAATTACAAGTTCAACGAGCTAATAAATTGAGTGAAATAAAATCAACGTTGCCTTCGACTAATATTTTTGTTACAGGGGAAGAATTTGATTTTAAAAAGAGTAAAGGCCTTCATTCCATTGGTGCACAACAGAATTTTTATTTACCAAAAGTAAATCAAGCGCAGCAAAAATTGTATCAGCAACAAGCTAATCTAGCTAATAGTAGGCTACAATTAACGAGGCAAGAAGTTGCTTATCAAACTACCTTAGTATTTTATGATTTAGTCTTTCAAAAACAAAAACAAAAAATGTTAAATGACTTAATCGGTGTTTATGACGATTTTGTAAAACTAAATCAAGAACGTTTTTACGCTGGTTCAATTGGGAAGTTACCATTGTTAACTGCTCAAGATCAATTAAAATTAGCTATTTGGAAAAAGGAAATTGTCGAGCAAGATTTAAGTATTTCCAAGAGTAGTTTTCAAAATTGGTTGAGGTCAGAAAATGAGTTAGATGTTGATTTGGATAAACTGCCGATACCAACTGAAATTGAAAATAAAGGTTTTTCCAACCATCCAATGGTTCAATTGCAAAATCAAAATAGCGAAGTAGCTAAGGCTCAAATCGAAGTACAAAAAACACAATTGTTGCCTCAAATTCAGACTGGTGTGCGTTTGCAAACTATCTCTGGGCAAATTCCATTTTTTGGTTATCAGCTGGGGATGAACGTTCCGCTTTTTAAGAAAAGTCAGAGTAAGAAAATTGAAGCTGCACAAATTGAAGTTCAAATTCAAGAATCAAAAAAGGAAATTATTTTGCAAGAACTCGAAATTGAAGAGAAGAAAATATCAATGCAATTACAAAAGCAGAAACAGATCATGGTATATTTGGAAAAAGAAATTTTACCATCTGTCCGTAGTCGTCAAGAATTTGCAATGGCCGCCTTTCGGGCTGGTAAAGCTACTGCTTTAGAATATATTCAAAGTATTGATCAAGGCATTCAGTATGAAATTGCTTTTTTGGAAATGTTGAAAGAATATCATTTTCTAAAAACGCAGATCGAATATTTAGGAGTTGCAAAATAAAGGTGTGATCAATTGATTTTTAGTTAATTATATTACTTGTTAAAGAAAAATATCATGAGGATGAAAAAAGTAACATTGAAGATATTTATTATAAATGTATTGTTTGGAGTTTTATTCTTGAGGTGCCAAGAGAGGTCAGATAAACATAGTCATGATGTAAACATAAATCATGTTGATACTCCCAAAGCTGATTCTCATGCAGATGAGGAGGAAGGAGGAGAGGAAGTAGAGTTGACTAAAGTGCAAATTAAAAAGATAGGATTAAAGTATGGTTCTTTTGAAAATAGAAATTTGCAATCTACTTTAAAAGTAAATGGTTTGCTTGAATTACCTCCTCAAAACAAAGCAAACGTAAGTTCTATGGCTGCCGGCAAGGTAACCAAGATCAATGTGAAGCCAGGGCAATATGTGCGAAAAGGAGCAACACTTGCTACAATTCAAAATCCAGATTTTATCATTTGGCAACAGGAATATTTAGAAGTAGAAGGTGAACTAATGTTTTTAGAAAAAGAATTTGTGCGGCAAATGGATTTAGTGAAAAAAGAAATTGCTCCCCAAAGTGGATTAGATAAAATCACCTCTGAAAGAGCTATTGCAAAAGCAAAATTACAGGGTTTGAGATCTAGAATGAAGGTTTTGGGATTGCCAATTCCAACCTCGGGAGGTTCTGATTTGAGAACTTTTATGAATGTGCTAAGTCCGCTGAATGGTTTTATTCGAGAGATTAAAATAAATACTGGAATTTATGTCGATCCACAACATGACCTTTTTGAAATTGTGGATAATCATCATTTACATATCGATTTTATGGTTTTTGAAAAGGATTTACCCTATGTCAAAAAGGGGCAACTGATTAGTTTTAGTTTGCAAAGTCAACCAAAGAATGTGATGCAAGCTAAGATATTTGCTATCGGGAAATCAATAGATGAATCCAATCGATCTATTTCTGTTCATGCCGAAATAGTGGAAGATAAAACAGAATTAATTCCAGGAATGTATGTCGAGGGTCGGATTATTCTGGAGGATCGAAAAGTACCTTCTCTACCAGAGGAAGCGGTGGCTTTGGATAATGGACTTTACTATATTTTTGTAAAAGAAGAAGAGCATGACGATGAAGTTCATTTCGAAAAAATACCTGTGTTGAAGGGGGTATCTGATTTTGGATTTTTTGAAATTACTCCTTTAAAGAAATTGGCAGCCTCCGATAAAATAGTAATTGATGGTGCTTATTTTTTAATGGCTCAATCGAAGAAAGGCGATGAGAGTGGGGGAGGACATCATCATTAATGTTGTCTGAAAGGAAAGAAGGTGTAATTGTTGTTAAGCTTTTAATAATTTGAAATACAAAAGTACAAGTACTTATCTGTTTGGAGGACTCACACCCCTATGGCAAATGATGCTGATTCGATCGGGTGATTTGCATGAAAGATAGAAAATGATAAGTTAATAGGTTTAAAAAAAAACAGATAATTTTTTGTTCGTAAAGAAAAGGTTAAGTAGTAAATGGTTAACACCAATTGCAACCATTCACCCTTATCAGCTAACGGTTAAAATTAGCCCTTGAAAACAGCCTCCCGTTTCTGTAAACTTGCTTGAAATGCTTCCATCAAATCATCTGACATTAGCATTGCCGCATTCCAAATTGCCATATAATTAAGTGATTCATTAACAGAGTGATCTCGTTTGTAGAGTAACATTTCCTTGGTTCCTCGAATAACTAGTGGAGATTTTGAGGCAATCATTTTAGCTAAATCCATCACTCGAACCATCATTTTCCCTTGGGTTGAAAAAGTTTGATTGACCAAGCCAATTTTAGTCGCTTCCTCTCCAAATACTTTTCTTCCGGTGTAAGCTAATTCAGAAATGATTCCTGGGTTTAAGATATTAGGTAATCGCTGAAGAGTACCAATGTCTGCCACTAAGCCTAGGTCTACCTCTTTAATGGCAAAGTAAGCATCATCCGTACAATAGCGCATATCACAAGCAGAAATAATATCAACTCCTCCTCCCACACACGCCTTTTGAATTGCGGCCAAAACTGGCTTTCGACATTTCTCTATAGCTGTAATTGTACCTTGTAGTTCCAAGATGAAATTTCGTAGTTTTTCGCTTCTTCGACCTGGACAACTGATAGAATTATATTTTTGCAAATCCATCAAAGTTTCTAAATCAATTCCTGCACAAAAATGTTTTCCTTCTCCTGTGAGAACGATAACTCTTACTTCAGGGTTTTCGTCCAATTCGTCAAAGACAAATTTCATTTCATACCATGCCGGCATGTGAAGAGAATTAGCTTTTTCAGGTCGATTAAAGGATACCTGAGCAACATGATTTTCGATGGTAACTTTTAAATATTTTAAATCCATTCTAATTTATTTACTTTATCCATATGATTCTGGCACCCAAAATAAGATTTAAATTCTGTAATTAATTTAAAATGGTTTAATAAAAATGGTTAGCTCTAAAAAATTACTCAAAAGTGTTTTGTGCTAAACACTACAATTGTATTTCAGTCTAGTAAATCTTTCAAATAATCTTTTGATTCTTAATACTAAGTTTTCTAAAACAAAGAGGATGAAATTGAACTTGTTGACGAAGTATTAATTGAATTTGGCTTTTGTCAAAACTGTTGACACTACTTTTAATTTGTAGGTCAATTATTGAGATAAATTATAAATCGTTAGCTAGATATATAAAATATAGATGCAACAGCTCAAAATGTATTTATTCAAAAAATTGTAGAAGATTGAACTACAGAAATTTTGTTTTGATAATTATAAGTAAATGTTCTTTTGACTTGTTAATGCTCTAAAATTAAACAGTAAAATAAGTTTTAAATTAAAAAAAATGTTTAAAGTCTTGTTTTCATTTTGAATTGGGAACTCGACTATTTATATTTGGTTTAGAATTAATTATTTATTAAATATTTGAAATAAAATTTTATGAAAAAAATAGCATTTGTAATTGTATTCTTATTTGCTGGTTTAGTTTGGAGTTGTGACGATGCCAAACCAAAAGAGAAAAAAGAGGACCCTTTCAAAACCACAGCCTCTAAAGAAAAAGTTACTGATGATGAGAGTTCTAAAGTATCTGAACCTGCTGAAGATGAGATTGTGAAGGAGGAGGTGCAAACTATTCCAATTCCCCCTGAACAGATTGAAAAAGCGAAAGAAATTATTGCATCTATTTCTGAGGATGCTTTAGGAACAATTGATGGTAAAAAGAAATATAAATTATTTTGTACTCCATGTCATGGTATGGATGGTAAAATGGCAATCAATGGGGCAAAGGATTTAACTAAAGTGAAAACTAGTTTGGAAGAAAATGTTGCACAGATATATTACGGGAAAGGATTAATGACTCCTTTTAAAGGTGTATTAAAAGATGGTGAGATTGTGGCAGTTGCTAATTATGTGCGTAATGTATTAAGAAAATAAATGTTCAAATGTTAATAAAAAAAGCCACTTTCAAGTAACCTTGGAGGTGGCTTTTTGGTTTTATAGAGTAAAATATTAATAATATGTCAAATTTGAAATATTCCTTTTCTGAAAAGGAATTTTGGTCTAGCAGGTATCAAGAAGGACGAATTGGTTGGGATATAGGATATGCTTCTACTCCACTGAAAATGTACATTGACCAATTGAAGAATAAAGATTTAAAAATATTGATTCCTGGAGCAGGAAATGCATACGAGGCAGAATATTTATATGGGCGAGGTTTTAAAAATATATTTGTTTTAGATATTTCTAAGGCACCCCTAAACGCATTCCAAAAAAGGAATCCTAATTTTCCACCTGATCAATTGTTGCACATGAATTTTTTTGAAGCAGAAGGGCAATATGATTTGATATTTGAACAAACTTTTTTTTGTTCCTTTCCACCGTTAAAGAATAACCGAATGCTTTACACAAAAACAATGTCAAGGCTACTTTTTCCCAAAGGAAAATTAGTGGGCCTTTGGTTTGATATTCCGCTTGCAGGAGATTTGAAAAAAAGACCATTTGGAGGTACTCGAGAAGAATATTTAAGTTATTTATCCGCCCATTTTGACACGTTGGTTTTTGAAAAATGTTATAATTCAGTTGATGATAGAAAGGGAAATGAATTGTTTGGAATTTTTCAAAAAAGGTGAACTAGAATAGTTAGAAAATAAAAAATTTCTATTTATCAATTTTTGATTACTTCTTTTTGTTAAAGTATTTTAGTCTATTTTCAGTTGGTTCTTTTAATGAAATTTTGAAAAAAAATATTTTTATTCAAAAAAATATTTTGGTAGCCTCCATAAAAATATTTTTCTACTAGGCAATCTTACCCTTTTATTGCAATTATCTCCAAAAATTGAATAACCATAATTTTCATAAATGGTAGTATTTTGAGTCTATTATTTATTTTGCTAATAAATATAATTAGATTTTTGGAGATAAGGAGTAGGGAAATAAACAAAAAAGAGAACTATCATTTGATGGTTCTCCTTTAGTTTTTTTATTAATTAGCCTAGCTATAGTGCTCGATTTTAGATTTTAGGATTGCCTCAGTTTGTACTCCAATTAACCGTTCTTGAACCTCTCCATCTTTTAAAAAAAACAGAGCGGGGATACTTTTTACACCAAATTGTTGTGCCAATTCTTGGTTGCTATCTACGTTTATTTTTACGATTTCAAAATCCTCAGAATGCGCCTCTGCTAATTTTTCTACCGTTGGTAAAAGTGCTCGACAAGGACCACACCAATTAGCATAAAAATCTAATAGTACTGGTTTACCTGATTCTATAGTTGATTTGAAGTCTGCAATATTTTTTATTTCTTTCATGTTAACTATTTTTTAAATGATTTGAATATTGTTTTAATTATAGTACAAATATGGGGTGATTATAAAAGGAAAAGGTAGGTAGGAGTTCCCGAGGATTTGTCAATTCTTCCCTAAGGCAGAGAAAAACAAAAAAAAGAGGATTTGACTCAGTCAAATCCTCTTTTTTTTGTTTAGAAAAGAAGTTATTTCCCTTCTCCTTCTTTTGTTTTATTCTTTTCTCCTCTTTCAATCATTTGATCGACATCGGAAGTAAATTTCTGTGCAGTTTTAGTATAACCAGTCTTTCCTAATCCTTCAATAGAAAAATTACCCTTTTCATCTTTATCCAAATTAAAAACCCAAACAGTAGGGTAGGCAGTTATTTTGAATGCATTTTTGAGTTGAGCATTTTGTTTTTGATATTTTTCAGGTAATTGTTTTCTTTTTGGGAAATCCAACTCCAATAATACCACGTTATCTTTAGCCCAAGTTTGAAATTCTTTTTTTGAAAAAACTGAAGCTGTTAATCTTTTACACCATCCACACCAATCACTTCCTGTAAAATTTGCTAATATTGGTTTCCCCGAATTCTTAGACTCTGCAAAAGCCTTATCAATATCAACTAGCCATCCTTTATTTTCTGCTTCATAATCATCAGTTTGACAAAATACTGAAAATGAAAGCAAGGCAAATAAGCTGAAGGAGATTATCTTTTTCATGTTATTTTTAGTTTATTTATTTTTGCAAATGTACGAGAATTTTAGTTTTTAGAATGTTAAGAATTCCCTATTGTTTTTCAATTAATCTTATTTTGAAATCAAAACTTTAAGATAATTGAAATTCTTTTCAAGAAACAAACTATAACATTTTGAAAAAATCATTCCCAAACTTAAAAAGTTGGTGTAAACATTTGAATTACCATTCCAAAACGATCTTTCCAAAATGCTTTCCAGCAGCTTGATATTGAAATGCTTCAACTAATTGATCAAATCCATAACTTTTATCAACTACAGGCTGCATTCCATTGGTATTGATCGCATCGACCATCTTATTTTGCATTTCAACACTACCAACAGCAAGTCCAGTCATTCGAAGATGTTTGAAAAATAACTTTGGGAAAGTGATTTCTCCTTTTCGTCCTCCACCTAAAATTCCAATAGAATAGATATGTCCATTCATCGCTGCAGCTTCTATCGAATTTCTCATTGTACTTCCTCCTCCAACATCAAGTACATGATCAACACCACCACCAGTCATTTTAAAGATAGTTTTTCCCCATCGTTCATCCTCTTTGTAGTTAATAACCATTTCAGCACCCATTTCTTTTAAACGTTCTGCTTTTTCATTAGAAGAGGTTGTTGCAAATATTTTAGCTCCAGCCATTTTTGCTAATTGTAATGCAAATATCGATAAGCCTCCAGTTCCTTCGATGAGTACTTTGTCGCCAGCTTTTATGTTTCCTTCCACCATCAAAGCCCGCCAAGCAGTTAGACCTGCAGTAGGCAGAGTAGCAGCTTCTGCAAAGGAATATCCCTCTGGAATTTTTGTAACAGCTGTGGCAGGTAAAACTGATTGTTCAGCCATACATCCATCAAGGGTCTCCCCCAAAATGAACATAGTTTTTTTCAAGGTTGGTTTTCCTTCTAGCCAATTTGGAAAAAACATTGACATCACTTTATCGCCGACTTCCCATTCATCTACTCCTTTGCCAATTGCAATAATTTCGCCTGCTCCATCTGACATAGGAATACGACCCTCGGGGACAGGAATACCCCCAGCTGCAACTAGATAGTCATGGAAATTTAAAGAGGTGGCGTGCCATTTAACGACCACTTGTCCCATTTGTGGGATGGGATCTTGTTTTTCAATTATGGTTATATTTTTGAAACCTCCAGGTTGTTTTATTCCGATTACCTTCATTTTTTTCATTTTTTTAGTCACAAAAAGTTGTTACCATGATTTTTGATATATTCAAATTCCTGGGCAATAGCTTCCTCAGATTGCTGAGCGATGAATTTAGTTATTGCTTTTCCTAAAAAAGGAACTTTACATTTAATATCTGTTATGTTTTTTGCAACTGTCCCATCATCAGAACTTGTTAATGTCATATGGCCAATGATCGTTGCAGGAATACCCACAATTTCAATGGACATTTTTCCAGAATACGGGCCACCTAATTTACCTTGCCAGGTTTCTTTTTGGATCATTTTTGTCCAAGGAGTAGCAAACTTTTTTAATGGCCCTGGAGGTTCAGCTTGAACTTCTCGAGAGGATTCAATAATAATCTCGTCGATTGATTTTTCAATTTTGACATCAATATTACGTCCTCCAAAAAATTCCAATTTTTTTTTGATAAAAGCATGATTGCAATAACAACCAAAAATAGAATTTACGTCTTGAGGAAAAATGAAAGAATTAGTAAGCTGCATTTTTTTCCCAAAAGTAACAAATAAGAGGAGAGAAGTATATAAATAATTTTTCCAAAATGGTAAATTATTCGTTTCTCTGTTTGGTTGCTGGTCTTGGTTTATTTGAGAGGCCACCTTTTTTTCCGAAGAATTTCCTTATTTAATTTTCATTTAAGCATAATCTTATTCGCATCAAACCTGTATGATTATGACCTTTTTCATCTGAAAAGTAATCTGTTTCATTTATTATGTCATTGTGATGCAAAACTATAAATAGATTTATTTCTCAAAAAACTTACAAAGGAAACCTTTTCCTTTTACTTCTAGAATTGGACCATCGATACTTGAATAATTACAATTTTTTTACTTCTATTTTTTACTATTAAACATCTAAATTAATAGAACTTTAGATACAAGTTCGTTAAATAAAAAAAGTCACTTTTAAGTGACTTTTTATAGTGTTTGCTATAATGCTTCTTCAAAAGATTTTAATTGTTCATTAAATGAAATCAATAATTCTTTATCAGTAATTCCATCTACCTCTGAGAAATTTTGGCCGAAAGAAGGAAGGGAATAACTAATGATAGTATTTTTATTCATTAATTTAAATTTATTGACTGCAATTTCAAGCACAGTCATACCACCTCTTCCACCTGGAGATGTTGCCATCAGAAACATTGGTTTGCTCTCCCAAACATCTTTTTCGATTCTTGAAATCCAATCCATAACATTTTTAAACGCAGCGGAATATGATCCATTATGTTCAGCAAAAGAAATAATGATTCCATCTGATTTTTTTAGATGTACTTTAAAATCATGGGCTAAGGTTGGGATACCAGATTCTCTTTCTCTGTCTATTCCATAGATTGGCATCTCAAAATCGTTTAGATCCAATACATTTACTTCAGCATTTACTATTTGATTAGCTGCAAATGAGGCTAACTTTTTATTGATAGAATCTTTATTATTACTTGCTCCTAAGGCTACAATTTTCTTGCTCATTTTGGTTTGATTTTAATTTTTAAGATTAATATTTTTTTAAAAGTTCTTTTTTATTTAATTTTCCACCAATGTTAAATTAAAGTGTAGAAATATTTTTGATAAGGTTTTGTCCCATTTCCCTGATAGTAATATCCATTTTTCTTCTGTTTGTTGGGTATACCATTTTTGCTATATAGCTTTTGGATACTAATTTATCGACAATTCTTGTAATGTTTACACTGAGTTGAACCATGTTCTTCTAAAGTTGCTTAACAAATACTAGTTCCCCATTTGCAGATTTAAAGTTACTCGGAACATTAAATTTAGGCTCTATTAATCCATCCTATTTAAATTCTTGGTTCAATCTACTTGTTATCCAATATCCATTAGAAATTATTTGTTTTTGATTTGACGGTAAGTTTTTCCCATTATAGTTTTTCTTATGATCACTGTAAATACAATTGTAAGTTGAAAAAGTTTTCAAAGAAAATAGTTGTTATTTTTAATCTACAACTAAATAGAGGAATGATTGAAAAAAAATAAGATTTAACTATAATTCTTTCAGGTTAAATTGGCATTAAAATAATTCTACGTAGTGAATAAAATTTAATTCTAATCTTCAAATTTATATTATATTAGCTTGATTTTATTGTTGAATAACTAAATAGAGATCAATTGACAAAAGTGCAACTCGGATTAAAAAACAATTGGCAACAATTTTCTTTACTCGTCCTTATTAATGCCTTCGTTGGTGGAATGGTTGGGTTAGAACGAAGTATCTTACCCTCAATTGCTGAAGTTGAATTCAGTATGGCTGCGAAAACAATTATTCTTTCTTTCATCGTAGTATTTGGAATTACCAAGGCTACTGCCAATTTTTTCATGGGAAAAATGGCCAATAAGATTGGTCGTAGGCGTTTACTGATTTTAGGTTGGTTATTCGGATTGCCTGTTCCATTTGTTTTAATGTTTGCACCAAGTTGGAATTGGATTATTTTTGCAAATGTATTGTTAGGGATTAATCAAGGTTTGGCTTGGTCCTCAACGGTGATCATGAAAATTGATTTGGTGGGACAAAAAGATCGTGGACTGGCGATGGGGATTAATGAATTTGCAGGATACCTTTCAGTTGGTATTGTTGCTTTTTTGACAAGCTGGATTGCTGATAATTATGGATTGCGGCCTTATCCATTTTACATTGGAATAGGATTAGCGCTTGCAGGGTTTTTAGGAAGTATATTTTTGATTCGAGATACTCAGAGTCATTTGGCCAGTGAAGAGAAAGACAGTAAGCTAGAAGTTTTAAAAAATTTATTTTGGCAAACTTCTATTTTACATCCAAACCTTGGGAGCATTTCTCAAGCAGGATTAATTAATAACCTGAACGATGGAATGGTCTGGGGATTGCTGCCATTATTTTTAATAACCAAGAATTTTGGTTTAGATGAAATCGGAATTGTGGTAGGCGTTTATCCTGCCGTTTGGGGATTAGGACAACTAGTCACTGGGAAGATGGGTGATTTTTTTTGTAAAAAAGATTTGTTGTTTTGGGGAATGTTTTTGCAGGCAATTGCCCTAGTTGGAATTTTATTTTTCCAAAGTTTTAGTTTGGTTATTTTAGCCTCAGCATTATTGGGATGGGGGACTGCAATGGTTTACCCTAATTTTATAAGTGCGATTGCCGACTCGACCCACCCTTCTCAACGAGCAGAAAGTATCGGCGTTTTTAGAATGTGGAGAGATTTAGGATATGCGATTGGTGCATTGTTGACTGGGGTTATAGCTGATTTTTTTGGAATGAAAGAAGCATTAGTTGTGATTATTTTATTGACTGTTTTTTCTTCAATGGTGATCCAAATTAGGATGACTTGTGACGCAAAAGAGAAAAAGAGGTTATTGATTTTTTCTTGAGTTAAGAACTTTTTTATTTACAATTAATTGTTTATGCAATTACTTTTTTACTTCTCAATATTGATATAGAACTTCAGTTTTTCAATTTTAAACCTCTTTTGGATTTATGGATATATGTTCATATTTTGCAGAAGACAAAAAAGAAATATAACAACTTATGAGTTGTTTTAAAAGCTAGAACAAATCGCTTTTATTCTAAAAACAGCAACTCGTCCACTGAAATTAGTAATTGTTTATTTGCTAAAACAGTATCCTAGGTTATTTGTAAATTTGAGTCGTGTAATTCTTGATTCCGAGTAACCTCTAGCTCCTGATGATTTTTAAAATATGCGATTGAAAGGATTTTGTTGTAAAACGAGGAAGTTGATGTTTGTATGTGTTTTCTGAAAGAAAAAGACGATCTATGATTATCGGATATTTGAAAACTACCATCGCAACATTTGAAAAAAATAGTCTAAATAAAAGATTCTTACTACTAAATTTGATTTTGGAGAAACTTTTATCTTTGATAAGCGACTCGAAATAAATAAAAATAATCAGGTAATAAAAAATAATGGAAAATTTTAATCAAGAAATATTTGAACTCGTTCATAAAAAATTCCCCAGGCTATCGGATTTAACTTTACAAAAGGAGATTGCTAGGGTAGGATTTCTCAAGTCTTTTAAGGCAGGAGAGGTGTTGTTGAGTTATGGAAGTTATGTGAAATTAGTTCCATTAGTGGTCAAAGGATCAATTAAAGTAGTTCGAGAAGATAAGGAGGAGTCTAGAGAATTATTATTATATTATCTCTACGCGGGTGAAACTTGCTCTATGTCTTTTTCATGTTGTATGATGGACAAACGTAGTGTCATCAGAGCAACTGCAGAAGATGATTCTACTGTTATCGTTATTCCCATAAAACATGTGGACGAATGGATGTCAAAGTACCCTACTTGGAGAAACTTTGTCATGCGTTCTTATGATTTCAGAATGAAAGAAATGATTAAAACAATCGATACAATTGCTTTCAATAAAATGGATGAACGGCTTTTGAAGTATTTGAATGAAAGATCTGTTGCAAATAGTTCTAAAATAATTAATTCTACCCACCAAGAAATTGCTGCGGATTTAAATGCCTCCCGAGAAGCAATTTCAAGATTACTAAAAAAATTAGAAATTAATGGTTTAGTTACTTTGGAGCGAAATAAAATCAATCTATTGTGATAGATGTTACGGACAATAGTTTCTTAAAATTGGAACTTGTGCTTGAATTGATTTCAAAATCATAAAAGTAAGAGTAGATGAATTTCAAGAAGTACTTTCCCATTTTAGAGTGGCTGCCCCATTATAATTCAGAATTTTTTAGAGGAGATCTAATCGCTGGATTGACAGTAGGGGTTATGCTAATTCCTCAAGGTATGGCATATGCAATGTTAGCTGGTATGCCCCCCATTTATGGATTATATGCTTCAATAATTCCTCTTGTATTATATGCAATTTTTGGAACTTCTAGACAATTGGCGGTTGGGCCAGTAGCAATGGTGGCACTTTTAATTGCTGCTGGAGTTGGAGCAATTGCCGAGGCAAATAGTGAAGAATTTATAGGATTAGTAATTCTTTTAGCATTGATGGTCGGTATTATTCAGACATTAATGGGGATTTTTAGATTGGGTTTCTTAGTTAATTTTCTCTCTCATCCTGTGATAGCAGGATTTACTTCTGCAGCTGCATTGATTATCGGTTTTTCTCAACTTAAACATTTATTGGGAATTAATATTCCGCGGAGTAATCATATTTATGAAATTATTGTAAATGCTTTTTCAAATTTTAATGCTATCAATTTGCACACGTTTATTATTGGAATATTAGCAATCGGTGTGATTCTATTAATAAAAAAAATTAAGTTTCCTATTCCGGGACCTTTACTTGCAGTTGCCTTCGGAATTTTTGCTGTTTGGGGATTAGGTTGGGATGAACAAGGAGTGGGAATTGTAGAAGAGGTCCCAAAAGGATTGCCAGATTTTGGGATTCCAAGTTTGAATTTTGAGGATGTAAAAGCATTGTTGCCAATTGCATTTACAATTTCATTTATTTCTTTTATGGAAAGTATTGCTGTAGCAAAAGCCATTCAATCTAAGCATAAAAATTATCAGGTTTTACCGAATCAAGAACTTATAGCATTGGGAGTGGCAAATATTGGTGGTGCCTTTTTTCAATCTTTTCCAACTACCGGGGGCTTTTCAAGGACAGCTGTCAATGACCAAACTGGTGCCAAATCAGGAATGGCTTCCATTTTTAGTGCTGCCTTAATTGCTCTGACTCTATTATTTTTGACGCCACTCTTTTATTATTTGCCAAAGGCTATTTTAGCTTCCGTTATTATGGTGGCAGTTTTTGGTTTGATTGATTTTAAAGAAGCAAGACATTTATGGTACACTGATCGAAGTGATTTTTTTATGATGCTGGCTACTTTTTTAGGAACACTAATCCTAGGTATTGAGGAGGGTATAATGATTGGAGTTGTCTTGTCCTTGGGACTAATTATCTTTAGAACGACTCAACCTCATACGGCGGTTTTAGGGAAAATCCCTGGCAAGCCTCATTACAAAAATACTGACCGATTTGATCATCTTGAAGTTCGAGATGACATATTAATCTTCAGATTTGATGCTCGTTTATATTTTGCAAATGTGAGTTTTTTTAAAGAAAAAATCGAGGCTGAGGTTATAAATAAAGGAAAAGTATTAAAGTTATTTATCCTCGATGCAGATAGTATGAATGGAATAGATAGTAGTGGAATATATGCGATAAAGGAAATGATTGAATTTTGTCATAATCAAAAAATCCAATTTAAATTTGCAGGAGTTAAGGGGCCAATTCGAGATATCCTACACAGAGCAAACGTGGTTGAGATGATAGGAGAAGATAGTTTCTTTTTCCGGATTCAACATTCTGTCGATTTTTTTGATAAAAAATCAAATCATCGATATCTTGAGTATGCTTTGCAAACTAATGAGGATGAGTAGAATTAATTTAAAAAATGAAATGTGGAATAAAATCAATTCCAATTATCTTTAATTAAACCAAAATGAAATAAAAAAGATTTTACGAAAAATGAATCATCAAAGAAGTTGTGAAATTTTAAGATAAATCTGCCAAAGATACATTATGTCATTCTGCACTTTTATGAAATTGAAATTGATGCCTCTTTTGAACCTTTTACAATGAGTTTAAATTTACATAAGTTTATCGTTGGAAAATGGGTAACAATTGATCAAATTGGAATGGAAAGTCGAATGAAATTAATAATCAGGAGGATTTATTTAGCCTAATTGAGAAAGTATTTTCAATACAGGGAATTTAGATTTAGAAAAGGAGGAATTGAAATGTATTTAGATCTTTTTGATGGAGTTATAAAGTGTTAATCTAATTTGTTTTTCAAAATTTAATATGTTAGTAATGAAATTGCAAAACATGAAACTTTATTTATATTTTAGCAAAACAAATTATAGGTGGAGGTTGTAAGATGCTAAGAAATTAAAAAAATGATTAAGTGTGATTCCTATCACGAATTATGTTTTAAAACAGGAATACTTTTGTATTGAGAACTGAATTAAAGAAACATAAAATTAAATTTTGAAATGAAAGTAGAACAAATATATACTGGATGTTTATCACAAGGTGCCTATTATATTGAGAGTAATGGTGAAGCTGCTATAATCGATCCTCTTAGAGAAACAGAACCATATATTGCCAAAGCAAAAGCTAATGGAGTGAAAATAAAATATATTTTCGAAACTCATTTTCACGCAGATTTTGTTTCCGGCCATTTAGATTTAGCAAAAAAAACTGGTGCAAAAATCATCTATGGCCCAACTGCACAAACCGATTATAAAGTTCATGTAGCCAAGGACGGAGAGAAATTTAAATTAGGAAAAGTTTCGATCATCGTTTTACATACTCCTGGACACACTCCGGAAAGTTCAACATTTCTTTTAAAAGATGAAAAGAAGAAAGATTATGCAATTTTCAGCGGTGACACTTTGTTTATAGGTGATGTTGGAAGACCAGATTTAGCTCAGAAAAATGGAAAATTGACGAAAGAAGAATTAGCAGGATGGTTGTTCGATAGTTTGAGAAATAAAATCATGCCATTGAATGATAAAGTTTTGGTTTATCCAGCACACGGAGCAGGTTCGGCTTGTGGGAAAAATATGAGTTCAGAAACTTGGGATACTTTGGGTAATCAAAAGAAAACTAATTATGCACTTAGGACTGATATGACGAAGAAAGAATTTATCAAAGAAGTGACTGATGGATTAGCATCTCCTCCAGTTTATTTCCAAAAAAATGCAGCATTAAATAAAACAGGTTACGAGAGTATCGATACTGTGATGAAACGAGGAGTGAAGGCACTTTCACCAAGGGCATTTGAGGTAGCGGCGAATGAAACCGAAGCATTGATTTTGGATGTTCGATCAAAAGAAGAATTTGTAAAAGGTTTTATTCCGAATTCAATTTTCATTGGTTTGGATGGAAGTTTTGCCCCTTGGGTAGGAGCATTGATTCCTGATTTGCAACAACCAATTTTGATCGTTGCGCCAAGAGGTAAAAATAAAGAAACGGTAAAACGTTTAGCAAGAGTTGGTTATGATAATTCAATAGGATATTTGAAAGGTGGTTTCGAAGCTTGGAAGAAAGAGCAACGAGAGATTGATAAAATCGAAACAATTAATGTGAAGAAATTTAAAAAGCTTTACACTAAAAGAATGAATATCTTAGATGTGCGAAAGCCTACAGAATTCATTGGTGAACAAATTGAAAATTCTCAAAATTATCCTTTGGATTTTATCAACGAAAACATGAGTGAAATTTCCAAAAGAAAAAAGTACTACATGCATTGTCGAAGTGGTTACCGATCAACAGTGGCAGCTTCCATTTTAAAAGCTAGAGGTTTTGAGAAACTAGTCAATGTTCAAGGAAAGTACAGTGATATTTCAGCTTCTAAAATTCCAACTTCAGATTTTGTTTGTCCATCAACTTTGAAAAAATAAGAATACAATTACAAAAGCATTACCTTTTTTATAGGTAGTGCTTTTTTTAGGTAACTTAAATTAATAAAGTGATCATTTTAGATAAATCATTTTTTTATTTTAGGAATTTTAAAATTTGATGCATAACCTATGGAGAAATTTTTTAGGTTTTTCAAAGGGGAAAAGCATAGTCTTAAATGACTAATTAATAATTTTAATTTGACTTATAGGAACTAAAGAAATTTTAAACGAAAATCAACTACATGAAATATGGATTTGTCATTGATAACCGAAAATGTATCGGTTGTCATGCTTGTACCACGGCCTGCAAATCGGAACATCAAGTTCCAGTAGGTGTCAACCGAACTTGGGTGAAACAAGTTGAAAAAGGAGAGTTTCCAAATACTCGTCGTCTTTTTTCTGTCATGCGTTGTAATCATTGTACCGATGCTCCCTGTGTAGAAATTTGTCCAACCGAATCATTATATTTTCGAGAGGATGGAATTGTAGATTTTGATAAAGATCGATGTATCGGTTGCAAATCTTGTATGCAAGCTTGTCCTTATGATGCACTTTATATCGATCCTGAAACGAGTACTGCAGCAAAATGTAATTATTGTGCGCACCGTATAGATGTTGGACTAGAGCCAGCTTGTGTTAATGTATGCCCAGAGGAGGCAATTATTTCAGGAGATATGGAAGACCCCAATGCTGAAATTACTCAACTTCTTTCTCGTCAGCAAGTTAAAGTGAGAAAGCCTGAAAAAGGAACTGTTCCAAATCTATTTTATATCGATGCAGATGATGCTTCATTGAATCCTTCTGCAACTGAAAAATCAGATTCTTATTTCTGGAGTTCCCAATCTATGGGTGTTGGTCATTTTGCTAAAGAGGCCGAAAAAATGGCTTTTTCCAATGGTGATTTGGTAACAGCATTGATTCAACAAAAAGAAAGCGTTAATGCACAAGAATTAGCGAAATCCGGTCCAGAGAAATCTATTGATGTTTTGATGGGGGAAGATAAACCTCTTAATAAAGGTAAAGCCACTCGAACTTACGATGTAGCAGATAAAGGTATTTTATGGGGATGGGAAGTGTCTGGATATGTGTGGACAAAAGCAATTTCAGCAGGTGCATTCTTAGTTCCATTCTTAGCATGGGCCTTTGGGTTTGCAGAAGTGAATCCAATGGTAATTTGGACTAGTCTTGGATTAGGTGTTTTATTTTTAGCTGCAACTGGTGTTCTGTTAATCATGGATTTAGACCAGCCAAAAAGATTTTTATTTGTTTTACTCCGTCCTCATTGGGGATCATGGTTAGTCAAAGGTGGATATGCGATTACCGTATATGGTGGATTGCTCTCAGTCTTGGCAGTAGTCAATTGGTTTGGTTGGACAGCAATCGAGACACCTTTGATGTGGTTAACCGCAGTTATAGCAGTAGTAGTGGCAGTTTATACAGCGTTCCTTTTTGCACAAGCAAAAGGACGAGATTTTTGGCAAAGTCCTACATTGGCTATTCATATGTTAGTACATAGTTTTATGGCAGGTGCTGCGATCTTTGCAATCCTCTCCTTGTTTGGTGAAAATGGAGAAAATTGGTTGCTATTTTTGAAATATGTAATGTTAGTAGGAGTGGGTGTAAATTTATTTACTATGTTGATGGAGTTGACGATGACACATCCAACTAATGATGCAAAACGAACAGTTGACATGATTGTAAGAGGACAATATAAAAATAAGTTTTGGATGGGTGTGTTACTTTTGGGGAATGTAATTCCAATGTTAATTTTATTCTTTGGTGGAGATAGTACAATGATGTTGGCTGCAGCAGGAGTGGCGGTATTAATTGGAATTTGGTTTACAGAAGATATTTGGGTAGAAGCACCACAGAGAATTCCTTTAAGTTAAATTAATTTTTCAAGGCATAGTCGTAGAGAAAAATCCTCCTTTTTGTATCTCCGTTGCGAAAAATAAAAAAATAAAATATGACAAAACATAGACCGTCATTAATCGAACGAATCGCTGAAAAAATCGGACTCATCCAAGATCTTCATTCTGTGAAAGAAGAACCTTCGATAGAGAGACTAACCGAAAAACCCAACGAGCTTACCAACTTTCCCCCAATCGAAAAATGGGATAATTGGACAGAGTACGAAGCAACGGAGCATCCTAAGAAAGTCAAGAAGAACTATACAATCGTTCCAACAACATGCTTCAATTGTGAAAGTGCTTGTGGCTTAACTGCCTACGTAGATAAAGATTCCAATGAAATTCGAAAGTTCGAAGGAAACCCATATCATCCCGGTAGTCGTGGAAGAAACTGTGCAAAAGGACCAGCAACCATTAATCAAATCACCGATCCAGATCGAATTTTATATCCTTTAAAAAGAGCAGGAAAAAGGGGTGAAGGAAAATGGAATAGAGTGACTTGGGATGAAGTGCTTGATGATATCGCAGGACGAATGCGAAAAGCAATACAAGAAGATCGACATAACCAAATCGCTTACCACGTAGGACGACCAGGACATGAAGGTTATGCCAACCGAGTGATTCAAGCATGGGGAGTTGATGGTCATAATTCACATACTAATATTTGCTCCTCAGGAGCAAGGTTAGGATATAATGTATGGTACGGATATGATCGACCATCTCCAGATCATGCCAATGCAAAATTCATCTTGTTGATTTCTGCGCACCTAGAAAGTGGACATTATTTTAACCCACATGCTCAAAGAATCATTGAAGCAAAAATGAAAGGGGCGAAATTGGCAACAATGGATCCACGTCTTTCCAATACCGCAAGTATGTCTGATTATTGGATGCCTTCCTATCCAGGAACCGAAGCGGCGGTTTTGTTAGCTATGGCTAAAATAATTTTAGAAGAAGGATTATATAATCGACCATTTTTAGAAAATTGGACTAACTGGGAAACGTATTTAGAAAAACGTCATCCAGGTACTCCTCATACTTTTGAAAACTATATAGAAAAGATGATCGGTGAGTACACTGATTATACACCCGAGATGGCTGAAGGGGAAAGTGGTGTCAAAGCAGAAATGATTCGCGAGTGCGCGATAAAAATAGGAGAGGCTGGAGAAAAATTTGCCACACATAATTGGCGAAGTGCGGCAAGTGGAAATTTAGGTGGATGGTGTGTTTCACGTTGTTTACATTTTTTAAATGTATTGACTGGAAGTGTCGGAACAGTTGGTGGGACTTCACCAAATAGTTGGAACAAATTTAAACCAAAATTCCATACGACTCCTCCAGGACAGAAGTTTTGGAATAACATGCATTTCCCCAATGAGTATCCTTTGGCGATGTTTGAAATGAGTTTCTTATTGCCGCACTTTATGAAAGAAGGTAGAGGTAAGATGGATGTTTACTTCTCTCGAGTATTTAATCCTGTGTGGACTTATCCTGATGGATTTTCGTGGATGGAAGCTTATTTAGATGAAGAGAAATTTGGTTTGCATGCTGCGATGACGCCGACTTGGAATGAGACAGCATTCTTTGCAGATTATGTTTTACCAATGGGACACTCAGCAGAACGGCACGATTTAAATAGTTATGCAACGCACTCAGGAATGTGGATTGCTTTCCGTCAACCCGTTTTACGAGAAGCTGCACGTCGAGCTGGCAAATCTGTAGAATTTACCTATGAATCCAATCCAGGAGAAGTTTGGGAAGAAGATGAATTTTGGATTGAGTTGAGTTGGCGAATTGATCCTGACGGAAGTTTGGGAATTCGAAAACACTTCGAGTCACCTTACCGTCCAGGAGAAAAAATTAAAATTGACGAGTACTATCAATACATTTTTGAGAATACAAAAGGACTGCCTGATGCTGCCAAAAAAGAAGGATTGACGGAGTTGGATTATATGAAAAAACACGGCGCATTCGAAGTAGAAAAACATAGTTATTCTAAACATGAATTTACACTTTCGAAAGAGCAACTCAAAGGTTCAGTCGTTGATGGAAAATCAAAAGTGATTCGCAAAGACGGAAAAGATATTGGTGTGATGGTGGATGGAACAGCTTATGTTGGCTTCCCAACACCGAGTCGTAAAAACGAATTTTACTCTCAAACTTTAGCTGATTGGAATTGGGAAGAATATGCGATTCCAACTTATATCAAGAGTCATATTCACAATGAGAAGCTGGATAAAGAAAAAGGCGAATATGTTTTATTACCTACATTCCGATTGCCAACCTTGATTCATTCTCGTTCTGGGAACGCAAAATGGCTGGTAGAAATTGCTAATCGAAATCCGATCTGGATGCATCCTGATGATGCACAACGATGGGGATTTAGAACAGGCGATTTGGTTCGGTTAAATACAGATATTGGCTATTTCATTGATAAGGTTTGGGTGACGCAAGGAATGAAACCGGGTGTAGTGGCTTGCTCGCATCACCTCGGTAGGTGGCGACGAAAACAAGATGAAGGGAACCGTTGGGCAACCAATACTGTAAATATTAAAAATGATGGAAGCGGTGGTTGGAAAATGGAGACGGTGGCTGGTATTAAACCTTTCGATAGTATAGATGATGATAGCAAACGCATTTTTTGGTCGGATGGTGGTGTCCATCAAAATATTACCCATGCTGTTCATCCTGATCCAATTTCGGGAATGCATTGTTGGCATCAACGAGTAAGAATTGAAAGGCCACATGATGGAGATAAGTATGGTGATATTTTCGTGGATACGAATAAGTCCCATGAGAATTATAAGGAGTGGTTAAACATGACAAGACCTGCGGATCAGCCTGATGGATTAAGAAGACCTTATTGGTTTAAGCGTCCCTTGAAACCGGATAAAAAAGCTTACTATACTACCAATATGGATAAGAATGGAAGAGTAAAAAAGGAATTGGATTAAGGAAAAAAAAGAGCAACTGGAAACAGTTGCTCTTTTTTATTGGAATAATTTACCCAGGGAGGTAACCTTTTTTTTATTTGATGCGTTATTTCACTCAGTTTGTTTAGTCGATAACCTGATATGAATATTAACTTTTGATTTGCTATCGGATGATTGAGAATTTGTGAAATTCAAGTCCTTTTGTTGTTTCAATTTCAAGTAGATAGGTATTATTTCTTAAAAAAGAAATATCTATTGTATTGTCATCATAGGTAGCATCGAAAACTTTTTGACCATAAATATTAAATATACCTATTCGTAAAATTTCAATATCTGTGTTAATATTTAACTCGCCAGATGTTGGATTCGGAAAAATAGAGGTATTTAGATTAGTGAATTGTTCAGTTATACTTGTCACATTTTCACAGACTATTAAATCAGTAACGTCTTCTGGGGCTTGATTTATGTTGGCTTCTGAGGCTAATAGCTCTCCATCTGAATCATAAATAACAAAGGAATTCTCATCTTGGTAAGCACCTCCATTGTAAAAGAAATCTAAGTTGTCATTAATATCTGTTGGTATAAACGCTTTTTGGGAAAAACCATATGGCATTGGAATCGTAATATAAAATTCATCATTTATAAATACTGCTAGATTTCCAAAATCCCAACCATCACCATAACTATCAAACATATTAATTTCAATAACGCCACAACTTTTGGGTTTAGGGCAAGCTTTTAAACCATAAACGCTTTGAGGGACTGTTGATGTACCACTAATTCCTATTGAACTATAGATTAGTTCATTATTATTATCATACAATTCATAAGATTGCGACGAAGCTCCGGACAAACCTAAATATAGTAAGTTTACCTCCGAGTCAAAGTCTACGCCAAATTGAAAAGTTTTGGTGTTTCCACTTTCTATAGTTTCTTTACTTATAATTTCTCCATTTACTTCTACTTCAATAAAGTTAGCTCCCCATCCATTATTGCCTGAATTTTGTAGAACCAGGGTCCAAGTCCCACAAGTTCCTATTATTGGAGGAAGGTTAGGCGTTATGATTTCATCTATTACATGGACTACACCATTATAGGCTTGAATATCTATAGTTTGTAGTGCAATGTTTTCAACAAAAATTCCATTTGTATTAACAGTCATCTGGTTATAATCCCCAAGATAATTTTGGAGAATTTGTCCATTAAAAAAATCTGAACTATCATTTTTGTTTCCGATGATGTGGGTCTTTACAATCTCATCCACAAATTGTCCAGCAATTACCTCTGCTGTGGTTATTCCTAATCCTTGACTGTAGGCCTCGAAAGCTGCATCAGTAGGCGCAAAAACAGTAAATGGACCAGGTAATTCTAAACTTGGATCAAGGTCATTTTGAGCTCTTAGTTCCTCATCCAGATAGGCATTTAAAATAGCGGTTTCTAAAAGTTGATGATCATCACTATTTTTAATAATATCCCAAACAGTGGCCTGTGGTAAACCCGAGGGTGCCAGACATTTATCAATTACATGAACGACTCCATTGTCTGCTAAGTAATTTGTGGAAATGATTGAGGCACCATCAATTTTTAAAGCTCCTCCTACTTCAGAAACAGTTAAATCCTGTCCATAAACTGTTGGTAAGCTCATTCCTGCTTCTAAATCATCCGCTAACCATAGACCAGTAGCCACATGGTATTCCAACGCTGAAGGAAGATCAACAAATCCAAGTAAGTCAAATTGATTGAGGTTTAATAAATCTTGCACTTCACTTACTGCTGATCCGTTAGGAATAAAGAGGGTCAGGGGGCCATTACTGTCCAATAGTGAATCTAATAATAATCTAAACGCCAGTCCTGGGAGATTCGTTTCAGGAATCGTATCGGTTAGCAATAGATCCGTAATAGTAAATGCATCTACTTCAATAGTTCCAACCATGCCTAGCTGAGCGTGGAATCCTATGCTACAATCATATTGATAAGTGCCTGGCTGATCAAAGGTAATCTCTCCCATTAGTATACCTGAGGCTACTCCTTCTATTTCTGGAATGAAAAAATCTTCGGGATTATTAAAGGAATCTCCAGATAATGTATTGGTAATCCCATTTACATTGTGAAGACCTTCCACATTTACAAATGCAACTGTTTCCCCTGGTACGATTGTAAGTTCAGCAGGCGTGAAGGAGTAATTACTAACTAAGATTGTATGATCTGCTGTTTGAGCAATCGAAAGGGTACTAAGTAGTAAACTAATTAGTAAAATGGCTGTAGATTTGATCAATTTCATATTTTTTTGTAATGATTAATAAATTTATTCCAGTAACTATATATGTATGTATATATGCAGGAAAGGAGAGAGTGGTTGCCTGTTGTGATAAATAAAAATACTAGAATTATTCATCTTACAATCTCTTAAAATTGATTTATACTACCGAATGTTATTCCACAAATCTTAATGAACTAATCAGTTAAGCATTCATGCCCATAGATGGAAAGGGGAATTTATGGGTGAATTAGAGGTGAAAGTAATTTTTTTCATTTAGAGGAAGATAGATTTTATGCATTAAATTTTTTTATACTAGAGTACCAGTAAATTATTCTCAAGGTAGTCACAATTTAGCATGTGTTCGAAGGGCTTTTTTGCATTTTTTTTTGATTAAAATTATCAGGTGGTTTTAAAGAATATTTAAGAATGATGAACATCTCATGGCTCTTATTGCAATAGCACTTTTAGATAAGAAAAGAGCTTCGACATGAATAAGTGGTAACTCTTTTGGCGGCCATAAGTTAACTGAATTAACCTTTTTAATGAGGTATTATTTACTTTAATTGTTAACTATTTGAAATTATCGTAATAGGGTTATATCCCCGCTAAATAATTCTCTTTTCCCTGAATTGTATTCTATTTCAATCATATAGACATAAACATCAGACGGAAGGGGCTTATTATTTTGTTTTCCATCCCAAATAGCATCTTCAATATTTTGATTTTGGAGATCAATTACTTTTTGCCCCCATCGGTTGAAAATTTTAAATAAGGTTATTTTACCTTGAAAGTCGTATAATGGAACTATTCCAAAATAATCATTCAGTCCATCTCCATCTGGTGTGAAGACATTTGGAATTTTTAGTTCACAATCCTGATTAATAATTTGAAATGAAGTATCAATCTCACATCCATTTTCATCTTGGATAGTAAGGGTGTAATTTGCAGCCGATAACCCCTCAAGAATATTGTTATTTGAAAAATTATCGTTGTCTAACTTGAATAGAGCATCAATCTCATCTTCCAGTAGAACCTCTATTGTTCCAGAATTATCATTACAAGCATTTGTAGTAACTATTTCAAAAGAGGTAATTTGTGGTTCATAAATATCTATATCAAATCTAAATGCCGTTGTTTCTTCACCGATAACGTTGAAAGTTTGGGTGATGAAAAAAGAAGTGGGTTCATCAATAACAACCTCTAAGGTATTTCCGGAACCAATTAATGAATCTAAATTTTCATCAGAATACCATTTCACATTTTCTCCAGTAACTTCAAGTTCCACTGACTCTCCTTTACATTGAATTGTGTCAGAAAGAAGCTCTAACTTTTTTAAATATAAAGCTCCTTCACAACAAACACTTCCATTCGTACTTGACAAAGTTCCTTCGAGAAGTTCTTCTGCCTCAAAGAATTCCAATTCTCCCACTACTGATGTGCACCATGCAGAACCAGGAGGTGGTATCCCTTGAATAGGTTCATCTAAAAAAAAAAGGAAATTATTATTTGTTAGGTTACCACTAGTTAAATTATATATAGCAAAATATGGAGTATCTTCCAATATAGACTCAGTTGTTCCGGTTACGTTATTTCCATTTTGTTCAAGAATGTATGTTACAAGAAAAGTTTCTGGATAAAAAATACAATCAGGATTGGATCTAACAGCATAACCTTGCCAAATTCCTGTTATATCTTGGGATAAAAGAATAGAAGGTGTTAAAAAAAATATAAAAAGAAGTAGGTTATTTTTCATGGTTAGAGTAGTTTCATTTTTGAAAGGATTATCTAAATAAACAAATCAGTATTCACTTATTTTTTATAAGTAGAAAGCACTTTTTAGGGTAGATAGAAACCTTAACGGATAATAATTTATTTTTCAGCATAGGTACTATTAGTAATAGGCCTATGCTGAAAAATAAATTGAACTTTATTGAAGGACTGAAAACTTATGGATTTCCAAACCATTTACTGTTTGGACTTTAAGTATGTAAGTTCCCGATTGTAAGTTTGAGACATCTAAAGCAACATTATCGTAAGTAGCATTGAAAACCCTTTGTCCAAAAGAACTAATAATTTCTACTTCTAAAATTTCAACATCTGATTTGATATATAACTCATCAAAAGTTGGATTTGGATAAATGGAAGTATTAAGATCAATAGATTGATTTTTTATACTCGTTGCCTCCTCACAAATTAATAAATCTAATACACTCTCTGGCGGGTTACTTGCACTAACTTGGCTTGCTATTAAAGTCCCGTCAGGGGCGTTAACTAGGTAAGAATTCTCAGAGGGAACAAAGCCTGGAATATAGTTAATATCAATAATGTCACCATTGTTTGTTGGAATAAATGCCTGTTGGAATCTACCATAGACAAAAGGAATGGATCTATAGAAGTCGTTATTTATGTCCACATCTATTCTTCCAAAGTCCCACCCATCAGTATCGTAAGGAAATCCATCGAACATTTGGATATCAACAAAACCACAGGAAAGAGGTGCTCCACAAGCAGCCAATCCATATACGCTTGACATTAATTCTCCAGCATCTCCAGAGCTATAAATTAGTTCATTATCCGTCCCATATAGTTTATAGTTGAGCGCTGGCGTAATATAAAAATTATCAAAAGGATCTGTTATATCAGTATTCACTACTATATCTACAACTGATTCCTCGTCGACACCAAATTCAAAGCTTGATGGATTGTTATTAACAAAACCGGACTCTTTACTTATTAGTTCTCCGTTAATTCGGACATCAATAAAAATTCCTTCCCATCCTTCGGAGTAATAGCCAGACTCCTCTTCGAGAACTAATCTCCAAGTACCACAGGTTCCAACTAAATCTGGTAGTTCAGGTAAAATGATTTCCTCTATGGAATGCACGACACCGTTATATGCTTGGATATCTGCAACCTCAATAGGGATACCTTCCACAAATATGGTATTTGAATTTATAGTTATTTGATTTGTTTGGTTTATTTCAGGGAAATAACTTGGTAGCTGTTGACCATTAAATAAATCTGTGCTTTGTTTTTTAGATCCAATAATATGTGCTTTTACAATATCATCAGCAAACTGTCCTGCAACGAGCTCAGCTGAAGAAACTCCCAACTGTTGGCCATAAGCTTCAAAAGCAGCATCAGTAGGCGCAAATAAGGTGAATGGTCCAGGTAAATCTAAACTTGGGTCAAGATCATTTTGAGCCCTTAGAAGTTCCACTAATCCTGTATTTATAATGGCTTCCTCTAACAGTTGATGGTTATCACTTTCCTTGACGATATCCCAAATTGTGGCTTTTGGTAAACCAGAAGGAGCCAAGCATTTATCAATCACATGGACAACTCCATTGTCAGCTAAGTAATTTGTAGAAACAATTGTGGCTCCATTTATTTGAAGGTCTCCTCCTACTTCAGAAACAGTTAAATTCTGTCCATAAACTGTTGGTAAAATCATCCCTGCATTTAAATCATCCGCCAACCATAAACCGGTGGCTACATGGTATTCTAAGGCTGCGGGAAGGTCAACAAATCCTAGTAAATCAAATTGATTGAGGTTTAATAGATCTTGCACCTCATTTACTGCCGATTGATTAGGAATAAATAGAGTTAGAGGACCATTGCTATCTAATAGTGAATCTAGTAATAATCTGAATGCTAGTCCGGGGAGGTTTGTTTCAGGAATTGTATCAGTAAGCAATAGATCGGTAATAGTAAATGCATCCACTTCAATTGATCCCGTCATTCCCAGTTGAGCATGAAGTCCTATACTACAATCATATTGATAAGTTCCTGGCTGGTCAAAAGTAATTTCCCCCATTAGTACACCTGAAGCTATCCCCTCTATTTCTGAAATAAAAAAATCTTCGGGATTATAAAAGGAATCTCCAGTTAATGTATTGGTAATCCCATTAACATTATGAAGTCCCTCTACATTTATAAAAGCAACTTTATCACCAGGTGCAATCGTAAGTTCGGAAGGAGTGAAGGAATAATTACTCACTAGGATTGTGTGATCCGCTGTTTGGGCAAATGATAAAGTAAAGAGAATTAAACTGAATAATAAACTGATTATAAACTTGATTAATTTCATTTCTAATGTTTTTTATGTGATAGTTATCTAGTTCTTATTGATATTATGTGGGAAAGATAGGATTGGTTGCCTGTCGTGATAAAAAAGGAAACCAAAACTATCCATTCCATGATTTTTTTAAATTTTACTCCCATTAAATGCGAATAGACTATTCAGATAGCCTTTCACGCACAGGGGTAAAAATGGTTAGCTTTTGGAGAGGTATTAAGGAAAGAGATTTTAAATGCTATGTATTTGACAATTTTATGGCCTTCATTAGCAACGATATTTTTTTGTACTTAGATTCTTTAATCTCGAAATAATCATACATTCTTCTTAATGCTGAGCCAACTCCATCTACACTTTTAAATGCTTTGGCTGCAGTTTCTTTATTTGAAATTACTGGATCATCAATAAGGATATTTAAAATAGTCCAATCTGTTTCGTTTATTTTACGATTAATAGATATTTCTATTTTATCTCTATTCAATTCAAACTTTTGAGGTTGTAATTTTAATTGGGTATCACTAAGAGTTTTTAGGCGTTCTAATTCATTTAATAATAATTCTCTTTTTATACGGTTTTTCTTAATATTCGATTTAAAGTAGAATATTATACTAATGATTAATAAAGTTGATGTTAAAATTATAGCAAATGTTCTTTTCAATTGAATAGCTCTAAGCTTGGCTTTTTCATTTTCATTTTCTAGTTTATTTTCATTAAGTCTTACTTCAAAATCGTTTTTTACAGCTTCTCGTACAACAGCAAAATTATTTTTTTCTTGTTGAATACTATCATTATACATGTTATAAAGTTCATACATTTCAAGTGACAAGTCTAACTTGTTTTGTACTTTATAGCATTTATAGAGTAGCTCGTATAAGTCTTTCTTTAAATTTTTATTTGTTTTGGCAGGGAGTTTAGCTAATATCGATTGTCCTTTTTCTGTAGCATCTTTTATATTGGTTACAAAGGTGAGTTGTGCAATAATTATTTCAGCATTTAAAATTCCAGTTTTTATATCGAGCTCTGTATTTAATGCTAAATCTTTTTTTGCGTATTCGTTTGCTTGATCTAATTGGTTTAATTTAAGGTGTATTTTGGCTAAGGTTGAATAACAATTAGCAATGAAAAACTTTTCATTTTTTACTTGAAGTATTTTTATCCCTTTTTCATAATATACCTTTGCTTCTTCATATAAGCCCTTAACAAAGTTTGTCCAGCCGATATTGATATAAATAATTGCAGTGCTTCTATCTTCAAAGCCTCTTTTATTTATAATAGAAAGCGACTTCTGATAATACTCTAATGCCAAATCGTAATTATTAATGATTAAAAAAACACTACCTAAACTTGTTAGCATACGAGATTCTCCATCTGAATTATTTAAGTCTTGATATACTTTTAAAGTTTTTGAAAAGGATCGTGTTGCTTGTTTATAGTCCTGTCTATAAACAAAAACATTTCCCATATTTCCCATTATTTCAGCTTTTAAAATAGGGTCATTTAACTTTGTTGCTAGACTTTCTGCTTCTTGATAGGAACTCATAGCTATATCATAGTTACCTTTTAATCTATGTATGTTCCCCTTTTTTTTAGTAGCTTTATATAATTCTAGTGCCGCATTTTTTTCTTTTGCTAACTTATAGTGATAGTCCAAGGATATAAGTGCCGAATCTGGCTTTACTTGGTTATTAATTTCATAATACTCTTCCAATGCATTGAACCTAATTGAATCAATTTCTTTCTCGTCTTCCCATATTTTTTTTAGAGTATGTTCAATGGATTGAGCCGAACTAGTAGTTGCTAACAACAGCAATATGAGAACGAAATTGATATATTGGATTTTTCCTGATTTTAGCATTTTTGGTGTTTTAATCTTTGTGTAATTTCTTTTTATTACCAGTTTGAAAATACAAAGGCTGCGTAGCAAAATGTAAAATGTTGGGAATGACAAATTTTGTACAAATTATTAAAAAAAAGAAAGTTGAAAAATCGTGATTCTTGCAAAGTAATGTCTTTTTTATGATAATATAAAATCTACAATACTAAGTCATACCAGTCTGAAGTAGTGCCAAGAATTACGAAATCGTTGGTCTCAATTGCATCCTATTCCTTCTTTTACTTTTTTTTGGTAAAGCCAAAATGCATACTAATTATTAATCTGAAGATTCTGTGATAATGGTGTTTTGGATTGACTTATACTGAATAAAGAGCTATTTATCAGAGAAAATAAAAAAGTGTAATGTGCAGTTAAATATTTTTATGTTACACCAAAGAGATAACTTGAACAAACTCAAATTTTTCAATTTTTTTGACTACAAACGATCGGTTTCTGAAACAAACTTTTTTTTTAAAAATAAATTTAATAATTAAAAATGAAAACTGATACTAATAAATTTACCACCAAAAGGATCTTTACATTATTTTTTATAGCATTGACTTTTGCATCTTGTGATCCTGCACAAACTTTGTTAATTTCAAATGAAACTGATGCTGATGCCACCGTTATGGTTATTTTCAACAAAGGAAATCATTATTACAAGTTTGTAGAACCATCAGCCTCAGATACTTTAGTAATAGATTTAGAACCAAAAGGGGGAGATTCCAAAAGAATTTTTCAATTTGGAATTGGTACTTGGGATATACAAAGTAGTATTGATAGTTTGATTGTTGCGGTGGATTTGATAGAAATCAACACTTCAAAGTCAAAGGAAATTTTTCGAGGTAAAAAACAGATAAAAGCCTTCATAGAAAAAAGAATTAAAGGACGACAGAAAGAGCTAATCGAGATAAAATTGAATTAATTATCCTAAGTAGCCTCTCGTTAAATTTATTTCTCCTATTTGATACCAAATTCTACAAAGCCTCTGGTTTGTAATTTAATTATTACTCAATTTTTACTAATAAAATTTATTCACTTCTTTATCAAAGTCAAAATTAATGCTGAACACAACCTAGTATGGAGGTCACTTTTTTTAGTATTGTATTTTTTCTCGAATCCATTTTAATATTTGATTTAAGTTTTTAGCTTTTCAAGAAAAATACATCAAGATATAACTCAATAATAAAAAATTACGGTCAGTGTTGACTCAACTTTCCACTTAAGGCTGTAGGTTATATATAGATTATTCAGGAAAAAATCAGATTTATGGATGTCATAAAGAACAGTTATAATTTTGTTTTAAACTAACTAACTCTTAATTTACATTATGAAAAATATAATTCTACTATTAGCATTGATTCCGCTCACCATTTTTACTGCATGTAGCAATCAGAAAATGGAAAATGATCTTGAACTCACTAATGAAAAGATATCAAAATTCCCTAGAATTGATAACAAGACCACCACTCCTAATGACTATACTGCAAATATTGGGAAGGCAGATTTTACGGTCGATAATGAAGGTGACTATATAGATGAAGGTGATGTCTTGTTGTTTTCTAATAACTCAGTCAACGCTCTTTCTTACCATTGGGATTTTGGTAATGGCGACACATCGATGGAATTTCAACCAAATTATCAATACGAGATTCACGGAAATCGTACCATAACGCTTACTGTCACAGATTCTTTTGGAAAAACTCATCAGACAAGTAATGAAGTTATAGTGCTTTGTGTCTTTGGTGGGGGAGACCATAATCAATGATCTAGCATATTTTTAAAATAAAAAAGGGTGCACTAAATTTTAGTGTACCCTTTTTTATTTTGCTACTATGTTTAAAAGTGCACCGCTTGTTCCACTCTAAAATAACCCTACTCAAGTTAGGTATTAATTGGAGTTAATTTTTTTAAAATATTCAGCTAGTTTATGTCTCCAAATAATAAGTTATCCTAATTCACCTGATGAGTCAATGTTAGTATTTTGTTATATAATTCAGTTGGGTTAAAAGGTTTTGGAATATAATCGTTCATTCCTGCATCATAACATTCTGCGACATCCTCTTTTAAGACTGAGGCAGTCATAGCCATTATTTTCACTTCTTTTTTTACTAGATTGTCCATTGATCGAATGAGTTGTGTTGCTTCTAAACCATCCATCTCCGGCATTTGGATATCCATTAAAATTAAGCTGTAATCATTTTCTTTAACTTTTTGAATAGCTTCTTTTCCATCATTTGCAATATCTGATTGGAACCCGAATTGAGTTAGAAATTTTTTTGCAACTAGTTGATTTATTTTATTATCTTCTACTAGGAGAATTCTAATTTCTGCTTTTTCTCTATCAGAGACATGAGGAAATTGTTGTATTTCTGATGTTTCAATTTCATCAATAGCAAGCCCAAAATTTAATGAAAAAGAGAATGTTGTCCCTTTACCATATACGCTTGAAATACTTAATTCACCCTCGTGAAGTTCGATTAATTTTTTAGAGATTGGCAAACCTAATCCAGTACCTCCAAATTTTCTTGTTATACTTGAATTGGCTTGAGAAAAACTTTCAAAAACCGAACTGATATTTTCTTCTTTGATTCCTATACCGGTATCCTTAATGTCAAAATGTAATTCAAAGCCATCTTTTTTTCGTTGCTTTAAAAAGCAATTAATTGTAACAGATCCCTTTTCTGTGAACTTTACTGCGTTACCAACTATATTAAGTAAAATTTGGTTTATTCGGATAGAATCTCCTGCCATGACTTCTGGGATATTCTCATCAATATTTAAATTCAAACCAATTGCTTTTTCAGTGGTATTGACTTCAAAAGTTTTATACAGAGAATTGAGTACTTTTCTAATTTTGAAATTATTATTATTGATCTCTAATTTTTCCGCATTAATTTTGGACAAATCCAAAATATCATTTATTATGACATGAAGATGTTTTGCTGAGTAATCAATTGCTGACAGGTATTTATGCTGTTCAGTTGTCAAGTCAGTATCGAGTAAAATATTAGCCATGCCAATAATTCCATTCATTGGAGTTCGTATTTCGTGACTCATATTACTCAAAAATTGGTCTTTCGCAATCACACCTTGCTTAGCTGCTTCTATAGATTCTTGTAAATCCTTTTCTTTGTTTTCTCTTTCTTTTATTTCTAGCAGAAGTTTCTCATTAATTTCTTTTATGCCTGAAGTTTGTTCCTTGATCTTTTTTTCAAGATTTGCATTTATGTTATTTATTTTTTGTTGTTTAAGACCAACCCCTAAACCTGCAAAACCTATAAATAAAGGAACAGTATTAATGATCCAAATCAAATGGTTGCTAGATTGTATGTTAGATATTATTTCCCATGAAACATTCCCAAACTCCTGATATGAAACAGCGAGTGTTCCAATTATAGGAAATAGTGTTCCGAGCATTAATCCCTGTAAAAAGTAAATACAACAAGTTTTGTTTTTCATAATAAATTTTGGTTGAAAGTATCTTTCATATGAATATTATTTCCTTTGAACTATAAATAGGATTTTATCTATTTTTTTAATTGTTTGTAAGATTTTAAATGTCCTATTTCAGAGTAAAAAATTTTCATCAATTACCATATAAATTCGTTTAATATTGATGCCAAGAATGATGATTTTTTTTTTTTTTGCTAATGTTTGTGACGTGATAAAATTTTTATTTTCTTGTATATAGATAATTTGTGACTTCTAAAATTTTTGAATTTAATTATTTTGATATTTTTTATTTGAATGATTGTGACAACTTGAGGTAGATGTCAAGTATAGAAATTTTAACATCAAAAGGTTTTGGATGAAATCCAATTAAAAAACATATCGAGAAGGAAATTGAATGGAAATTAAGAAGCAAAAAGAATAATTATTTTGTCCCTGTTTTGTACTTTATTCGATTTATAGGATATTTGTGTTTTTTAATCTTAATTCGGAAAGCTCTCTTAATGCAGTAAGAACAATTTTGTTTTTTAAAATGCTTATTTAGGTATTTAAATAGATTTACAAACCATTCCCAAAATATTTTAAACATTCCTTGGAACTATCTAATTTTTGGTACAATATTCACAGACATATTGTATGTCTTAGCTCTATTTTAATAAATATATTTAGCTGTTTTAAATAATTAAATAATTAAATAATTAAATAATTAAAAAATTGATTAAAAAAATAAAAAGGATTCCAAAGGCAATAGTTCATAGAGGAAAGATCTTACTTGAAAAAATGAGAGGTTTAGATTTTACTCAACATCACATGGTAGATGAACTAGGTTTTTCTGATGATATGGCAAAAGCTTATGCACCATCACCGATAGAAGATTTGAAAATGATTTTAAGTGAACTTGATATTCAACCAACTGATGCAATTTTAGATTATGGATCTGGGAAGGGATTTGCAATGGTTATTATGAATAATTTCAATTTTAATTTTGTTGGAGGAGTAGAACTATCAAAACGATTAACTAAAATTTGTAGAACAAATTTCTCTAAACTTGGGATAAAAAATGTTGGAGTTTTCCAATGTAACGCAATAGAGTTTAAGGAAATAGATCGATTTAATTATTTTTATTTATTCAATCCATTCCCAGAGATTGTGTTAAAAGCAGTACTTCAAAATATCCAAGAATCAATTGAAAAGCATCCAAGAAAAATTATTTTTATTTATGTTTGTGCAAGACATAAGGAAATAGTAAGTGATCACCCAATGTTTGAGGAAATAAGAGAGATTAAAGGAAAAGATTGGGAATCTGTCATATATTCAAATGAATTTAAAAAGTAGTTAAGATCTAACTAAATGAAAATTAAATCTATTCAACTTCATCGGTCTAATGAAGCGCTTGAACTAATTAATTCTGATGTTTTTGTCAAACAGTGGCGGCACTTATCTACTGAACTTCCAGACCATTGCAGGATGCAAGAAGCGGAAATGCTTTGTATTTGGTATCGGCACTATTCTGTTGTATTTGAACCTGTCATTTTTACAGCGTTCAATGTTTCTAACGAACTAGTAAGTTTTTTAGGAATGGTCTGGGATAAGAAAGCCCAAGAATTAAGGCACGCTGGACACCCTCAGTATCATGGATGGTTAGCAAAGCCAGATTATGAAATCCCATTTCTTCGAGAGGTATTTAGGTTAATACGCGACCAGTTTCCCATTCAAAAGTTATCCTGGTCTGTTCTATCCCCGGGTCTGTCAATTGATGTTCTCAGATCAGCTTTAAGCTCTGGGATGAATATTACATATGAAGAGACTTCATCACCAATGTGGAATATAAAAGATCCAAGAAGGCTTAAAAAATTACTGAAAAATAAAAATATAAAAACTAGTTTTAATAAATATAAACGTCGTGGTAATTTTCGTTTTGAAGTTATTAAAGAGCCAGAGAAATTGCGTAAAGTACTTCATATTGCAAAAAATCAAATCGATTTTAGAAAAGAAGCTATTAATAACGTTCTTCCTTTTAAAAGTGATCCAATTAAAATAGAGTTTTACTGTGAGCAAGTTACATTACCTGGAACAATGTTACCGTTTGCCTTATGGTTGGATGACCAACTCTTGTCATTCAATATGGGAGTTGTATCTAACAATTATTTTGAAGGACGGGTAACTAGTTTTGATCCTTCTGAATTTAGAAATTCACCTGGTACAATAATGCTTATCAAATTGAGTGAGTACTTAACTGAAAATGGATTTGAAATTTTTGATCTAAGTCCTGGTACCAGCAGCTATAAAGATCGTTTTGCAGATTCCAATGTTAAATTATTCAAACCAACTATCCATTTTTCGAAAACTAACTTTCAAAAAACCTTATTGAAAAAACGTATTATTAAGGGTTCTCGAAATTTATTGATTGATAAATTTGGTATTAATATTACGAAGACCCGAAAATGGGAAACAAACTTAAGGGAATTACCAAATAAACTCAAAGGCATAAGTTTATTAAAAATTCTGAAAAATATCTCTGAAGGAATTGGTTCTTCTTTTAATAGCTCTAATTTAATTCATTTGGATAGATCTAGTATCAAGCCTGCGTCTTTGGATTTATCAAGGCGTGTTAAAATACAAAATTATGAAGACTTACTAAAATATTCTGGTACTCATCCTTTCTTAAATAGGAGAGGACTTTTGATTGATGCGATGAGTAAGTTTGCGAAAGGGGAAATTCTTTATTCCGTAGCTGATGATGAAAATTTATTTTGGTATGTATGGCGAAAGAAAGTGAAAGGTGAGATTAAGATGAAAAATGATTCAATCTCAATTGAAGAGGATGGGTTTTTATTTTATGATTTTTATCAGGTAAAAATCCTTAAAGAACAACCGATAAACAATATCTCTCAAATAATTCCTTTACTTGATCTTTCAGATGTAGAACATATTTATTTCTTCGAGAAAAATGATTTCTTCAAGGAATGATTAAATTCAATTACTTAATTGAAATAAATTTTATTGATAATTTTTTAGTAAAAAATAAAGGGCAGAACTAGTTATTTTAGTTTTGCCCTTTGTTTTTAATAATTAAAATATTTGGCTTAATTACTTTGACGTGCCATCCATCCCATTAAACTAACAGGATTTCCATTCAATATAACTGGTGTCCCATCATAATCTAATTGACATTTATTTGCATGAGAATATATCCACGAAAGATGTCCATGGTAGTGAAAATCATTACCTCCAAACTGGTTAGTAATATCTACAACATGATTAAAAAGAGAAAGATGGGCGTTTTTTGCATTTGCTTCCTTTAGCCTTTTATAAATAGGGATAACCGTTTCCTCCACTTGACAAACAGGATCATCTTCAGAATGGATGAACCAAATTGGAACATCTTTGATAGCTTTAATTTGTTCATTCGTAATATGTTTGGCCTGATAAGCTATAGCACTTGGGAATCCAGCTGCAAAGTATTTAGGATGTAGTAGGATTAATTTTAAAGTCATATAACCACCATTAGAGCAACCTCCAATATAAATACGATTTTTATCTATCCTAGGATTTTTCTTTACATAGTCTTTGATTAATTCCATTAAACTATCATTATACATATCATTGACTTCCCCTGTAGTATATTTTCCTTCACCGTTGTCCATCCAAAAAGTTGGTGTTTGTGGTACTAAGACAAAAGCACCACCAAAGAATGTTTGAATTTCTTGTGAAGCATAATTGGCAGCTCGATTAGCAAGTAAGGCAATAGAAGGATCTTTGCCACCTTCTCCTGCACCATGTAACCAAATAATTAAGGGTGATTTTTCTTCTGATAATGGTGGAGCATAGTCTGCATAGGTAAGGTGGACGTTTTTATTAGTGAAGCGACCTGTCAAATTAAATTTATCTACCAATGGAATAATTCTATTTTTTTCTTTGTTCCAAATTTGGTTAGTTTCTTTATGAGTAATTCTTAATTGAAAGTCTACCCATCGGTTACCATTACAAATGGGATTATCTCCAAAATACATCATAGGTGAATTTAATGTTTCAAATGGAGCGACATGTAGCACAAGAGTAATGTGATTTCCTTTATTAACTCTATTAGCTCTTTCATCTGATGCATAGGCAAAAAGAATCTTTAATTTGCCATTTGCCTCTTCAGGTTTTAATTCTCTACACGTGGTAGCTCTTTTAACATCTACACTAAAATTATTACCATTTGCCATAAAAATACTATCATCCAGCGGAAGGATAACTTTGCTAACAGCAGCGCCCCAATCAAACCCCTCAACCACTAGTGTATATTCACTTTTGTTTATTTTTTGAAATACTTTGGATGAAATATTTTGGTTATAAGGCACAGCTAAAGTTGGTAATAATAAAGTTAATAGGATTATGAATGGAAAGTTTTTCATTGATTTATTTATGTAGATTAATTAAAAAATAGTGTGTTTCTAGAGGTAAATTTCAAGAACAAAGGTTACTCACAAAAATAAAGAAACTATTGCTTCATCATTAATATTACTTTCCTAAAATCTTTGGGTACAGTCAAAACCAATATTTAGTCTACATATCTTTTCTTTAAGCTCGGATACTTGAAAATTTTGTGTTATTTCCGAAAGATGGTTTTAATTGATTCTGTTCGACTAAACCCTTCTTTTTAGTTTTGATTCTGACTAGTTCCAGATTGCAAAAATGAAATAATTAGAATAAAAAAAGTATTAGTTCTTTTATTTTTTTGTCTAATATCGATGTCAAATATCGATTTCTTTTATCAAAGTTATTCTTAAATCCAATAATAAATCTATGCTAAATAAATAGCTTTAAAATGATTCCTTTATTTTTCGGTTTAAAAAGTGTAACCTACCTTAATAACAATATGGCCAGGAGTTTCAAGAGAAATTCCTGCTAAAAACCGGTTAATATCAAAAAATAGTCCTGTCGATAGACCAAATATATATTCCTCATAATCACTCCTCCTATTTAATGTTCCTCCAAGTAAAAGATTAAAATAGGGTCTAATTTTTTTCTCACCAGATAGAATATAAAAACGACCTCCGGCTAGGGCATTGAAATTTTCTTGACTACCGCTTTCTCCAGAAATAAACTTTCCATCAATTTCCGTAAATGCATAGGATAATTGACTTTCTATTGTGAAACGCGATGAAAGCGTATAGGCAGGATTTAAACTAATATGAAAACCTAGTCCCTTGTCTAGAAGCGGAAAATTTATTCCAATGGTAGGTGAAATACTAAAACTTCTTTTTTGAGCAATGGCTGTGAAACCTAACAATAAAAAAAATAGAGAGAGCCAAAATAGCTTGATGTCATTTTTCATATTTTTTATTTAAAATGAATTTTACCAGGAAATACTTGAAAGAATAGGAATTATCGAATGTAGTAACATAGCCAATGGATTTAATATTTTAAACTAAATTTCATTTAGAATTATTTTTTAATAACCAAGAGCATTTTATTTCATTATTTATCATTTAACGAAGTTATTGATTTTTCAAATCCTTTTACCAAAGGAATATTCCAGTTGTTGTTTTCTAATTCAATTGTTCCACCTAATTCTTCTTTAACAACTCTATCAATTATAGTTAATCCATTTTTAGCCATATTCTCAAATGAGTCGATACCTAAAGGGAAATTTTGTCTGGTTCTGTGAATATTAAATTGATTGGAGAATTTTCTATTAAATATTTTTTCTATGCCATCTTTACCGATCATAAATCCAATTAATCCTCCCCAAGTTGCTGTTGGATTATCTGAGTCCCAACCAGTTAACGTTCCTATTTTAATAGTTTCCTTTAAGTTTCCTTCTCCGTAAAATAAACTTACCAAACTTGCAGCATAGTTTATTCCAGCTGCGAAACAACCATTACAGTAGATATTTTTGGAAGTAATATCGTAACCATCTTCTTCATTTATTTGATATTTAAAGTAAATTGAATCTCTCGTCTGTTCCCATGGGATTCCTGATTCATACAATTTTTGAGTGTAATTAAACATATGAGCTGCGTATGAACTGTCAGGAAGAACTTTGCTGGCTTGATTTGCCATCCAATATAATTGTTTACTTAAGCTTTTAGTTGAATCGGAACTAGAAGCTAAAGCATGCATTGTAACATAAAACATTGAAATGTATTCCGCTTCATATCTAGCTGTGGTTTGTATGGGTAACCGGGCCATCCTCAATGCAACATCCGGCCTGCCAGGTGAGAATAACCCAAATATCTCTGTAGTTAACTGAGCATCAATCATTTCAAAATGTTCATTATTTTTTGGACTTCCAGTTTCAGGAGGTAGAATGCCTTGATTCATTAAATCAAAGGCTTTTTGATTAGATACCCATAAATAATTTTCCTCCTCTTGTTTTATATGTTTTAACCAGCCATTACGTATTTGATTTGTGGACAAAATACTAGTCTTGTTTGTGTGAAGAAGGTGTTGATACATATACTCTATATCTGTATCATCATCTGCTCCCCATATTTCGTTTGTATCTCTGAATACAAAATCTATTGTAGGTGATAGATCACTAGGAACACCTTGTCCCCAAATACTAGGTTGATCAAGTTCTCCCCAATCCTCCCTTGTATAAAATGCGCCGGTTTTGATTTCTCCGATATTACCAATTTTGTCCATCTCTGTAACCAATCCCGTCCAATTGGCAATACATTGACCCAGCCAAAAACCATACAATTGATTATAATAATTGTCACGTGAGATTTTAATAACTCTTTCTTCTTTATGGTTATTAACGATTTCTTTATTTTTTTCTTTTTTAGACGTTGTGTTACATGAGTACAATAGAGCCACGAAAATTATTGTTACAATCTTATATTTCATAATTATTGCTTACGATTTTTGCTGAAACTATAGAGTTGAATTTTAAGGAGAAATGTTTAAATGAATTATTATTCTTTTTTTGGATTTTTTTTATTCTTTCTATTTCTGTTCCCCACAAAATAATCATAACTCCTCCTGATTTTATAAATGTTTTATAGATTGATTTTTTGAACAGCTTCCTCACTTAATTATTATTATTAATAAAATTAATAAACGAAACTAATTAATTTACTTTTATGCGCTTTTTAAAATTATTGGGAAAGAATATTTGAACTAATGCAGCAATTTTAATAAGTTATTTTTTTCTTCTAAAAGAAGGATTGTACAAGATTTTTTTCAACTTTAAAGTATGATTTAATTGATTGATAGAAAGGGTAAATCTACCACCAAACAATAAAGAACATTGCAAATGAATCTTTATACTTTTGCCAACATAAAGGAGCTTTTTTTATTAAAATACTTTTGTTAACTAATTTTTTAATATTATTAAAATCTGTCCAAGTTTCATTTTCAGATGGTGGCATTCCCCATTCGTTTTTCAAAGGTAGGTAGTAGGTTTTTTCAGAATGGTCTAAGCTGATAAATTTCTCAAATTTGATATAATAACCTTCAATAGCTTTTTCATAATTGGGATTAAGGCGTGCTTTGTATTCAAATGGAATAAATAATGAAACTAAAAAGCATAATGATTGAGAAGCATTGTCAATTATTTTTTTGTTGATCTTTGATTTAGCACACTTGTGATAAAGTAAGGTAAATTGCTTCTTCTTTAATTTTTCTAGTTTCTTTTGCAAAGAATCATTTCTATTTGGGCCTATCCAATTGTTAATCGAATCCGAAGATATATTTGGATCATATAAATAAAATTTATAGGCTAACTCCACATGGATTAATTTCTTTGTTTTAATATTTTCAATAATAAAATCAATTTCGCCGATGGTTTTTTTATTGTAATCTATCTGAATATTTTCATAAAGCATTTTGTAGTTAGTTGATGCCTTAATTAATTCGGAAACAATTTTTTCTACCAAATGTCCTAATCTTAAATTGGTCGGTAATAGAAATTCCAGCTCAGTTAATAATTCTAATTTTGATAAATTAAAAGTTGGAAAACCGGTAATTGAAGATTCTAGATTGCTCGTTTTAAATATTGATGCTATTCTTGATTTAATTTCCATAGTTATCCTTCATCTTGACAAATTGTTAAAATAGGTTAGAAGTCGATTCTTATTGAAAAAAAAATTATTCCTAAAGTAAACGACGACCTTTAATCCCTAAGTATTTTTTTTTCGAGATTTATATGTCTTGCTTTGCTGCTATTGTCAATGTATTAAGTGGTTTTAAGAGAAAAACTTAAGCATTTAAATTTCTCTAAATGTGGGTAAGGATTCGGAAATGCTGCCAGCACCTTTTTTATTAATCTTGAAAGTAACATCCTTTGTGGTGGTGAATAATAGAACAGATGAAAAAGACTTTCTGAGATGTGGTTTCAAGATCACAAATGCCTCATCTAACGTAAACTCGTCTTCTTGATCCTCAGTTTCTGGGGACCTATAACGTAATTTAAGTGAAACCTTAAAATCCCTATCGGAATAGATAGGCCTAACAAAAATATTTCTCAAGTTAGGTTTACCAATGGTTTTTGCCATAGTTAACTTAGCGAAGCGGCCTTCTTCAACACTCGTTGTTACTTGTTTCCAAAAAAGGTCAAACATATCATAATAGTGCATAAATTAATGATTGATGAAAAAAATATTTCGACTTTTCAAAAGTAACGTTTAAAATTTAAAATGATCCGATTTAAATTTTAAAAGTAGGTCTTTATACTACTCAAAATAAATTTAACTTTGTCGTTAAAAAAAAAATGCCACTGAATTAGCAATGGCAAAAAATACAGTTAATGAATATTTACAAACAAATTGAGATTGAAATCCAAACTGCTTCCCACATAGTTATTACCGCTCATAAATCTGCCGATGGAGACTCTGTTGGTTCATCTTTAGGTCTTTTACATTTTATTGAAAAATTAGGAAAGAAAGCCGTTATTTGTCATCCTGATAAAGCACCTGATTTTTTATACTGGTTAGACACTTCGGGTATTTTTTTGATGGATGAAAATCCTGAGGAAGTGACCACACAAATGAAAAAAGCAGATTTAATTTTCTGTTTAGACTACAACGCCACTTACCGAGTTGGATCAGAAATGCAAGCCTTATTAGAGGAGGCTACCGGTAAAAAAATAATGATAGACCATCATTTGAATCCTGAAGACTTTTCTTCAATAACTATTTCTGAAATTAATGCTTCATCTACCGCACAACTAATTGTAGATTTAATAGAACAGTCTGGACACATAAAGTTGTTGAATAAAAAAATTGGTACTCCACTTTATTTAGGGATCTTAACAGATACGGGTAGCTTTAAATTTAACTCAGTTAAACCACATACGCATGAAGTCTTAGCCAAACTTTTAGCAGTAGGAGTGGAACACCATTTGATTCATGAAAAATTAAATAATACTAATACCGAAAGTCGTTTGCGGTTGCAAGGTTTTGCAATGAGTGAGAAATTAGAAATTTTATACGATTACAATGTTGCTATTATTTCTTTATCAAAAGAAGAGTTGGCAAAGTATAGTTTTAAAAAAGGGGACACTGATAGTTTGGCAAATACGCTATTAACTATAAAAGGAATAAAGGCAGCCATTGTGTTTACAGAGCGAGATGGAATTATGAAGATTTCTTTCCGTTCTAAAGGGGTAGAAAACCCAGTAAATATATTAGCAGCAGAGCATTTTGACGGAGGTGGACACGCAAATGCTGCTGGTGGAATGAGTGATTTAACGGTAGAGGGGACTTTAAAGAAATTAAAAGAATTGATTCCATTGTATTTTCGAAAAGAAGAGTAAATATGTGCTAAGAATAGGAAAAGAACTACGTTTTAGGTACTCAGCAAGGGGTACTTAAGCTTTATTCCCTAGGCGTTTAATATTCAACTTGATTATACTGATTATGTTACTATAAATATGGTTATTCTAACCATCCGATAGAAAGGAAAAAAATAAAAGCATGAAGAGCAACTTGGGTTACGAGGAATTATAATAAATAAAAGCACACTTTTTATTTTTTAGTAACATCCACCATATATGCTAAATCGAAATCTGGCGAAGACTAATTAATTTATAAACTCAAAGAGGCAATTCCGTTGCTTGTCCGGAAATATCCTACACCTAGATCAGTGAATGTTTTAATGGATTGGTAAAAAATAAAACTTCTTTCTTCAGCTGAAATTACCAAATTATAACATAATTGTTTTCAATGTTCTATAGGAACCCATTTTAAACTATAGAATTTGGTGATGATAGTAGTTTAAAGGCCAAGAAATATTATCTCGTCATTTACTCCATTTTTAAACTATTCTAAACATTTACTAAAAATTATTATTTTCGCAATGGAAAATTTTCAAAACCAAATCCTAATGCAATGAAAAAAATAATTCTAACTATTCTATTTCTTACAATCACGAGTAGCATACTACTTTTTGCTCAAAAAAGAAAAAAGAATAAGCCAGTAAAAGAAGAAAAAATTGAATCCATATTTTCTGGATTTAAATTACGAAGTGTAGGTCCAGCTTTTGCCTCAGGACGTATAGCAGATATTGCCGTTCATCCTGACAATGATAATGAATGGTATGTAGCAACAGGTTCTGGAGGTGTTTGGAAAAAAAAAAATTCAGGACATACTTGGAAACCAATTTTTGATAATTATACGTCCTACTCAACAGGATGTATCACTCTCGATCCCTCAAATCCTGCAACCATTTGGCTGGGGACAGGAGAGAATGTAGGTGGGCGACACGTTGCCTACGGTGACGGTGTTTATAAGAGTACAGATGGAGGGGAAAGTTGGAAAAATATGGGACTTAAAGAGTCAGAGCATATTTCAGAGATAATTGTTCATCCAGAAAATTCTAATATTATTTGGGTAGCTGCACAAGGACCGCTCTGGAAAAGTGGGGATGAACGTGGTTTATATAAATCTATGGACGGAGGGATGAACTGGAAAAAAGTTTTAGGTAATAGTGAGTGGACTGGAGTAACAGATATTGCAATTGATCCAAGAAATGCTGATGTGATTTACGCAGCGACTTGGGATAGACATCGAACGATTGCCGCATTTATGGGAGGTGGTCCAGGAAGTGGTTTGCATCGTTCAAGAGATGGTGGAGAGACTTGGACTAAATTAAAAACAGGTCTACCTAAATCTAACTTAGGTAAAATTGGTATTGCTATTTCTCCTCAACAACCTGATGTGATATACGCTGCTATTGAGTTGGATAGAAAAACAGGAGGCGTTTATCGTTCTGCAAACCAAGGAGCTTCTTGGAGGAAAATGTCTAATGCGGTTTCGGGTGCAACTGGTCCCCATTATTATCAAGAGTTGTATGCGAGTCCTCATGCGTTCGATCGGATATATTTGATGAATGTTAGAATTTTGGTTTCTGAAAATGGTGGAGGAAATTTTAGAACTTTAACCGAAGAGAAAAAACACTCAGATAATCACGCTATTATTTTCCGGAGAGATGATCCAAATTATTTATTAGTAGGAACTGATGCAGGTATTTATGAAAGTTTTGACTTAGCAAAAAATTGGAGATTTATTCCTAACCTTCCGTTGACTCAATATTATAAAGTAGCGGTGGATGATCGAGAACCGTTCTATCATATTTTTGGAGGCACACAAGATAATGGTTCGCATGGTGGTCCTTCTCGAACAGATAATCGACATGGTATTCGAAACCAGGATTGGTACAAAACATTGGGAGCTGATGGTCATCAGTCTGCCACCGAACCAGGCAATCCAAATATTATTTATGCAGAAACCCAACAAGGTGGAATGCATCGAGTGGATCTAAAAACTGGTGAACAGGTTTTTATTCAACCACAAGCTGGTGAAGGTGAAGGTCATGAAAGATTTAATTGGGATGCACCAATTGTAGTGAGTCCACATAATCCCGCGACCTTATACTTTGCCTCTCAAAGAGTCTGGCGTTCTGATAATCGAGGGGATAGTTGGACAGCTATTTCTGGAGACTTGACTAGAAATGAAGAACGGATTACTTTACCGATTATGGGCAAACAACAAAGTTGGGACAACCCTTGGGATGTTGCAGCAATGTCTGTTTTTAATTCTATTACATCACTTTCACAATCATCATTACAAGAAGGATTGATCTATGCAGGAACTGATGATGGTATTATTCAAGTGACTGAAGATGGTGGAACAAGCTGGCGAAAAATTATGGTAGAGCAATTGCCTGGCGTTCCTGAAAGAGCATTTGTCAATGACATCAAAGCTGACCTTCATGATGTAAACACCGTTTATATTGTACTCGATAATCACAAGAGTGGTGATTTCCAACCTTACCTTTATAAAAGTAATGATAAAGGGAAGACTTGGCAATCAATCAAGGGTGATCCAAAAGCTGGAGGTATTCCAGATAGAATTTTGACTTGGAGAATTGTTCAAGATCACATCAAAAAAGACTTATTATTTGCAGCAACTGAACATGGTATATACGTTACAATTAACGGAGGCCAACAATGGGAGAAACTAAACGGTGCTCCGACGATTTCTTTTCGTGATTTGGTAATTCAAAAAAGAGAAAACGATTTAATCGGTGCTTCGTTTGGTCGGAGTTTTTATGTCTTGGATGATTATAGTGCGATGCGAGAAGTGACGGATGAAAACTTAAAAGCAGAAGCAACACTTTTTTCTACTCGTAAAGCATGGAGGTATATTCCAAGGAATATTGCTGCCGTTGCAGGTGCAGATGGCTATGCTGCGGACAATCCAGATTTTGGTGCAGTGTTCACTTACCATTTGTCAAAGGATTATAAAACGAAAAAAGCAGAGCGAAAAAAGCGAGAAAAGGAACTGAATAAGGAGGGAAAAGAGATTCCGTTTGAAGGATGGGATGCATTAGAGGCAGAACGGCGCCAAAGTAAACCAATAATGTGGCTTACCGTTAAAGATGCCTCTGGAAATGTAGTCAGAAAAATAAAAGCTCCTGTTAGAAAAGGGATGAATCGAATTGCATGGGATTTAAGATTTGCTTCTACTAATCCGATTCGTCCTGGACGCTCGATTGGAGGAGGTAGATTTTCTAGAGGAGGAGCAATGGTGCCTCCAGGAACTTATTCTGTTTCGCTTGCTAAAGAAATAGAAGGAACTGTTTCTAATTTGGCAGGACCAGTTGAGTTTGAGGTAGTTCCATTGCGTAATGGAACATTGGAAGGGATTTCGCCAAAAGCCTATGTTGCTTTTAGTAAAGAAGCTTCAGAGACACGGACAATACTTTCTGCGACTAGTAATATCTTGAATAAAAACATGGAAAAAGTGGATGCGATGATCGTTGCTTTGGGACTAGCGAAAATCGAGCCTGGAGCAATGAATAAGCAGTTGTATGATCTGAAACAACAACTTTATAACCTTGACGAAAAGCTCTCTGGCAACCAGACTAAAAGTGAGATAGGAGAGCGGAATGCTCCTACGATCGGTTCAAGATTAAGAGTAGCTCGTAGAGGTTTGTCAACCACTTATGGGCCTACTCAATTGCATCGAGAGAGTTTAGATATTGCGAAAAAGGAATTGGCAACGATCGCTGGCCAAGTTGAGAAAATTAGTTTGGATGTGATTCCTAGTTTGGAGAAAAGTTTGACTGAGGCAGGGGCTCCATATATTCATGGACAGGCGATTCCGAATAGGAGATAAAGACTGGTTAAAATTCCTAAAAAAAAATAAAAGCACAATCATTTTTGGATGGTTGTGCTTTTGTTTATACCTATATGGTTGTAATTGATTTAGAAAAAAATTCTATTTTATGGGGTGTTTATCGCTTATCGATTAAATAATAAAATTCAGTGTTAGCAAAGTATTTGATTTGTATTTCTATAATTCCTTTTTAATTTGTAATCAATTTAAACGCTCCTTTGATATTCCAATATCATCAACGACTAAAACACCGTATTTACAAATATCAAAAACCAGTTGAATTACCTTTGTTTTTTCAAAATTAAAATTGCCATCTAAAGTAGAAAAATCCAACAACGGTAAAGCAAATGATTCCAAATGTACTTCCCAATCTTTTCCCACCCAATCAGCGTCTAAAGATTTTACTTTTGTAAATTTTACCTGCAGGCGAGGGGCAATCCGCTTTACTTTACTTATTTGTATTTCAATCTGATGACCGCTACTATCGATCAATTGTAAATGAAAATCGAGTCGAGGTTCTTTTCTTTTTTCCTTTTCTTTTTTGTTTTTTGAAAGCTCTTTAAAATCTCCAGTAGCTAAGGAAATTAATAATTGATGAGTCGTATCCATATTTAACAAAGAAGTGTCTGGGAATATTAAAGTATAACTAGCAATGGAATCAGGATTTATTTGATTACCATAATCCCATCCAAGTATAACCGCATTATTTTCTTGGCTACCGCCATCTCGGGTGGCAAGGTTTTCTTCCCGATATATTTTTAAATTTTGGGAGGTTATAGTGATCCCATCTTTTCCATTTTTTAATTCGATATCCTCTTCGAAATTTTGTAATGATAAGTCATTATTATCTTGGAAATGGGTGAGATAATAATTTTTTGGTAACCAATCTTTAGCTGTATTTACATTGTTAAATATAGGTAGGTATTGTTGATCGTTTTTCAAAACACTTAATGCAAAAGCGGAAATGAAAACCTTTGCAGCTTCCCGTTGGTCTTCACCTGGGATTAAAGGTTGCGTATTTAATAACCAACTTGAAGGTGGCCCAAAATCTGTTCGACCCCAACTAGAATTAAATTGTCCATGATTTGCACGATGAATATATACGCCAGCTTTAAATCGCTCTTCTTCATTCGTAAATTTTAGTCTTCGATAAGGACGCATACCCCAAAAGCTCACTTCATCAGAATCATATGCTCCTTGTAGGGATAGGTAATTTATATTTTTCATTTTAATTTTTCGATGGTACCGGTAGTCAGTCGGGGCAATAGAAACTACACCCTTAATTCCAAAATTAAAGTCAAATTGTTCTTTACCATTATCTGGAAAATGAGACAAGCTATTGAATGCAGCAGCAATGGAAACTGCTTCACCTCCCCGTGAATGACCGACGAGCATGATGTGATTCATATCTATTTTTTGGAAAAAATCATGATTGGGATTTTCATTCCAATTACGCCATTGTTCCAAATGTTTCAATAAAATCCATGCACGTGTAGGCATTTCTTTTCCTTGAAAATCTCCAGACCAATGGCCATTAATAAAATTCTCATCAATAGAAACAGCAATGACTCCTTGACTTGCTAGCAACTCACCTAAGTATCCATATCCATCATCAGAATAATCAATCATACTATGATTTCCGTGTACGATTAAGGTTATTGGAAAAGGACCTTCTCCTTTGGGAAAAAATACTCTACCGTTTAATGGAAAATTTTTTACTCCAAATCCCCAATAGGATTCTCGCCATTTCTTTTTTTTGTCCTTCCATTCAGGAAGCAGGTGGGTAGCATCGATGGTAGGCGTTTTATAATTTATCTCTTCGGCATACTCCTTTCGATTTTTATCAGTTCCATTGCCATAAGTGAACTTCTCTATTATATATTCTCCAAGCTGGGCAGGATTCTTTATACCTTGAGCGGCGAGTGAATTATTTGTTGCTGTTTCAAAAGGGGCAGGCAAATTTTTAGTGTAGGGATCATTTCCTTCATTTTTTAACCATAAAACCCCAAACAATATTAATAGGACTGGTATCAGAATTCCTAACCATGCTGCACCTCTTGATCTTTTTTTTATTTTTTTTATGGAGAAAGAAAGTATCATAGTTAACAAGACTAATCCAATTACTCCAGGATAATATATTTGATCAGGTAATCTAAATCCTAGTATTCTTGCTAAGTAAAAAGTAGAAAAGACACTTAATATAGCTGCATTTAAAACAAGTGGAATTTTGTTTATCTTTTCTCCTACTAGTTGAAAGATGACGTGTAATACAAGAAAAGCAAGCGCACCTGATATAGTTCCTAAAAATAACATGACTCCTTTCGGTAATCTTGTTTCAAAATAAAATCCAAATATTCCAAAAACTAAAATGGATAAAATCAAAAAAGGGGAAGTAGTACTATCAGGGGAAAGGAGTCTTTTCATTTTAGTAGGTTTGTTCGTTTTTAATTATCAAATATAAGTAAATGACTGCGGGAAAGGAAACAAGTTTTGATAAGTGGAGACTACTACTTTTTCTTTGTTAGCTTCAAAATAAAGGATGTTTATTTTTAAATACTTTAAATTACCATTAAATTATCCCAGATGCCAAGTTGTTTGTTTTAAAATTATCCTTATCAAAATTTGACTTCTGTAAAAAAGCGACTCGTGAAATAAATCGCTTTCTACTAATATTTTATTCTTCTCCTAAAAGAACTTCTTCAGCTAATCTTTTTTTTGTCAATTTGTAGAGATTAAATTCTAGAATAAATTTAATTGAAATTTTATTGCTCACGTAAAACTTCAAACTGCCTCTAATTGTCAACAAAACTAGTTTTGCATTTAATGGTTTTGATTCGATTTTCAAATGTCTATTTATTATTTATGATTTAATTCCTTGAGCTTAAAATGTTCTTTAATCTCAATTTGATGGCTTTGAGATTTGAGAATAAATGGAATGAATTCAACTAGGGAGTTATCAGGTTGAATGGGGGAATATCATATCAAAGTATATTGAAAATCATTATTTCTAATACTTACACGTTAATCAATACCAATAGATTAGTTTTTATTTTTACAAAAAAAAAATACTACATTTAAAAACTTAGAAATATTCTATTATCTGAAAATATCCAACTATGCACATCGACCGCAGAAACTTCCTTAAGGTATTACCACTAGGTGGACTTTTCTCTGAACATTTTTTGAGCACTTATGCCAACGTTAATAATTCTACCAATCAGTTACCTAATAACTTACAATCAAGTTTTATGAAAAAAAATATTGATAAAATTTATGACGAAGCTATCGTTATTGACGGAATTGTCATTACCCGCAATTGGAGTGAAGTTTCTGATCGGGCACTTGCTAAATCCGGCTATACAGGATTTAATGCTTCATTGGATTCTGGTAGTCTAACTAGAGCACTCAAATCCATAGCGGAGTGGCAAAAGAGAATTAAGGAAAATCCAGACCGATTTATTTGTGCTACCAGTGCCGATGATTTTATTCAAGCCAAGAAGGAGGATAAGGTAGCAGTTATGTTGGGCTTTCAGAATACAACTATGCTTGAAAATTCGATTGATAATTTAGATGTTTTTTATCACGCAGGAACTCGTTGGATGCAATTGACCTACAACCAACGAAATTTGTTGGGTGATGGGTGTACCGAGCGTACTAATGCAGGTTTGTCAGATTTTGGAATTGAGGTTGTGGAGCGGATGAATGAACTTGGGATAATAATTGACCTTTCTCATTGTGGCCATCAGACGACTGACGACGGTATCAAATTTAGTAAAACTGGTGTTTCGATTAATCATTCCATGTGCGAAGCTTTACACAAAAATCATCCTCGTGCTAAAACAGATCAACAAATTCGAGCGATGGCAGACAAAGGTGGTGTCCTTGGAATTATTTGTTTAGGATATATGATTGGTCCAGACTTGGGAAAGGAAACTACATTGGAAACTTATGTTGACCATATTACGCATGCTGTTAAAGTTGGGGGAATTGATCATGTTGGAGTTGCAGCTGATTTTGCCATTCAAGGTTTGGAAGCAACTGGTGCCACTCGTGAAAATTGGTATGTGCCTAGACTGACTAGATTCAAACCTTCCTATAAAGTTCAATGGCCTCCTTGGATTCCAGAATTGGATACACCAGATCGTTATCGACATATTGCAAGATTGTTGGATAAACGAGGCTTCAGTACAGGGGATATTGAAAAAATACTCGGATTAAATTGGTTAAGATTCTTTAAGGAAACATTAAAGCCATAATATCTTCATAAAAAACTCTTTAAATCAAAAATTGTATTCATGATAACGAAAAACGAAAAACGAACAATACCTCCATTTATTTTTTATTTAATTGTAGTAGCGACAGTTTTATTTTTTGCCTTATCAGGATGTTCTGGTACTTCCGATACACCTAACAATGAAGATGAAGAAGGGACGTTTCTTATTTATCGAAGACAGTCGATGATAGGAGAGGAGACCTATAAAATCACTTCCAATAAATCCTCAATTGTTGTTAAATCTTTGCAAGGCGAAAATGAAAGAGGAAAAATTACTGGAGTTGAAGCAAAGTTAGAACTCAATATGGATCTATCACCGATCTCATATTTTAGCAGACGCATAGTCAAGACAGATACCACAAACATTTTTAAAATGGAATTGATCGGAGATAGTGTTTCGATCTGGGAAAAGCATTTCGATGTTGTAACCAGCGAAACTCCAAGTCGTTTTTATCCATTGCATAGTAATATTCCCGCAGCGATGGAAATGATGCTTTATCAATATTATTTTAAATATGGTGAGGTTATAAATATTCCAACTTTACCTCGTGGAGAGATTTCAATTAAATATAAGGCAGAGGATATTGCATTTATAAGTGGTAAGGAAGTCAGGCTTGATCGTTATGTAGTGGAAGGCATTAATTGGGGAGGTCGTACTGTTTGGTTGGATAAGGATAAAAACCTTGTGGCACTTGTAAAGGCCAATACCCAAATCAGAGAAATAATAAGAAAAGGATATGAGGAAGCTATGCCTGTTTTTATAGCGGGTAATGTAATAGAACAAATGAATGCACTTTCATCATATACCGAAAAGTTAAAAGGAACACAAATCAAAACTGTGGCGCTGGTTGGTGGTGACTTAGTAGATGGCTTGAGTAACTTTGCTAAAAAAGATATGACTTTGATTATTGAAGATGGAAAAATTGCAGCCATCGGAAAACGATCAGAGGTAGACATTCCCAAAAATGCTAAAGTTATTGATTTAACTGGGAAAACATTTATGCCCGGTTTGTGGGATATGCACGCCCATTCCAATCAAGTACAATGGGCTCCAGCATATTTGGCAGGAGGAGTAACGACTATAAGAGATAACGGAAATGAAGTCGAATTTGCAACGGCCTTCAGAGATGGAATAGACGAAGATGGTTTATTGGGTCCAGACATTCTTCTAGCGGGAATGACTGATGGGGCAGGCAAAAAAGGCAACGGAATCATTAGAGCAACCAATGCTAAGGAGGCTCGTGAAGTAGTTGCCATGTATCATAACAAAGGGTATAAGCAAGTTAAAATTTATAATTCTCTAACCTCTAATGTTCTTAAAGTACTGGCAGAGGAAGGACATAAAAGAGATATGTCTGTAACGGGGCATATTCCGGTGACCGTTGGTAATGTGTTCAATGCTGTAAATTTGGGAATGGATATGTTCAGTCATGACCGGGCAGTTTATTCCTCTCTTTTTCCCGAAAAAACAAAGCTAGAAGCGGGGAAAGAGATGTTAAAAAATCCAGATGTCTCATCTGAACAAATTCAAAATGCAATTAATTTTTTCTTGGAGAATAAAATCGCACTAGATCCTACTTTGAATTTAAGAGTCCTTCTTAATACCATCCAAGGAACGCTTATTGAATCAGTTGAACCAGATGCCGGCCGGATTGCTTATGAGTTATGGGAAGGTAAAAGGTTTCGAAAAGGCAAACTTCCTGGCAAAGCAAAGAAGGAAATTGCAAAATATACAAAAGGAGCTGAAATTGTAGGAGATTTTTTTAGAGCAGGGATTCCAATTGTTGCAGGAACGGATAATTTTGTACCTGTTTTTAGTCTTTATTTAGAGTTGGAAATTTACCATAAATTAGCTGGCTTGACTCCTCTGGAAGCTATTCAAACGGCAACCATTATTCCAGCAAAAGTCATGGGGGTTGATTCTGAGACAGGAACATTGGAAATAGGGAAGGAGGCTGACATTGCTATTTTAGATGAGAACCCTTTGCTTGATATTTCAAATATAAGAACAGTTTCAGCAGTGATAACTAATGGCAATTATTACGAGAGTAATCCTCTTTGGGAGGCTGTTGATTTTCAACCAAAAAATAATTAATTTTTAAACTAGCAAATTATGAAATTTATATATGTATCATTTTTGACAATCCTTTTTCTGGCAATTACCATAACTGGATGTGATGAACAATCAATACCAGGAGCAGACTATGATCCTGAAGCTAAGTTGGCAGCATTGAATATAACCTTACCGACACCACCGAAACCTGTTGCAAATTATGTTAACGGTGTACGTGTCGGTAATTTAATTTTCCTTGCAGGAAAAGGACCACGTTACGCAGATGGAACAGAAATCAGCGGAAAACTGGGACAAGATATTACTATTGAAAAAGGATATGAAGGTGCTCGCTTGACAGCTATTAATCAGCTTTCTGTTCTAAAAGCTATGCTTGGTAATCTTAACAAAGTAAAGCGTATTGTAAAAGTATTAGGTATGGTAAATTGTAATCCCTCTTTTGTTGAACAGCCAAAGGTCATTAATGGATTTTCTGATTTAATGGTGGATGTATTCGGAGAAAAAGGTAAGCATGCTCGAGCGGCAATTGGTGTGGCTTCACTTCCTCGAGCCCAAGCTGTAGAAATTGAATTAGTGGTTGAAGTATATGATTAGAGAGGATTTTATAATATAATGGGGAAGTATAAAGATCAATATTCTGTTAATACAAAAAAAGTCTCCACATTTGTGAAGACTTTCTTTTAGGTCAAATTGACAACAGTTTTTTAATTCATGTATCTAGTTTTACCTACTAAAGGAACCTCTAATTGAATTGTAGTTGGTCTTTCTAAGTTAGAATTTGCTAATGGGTTTTTCGCATCATATTCTCTAATATACTTTAAAACTTTTGCATCCAACGATTCTTCAAATCCCTTTACAATTTGCAGATTAGTAATTTCTCCATCTTTTCCTAGGCTTAGCTGAACAGTCACCATTTTATCTTGTAAGGCAGTTGTTCTTTTACCTTTTTCGATGATTTTTGGGGTTACATATTTTTTCATTTTTCTAATAACTTTCCTCTGAGATTTATTTGCTTTAAAGTTTTCGAGTACAGCAAATTCTTCGGATGATGATTCTTTTTCTTCGAGTGTTAATTTCTCGATATTAGAAGTTTGTGCATTAATGGAAGAAGCAAATATAAAAGTAAAAAATGATGCAAATGCAAATACTAAATTTTTCATAATTGAAATTAATTTTTAGCAATTAAAATTGATTTTATTAGTTGCTGTTTTTGAACAATGTGATTTAATAATGGGTGTAATTTAAAGGATAAAAATAGCCTTGGATATTACATAAGGAGGAGTTGTCGATTTTATAGATTGAGTTGTATAATATAAAAGATGAGATGAAACTCATTTTTGAAATGGTAGATGGTACTAATAAAAGACAAGAGGAATTTATATTGATTAAGACAGCACTATAAAAGTCCTTGGATTTACTACTCAAGAAATATAAATAAATACCGTTTGGGTTGACTTATTTTTAATTAAAATTGATTTCAAAGAATTAGGGTATACAAATATGGAAAATAGAGATATAACCATTAACAAAATGAAGGTCTAACTTTGCAAATTTATTTTTCGATAAGTTCGGAAAATGAAAAAGTAGATTTTTAAGCAGTACAGGAGGTTATGCTAATTAATAACAATCCCTCTGAAAAATAAGAGCAGGAATTATAAAGATCAAAAAGTAGGATAAGTTTCCTTTTTTTAAATGAAAGCGTTGAATGGATACAAAATTAAGGAGTGATACGAATTTGGTGCTAGCAGGGAGCTCTTCATCTGTAATTATATTATGAAGACATCTGGTATTCAACCTTTTACTAAATAAATAAGTATCAATTCGGTCTAGAAAAACCCAATTTTAAAATTTGAATATTATTCTATGGTTTTTGAATTGAAGTCAAGAAAACTTGTTATTCAGCACACTAAATAATTTTTCCATCTTCCATAACCAATCTTCGATCACTCATTCCTGCTAATTCTTCATTATGTGTTACAATAATAAAGGTTTGTTGGAAATCATTTTTCAAATCAAAAAGTAATTGATGTAATTCTTTTGAGGAAGCAGAATCTAAATTCCCAGAGGGTTCGTCAGCAAAAACAATAGCAGGTCTATTCATTAAAGCTCGGGCAACAGCTACTCGTTGTTGTTCCCCTCCAGAGAGTTGAGTTGGTTTGTGACTAAGGCGGTGAGAAAGGCCTAGGTAGTCCAATAATTCTTTTGCCCGTTTTTCAGCCTCTGTCTTATTTGCATTTTGGATAAAAGCAGGAATGCAAACATTTTCAACAGCTGTAAACTCTGGAAGTAAATGATGAAATTGGAAAATGAATCCAATATTAGTATTTCTAAAATTTGCTAATTTTTTAGGAGAGAGAGTATTTACATCCTGATTATTAATTAAAATTTCTCCTTTATCTGCGTGATCCAATGTACCGAGAATGTGAAGCAGGGTACTTTTACCGGCTCCTGACTTTCCGACAATACTAACTAGTTCACCTTTTTTAATTTCAATATCGACGCCTTTTAAAACGTGAACATTTCCGTAAGATTTTTGAACATTTGCGGCTTTTATCATAGGTAATTATCTAGCAATCAATTTTTTGAAAAACCAAAAATAGCCTTTATTCTGTAAAAATTAGTTAGAGGATATTTTGGTGATGTTTTTTTCGAGTCCAACATAAGAGAGATTGTAGAGTTATTCATCTTTATAAAATTGAGTTTTAGCTTTTCTATTTAATTAAAATCATTGGGAACGTTGAATTATTTAAAATAGAAGGTTCAAAATTAAAATAATATAAAATTTCAATAGTGCTGGTTCGTGATAGTATTTATTCTGATTTTATAAGGTACATTGTTTAGTCATGAAATTTAATTTTGTTTCAAGTGTTTTCACTTATTATCTATTTTTTAGAATTGATGGATTGAAGAAAATAATTTCAAGATCTTGTAGGGGGAAGGTTGAAGAAATGTGTCTTATTTGCATAGTTTGTTATTTGAATAATAGTAAACTAAAATTAGAACTACCACACATAAACCAAGTTTCAGAAAAATTATTCCCTATTTAAAAAAAAGAGTACATTATGGCAATTCAATCAAAGACAGCATTTTTAGAGCATTTCCCATTATTCGAGACGCTTAATCCAGATGAAAAACTCAGACTTATCCAAATGGTCGAAGTCAAAGTAAAACCAAGATTCAGCTATATTTACTTACCAGGTGAAGCATCAGATAAGATTTTTTTCCTTTCAAAGGGAACGGTGAAAATTGGAACTCATTCTAAGGATGGAAAAGAAATAATTAAGTCTATCCTGCATCCAACGGCAATGTTTGGAGAAATGGGAATTGTGGGTGAAGAGGAAAGACAGGATTTTGCTAGGGCGATGGGGCAAGAAGTTCACTATTGCATATTGAAGGTTGAGGATTTCAAAAGGTTGATGCGCTCAAACCATCAATTGTCAATAAAAATTTTAATGTTAATCGGTGACCGATTACGACGAGCTGAAAATAGATTAGAATCGTTAATTTTTAAAGATGCTCGAACTCGAATTATTGATTTCTTAAAGGACGCAGCTGATCAGCGTGGACGAAGAGTGGGTTTTGAAATGTTAGTGAAGCATTCTTTGACTCAGCAAGATATTGCAAATTTGACTGGTACCTCTCGTCAAACAGTAACATCAGTTTTAAATGAACTCCGGAAATCAAATTTGATTTATTTTAATCGAAAAAGTATTCTTATTAGAGATATGGAGAGTCTAGTCTAAAATCTTTGACTCAATTTTAGTGAAAAATAAAATAAAAGGTAGATTTCATTTCTAAAATGCAGTAGTCACGAAAATATGAGATTGTTTTTTTTTGGTTAATCCAGTAAAAATAGTTAATCAAAAATGTGAGAGTTTTAAAAGCCGTTCCGAATGGGGCGGCTTTTTTATTTGAATTCAAAGTTTCCTATTTGTGATGGTTAAAATTATTCAGTTAACTAAATTTTGAATATTTAGTAAAGTATATTTTTAAACAATAAAAAAAATTAAAAAGACAATATCTGTGAATTCTTATAGGTGGTTTGTTTTTTTTAAAATCTACTAATTTACTAAAAGGAATAAAATATGGTAAAAGCATCAAAAGTGCATTTTACCTTTTATGAGAATATGAAATTGCCTTTTAAAATACTATTTAAACCATGTTAAAAAGTATAACCATATATCATTAAACTTCCCTTTTTTCATTGTTTCAAACTAGTTACAGAAAAGTTAAGCCTATATTGTTATTTGGACTTTATCTAAATAGAAAAGTGTGGATAACTTATATTGGTAAATATGAGTACAAATTATATTTTTGCGCTGACAAAAGAATGACAAAACGATTTTGCTTAAAATATCTTTATGAAAAATGTAAAAATAGGAATGTATAAGTCATTGATTATGAGAAATTTATCTGTAGTTTTCTTTTTATTTTTCACCTTGAATCTTACGTTTGCTCAAGGAGAACGTACAGCTGAGCTAGATCAAGGAATGCAACTCTTTAAAAATAACTGCGGTAGCTGCCATGCTAAAAACATGAAAGCTAAAATGACTGGTCCTGCTTTGGCTGGAGTCGAGGATCGTTGGGAAGACAAAGATAAGTTGCGATCATGGATTAGAAACTCTGCTGCTTTTTTGGCAACGGGTGATGCTTACGCAAATAACTTGTTTCAAGAGTATGGTGGAAGTGTTATGACTAATTTTCCATCCTTGACAGATACTGAGATTGATAATATATTGGGCTATATCAATGTAGTTTCAACAATAGGAGCATACCCTCCAAGAGCTATCAGTGTGAAAGAAGGAGAAGGAACGGAAGCAGCATCAGGTGGAAGTAATACCCTAATGTACGGTATTTTAGCATTGATCTTAGTTATTCTTTCCTTAGTATTGGCTAGAATCGTTGCGAATCTAAACCATATGCAGAAGGTTAAGGCAGGATTGCCTTCCCCAGGTCGTCAAACTATGTGGCAAATTGTTACTGGTTCTAAAGTAGTCAGTATTTTGATCTTCGCAATTGTGATTTGGGGAGGCTACCAAACGGTGAATAATGCCATCGATTTAGGTCGAACTCAAGGATATGCGCCTACTCAACCAATTAAGTTTTCTCACGAGACTCACGCTGGCTTACACAAGATAGATTGTCAATATTGTCATGATGGAGCAAGGAGAAGTAAACACTCTGTTATTCCTGCGGCTAATACCTGTATGAATTGCCATAAAGCAATTGAGAAAGGCTCAGAATATGGTACTGCTGAATTAACAAAGATCTTTGCCTCTATTGGTTACAATCCCGAAGACAATACATATATCAAGGATTACGAAAACATGAGTGAAGCTGACATTAAAAAGGTGTATACTAAATGGATTGCTGATAACTATATGGAAGAAGCTAATGATGGAAAGGCAGAAGAGGATAAAATGACGAAATTAGATGAAGACGGTGAAGAAGTAGTAGCAGAACAATGGAAAGGAATCCTTAATGCTTTAACTCATCAAAATGGAGAGGGAATGGGTTTGGATGATAAAATCCAGGGGCCAATTAATTGGACTAGGATTCATAATCTACCTGATCATGTTTACTTTAATCATGCACAGCATGTAACAGTTGGAAAACAGGAATGCCAAACTTGTCATGGTCCAGTTGAGGAAATGAAGCTTTTAGCACAATATGCACCATTATCTATGGGGTGGTGTGTTAACTGTCACAGAGAAACAAAAGTAGATTTTGGAAATGAATATTATGCATCATTCAAAAATATGCATGAAGAGATGAAAGAAGGAAAAAGAAATGGAGTAACTGTAGAAGACATTGGAGGAATTGAATGTCAAAAATGTCACTACTAATAAATGGTGGATGGTTAACTGTGAATGGTTAATGTTTTTAATATTAAACTGATAATTTTTTTTTAGACTCAATATAAGATGAAAGAACAAAATAAATCACAAGTTTGGATTGGAGCAGCGGACATGACAAATGATCCGGAATTTTTTCAATCTGCAAAATCTGAATTTGTAGAATTACCAATCGTAGATGTTCTCGCCGATGAAGATATGGCTGAAAAGTCAACAGCTAACCGTCGAGACTTTTTGAAATATATGGGATTTGGATTAGGAGCTGCAACATTAGCTGCTAGTTGCGAAATTCCAATGAAAAAAGCGATCCCTTACGTTACTAAACCAGATTCAATTGTACCAGGTGTAGCTTCTTACTACGCAAGTTCGTTTGTACAGGGTGGAGATTATTGCTCTATTTTGGTGAAAACTAGAGAAGGTCGTCCAATCAAAATAGAAGGTAATGCTTTGTCAACTGTTTCCAAAGGAGGAACAAGCGCAAGAGTGCAAGCGAGTGTATTGAGTTTATATGATTCTAATCGATTTAAAGGAGCAAAGAATCTTGTTGATAAAGAATCAATAAGCTGGGAAGATTTGGATTCGGTAATCAAAGGGAAGTTAGATGGGAAGTCGAATATTCGATTAGTTTGTAACACTATTTTATCACCGACTGCAAAACAAGTAATTTCAGAATTCACTGCTGTATATCCAAATACAAAAGTAGTAATGTATGATCCTATTTCTAGTTCTGCAATGTTGGAAGCCAATGAATCTGATTTTGGAGATAAATCGATCCCAAACTATCATTTTGGAAAGGCACAAGTAATTGTAAGTTTCGGTGCAGACTTTTTGGGGACTTGGGTTTCTCCAACTGAGTATGCTGCAGACTATGCAACTAATAGAAAAATTGATTTAAAAAACCCTAAGATGTCTCGCCATATTCAAGTGGAATCAGGGATGTCTTTGACAGGTTCAAATGCAGATGATAGAGTTCTAATCAAACCTTCTGAGCAAGGATCTGCTATTGCATATCTATATAATGCAGTAGCTGCAAAAACTGGCGGTAGTCAAGTAACAGCACCTAGCTTAAATGATAAAGCAAAGAATGCTTTGGCAAAAGTTGCTGGAGAGTTGTTGGCTAACCAAGGAAAGTCATTAATAGTCTCTGACTCAAATAATATTGGTGAACAAACTTTGGTAAATGCTACCAATAACTTGCTTGGTAACTATGGTTCAACTTTAGGATTTGCTGGAGCTTCTTTACAACGGCAAGGATCGGATAAAGCAGTGCAAGATTTGGTAGCTGAAATGAATGGTGGAGGCGTTGATGCTGTTTTTTTTGTAGACCAGGCTAACCCAGTATTTGATCTACCAAACTCTGCTGACTTTGCAACAGGATTGGAAAAAGTAGGACTGCGTGTTTCAATGTCTGGTTACAAAAATGAAACTGCTGCTAAATGCCAATACATCGCACCATCTAATCACTTTTTAGAATCATGGGGAGATGTTGAACCAAAGCGGGGGCATTTCAGCATCGTTCAGCCTACGATTGCACCACTGATGAAAACTCGTCAATCAGAGGAAAGTTTATTGATTTGGTGTGGAAGTGCAAACCTAGATAAATCAGCGGATCAACCTTACTATGAATATTTAAAAGCAAATTGGAGAATAAATATGTTCTCTCAACAAAGTTCTTATAATACTTTTCGAGCATTTTGGGATGCAACAGTTCATGATGGTGTATTTGTTGGTTCTCATGAGGCAAAAACTGATGTTTTTAAGGGAGATATAAATTCTGCTGCTGGAAAGATAAATAAGCCATCGAGTGCTGCACATGAAATCTCATTTTTCGAAACAGTGAATATCGGAAATGGGCAATATGCAGATAACCCTTGGCTACAAGAGATGCCTGACCCAATTTCAAGATGTGCATGGGGGAATGTTCTTTATGTACCACTTACTTGGAGCGATTCGGATCACTTCACAGGTTACGGAAATATTGGAACTGGAACTAAAAAGGGGAAAGGTGATAAAGTGAACTTAACAGTTGGAGAAGCTACTGAAAAAGTAACTGCTACAACTAACTTCGGCCAGCCAATGATTGATGGGGCTGCTACCTTCTCAATGGCGCTGGGATACGGAAGAACGGTTTCAGGTGAGTGTGGAGTCAATGTTGGGGAGAATGCTTATCCTATGTTAAGCATGGATGCAAATGGAAATACTAGATACTATGCTGATGCAGAGGTTTCTGATAGTTTAGAATACGATGAGCAATTTGCTTGTGTTCAATATCACCATACGATGGGAGTTTTCGAACAAGAAGCTCCGGAAGTTAATGTGGATGACAAGGCAGTTGGTATTAATGGTTACGAAGGAGCGATTACAAATCGTTCAGTAATTTTCCATGCAAAATTAAATGAACTCCCAGCTTTTGAAAAAGAGATGGAAAAGTTTCATGATAAAGCAAAACACTTAAATGATCAAACGCTTTATCCTTACGAAGAATATAAAGATAAATTATACAGTCAAGGACACCATTGGGGTATGCATATCGATATGAATGCATGTATCGGATGTAGTGCTTGTACCATTGCCTGTATGTCAGAAAATAACATTCCTGTTGTTGGAAAAACTGAAGTGAGTCGTCATCACGAAATGGCTTGGTTAAGAATTGATAGATATTTCATTGGAGATGTTGAAAACCCTAATGTAGTTTATCAACCAATGATGTGTCAACATTGTGATAATGCACCCTGTGAGAATGTATGTCCAGTTGCTGCAACGAATCATAGTTCAGAAGGATTGAATCAAATGACTTATAACAGATGTATTGGTACTCGTTATTGTGCAAATAACTGTCCTTATAAAGTGAGAAGATTCAATTGGTTAGATTATACAACTGCGGATTTATTCCCGGTAAATCAATATGATGTTAACGGTGAGGAAATTCCCTACGGAGCAGATAACTTGACTCGAATGGTATTGAATCCAGATGTAACCGTGCGATCAAGAGGGGTTATCGAAAAATGTTCTTTCTGTGTCCAACGAATTCAAGAAGGTAAATTGACAGCAAAGAGTGAGGGTAGAAGGTTAAGAGATAATGAAGTGAAAACTGCTTGTCAAACTTCTTGCCCAACAGGAGCAATTACTTTCGGAGATATCAATGATAAGCATAGTAAAATTAGTAAAACAATGGCATCTGCATTGAATTATAAAGTTTTAGAGGAGATCAATACTAGGTCATCTGTTGATTATGCTGCTAAAATTATTAATAAAGAAGGATCATTAAGCTAAAATAAATGACCTTCGATAATTGATTTTTCAATTATCGAATTGAAAAGAATAACAATCTTAAAAGTCAATAGTAAAAATAAGAATATGAGTCATCATCCAATTATTTCTCCATTAAGACACACTCTCATTACGGGAGACAAAACCTACCATGACATCACGGAGGATATTTGTGCACCGTCAGAGAAAGTTCCAAGTACAGCTTGGGTTATCGCTTTTATCTTGTCGGTAACCGTTCTTGGTTTCGGTGTATTCTGCATCCTTTGGACCATCTGGATGGGAATTGGAACTTGGAATTTGAATAGAACCATTGGTTGGGGTTGGGATATTACCAACTTCGTTTGGTGGATTGGAATTGGTCATGCAGGAACTTTGATTTCTGCCATCCTTTTACTCTTTCGTCAAAAATGGAGAACAGGGGTAAATCGAGCAGCGGAGGCGATGACAATATTTGCTGTAATGTGTGCTGGATTATTCCCTTTAATTCACATGGGACGTTTGTGGTTAGGATTTTTTATTTTTCCTTACCCAAATACACGTGGTCCTCTGTGGGTAAACTTTAATTCACCATTACTTTGGGATGTATTTGCAATTTCGACATACTTTACTGTATCATTATTATTTTGGTACACTGGTTTAGTCCCTGATTTAGCAACATTAAGGGATCGGTCAAAGGGATTAAGAAGAAAAATATACAGTTTCGTTGCTTTCGGTTGGACTGGTTCTGCTAAACATTGGCAAAGATTTGAATCATTGTCTTTAATCTTAGCAGGTATTGCAACACCTTTGGTTCTTTCTGTACACACTATTGTATCTTTTGATTTCGCCACTTCAGTTATTCCTGGATGGCATACGACCATCTTTCCTCCATACTTTGTAGCGGGAGCGATTTTCTCAGGGTTTGCTATGGTATTGACCCTGATGATTATCACAAGAAAGGTCCTCAAGTTAGAAGATTATATTACGATGCAACATATCGAATCAATGAATAAGGTAATCGTGTTGACTGCTACTATGGTAGGGGTTGCCTATTTAACAGAGCTCTTTATTTCATGGTATTCTCAATACCCTTATGAACAATTTGCTTTTTATAATAGGGCAACTGGTATTTATTTCTGGTCATATGTCGGGATGATGGGTTGTAATGTTTTGGTTCCCCAAATCTTTTGGGTGGAGAAATATAGAAGAAATATTACGTTAACATTTTTTATGTCAATCTTTATTAATATTGGAATGTGGTTTGAGCGGTTTGTAATTATCGTTACTACATTGGCTCGTGATTATTTACCATCAAGTTGGAGTTATTATGTTCCTACTTGGGTTGAAATTGGTATCTATATAGGTACATTCGGATTATTCTTTACACTTTATTTACTATTTACTAGAGTAGCTCCAGTAGTTGCTATTGCTGAGGTGAAAAGTATTTTGAAAACTTCAGGAAGTCAGTATACAGGAGTAGTTAATCGTAAAGCAGTTGATTATAAAGAAGCAGCAGTTGAAGCGGACCATGTGCATGTTGGGCATGAGCATCATTAAACTAGGTTTTTTAAGTGGACGACAAATGTGACGTTTTCTTTAAAGAATTAATCTGGGTTTTGTTTTAAAAAATAGTCATGTTCAATTTTCACAGAGAGAATAACAAGACTTTTAAATAAAGAGTTACTTTAAAAATTTTCATAAAAATGGAAGGACATAAAGATGTTTTATACGGATTGTACAATGATGAGGATGTGCTAATGGATGCAATTACCAAAGCGCAAAAAGATCATTTGGACATCCATGATGTATTCACACCTTTTCCAGTTCATGGATTAGATGATGTAATGGGATTGTCAGAAAGTCGGTTACATATTGCAGGATTTGTTTATGGTGCATTGGGTACTTTAACAGCATTCTTATTTATGACTTGGGTGTTTACTCGTGATTGGCCAATTATCTTTGGAGGTAAACCGTATTGGTCAGTACCTGCATTTATACCCATTACATTTGAGTTGACAGTTTTGTTTTCTTGTGTAGGAATGGTAGTTACCTATTATACCGTTTGTGGAATGGGTCCAGGTGCTGATAACCCAACTTTGGATGATCGAATTACTGATGATAAATTTTGTTTATCATTTAATGTTTCCAATTCTTCAAAAGATGAAATCGAATCATTAAAAGGATTTTTAACTGAATCAGGTGCAGAGGAAACAAACATCAAAACTATTTAGAAATTAAAATCTAAATCAAATTTATTATTTGGTTTTTTAATCGATATAAAATGAATTTTAAACAGAACATTTACATTCTCATTTTTGCATTAGCAATTTTTGCTAGTTCGTGCTCCTCTGATCCAGAGGTGGCGGGAAGAGAATATATGCCTGATATGGCTCACTCAATTGCTTATGAAGCAAATGTTTTAACTGATTACTATTATAACACTTGGGATTCTGCAAGTGTGAAGATTGGTAGTGGTAAAGATTTATTAGAGCTCTCCTCTCCACGTAAACCAATCTCTGGAACTATCCCCAGAGGATACGCTGGAGGAAATCGTCCAGCAGGTGCCGCCGATAGAGGAGTGAATGTGAATCCAAATGGTAGTGTTCCATATTATTATGAAGATACAGAACCTGAGCGATTAAGAGCAATGTCTGAAATCATCAATAATCCCTATCCAATAACAGAGGCGGCTTTAGCAAACGGAAAAGCGATGTACAATATTTTTTGTGCAACATGCCATGGTGATAAAGCTGATGGAAATGGTTATTTAGTTAGAGATGATGGAGGTGTTTACCCAGCACAACCAGCTAATTTGATTAATGAAGAATTTACAGCTGCTTCCAATGGACGTTTTTATCATGCATTGATTTATGGAAAAAATGTAATGGGAGGTTATTCAGATAAAGTTTCCTATGAAGAAAGATGGAATATAATTCATTACATCCGTTCACTTCAAGCAAAGGAAACAAAAACAAAATACAATCATTTAAGAAACACCTTGAATGATGCAGCAACACCCGGAGGGGTGCCGGAACCAGCTATGGTTCATGTTGAGGAAGCACATTCAGAAGATGGATATGCAGGGGATGATGGTCACGGTGAAGAAAATGGTCATGGACATGATGGTGATGAGGGACATACCGGGGAAGGTGGTCATGGAGATCACGACCACTAATTTTTTAGTGAGAAAAAGAATAAAATTAAAATCATAAAATAATAATATTCAGAGATGAATCAATTTACGTTTACAGGTAGAGAAAAGATGGTGTTGATGTTTTTTATGGCATTAGGCGCAATCTGTTTAGCTGCCACATATTTTGTAGAACCAGCTACTATGGTCGTCATGAATCATGGCCATGAAGAGACAGTTTCCACCCACCATATGCGATTTTGGAGTAACTTTTTGCAAAATGTTGTATTCTTCCTAGGAATGGCATTCACTGCAATGTTTGGTTACTGTGCATTTATTACAGCCTACGGTGGATGGTTTTCAGGAATGAAAAGATTATGGGAAGCTTATGCACTATGGATGGGTGTAGGTTTAATTATGATGCTTATTTTAATTGCTGGAGTTTGGATGCACTGGCATCACCTATATCATTGGAATGCGCATGGTGTGACTGATATTAATGATCCTCATTATGATGAAATCATTGCAGGAAAGGCACCTTTCTTAAATAAATACTGGTATACATTTGCTACCCTTATTTGTGTCGGTGTATATGTTTTCATAACAATGAGAATACGTTCACTTTCAGTAGCTGAGGATAACGGAGTAAAGGGTGATTATTCTTACCACAACAAAATGAGAGGTTGGATGGCGGCTTTCCTTCCATGGGGAGCATTCACAAGTGCAATTTTGATTTGGCAATGGATGATGTCTGTAGATGCACATTGGTATTCAACGATGTATGCTTGGAATGTAACAGCAAGTTTTTTTGTAGGATTACTTTCTATGACGGTGTTAATGTTGATTTATTTGAAATCACGGGGATATTTTGTGTACGTAACTGAAAATCATATGCATGATATCGGAAAATACTTATTTGGGTTTTCTGTTTTTTGGACTTACACTTGGTTTTCTCAATATATGTTGATTTGGTATTCTAATAATGGTGAGGAAACTATTTACTTTTTGACTCGGAGAGATCAATACCCAATATTATTTTATGGGAACTTGGTCTTAAACTTCGCTTTACCATTCTTAATTTTAATTAGGAATTCTTCGAAAAGAAAATTTGGTACAATCGGTTTAGTAGCAGCGATCACTTTCTTCGGACACTGGTTTGATATGTTTTATTTAATTAAACCAGGTGCATTAATCAATATTGCAGGAAGTAATGATGCAGCAACTGCATTAGGTTCTGTCACAGGTTATGCACTTCCAGGGTTATTGGAATTAGGAACATTTTTAGGGTTTACAGCGATGTTTATTTATTTCACTTTCTCAAAATTAAGTGAAGCAGCATTGGCACCTACTAACGATCCATACATTGGTGAAAGTGTAACGCATCACGTGATATAATTTTTATAAAATCAGTTTAATATTTTATAAAAACAAACTAATAAACCTTAGTTTTCGAAAACAAGATTTTAATCTATATTGTTAGAATAGAAATAAACAGGATTTAAGATATGACATTTTTAATTATCTTTTTATGTATCGTTTTAACCGCTGTCGTTTTAGTGCAGTTAGGAAAAGTAACGGAACTTGCAACCATTATTCGAGGAGAAGCTGACGCTCAAGAGGATTTAAATACTCGCCAAGGATTGTTTGGAATGATCTTTTTAGTTCTCTTTTTAGTACTTAGTCTTGCAACAACACTTTATTACAAGAATTGGATGTTAGGTTATGGGCCACATGCCTCTGCCTCTGTGCATGGGGACTCCATAGATGAAATGTTCAATATTACCTTGCTTTTCACCTACATCGTTTTTGTACTAACTCACATTGCTTTGTTTTGGTACGCATGGAAGTATCGAGGAAGAAGGGGCCGAAAATCTTTGTTTATGCCACATGATACCAAACTTGAGTTAGTTTGGACAGCGATTCCTGCTATTGTAATGTGTTTTTTAGTAGTAAACGGTTTAATTGCATGGAATGAGGTAATGGGTGATGATGGAGATGAAGATATTGAAATCGAAGCTACTGCCCATCAGTTTTCTTGGACTATACGTTATCCTGGTCAAGATGGAAAAATTGGTACTAAGAATTATAAGATGATCACTGGATTAAATAGCCTTGGTCAAGACTGGTCTGATGACAAAAATCTGGATGATATAGTTGCCGATAAAATTGTTTTACCGGTAGGTAAAAAAGTAAGAGTGCGAATTACAGCAAAAGATGTTTTACACAACTTTGCCATGCCACACTTCAGAGTTAAAATGGATGCAGTTCCTGGTCTTCCAACTTACTTTTATTTAACTCCAAAAATTACCACAAAAGATTATAGGAAAAGTTTGGCAAAATACCCTGAATATCAAGCGGAAGATCCTAATAACCCTGATAAGAAACTTTGGGAGACTTTTAATTTTGCCTTAAATTGTGCTGAGCTATGTGGATCGGGACATTATGCAATGAAAAAATTAGTCGAAATCGTTTCAGAGGAGGAATATGAAAAATGGCTAAACCAGCAAAAATCTAACTATTTTACTTCTGGAGTAAGGTTTTCTGATGAGGATCCTTACAAAAATGAATTATTCGATGCAGAATACGCAGCACGATCTGCTGAATTTAAAACTAACTTCGAAAGTACTTTGCTCGCTGAGGAAAAAATAGTTGTTCTAGACAAGGTAGAATTTGAAACAGAAAGTGCCACCTTAACCAGTCTTTCCAAGTATCAAATTATGAATTTGGCAGAACAACTAAAAAATAGTCCAAATGTAATAATTGAACTAGCGGCGCATACAGATAATCAGGGAGCAAAATCTACTAACTTAAAGCTCTCTGATGAAAGAGCAAATGCAGTTTACAATTATTTAGTTCGAAATGAAAATATTGATTCTCGAAGATTGAAAGCTGTAGGATATGGTGGAGACCAACCAGTTGGTGACAATGATACTGATGCCGGTCGTCAAAAAAATAGAAGAACAGAAATAAGAATTATAGCACAATAAAAAAACGGAAATTCAATCCTATATTGGATTTGATCTTATAAAAATTATCATAATGGCTACTATTACAACAACTAAAATTTCTGAAACGGACTTGCTCATTGAGGAGTATGGTTATGATGATCACTTTCATGAGCATCATGATGAAGATAAGTTCCAGTCAGGTTTTATAACGACTTACATTTTTAGTCAGGATCACAAAATGATTGCAAAACAATTCTTAATAACTGGAATGTTTTGGGGTGTTATGGGGGCAATGATGTCCTTGGTTTTTCGAATGCAGTTAGGTTTTCCAGAGGAAAGTTTAATGTGGTTAAAACCAATTTTAGGGAAATGGATTACGGTAGCTGATGGCGTTGGTACTTTAGCACCCGAATTTTACTATGCCTTAGTAACAATTCACGGTACGGTCATCGTTTTCTTTGTATTGACTGCGGGTCTGAGTGGAACATTTAGTAATTTACTGATCCCGTTGCAAGTAGGAGCAAGGGATATGGCATCGCCACTCTTGAATATGTTATCGTATTGGTTCTTCTTTTTAGCAGGAGCAATTATGTTTGCCTCTTTATTTTTAAGTACAGGTCCTTTCTCAGGAGGATGGACAGCTTATCCGCCTCTAAGTGCATTATCTCAAGCGTCTGCAGGATCAGGAGCAGGAATGACGATGTGGACAGTAAGTTTAGTATTCTTCGTAGTGTCTGTTTTATTAGGTGGTATCAATTATGTAACAACAGTATTGAACCTAAGAACTAAAGGGATGACGATGTGGAGATTGCCTTTGACAATTTGGGCATTTTTCATAACAGCGATATTAGGAATTTTATCTTTTCCTGTTTTAGTCTCTGCTTTTTTCTTATTGATGTGTGATAGAGCATTGCAAACGAGTTTCTTCTTAAGTGAAATATTTGTGGGTGGTCAAGCTTTAGAGCACGTGGGAGGTAGTCCCATACTATATCAGCATTTATTCTGGTTTTTAGGTCACCCTGAGGTTTATATTATTATTTTGCCAGCGATGGGAATTGTTTCAGAAGTACTTTCTGTACATGCACGTAAACCAATTTTTGGTTACCGAGCAATGGTTTATTCTATCTTGGCAATTGCATTCTTGTCATTCATTGTATGGGCTCATCATATGTTTATGTCAGGAGTGAACCCATTTATCTCTAACTTCTTCGTAATCTTTACTTTGATTATTGCAGTACCATCTGCGGTAAAAGTATTTAATTGGATTGCAACATTATATGGTGGTAACATCAGATTTAATGCAGCCTCTTTATTTAGTATCGGATTCGTTTCGATGTTCATTTCAGGAGGTTTGACAGGTATCTTTCTAGGTAATTCTGCTATTGATATCCAAATGCACGATACTTATTTTGTAGTTGCTCACTTCCACATTGTAATGGGAGTTGCAGCCTTCTTCGGAATGTTTGCAGGTGTATACCATTGGTTTCCTAAAATGTATGCTAGATTTATGAATGAAACCTTAGGTCGAATTCATTTTTGGGGGACATTAATTGGTGCGTATGCAGTATTTTGGCCGATGCATTATTTAGGAATGGCAGGTGTACCTCGTCGGTATTACTCATTCGATACATTTGAGAATTTTTCTCACTTTGCTAATATCAATAAGTTCATTACAATTGCAGCAGTAGTAGTATTTGCATTGCAAGTACTATTTATAATAAACTTTTTTTACAGTATCTTCAAAGGGAAAAAAGTTACTTCTAGAAACCCTTGGGGAGCAAATACTTTAGAGTGGACAACTCCAATTGAAGCAGGGCACGGTAACTGGCCTGGAAAAATTCCGGCTGTTCAACGGTGGGCCTATGATTATGGTAAAGATGGAAAAGATTTTATTTCCCAAATCATACCTTTATCTGATGGTGAAAAGGATAATGGGGACCACTAATATTTAAAGTTAATCATAAAACATTGAGAACAAGAGTAATAAATAGTTCAGTTTCAATTAGTGCCTTTCGACAGAAAGTTACGGACTTTAGTATGCTATTCAAATTCCGTTTGAATATGTTAGTTGTGTTTTCTGCAGCTATGGCATATTTGGTTGCTTTACAAGATGACTTTAGTTGGACCATTTTTATTGCACTTTGCTTTGGTGGTTTTTTGGTAACAGGTGCTTCTAATACACTAAATCAAGTGCTTGAAAGAGATACTGATCCGTTGATGAAGCGGACTGCCAACCGCCCATTGGCTGTTGGGAGAATGAGTGTTTCCTCAGCGATCATGATTGCAGGGTTTACGAGTATGATAGGAATTACATTTTTGGCTTATATCAATCCTTGGACTGCGGTTCTAGGAACCTTGTCACTAATTTTATATTCTTTTCTCTACACCCCGATGAAAAGAATCTCACCAGTTGCAGTTTTCATTGGAGCAATTCCAGGAGCATTGCCAACCATGATCGGTTGTGTTGCTGCTCAAGGGGAGTTGACTGCTTTAGCAATTGTCCTCTTCGGGATTCAATTCATGTGGCAATTTCCTCACTTTTGGGCAATCGCTTGGGTAGGACATGAAGATTACACGAATGTTGGTTTCAGACTCTTACCATCAAAAGACGGTGAAAAAGATTACAGTGTAGGTTTACAGTCATTCTATTTTGCATTGATGTTAATTGCGGTAAGTTTGATGCCTTACCTAATGGGGGTAACTGGAATTATTTCAGCAATTATCGTCGCAATTTTAGGAGTGATTTACGCAGGATATAGTTGGAATTTATATAAAAAATGTACAAAAGAGGCAGCACTCAAATTGATGTTTAGTTCTTTTGTTTATTTGCCGATTGCATTAATTGCATTGGTTATTGATAAGGTTTAAAATAACAGAAATATGAATGCGACCATTTTCAATAGGGAACCAAAGACACAAACGAAGAACAGAATTCATCCACAAAAGTTTGCTTTATGGATTGCATGCGCGAGTATTGTTATGATGTTTGTTGGATTCACAAGTGCGTTTGTAGTGAGGCGAGCTGCTGGTAATTGGTTAGAATTTGATCTGCCTAATTTGTTTTTTTGGAATGCAGGTTTAATTGTTTTAACAAGTTTGGTTTTGCATTTCTCAAAAGTCACTTTTCGAAATGGTGATTTCACGAAATACAAAAGCTTGTTGGTAATTGGGGCTTTGATGGGACTTGGGTTTGTTGTTTTACAATATGAGGCATGGATTGAGATGACCAACAATGGAATATTTATGACTGGAAATCCAGCGGGATCTTTTGTATATGTGATTTCAGGTGTTCATGCTGCGCATGTGCTTGGGGGGTTAGTTGCATTGACAGCTGCATTAATTCATGCATTTTCTTTGAAAAATTTTGTCACACCTCAAAGGATTCATCGACTAGATTTGACTGTAACCTACTGGCATTTCGTTGGGTTACTTTGGTTGTACCTAATTTTCTTTTTAGTATTGAATTCATAGGATTGATTTATAATTAAAAACTGAAAAAATTAAAATAGTTCATAATGGCAGATACAGTAGTACACGAACACCACGATGAAGTTGAAGGCGGAAAATGGGACGGCGGACAGCGCCCAATGGATGCAAGTTATGGAAAACTAATGATGTGGTATTTCTTGGTTTCGGATGCATTTACATTCGCAGGGTTTTTGATCGCTTACGGAACAATTCGGTTTAGTATGCCTGCGTGGCCTGTGCCTGATTTTGTTTTTGCTAAGGCACCTTTCCTTGACGGAGATTGGCCTTTAATTTTCGTAACGTTCATGACTTTCGTATTAATCATTAGTTCTGTAACAATGGTTCGTGCGGTACAAGAAGGAGCTCGTGAAAATAAACGAGGGGTTGTTTTTTGGATGGCCTTAACCATAGTTGGGGGTGCTACGTTTTTAGGTTGTCAAGCATGGGAGTGGAATACAATGATCAATGGAGAGGGAGTTACTGTAACTAAGGATCCTTTCTCATCTCACCTTGAGAACGGTACTTATTTAAGTGGTGAAGATTTACTAGCTGCCGATTACTTAGCTCATCATGTTCATACTTCCCCTGTAGAAGGAGTTGATGAGAGTGAAGTTTTTTACTATGTGAAAAATGGTACCAAAGATATTGAAGAAAATAGATTTTTTGTGAAAAGAGATCATCATGGACACTATCATGCTGGAGAGTCATTTGCTGTTAAAGACCCATATTTAATTACTTATGGACATGACTCTCACATATATGAGCCAGCTGCTTTTAAAGATGAAAATGGTGAAATATTAAAAGAAAGAGATGGTCCAATAGCATTTGGTTCCTTATTCTTTTTTATCACAGGATTTCACGGATTTCATGTTCTTTCAGGTGTAGTATTTTTGATTATTATTATGATCAATGTAGCAAGTGGACTATACGCTAAAAGAAAGAATGGATATGAGATGGTTGAGAAAATTGGTTTGTATTGGCACTTCGTCGATTTGGTTTGGGTATTTGTTTTTCTTTGTTTTTATCTTTTATAGAATATATTAAGGGTAACCTTTTTATATATTTAACTAATTGAATAAAATAAATTTTGATTACGATCAAGTTCATTTCAAAATAAAATTTCGATAATGGGACATTTAAGTTACGAAGAAAGTAAAAAAGTAGTTGTTAAAGGTTTAATTCTTCTAGGTGTATTAACCCTCGTAGAAGTAGCTATTGCATTATTTGCGAATGGGCATATCACCTCCTTTGATGTTGGAGATACTTGGATGCGTTATGTATACATGTTATTGATGATAGGTTTAAGTTTGTATAAGGCTTACTTTATTGTCTATGAGTTTATGCACATGCGCTACGAGGCTAAAGGGCTGGCTGCTAGTGTCTTAATGCCGACAATGTTGCTAGTTTGGGCAATTGTAGCTTTTTTCAACGAAGGAGCCTCATACGGTGAAAGAAGAAATGTGATAAATAGAAAAGATAAGGTTGAAATTGAGGATCCTACATATAAGATTAAAAAAATTGGGATGCTTGAGAATACTCGAGAACTGAAAAAAGAAGATTTTAAATAAAAAATGAAAAGGTGAGAATAACATTCTTGCCTTTTTTTTGTTAATAAGTACATATAAACATTTAAAATAGTTTCGGTTTACTCACCAAAAAGTATAATCAATGTCTGGTAAATCTAGTGTAAAAAATAAAATCCAAACTTTTGCCATTTTAACAATTCTTATTGGGTTCCCATTGTTGTCTTGGTTTTATCTGACAACGGGTTACAACTACCAGATGGATGCAAGATCAGAGTTAAAGGATTATGGTAAATTACCTGCATTTGATTTTACAAGTTCTGATGGTGGAATTTATACTTCTGATAGCTTGGAAAATACTATGGCTATAGTTTCTTTCTTTGGAGAAGATGGAAAAAAGAATCAGGAGATGTTTAATGTAATGAGGAAATTGAATACTCAATTTGGAGATAATAGAAACTTGGAGTTATTGATAGTATCTATTGAATCAGAGGAGGAGTCAACCGGCGTTTTAGAGGGACTTTTTGCTATTAATCAATTTGATAAAAATCAACATCACTTTTTGACTAGTTCAAATCTTACCATTCAAAAATGGATTGGTCAAGGAATTAAAGTTCCTACCAGATTTGAAAAAAGTGAAGATGGCTCTAGAGATATTAAGCTGAAAGAAAATAATTCGGGAGAAATTGTCGATTATCCATTTCTTGTCCTTGTTGATAATAAAAATACGATTAGAAATTTTTATCATATAGGTAGTGAGGACGAAGTAAAGAGAATGGTGGAACATATCGCAATTCTGCTACCAAAAGAAGTAAAACCTGATATTGAGATAAAGGAGAAAAAAGAATTATAATATTGTTAATTTCGTATTCAACATTTCAAAATTGGTGTTGTTTAAACTTAAATAGAAGCAATGGCTAAAAATTTACAACCAAATCCCTCTCTTGAAAAAAAGTTAAATATACTAGCAGTAATTATTTCAGTTGCAGTTTTAGCATTGGTTGGAATAATGAGAAGACCTGAGTTTAAAATCCAAACTGAAATTGATTTCAGTTTTTTGCCTCCTTTTCATTCAACTTTAAATGCTCTTGCAGCAATTGCCTTAATAGCAGCTTTGTATTTTATTAAAATAAAAAATATAAATGCTCATCGTAACTCGATTTATGCAGCATTGTTGCTTTCTGGTTTGTTTCTTTTGTCTTATGTGGTTTATCATTTTACAAATGATGCAGTAAAGTTTGGAGATGCAAATTTCGATGGAATAGTTGATGAAGCAGAAATGGTTGCAGTCGGGTCGGTTAGGACTATTTACTTGGTATTGCTTATTACTCACGTGACCTTAGCTGGAGTTATTTTGCCTTTCATTTTGTTGACATTCAATCGTGCAATTACCAACCAATTTGACCGACACAAAAAAATTGCAAGATATGTATACCCTTTATGGTTGTATGTAGCTGTGACAGGTCCAATTTGTTATTTGATGTTAAAACCATTTTACCCCCATTAATCTAGATTATTAATTGTGGATCCATTAATGTTTTACTAAAAATCTATAAAAATGGAAAATAAAATAATAATGAAGAATAAATTAACTAAATATTGTTCCCTATTTGCCTTAATTTTTGTTTTAAATTTGACCTTTACTAAAGAAGTTCATGCACAATGTCCTATGTGTAAATTATCAGCAGAACAGAATTTGAAAGATGGAGGTACAGCCGGAAAAGGATTGAATACAGGAATTTTATACATGTTTTCTGCACCTTATTTACTGGTCGGAGGAATCGCATATTTTTGGTATATTAATCGAAAGAAAGAGGAGGATGAAGAATTAGAAGGAACTTTTTCCGAAAATTGAAATTATTAACTTCATAGAAAAAGTCAGCAAATCAAACTTTGATTTACTGACTTTTTAATTTTGGGATTTCTAAAAAATCATTATTCTATCTAATTTATTTATTACGCTTTTTGGCCTGAATAATTTCTATTCAACGGGATTAAAAACCCAGTAGTAAGCGAAAAGTTCTTATTTTTGAAATCTAAATCTATTACCGGAATATTGTCTAACTTGTTAAATCCATGGGTATACCGAGCATCCATAAATAATTTTGTCGTACCTAGTTTTACCGTTCCTCCTGCTCCAATGGAAGCTCCGACATCAAATTTAGAGATATTCAAGTTATCAAAATCAAACTCTTGATCAATTACATTTAAGTCTATAATAAAGTTAGCTGCAGTCCTAAACCGACCGCTTGAAGCATAGCTCATCGTAGGTCCGGCTGTAAGATATCCCCCTACTTTTTCATTTCCAAAATTGTATTTTGCCAAAATAGGTAATTCCATATAATTCAAATCAGTTGTGACTTTTACACCTACAGGTAATGGAATATTTGCTATTTCCAAAGGGATACCCTCATTGATGATAAATCCTTTTTTTGTATAATTTAACTCCGTTTGAATAGCAAATCCATTTGCAATTCCAATTTCAGCGACTGCTCCAAAAGTAAATGATTTGTTCGCTTGTGCATCAGGAATATTGATGATCGCAATTTCAGGAATCGCAATATTTGCAAAATTTATCCCACCTTTTAGCCCCAAAGAGACTTGAGCGAATGTATAAGTAACTAATAAAATTGCGATTGTCGTTGTGATACTTTTTTTTGCCCTATTCATAATTTCTAAATTTTAGTTTGATTGACGAAATGTTTTTGATATTTGCGTTGTCTTTAATTGATATAACACCAATATGCAGGTTTATTTCTGTTAATTGGAGTTAAGTATCTGATAAGGTTTTATTAAAAAAAAGGTAGAGCGAGTGGAAAGGGTTAAAAGAAGTTAAAAAATATAGAAAGTATAATTTGTCTGTAAACAAGAATTAATTGTTAAAAAGTTGAGAACTAGACTTGAAGAGAAAGAAGATGTATTTGTTGAGCAGAATATTTAACAACAGTAAAAAGATTATAAAATCTTAAAATAATGAGAATCTATCTTTAATTTAGAAATCCTACAATTAAAATAAAACCCTGTATCTTGAATCCTAAAGTGTTTAATAGATAATAGATTGACTAACGCAAATAGTGTAGTGATAGTCTTTTTGAATTTTGAAAGAGAGAATATTTTAGTCTGATGATTACTATTCTTATTCTAATTATTACTGTTAGTTTTCATTTATTACCTTTGATCTAATTTAAAAACTCAAAACTTAGTGGCACAAAAAACACCTAATTTTAACTACATCTATTCCTTCAATTACGACCGCCATCATAATGAATTATGTAAGTTAGAATCAAGACAACTTATTGAGGAGGAAGAAAAAGATAAGTTGCTATTTTCAAATATCAAAATTGACCCTTCTACCAGTTCTTTTATGAAAAATAGGTTTGAGATAATTTTATCCTCAGAAAATTATTCTGAACTAGTAAATAAAATTTCGGAAGAAAACATACATGTAGAAGAGTTTAAAGTTGAATACTTGATTCTGCATGGAGATGATACAGGATATAAATGTAGGCTTCAAAAATTAAGAGATATTGGATATAGTATTGAAGGAGAGTCCAATTATCATAATCCAACCATAACTTATTCTATTTGTAAATACAAGAGTGTTTGGTATTTTGGAATTTTGATTAAAAAGAAATCGGATTGGCAAAAGCATAAAAAGAAACCTTATTCATTTAGCAACTCACTAAGTATTGATCTTGCTAAAACGTTAGTTAATGTTGCATCAAAAGGAGATAAAACCAATCAATTATTAGATGCTTGTTGCGGTGTTGGCACAGTTATGTTAGAAGCGTCTTATGCTGGATTTAATATTGAAGGATGTGATATTAATTGGAAAGCTTGTAAACATACCAGATTAAATCTTGCACATTATAATTATACTTCCCAGGTGTATCGGTCAGATATTAAAGACCTTGATAAAAGTTATAATGCTGCGATTATTGATCTTCCCTATAATTTATATGCCTATTCGGATGATTTAATTATTTCAAATATTATTGAATCAGTAGCAAAATTAACCACTCGATTGGTTATTGTATCTATATCAGATATCACCCATTTAATTGATAAGATAGGATTCAGCATATCAGATTATTGTAATGTTGGCAAAAGTGGAAAGACTAATTTTGCAAGAAGAGTATGGGTTTGTGATAAAAAAAGTAAAAGCTAGTTGAAGAAATTGATTTGAGTAAAAATTTATTTTACCAAGTATTGTAATGAACTAAAAATAATATTGAGAACCACAAATGAAAATTATGAAAAAATTAGATGATTCTATTTTATTTCCTTGCGGTAGAAAAATGAAAAATAGATTTATGCTTTCTCCTTTAACTAATACTCAGAGTAATGAGGATGGAACACTTTCTTCAGAGGAATTTGACTGGCTGACGATGCGAGCGAAAGGGCAATTTGGATTAGTGATGACTTGTGCGAGCCATGTCCAAGCTATCGGGAAAGGTTTTCCTGGACAATTAGGAATCTTTAATGATACACAATTGGAAGGGCATACTCGATTAGCTAAAGCGATTAAATCTTATGGAGGTTTGGCAGTCATTCAATTACATCATGCTGGAATGCGTTCCGAACCAAAATTAATCGAAGATGCTCCAGTTGCGCCTTCTAGTGTGGAAAGAAAAGGCGCAAGGGCTTTAACTTTAGAGGAAGTAAAGGAACTTAGAGATGATTTTGTTGCAGCTGCTGTTAGAGCAAGAAAGAGTGGATATGATGGCGTAGAAATTCATGGTGCACATGGTTATATAGTTGCCCAATTCTTAAGTAAAAGTATTAATCAAAGAGAAGATGAGTACGGCGGAAATTTAGAAAATCGAGCCAGGTTATTGTTTGAAATAGTAGAAGGCATTCGAGCAGCATGTGGCGCAGATTTTTTGTTAGGCGTGCGGTTATCACCAGAAAGATTTGGAATGGAATTAAGTGAAATAAAAAGCATCTGTCAACAATTAATCGATGGTGCTAATATTGATTTTTTAGATTTGTCACTTTGGGATTCTTTTAAATATCCTGAAGAAAAGGAGCATATCGGAAAAACATTGTTACAACATTTTACAGAATTGGATTTTAAGAAGGTAAAGTTAACGGTTGCGGGGAAAATTCATACTGGAGAAGATGTTGCAAATATTTTAAATTCTAAAGTTGATTTTGTGACTGTCGGTAGGTCTGGAATTTTACATCATGACTTTCCCATGAAAGTGATGAGCAATGATAACTTTGAAACTATTTCACTTCCAGTAACTAGAGAATATTTAAAGAGAGAAGGGCTTAGCGATAAATTTATTGAATATATGAATAATTGGAGGGGGTTTGTAGCTTCTGACATATAATAAAATGAGCTGCCAACATCTTTTGTTAGCAGCTCATTCTGTTAATTTTTACTTTAAACTTTTAAAAGGCAAATCCTGCTCCAATCGTTATTAGCTTTTCTTCATCGGATACAAAATATTCTCCACGAAATAACAATGCATTTACAGGGCTAAACCAAATGCCACCTCCGTAGCCCTGGTGCCATTTATCAGAGTCTTCTTCATCTGTCCAAACTCTTCCATAATCAAATCCTCCATGCATACCAAATGTGAATGGTAAAATTCGATTAGTTGATGAAAAAAGTTTGATTCGTATTTCTGAATTATGATAAAAAGAGGTATTTCCAATAAATCGTTCTGCTCTAAATCCTCGCAGAGAAGAAGGCGTTCCGTTGATAGTACCTCCAATGATTGCCCCATCGTAGAAGTTGAATTTTCCAAAATTGTGTTGTGTCCCAACTTGAGTAGCTAAAGTAAGGAATTGCCTTTTATCCAAACTATAGTAAAACGCTAGACTCGCTTTTAGTTTTCCAACATTAACATTGTCTCCCCAAACATCATTTTCCCAACTTATACTTGACCGGAATTTAGTGCCTGAATGTGTAATTAAAGGATTGTCTAGGTTGGCGTAATTAAATTCTATTTTTGCACCAAGTTGTAATTTAGAATTGAAAATATTCGGATTGTTAGCTGCAAATGCATTGATGAATCGCGGATTATCGCTAGCATTATCCATTATGCTAATTCTTCGAAGTATTCCACCTATTAAGAATTCTCCATTGCTTCTAGTTACTAATTTTCTTAAATTTGGATTAAAATAAATCAAACTATTTTGTACTCGATTATAGGATAAATCTTTATTAATCTTAGGGGTTTCATTTCCTAGTCCAAAAAAATTATATGCAAACCGGTTTCCATGGAAACGAGAATTAATAGTGAAATCCATTTTTCCTGCAGCTCTTATGAATTCACCTTGATAAATTACATCTAAAGAAACCTTACTTGCTGCAGCTGTAACAGATAAATGATGAAATTGAGAATAAGGGAATTTCTTATATCCATATCTTACCCAATTTGCAAAAGCACCAAGGAGAAGCCCATCATCAGGATTACTGCCTATAATAGGTAACGGCATTAAAAAGTCATATTCATAATGAATATTTTCCCGATCATAAATATTATCATCTCGATGGTTAGAAGTTTTATTTTTTGCTTCCGTTCCTAGGTTTAAGGTATTCCCTTTAGGAGTGTCATACACCCAAGTTTTTTTGCTTAAACCTCCAACTTTGGAAGTATCATTGAAAGTATCATTTCCTAGACATCCAATTGTTCTAATAAAAATACTTTTGTTTCCTTCTCCAGTAATATTAAAAATATCATCATCACCTAATCCATAAATATTTAATTCATTCGTTTGAGATCTTAAAAAGAGCCGATGGTAAATTAGTTTTTGTTTGTCTCCATTTTTATTAGAGTCATAAACTTTAACATCAACATCACCATTTTTGATTCGGGTGATTTCGAATAATTCTTTTTTATCTGTTCCATAAATATCAACTTCCTTTGCTAAGAAATTATAATATTTTTTAGCAATGTCCATCATGTTATCACGACGTTGTTTGACGATTTCTTTTATTTGATTACCTGCTAATCTTTGTGCTTCGATAGGCATATTTTTGAATGCTTCATCGATGACTTCGTTAGTTACATTTTCTTGAATGTACCTCGTTTCTCGTTCCCAGTCTTCCCAATCCATCTCTCCAATAAATGATTTATCGAAAATTCTACCATTGTAAGTGGTCCATTTTATATTTCCAACATTTGCTTTATAGGGTTTTAATAACCTAAGGAACGGAACAAAATTATTGGCGATGATGGTTAAAAAACCATCGTATTTTGCAAAAGGTTGATCACGATCTCTTGGAATTGGACGGTATAATTTATTTCTTCCATCATCAGATACAAGGGACCATCTCCATTGATCATCATGCCGATCAAAATCTCCAATCATAATATCAAACATCCGACTCCGTAGTGCCCATTCTTGATCAACTTTATGGTGATTGTTTTTAGTGATTTTGGAAACTAACTTATCAGTGTTTAAAATTTTTATAGGATTTCCAAAACTAGGATTATCATTCCAAGCCGTGACTGGTCGCTCTTCAAATAAATATACTGCACCTCCATAAACATCATTATACTCCCCCAAAGTTGGTTGCTTTGGAATATAAAATAATTGTGGGTTGGTGTGATAGACCTTGGCAGCATCAGCCATAGCTGGAATGACTAAGGGGGCGAAAGGATAGGTTGCCAAATAAGTATCTTCTACAATTGAACCAGCTAAATCCATTTGATTAAAAGGGTAGGGGATTAATCGAGATGCATCCTTGGTCATGTCTCTCATAGTGTATTGACGGCCAAGGCTATCTTGTAATCTGACTGAGTTCGTTTGACCGCCACCGCCGCGTTTGATGGGAGTTAATCCCCCTGCATAAGTAGAAAGATCTAAGGTTTTGAAATTAAACTTAGTCACGTAAGTCGCTCGATGATGTTTTCCCAAGAAGGCATTTCTAAACTTAGTTCCTTTTTTTACTTTCCGAGTTAATAACAACGTATTTACAGAGTCTTTATTTTGGTCAAATTCTGGAAAGTCAGTAATTTGTTCTCGATTATATATTTCTAATTTGTTTCTTATTTTTTTTCTATAAATCAATTCTCCATTTTCGTTTTCTTCAACTGGTCTCCAGAATTCCAACCACGTAGTTCCATCTGTATAAAAGTCTAATTTTGAGAAACCTTGTCCACCGTAAACAAACTGAGCACCCTTTCCTAACTTCGCAGGGTTTTCTTTAGAACCAGCTCCACTTACAATAAATTGATTTCGATCTTTTTCTATATATTGCAAATTATGCTCATGACCTGCAGCGAAAATAAAACGACCATTTTTCCCAGCGCCTAGCAGCATTGATTTTTTCATGGCGCGATATCCAGGATGAGCAAGGTCTTGACGACTACCGATAGTTCCTCTACCTATTGCAGCTAATGTTCCTAATCCTGGCAAAGGGATATATAAACTTTCATTTAATTCTGTTAATGGAAATAGATGCATTTTTGCAGCATACTTACCACCATGAGGTCCATATGAATTTAATGGATGATGCATTAGAACGACGACATTTTTATTTCTATTTTTTCTTAGCGATTCTTCAAATAGAAAATCAAAAACTTTTCTGTTTTTTGCATCGCAACCATCATTGATGGCTACATCTTTATCCCAATCTCTTAAGTACCAGTTGGAATCAACAATAACATAAGCTAGGTTATTATTGACTTCTATAATTTCTGGACCACCGCATCCATTGTCTGGTATAAAGTAATTTTTCCAATTATCTTCTTCTTTGATTCCTGCATTGAGATGTTTTTCAATATATTTTTCTTGTCGCTTAATTCCTTTCAAACCATGTCGGATCCAATCATGATTACCTGGTAGAAAAATAGGTTCACCTTTGAAATCTTTTAAAATATTGAGTTGGGCATCTAATCGAGCTTCCGCTTTCAGACGATCTTCGTCTTCACTTTTTGGAGGCATTCCATATGGATAAATATTATCTCCTAAAAAGACGACATGACTATTCTCATTTGCTTCTGCTAATTTTTTCTGTAATAGGGCCAAAGCTGGTGTTGGTGTATCCGCATCAACTGAATTACCAGCATCACCAATTAGGAAAAGTGTATGTTCTAATTTTTCTGAAGTATATTCATTTGTTTTAGTTTTCCAATCTGAATTATTACTGTCGTATTGTACTTTATAGTTAGCACATGACGGTAATAGGATAATTAGCATAAGAATAAAAAAATTATATATCGGTTTTTTCATTTTGAATCTTTGATTTCAATATTATTAAATTTTTTAAAAAGAGAATTTAACGAGTAACAAAATACTAGCGGGTTAACTCAATGAAACTAAAAATATTTTTGTATCCATATCTTACATGCCATTTCAAACTGTTGGCCACGTTAAAATCAAAGTAAATCCTACCAGTATCATAAATTGCTTTTAAGTTAAGTTTGTTCGGAACTAATGCGGTATTTCAATAAAATAATTGTTAATTTATTTTCTAAAAAATGTTGATCTTGAATCTTCTTGTTAATCATTCATCGATAAACTCTATAAATCCTTTCTTCATAATTAGACAAATGATAAAATCGAATATTTCCATTTGTCGCCACTTCACCAAATCTAATACTTAGGGTGACTGACAGTTGACGTTTTGAAGAAATATAATATTTTTTTGAATATTGATTAATTCCATAGGTGTAAGATTCTAGAACCTTGATAACGTTGGTTTTAAAAATGATAACATAACAACGACTAGGGGATTCCTTTATATGGATACACTTTTTGATCTTTTAATTCGATCACAAGTTTTGCTATACCTGGCATTTCTCCTATTTTTTTGGCATATAATAGTGATGAGTCAATAGTTAAAATAGAACTTTTAGCATCGTTAAAACTACAAGTTTCATATCCTATTAAAAAATCAAAACTACGTTTTTTCTATTTTTTCTGAAATCCTGTTTCAGCAAATAAATATTTTGGAAAAACAATAGAAATTTGATTTTTTTCGAATGAAAACAATGTACAACACTCTATGCTAGAAGTATATTTGAACAGGAACGCTAGGCTTAATTTCATTGAGTAGTTTGGAAACTAAAAAACTTAATGAATTACTTTTCAATTGTTCATTATTAACTTTTTTAAATACTGAATTGAAACCTGATTCTACACATAAGGAGAAAAAGTTTAAAGACAAATGTTGATAACAAACTAAAAGTTTAAAATGATTTTTAAACCAGCAAAGCTTCAATTTTGAATTCTAGTTTCTCAATTTTACTATTTTTACTAAATTACCTAGTAAAAGGGCAATCTCGTTAATTAAAATTTCCACCGTTCATCCATCTATAGCCAATTTCAACCCATTGAGAACGAGATTTATTATATAATCCAGTTGAACAATAACATCGGGCTTTATTTACGTTCTCTATCAGATACTATGGGGAAATATTTGTTTTGATATTAGAATAAGAATTTTTTAATAAAGAGAGATAAAAGAAATAAATATAATTTCATTTCAGATTGAAAGTTTTCATTATGTAATTTAGGAAAACAATAATTACAGCCATCATTTCTAATAAATTTACGTAACGATTAATAAACAGTTGAAAATTTGGTCTTTAAACAAATAAAACTGTATTTTTTAAAAAAATAAAAGTTCTTATGGCGCTAAAAAAAAATATTAGTTTCTTTTTTTTATTTCTATTTCCATTTGTATTAATTCAGGCACAAATTAAAAATCCATATGTATGTGCTAAAAAGAAAGATGCAATTATCTACGCGATAGGTTCTGCAAGTCTTGGTCTTGGATATTATTTAGGGATTAAAACGCCTAGTCTCAAAATAGAGGAGATTCAGTTATTAGATAAAAATTCGATTAATCGTTTTGACAGAATTGCAACGTCATATTCATCTTCGTGGGCAAGAAAAGGAAGTGATGTATTTTTTTATAGTGCTATGGCTTTGCCCTCTCTATTTGTCTTTTCAAAAAGGATGAGAGGAAATGCCAATAGCATAGCAATAATTTATGGTGAAACATTATTTTTAACTGTTGGGATTACTGCTATTACAAAGAAAACAGTTCTACGGAGTCGCCCATTTGTGTATAATTCGAGTTTTGATATTAATGATAAAACAGGAAAAAATGCTCGATATTCTTTTTTTTCTGGGCATACTTCAGTTGTATCTGCAAGTTCATTTTTTACTGCTAAAGTCTTTGCCGATTATTGTCCTGATTCAAAATGGAAATCAATAGTTTGGGGAGCTGCTGCCACTCTTCCAGCAATTACTGGCTATCTGAGAGTTAGAGCTGGAAAACATTATCCAACCGATGTGATTATTGGCTATGCAGTAGGGGCAGCGATTGGCATTTTAGTACCACAAATACATAAGAGGAAAAAAAGAAATGAAAATATTCAGTTATCAATAAACCCAACAGGAGGATATTTAGGAGTAAGATTTTAAATGTCAAAAAATAATAATTGGATGACTCTTTATTTATAACTATGGATGCGCTGTGAAAAAGGCTATTACAAAAGTCACAACTGTTAAAATCATACCTACCATAAAAACAGTATAACAAGTTCGAAGTAACTCATATTTTTTACCAAGAACTTGTCCTAGATAATACAAGTCAGTCATGATAACTTTGTCTACCAATTCTTTATCAGAAATAATCTCAGTTACGCCTGATCGGTAATCTTCAATATTCATTTTATAAAAATTCCCAAAAAAGAATAGGTTAGATTTCCCCTGTTTTATCTTAGTTAGATCAGTTTTCCCTTGCATCCTTCCTGGACGTGTTACTAATGCCCCATAAACTATACTCGCCATGTTAGTACTAAGTAAAAAAAATGCTGGGACATATAGATGATGATTTTCAGAGGCGTAAGTTGAGAGAAGTGGTAATGCAATAGTAATTATAATTGCATTAATGGTCAAAATAATATTTGCTTTATTATCAGCAATATTTGTCAAGTCTATATGGTTTCTTAAGGCAGTCTTGAACATGACCTGAGCACCCTTACTATTATCCACTAGTCCTCCTGAGTCATTCTTTTTTTTCTTTTTTTTAATTTTTTCTTTTTTAATCTTTTCAGAATTCAACTCTTCCATAATTTTCTCTTTTTTTAAGCTATTCGATTAGAATTCCAAATCTATGAAAATAAAAATACTTTTTTCGTATCTAATTTATTGCAACACTTACTCGCAAAGCTCTAAGCCCTTCGACACCTTGCATCTTAGAAAGTGTTAAATCTTCAATCTCCCCAAAAATGTATTCTTTTTCTTTTAAATATTTAAGGTAACCTAGGTATTCAATTTTATCTTTTTCAGAAGTGTATGCAATTGCAATTTTTCCTTTGACTGTTAATCTTTCACCTGTACCTCCAATAGTTGCCTTGTCAATTCGTTTTTTGATAATTTCATATCGAACATTATATGCTCCATCAACATCAAATCTTTTTTCATCCAACCTGAAAACAATAGAAAGAGGATTTCCGTAAACGAAAATTAACTGCGCAGTATCTAAAGGCACCTCCAAGGTTGTTTTTAATTTTTCTACTTTTCGAGTTATTTCGACCATAGTCAACAGTTGCCACAATCGGAGATTATGCAAATGTAATTCATTGAACGTTCCTTGTTTAAGGAGTGATTGTCCAGTATAAATATCATACTCGACTCCATCCGTTTTATACTCATCAAAATAATGAGGAATCATTTTTTGGCCTTCTTTTTCCGCATCATTCAGTATCCAAGAAATCATATCGTTTACCTTGATTACACTTTCTTCATATTGTTTTCGATCCTGATAAAGGAAACCAAAATTTGGATCTAATTTTTCATAATAATAATTGATTTCTGCTTTGATTTTTTGGTTTCGATCTTTCACTTCCTCAAATAAAGGATGGATTTCATCCCTGATGAATTCTAATATTCGGGTTTCATCATCTGAGGTAATTCCTTTATTTATAGTTTTAATATTTTTTTCTACATCTAGTAATTTTAGATCCAAAAGAGGAAAGGTGATATGCTCAATTGCCACTTGGATAACATTTTTAATTAAGGTTAAATTTTTAATCAAATCTGATTGGATGGATACATTCCTAAGGTGAGATGAACCAATTATATCGGCTTGTCCATATAGTGGATAAATATTTTCAAACCCTATTGGGTTCATATTTGAGAAGTCAGGATCGACTTCTCGCTTTTCCATAATCTCAAATGCCTCTTCGATAAATTTCCATTCTACACTTGGATGCATAGCTGTAAATTCCTCTCGCATAATTGCCTCAATCCGATTATCAATTTCTTCACGACTCCGAAGTAATGACATTGAAAAGAGAGGGGCAACAGCTTTTAATCTTAATTGATGAAAACTTGTTAGTTGAAATGCTCGAGGTGCTCCAATCTCTAGAATTCCAATGACTCTATTGTCTTTGTTAACGAGTGGAGTGATAATTATACTTTTTATTCCTTCCTCAATTAAGTCTTTTGGAAAAGAGGTACCATCGTCATAGTTATTGACATCCTCAATAATCAATTCATTATTCCATTTACATACTTTTTCATAGAGTGAAAATTGATTTTTATCACCCAATAAGCTATCATGTTTTTTGGCTAAGAAATCATATCTAATTTTGTATCGATGAGAAACTTTAAATTTAGAAGGATAATCTAAAGCAGTAATTCCCATTCTTAAATCAGGAATTTCAAAATATATTTTTAAATCATTTTCTAGTTCTTTGATATTTTCAGGTTTGACGATAGCGTCTTTTTCCAATAGCTTATACTTCATCTGAGAGAGTGTCTCTTCTTGAGTAATATCAATTAGTCGTTCTAATCCAATCCCTTGGAATTCAAAATTTTCAGGAGGTAATACTTTTAACCAAAGATCAGTGTCATAAATATTTCTAAGTAATTGATTGATCTGTTGTTGTGTTATTTTTTTAAGTGGCTTAGTTGGAATAATTTTAACAAACTGTTTATCTGATAAGGATTTGAAATGACCTATTTTTGATATCTCTTCAATGCTAAAAGTGTAAATAAAAGATGGGTTGATTTCTAATTTTTGACCATAATGTTGATTTAAGATAAAACAGCAGGCCTTGACTGTATTCATTTTCTTGGCTATCTCCATTTCAATATCAAAATGAATATTTAATTGGCCAGTACTCATAAAATCAAGCATAGCAGGAGTCCTGTAAAATGGCTCCATATAAAATGGTTTGTGTGCCGCACCCATCATCTTTTTTCGTTGGATGGATGGAAAAAAACCACTTAATAGAAGATTGATTAGTTGTTCATGGTCTTCTAGAATGGATTCATCTTCAATAGGTTCGTTGAAAAAAGGAAATTTATCCAATTGATTAAATACTTCACGAGCGATTACTTTCTCATCCAGAAAATCACTATTTATAAGTCCTTCCCAATATTTAATTAAGGGAACAAAGCTTAATTTACTGGAAAAGGGAAATTGTTTTAGTTCTTCCAAGATAGATTGTCCTATTTTACCATCAGTATTGAAAACATTATCCTTAAATTTTAGTATGGGTGGGTTTTTTATCATAATAGAAAAATTGTCATGTTGTGTATAAAGTTACAATACTTTTGGAGGTAAATAAGTTGAATAACTTAAAAAAAAGAAGATTTTTTGAGGGACTGAATTTTATGTGATTCTGTCTATCTATGATTTTTTGATAAGTGGGTACCTGAAATAAATTGATCTATCATTTGCAATCGTGATCGAGGATTTAACATAGGGAAAATTAGGGAGTGACTTGAGGATAATAAGATTATCCTTTTTATCTGAACTGTAATAGTGCTAATATGTTAGCTATTCTTTGGGGTTAAATGAACCGTTCTATTTTTTTTTAGGGTTCCATAAAGTATGAGCCCCCAACCTGCCAAAAAAAATAATCCGCCTAATGGTGTGATTGGCCCAAGTATTTTAGACCAACTTTCAATTCCTAAAAAGGATCTAGTTGCTAAAAGATATAACGATCCAGAGAAAAATAAAATTCCAATTACGAAGCACCAACCAGCAACTAAAAATAATTTATCTCTATAATGAGCCGCTAACCCCACCGCTAAAAAAATTGCAAACGTATGATAAAATTGATAATCTACTCCTGTTTTAAAAGTTGTGATTCGAGAAGCAATAATTTTGTCTTCTAAACCATGCGCACCAAAAGCACCAATTGCTACTGCAAAAAATCCAAACAATGCTCCTACAGATAAAATTTTTTTATACATATGAAAATGCTATTTTTGTTTTAAAAGAAACAAGAGAATTATAAAATAGATAATAATTAACCCTTCACAATTTTTTTATAAGAATTACTTAATTTGAGAAAGACACTTTTATTGCTAACTCTTTCAGCACTACTATCCATACTCATTTGGTTTTTATTTATTCAAGAAACTCACCGTATCCCGTTTAAAAAGGCACAGCGAATTGAAGCGATTCCACAAAATACACCAATCATTTTGGAATTTGATAATTATTATACGCTTCGACATGAGGTTGTAAAGATGCCATATGTAAATGAAATGAGTAGTTTTTTTTTTGTAAAAAAAATGTCAGAAGACTTTCGAATCATTCGGCAGCTTTTTGTTAAAAACAAAAATCATTTGCAACTATTAATTAATAGTCCAATTACTGCAGGTTTGCATTTGAGTGGAAAATCAGATGTAGATTTTTTATATGTTCTGGAAGATAAAAAAGGAGTTTTTAATCTATCAGAGCTTTTAGCGGAATTTCCCTTTCAAAAGTCAAACTCCAATCAAAATATAGTTTATCGATTAGAAGTTGCTGAAAATGAAAAATATACTGTAACCGTTTTTCAAGATTTAATCATGATTTCAAAATATGCATATTTGGTAGAAAGTGCTTTGGATCAATTAAAAAAACCTTTTAATAATTTGCATGAAGATGGTAGATTGATTTTTTCTCAAAATACAGAGAGAACAAAACATCAAATAGGCGTTTTTGTCCTTTTTGATAATTTAAAAGCATTTGCAAATCCTTTTTTAAATAGAAATGCAATAAAACAATTAAATTATTTTTCCAATAATATTTCGTCAGGACATTGGGTTTTGGATTTTCAAAAAGAAGGGGTAAAGATTAAAGGTTGTTTGAAAACTAAAAATGTACTTTTTGAGAATTCATTTTTTAATAACAGTGTATTTTTAAATTCAAAGTCAGCAGAAGTTTTACCCAAAAATGTGGGTTATTTTTTTAAGCATAATTTAAAAAAAAATTCTCAAAATGATGTTTTTGAAAAGTATCTTTTGCCTTGGATAGATGAAGAGTTTCTCGTTGGAAGGACTGAAATTTTTACACGGAAAATGCAAATAGAAAAATTTATTGCCTATAAAATTAAAGCTGGTGAAAAAGAAAATGCCCAATATTATTTGGAAAAATTGACTGATAGTTTGGGCGTAACAAAAAGTTGGGATTATCAAACCTATAATATCCGACAAATAGTTTCGGATGATTTTCCGGTTCCGTTTACTTCAAATAAATTTTTGAATTTGGAAAAGCCCTGTTATACTTTTATTGATGACTTTGTAGTATTTTCAGGTGCTCCAAGAATTTTGGAAAATTGGATAGACCAATTCGTCACTAATCAAACATTAGCGAGTCATATTCCATATTTAAAAATGAAAGGTAAGTCAAGGGTAAGTGGAGGCACAGAATTTTATTGGAATCCTCAAATGGCAAATCAGTTCTTATTAAACACTTTTGATTCGAAAGATAAAAGTGTTAAAAAACAAATTGATCTATGGAGGACTTTTTCAGCTTTAGGGTTGCATGCAGATTGGAGGAATGGAGAATTTATATTTAATGGATATTTATTTTATGAGAAAGAAAATAAAAAGAAAGTAAAAGTGAAATGGCGAACCCCCCTTAATACCTTAGCGATTACACAGCCTTTTGCTATATATAATGGCAATAAGGAAGAATATAGTATTTTGATTCAGGACGAGGAATTTAAGTTGTATTTGCTTAGTCAGGATGGCGAAATTACTTGGGAAAAAATGTTATCTGGCCCAATTCAATCAAAAATTGTCTCTGCTAATTTTTTTGAAAATGGTATGAACGGAATTTTGTTTAATACTTTGAATGAAATTTATTTGTTGGATTTGGACGGTAATGACAAAAATCAATTCCCATTAAGTTTGGCTTCATCTGCGAGTAATGGATTATTATTGGCTGATTTTGGTGATGAGGATTTTGGTATTTATATCGCTTGTAAAAATGAAATGATTTATGGTTTTGATAAAAAAGGAATACCCTTACCAGGTTGGAATAGTATTGAAGGCTTTGGTTCTATTAAAAATTCATTGAAGCATTTTGAAACTGATAGTCAAGATTTTATCGTTGCGATTAATTCGGAAGGAAGTATCTATTCTTTTGGGAAAAGTGGATTTTTAGCAATGGAAGCAGAAAGGACTGCGAGTGAGAGTGAATTTCCATTATTTTTTCAATTAGTAGATGGTGAAAAGTCAATAGTGTATGGACAAAAGGATGGCTTGATTAGGACTATAAGTCTAGAGGCAGGGAATTTAGATTTTTTGCAAAATGAAAAAAGAGTTGATGATGATTTTAAATTTTTATCAGCCGATATAGCAGGAAATAATTCTACTGATTTTGTTGTTTTAAATAGAAGAGAATTAAAAATTACATATCGCCTTCAAAACACCTATCAAGAGTATGGTAGCTATCAGTTTTCAGTTCAACCAGATGCGTTATTTTCTGTTCAGTCAAATAATATGTCTAAAGCAATGATCGGTGCTCTTTGCAAAAAACAAAATCAGATATATTTGTTAGATAAGAAAGGAGCATTACACCCTGATTTTCCTTTGGTTGGAACAACCCAATTTGAAATATTGAATATGTACTCTGAGGATAAAAATTCAATATTAGTCGCTGATGGAAATCAAGTTGTGGTATACGAATAGGTATAATTTTGGTGCTAACTAAATTACCACTTCTTAATTTTCTCTTAAAAGACTCATCATTATTCTTACTTTTGGCATTCAAAAAATTACGTAGATATAAAATGGATTATTTAAAATTTGAATTTCAAACTAATCCCGAGAATAATGAAATGCTCATTGCACTTCTTGGGGAACTACCATTCGAATCTTTTGAAGAAAATGATCAAGGATTAAACGCTTATATCCAAATCAGCCATGAGATACCAGAGGTGAATGATAGAATTATTGAGTTAAAAAGCCTCTTCGATTTTTCCCATCGGAGAATAGTTATTAAATATCAAAATTGGAATGCAGTTTGGGAATCAAATTTTGAGACGATTGTAGTTCGAGATTTCTGTGGCATTAGAGCGGATTTTCATGAACCACTTAAGGGAATTTCAAATGAGATAATAATTAATCCAAAGATGGCATTTGGAACAGGTCATCACGAGACAACTTGGATGATGATGTCTATTATGGAAAGCTTTGATTTTGTAGGAAAAGATATTTTTGATTTTGGTTGTGGCACAGGTATTTTGGCAATTTTAGCAAGTCAATTGGGGGCAAAAAAAATTGATGCGTTAGACATAGAATTACCTTCATATGAAAACACTATTGAAAATGCTCGTATAAATAATATCGGTAATATTAATTCTATCCATGGAACTTTAGAGAAAGTGGACAATCAGGTGTATGATATCATTCTTGCAAATATTAATCGACATGTAATTTTGGATAGTTTTTCTACGTTAAATAAGATGTTAGCACTAAATGGAATTTTATTGATTTCAGGTATTTTAAAAGAAGATGAAGAGCTTGTTAAAAATGCTGCAGAATCAAATAATTTTAAAATTGAAAAAACAGAATATCGTAATAATTGGATATGCGTTAAATTAACGGTTAATGTTTAACTCTAAAACGGTTGACTGAATAACTGTTGAAACACACACACATTTATGATTAAAAAAATACTATTCCCTTTTGCTGTGATTTTATTATTTACTTCTTCAATTTGGTCTCAAAAAGACAATGTTTTTCCAGAAGAAAGATCTTCATTTATTAAGGAATTCAGAGTTTTTTTTACCAAAGGTAAAAGCAAACAAATGGAAAATTTCTTCGATGATTTCGAAGATTATTTTAAAATTTCTATTTCAGATGAAGAATTTATAATTTTTAGAGATGTGTGTAATGAAATGTTGGAAAAAAGAATGTCTGCCAGTTCATACTTCAAATACTATCTTTCGGTTGTTTTAGCCATCAAACAAAATGAGGCAGATGATGGAAAATTAAATGAATGGAATACACTAACTCTTAAAATGATAAAGACCATTCAAAATCGGAAATTAAAACCATTTAAAGATTTTCTGAAATTTTCTGAATCCTTCTTTTCTTATAAGGCATTACGTTATTCCAAACAAGGAATTAAATGGTATTATGAGGCAGATAGTTATTTGATGGATATCGAAGATGGTGTTCCTTTTGTAGCGTTTGAGAAATTAAATTTGATTGGATCGCGTGGAAAAGATTCTATTGTTATTTTCGAAACAAAAGGAGAATACTTTCCAACTCAAGAAAAATGGAAGGGAAATGGCGGTAAAGTAACTTGGGAAAAATTAAACCAGCCAGATGTTTATTGTTTGTTGAATGAATATGAGATAGAAGGTAAAAAAAGTTTGTACCAAGCTAAAAATGTGAAACTAATTTATCCATCACTTTTTCCAGGAGAGGAGATTGAAGGGTTCTTTGAAGATAAAGTAGTAGTTAGAAATAAATCGAGAGAAGGGTCTTACCCTCGTTTTTCTTCTTACGATAAAATTCTGAAAATTAAGGGAATTGGTGAAGGAATAGAATATACAGGAGGATTTAGATTGGAGGGGAATACGGTTTATGGGTCAGGAGACAAGGAGAATCCTGCAAAAATTGAGGTGAAGAAGGATGGTGAACTCTCGATTCTTGCAACAACTCAATTATTTAAAATTAGTAAAAGCGAGAGAATTGCAGGGCAGCAAGTAAAAGTAACTTTATACTTTGATCAAGATTCTATTTACCATCCGTCTGTAAACTTTAAATATGATGTAAATACAAAAGATTTAAATCTTTCAAGGGGAAAAAGAGGGAGTGATCGAAATCCATTTTTCGATTCTTATCACCAGGTAAATATTAATGCAGATAAGATAGATTGGAATTTGGTCAATGATAGTTTATTGATTGGGAAAAAGCAATTTGGAATTGGCAATGGGAAAGATGAAGTAACTTTTGAAAGTTTGAAATATTATGATGAAAAGTACTTGATGCGTATTCAAAACATTGCTGATGTGAATCCAATTGTTTCATTGAAGGTGTTGGCAGATGAACTAGGCCTTAGGGAATTAGAAGCCCGGGATTTTGCCTTAAAATTGAATCCAAAATTTGATACCCCCAATATTGAGAGCTTGTTGTACGAATTTGTTTCGAGTGGCTTTATTGATTATGATGTTGATGCTGAAACGATTTTCGTAAAAGATAAAGTTTTCCATTATGCTGATGCAATGGTAAAGAAAACAGACTTTGATGCCATCAAATTGGTGTCGGTTTCTGAAAAAGATGCAAACGCAGTTTTTTCTATGAAAGACAGATCCTTAAAGGCCAATAATGTGGTTGACCTAGAAATTAGTAATCTCCAAAAAGTAGCAATCAAGCCAGCGAACAAAACTATTATCATGAAAAAGAATCGTGATATGGATTTTGATGGGAAAATATTTGCTGGGTTTAGTACTTTAGAGGGGAAGGATTTTCATTTTGATTATGGGAAATATTTAATGAAACTAGACTCAGTAAGATATTTTGATTTGTTTGTTCCTACTGCTGCTATGGATAAAAATGGGCGACCGATATCCATTTCAATTTCATCTAGAATTGAACACACCAATGGTGTTTTATTGATAGATGCCTCTGATAATAAATCAGGAGCAAGTGATATTGATCTTTTTCCATCATTTAATACAACTGATTACTCTTATGTCTATTATGATAATCGATTGATTCATAACGGAGTTTATAAAAGAGATTCATTCTACTTCAAATTAGATAAGTTTAGTTTTAATAGCTTAGATAACTTCTCCAAAAATGATATCCATTTTGGAGGGAATCTTGTCTCAGCAGGAGTTTTTCCAGATATTAAAGAAACTTTACTACTACAAGAAGAAGACCAGTCACTAGGTTTCACTACTCAAACACCAACAGAAGGATTACCGACTTACCAAGAACAAGGAAACTTCAAGGGTGAAATACATTTGAGTAACAGAGGAATGTTAGGGAAAGGAACCATCTCTTACTTAACCTCATCTACAGATTCAGAGGATATTCTTTTCAAGCCAAAACAAATGACTGCTACTGCAAGATTGTTTGATCTGGAGGAAGATCGAAAAGGGGTAATTGAAGTACCGCAGGCGCATGGTGAGGAAGTGAGTATTGATTGGAAACCTTATCAAGATAGTATGTATATTAGAACTCAAGAGGATAAACCATTTGAGTTATTTAAAGAAAATGATCATACTATTTTGGGTAGTTTAATTTTAACTCCAGATGGATTGCGAGGTAATGGCAAAATGACTTGGACTAAAGGAAGCCTTGCCTCTAAGTTAATTAAATATGGATCATACTCGGCTGAATCTGACACTTCGAGGTTGACAATTACAGCACTCGGCTCAAGTGAAATAGCATTATCTACTGATAATGTAAATAGTAAACTTGATTTTGATAAACAGTTAGGACATATAGAGGCTAACGAGAAAGGAAATTTTACAAATCTACCTTACAACCAATATAAAACATCATTGACCACCTTCGATTGGGATATGAATAAAGATGCAGTTACTTTCAAAACAACTCCTGGGGAAGTAGGTTCGTTTGTTGCAACTGGTAAGAATCGAGATTCCTTGCATTTTGATGGAGAGACTGCTTATTATGATTTGAAATCAAATGAGTTGAAAATAGGAGGAGTTCCATTAATTAAATCATGTGATGCAATTATCTATACAGATGACGGGAAGTTAGAAATATTTCAAGGTGGTAAAATGTCTACACTTGAAAATTGTAAAATCGTTTGTGATACTACCACCAAACTTCATATTATCAATCGAGCAACTGTTGATATAGATGGAAAGAAATCGTACTCGGCTAAAGGATTTTATGAATACAATATTAAAGGAAGAAAACAGGAAATTCAATTTGATAATATTGTGGGTAAAAGATTTGGGAAAGGAAAAAGAAGTGAGAAGAAAACTAGGACGACTGCAAAAGGAGAAGTACTTGAATCAGATAATTTTTATATTGATCTTAAAACTGAGTTTCGAGGTGAAATTACTCTAGAAGGTGATAAAAAGCCTTTGGATTTTAAAGGTTTTGCAAGACTAGATTCGGATAAAATGAGAGATCGAGAATGGTTTTATGTAAATAGTGAAGGAGACAAGAATAATTTGGTTATTAAATATGATGAGCCTAAAAATTATGATGGATATAAATTATACACTGGATTATATTTAAGTAAAGAATCTGCTTATCTTTATCCACGAGTGATGATGCCTAAATTTCTGAGAAAAGATCGTGCGATTATCGAGGCTAAGGGTTTATTCAAATTAGATGAATACAGAGATCAATTTATTTTTGGAGACTCTCTTAAAATTTTAGGTAATGCAAAAAAAGGAAGCAAGGTTACTTTTAGTAATAAAGATGGTAGTTTTAAAGCAGAAGGAAAATTAATCATAGGAGATAAATTAAAGCATATAAAAATTGATGCTGCAGGACAAGCGCGATCTATGTTTCCTTCAGCTCAAGATTCAATTATTCGAGGACCTTTCGGATATCAAGTTGAAGCTGATATGATGGCAGGAATCGAAAGTTTTATTCCTGAAAAAATGTTAAACTTTATTATCGCAGATATCAAGAGTAGTAGTTTTGATGCAAGAGGAGTAGATTTTACGGATGTTGCATTTTATGAAAAAGCTTTGTCAGAATATATTACTGATGCTAAGTTATTGGATAAAACGATTGCGCGAATGAGAACTGAATATAAATTAGGTATTCCTAAAAAGGATAATCCATATTCTTTTTTATTTGGAAAAATGGCAATGAAATGGGATCCAGACTACCAATCATTTGTTTCGAAAAAAGATCAAGTAGGATTGATCAGTATCGCGGGTGAGGAAGTGAATGTAACGGTCAAAGCTTACATAGAATTTAAAATGCCATCGAATGGTGATGACCGATTATATATTTATCTTAAATCACCAAGTGACACATACTATTTCTTTGGATATAAAGGTGGAATTCTTAATATTGTCTCTAATAATACGAAGTTTAATGATTTAGTAATCAATGCTAAGAAGAAGGATAGAATTCTTAAAATGCCAGATGGGGAGATAGTAGAACTACAATATGTAGAACCTTCGACGGCTGAAAGATTTGTGCGAAGAGCACAAGCTGCAAAATAATTTTTTTGTCAAACTGTTTGGATTGGATTTCGGTACTAAACAGTTTGACATTAGAGCTTTTAATAAAGAGAAAGCAAAACAGAGAAAATGCCAATTATTCGAAATTCCTCCTATAAAAAAGCACCATTTTTTCAATTCAATGGACACCTCCAAACTATTATTCCCGGTATTTTTAGAAAAGTAAAAAATGTCAATTATCAAAGAGAAAGACTTGAATTAGAGGATCAAGATTTCTTAGATTTAGATTGGATTAACAATGAGAGCCAAAGCTTAGTTTTACTTTCACATGGGTTGGAAGGGAATTCTGACCGTCAATATATTAAAGGAGCTGCTAAACTTTTTTCCAAAAATGGCTGGGATGTCCTCGCGTGGAATTGCCGATCTTGTAGCGGTGAGATGAATAGATCTTCTCGATTATATCATCATGGGGACATTGAGGATATTGGTGCCGTAATAAATCATGCCTTAAGAAAAAAAGAATATAGAAATTTAGTTATGGTTGGTTTTAGTATGGGAGGTGCAATGACTTTAAATTATTTAGGGAAAAATGGAATGAATATTCCACCTCAAGTAAAAGCTGCTATTGCCTTTAGTACTCCTTGTGATTTAAAAGAAGGAGCAGAGATTTTAAATCTAAGATCAAATACAGTTTATCGAAATCGGTTTTTAAGAAATCTGAAGAAAAAGATATTAATTAAGGGGCAAGAATTTCCAGGGTTAATTGATTTGAAAAAATTGCAAGAAATTAGAGAGTGGAGAGATTTTGATGAACATTTTTCTGCTCCACTCAATAATTATAAAGATGCAGAAGACTTTTATTTTAATTCATCTGCCAAAAATTTCATGGAGAAAATTCAGATACCAACTTTGTTGGTAAATGCACAGAATGACCCAATTTTGACGCCATCTTGTACTCCTACAGTCATAGCAAAAAATCATCCCAATATTTTTATTGAAAATCCAAGTCAAGGAGGACATTGCGGTTTTATGTTACCCAATCAAGAGTTTGCTTGGTCAGAAATTAGAGCATTAGAATTCACAAGTGAAGTTTTATGATTTTATTCTAAATACCCTTAAGGTTTATGAGTACTCTTCGATAAAGGAATGGAAAATAATTTCAAATAATTCCTACTATTCAAATTTCAAAATTATATATTTGTCTAATATGAAAATACTTCACTTCTCCGACTCTCATTTAGGTTATCATGAGTTAGATAAACTTAGTCCTTCAGGTATTAATCTACGAGAACAAGATGCTTACGATTCATTCCAAAAAGTAATAGATATAGCCATCGAGCTTCAACCTGATTTGGTTATTCACTCTGGAGATTTTTTTCATCGACCGTCACCTGCTAATCGTCCTATGATTTTTGGTTTAGAACAACTATCTCGACTTTCCAAGGCTAATATTCCAATTGTAGTCATTGCCGGAAATCATGAAACTCCCAAAACCATTTTTACCAGTCCAATCTTAAAAGCGTTTCAAACCATTCCAAATGTATTTCCTATTTTTAGTCAGAAGTATGAGACTTTTGAGTTTGGTGAACTAGTTGTTCATGGCGTACCACATATTAATGATGATATATTGGAATTGGAGGAAATGGATAAAATACAACCTGTTGAAGGGAAATTTAACATTATTCTTTTGCACACCTCTATCGGTAAAACATTTATGATGGATGAGTATGGAGAAAAACTGTATCCTCCTGAACGACTAGATTTATTGAATAAATTTGATTACGTAGCATTAGGACATTGGCATAATTTTCAAAAAGTAGAGAAATTGGATACTGCGTGGTACTCTGGTTCGACAGAGCGTATGAGTGAAGCTGAAGCCAAAAGTGAAAAAGGTTTTTGTCTTTTGGAATTAGAAAAAGGGAAAAAAGTTCTTCCAGAGTTTGTTGCTATTCCTACACGAAATTGGGTTGTCGAAGAGATAAAAAATTGTAATAATAAGTCAATAACTGAAATTGAGACTCAGCTACAAAAACTAACTCAGAGAGAAGATCTAAAAGATGCTTTGTTGAGTATTCATCTCGTAGATCTAGAACCAATCCAGTCTGTTGAATTATCAAAACGTAAGATATATGCAATGATTTCAGGACCAGCTCATATATCTATTCACCGCAAATTTATTGTCACTGAAACCGAAAAAGCAGGTTTTCAAAGTAAATCCGAAAGCTTAGTGAGTCTGATGAAAAGTTTTATTTCTGATAAAATTGATGATGAAAAGAAGGCTAGTGAGTTATCAAAAAAAGCACATTATTATTTTGAAATATTCGATAACGGGGAACACAAAAATAGATAGATTTTAGCAGTATAAATGTTTTTTTTATTCTGAATAAAGTATAATGATTTTAAAAAAACTACAACTTAAGAATTTTAAACAATACGGAAAACTCGAATTAGATTTTCGGGAAGGACTGGTAGGTATTGTTGGGAAAAATGGCTCAGGTAAATCGAGTGTTTTCGAAGCTATTTTACTTTGTCTTTTTGGAACTATTTCTTTGGATAAAAATCACTATAAATCCAGTTGGGTGGAATTAAAGGAATCTGTTTTCTTAGAACTCATATTTGAAGTGCAAGGCAAGAATTGGCGAGTAATCAGGGAATTTAGAGGTAAAGCGTTAGCGCCAAAAGCAGGGCTTTTTAATCAAAATGAGGATATGGTGGCGACTGATTCTAAACCTGTAACGCAAGAGATAATCCGATTGTTGGGCATGGATAAAGATGCCTTTACTCGTTCCGTTTTTTCGGGGCAGAAGGAGTTGGGGGTCATTTCAAATACAAAAGGAGAGGAACGTAAGCGAATGGTTCGTAAGATGGTGGGCCTAGATAAATTAGATGATATTCAAAAAATAATACGTGAGGATCGGAATACATTAAATAAAGAAGTTCAAGGTCAGCAAAAATTATTATTGACTAAGGAAGAACTACAGGAAGTTGATAGTCAGTTAGTTAAGTTAGGGGAGGAAAATAAAAAATTAGAAACGGAGGTAGAAGGACTTAAAATTAGTTATGAAAAAAAGAATAAAGAATATCAAGAATCTAAAAAAATATTTGATGAGAAGAGTCGCTTGAGTCGCCAATTTAACCAGCTCAATTTAGAATTAGAGAAATGGGGAGAAGGAGTTTTGCGGTTAAAAGAGAATATAAAGAAAAGTAACCAAGAAGTTGAGCGATTAAAGGTTTTGGAAAAAGAATTAATATTGATTCAACCTCAAATCAAAACATTTTTATCACAAAAAAAACAAGAAGAAATTTTTGAAACAACTAGAATTAGATTTGATGGTCAAAAGTCTTTTTTAGAAAAACAGAAATTATTAAAAACTCAAGAAAAGTCTTTGAATTCCAAGTTGCTTGATTTAAAACAGGAGCTTCCAGAAGGTTTTAATTTGAAAAAAATGGGAGTTGAGAAAAAAGAATCTTTACAGAATTGCAATTTACAAAAAGATATTTTTGAAAAGGAATTAGCAGAAAAAAGAACACAAAAAGGGACTATACGAGGTAGAATTGAAGATCGTAAAGGAATTGTATTAAATATTGAGAGCCTAGGAAAACAGGCGAGTTGCCCTACTTGTTTGCAACCTTTAATAGATAGTTATGACGAAACGATTGGGAAATTGCAAAAGGAAATAGAAACCTATGAAAATGAAGAGTTGGTTAAGATCAACTCGAAAGTGGAAAAGTTAGAAGATCAGATTTTGTCTAAGAAAAAAGAAGCTCGCCAATTAGAAAATGAATTAAATGATTTAAGGAATTCATTTTCTCAAGTTTCAAATTGCGAAAAAGAAATTGCTGAAAATCAAAACAACCTTCAACGTGTTAAAGTTGAAATTGAAAATTTTGGAAGAATAAATTATAATGCTGAGAAACATCTGGAATTGAAGAATACAATTAGTAGTTTCCAAAATAATTTTATTCAATTTAAATCGGATGAAAATGAGGTAGCTAAAAAGTCAATTGTTTTAACTGAGATTCAAAATTTAGAAGAACGGATTGCTAAAGGAGAACAATCTATCAAGGATCAAAATAGAATTATCAAAGATTTAAATTTTCATCCTGAAAATTTTAAAGAAATTCAGCATAAGATGGATGCTTTTGAAATACAAAAAGAGAATGCTCAAAATATTTGGCAACAACAATTACAATATGGGCAAGAGGTAAAAGCTAAATTACTAACTACTCAAAAAGAGCTGGATGCACACCACAAAGTAGAAAGCCAGATTGCTGAAAGTCAGGCATCATATTTCCAATTAGATGAGTTGAATGGTATTTTTCAGAATTTTAAAACTCAAATTTTAGAGCGAGTTAGGCCTTCAATCTCTCATACCTCAAGTCAACTTTTTCAAAAAATAACAAGAGGTAGGTTTGAGGGGATTGCGGTCGATGAAAATTTTGAATTCCAGATATTGGAAGATGGAGAATATTACTCTATATCGAGGTTTTCAGGAGGAGAAATTGATTTGGCTAACTTATGTTTGAGAATAGGGATAAGTCGAGCAATTGCTGAATTATCAGGTTCTGAGGAAGGATTAAGTTTCCTTGGTTTTGATGAGATATTTGGTAGTCAAGATGAAGATCGACGGTTTGAAATATTAAAAGCTCTAGATCATTTGAAAGAGCAATACCGACAAATTTATATTGTTTCTCATATTAATTCAATTAAGGAACATTTCCCAGAGATACTGGAAGTGAGGAAAACTGAAAATGGGAGTGCGGTAAATTGGATTTAACTCTTATTTTAGATGAATGAAAATCTATGTGTCCAGATTAATTTTTTTTGGTTTTTTGTTTCAGATTAAAGTCGGTTGCTACGTTCGCAGACTATTTTCTGATACTTGTCGAACAATACTGCAATTTGTTTTAAAATTTTATTTTTTTATGATAACGATATAGTTTGCTCTCTCAAAAATTAAAAATTGTAATTTTTTAGTATGAGATATTTATTCAATTTTGCTTTTTTAATTTTTCCAGTCATATTGCTTGCTCAGAGTGAAACAACGATAGAGGAATATAAGTATTTGACAAAAGGTTATGCTTATCAGAAAGAAATGGGGTTAGATGGGATAAAAGAAGGTTATGATTTAAAAAAATTATTTACAGCTTCAAATGGAGTTGAATTTCGATCATTGATCAAAGGGGAATCTGAAATAAAAGGAGTATTAGTAATATTAAATGTTGATTCAAAATCTCCTATCTACCTTGGATTGCCAACTAATAATTCATCTAGTGAACTAAAAGGGCAAGCTGAGAATGATGCGAATGGTGAATTAAGTTTGAACGATAAGGTGAAATATGATCATGCAATTTTGGAGTTTGTGATGTTTCAGTTAGATGGCGGAGTCGCCAAAAGATATCTTGATGATGCAAAGAAAAATGTAAAAGCAAGCTCAGTTCTCCCTGTGGAGGTGATAGATGAGGAATATTCGAAAATCATTCCGTTACAAATTGATAAATCAGAACAAATGACAGAAGGATCAGGAGCGTTTAATGCAGGAATTGTAAATATAAATAACAATGTAGTTACACAAAACAATTTTAATGGAAGAAGCTTGATTCAACCTCCTATGGTTTTAGGTAAAGTTCTGAAATCCGGGACTGTGGTTGTTAAAATGTGTATTGATATTAAAGGTATTGTGAAAACTGCCAAATTTACCCAAAAAGGTTCAACTACATTTGATAGGAGACTTAGAAATATGGCTTTGAAAGCTGCAAAGCAAGCCAAGTTTTCAAAGGGGGTAAATCTAGAGGAATGCGGAACAATTACTTTTAATTTTAAATAAACTTTACTATTTTTTGAAATAGGCAGTGGATAGGAAAAAATTAAATTTAAAATGACCAAGGGATATAATGGTTTTCATTTAACCTTGGCGAAATAACTAGGTTTCATTCAAAAATAAATAACATTATCAAAATGTCAAAAGACCTTAAATCATTATTTGGAGAAAATCACTTGTTGGATGAAAAGAGTATCTCAATTCTAACTGAGGCTCTAGAGAAAAATAATTTACCTGGATTTGATTATATCGAATTTAAGCAATCGATGGCTGCTTTGGCTCAAATGAATTTGGATGAAGTTACAGCTATGAAATCTGCTTATGCGACTGCCGCAACTGTTGGATTGACGAAAGATAAGTTGTTAGAAACTGCGGTTTACTACAAAAAGATTTTAGATGGTGAGAAGCAGAAATTTGGAGAAGCAATGCAAAACCAAGTAAATAAAAATGTTGCTGGGAAAAAAGAAGAGGTAGAGAAATTGAAAGTACAAATTGAATTGTATGAAAATCAAATTAAAAAGTTAGAGGGACTTGTTGAGGAGCACCAAAAAACAATAAATACAGCTGATGAAAAAATTAGCTCTGCAACAGAAAAAATTAATCAAGCAAAAGAAAAATTTGAGTTTGCCCATCAAAGTGTGATGAATCAGATAGAAAAAGATATAGATGGAATCCATGAAAATCTTTAATCAAAAATAAATTGAATTAAACTTATTTTTATAAATATTAAATTAAAACAGATATGGCAGATATGGTTCCTTTCGATAACGGTGAATTTACTAAAAAATCATTTTGGTCAAAACCTGAAGGGGTGACTGGTGCGGTTTTTTTATTAGCCTTTTTAGCGCTAGCAGGGTATGGAATTGCAACTAATATTGATGTAATTATTGGACTTTTTACTGGAACAATTAGTCTAGTAGCTACTTTAGCAGTTTTAGGGGCGGTAATTTATATGATTCTAGATCCTAAAATGCGAAACCTTATTTGGTATATGTATAAAAGTGTAATGCGTAAGGTAACAGGTGTATTTGTGAATATTGATCCAATTGGAATATTGGAAAGTTATGTGGATGATTTGAAAAGTAACCTACGTAAAATGAGTGAACAGATCGGTGCACTTAAAGGTCAAATGAGGAAATTGAAAACTATAATGGATTCCAATACAAAGGAGATAGACACTAATATGAAATTGGCTAGTAAGGCAAGAGAAAAAGGAATGGAGAAACAAATGATTTTGTCAAGCCGAAAAGCTGCGAGATTAAAAGAGGTGAATGCTAAATATGATAAATTACATAATCGAATGCAAATTTTGTATCGAATCCTCTCTAAAATGTATCAAAATTCTGAAATTCTGATAGAAGATACAGCTGATAATGTAGCGTTGAAAAAACAAGAACGTAAAGCAATTAGGGGGTCTCATTCAGCAATGAAATCTGCAATGAGTGTCATTTCTGGAGACCCTGATAAACGTGCAATGTTTGATATGGCGATGGAAAGAGTGGCTGATGATGTGGCTGACAAAGTAGGGGAGATGGAGCGATTTATGGAAATGTCTTCGGGATTCATGGATTCTATTGATTTGCAAAATGGTGTATTTGAGGAAGAGGGAATCAAGATGTTAGAAGAGTATGAAAAGAGAAGTAATATTTTATTGATGGGAGATGGTACAAATACAGAAACTTTAGATTTAAATATCGAGGTGGCTCGACCTGAATCACGACAAGAAGATGAATCATCTAATGATTACAAAAACCTATTTGAATAGAAAATTTAAAGTAAGTTAATTGTTATAAACTTTGTTTTAATCATTTTATAAGCAGTATAAAATAAGAAATTTACGATGAACTTAATTTCTTTCATCCACTTTTTTCAAAGAGATTTTATCACCACAATAAAAAATTATCGGGAGGTATTTCCTTTTATAAAAAAGAATAAGATTTGGCAGGGATTTTTAGATTATAGTTGGGTTACCAAGTTCTTATTATTTTTAGGAGCATTGTTGAGTTTAAAATTTGCAGGAGTTTTTAATGATTTTTTTAATCAAACTTCAGAACAAGGTATTTCATTTAATATTTTAGGTGATCTGATTGGTGATACTTTAGAGGAGGGGTATGACCTTTTTAAAATGAGTGGCTTCAAGTACGCAATCCTAATATTATTAGAAGTTGTGATTTTTCATTTTGCTCGAAAGACGTTAGAAATATTAACTGGGGAAAAAGCAGAAGCGAATTTGAGTTCTTTTATTAAGGCTCAAGTTAGAATGTTTAAAGTTGTATTATTTGCTTTTGTTATGGAAACCGTTTTTACTATTTTGGTTAATGCTGGCCTTTCAATTTTCGGTCTTAAGCTAATAAGTTCAGTTGTGAATTTTTTCATTCAATGTTTTTTCTTGGGTTTTGTGATTATCGATAATTACAATGAGATTTATCACATGAGTATCAAGCAGAGTTTTAAATATACTCGTCAATATATAGGCGTGTCGATTGGAATTGGAATTGTTATTTATGTTTTAATGTTGCTACCATTAATTGGTGCCGCCTTAGCCCCTTTGTTAGCTGCTGTGACTGCAACTATTACTATGCATGAACTAAATAAACGAGATGATTCTATGGCAGAAGTATTTGTGGAGAGTGTGTTTTGAGGTTTTTCAAAAGAATTTTAAAAGAGTATAAAAGTGCTGTTAATCTTCTCAGATTAATGGCATTTGTTTTAAATGATAGAATAATGAATCACAAATTTGAGCAGGTCGTTTAGTTTTGGTTAAAAAGTCCCAAAAGTGAATCTGATAATAAACTATTTAAATCGTCTTTGAGAAAAGTTATAAATGATTCTAAATTCTTCAATCTAAACTTATTAGATAACCCACAGAAAAACCAAGAGAATTAGGTGGTATTTTTAGTATTAATTCTTTGATTTGCTCCTTTGATTCAAAAAGAGATCATTGTCAAGCTGAATTACCTCAATTAATCATTTTAGAGTAATCACCTTTTTGAGAAGGTGATTATCTATGAATCGGTGGTTAAAGGAATAAATTAATTTTATGCTTTAATGGATTTATGGGCCCCAAACTGATGGATTTAATATAAGCTCATAATTTGATTGATTGGTCTTAAAGGTATTCTACCACATTTAGCCTTTAATTTTATGATAGCGGATTTCTCAAAGTCAAAATATATAAAATAGAGCTTTGCTAGACATAGAAAATACCTCTACCAAAAATGGAAACCCTGTTGACAAATTAAATGTCAACAGGGCTTTTATTTTAATGGGAAATCTTATTAAATATTTCCTTTTAATATTTCTCT